>JAWKRP010000012.1:0-239287 GCA_041389565.1 Myxococcota bacterium
CGCGAGAGCACCACACGCACGGGCCGCCCCGTCTCGTAGGCCAGCTCGATGGCGACGACGGCATCGATCGTGATGCCCGCCTTCGCGCCGAAGCCGCCCCCGACGTAGTCGGCGTGCACGACGATGTCGCGCTCGTGCACGTCGAAGCGCTCGGCGATGTCGTGGACGAGCTGTACGACGGCCTGGGTGGAGGCCCACACCTCGATCTGCCCGCTCTCGTGAACCTGCGCGACGGTGGCGTGGGGCTCGAGCGTGCAGTGGGCCTGGATCTGCGTCTCGTAGCGCTCTTCGACCGTGAGCGACGCTTCGTCGAGGATGTCGGAGGCCTTCCGGTGCCCGCTGAACCAGTCGGACCGGAACGGACCGCGCACGTTCGACTCGTCCCACGGAGCGGGAGGCAGGAAGCCCTCGGCAGCGCTGGGGGCCTGCTTGTGGGCGCGCTTCGGGAAGATCGTGGGAGCGCCCTCGGCCATGGCGTCTTCGAACCCGAGGATGGGGCGCTCGGACTCGAGCTCGGGCGCGAGGGCCTTCAGGCCGGCCTGTGCGGACGCTTCGTCGTCGGCGGCGACCGCCGCGATCTCCTGGCCGAAGTACCGGATGCTGGCGCCGTCTTCGAGGAGCCGGATGACCCCGTGTACGCCGGGCACCGAGCGTGCGGCCGCGAGATCGAGCCGCTGCAGCCGGCCTCGCGCGAAGGGTGCACGCAGGATGGCCCCGTGGAGCATGCCCGGGAGCTGCACGTCGACGGTGTACCTCGCTTCGCCGGTGACCTTCGCGTGCCCGTCTTTCCGGGGGCCCACATCGTCGCCGGCGTCGTACCGCCCGGCGGCCGCTCCCTGGACGGCCCGGTAGATCGCGACGTACGCGCCGCACCGGCACAGGTGCCCGGCGAGCGCGGCGGCGACCCGGTCGCGGGTGGGCTCGACATCCCCGTGCTCGGCCCGCCAGCGGTCGACCCAGTCGGCCGCCTCGACCACGAAGCCTGGCGTGCAGAACCCGCACTGGAGGGCGTCTTCGGCCATGAACGCACGCTGGACCGGATGCAGGCCCTTCGCGCCGAGCCCGTGCACCGTGGTGACCTTCGCCCCCTGGAGCGCCGTGGCCGGCAGGAGGCACGCACACGTGGTGCGGGCGTCGCGCACGATGGTGCAGGCGCCGCAGGCCCCGTGGCCGCAGCCCTCCTTCACGCCGGTGCGGCCGGCCGCGCGGAGGGCGTGCAGCGCCGTGGTGTCGGGCCCGACGAGGAACGTGAGCGACTCTCCGTCGACCTCGGCCTGCACGGAGAGCGGGTCGGACGGTGCCGGCTCGCCAGCGGGAGCCTCCGCACGCGCTTCGGACGCGATCGCACCGGTGGCGGTGGCCGCGAGGCCGGTGGTGAGGAAGCTGCGGCGGGTGAGCTTGGCCACGTCAGTCCTCCCGGACCTTGGTGCTCGAGAACCACGCGACGCCGATTCCGACGACGTACAGGGCGCAGAGCGGGATGGCGAGGGCGGTCTGGGTGATGGGATCGGGGGGCGTGATGAGCGCGGCCACGATGAAGATCCCGACGATGGCGTACCGGAACGATCCGGTCATGTCCTTGTGGTCGATGAGACCGAGCTTCGCGAGGAACCAGACGACGACGGGGAGCTGGAAGCACACGCCGAACGCGATCATCATCGTCGCGATGCCGCCGAGGTAGCCCTGGATGGACAGGCTGGTGGCCATGTCGGGGATGACCGTGAGGAAGAACGGCATCGCGATCGGCAGGAGCACGAAGTAGCAGAAGGCCGCGCCCGTCGCGAAGAGCACGGTGCTCGCGACCGTGAGCGGGAGCACCATGCGCCGCTCCGACTTGTACAGGCCCGGCGCGATGAAGCCCCAGATCTGCCCGGCCACGATGGGCATCGAGAGCACGAGACCCGCGAGCAGGGCCGTCCACAGCCACGTGTACACGCCCTCGAACAGCGAGTTCACCACGCCGAGCTTGCAGGTGAACACGTCGTTCGCGGCGAGGTAGCCGGTGGCCCGGAGCTGCTCCTCGGCGGTGGCGCAGCCCTCGTCGAACGGCTTTCGGAGCCAGCGGATGAGGTCTTGCACGAAGATGAGCGAGACGACCATCGCGAGGCCGATGCCGATGCAGGCGCGGATCAGACGGTCGCGGAGCTCCTTGAGGTGGTCGAGGAGCGGCATCCGGCTCGCCTCGAGCTCGTCCGGCGCTTCGGTGCTCACCGCGGCTCCTCGGGCTCGTGGGACTCGGGCTCGACAGCGGTTGCGGGCCCTTCCGGGACCTCGGGGACGTCGAACGGCTCGGGGACATCCGACCCGCCGGGGACGTCTTGCGCCGCGGGAGGCACGACGGGGGGCGGGAGCGGGTTCTCCTGGGCGGAGGTTCCGGCCCCTGCGGCGGCCAGCGCGGCTTCTCTCGCAGCTTGCGCGGCAGCGCGGCGCTCCTGGAGCTGTTGGTACCGCTCGTCGGCATCCTGCCGGTCGGCTTCGAGCACGAACGCGCGCCGCATGTCGTCGGCCGCCCGGCGCAGCATCCCGTACTGCTTGCCGGCGAACCGCATCACCTTCGGCAGGCGCTCCGGGCCGACGACGATCAGCAACAGAGCGCCGATCACGACGATTTCCCAGAACCCGAGCGAGAGCATCCCGGAGCCTCCCAGCGCCTGACCCTAACGCGATGCTCCCGGAGTTCCGAGCGGATGGCGCGGATTGGACACCCCGGGACTCGCCGGGTACCTGATCACTCGCTCTCCCGGAGGTTCCGCTGTGTGCAGGCTGTTCGGATTCCGCAGCGCGGTGCCCAGCAAGGCTCACCGGTCGCTGCTCGAAGCCGAGAACGCGCTCGGTCTGCAGAGCCACCTGCACCCCGACGGATGGGGCATCGGCTGGTTCGTCGACGACGAGGCCTACGTCATCAAGTCCGCGAATGCGGCCCATGCCTGCGAGCGTTTCCGGCGGGCGTCCCGCGTGCTCACGTCGCACACGTTCCTGGTGCACGTGCGGCGCGCGACGGTCGGCGTGATCGACCACCTGAACGCCCACCCGTTCCGGCACGGCCGCTGGCTGTTCGCGCACAACGGCACGGTGTTCGACTTCGAGCGCGTGAAGCCGTACCTGCTGTCCGAGATCGACCCCACGTATCAGGCGTTGATCCTCGGAGACACCGACTCGGAGCACCTGTTCTACTACCTCGTGAGCCGCATGGCCCGGGATGGCGTGAGCACGACAGGGCGCGAGTCGAGCGACACGGGGGTGGTGGCGCGCGCCGTGCGGTCTGCGCTGCTCGATCTCGATGCGGCGGCCGTCGAGGCGGGTGCGCGGCGTCCGATCGTGAACCTCCTGCTGACCGACGGGCGCAACCTCGTCGCGCACCGTGCTGGCATGCCGCTGCGGATGTCGACGCAGAAGATCACGTGCCCCGACTTCGCGACGTGCCCGGAGCCCACGAAGGTGTGCATGCTCGCGAAGCGGCCCGAGAACCACCCGGTGAACCACCTGCTGATCGCGAGCGAGCCCATCGGGAACGACGAGAACATCTGGGAGGACATCGAAGACGGCACGACCGTCGCGCTCGACGAGCGGTTCCTCCTCACGACGACCCGTCCGGAGGCCGGATGGGTCGCGCCCGAGCTCCCCGAGGAGTTCCGCGCGCTCGCCGCACGCTGACGGGCGGTCGGCCCGGAGCTACTGCGGGACCACCGACGCGAGCACGGTGTTCGCATCGAGCGCCTGGCCCACCTCGACCGAGATGCTCTCGATCACCCCGTCGATCGCCGCCTTGAACTCGTTCTCCATCTTCATGGCCTCGACCACGATCACGACCTGGCCCGCGTGGACGGTCTGCCCGACCTTCACGGGGATGCGCACGACGACGCCGGGCATCGGGGTCTTCAGGACGCCTTCGCTCGCGCCTCCGCCGAGCGCGTGACGCGCGGAGCGCGGGTCGATCACGGTCGCGAACAGCGCCTGGCTGTCGACCTGGAGCGCGACATGGTCGCCGCGCACGTGGGTTCCGACCGTGACCGAGCGACCCTGGGTGGACAGGTGCAGCTCGCCGGGCTGGACGAACCCCCCGGGCACCACGACCCAGTCGCCGTCGTCCTGCCGGACGCGCCAGCCGGTTTCGGTGCGCTCGACGTCCATCGTGGCCGTGCGCCCCTCGAGCTCGACTTCGTACCTCATCGCCACCCCCGCGCGGCTTCGCGCCAGCGTCCGGTTCGCTTCCATGCGGACTCCGCCACGCCTTCCGCGACCGCGGAGGGCTTCGCGAGGTCGGCCTCCAGGCGCGCGATGGCCGCTGCGATCAGCCCGACGTCGACGGCCTCTTCGCCCGGTTCCAGGTTCCCGTCGAGCCACTCGGGTGTGATGAACCCCGTGGTGTACTTCCCGGACAGGAACCGGGGGTCTTCGAAGGTGGCGAGGAAGAACGGGATGCTCGTGGGGATGCCGACGACGCGGTAGTCGCGCAGCGCGCGCTTCGCACGGCCGATCGCGGCGTCGCGGTCGGCGCCCCACACGATGAGCTTGGCGACCATCGGGTCGTAGTGGACCGGGATCTCCATGCCCTGCACGACTCCCGAGTCGACGCGCACCCACGGCCCGCCGGGCTCCCGGTACACATCCAGCGGACCGGGCGCAGGGCGGAAGTTCGCACGCGAGTCTTCGGCGTAGATCCGGCACTCGATTGCGTGACCGCGGATCTCGAGGTCTTCCTGCGTGAACCACAGGGGCTCGCCGGCCGCGACGCGGAGCTGGGCCTGGAGCAGGTCGACCCCGGTGATGAGCTCGGTGATGGGGTGCTCGACCTGGAGGCGGGTGTTCATCTCGAGGAAGAAGAAGCTCCCGTCGGACCCGAGCAGGAACTCGCAGGTGCCCGCACCGACGTAGTCGACCGCGCGGGCGGCCTTCACCGCGACATCCCCCATCGCTGCGCGCGTCTCGGCGGGCAGGATCGGGCACGGCGCCTCTTCGACCACCTTCTGGTGCCGGCGCTGCACGGAGCAGTCGCGCTCGAACAGGTGCACGACGTTGCCGTGGGCGTCGGCGAGCACCTGGATCTCGATGTGCTTGGGGTCGAGGATCGCGCGCTCGAGGTACACGGCGCTGTCGCCGAACGACTTCAGCGACTCGGACCGTGCGGCCGCGAGCGCGTCTTCGAGCTCGTGCTCGTGGAACACCAGGCGCATGCCCTTCCCGCCACCCCCCGCCGCCGCCTTGAGCATGAGCGGGAACCCGATGCCGCGCCCGATCTCGAGGGCTTCGTCGGGGTCGTGCACGGCCTCGAGCGTGCCCGGCACCACGGGAACGCCCGCCCCCGACATCTTCTGCCGCGCAGCGGTCTTCGAGCCCATGGCATCGATGGCGGAGGGCGGTGGACCGATCCACACGAGCCCGGCATCGATGACCTTCTGTGCGAACCCGGCGTTCTCGGACAGGAAGCCGTAGCCGGGATGTACGGCGTCACAGCCGGTCTCAGCGGCGACCTCGAGCAGGTGATCCCCGCGGAGGTACGACTCCGAGCTCGCGGGAGGGCCGATGCACACGGCCTGATCGGCCATACGGACGTGGAGCGCGCTCGCGTCGGCCTCGCTGTACACGGCGACGGCTTCGATGCCCCGCTCGTGACAGCCCCGGATGATGCGGACCGCGATCTCTCCACGATTCGCGACGAGTACGCGCTGGAAGGGTCGGATGTTCATGCGGCGCGCCATAACCCGGGAGGTCAGGCGCCGTCCGCACCGGCCTCGTCAGGGGTCGCGTCGGGCGACGGTTCGGTCGGTGCGCTCGGAGGTTCGGGAGGTTCGACGACCTCGTCCTTCGACCAGTAGCGGGTGTCGCCGGTACGGACCGAGAACGACCCCATGAACCGCGTGAGGGTGCGGGACTCGTCGGTGGACAGGGCCTCGCGCTTGGTGGCCGTGACCCCGCCGAACGTGAGCTGCACCCGGTCGCCGAGACGGACCCCGCCGCCGTACGACACCTGGGGCTGCAGCCCCCGCATCCGCCACACGGACTCGTCGTACGCCACGCGGATGTCGCCATCGAGCCAACCCAGACCGAGCTTTCCGTACAGGAACACCGGATCCGCGGGCTCCAGGGAGACCCCGATTCGCGGCACGACCGCGATCGACCGGAAGCGATCGATGCACCCGGTGGGCGTGGAGTCGCACGGCGGCGTCTCGACATCGATCAGGCTCCCGATCGGCTCGATGTCTTCGATCACGTCGCCGTCGCCGACGAACGGACCCTTCACGGAGCCATACGAGGCGTCGAGCTCCGCGCCGGCCCACGCGTAGTGCGTGCCGAGCGGGATGGAGAACGACCCCGTGAACCCAGCCGACAGCACCTGGTAGCCGTCGATCGTGAGCGGGGGCAGCGCGTACACGGACACCGCGTACTGGGGGTACGGGTCGTCGAACGTGAAGCTGCCGACCTGGTACCCGATCTCGAACCGCGGCACCGCGGGCGGGATCCGCAGGTTCTCGAGCACGAGGTTCTTCGGGCCGACGGCCCCCGTGTGGACCTCGAGCTCGAACACGAGCCCGTTCCCCTTCCCCGTGAGCGCGCTCCCGGCCAGCCCGTCGTGCTGGAACAGGTAGCCCATCTCGAGCATCGACTCGCTCAGGAGCGTGGTGAACACCGTCTCGCAGGCAGGGGTGTCGAGACACTCCTGCAGCTCCGACTCGTTCCTGAGCATCGCGGGCTGTTGAGCCCACGCCGCGCTCGCGAGGAGCGCGATCATCAGGCCTGCGCGGGCTCCGCCTTGGCGGCGGTGGCCTGCTTCTGACGCGCGAGCGCGAGGTCGGCGCGGGCCTTCGCGAGGTTCTCCTTTCCGAGGGTGATGTCGAGCACATCCTCCATGCGGGCCACGAAGTGGAACGTGAGATCCTTCTTGATCTCGTCGGGCACCTCGAGGAGGTCTTTCCGGCACTTGTCGGGCAGGATCACGGTGCGGATGCCGGCACGGTGGGCCGCGAGCACCTTCTCCTTCACGCCACCGACGGGAAGGACGGCGCCACGCAGGGTGATCTCGCCCGTCATCGCGACGGAGGGATCGACCGTGAGGCCGGTGAGCAGGCTCGTGATGGCCGTGATCATCGTGACGCCCGCGGACGGACCGTCTTTCGGGATCGCGCCATGGGGCACGTGCACGTGGAGATCGATGTTCGAGAACTCCTCGACGTCGACGCCCAGCTCGTCGGCCGCGGACTTGATGTAGGAGCGCGCCACGCTGACGGACTCCTTCATCACGTCGCCCAGCGACCCCGTGAGCGTGAGCCCGCCCTTGCCCTTCATCTTCGTGGCTTCGATGAACAGGATCTCGCCACCCACGGCGGTCCACGCGAGACCGGTCGCGACGCCCGGCACACCGGTGCGCTCCGCCACTTCCTTGAAGAAGTGGATCGGGCCGCGGATGTCTTCGAGCAGCTCCGGATCGACGTCGATGGTCTTCCGCTTCTCGCTCGCGATCTCACGCGCGCACCAGCGACAGACGGCCGCGAGCTCTCGCTTCAGGGAGCGCACGCCGGCTTCACGGGTGTAGGCCTCGATCAGCTTGTTGAGCGCCTCGGGCTGGAGCGTGACGAGGTCGGTGGTGAGGCCGTGATCCTCGAGGACCTCGGGCCACAGGTACCGGTTCGCGATCTGCACCTTCTCCTGCATCGTGTACCCGGCCACACGGAGCATCTCCATGCGGTCGCGCAGGGGCCCCGGGATGGTGTCGGGCACGTTCGCGGTGGCGATGAACAGCACCTTCGAGAGGTCGAACGTCACGTCGAGGTAGTGATCCTGGAAGGTGTCGTTCTGCTCGGGATCGAGGACCTCGAGCAGCGCCGAGCTGGGGTCGCCGCGGTAGTCGGCGCCGAGCTTGTCGATCTCGTCGAGCACGAACACGGGGTTGTTCGTGCCGGCCTTCTTGAGGCCCTTGATGACCTTGCCGGGCATCGAGCCGATGTAGGTGCGGCGGTGCCCGCGGATCTCGGCTTCGTCGCGCACGCCACCGAGGGAGATGCGCACCATCTTCCGGCCGAGCGAGCGCGCCACGCTCTTCGCGAGGGACGTCTTCCCGACACCCGGAGGGCCGACGAGGCAGAGGATCGGGCCCTTCATGTCGGCCTTGAGCTTGCGGACCGCGAGGAACTCGAGGATGCGCTGCTTCACCTTCTCGAGGCCGTAGTGGTCTTCGTCGAGGATGCGCTCGGCTTCGTTCACGTCGAGGCGGTCGTCGCTCGAGACCGTCCACGGGAGCTCGGTGAGCCAGTCGAGGTAGGTGCGCGACACCGTGTACTCCGCGGCACCGGGGCTCATCCGCGCCATGCGCTTGAGCTCCTTGAAGGCGACCTCTTCGACCTCCTTCGGCATCCGCGCGCGCTTGATGTTGCGCTTGAGCTCCTCGAACTCCTCCTGGCGCTCGTCGACCTCGCCGAGCTCCTTCTGGATGGCCTTGAGCTGCTCACGCAGGAAGTACTCCCGCTGAGCCTTGTCCATCTCGCCCTTCACCTCGGTCTGGATCTTGTTCGACAGCTCCAGGACCTGGATCTCCTTGTTGAGGAGCGCGATGACCTTCTCCATCCGCTCCTTCACGCCGAAGGTCTCGAGGAGCTCCTGCTTCTCGTCGGGCGGGATGTTCAGGTTCGACGCCACGATGTCGGCGAGCACGCCCGGCTCGTCGATGCTGCGGACCAGGAAGTTCGCCTCGGCCGGGATCTGCGGCGAGAGGTCGATGATCTTCTGGGACAGCTCGCGCAGCGGGCCCATGAGCGCTTCGGCCTCGGGCGGTGCGTCCTGCACGGGGAAGGTCTCGAGCTCGGCCTCGAGGAAGCCGTTCTCGCCTTCCCAGGACTTCACCTTGGCGCGCGCCAGGCCCTGGATGATGACGTTGAGCTTGTTGCCCGGCACCTTCACCATCTTGAGGATCTTCACGACCGTGCCGACCGGGTAGAGGTCGCCCGGAGCGGGGTCTTCGGTCTTGGGGTCGCGCTGGGCGAAGATGCCGAGGTACTTCTCCTCGGTCGCCAGGGCGCTCTCCACGGCCTTGACCGACTTGTCGCGCCCGACGTTGATGGGGAACGCGAGCACGGGGAAGATCACGGTGTTCCGGATGGCCAGCACGGGGATGCGCATCGTCGCGGGCAGATTCGCGGATCCGGCGTCACTGGGATTGTCGAAGGCCATGGATGAGGTCCTCTAGGACTGTGTGGATGGGTGTCACTCTAGCCACCAACCCAGCCGGGGGGAACCGGAGACCGGATTCAGGGGCACCGAACGACGGGAGAGCCCGCGTGGTCAGGCGTTCGCCCGATGTCGCGAGTAGCGGAGGGCGGCGATCGCCGAGATGATCGCGGTCGCGAGCATCACCGCCTGGACCTCGGGCGCGCCGAAGTGGAAGCCGGGTGCCATGGGATCCATGCGTGTGGGCTGCCTCCTCCGGGAGGGCTATAGCGCGGAGCCGAGCCGTCGAAGCTCCGCGCTGCGCTAGACTGAACGAACCGCCCCGGAATCCCGCGTTGCAGGCTGCCCCTTCCAAGCTCGATCGTTTCTTCGCGGATGCCGCGCACCGCGCCGCGGTCGGGCGTGCGATCCCCGACGGATCGGTGATCCGGTTCGAGCTGTCGGGCCCCGGAGGCGGCGTGTGGTGCCTCGGGCGGCGAGGTCAGCGCGTGCACCTGCTCGGGCACCCGCATCCGCGGGCCGACTGCCTGCTCAAGTGCTCGGTCGGCGACTTCACGGCGCTGATCACCGGTCGGCTGAACCCCCGAGACGGGTTCATGGGCGGCCAGCTCGAGGTCACGGGAGACGTGGGCATCGTGCTCGGCCTGCACCGGGCGCTGCGGAGCGACGATGAGTGATCCGGGCGCCGTCCGCATGCCGCAGCCCATCATCGTGATCTCCGACGGCACCGGCGAGACGGCCGAGAAGGTCGTGCGTGCCGGGCTCCGCCAGTTCCAGGGCCACCTGGTGCACGTGCGCACCTACGCGGGGGTCAGCACCCCGGAGACGCTCCTCGGGCTCTTCCGGATCGCCGCACGCCGTCAGGCGTTCGTCATCACCACCCTCGTCCAGCGCGACATGCGCGAGTTCGCGGAGCGGTACAGCCGCGATCTCGGCGTTCGCCATCTCGATCTCATCGGAAACCTGCTCGGCGAGCTCGAGGGGTACCTCGAAGCCCAGCCGCTGTCCGTGCCGGGCCTCATGCACCAGGCCGACGAGCGGTACTTCAAGCGCATCGAAGCGGTCGAGTTCACCGTGAAGGCCGACGACGGGAAGGAGCCGCGGATGCTGTCCGATGCCGACGTCATCCTCGTCGGCGTGTCGCGCACCTCGAAGACCCCGCTGTCGACGTACCTGGCGCACAAGGGCTTCAAGGTGGGCAACGTGCCCATCGTGCTCGACCACCCGCCGCCCGCGCAGCTGTTCGAGGTCGACCCGCACCGCGTGTTCGCGCTCACCATCGCGCCCACCGCGCTCCGGAACATCCGCACGAGCCGGCTCCGCGCGATGGGTGTGGGCACGCGCAGCAACTACGACGACCCCGACTACATCCTCGCCGAGCTCGAGTACGCGCAGGACCTCTTCCGGGCCCATCCCGAGTGGCCCATCATCGACGTCACCAACAAGGCCGTCGAGGAGACCGCCGCGACCATCCTCAACGTCCTGCGGGACCGTGGGCTCGCGGGGCCGTTCGGCGACCACTCGCAGCTCTGAGCCCTCGGGTCCACCCCGACGCCGACCGGTTAGAATGCGCTTGGTTCGGCGGGTGCTGGGTTCCACCCGCGCCTCCCGCGAGCCAGGGATGGGTTCACACCTTTGATCGGGTCGACGGTCGACAAGTACCAGGTCCTCCAGAAGGTGGGGGAAGGCGGCATGGCCACCGTGTACCGCGGTCGGCACATGACGCTCGATCGCGACGTCGCCATCAAGGTCCTGCATCCGCACCTGTCGTCCTCCACGCGCAACCGCAAGCGATTCGCCCGTGAGGCACGGGCGATCGAGCACCTCCGCCACGAGAACATCCTCGAGATCTTCGACTACTCGGGCATCGACAGCGGCGACTGCTACATCATCACGGAGTTCGTCGAGGGGCAGACGCTCACGGCGCTCGTCGAAGACCGCGGCCGCCTGCCGTCCGAGCTCGTCGCGCTGATCGGCATCCGCTTGTGCCGCGCCCTCGGGTACGCGCACGAGAGCGGCATCCTGCACCGCGACATGAAGCCCGACAACGTGATGGTCCGTCTCGACGGCACCGTGAAGCTGATGGACTTCGGCATCGCGCGCTTCCTCGACGAGAGCCAGGTCACGCTCACGGGCGCGCTCGTGGGCTCTCCCGCGTTCATGAGCCCCGAGCAGGCCGTCGAGGCCCCGCTCGACACGCGGTCCGACCTCTTCTCGCTCGGCACCGTGCTGTTCTACCTGGTCACCGGGCACCTCCCGTTCGGGGGCAGCAACCCCAGCTTGATCCTGAAGAACGTCATCGAGGGGAACCGTCCGAACGTCGCCGAGCTCGCGCCGGAGATCTCCCCCACCCTCGCCGACGTCATCGAGCGGCTCATGTCCACGAGCCCCGAGGGCCGGTTCAACACGGCCACCGAGGTGGTCGAGGCGCTCGTGGTGGTGCTGTCCGAGGTCTCGATCGAGCCCGACGACCCCGAGTGGTGCGTCGCCAACTACCTCCGCGACCCCGACGCGTTCGAGCAGCGCCTTCTCCGGCACGTGTCCGACGTGGTGCTCACCACCGGCAAGCGGCGGCTCGAAGACGGCGACGCGCTCGGGGCCCTGCGGCAGTTCAACCGGCTCCTGGCGCTCGACGAGGGCAACGAGGAGGTCCTGGAGCTCGTCGCGAGCCTCCACGTCGAGCCGGAGCGGCCGCGCCGTCAGGTGGGGTTCGGGCTCGGGATCGCGGGCGCCGTCCTCGTCGTGTGTGCGCTGGCGCTGTGGTTCGTGCGACCCACCCTCGCGACCGACCCCACCCCGCCGGGCCCGATCCCCGGTGACGACCCGACGGAGGCCGTGGTCACGCCTCCCGAGCCCGAGGTCGTGCCCGATTCGCCCGTGCCCGATCCGCCCGTCGAGCCCGAGCCGACGAGCGCGCCGGTCCCCGACGAGCCCGCGGTCGACCCGGAGCCCCGGGTCCCGGAGCCTGTGGTGTCCGAGCCCGCTCCGGCCAGGCCGGCACCTCGTCCCACGCCCGCACCCACGGAGCCGCGCAGGCCTCCGGTGCTCGAGAGCCCTCCGCTTCCGGGCCTCCGCGTCACCGAGACGCCAGCGGAGGTCGTGCCCTCCGGGCCGGCCACGCTCCGCGTCGTGTCGAACATGGCCGCCGACATCTACCAGCAGGGGCGCAAGCTCGGCAGCACCCGCATGCCGCTCGAGCTGCAGCCCGGCGCCTACGTGCTCGAGATCCGATCCGACGTCGTGAAGCCGTACGAGCTGCGCGTCGAGCTCGGTCCCGGCGAGTCTCTCGAGCGGAACGTGAACCTCGAGGCGCGCCCGGCCGAGGTGCGGTTCGCGAGCCGGTTCAGCGAGGAGTGCTCGGTCACCCTCGACGGGATGCCTGCGGGAACCGTCGGCTCGCTGGGCCGCAAGCTCGACGTGCCGCGCCCGAACCAGCACGGGCACGCGCTGAAGGTGGCGTGCCCCGGAGAGCCCGACTTCGACCACGTGTGGTCGGGCGTCGTGCTTCCCGGTCAGGTGATCAGCCCGTGATCCCGATGTCGCGAAAGCCGTGTGGTCCGCGCCCCCTCCTCTCGCGAACGGCCCGGAATCACGGGGCTCTCGCAGGGTGGCACATCGGTTGCATGGTGCTCGTGCAGGGCTGCTTCTACGTCGAACCCACCTGGCAGCCCGTCGAGAACCACGCCCCCGAGATCCTCTCGCCGGCGCCGCAGGACAACACGTTGATCTTCCGCAACACCACCGAGACGCTCCGGGTCGTCGCCGTCGACGAAGACGACGACAACCTCCTGTTCTTCTGGGATCTGCCGCCCTTCACGCAGTTCACGGAAGACACGGTGCGCCAGGAGTCCGTGTGGTCGAGCCGGCTGCTCATCGAGTTCGACGAGGCCCTCGACGGACAGCAGATCGAGCTCCTGATCGTGGATCAGGCGCCGCGCGATCCGCAGTCCACGACCTTCGTGTGGGACGTGGAGGTCCCATGAGCCGCATCCTGTCGAACCTGGCCCTCGTCGCGCTCCTCGGGGGGTGTGCGGCCGCCGACTACCAGCTCAACGAGACCGACGAGCCGGTCGACCCCATCGTCGTGGGCGACACCCTGGTGCTCGAGGTGAGCCCCGGGCGCGAGATCGACGACGACGGAACGGTGCGCGCCGTCGCAGCCACCGTGCCGACCGTGAGCTTCGACGAGTCGATGGAGGTCGACCTGCTGCGGCCCTTCACGCTCCCGGGCTTCGTGACGGGCTCCACGCCCAACCCCCAGAACCGCGCCGAGGTGCCGGGCACGGAGGGTCCGGTGCTGGCGTCGCTCGTGTTCCGCGCCCCGGGCGTGTCGGGCGCGTCGCTGGCATCCACGGCGTCCGACGGCACGTTCGAGGTGGCCCTGGTCGACTCCGTGTACCAGGTCACGGTCGCGCCCGAGGATCCCCGCGTCGCGATGAGCACGTTCACGCTCGATTCTCCCGGCGGGCTCGACGCGATCGACCTCGAGCTCGGTCCGGGCGTTCCGGTCTGGGGTCGCGTGTTCGAAGGCGGAACCCCGTACGCCGACGCCGAGGTCACGCTGATCTCGAACACCGGGTCGCGCGGTGCCACGGCGCTCACCGACGCCGACGGGTGGTACGAGATCCGGGCCCAACCGGGCGTGTACACGGTCCGCACGTTCGGCATCGGAGACGGCTTCGATCCCCAGATCTCCGCCATCGTCACCGTCGGCGAGCAGGGGCTGCGGTACGACTTCGACTACCCCGACCTCGCGCTCCAGACGATCCAGGCGCGTGCGCTGCGTCCGAACGGCACTCCCCTGGCGCTCGTGCCCTACCGGTTGCGCGCCAGCTCGCTCGACGACTTCGGGCCCGAAGCGCGGGTCGAGATCACGGGGGTGGCCGACACGCTCGGGAACATCGTCACGCGCGCGGTTCGCGGCTCCTACACGCTCGAGATCCTCCCCGACCTCGACCTCACAGGCCTCCGCGTGACCGAGTTCGAGGTGGGCGCCCCCGTCGATCTCGGCGACCTCGAGCTCGCGCCGCTCGCCACGTTCACGGGCGCGGCCATCGATCCGTTCGGCCTGCCCGTCGCGAACGCACAGGTGCGCTGCACCGAGCTCGGGTTCGGCGGGCGTACGTGGAGCACGTTCACCTCCGACCTCGGCCGGTTCTCCCTCGACGCCGCGGCCACGTCCGTGTCGTGCGCGATCTCGCCTCCCGGCGACCGCACCGACCTCGCGCTCACCCGCGTCACGCTCGACCCGTCGTCGGCCGAGAACGTCGTGGAATTCCTGCGCGGCCGCGTGCTCGAGGGTGTGGTGCGGTTCGAGGGGCAGCCGGAAGACCTCGCGCTCGTCGAGGTCCGCGACACCGCCGGACGCGTCTGGGGAAGCACCCTCACCGACCGCAACGGGCGGTTCTCGGTGCGGGTGCAGTTCCCGCAGTAGTCAGCCGCTCAGATCAGCGAGCCGAGCCGCTCGATGCCCACGATGGTGCCGTTGCCGGCCATCCGGCCGCCCTGCGCGGCCTCGACGATGTCGGCGCCCAGCACGATGCCTTCCGACCCGGTGTCGAAGCGCACGCGCCAGGCGAACCCACCTGTTGCCACGCTCGCACGGACCGCTGTTTCCATGACCTGCGGTTTGCCCAGCGGACGAGGCTGGCTGGCAGTGACCTCGGACGCCGTGGCGACCGGCGCGGACGAGCGGGTGATGTCGGCAGGACCGGTGTCGCGCAGCTCACGCGAGCGCTGCCGGGACGACGTGATGCCCCGCGCAGCTCGGTAGTTCCGCACGGCGTTGAGCGTGACGCCGGCCTTCTCCGCGACCACGCGATCCGGCACCTTTCCGACCAGCTCCGCGAATGGATCGATGCGCGAGCGACGGGGCTTGCGCTCCTTTCGGGGCGTGGCGCGACCCTTGTACCCGGAGATCTGATTCCGCGACCGGAAGCTGGCGATGGTGCGCACGCTGACGCCCGCCTTCTTCGCGACGTCGGAGTCGGGCACGCTGCCCAGCATCTCGCGGTACGGCTCGATCCGGTCGTCTTTCGAGCCGGGGCGCGTCTCCCCGGCTTCGGGGGGGAGCGCGTCGCCCTGGGGCACCCGCGAAGTGCCCGTACGGCGGAGCGCGAGTGAGATGGCTCCAGGAGTCGTGTTGAACTCCTCAGCGAGGTCTCTCAGGCTCTTCGAATCCTTCCGAGCCAACAGATCAGGCCACCAGGGCTGGGTCTCGAGTCCCATGTGTCGTACGAACCTCGCTGGGCTGGGCGCCCGCTGAATCCACGGGCGCACTGGTGCCCCGTAATAACGTCACAGGTACCACGCTTCACACATGAAAGTGAATTGATACCCCGGGTGTGCACCGCGTCGGAGGGCATGGGAACGCTTGGCGGCACCGCCCCAGGGGATTACCGGGCTCCCGATGTGGATGTTGGCCGCGTGGATCGGGTCGGCGAGCGCCGAGCCCCCGCCCTCCCCTCCCGAGGGGACGGTCGAGACGAACGCGTCGATGGCCTTCCACGATGTCCTCGCAGCCGCGAAGGCCTCGATCGACCGCGGGGCGAACGCGGACGCCCGGGCGATGCTCGAGGGCCTGGCGAAGCGGCTCGATGCCGGCGAGGAACCGCCCCGGTCGATCGCGCACGAAGCGCTCGTCTACCTGGGTGACCTCCGCTACCTCGCTGGCGAGCAGGACGGCGCGAGGCAGGTATTCCGCCGGGTGCTCCTCGAGGATCCGGCGCACGTGATCAGCCCGTACCACCACACGGAAGACGTTCGGGCGTACTTCGCGCTCGTCCGCGATCAGGTCGAGAAGGAGCTCGCCGCGATCCCGCCTCCCGATCCGGTGCCGATCCCGCGGATCCCCCCGCTCCCGCTCCACGGGTACCTGCCGTTCGGCGCTCCGCAGTTCGCACAGGGCCGAGGCACGCGCGGGGTGCTGTTCGGCGGCATGCAGCTCGCGTTCGCGGCCACCTCGGTCACGACGTACGTGATCACGAATCGCGCGAACGTCGATCCCGGCGGGACGGCCGGGCATCCGTTCAACTGGTCGGCCGATCAGGTCCCGTCTCGCGTGGCTTCGCTCCGCTACGGCGTGCAGTGGCCCGCCACGGCGCTGTTCTACGCGGCATGGGCCGGCAGCATCGTCGAGGCGAGCGCGGGCTGGCGTCGCTCGCACCGCGTCCAGCCCGCCGCCACCCTGGTGGTGACGCCGTCCGGTGTCGTCGTGGGCGCGCGATTCTGAGCGGTTAGGAGGGCGCGGGGGTCCCGCATGGCCTGGCTCGAGTGCACGCACACCATCCGGAAGGAGACCACCGCCTTCCAGCTCCGGAAGCCGCTCACCACCGTCGGGCGGGCGTCGGGGAACGACCTCGTGCTGTCGGATCCGATGGTGAGCCAGAGCCACGCGACGTTCGTGAAGCGCGGCGACGTGCACACGGTGTCGCTCGCCGACCGCTCCGGCGAGATCTACGTCAACGGGAAGCGCGTGCGCACGGCCGATCTGGCAGCGGGCGACCGGGTGCTCGTCGGGGTGTTCGAGCTCGTGTACCAGGAGGGCGAGCCCACCGCCGCAGCGCCGTCGGGAGGCGAGGTCCCGCTCGACCTCCTCCACAGCCTCGTCGAGCTGTCGGCCGAGATGCTGAAGGACACCTCGCCCACCCGCCTGTTCGCGTCCCTCCTCGAAGCGCTCGTCACGCTCACCCGCGCCGAGAAGGGCTTCGTGATCGTGCTCCGCGACGGAGAGCGCCACCTGGCCGCCTCGCACAACGTCGAAGACGAGACGCTCGACATCACGAAGGTCAGCGACTCCATCATCGATCAGGTGGTGAAGCACCTGCAGCCCGTCATCGTGAGCGATGCCGTGAAAGACCATCGCTTCGGCCGCGCGAAGTCGGTGGTCGACCTCCGGTTGTCGTCGGTGATGTGCGTTCCGATGATCTACCGACGCGACCTGCTCGGCGTGATCTACCTCGGAAACGACAGCGTCACCGACCTGTTCACGGAGCGCGACCTGGCGCTGCTCAAGATCTACTCGGCCCAGTCCGCGATCATGGTTTTCCACGCGCTCGCGCTCAATCAGTTGCGACTCGACAACAAGAACCTCCGCACCCGACTCGAAGCGGCGTCGCAGGGCGAGATGATCGGCACGAGCCCTCCCATGAAGGCCGTGTTCAAGGTCCTCCGCCGGGTCGCCCCCACCGATCTCGGCATCCTGGTGCTCGGAGAGACGGGTACCGGGAAAGAGCTGATCGCACGCGAGGCACACAAGCTGTCCGACCGTGGGAAAGGTCCCTTCATCGCGATCAACTGCGGTGCCATCCCGGAGAATCTCCTCGAGAGCGAGCTGTTCGGGCACAAGAAGGGCTCGTTCACCGGCGCGGTCACCGACAAGGTCGGCAAGGTCGAAGCCGCGAGCGGGGGCACGCTCTTCCTCGACGAGATCGGCGAGATGCCGATGAACCTCCAGGTCAAGCTGCTCCGCGTGCTCCAGGAGCGCGTGATCGAGCGCGTGGGCGATCTCGAGCCCCGCCCCGTCGACATCCGGGTCATCGCGGCCACCAACAAGGACCTCGCAGACCTCATCAAGGCCGGCGACTTCCGCGAAGACCTCCTGTACCGCCTCAACGAGATCGTGGTCGATCTCCCCCCCCTCCGGGATCGCGGCGACGACATCGCGGTGCTCGCCCAGTACTTCCTCAACAAGTACCGCGAGCAGTACCAGGCCAAGGCCAGCGGGTTCACGAACCAGGCGCTGTTGGCGATGAAGGCATACTTCTGGCCGGGCAACGTCCGGGAGCTCGAGAACCGCGTGAAGAAGGCGGTCATCATGAGCGACCGCACCCTCCTCAACCCCGACGACCTCACGCTCGACGGCGGGCAGAAGCGGGAGGTCCTGCCGCTGGCCGAGGCCGAAGAGGACTTCAAGCAGGAGTACATCCGGCGCATCCTCGACCTGAACAACTGGAACAAGGCCCAGACCGCCCGTGATCTCGGGATCGACGCGCGCACGGTGTTCCGGTACATCGAGAAGTTCAAGGAAGCCGAGTGAGGCTCGTCGGGCTCACCGGAGGCATCGCGACCGGCAAGTCCTCCGTCGCGCAGCGGTTCGTCGCGAACGGGATCCCCGTGATCGACGCCGACCAGGTGGCCCGGCAGGTCGTCGAGCCCGGTCAGCCCGCGCTCGCGTCGATCGTCGAAGCGTTCGGCCCCGACGCCCTGGATGCGAGCGGGCACCTCGATCGCGCCGCCATGCGGGAGCGGATCATCGCGGATCCCGCTGCGCGCCGGCAGCTGGAGGGGATCACCCACCCCGCGATCGCGCTCGCCATCGCCCAGCAGGTGCAGGCCCTCGCGGCGAGCGGACACCCCGTGGTCATCGTCGACGCCGCGCTGATGGTCGAGACGGGCAGCTACCGGCAGTACGCCGAGGTGGTCGTGGTCACCTGCAGCCCGGAGACCCAGCTCGCCCGGCTCGTGCGCCGCGACGGCATGACCGAGGAGCGGGCCCGTGCGCTCATCGCCACCCAGCTCCCGCTGGCCGACAAGGTGGCGGTCGCCCACCACGTCATCGTGAACGACACCACCCTCGATGCGCTGAACGCCCGGGTCGACGAGGTCTCTGCCGCGCTGCTCTCCTGAGGGGCGAGCCCTCGGGACTCACGGACCGTCCCTGCGAGCCCTCGGGACTCAGATGTCGACGAGCGCGTACACCGGGCAGTCGAACTTCTTGCGCCCGTTCAGGAACGACAGCTCCGTGACCACCGCGACGCCGATCACCACGCCGCCGAGCCGGCGCACGAGGTCGACCGTGGCGCGCGCCGTGCCGCCCGTCGCCAGCAGATCGTCGACGATCAGCACCCGCTCGCCCGGGAGCACGGAGTCGGTGTGCAACTCCAGTGTGGCCGTGCCGTACTCGAGGTCGAAGTCCTCCGAGACCGTCTCGTAGGGCAGCTTGCCCTTCTTGCGCGCGAGCACCATGCCGGCGCCGATGCGGGTGACCAGCGCGCCCGCGAACATGAAGCCGCGGGACTCGATCGCCACGATCTTGTCGACGCCCTGGAGCAGGCCCGCGTACCACTCGATGATCCGCCCGAACAGCTCCGGGTCGGCGAGCACGGGCGTGATGTCCTTGAACAGCACACCGGGCTTCGGGAAGTCCGGGATGTCGCGGAGCTTCGCCGAGACATCCGCCGCCAGATCACCCATGTTCGTCCTCCTTGCGGCGCCCGAGCCAGGCGACCGTGCCAGTGATGCCGAGCCCGAGCAGGATGAGCCCGAGCGAACCGGCCCCCTGGGTAGCCGATGGCGTGAACACGCGCACCGGGTAGTCCTTGGCTTCCAGCTCCTCGATGAGCTCGACGGTCATCACCCGTCCCTTCACCACGTCGCCCACCTCGGGCAGGACGCCCTGCTGGAAGGGCCACAGGCCGATCACGGCACCCACGAGCAGCCCCAGCAGGACGCCGAGCGTGGGCCTCCGGAAGTGCTGGAGGAACCACTCGATCGCGTTCGAGACCACCGCGATTCCGATCACCACTCCCACACCCACGGGGAGCACGACCCCGAGCACCGGATCGACGGCCGCGCCCACGTCACCGGCCTTCAGGGCCTCCTTGAACGCGTCGATCCCCGACAGGATCGGCACGTACAGCCCGAGCACCAGCAGCAGGTACCCCCCGCTCACGCCCGGCAGGATCATCGCGCTCGCGCCAGCGATCCCCCCGACGAACAGCATCGGTACGGAGGCTTCGTCACCCGTGCCCGCACCGAAGCCCGTCGCCTGGGCCACCGCGAGGGCCGACATCCCCGCGAAGCCCGCGACGACGCCTCCCCAGACCTGTGCGTCGGGCTTCCCGATCAGACGCCACACGAGCGGGACGCCGCCGAGGGTCAGCCCGATGAACAGCGAGTACATCACCCAGCGGTGCTCGAGCACGAGGTGCTTGATGGTTCCGGCGCCGATCAGGATGCTCACCGCGGCCGCGACACCGACGGCACCCAGCACCACGATCGCCTTCAGGCTGAACCGCATCCGCGTGAGATCGGCGATGGCCTGGATGAAGTCGGGGTACACCCCTGCGGCCAGCAGCATCGTTCCGCCGCTGATCCCGGGGACGAGGTTCGCCATCCCCATCAGCAGGCCGCCCATCACGCCACGGGCTGCGAGCGCCGGGAGCGGCTGCTCCCCTTCAGAACCAGGCATTCACGACCTCGATCAGATCCGGAGATGTGGGGGTGGTGTGCATGGGAGTCACGGTGGCCCAGCCCTGCTGTGCCATCACCACGTCTCCCGAGCCAGACGGCTCGTCGGGCATGGGCTTTCCGCCGATCCAGGCGTACTCGTTGCCGCGCGGATCGGTGCGGACCTCGACCATCGACGTGTAGCGCCGGCGCCCCAGCGGCACGGCCCGGATCCCGGCGAGCGACGCGTAGGGCACGTTCGGCACGTTCACGTTGAGGAACGCATCTGCGGGGAACCGCGCGGACAGGCGCTTCTTCAGCACCTCTCGCGCGACGCGGGCCGCGCAGTCCCAGTGGTGCTCGTCCTTGTTCTCGCCGCGGATGTACAGAGACACGGCCATCGACGGAACGCCCTGCAGCACGGCCTCGCGCGCACCCGCGACCGTTCCGGAGTAGTGCACGTCGTTGCCGAGGTTCGCGCCGCGGTTGATGCCGCTCACGACGAAGTCGGGCGTGGGCACGAGACCGTGGATTCCGGCGTAGGCGCAGTCGGCCGGGGTGCCGGACAGCGCGATGCGACGGGGACCGCGCCGCGTGACACGGAGCGGCTTGTGGAGCGTGAAGGCGTGGCTCTGCGCGGACTGCTCGCGCTCGGGGGCCACGATCCACACGTGGCCGACCTCGGCGAGGGCTGCTGCGAGGGCGTCGATACCGGGGGCATCCACGCCGTCGTCGTTCGTGATGAGCAGGTTCACGGTCGCTCCCGGGAGGCGCCTGCACGTAACGCCCCCCGCACCGGTCCACCGCTCGCTTGACCCGACCCGGCCGCGCCCCGGATCATGCCCGCATGAGCAAGAACCCGAAGAAGACCGCCCCCGTCGTCGAGCTGCCCGTCTCGGAGTCCCGCTACATCAACCGCGAGATCAGCTGGCTCGCGTTCAACGCACGGGTGCTCGAGGAGGCGCGCGATCGCTCGAACCCGCTCCTCGAGCGGCTCCGGTTCCTCACGATCTTCCAGACGAACCTCGACGAGTTCTTCATGGTGCGCGTCAGCGGTCTGCTCCAGCAGGTCGATGCCGGGATCGAGGTGCTGTCGTTCGACGGGCTCTCGCCGCGCGGCCAGCTCCAGCGCATCCGTGCGCAGCTCACGCCGCTGCTCGAGACCGCCCAGAAGACCCTGAATCGCGACATCCTGCCCGCGCTGGAGAGCCAGGGGCTCCAGATGGTGCACTACGGAGACCTCGGGAAGTCCGAGCGCAAGCAGTGGGACGCCTGGTACCTCGACCGCGTGTACCCCATCCTCACGCCGCTCGCGGTGGGCAGCACGCACCCCTTCCCGTTCATCAGCAACCTGTCGCTCAACCTCGCGATGCTCGTGGGGTCGCCCACCGGGGAGAGCCGGCTCGCCCGCGTGAAGGTGCCGCTGCACAACCTGCCCGCGTTCCTGCCTCTGTCGGGACGGTGGGAGCTCGAGACGCCCGAGCGCCTGCTCCCCCTCGAGGAGCTCATCGCCGCGAACATGCACACCATGTTCCCGGGCATGTCGGTCGAGCGTCCGTACGTGTTCCGCGTCACGCGCGACGCCGACGTCGAGATCGCGGAAGACGAAGCCGACGACCTGCTCACCGTGCTCCAGCAGGAGCTCCGGAAGCGCCGCTTCGGCCAGGCCGTGCGCCTCGAGGTCCAGTCGGGCACCCCGGAGGTCATCCAGGAAGCCCTCAAGGCCGGGCTCGGGCTCACTTCGGATCAGGTGTTCGAGGTCGACGGGCTGCTCGGCGTCGAGCGCCTGTCGGAGCTGATCAAGGCCGACCTCCCCGAGCTGAAGTTCCCGGGCTTCGTGCCGCGCACGCCCCCTTCGCTCGCCGACGGCGACGCCTTCGCCACCCTGCGCACCCAGGACGTGCTGCTCCACCACCCGTTCGACTCCATCATCCCGCTCGTCGAGTTCATCCGGGCCGCCGCCCGTGATCCGGCGGTGGTGGCCATCAAGCAGACGCTGTACCGCACGAACATCGACTCCCCCATCATCGAAGCCCTGCAGGAGGCCGTCGAGAACGGCAAGCAGGTCGCGGTGGTCGTGGAGCTCAAGGCGCGCTTCGACGAGGAGAACAACATCGTCTGGGCCCAGAGGCTCGAACAGGCCGGTGTGCACGTGGTCTACGGGGTCCCGCGCCTCAAGACGCACGCGAAGCTCGCCATGGTCATCCGCCGCAACGAGCAGGGCGAGCTCATCCGCTACGCCCACATCGGCACCGGGAACTACAACACCATCACGGCGCGCGTGTACACCGACCTCGGCCTGCTCACGTGCGACCCCGACCTCACCGCCGACGTGGGCGACCTGTTCAACCACCTGACGGGCTTCGCCCTGCCCGACCAGTACCGCAAGCTCCTCGTCGCCCCCCACTTCATGAAGCCCGGCATCGTGGAGCGCATCCAGCGGGAGTCGCGCGTCGCGGCGGCGGGCCGGCCCGGTCGCATCATCGCCAAGTGCAACGCGGTCGCCGACCGCGAGATCATCGAAGCCCTGTACGAAGCGAGCCAGGCCGGCGTGCAGATCGACCTGTTGGTGCGGGGGATCTGCTGCCTGGTGCCCGGAGTGGCCGGAATGTCCGAGAACATCCGCGTCACGAGCGTGGTCGGGCGGTTCCTGGAGCACAGCCGCGTGTACTGGTTCGACAACGACGGCACCCCCGAGTGCTTCATCGGCAGCGCCGACCTGATGGACCGCAACCTCGACCGCCGGGTGGAGACCCTCGCTCCCATCGAAGACCCCGAGCTCCGGCGCTGGCTGCGGGACGTCCTGCTCCAGCGCTACCTCGACGACCGCGGCCGCACGCGCGAGCTCCAGTCCGACGGCGTGTACGGGCGTCTCGAGCGTCGCACCCCCGAAGAGCGCGACGTCCACGAGCTGTTCCTCGACGAGAACTCGCGGTGAGGTGGTTCGGACGCAGGCGCCTCGCGGTCTGGTACCACCCGTCCTTCCGTTTGCCGTTCTCGGGCTCCTCGCTCGGCTCCGGCCTCGACGCACGCCGCGCCGACAACGTACTCACCTGGCTGCTCGACATGCGGATCGTCCGCGAGGACCACGTGTTCGAAGCGCCCGAGGCCGACTACGCCGACCTGCGCCGCGTGCACGACGACGACTGGCTCACGAAGCTCGACGATCCCGACGTGGTCTCCCGGATCGTCGGCACCGACGGGCCCGTCCCGGTCGCTTCGGTGGTCGAGCTGTGGCGGCGGGGCGTGGGTGCGGCCATCGCGGCCTCGCGCTGGGTGTCCGAGAACGACGGTGTCGCGGCGACCCTGATGGGCGGGTTCCACCACGCGGGCCCCGATCGCGGCGGGGGGTTCTGCGGGCTCAACGACATCGCGGTCGCCATCGCCGTGCGTCGGGCCGAGGGGCTGAAGGGCCGCATCCTCGTGATCGATCTCGACGCTCACCCTCCAGACGGGCTGGCGGGGTTCCTGCTCCCCGAGGTCGATGTGCGCTCGGTGTCGGGCGACTCGAACTGGACGGCCGGACGCATCGCGGAGGTGCGGGTGCCGCTCGGCTCGTCGGACCGCGTGTACCTCGAGGCCGTGGACGCCGTGCTCGCCGACGTCGGGAAGCCCGTGCTCGCGTTCTACCTGGCCGGGAGCGACCCTGCGCGCGGCGACCGCCTCGGCGGGCTCGACGTGACCCCCGAAGGCCTGCGGGAGCGGGACCGGCGCGTGTTCGCGGCCATCGAGGGCGTGCCCACCGTGGTCGTGCCGGGCGGTGGCTACTCGCCCCATGCGTGGACCCTGCTCGCAGGCACGTTCGCGCAGGCGATCGGCAGCCGGCGCGCCGTGGCGTCGGGCTACGACCCGGTGGCCCGCAAGGTCGGGCGCGTGGCGCGGACCCTCGCCCCGTTCGAGGACGACATCGTGATCACCGAGGCCGACCTCGGAGGCATGCTGGGCGGTCCGAACGTGGAGTTCCGGTTCCTCCAGCACTACACGCGGCACGGGCTGGAGCTGGTGCTCGACCGGTACGGGATCACGGATGCCGTGCACCGGATGGGCTTCACACACGTGGAGCTCGAGCTGCAGGCGGGGTCGATGCCGCACCGCGTGCGCGTGTTCGGGCAGCACGGCGGTGCGCGCCACAAGCTCATGGAGCTCACCGTCGCCTACCGCAGCCTGGAGGACTGGCGCACGGTGTTCATCGAGTGGCTCGAGCTCGTCGACCCGCGTGTGCCCCCCGACTCCGCGCGTGGTCTTCCGGGCCAGGCGCACCGGGGGCTCGGGCTGGCCCGCGAGGTCGGCTCGATGCTCGACGTGGCCGTGCAGCGGCTCCATCTCGACGGGCTGTCGTTCGTGCCGTCGCACTACCACATCGCGTTCATGGTCCGGAAGCAGGCCTGCTTCGTCGATCCGAAGGTACGCGGCCGCTTCCGTGCGCTCCGGAAGTACTTCGACGGCGTTCCGCTCCACGTCGCGAGCGCCTGTGTGGAGCGCGGCATCCCGACCGAAGACGGCGAGGACGTGCGGTGGACTCCGTCCCTCATGGTGCGCGCGCTCTCGCCCGCGCTGCGGGCACGTCTCGACCAGGACGCCCAGGAAGCGCGTGCGGTGGAGCGCGGCACGCTGCTCAGGCTGCTGCCCCGCGAGATCGTGCTGCGCGAGATCTGACCGCCGTCAGCGGAACGCGGCCCGCAGGTCCGACGAGCCGAGATCACCGAGCGCACCCCCCTTCCGGGCCTGCTGGCGCGGAGAGAACAGCGCGGACGGGTCCTTCCCCTCGGAGAGCAGGGCGTTCGCGCGGGTGGCCTGCGTGGGCGTCATCGGTACGGACGCCCACTCCGTGTGACGCAGCCGGTAGCGGTCGTCTCCGGGCGTCGGAGACAGCGAGCCCTGCTCCATCGGACGCGCTCCACCCGAGCTCGCGTGGCGGTCGAGGTCGCGCCGCGTCGTGCGGTCGGGGTCGAACCGCACCTCCACCACCTCACGCCCGCCCTGCCATCCGGTGCGCGTGCCCACCACGCCGTCGACGCTCCCGAGGTGCGCTTCTCCGGACCAGAAGCACGCCATGCTGTAGGTGGCCGTCTCGGCCCGGTCTGCGGCCACGAGCTCGTCGCGGATCAGAGTCAGCCACTCGGGTGCGCGGGAGCCGAGCGCTCCGGCCAGGCTCTCCGCGAACGCAGCCTCCGTGTAGGGCCCCGCGAACCGCGGCGCGACGTCCCGCCCGTCCCCGTCGAGGTACCGCACCACCGGGTTGTTCCAGCGCGGCTCGTCGAACCGCGCGCACAGGGCGGCGTCGTCGGCCGTGTTGTTGTAGACCACCACCGGCTCGAAGGCGGTCTCGATGGCCTCTGCGAGCAGCGGATGCGTCAGCGCGCCCGTCCCGAAGCCCTTCACCGTGGAGCAGCCCGGCACCTCGTCGAACAGCACCAACACCGGCTTCCCGCTGGCCTTCGACCGCGCCATCGCACCGTCGAGCCCACGCGGCCACGTCACGCTCCCGAGCTCCTCCACCGGATCGGCGAACTCGGTCGGCGCGGGCCCGGACCCTCCGGTCCCCACGAGCGTCGCGGCGGAGCGCTCGGGCACGGTGGAGCAAGCGGCGAGCAGCGTGAGGACGGCGGTACGGAACATGGGCACTCCAGGCGTCTCTCGGGGGTACGAGCCCGCTCCCGCTTCGGTTACCGCGGACCTCCCTGGACCTTGCTGAGCTCCTGCATCCCCTTCAGCGGCTCCATCGCGACGGCCGCGAGCACGCCGCCCATCATGGCGCCGACGACCCCCACGGTGCTCACCTCCGAGCCGGCGAAGAACAGCCCCGGGATCGGGCTGCGCGGCTTCAGACCGTCGGTCGCGAAGCGCTCGGGCGTGGGCTCGATGCCGTAGATCGACCCGTGCATCGGGCGCGTGAAGTGCTCGGTGGACACGGGCGTCGAGAGCTCCACGTGCTTCAACATCGGCCGCAGACCGGGCATGCGCTCGAGGAACTGCGCGAGCAGGGCGTCCTCCAGGCGCTTCTTCAGCGCGTCGTAGTCCGCGCCCCGCTTCTTCCACCGCGTGCCCACCCAGGGCTCGAACACCGACCACGGCACGAATGTGACCACCTCGCCCGTGTGGAGCTGGTCGGGCCCGGGGTCGTGCTCGGGGTCTTTCAGCGACGGGAACGAGCAGTACAGGATCGGCGCGGCTCCGAGCGGCTCCGCCGTGATGTCCCACGCGTCGATCTCGCAGTCCCAGGTGCTCCAGAACCACTCGTTCGCGGAGCTCGCGCCCGCCGACCGGATGTCCCCCTCGAACCCCAGGTACAGGCACACATGGGCCGACGCGGGTCGGAGCTGCTGAACCTCCCGTGTCCACGGGCCTCTCGCGTCCTCGGGCAGCAGGCGCCCGACGGTCGACATCACCCCCGCCGCGCTCACGACGCGAGGAGCCCGGATCTCCTCGCCGTCCTTCATCCGCACCCCGACCGCACGCCCCCGCTCCACGAGGATCTGGTCGACGTCGGCGTACACCCGGGTCCATCCGCCCGCTTCGGCGACCGTGCGGAGCAGCTGCGTCGCGATCTCCCCGGACCCTCCCACCGGGTAGTACCCGCCATGCCAGAAGTGCCGCACGACGAGCGCCTGCATCGCGAACGACGACCGGCTCGGCACGGATCCGTAGTAGCCCCACTGCGCGGCGAGCACGGTCCGCAGGCGCGGATCGTCCGTCAGCTCCGCGATGACGTCGGCCGTGCGGCGCGCGAGCCACTTCTCGGCGGGGCCCGCCATGAGTCGGCGCGTCACGCGACGCAGGCCGGGCGGGGCCACGCGCGACAGGTAGTACCCCCGCATCGACTGACCGACCTCACGGACGAGCGCGAGGTACCGGTCGATCGCCTCCACCTCGTTCGGGAAGGCCGCCACGAGGTTCGCGCGGAACGTGGCCTTGTCGTCGGGGAACGCGATGTCGAGGCCCTCGGGGAAGTGGAAGGAGTCGTACACCGGCCCGAGCGACGTCCACTTCAGCCGGCCCTGCGTGAGTCGCGACAGCAACCGGCCCGGCATGGCGCGCTCGTCGACCTCGCCGACCGCGTGCACACCGACGTCCCACGACCACCGCTTCCGTCGGAACGCGTGCGTGAAGCCGCCCGGCGTGTAGTGCTGCTCCAATACCAGCACCTTCTGGCCCCACGAGGCGAGCATCGCCGCACACGTCATGCCGCCGATGCCCGAGCCGACGACGATCACGTCCCACGGGCCCTCGCCACCGTTCCGATCCCAGTACCGCTCCGCCATCACGCCCTCCCCGCCACCGTCCCACATACCCGGTGTGCGCAGTGGACGTAGCGTCGCGGCCCGGGCGCGCTATGCGTGCCTCGACGCCCCTCGAGGTGCCTTGACCCTCCCTGCCCTGCTCACGCTCAGCGTCGTGGTCGCCTCGCTCGCGCTGATGGCCTCGAACCGCGTCTCGCCGGACGTCATCCTGCTCGGCGGCGTGGTGCTGCTCACTGCAGCCGGGGTGTTGACGCCCGAGCAGGCCTTCGGCGGGTTCGCGAACACCGGCATGCTCACGGTCGCTGCGCTGTTCGTCGTTGCGGCCGGCCTCCGCGAGACGGGCGCCGTGAACACGCTCACCTCGGGGTTGCTCGGGCGTCCCGAGTCCGAGCGCGGCGCGCTGGTGCGGCTCGTGTTCCCCGTGATCGCGGCGAGCAGCTTCCTGAACAACACCACGGTGGTCGCGACCCTGCTCCCCGCGGTGCACGACTGGGCCCGGCGGCTCGGGCGCTCTCCGGGGCGCCTCCTGCTGCCCCTGTCGTACGCCTCCATCATCGGGGGCACGTGCACGCTCATCGGCACGAGCACGAACCTCGTCGTGGCGGGCCTGGTGGAGGATCTGCACCCCACCGTGCCCGGCCTGCACAGCCTCGGGATGTTCGAGGTCACGCCGCTCGGCGTGCTGGTGGCCCTCGGCGGAGCCCTCGTGATGATCGCGCTCGGTCCGGTGCTCCTGCCCGACCGCAAACCCCCGATCAGCACCGACGACGACCCGCGCGAGTACACGATGGAGCTGCTCGTGCCCGCGAACAGCCGCATCGCCGGGCGCACGGTCGAGGAGGCCGGCCTGCGACACCTGCCGGGCGCATTCCTCATGGAGATCGTGCGCGAGGGCGACGTGATCGCGGCCGTCTCGCACACGCACCGGCTCGTGGCGGGCGACCGGCTCGTGTTCGTCGGCGACGTCGACGCGATGGTCGATCTCCAGCGGTTCCCGGGCCTCGCGGTGGCGCCGGACCAGGTGTTCAAGCTCGACGGCGACCGCATGGCGCGTCGGATCGTCGAAGCCGTGGTGTCGTCGCGGAACCCGATGGTGGGCCAGACCATCCGCGACTCGGGGTTCCGGGCTCACTACCGCGCGGTGGTGATCGGCGTGGCCCGCGCCGGAGAGCGCCTGGCCGGGCGGATCGGCGACATCGTGCTCCAGTCGGGCGACGTGCTGCTGCTCGAGGCCCACGAGGGATTCGTCGACCGGTACCGCACGCGCAGCGACTTCGTGCTCGTGAGCTCGATCTCGGGCGCGGCCCCACCCCGGACGGAGCGCGCCTGGGTCGCGGGGGCCATCCTGGCCGTGCTGGTCGCCGCGAGCACGCTCGGGCTCACGTCCACGGTCACGGCGGCGTTCGTGGGCGCTGGTGCCATGGTCGCGCTGCGCTGCTGCACGCTCGAGGAAGCGCGCCGGTCTCTCGATCTGTCCGTGCTGGTCGCGATCGCCGCGGCATTCGGGCTCGGGCGGGCCATCCAGGAGAGCGGTCTCGACCGGAGGCTCGCGGATCTGGCCTTCCAGGTGGGTGCGACGAGCCCGTTCCTGGCGCTGGTGGCGATCTACGTGGTCACCGCCCTCCTCACGGAGCTGGTGACGAACAATGCCGCGGCAGTGCTCGCCGTGCCCCTCGCCATCGCGCTCGCCGACCGTGTGGACGCCGAGCCCATGGGCTTCGTGATCGCGGTGATGATGGCGGCGTCGGCCAGCTTCCTGACGCCCATCGGCTACCAGACGAACCTGATGGTGTTCAACGCCGGCGGCTACCGTCCGCTCGACTACGTGCGGTTCGGGGCCCCGATGAGCCTCGTCAGCGCGGGCATCACGCTCACGGTCGTGCCGTGGCTGTGGCCGCTCTGACGAGCGTCTCGACGATCGGATCGTCGAACGAGCCCGCCACGTGGACCTCATCGAGCAGCCCCTCCGCGCGGGCCCGGTCCCACAGGCCTGACGGCGGCGGGAGCGGCCCGAGGAGCACCACCGTCTTCCCCTGGGACCGGAGGGACGCGATCGACCCGTGCAAGGCCACGAAGCCCGTGGTGTCGATGACCGGGACGCGACCGAGATCGAGCACCAGGGTGGTGAAGGCGTCGCTTCGGGACGCGTGGAGGGCATCCATCGCCTTTCGCGCGGCCCCGAAGAACAGCGGGCCTTCGACCCGGTACAGCACCGTGCCCGGCCCCAGCTCCGGAAAGCCCGGCCCATCGCCGGCGTCGAGGAAGCGGCTCTCGGACAGCTCGGCCATGCGCCGCATGAACAGGAGCGACGCGAGCACGAAGCCCACCCCCACGGCCCAGATCATGTCGAAGGCCACGGTGAGGCCGAAGCACGTGAGCAGCACGGCGATGTCGCTCTTCGGACCGATGCGCACGATCTGCAGGAAGTGCGGGACCTCCGCCATGTTCCACGCCACCAGCACCAACAGGGCCGCGAGCGAGGCCATGGGGATGTAGGCGACGAGAGGCGCCGCCGCGACCATCACGCCGAGCACGACGACGGCGTGGGTCACGGAGGCCAGCGGCGACCGCGCTCCGCTCCGCACGTTCGTGGCCGTCCGCGCGAGCGCACCCGTCGCCGCGATGCCGCCGAAGAACGGGGCCACGAGGTTGGCGACCCCCTGCCCCACGAGCTCGGCGTCGGGGTCGTGCCGGTGACCGGTCATCCCGTCCGCCACGACGGCACTCAGCAGCGACTCGATCGCGCCCAGGGCCGCGATGGTGAGCGCGGCGGGGAGCAGCGCCCTGAGGTCCGCGAGCCCCGGTCCCCCGTCCCAGGGGAGCGCGGGGCGTGGGAGGACCGACGGGATGCCCGCGACCGCGACGCCGTCGATCACGGTGTGGAACCGACTCCCGATCGTCGCGACCTCCAGGCCCGGATCGAAGGCCTGCAGCCCGAAGGCCACGGTCGACGCGCCTCCGATCGCGAGCAGGGGCGCGGGGACGCGCTTCACCACGCGGGGCAGGCCGAGCAGGAGCGCGAACGTGAGCGCGGCCACGGAGAGCTCGAGCAGGGATGCCGTGTGACGGGCGTTCCAGAGCGCTCCGACCTTCTCGTGGAAGGCATCGGGGAGCGCGCCGGTCTGGAGACCCAGCACGTCGCGCACCTGGAGGGTCGCGATCACCACGGCGATCCCGGTCGTGAAGCCCGTCGTCACCGGGTACGGCACGAGCCGGATGAGCGACCCCATCCCGAACAGGCCGGCCAGCACGAGGATCCCGCCGGCCATGAAGCCCGCGGTCAGCAGGCCCGGGAGGCCGTGCTCGGACACGATGGGCGCGAGGATGACCACGAATGCGGCCGTCGGGCCGGTGACCTGCGTGCGACTCCCGCCGAGCAGGGCCGCGACCGCCCCCGCCACGATGGCGGTGTACAGGCCGTGCTGCGGCGGTACCCCCACTGCGATGGCGAGCGCCATGGAGAGCGGCAGCGCGACGACCCCGACGACCGCGCCCGCGAGGAGGTCTGCGCGGAACGACGCCCGGTCGTAGCCATCCGCGAGCGCTTCACGAAGGGCGCTGGCCACACGAACCGACACGTGACCTCCAGGGGTCGCTTCGAGCGTAGCGTGCGTGCCAGACGGGGTCGATGGGCCGCGGAGTCCGGAAATCCGGGTCGGGTCTTCGGGATCAGGGGTGCCGGGTTCAGACGATTGCGAATGAATGGCAGACCCTGCATGATGGGTCGTCTGGCGGCCCGCGCATACGTCCAGAGGCGTGAGCGGCCCGTGCCGGTGCCGCCCGAGGAGGCTCCCATGCGCCAGAACCCCACTCCCGAAGGCTCCCTGAAGACCGTGCTCGTGACCGGTGCGTCGTCCGGCTACGGGCTCGCGACCGCCCTCCGCTTCCATGCCGAGGCCGCTTCCGCGGCGCACGCGACTGCCGAGCGCCTCGCCGAGGCCGTCGCGACGACCATCAGCCGCCTGACCGCGGTGATCGACGAGGAGCAGCGCGCGCAGCGGCGCCGCATCGAGGGCGCGACGCGACGCGCGTGGCAGGTGACGGCGATGGCCACGGTCGTGGGGCTCGTCGTCGCCGTGCTGGGCGCGCGTTGGCTGGAGCTGCGGTTGATCGATCCCCTCGCTCGACTCCGCGCGGCCGCCGAGGGGTTCGGTGCGGGCCGAGACGACGTGACCGCGGACGAGTCCGGTAACGAAGAGGTGGCCGCGGTGTCGCGCGCCTTCAACCGTATGACTGGCGCGATTCGCAGCGCGCAGGGTGCTCGGGTTCGTGCAGAGCGCCTGGCGGCACTCGGTGAGTTGTCGGCGGCGGTGGCGCACGAGCTCATGAACCCGCTCACGGTGCTCCTCGGACATCCCGCGATGCGTGCCGACAACCTTGCCCCGGTCCGCGCCGAGGCCGAGCACGCTCGGCGCGTCGTGCAAGGCCTGCTGGGGTTCGCGCGTCCCGGCGAGGAAGCGCCTGAATCCATTGCCCTTTCGGCGGCGGCACGTGCTGCCGCGGCGAGGGTGTAGGTCTTGCCAACGCCGACGTCAAAGGCGAGGAGTCCCCCGCGGTTCGCGAGCACGCGCCGCGCGCCGGCGACTTGGTGCGGGTGCAGGCGGACGCCGTCTTTCGTCCAGCGCGCGAGCGGGAGCGGCTCCGCGTCGTAGGTCGGAGCGACGTAGCCCTTGAAATGGTGATTGTAGGCGTGCTCCACGCGGGCGCTGCGCTCGGGGTCGGACCCGACCCAGGCGCGGAACGACTGGTCCCACTCCTTCGCCTTCGCGAGCCGCACCTCGTCGATGTTCTCGTCCTTCTTCTTCTTCGGCTTGAACGTCGTCTTGTCGTGATTGATCCAGCCGATACACCACCGGGCCTCGGGTGCCAGCTCGTTCGCGTCCTCGATCTGGTCGTAGTCGAGGCCGGGGACCTGCACGAGCCCCTCGCGGCGCTCCAGCCGGACGTGTCCGTAGTGGCCGTTCAAGGTCTCGTTCAGCCAGCCCTGGACGAGGTCGAGCGGCACCCAGCCCTGGCGCGGGGACACGCCGCCGATGTCGTCGAGCACGGCGGGCTGGATGACCTCGACCAGCTTGCGTGCCTGGGTGGCGATGCGATCGAGGGGGACCACACCCCACACGAGCCCGCCCGGCACCACGCGCGCGGGCTCCTGCTTCTCGGCGAGGGCGACCGCGCGGGCGTGCTTCGGCCACAGATGGCCCGTCAGGTAGTCGCGCTCGGGGACCAGCTCGTCCCACCCGTCGCCGTCGAGGCACCAGCCCACGTCGAGCAGGTCCGAGAGACGCCGGACGACGGCCGTCTGCGCGTGCTCCTGCGCGTGGCCCGACTGCTCGACCAGCGCGTCGGCCAACTCGCGGATCGTGAGCGCGCGCTTCGTCCGGTAGACCCACTCGGCGAGCGCCACGAGGTCGTCGGACTTCCCGGCGTAGCGCGGGGTCCACGTCGGCTTCGTCGCGAGCCCGTCGATCAGGCGGCCGGACTTCGTGAACGCCTGGAGGAAGCGCTCGGCGCTGGTGTGGCCGTCGGCGACCAGCTTACGCAGGTCGGGCGAGGTCCACGGGTTGCCGTGCTTCGCGGTCCACACGTTGAGGGCCTCGACGAGCTCGGGCCAGAGCTGCACGTGCTCGTCGGTGGTCTGGGCCGACGCGGCGGCGAGGTAGCGGTCCACGCGGAACCCGAGCGCCACGGCGGATGCGGCGTGCTCGGACAGGCCGGCGGTGCTCTCTTCGAGCTGACGTGCGATGCCGGAACGCGCCGGCCGCGCGCCGGGGAACACGACCACCTCGCGGGCGATTTCGCAGGCGCCGCACATCGGGCGCTCGTCGAGGTCGGGCAGGCGCTCGAACGTGCCGACGACCTGGTAGCCCCAGCGCGGCTTGCTGGTCTGGTCGTCGTCGCCGGCGTCCTTACCGACCTCTGTGCCGAGGATGTGGCTCGGGAAATCGGCGAAGTAGTCGCCGTCGAGGATGAACTGGTCTGCCTCGTCGACCTCCGCGAGCTCGCCGCCACGCGCGCGGAAGAACAGCAGGTCGGTGACGAGCATCGCGCCGGGGAAGATCGCTGACGGCAACCGGTAGGCGCTGGCCAGGTGGTGCCGCTTGAGCACCTTCTCGCGCAGCGACAAGAGCCCGGTGGAGCGCCCCGAGAGGAAGCCCGACGGCACGAGGTAGACGCCGAGCCCGCCCGGCGCGAGCAGGTCGAGGCCACGCCGGAGAAAGTAGGCGTAGGCGGACTTCTCGCGGTAGCCGCGGTCGGGGTCCTCGGTGATCGACACGCCGCGCGCGCCGTAGGGCGGGTTGGCGAGCACGAGGCCGAGGCGCCCGGCGTACTCGTGGCCGTGCTCGCGAACCCACTGCTCGAACGGCGCGTTGAACACGGAGATCTCGGGCCGGAGAGCCTGGAGCATCCGAGACGACAGCTCCGACCACTCGACGACGAGCCAGCGGAGGGCGTCGAAGTCGGGGCCGCTGGCGGCCTGGACGAACCGCCCGATGCCCGCGGAGGGCTCCAGCGCGAGCACCACGCCTTCCTCGCTCGGGAGGTCCGGCAGCAGCGGCCGGATGACGCGGGCGACCTCGCGCGCGACCTTGGTGGGCGTGTAGTACTCGTGGATGAGCCCGCGCTCCTCGGGCACGGGGAATCCGGTCGGGAACTGGCTCGCAACGGCCTGGATCGAGAGACCGCCCCAGCCCGAGTACGCAGCCAGCGCGGCCCGATCCTGGGCGCTCATCTCGTCGGGGCGCTTGCTCGCGGCGAGGCGCATCGCGGCGAGGTTGGCGGCCGTGCGTTGCGACGCCGCCCACAGGTCCGGCGGCTGCGCGTAGGCTTCGGCGTAGCGGTCCCCGTACGACCGGGGCGACTCGGTACCCGCCGGGTACCGAGTGGCGCGCGCGGCGAGCTGGCGGTCGAGCACGGCCACCAGGGCGGGCCGGTTCCGGCGCAGGAAGCCCTCGAAGTAGGCCGGCGTCACGCCGGGCGGGAGGCGCTGGCGCAGGACGGTGGCGATGCGATCGACGAGGACTTCGGCGGACGGCTGCACGACGACTCCGAGGGGAACGGTGTTCCTCGTGTCAGTCTGGCGACCTGGGATCGCGCGGGCGAGCGGAAGCGTCTCCCACCGTCTCCCCGTCAGATCTTGTGCGCAGCGACGAAACCGATGGGGAGCATCCCCCTCACGAGTTCCTCGTCGTCGATCTCGAAGCCGGCCGCTTCGACCGCGGCGGCGAGCCCGTCGAGGTCGAACCGTCGCTGCCCGGGAAAGGACACCAGCGCCAACACGGCGGAGATCAGCCGCGCGCGTGCATCCTGCGCGTGGCAGTACGTCGGCACCACCAGGCGCCCTCCGGGGCGGAGCACCCGCCGCATCGCCGCGAGCCCTCCATCGAGGTCCGGTACGAGGTGCAGCACGTTCGCGGCGACCACGGCGTCAAAGGAGCCGTCGACCTCGCCAAGTGCGTAGAGGTCGTGGACCTCGCAGCGCACGTTCGGCAGGTGTCCAATGCGAGCTCGCGTCTTCTCGACCATCGCTGCGGCGTAGTCCGTGGCGAGCAGCTCCCCGACGACTGGCGCGATGGCCGCGCTCACCAGTCCGGTGCCCGACGCGACCTCGAGCACGCGCGTGGCCCCCGACACGGCGGCCGCCACGAGCTCCACCGTGCGCGGGAGAGGGCCGCCCAGCAGACCCATCGAGCGATCGTAGCGTGCCGCGTTGTTCTCCCAGAACCGTCTTCCGGCGTCTTCCGACATCACCCCTCCTCAGCGCCGGAGCAGGCGCAGCGCGTTCGCTACTACGAGCAACGACGCGCCCATGTCGGCAGCGATGGCACCCCACAGCGAGGCCATGCCGACGAACGTGAGCACCGCGAACACGGCCTTGACGCCGAGCGCGAACGCGGTGTTCGCGCGGATCACGGAGAGCGTCGCGCGCGAGTGCTCGATCGACCACGCCAACTTGCCGAGGTCGTCACCCATGAGGGCCACGTCCGCGGTCTCGATCGCCGCATCGGTGCCCGCGGCCCCCATCGCGACGCCGAGCGTGCTGCGCGCGAGCGCGGGAGCGTCGTTCACGCCATCGCCGATCATCGCGGTGGGGCCATGGTCCCGCTCCAGCTCCTCCACGGCGCGGACCTTGTCCTCGGGGAGGAGCTCGGCCCGGACCTCGTCGACGCCGACCTCACGGCCGACCACCTCGGCAGTGCCGCGGTTGTCGCCGGTGAGCATGACGACCCGCGTCACGCCGGCGCGCTTCAGCGCCGCGACGGCCGCGACGGACTCGGGACGCACGCGGTCGGCCACCGCGATGAGGCCGCAGACGTGGGTCTCGTTGCCCACGACCACGATCGTCTGGCCGCTCCGGGCCATCGCTTCGAGGCGATCGTGCGCCGCAGGCGTCTCCTGGCCGCGCTCCTCGAGGAACCGATGGGAGCCGAGCCAGAACCGCCGCCCGTCGATGCGGCCCTCGACGCCCTTGCCGTGGACCGCCGTGACGTCGGTCGCGGCGCGGATCGGAACCCCGAGCTCGCGGGCACGCGCCAGGACGGCGAGCGCGATGGGATGCTGGGAGTCCGCCTCCAGGGCGGCGGCGCGGGAGAGCAAGGCCGCCTCGTCGTGCTCGGCGAGCGGCACGACATCCACCACGCGCGGCCGGCCCTCGGTGAGCGTCCCGGTCTTGTCGAGCGCCACCACGCGGATCCGCGCCGGGATCTCGGCCACGCGCCCGCCCTTGAGCAGCACGCCGTGGCGAGCCGACGCCGCGAGGGACGCGACGATCGCCACCGGCGTCGCGATCACCAGCGCGCACGGACAACCGATGACGAGCAGCACCAGCGCCCGGTACACCCACTCGGAGGGCTCGCCACCGAGCAGCGGGGGCACCACCGCCACACCGACCGCGAGGGCCAGGATCGCGGGTGTGTAGATCCGCGCGAACTTCTCGACCCACTGCTCCGAGACCGACCGCTTCGCCTGGGCGTCGCCGACCTGCCGGACGATGCGCGCGAGCGTGGTCTCGCCCGCGGTCTTCGTGGACGTGACCTCGATCACGCCCGACCCGTTGATGGTGCCGGCGAACACCTCGTCGCCGACCTGCTTCGCCACCGGCACCGACTCGCCGGTGATCGGCGCCTGATCGACCTCGGTGGCGCCGCGCTCCACGCGGCCGTCGAGGCCAATGCGCTCGCCGGGTCGGACGCGGAACACGGCGCCCGGGGCGACGACGGCGGGGTCCACCTCGACCTCGCCGCCGTCGCGCACCAGGCGGACCCGGTCGGGCGCGAGCTTCATCAGCGCCGCCACCGCGCGACGCGCCCGACCCACGCTCCACGCCTCGAGCGCGAGCGACAACGAGAACAGCCAGGCGACGGTCGCCGCCTCGAACCACTCGCCGAGCGCCACCGCGCCTGCGACGGCGATGGTCATCAGCAGGTTCATGTCGGGGCGCAGGTTGCGCAGCGCGTACCAGGCCTTCGGGACCACGACCCACAGGCCCGCGGCGATCGCGACGCCGTAGGCCAGCCGCGCGGGCCACGGGACCACCTCGGCGAGGCCGGCGCCCTCGGAGCCCATCGCCGAGGTCAGCCCGGCCAGCGCGACGTGGACGCCGAACCCGGCGGCGGTTCCGACGCCGCTCGCGACCACGAGCGCGTCGCGGGTGGACCAGGCGTGGCCCGCCTCGGGCTCGCGCGCCTCGACCCACGGCTCGGCGCGCATCCCGGTCGCCGCGACCGCGGCGACGACACGCTCGGCCGCTACGCTCACCGGGACGGACATCCGACCGTTCAGGACGTCGAACCCGAGCTGCTCCTCGGGCACGAGTCCCCGGAGCGCGCCCTTGAGGGTGGCGACCTCCTCCGCGCAGTCCATCCCATGAATCTTGAACCGCCGCGCCTCCCCCGCGAGGGTGGGAGGAGGCGTCACGACGACCGGCGCGCAGCAGGCGTCGTCCTTGCACTCTTCGCCCATCACGCACCTCCCGGGACGGCGGCCGCGGTCGCCCTGACAGGCTCGCGCATCCACCACGCATACAGGCTCGGCAGAACGACCAGAGTAAGCACCGTACTCGTCACGAGCCCGCCGATCACGACCGTCGCGAGCGGACGCTGGACCTCGGCGCCTGCGCCGTGGCCGAGCGCCATGGGGATGAAGCCGAGGCCCGCGACGAGCGCGGTCATCAGCACCGGCCGAAGTCGAAGCTCGGCGCCCTCACGGGCGGCGGTCTCGGCATCTCGGCCCTCCTCCTGGAGCTTGCGGATCTGGCTCACCAACACCACGCCGTTCATCACCGCGATGCCGAACAGCGCGATGAACCCGACGGCCGCCGAGATCGAGAACGGCAGCCCGCGGACGGCGAGCGCGAACACGCCGCCGGTGACCGCGAGCGGTACGTTGGCGTACACGAGCATCGTCGTCTTGAACGAGCGGAAGTTCGCCTGCAACAGGACGAAGATCAGCACGAGCACGAGCGGTACGAGGATCGCGAGGCGCGTGGACGCCTCGGCGAGGTTCTCGAACTGTCCGCCCCAGTCGAGCACGTAGCCCTTGGGCACGACGTCCGCGGCCGCGATGGCGGCCTGGGCGTCGGCGACGAACGACGCGACGTCGCGACCCCGGACGTTCGCCTCGATCGTGAGCCGCCGCTGCCCGCTCTCGTGGCTCACCTGGAGCGGACCCTCCTCGATCGTCACGTCGGCGACCTGGTCGAGCGGGACGGACCCGCCGCCCGGTCGGGACACGAGGACCGATCGCACACGGCTCTCGTCGGCGCGCACCTCGGGCGCGAACCGCACCTGCACCTCGAACCGCTGCCGCCCCTTCACCACCTGGGTGACCGGCCGCCCACCGAGGGTCTCGACCGCGTCCATCACGTCGGACGCGTTGAGTCCGAGACGCGCGATGGCCTCGCGATCGACGTCGACGCGGAGCATCGGGAGCCCGGCCACCTGCTCGACTTTGACGTCGGCGGCGCCTGGGACCTTGCCGAGCACGCCCGCGAGCGCGTCTCCGGTCACCTTGAGCTGGGACAGGTCGTCGCCGTACAGGATGAGCGCCACGTCCGAGCGCACGCCCTCGATCAGCTCGTTCGTGCGGAGCTCGATCGGCTGGCTGAACGCGAAGTTCACGCCAGGCACGTCCTCTCGGAGGCCTGCCTCCATCGCGGCGACGAGACCCTCCTTGTCGTGGGCCTCCTTCCAGTCCTCGGGCGGGGTCAGCATGATGATGAGGTCGCTGAAGTCGACCCCCATCGGGTCCGTCGCGATCTCGGCGCGCCCCGTCTTACTGACGACGGTGCGGATCTCCGCGGGGAACCTGGTCAGCAGCGAGCGCTCGACCGCGCCCGCCTGGACGACGGATTCCTCCAGCGACACCGAAGGCGGTCGGATGATCTGGATCGCGACCGCGCCCTCGTCGAGCTTGGGAACGAACTCCGCGCCCAGGAACGAGCCCGCGATGCCGGAGCACACCAGCGCAGCCACGGCAACGGAGGTCACGAGCCAGCGCCAGCGCATGCCAAAGCCCAGCACCGGTCGGTAGGCCGCGTGCGCCAGGCGCAACAGCCATGTCTCATGTTCGGTCGCCCCCTTCAGGAACGTCGACGCGAGCACGGGCATCAGGATGAGGGCCAGCGCGAGCGAGCCGACCAACGCGAACACGACCGTGGCGGCCATCGGCCGGAACATCTTCCCTTCAATCCCAGTCAGTCCGAGCAGCGGCAGGTACACGAGGATGATGATGCCGACCGCGAACGTCACGGGCCCCGCCACCTCCCGAACCGCGCCGAGGATCACGGCGTCATTGACAGGGAGCCCCTTCTTTCGCCGCTCACCGACCACCCGGACGACGTTCTCGATCATCACGACCGATCCGTCGACGATGAGGCCGAAGTCGATGGCGCCGAGGCTCATCAAGTTGCCCGAGATCCCGAAGGTGTTCATCCCGGTGAACGCGATCAACATCGACAGCGGGATCGCGGACGCCACGATGAGTCCGCCCCGGATGTTGCCGAGGGTGAACAGCAACACCGCGATGACCAGGATCCCGCCCTCAAACAGGTTCTTCTCGACCGTTCCGATCGTCCGATCGACGAGCTCGGTGCGGTCATAGAACACCTCGATCGTGACCCCTTCGGGCAGGGTCGGCGCGACCTCGTCGACTGCCTCTTGGAGCGCTGCCGACACGGTCCGCGAGTTCCCACCCATCAGCATCATGCCGATCCCGGTGACCACCTCGCCACGTCCGTCCCGCGTCACCGCGCCCTGGCGGATCATCGGCGCGAACTCGACCGTGCCGAGCCTGCCCACGGTGATCGGCGTTCCCTCCGGCGTGGTCGTGACGACGACCTCGCGGATGTGGTCGAGGTCCTCGTACAGGGCGACGCCGCGGACCAGCGTCTGCTCCCGTCCGCGGACGAGGTAGCCGCCGCCGACGTTGGTGTTGTTCTCGGCGAGGGCCTCGAACAGGTCGTCGAGGGACACGCCGTAGCTGGCGAGGCGCTCGGGTGTGACCTCGACCTGGTAGGTGCGCAGCTCGCCGCCGAAGGTGTTGATCTCCACCACCCCGGGCACGGACCGGAGGCGCGGCGCGATCTGCGACTCGAGCACGTCGCGCAGCACCATCGCGCGGTCCTTCTCCGGCAGGCCGTCGCCGCGCACCTCGAACTGGAAGATCTCCCCGAGACCGGAGGAGATCGGCGCCATCTCGGGTTCGCCGAAACCTTCGGGGATCGCGTCCCGAGCCTCGGTGAGCCGCTCGGACACCATCTGGCGCGCCCAGTAGATGTCCGTGCCCTCGTGGAACACGACGGTCACCACGGAGAGGCCGAACCGGGACAGGGAGCGGATCTCCTCGACCTCGGGCAGCCCGGACATCGCGCCTTCGACCGGGTAGGTCACGAAGCGCTCGACCTCCAACGGGCCGAGGCCCGGCGAGTCGGTGAGGATCTGCACCTGGACGTTCGTGACGTCCGGCACCGCGTCGATCGGAAGGCGGAACGCAGCGCGGACGCCGAACAACGTGACGAGCACCATCAGCACGATCACGAGCAGGCGGTTGCGCAGCGACCAGGCGAGGACGTGATCGAGGAGGCCGTTGCCGTCACCGGACAGGAGCGCGGCGTTCTCGCCCTCATTCTCAGGGGTTGGGGTGGGTTCAGTGTGCATGGCCTTCCCCCAGCTCGCTCTTCGCGAGCTCGCTCTTCAAGGTGAAGGCGCCCTCGAACACGACCGTCTCGCCTGCTTCGAGGCCCGAGATCACCCGCAGGCGGCCATCGGGCAGCGGCTCGGTGCGAACCGGCCGCACGGCGTACCGCCCGGGCTCCTCCTCGACGAACGCGCTCGCCTTGCCCTCTACGTCCTGGACTGCGTCGGCCGGGATCACGAGGCCCTCGCCGTGGCCCTCGCCGCCGAGTGCCAGACGCGCCTTGGCGAACATGTTGGGCTTCAGCCGGTGGTCCGGGTTGGGGACGACGACCCGCACCTCCGCGGTGCGGCTGTCGGGGTCGAGCCATCCGCCGATCTGGTCGACGGTGCCGGTGAACACCTCGTCGCCGTACGCGTCCGCGGTGAACGAGACCGGCGCCCCGACCTGCACCTTCGCGAGGCTCCGCTCGTAGACGTCGAGGATAACCCAGACCTCGTCGAGGTTCCCGACGTGGAACAGCGGATCGCCCGAGGCGACCGACGCGCCGAGGGAGACGTCGATCGACAGCACTTCGCCGTCGATCGGGCTCTTCACAGCGAACCGCGACGAGAAGTGCTCGCCCTCCTTCGGCCGGACGCGCTCGGGCGACACGCCGAACACACGCAGGCGCTCCTCGGCGGCTTCGGCCTCGGCGGCGGCGACAGTGTAGTCGGCCTCGGCCTCGGCCATCTCGGCGAGCGACGAGAACCCACCGGCGCGCAGGGTCTCGATCCGCTCTCGCCGGGCGCGGGCGGTGTCGAGGCGCGCGCTCGCGGCGAGGTGCTCGCCGATCGCGGTGCCGAGGTCCGGCGAGAGCACGGTCCCGAGCGAGCCGCCGGTGGCGATAGTGTCCCCGGGGCGCACCAGGATGCGCTCCAGGGTGCCGGCGGTCACCGCCGACACGCGGGCCTCGCGCCTTGGGTCCAGGGTAATCCGGGCTGGCACGGTGGTCTCGGCGTCGAGCGCGGTGGGGGCGAGCTCCACGACGCGAAGCCGGGCATTCGCCAGCGCGGTCGAGCCGAGGACGACTTCGTCCCCGTGGTCGCCGTGGCCTACCTCGGCCTCTTCGTGGAGCTCCTCCTCGGCCCCGGAACAGGAGATCAGGAAGGTGAGGACCGCGAACGCGGTCCCGGTGCGGAACAGGTTCATCATCGGTCCTCCTCGGCGGTGTCCGCCGGGATCAGGTGGGGGTCTTCGGTGGCGAACAGGACTTCGAGGCGGGCTTCGACGGTGGACTGGCGGGCGTCGAGCGCTGCCACCCAGCCGTCCAGCACCTCGCGGCGCAGGAGCACCGCCTCGGACACGTCGATCTCGCCCGTAGTCCAGCCGAGCTCGATGCTGGCCAGGGCCTCGCGGGCGTCCTGCTCGAAGTCGCCGAGGCGACCGAGCGCCTCGTCCGCGTAGGCGCCGACCTCGGGCAGTACGGCCTGCTCGGCGCTCGCGCGGGTGCTGACGCTCTCCAACTCTGCGCGCGCGACGTCGACATCCGCGCGCGCCGTGCCGATGGCGCCCTGGTTGCGGGTCCAGAGGGGGATGCCGATCGTGAGCTGCGGGCCGATGTCGCCCGGATCGCCGTGAGCCTCGTCCCTCTGGAAGAACATCCCCACGCCGAGGTGCGGCATCGTCGCCGCGCGCTCGCGACGCAACGCGGCCTCCGCCTCGCGAAGCCTCGCCTCTGCGGCCGCGATGTCCGAGCGATTGGAGGTGGCGGCGGTCGCCGGGAGGACCGCGAGCGGATCGTCCGCAAGCTCCGCCGTCACGGCGTCCGGGGCGTAGAGCGCGAGCGTGGTGAGCGCGTCGGCGTGGTCGCGTCGGGCACGGATGGCGAGCTCGGTCGCCTCCGCCTCGGCCATGCGGGCGAGGCGAACGTCCAGCGGGCGCGCCTCGCCGACCGCCTCTCGCGCCTCCACGGCTTCTCGCAGGCGCGTGGACTGCTGCATCGCCTCGTCGGCGAGCTGCCACCGCTCGCGCGTGGTGACGGCCCACGCGTAGGCCCCGCGGGCTTCCGCAGCCACGCGAAGATCGGTTCGCCGAGCGTCGCCCTCGGCGGCGTCGATTCCAGCGGCGGCGGCGCTGCGGGCGTGCCAGCCCTCGCCACTGATGGAGATCGGCTGGTTCAGGGTGCCCTGGAATAGGCCGCCAGCGACGGCGACTCCGACCGAGGCTTCCGGGTTTTCGAGAAAGGTGCCGACTTCGCGACGTCTGGCTTCCGCGGCGGGTACCGCGGAGGCCGACGCCACGGCGTCGGGGTGACGCGACAACGCGGTACGGACCACGTCGTCGGCTGACAGGGGCGTGGCCCACGCTGCGGTCGGCCAGAGGCCGAGCACGAGCGCGAGCGACATCCCGCGGGTTGCGGGGATCAAGGTTTCACCTGAAGTGGGAGTTCTCGGATGCGCGCACGACCGACGCGGACACGCGCGCGAGGGGGCCGGGCGCGAACGCGCTCAGCCCGTCGTCGAGACCGACTTCAGGCGATGGGAGGGGGCAGGTAGGGCTTCACGCCAGAGTTGGGCGGGCCGCGCTCTTGGAGGGAACGGTACTTCTCCCGACCCGGCTCGTAGGCGTGAACGTCGAGATCCGGCAAACGAGGCGGGATCGCTGAGATCGACACGCAGCAGTGGCAATGATGCGCCAGGGGCGTGCAGCCATGCTCGTCGGAGTCCCCGCAATCCTCAGTCGCCGCGACGAGGTCGTGCGTCTCAGAGTGCGGCAGGTGGCCGTCGTGGACCAAGTGGACCACGGTCTCAACCAGCTCGTCACTGCCCGGGAACAAGCCGAAGACCAGCAGCGCGCAAAGCATCATCTTCAGCACGCGTGCCGCTTTCCGACGCATGGTGCGACGGAGGGGGAGCCAGCGTGGGAGAGGCGAGCGCATCGGTGCAGCATTCCTGCTTTGGCCTCGCCTGTCAAGGACACCAGCCGTCACGACTTGCCGTGGCCCATCCCGAGTTCGCTCATCCACCGGCTTCAGGCTCCTCCGGCCATCGCCGTCGCCACCGCCGCGCTGAACGCGTCGATCAGCGTCTTGTCCTTCGCCGCATCCACCTCCAGCTCGGCCTGCGCCGCCTGCGGAGCCGGCGCCGCCGGCTTCCGCGGCTTCCGCTCCTTCTTCGGAGCGGGCGCCTTCGCTGCCTTCGGCGGCACCTCGTCCACGACGGGCGCGAGCATCGACACCCGGAGCAGCGCGGTCACGGTCTGCCCGTCCTCGCGCCAGGCAACGCGGTCCTCGCCGCGCCACTCCAGCACGGTCCCGACCCGGCTCGGGTCGCTGACGAGCACGGCCCGGTCCCCCGGCTGGAGGCCCTCGTCGGCCACGGACGACCGCCCAGCCGGCAGGCTCATCTGCCCGGCCGAGCACGCCTTCGCGGCCTTCGCAGCGGCGATCGCGACCCACTGGGCGATGCTCCGTAGCTTGCGGACGCCGTCGACCGGCTCGCCGCGCTCGATCGCGTCGCGCGCCTCGGTGTACGCGCGGACGGCGCGCTCGACCGCGTCGGCGGCCTCCTTGCGGTCGGCGCCGCGGCACAGCTCCGACTCGCTCATGCGCGCGGCGTAGCGGACGAGCCGACGCGCGCGTTCGAGCAGCGCGGGCGCCGTGCGCCACCCCTCGTGGAGGCGGCCGATCTGGACGAGCGCGTCCTGCCGCGTGGGCTCATCCACGTCGAGACCCGCAACCCGCTCGCGGAGTCCGGCGATGAAGGTGTCGAGCGGCCGGTCGGGGCCACCGTCGTAGCCGGCGATCTCCTCCGCGATCTCGTCGAGCCCCACCTCGGCGAACCACGCGACCGCGTCGTCCTTCGCGGACGACTCGTGCCACAACCACGGCACGTCGCGGACGGCCGCGAGCGCGTCGGCCTCGGCGTTGACCTCGTCGGCCATGCGCTGGAGCGCGGGCGCGGTCACCGGCACGTCGGGAAGAGACACCGGCGCGTCAACCGGGGGCGGCGTGCGCCCCTTGGTCTTGCGCGGCTCCTTCGGCCGCAGGCGCTCGGTCGGGTCCTTGCCCTCGCGGGCGGGCTTGATCGGGTGGTCGGCGGCGAAGGTCGTGTCGAGCGCGGCGCGGCGGTGGCTGTCGCGCACCGAGCACGCCTCGCCGAGGAGCCCCATCGCGCGCGCCAGCCCGGCCTCGATGGCCTTGAGCAGCGTCGGCGCGGTGCCCTCGTCGGCGCCTGGCTTGCTGAACCACTTTTCGGCCCGGGCGACGGACCAGGTCCATCCGTCCTTCGGCGACGACGTGATGGTGAGCACCCCATAGGCCGCGAGCTTGCGGACGAGCTCCACGCGCGGCGTCCCGGCGTCGCAGTGAAGGTGGCCCGACCACTGGCCGCGCAGCGTGATCGGGCCCGGCTTGGGCACCGCCTTCTGCTCGGTCTTGATCAGCGTCACGGCGTCCTTCGGAGACACCGCCCTCTCGGGCATGGCGGGCGCATCGTTGCGCGCGGCGCCGTCCGAGCGCCAGAACGTCGCGCCCTCCTTGCGGACGAGCACGAGCACGCCGCGCTCCTCGGCGGGGCGCAGCACCATCGCGAACTCGCCCTGGCAGGCACGCCCGTAGGCGCGCACCAGCCGGGGGACGTCCTCGGCGGCGTTCACGAACGACAAGCGGAACTTCTTCGGGGCGTGCTCGGTCATGGCTCACTTCTTCAGGAAGGTGGGGAGGACGAGGGCCCCGGTCGCGACGGCGAGGCCGCCGAGCAGCCAGAGGCCGAGGTTGCTCGCCTGCTCGGTGGGCGACGGAGGCGGAGGCGGGAGCGTGTTGGGCTGGAGCACGCGGCCGTCGCGGCTCGCGGCCACCCGTGCGTCGAGCTCGCGCTCGGCGAGCGACGTCTGCTCGCGCAGGTTCACTGCGTACTCGTAGGCGGCGACCGCCCACGACACGCCGATCGCGGTGAGCGCGATGCCGCCCACGACGAGAACGACCGGCGCCACCCCGACCACGGGCTGCCCCGGAGCCCCGGCCCCGGTCGGGGTGGCGTCGGCGTAGAGGCCCGCGGCGAGCTCGTGGTAGCGGCGCTCCATCGCGGTGTAGTTAGCCACCATCGCGCGATCCGCGTCTGTGACCGGGGGGTTCGGGAGCTTGGCCTTGATGCGGTCCAGCGTCGCGCGGCTCGCGGCCAGCTCGGCCTGGAACGCGGCGACCTTGTCCGCGTAGGCGGCGGGGTTGCCGGTCACGGCCGCGCTGTACAGGCGCGTGGCCTGGTCGGAGAGCGCGGTCCAGCCCGACGACCACGCCGACTTGATGTCGCTCCAGGAGGGGATCATCGCCGGCACCCGCCGTCGCAGGCGTCACAGCCCATGACCTCGGCGACGAGCGCGTCATCGGCCCAGCCCACGTTCGGCGCGGGCAGGTAGATCGTGCCACCGGTCGCGGGCGCGGCCACCGGGCCGGGCAGCGCGAGCGGCGCGGGTTGCGCGGGCGCGGCAGGGGCCTGCGCGCGGACCATGCGGACCTGCGCGGCGTTCGCTTCCTTCGCCGCCTTCCGGGCCTGCGTGGCCTGGACGATCGGCGTGATGGTGTCGGACGCGGCCTTCACGATCATCGGCGCGAGGAACGGGATGATGCCGAACTCGGGCCGGGTGGCCTGCTCGGGCAGCTCGGCGACGAGGAACAGGCCGGGCTTGAGCTCGATGACGGCGGCCCGGTGCCCCACGGCGGCCTGGACGCGCAGGTTGCGGCCCATGCGGACGGCGGGTCCCCAGGCGTCGCCCGGCCCGGGCAGGACGGCGCCGGCCACGGGCTCGAGCTCGGGCTCGCGGTCGCGCGCGCGGCGGCGATCACGGGCCTGACGGCGCTCGCGCTCGGCGCGCTCCTCGGCCTGCTGGCGGCGAACCCAGCCGAGGGGACTCCGCTTCTTGCCCTTGCGGCGACGAGGGCGATCGAGGGCGCCCGACAGGTCGTCGAGCGCGATGGCGGGGTGCAGACGGGTCACGCGGTCCTCCACGCGCCGTCGCCCGCACGGAGGGCCCAGCGCTGCTTCACGAGGGGGTCGATGCGGCCGCCATTCATGCCGAGGCGGGCCGAAGGGTCGTCGCGGAACCAGCGGCTCCCGACGCGGTAGCGGACGATGCAGTGGTAGAGCCCCGGGGCTTCGGGCCGGGACCGGGTGGTGAGCAGGACCTCGGCGGTGAGCGAGGCGGGCCGGCTCCGCGTGGCGTGCTCGTAGCCCTCGTCACCGGGGCGGAGGGCCTTGAAGCCACGCGCGATCAGCTCGCCCGCGCGCGCCGCCGCGAGCCCGTCGCAGTCCTCGTGCCCCTGGGCGAGCATGTTGAGGAAGTCGCACCAGGTCTCGTCGGTCTCGCGCCGGTAGGTGACGCCCGAGTCGTACAGCAGCGGCAGATCCGGCTGCGCGCGGAGGAGGATGGCGTTCTCCTGCGCGAGCCAGTTCAGCAGCCGCAGCGCGGCCCGCTCGTCGAAGGCGAGCTTGACGGCGATCTTCATCATCCACCCACGGGGGGCGCGCCGCCCTGCTGGTCGTCCTCGGTGCTGGCCTGCTCGATGGTGTTCGGCACGGTGGCCGGGATCGCCTTGTAGGGCCCGCTGCTCGCGAGCCGCGCGATGGCGCGGAAGGTGGGCTTCACGTCGCTCTGGAACGGCGGCTCGGCGCGCACGCGGACCTTGATGTAGGGCGCGAAGCCCTCCATCGGTCGCGCGATCATCAGCTTCGCGCCGTCCTGGGTCAGCCTTCGCTGGGCGATGCGCGCCCACAGGCCGTCGCCGAAGCTGGTGAGCAGGTCGAAGGTGACCGTGCCGGCGCCCTGTTGGTCGACGAACACGATGAGCACGAACTCCTGGTCCTTGTCGTTCGCGCCGTCCCCGTCGGCGGGACGCACGACGAAGGTGCCGCTGTCGAGGTCCGTGGAGCCGGGCTCGACGCGCTGCATCAGGAGGGTGCTGTGTCGGAAGATGCCCATCGGGAGCCTCGTTCAGAGCGAGAGGTGGAAGACGGCGCGCGCGAGCGTGCCGGGGTGGTTGGTCGACACCTCGACCTTCGAGGCGCCGCCGACCGGGATGCCGTAGACCGGCTGAAGCGCCGCGTTGTAGGTGGCGCGCACGTCGCCGAGCGCGTCCTTCACGGCGATCTGGGTGTTGGGGTAGGCGGCGAGCTGCCCGAGCTCGACGCGGAACGTCTCCGCGAACGGCGGGACGATGGAGGTGAACGGCTCGCCCTCACCGACGGCGATCGGCACCTCCCAGGTGTTGCGGGTGGGCGTGAAGCCATCGGCGACGGTCACGCCCACCCGGTTGATCTTCTTCGCGAGGTTGGTCGACGAGATGCGGAGCGAGCGGGCGTGGAGGCAGATCCGCGTCGACCGCGCGACGGTGACCTGGGCCACGGCGCCGCTGCCCGAGCCCGACGACCAGGACAGGTCCACCTCGAAGGGCAGACCCGTTCGGCTGAAGACCTCGACGATGCGCCAGGTGTCGACCTCGGCCTCGGTGTTCAGCAGCTCGACCGGCTTGCCGGGCAGGACCACGGCCGCGAGCTGGATCCGGGCGGGTAGCTCCGCCTGGTCCGATCGCGTCGTGAGTTCGAGCCCGCATCCCGGCCGAGCCACTGGTCACCCCCGTGCATCAGCAGTGAGGGGTGACCGGCTTCTCGCCGACGATGGTGACCGCGAAGTCGCCCGCGCCGGTGAGGCTGCCATTGACCGTGATGTCGAGACCCGCCCGGAGCGACTGGCCCTTCAGGAGCCCGCGCAGGAAGGAGGTCGAGCCGAACACCGACACGTCGATGCCGTCGCTCGACGACCAGACCACGCGGTCGCCGAAGAAGATGCTCGTCACCTTGGCACCGGCCGCCGAGCCCGTGAACGTGACGTCCTGGGCACGGAAGTCGTGCTGGAGGCGGATCTTGACGGCCGCGGCGCCCGCGGCGGCCAGGGTGTCGGTGCCGCTCACGGCGGTCATGCCCCAGTGCACGTTCTTCTTCTCCTTGCGGCCGCGCCGGCCGCCACCGAGGTCGTCGAGCTTGGACCGGACGCGGTCCTCGCGCTTGTTGATGCGGCGCAGGCGGCGGTTCAGCCGACGGCGCTTGCGGGGACGGCGGCGGCGCGCGCCGAAGTCGGCCGCCTCCTCGCCCTCGACGTCGTCGCCGAAGTCGTCGTCGCCCTCGAAGTCATCGTCGCCCTCGAAGTCGTCGTCGCCCTCGAAGTCATCGTCGTCGTCGCCGAAGTCGTCGTCGCCCTCCACGTCCTCGCCGAAGTCGTCGATGCCGGCGAAGCCCCCGCGGCGGAGGCTGTCGGTGTCGACGACCAGCGAGCCCGTGCGGGGGTGCCGGAAGACGCGGGCGTAGCCCAGGTTGTCGAGTCGGTTGGCCATGATGGCGTTCTCCTTGTGGAAGTTCAGGGTTAGGATCAGGCCGCGTCCGACTCGTCGTCGTCGCGGAGGTCACGGTCACGGTTGCGGGCGGCGCGCACGAAGCGGCCGGGGCCAGGGCGTCGCTCGCGGCGGCGGGGCCAGCGGCCCACGTCGTCGTCGCCGGCACCCGCAGCGACCGGCTCGGGCGTGAGGAGGACCTCGCGCACGGGACCGGCGACGCCGGGCTCGGGGAGCAGGATGGTCGGGCCCGGAAGCGCCGGAGACCCCTGCATGACCACCACCGGCGGCGTCGCGGTCGGCGCGGGCGGGGTGAGCTGCGCGGGGGCCTGGTTGCCCGCGCGCTTCTCCGCCAGCGTCCGGCCGGCGTTGCGGGCGACGTTGGCGAGCCACGAGCCCATCACGCCGTTGCCGAGCGCGAGGACATGCTGCCCGGCGCCCTTCTGGCCGGTGATCGTCTGGTAGAGGCCGTAGCCCTGCGCGAGCAGGCCCACGGGGGCGCGGAGATCGACCGGCCCGAGCTTGAGCTTCTCCTCGCCGAGGTAGCCCTCGGCCATCGAGGCGAGGAACAGCGAGCCCTGGGTCTCGGCCGTGTGGAGGACGAGCGTGCCCGTCTCCATCATCGCCTCCTTCGAGGTGTTCGCCTTCTTCGTCAGGTTCGCGATCCGCGAGACCGCGTTGCCGAGCGCGCCCTGGGCAGCCTTGTCGCTGACCTTGCCGCCCTGCATCGCCGTCTGGAGCGCCGTGTTCGCGGTCTTGCCAGCCATGCGGTGAGTCCTTCGGTGAGGGGGTTGACGGGAGGGCGCACGGCCCGCCTCGCACCACCGATGTACGGCCGGAGATCAGCCTCCGACCAGCGATTGCGTCTCCCCGCATCTCCCCGCGCGCGGCCTCGTCGACGTGGGAGGCGCACCTCCCCGCGGGGAGGCGACGTGTGGGAGACGGTTCCATGCGTCTCCCACGCCCTCGGGGAGTGACGTTCCCCCGCGTGGAAAGTGCGAATCGTGCCGGTCCCGGGGTGTCCGACCCCGGCTTGCCACCGCGATCCCGGGCGGTCACACTGGGGGTGCCACAGCGAAGGGAGGCCCTTGGGGCGTGCGCGATTCACCTTCGAAGGACTGGATGCGATCGAGAGGCGGCTGCGCCGGGCGGGACCCGACGCGTCGCATGTCATGGTGTGGGACCGGACGGAGCGTGACCGCGAGGAGAACCTCGGCCGGTTCGATCTGACCGCGGCCGACGCGCTTCCGTACCTGGAAGCGGACTGGAAGCCCGACCACCTGGACGACGCGCTGGACGTCGTCGAACCGCCCGACGACGAGGCGGAGGAGAGCGGCCTCGCGGAGGCCATCGAGGACGACGAGCCCGAGGGCGGCGCGGAGGCGCCGCCGACAGTGCCGGCCGCGCCGACCGGTCCGGCGGCGTCGCGTGACCGCAAGCCGGTCACCCTGGAGCAGATCGCCGAGGCGGCCTGCCGTTGGCTGCGCGACATCGCCGCGCGCAACACCCTCGCCGAGCCCTACCGCCGCTTCCGCGTGCGGATCTACGGCCCGAAGGGGATGCGCACCATCGACTCGGGCACGTTCATCTGCCGCAACGACGACCACGACCTCGACCTGCCGGTCCCCGCGCAGGCGAGCGCGCTGACGCCGGGCGCGGCGAACCGCCCGAACGACCGCGAGATCCCGCCGCCGTCGTTCGAGACGATGGAGCTCGCCAGCGCCTCGCGCGGGATGCGGGCGCTGGGCGACTACTACGCGCAGTGGGGCCGCATCGTGCTGGGCTCGGTCCACCAGCTCCAGGGCGTGAACAACGCGATGGTGGTCAAGCTGCACAGCCAGCTCGACGCGAGCCGGGACCAGGTCGACGAGCTCGTCGGCGCGATCCTGAACCTGCGCGCCGCCGAGATGGAGATCGCCGAGAAGCAGCGCAGCGCCGACAAGACCGAGGACACCCGCGCCGAGATCGCGAAGCACGCGCTTCAGCAGCTCGGTGAGGCGGCCAAGGCGTTCCTGGCCGCGAAGGGCGTCACGCCCGAGATGGCCGACGTGCTCGGTACCCTCGGCCAGAGCCCGGACCTGATGGGCACGCTCAACGACCCCGACGTCCGCGTGCTGATGCAGGACCCGAACAACCTCAAGCTGCTCGCCGGGATGCTCAAGCAGGCCGCGCAGCAGGCGCGCGCCATGCGCGAGCAGGCCGCGCAGGCCCCGAACACCCAGGCCGCCTGATCCCCTCAACCCCGACACGTCCACGGCGCGCGTGCGCCGTGGCGCTGGAGACCGTCATGCCCAAGACCGACCGTACCCCGAAGACCCCCGCGTTCCTCGACACCGCCCGCGCGTTCTACGCCCAGGCGTTCGAGCACCGCCGCAAGAAGGACCTCGCCGCCGCGATGGAGGAGTGGGCCGACCTCGACGAGCCCGAGCAGAGCTTCGCCGTCGCGCACCTGCTGTTCCTCAACCTGAAGGCGCAGGCCGACACGCTCCGCGTGCTCGTGGACCTGCGCGACCTCCTCGACGAGGTCGCCGACGGCGTCGACCAGGCGCTCGACGTCGACGACGACGACGAGCCGGAGGACGACGACCGCGACGAGGCGCCCGACGAGGACGACGAGCCCGCCCCGCCCGACTCGGTACCCGACGGGGTCCGAGTGGACGACGACCTGCCCACCACTGTCGTGCCGCCGGCGCCCGCGCCGACCGAGGGGGAGTGATCATGCGCCGCCCGCTGCCCCGCTGGATGCTCCGCCCCGACGCCGTGCGTGAGGTCGTCGACCGCGCGCACTTCACCATCGGCGAGTTCGCCGCCGAGCTCGGGATCTCGAAGGGCTACTGGGACGCGCTCGCCTCGGGCCGCGCGCCGATGCCGCCCCGTCTGCGCCGCGCGCTGCTCGCGCACCCGGCGTTCGCGGGCGTGGCGCCCGACGCCCTGTGGGACGTGAAGCCGCCCCGCTTCGAGCAGCTCGCGCTGCCGGGTGTCACCCTCGTGGACGACGAGCCCGCCGAGCGAGGTGCGGCATGAGGCCCGCCGTCGCCACCGCACCCGCGCCGTCCAGCGCGATCCGCGTGAACCTCACCGTGCCCGTCACTCGCATCGGGTTCGGGCCGTTCTCCATCGACCCACTCGAGCAGATGATCGGCGCGAAGCTCGCCGACCTGCTGGAGCCGCTGATGGTCGGCCCGATCATCCGCCGGCCGTCGATCACCGGCCCGGCCGTCGAGGTCTACCCGCTGGCCCTGCCCGACGGCGAGGGCGCGTCGATCCCGCTCGCGCAGTGGGGCGAGGTCGGCTTCTACAACGAGGCCGGCGTGCTGGCGCTCACCGTGCCGTGGGCGATGGCGGGGTGGCTCCGTCAGCGCCTCGGCGAGGCCGTCGTGCGCGGGCCGGAGGCCGGCGTCAGCCTCGACGGCACCGCCCGTGTCGCGAAGGCGTGGGTCCGGCTGCGCCCTGGGATGCGGGCGACGATGCCGCTCGGGGCGCTCGGTGAGGCGGGGATCGAGGCGGTGTGAGCTGAATCCCCGCGCGCCCTGCCACCTTGCTTCCGAGTGGGCTAAGACGAGATGGCGACGCGGTAGTGCTTGTGGTTCCAGCGCGAACTCAACGGCACCTTGAACCACGCGATGGACGCCGTGGAAGCGCGTTCCAGCGTCGCGTGCCTTCTCCACGGCCCGCGTCGGAGCTGGTCGGCGCCGGCCATTCACCGTCGCTCACAGGCGACGTCCTTCTTCCATTCCTTTTCCTCCAAGCGCTTCACCACCCGTGCCAACACGCCTGTCTCGTCGTTGCCGCCGCCGAACGACAGCCCCAGGAACGCTGACAGGCGGCCAATCCCGTCCGCGGACAGGTCCAGCTCGTGTTCTACGACTTGGCCGGGTCCGCTGTAGGCGCAGAGGAAGCAGCGACGCTTCTCGACGTGGGCCGTGCGCAACGCTACCAGGACGAGGGCCTTGGCGACGCGCTCCGGCAGTCCATTGCATCGAACCAGACGTGTCCATCACTGCGATGATCGGACCCGCTCGGGGCGGGGCCGCCGTTGTTCGACTGCCTCTTCCACATCGCGTCGTTCTGCACCCGCTCGATCTCGATGCCTTCGACGCGGTAGGTCAGGAGCGCGCGCTCGGCCACGGCGCGTGCCACAGGTAGCGGAGCTTCGGGTGGCCGAGGTTGATCGCCTCCACCGGCAGCATCCTCGAGATCTCACCACTTCGCTCGATACCCGCGCGTCTCGGCAGGGACGTGCTGGGTGCGGATCTCGCGGCGCTCCTCCTCCAAGCGGCGCACCTGCACAACACGGTCTCAACCGTCTTCGACCCGATGCGTGAAGACGGCCGAGCGAGCGGACAATCTCGCGAAGCTGGGGGAGCTGCTCGACGAGTTGCCTGAGCCGAAGAAGGTCCAGCCAGCCGGTGCTTCAGCACGCCGAGGCACATGTCCGCATCCCCGGCCCATCATCTCGCCGAGGTCACCGAAGACCTCGGCAATCGACGCCCATGCACGGGCGCGTTCGCCCCACGCCGACACCATCTCGCCGTGCGGCCTCGTCCGGCGGCCTCGCGCTCCGCTTGTCGGCGCAGGCGTTCTAGCGTCGCCTCGTCGAGTCGGACGGCGCGCGCCTCCTGCTGGTCCCGTGCGCGGTCGCGTTCGGCGGCCTCCACATGCGGTGCCGTTCCAGCTGTTCGAGCTCACGGAGTCGGGCCGCAACCTCGCGGAGCGCCGCGCTTCGGCGGCCGGCAGCGAGAACGTCGTTAAAGAAGGGCATCGACCAGCTCCGGCTGTCCCCGACAGAACGGCACGAGCCCCATCTCTGCCAGCGCGAGCCTCACGGGCGCCGAGACCTCGTGCGGTGGCCATGTAGTCTCCGGGCGGCATTCGCCCGCTTCAGGAGCGCCTCGCGCCACAAGCGGACCCCGCGCACGCGCTCGGGCAGGGACCCTATCGGCAGCGTCACGACGGACGGGAGGAATGCTTCGGGGCAGTCGTCCAGGAACGCGTATCGGCGCTCCAGGTCGCTGGCGTCGAACGCGGCGGTCGCGGCGTGCGCCCCTTCTTCTTCGCAGGCGCAGAGTCAGCCGACGATGCCGTCGGAGCTACCATCGACCGGCGCGACGGCCTCCTTCGGAAGCATCTCGAAGCCCTTCCTGAGCTTCGCGATGCGTGTGAGCAAGGTGTCGACCTCCTGGCGCGTCTTGCCCAGGCTCTGCGACGCGGGCTCGGCGAACTCCGGCGTCACCCATAGATGCGCGCGAATCTCGGCCTCCAGACTCGCGACATGCGCCAGCAACTTCACCCGGTAGGCGTCGACCTGCCGATTGACCTCGTCGATGTCGTTGAGACAGGCATCGATGTACGCGGTCTTCTGGCGGGTCGGCTCCATGAAGGGAGCCAGGAGACCTCCACAGGTTGCCAGTTCGCGGAGTTCGCGATGTACGCATCGCGTTTGTCCCAGTGCTGGAAGTGCTGATCATTTGTGGTGCTTGTCTCGCACCAACATCTGGTCCAGCTCCGCCAGCGTGAAGCCCTGGCCGCCGTTGGTGCGATCACGAACTTCGTTCCATGACCAGTGGTCGCGCCGGATTTGTGCCCCGGGAGGAGCGAGGAAGAGCGGCTCGGCACCTCGTTTCGCTTGCGCCGTTCCGCTGGTAACCGTGGGCTTTGCCATCCGAACCCTTGAACAGGGGCCGTCCTTGGGCGTCGCGAACCTGGGACCGGCTGTCCTGGTCCTGCTTGAGCTTGCCTTCCCAGGACACGACGATGCGGGTCAGGCGCGAGGGATCCATCGCCGCGCTGGCACCCACGCGCGCGGCGTACCACTGGTAGAGCACTTCCCGGCTCTCCGGCTCATCCCACAGACAGTGCTGGAGCAGCCAGCAGTCCCAGATCGACACGGACGACCGGCCGTTCGTCAGCGCGGCGACCTGGAGCAGCTTGACGACCTTGCGCCAACGCCGGTCGGAGACCTGGATTCCCTCGGCGCTGCACCAGTCGCGTAGGTCGCACAGGAGGGCGACGATGTCGTCCATTACGACGGCCCTGAGCCGCCCGTTACACCTCCAGCACTTGGTCCGCGGTGAGCCGCTGCACGAGGGTCGACGGTGAAGGATCGCCACGGATCGAGCAACGTCGGGAACCCCTCCTTCGAGACCGGGCCGACGTGCAGTCGGAGAAGGAAGCGGTCGAACAGCGCATGGAAAGCTCCTCGCCGTCCGGCAGCTCGTTGCTCGCGCCTGACCGCGATAGGCAGTGTGACCTCTCGCTGAACCCCGTTGTCGAACTCCCGCTCGTTCAAGAGCGTCAGGAGTGCGTTCAGGATCGCGCTGTTGGCCTTGAAGATCTCGTCCAGGAACGCGATCGACGCGGTGGGCAGGTACGCCTTGGTGAGTCGCTCGTACCGATCCTCTTCGAGCCCCTTGATGGAGAGCGGCCCGAAGAGCTCTTCAGGCACCGTGAAACGAGTGAGGAGGCGCTCGAAGTACGTGGCGCCCTCGAAGGCGACGTGAAGGCGGCGCGCGACCAGGCCTTCGCGGTCCCCGGCGGACCGATGAACAGGTGCTCACCAGCGAGGGCCGCGATGAGCGCCAGCCGGACGGCGACGTCACGTTCCACGAGGCCGGTGAGAAGGCTGTCTCTCAGGCCGCCCGGAGCCGTTCCAGTGAGTTCACCGCGACCCGCCGCCCGAGGTGGAAGGCGTGTTGTTCGTGGGTAGGAAGGTTCTGCGTCATGTTTGCCTCGATCAGCGAGAACCGGCCTTGCCGCTGCCGCTGTGGTGGTCGCCCTTGCTAGGGCCGTGGTTCGGGTTGAGCTGGTTGGACCGGTTGTCCTGCGCCGCCTCGTGCGCGGCGTTGTTCGGATTCTTGACGTTCGCACGCTGATCGTTCGGGGACTTCCGTTTGTCGTTGTCAGGCGCGGATCTCCTTGGCGGCCGACTGCTGGTGGCCCCGCGACTCCAGAGTGCTTCTGCGGCGGGGCCGATACCCTCCCCGACTTCTTCACCCAGACAACCAACGCTCTACGTCCTGCGTCGAGCGCCATGATTCGGGCACCGGCTCGCGCCGGCGGAGCGCCCTCGCATGGTTGCGAACGGCCTCAAGTCGCCCTGGGAGGCGGCTGGACCATTCCGGGTTCCAACGCGGGAACGCCGCCGGACGGAGAACACCCTCGACGGCGGCGGGTGTCGCGCGGTCATCAACCAGCAGATGACCATAGGAACAGGTCAGCGGCACCCGCTCGTCCCCGTTGGCGTCGAGGTGCACCACCAGTGCCTCGACCACCCACCCGGACAAGTGGGGCACGTTCCCGCCCCGAGACCACAGCGAGTGCCCTTGCTGCCGCCTGCCGGGCCGCCGGTCGTGGAACGGCTCGGCATCAGGCAGCGGCCGACTTCCCGAATGCCGCGTTCGCAGAGGCGATGTCGACCTTCGGCCGTCCTGGGGCAGCAGGAAGACGGATCATGACTCAGGATTGTCGCCGACCTGCCCAGCGCCCGCTCGATCTCGGTCCTGAGGCTCCTCCTCTGCGCCTCGGTTACCGGATTGGTCGACTCGACGCACAGGTCAAGATCGCTGTCGACGATCGCGGTGCCCTTTCGCTGCGATCCCGCCCACCGGACTTGGCTCCTTGGAACGACGCCGCGAGTGACCGCGGTGATGTCGGCGATCAAGACGCCCTCGGTTACACCGGTCCGAAACGCGCGCTCACTGTTCGCATAGGCTTCGAAGTAGCCGTTTGCTCGTAATCATGGGGCAATCTCGAAGCCTCGGCTGCGGAGCAGTGGAAGCAGCATCATGAGGCCGGCCTCCTCGCGCGAGAATGACCCGCGACAGGGATCGCCGGCGCGTGCAGCTTCGAGCGCTACCGTTGCGCGAACATATGGGATGTCCGGCACGGCGGGCAGGGTGTGAATCGCCCGGCGCTCACGCCACGCGCGCATCCGCTCCACGCGGAAGGTGAAGGCGCCGTGCTCCTCCGGGCCAATCAACGCCCGACACGTCGTCCAGAGCACACTCGACGGCGCGCAGCCACGATTCGCCGTCCCAGACCTCGGTGCCCTTCGTTCGCCGCGCTTGGTGCGGCGCGAGGTGCGCCTCGGTCAGCGCAGCTTCGAGGGCCACCAGTGCAAGCCGTTGCCCATCGGCGATCCCCGTTGACAGGCGAACCAGAGGCGCGATTTGACCTGGCGAAACGATGCTGCCACCGAGGGCCGCCACGGGCTTTGCCGTCTCACGACGAGGCGTGGTCCGCCCCTTGTTCGATCGGACGGTGTCGGTCGGCCGCCGGCGCTGCCAGAGCGCGAGCAGGCTAAACACCAGCAGGGCGTCGCTCGCATCAAAGGTGCCGCCGCGGGCCATCCCGAACAGCAGCGCGCCCGTCTTGAACAGGGTCCTCCGGTGGTAGAGCCAAGCGTTGGAATGCACGTCGGTAAGGCCGCCGGACACGATCCGCGTGATGAGGAGAAGCCACCGGTGATCCATCGTTCCGGGTCGAAGCCCTCTCGAGCTGTTCGCGAGGGTCTTGGGGCTGGTGCCGACGGCGGAGCCGCGTTCTCCAGCCACCGCGCGACAGTAGAGCCCCCAGGTTTGGCGGGGCGTAGAGCTTTGCGGAGAGTTCCACTGCCGGCGTACCGTCAGCAGGCGGCTCCGGGGGTGATCGGGCGGGTCAGATGAAGCTCGGAGGCTGCCCACGCAGCCGGCGTCATGAACCGCACGACCGGGTCTCGGCATCCCATGCCTTCCGCTCGCCCAGGTCCAGAAGAAGCTCCTGGTGCCTACGCCGAGGCCAGATCGCTCGAATGGCCTGGTCGAGTACCGACGACAGGGCGAGCTCGGCGCGGCCGGGCGGCATCCGCTACACCTTCATGGCGTTGGCCTTGAAGAAGGCCATCAAGCCGTAGATGCGCCGCAAGTAGGTGATGAACTGGCCGAGGTTCGCCAGGACGACGCCCTCGTCGAGATCGGGGATGACCTGGGGGTGGCCGACGGCGTTCCGAGTGTGCCGGTAGAAGTTGAAGGCGCCGTCCAAGAGTTGATCCAGGTCAGATTGCAATCTCACCGTCGGTCGGCCGGGGATTTGCGCACTTGTAGGAGCGCTTGAACTCGTCGTACTTGACCGAGATCATCTTGTTGTTTGTGCGGCTCGCGAAGTTGGTGCGGTTCTTCTCGTCCTCGATCCGGGACGTGTAGGTCTCAATCAACAGCAGGATTGCCTTCTCGCTGGCGGCACCAAGCATGAACGCGGCGGCCGCGGGGCTATTCGCCTTGTAGCAGCGCAGTGCCTCCTGGAAGTACCACAGCACCACGTCGTCGCAGTCGGGAACCCGCTCCCGGAGCGTCTGGGGAAATCGCTCGATCTCGGCGGGCAGCAACATGCCTGGAGCCCCCGACCCCGTCTCGATACTGGCCTTGAGCGCGGCCAGCCATGCCTTCGCGTCCGATTCGGCCCCTTCGACGTGGAGCTTACCCGTGTTGAACACCACGAGGCTCGCCCGCTTGGCGCCCACCTTCATGGTGAACTTCGTCCCGTACTGGACTTCCCGGTCTCGTCGTAGTCGGCCCCGCTGTTGGTCAGCGATCCCAGACCCGCTCGCACATACCGGCATCGCCGTTGCCCATCGCTCGCCTCCGGTGGCGAGCTTGACTGACTGCCACCCCGAAGGCCAGCTATTCACCGAGCGCGCCAGGGCAACCGGAGCAGCACGAACACGGCCGCGCCCTACCTCCTCGCCGAGCCCATTCCCGGCGAGGAGGCCCGATGATCTTCCGATCACCGGTGCGGGCCGCCTCCCGGCCGTTCACCTGCCACAGCGGCGGCCTCGGGTTGGACGACAAGTGCTACGCGGGCAACGAAGGCGCGCGCGTGCTCAAGGCGCACGAGCCGTTCGGCCTCGCGTTCGGCGGCCTCGCGCGCGAGGCCCCCATCGAACTGCATGATGGCGGCGCGCTCCTCGAACGCGTCACGGAGGTCCGGCGACCACGCGCCGACGGACGGCGGCGGGCAGGCGCCGGCGCGCAGCAGGGCCACCACGGCCCCGCGCGCGGCGCCGAGGCGGTGGCGGAGCCCGCCGTCGAGCACGCCGGCGGGCGCCCGGAAGCGGAGCGCGTCGCCGTCCAGCCACAGCACGACGCCGGCCTCGGTGGCGGCGAGGAGAACGTCGGCGGGGCTCACAGTTCGCCTTCCTCCCAGTCGATCCCGACGTTCGCGTCGAGATCCGACCGGGCTTCCGGGTGGCGGATGGGTGGCGGTTGTGGCGGATCCCCGATCCGTGACTTTTCGCGATCCGCCACCTCGGGAACACTGTCGGGACCATCGTTCTCACGATGGGTGGCGGTTGGTGGCGCTTGGATCGGCTTCCTGTCGCTCAGGCGAGAGGGGTCGCATCCCTCGTAGGCGACATGCGGGATCTGATCCGAATGGTCGGAGTTAGCGGAAAACGCGCCACCCATCCGCCACCCGCCACCCGCCACCGGGGTGGTCTCGCCGTCGCGGCGGAGCCGGATGCCGCGCCAGACGCGCACGCCCTTGGCGCCCTTCGCCGCCTCGAACCCACGCTCGCGCAGGCCGGAGGCCAAGGATTTCTGCGACCGGGCGCGCTCGCCGTTCGCCTCGCACCACTTGGTGTAGGCGGCGTAGAGCTCGGCGGCGGGCACCGTGGCCCCTGCCTCGGAGACACAGGACGCCTCGACGAAGCCGCCGAAGGCGTCCATCTCCTCGCGGTAGGACGCTGTGGCGGCCTTTACCTCGTCGGGCACGCCGAGGCCGTTCTCGCGCCAGGCGAGGCAGCCGCGCACGGCCCACGCGAGGATACCCGGCAGCTCCTCCGCGAGCTTCTGCGTCAACCGCGGGTCGCGCTCGTGCTCGGGGATGGTGACCGTGAACGGGACGAGCCGGATGCGGCGCCAGATCCCGTGGTCGCTCCCGCCGATCGTCGGCTTGTGGTTCGCCGCCAGCCAGATCTTGAACTGGGGCTTGAAGTCGAAGAACTCCTTGAACAGGAACCGGGCGGTGATCGTGTCGCCGCCGGTGAGCTGCTTCACGAGCGCCTCGGCAAGCGGCTTGCCGGCCTCGGCCTCGACGGCGGACACGAACCGCGTGCCGACCAGGCGGGCGATGTCGTTGCGCGCGCCCTCACTGTCGCGCTTGAGGAAGGTGTTGAAGTCGGCGATGGCGGAGAGGTCGCCGAGCAGCGCGCGGATCGTCTCCAGGAAGGTGGACTTCCCGTTCGCGCCGACACCGTAGAGCAGGAAGAGGACCTGCTCGTTCGTGTGCCCGGTGAGCGCGTACCCGATGGCGCGCTGGAGGAAGGCGACGAGGGCCTCGTTCCCTCCCATCGCTCGCAGCAGGAACGCCTCCCAGCGGGGGCAGGTCGCGTTCGCGTCGAAGGCCACCGGCGCGAGCCGGGTGAGCCAGTCGTCGCGGTGGTGCGGGCGGAGCTCGCCGGTGCGGAGGTCGAGCGTCCCGTTGGCGACGTTGAGCAGGTCGACGTCGCGGTCGAGGTCGTCGGTCGAGACCGGGAGGAGCGACTGGGCGATGTTGAGCATCGCGGCGATCCGCGCCGACGACTCGCTGTCGAGCGCGTGCTTCAACAGCTCGCCGCGCTGGTCCTCGTCGGGGACCTTCTCCGCCTCGGCGGCGGTGGCGCGTAGGGTGGCGAGCGCGCCGCGCGTGGCCTCGCCGCTCGTGTCGCGCAGCCAGCGCACGCCGTCGTAGTGGTACCAGCTCCCCCAGGCATGGACGAACGCGAAGCGCGCCCCGTGGAGGGACTGGAAGCGCTCGGCGTTGCCGGCGTCGGTCGTGTTGAGCGTGATGAGCGGCGACGCCGGGTCGTAGCGGAGCAGGCTGTCGACGATGGCGACGACCTCGTCCTCCGGCAGCGGCGGCACGCACCGAGCGACGTTCGCGGCGTGCAGGGACGCGAGCAGCTCGTCGCGGCCGGCACCCCGACGACGCAGCCCGCCGCCGAGGCGCATGAGCCCCGCGTTGCGCTCACCCTCGGCGATCGCCGCGCCGGGATCCGCCTTCCGGCCGCGCCCTCGGGGCCGCATCGCGGAGGCGGACAGCGCGCGGTCCACGTCGAGGGGGCGTCCATCGACGACGCGGACCCAGGCGTGCTCCAGGCGTTCGGGCGGGCACGACGCGACGTACCAGAGGCGGCTGATGTCGCGTGCGTTGGCGTCGGCGACGCGACCCAGCGCCGCGTTCGCCGCGAGCCACACAGGCTCGTACTCATCGGGCAGGATCGGGCGCGAGACGAGGACGACGACGCGGAAGCAGACGTCGTCCGGGCCTTCCGCGTGATGGCTGAAGGACGTGTAGCCCACGAGCGCCCAGCCGCGCGCCCGGAGCTTCTGCCAGACCTGGTCCGCCACGTTGGCGGCCAGGTGATCGAAGTCGAGCACCAGCGCCGTCGCGCACCGGACCCCGCGCTTGCCGCGCGTCGCGCCGTCCTCGTAGACGAGGGGCGAGAACGCGGGCGTGCCCTTCTTCTCGACGCGCGTGACGTGCTGCGCGCCGACGAGGTCGAGCACCGACCCCTCCCACGGGGTCGGCGCACGCGAACGCTCGTCCTTGAAGCGGACGGCGCGGACGGTCGCGCGCTCGACGCGCGCGACCTCGGTGGTCGGCTGATCGGACACGGTGGCTCCTCCGGGTCCGATCAGGTGTCGTCGACGGGCGAGAGCCCAGCTGCGCTGAGGGCCGCCTCGATGAGCGACTTCCCATCGGCGTTGTAGACGAACGTGAACACCGTCCGGTCGTGCCCGCGGGCCTTGTTGATGACCTGCTTGCTGAACCGGACGTCGCCCCGGATGCCGAGCGCGGTGATGACCTTGCCGATCCGCTGGACCGGCACGCCCCACTTCGCGGCGAGCTCCGACGGGCTGGTCCACGACTCCGACACCGCCGGCTTGAGCGCCGACAAGTCACGGCCGAGCGCGATCTCCGCCGCCGTGACCTCCAGCGAGGCGGCCACGTCGCGGTCCACGACGCCATCGGCGGCGAGCGCGTCCACGGTGCGGTGCAGCGTGTCGACCTGGAGCTTGCGCGCGCAGTAGTCGACCCACTTCTCGCGGGTGCTCGCCTGGCGGGTGAGGCGCTCCTCCCGACGCAGGGCGAGCGCGGTCGACGGCTCGGGCGCCGGCGCCGCGAGGGCGACGACGAACACCGTCTCCTCGACGACCGTGGCACCCCGAGGCGAGTACGCGCCGGTGCGAACGAGCTGCGGGAGGACCTCGTCGACGAGGAACCGCCGGAGCCGGACGCCGATCGGCTTGTTCGTCTTGGTGAGGACGAGGTGCAGGCCGGGCTCCAGCAGGAGCATCAGCCCGCCCGCGCGACTCGGTACCTCCGGGGTACCGAGTCCGACGGCGGCCTTGAACGCGGCGAGCTCCTCGCCGGAGAGCAGGACGTAGTCCTTGCCTTCGATGAACTCGGCGCCCCACTCGCGGGTGATGCGGGTGACGAGGCGCTTGCCGTTCCCGGCGTAGCCGAGCCGACGGCCCATCTCGCGGGCGACCCAGGCGGGCTTGCCGTCCCAGGTCAGCGTGGTCAGGGGCTCACCCTCGAAGGGGAGCGTCAGAGCGTGGATCTGGGCCATCGTTCACCCCGCGTCCACGAAGGGGTGGTCGTCGAGGGCGAGGTCGGCCCAGGGGCCCTTGCCGTTGGCGGCATCCTCGCGCGCCCAACGCTCGAGCACGCCGAAGAACCCGTGGAGGTTCTCGGCCATCTCGCGCGCGTCGTCGCGACCAATCGGGTCGGGCGAGTAGGGCTGGAAGGCGGTGGCGAGGTCGTCGAGGACCTCGTCGGAGGGGCCCTGGTGGGCCAGGAAGGTGGGGCGGCTCATCGCGCACCCCCCGCGTGGTTGCGGGGGATGGACGCGACGAGGGTGGGCTTCGGCGACGACATCGCGGACCTCGTGCGTCCTCCGTCGCGGGCCTCACCATGAGGTCTCGCGCTTCAGACACACGAGGAATAGCGAAGGTCTCTCCTATACTTTTCCGCGTCGATTCCGGGGTTTCCGCCTCGCGCTACCCGCCTCGCGCTGCCGGTTTGCGCTTCGCCGCCTTCGACGTGCTTTTCCGCGTTCCGCTGCGTTTCCGCTCGTCGTCGTCACCCTCCTCGGGAGGGGGTGGAAGCTCGGTCCAGAACGAGATCCGGCCAGCCGGGATCGGCAGCCGGTAGGCCCCGTCCTCGTCGTCGCTCGCGCTGAGCGTCTCGATCTCGATCCCCGCAGCCGCCGCGTTCAGGTGGGCCTGAAGCTCACTCTTCCGCTTCGGAAGCGGCGTTGGGTCGACGTCGGGCCCGTACACGACCTCGGCGAGCTCGCCGCGCGGGACCCAAACGTTCGGCCGCTGGGCGAGCGCGTAGAGGAGCCGCCCGATGGTGCGCCGGCCGCCGAAGTCCAGGGCTACCCCTCGGCTCCACGCGCGTCCCTGAACCGGGTCGAGCACGAGGTCCCAGGCCCCGTCGAACCAGGGCGACGGGTCGACGCTGGACGTATAGTGGCGGCGGACGAAGTCGAGCAAGCGCGCGCGTGGAGCCCCGTCGACGACGTGGACGGCGTCGTGCAAGGGCATGACCTCGACCTGCGTCGTGGAGAACATGGCGTGAACCTCGGCCACCACGGGCTCGGCGATCGGCGCCAGGACGAGCGCCCGATCCGTCGCCGCGGCCCGTCGCGCCGCGTCACCGACCGCAACGAGGTCCGAGAAGCCACAGACCGTGGTGATCGCCACGGTGAAGGACGACCTCAGCCGCAAGGTGCCCACCACCACGCTGGCGCCGGCGACGCCCGTGAGCTTCGCCGTCCCGCGCTCGTGCAGGTGCAGCGCGGCGCCGAGTCGGTCCGCGAGCTGCGCGACGTCAAGGCGCTGTCGCACGGCATCCCCGCGCGCGACCTTGATCGTCGGGCAGTTCCGCTCCTCGCACACGGCCTCGATGTCGTGGCGGCCGTGCTCGACGAGCGTGCGCGAGCAGCCCCAGCCGCCGCTTCGATCGCCGCACGGCCATCCCTGGGAGAGCTCGCTGGTCCGCGACAGGCAGCCGGCGATCAGCGGGAACGCCTCACCGACGAGCGCCCGCCACGCGGCCTCCGACGTCGCGCCGTCCGGCACTTCGCGCAGCGCCCGCGACAGGCCCTCAAGCCCCGGCATCGGACTTCAGCGGGAGGATGAAGCCGCGCTTCTCCAGCCACTCGTTGACCAGGTCCTCGTCGCCGTCGCGCCCGTAGCTCGCAACGTGCGGCTTCTCGATCTTGACGGTGCGCGGCTTCTTCGGGCTGTCGCTGAACGTGATGAGGAAGGTCGCCTTGGCCAACGCCTTGCTCTCCAGGTTCGGCCGGTACTGACCCCACGCCGCGAACAGGTCCTTCTTGGCGCGGTGGATCGTCTCCCGGCCGTCGGGGCCGCCGTACCGGAAGTGGACCTCCTTGAGCGTGACGGCCTCGATGCCCTCGATGTCGTCGCACACGAGCGCGTCGTCGCCGTGATCGGCGAGGGGCTGGAGCGTGAACTTCTCCTTGTCGGCGAAGTGCTCGGGGTCCCCGAACAGAACGCGCCCGATGGTGGTCCGGTACGCCTCGCACTCGCCCTTGGTCGTCGTGTGCACGGAGAGCTCGCCGCGCTTCGCGACGTAGGAGAGGACGTCGTACTTCTCCGGGCGCCCGACGCGCCGCTCGGTCTGGCCGTGCCGGATCTCGGCGCGCTGGTCCATCGCGAGCCCGTGCCGGATCATCAGCCAGGTGGTCGCACCGCGCGTCGCGTGGGTGATGCGCACGCAGTCGGCACCCTTCTTCTTCGCGTCGAACCACCCGTTGAGGTGCTCGACGATCGGCGCGAGGACCGCGTCGGAGAGCTTCGGCAGGGGCCTCGGCTTGCCGCGGTAGGTCTCGTACCGCTTCGTCTTGAAGATCAGCCGCTGCGCGTGAACCCGGACCAGGACCTCGCGCTCCAACGTCCACATGCGCAGCGCGACGTCGGCGGGGCTCGGGTCGATCAGCGCCTTGATCTCGGGCAGGACGCTGGCGTCGAGCAGCAACTCCAGGCCGTCCTCGTCTGCCATCTCGTGAATGTGGTGGAGCGCGTCGGCGAGGCCAGGCGGGAACGTCTCCGGCGGGTCCGCGAGCACGGCTGCCAGCGCGTCGAAGTCGAAGTCATTCTCGTCGGCGTCCAGGTCGAGCTCGACCTCATCGACGAGGAAGGTCTCGGCCTCGCTGTTCAGCAGGTCCACGAGGTGCTCGAAGGACACGGAACGGAGGATCTCGGGGCGCGCGATGCGCCGGAGGTTCAAGGAGCTCATCTACACCTCGGGCAGCCCCTGGGCCTCCCCTCGTCCGCAGGGGGCCCCACCGCGGCGAAGTCGTGTTGCGCGCCACCGGTCGGGCCGTCATCCCCCCGAGGGGCGTGCGGCTCGCTTGCCTTGGGGATATAGTCCCGGTGGGCTTTTCTGGCGAACTGACATCGTGAACCTCGGGAGGGCTTGGCGGATCGCTCCGATTACGTCAAGCTCTCTGTATACTGCACACACGTTCAGTAGTCGAGGTCGCCGCCCATGTCCCGCCCAAAGTCCCGTCGATCCGTCCGACCCGAGGCCCGCGCTCGCGCTACGTCGACGCGCGGCGCCACCGCCCCCGCGGCGCGCCAGGCCGTCCTCTACGCCCGCGTCTCGTCGCGTGAGCAGGAGCAGCAGGGGTTCTCCATCCCGGCGCAGCAGGAGCTGCTCCGCAAGTACGCCGCCGACCACGGGTACACGATCGTCGACGAGTTCGTCGACGTCGAGACCGCGAAGAAGACCGGACGCGGCTCGTTCACGCGCATGGTGGCCTTCCTGCGCAAGCGCCGCGAGCCCCGGCCGGTGATCCTCGTCGAGAAGACCGACCGGCTCTACCGCAACCTCAAGGACTGGGTGCTGCTCGACGAGATGAACGTCGACATCCACCTCGTGAAGGAGGGCGTGATCCTGTCGGACGAGTCGCGGTCGTCCGAGAAGTTCGTCCACGGCATCAAGGTGCTGATGGCCAAGAACTACGTCGACAACCTGTCCGAGGAGGTCCGCAAGGGGATGCACCAGAAGGCGCGCGAGGGCCACTGGCCCAGCTCGGCGCCCTTCGGGTACCTCAACGAGCGGCGCGACGGGCGCAGCTTCATCGTGCCCGACCCGGAGCGCGCGCTGCTCGTGCGCAACCTCTTCGAGCAGTACGACACCGGCGAGCACTCGATGGAGACGCTGTCGGCCTACGCCGAGCGGGTCGGGCTGCGCGGGCGACGCGGAGGCAAGCTGTACGCCGCCACCATCCACACGATGCTGCGGAACCCGCTCTACGCGGGCCAGTTCTACTGGGGCGGCCAGCTCTACATGGGCCGCGACCCGAAGCTCATCGGCTGGGAGCTGTTCGAGCGCGTGCAGGCGCGCCTGGACGGCCACCCCTACACCCGGGCCAGCGAGCACACCTTCGCCTACAGCGGCCTCGTCACCTGCGGCCTGTGCGGGTGCGCCTACACGGCCGAGGTGAAGAAGAAGGTCTACATCTACTACCGGTGCGCCAAGAACTGCGTGCGCGGCGTGAAGTACGTCCCCGAGCGGCGCATGACCGAGATGATCGGGCTGCACGTCGCCAAGCTGTGCTTCCCGCCCCACCTGCGGGACCACGTCATCGACGCCCTGAAGTCGAGCCGGCGCCTCGTCGCCGAGGAGACCAAGGCGCGCATCACCGAGGCCACGCAGCGCATCGACCGGCTCAGCCGGATGATCGACAAGGCCTACGAGGACAAGCTCGACGGGCGCATCGACCACGAGTTCTTCGTCCGCAAGCGGATGGAGTGGGACGAGCAGCGGGCCGAGGCCGTCCGGGAGGTCGAGCGCCTCAACCGGACCAACTCGGCGAGCCTCGAAGCCGGCATCCGGGTCTTCGAACTCGCGAACGACGCCTACAAGCTCTATTCCGAGCGGGAGCCTCTCCAGCACCGCGATCTGCTGAAGTGGCTCTTCTCGAACTTCACTTTCGCCGACGGCGAGCTCACGGCGACCTGGCGAAAGCCCTTCTCGCTCCTCGTCGATCGCCCCGGTGACCCAAACGAGAACGGCGCCGATTCTGACGAGCAGAACCGGCGCCGTAGTGAATGGTCGGGGTGACTGGATTCGAACCAGCGACCACCAGACCCCCAGTCTGGTGCGCTACCAGGCTGCGCTACACCCCGGACGGCTCCGGACTAACCGTCCCCCAGGAAGGGGGCAACGCCGATGGCGCGGTACTGTTCACGGAGTGTGCCCACGGACTCGCGAACGCCCTTCAGGCGATCGATGGCCTCGCGGATTCGCTCGGTATCCCCACCACCTGCGGCGGGTGCGGGCGTGACGCCGTCTTCGAGCGCCTTGCGCGCGCCGGCGATCGTGAAGCCATCGTCGTGGAGCAGCCGACGGATCTTCATGAACGTGGAGATGTCGGCACGGCGGTACATGCGCTGACCCGTGCTCGACCGCTGGGTGCGCATCTTGAACTCGCTCTCCCAGTAGCGCAGCACATGCGCTTCCACGCCCACCAGGCCGGCCGCTTCCCCGATGCGGAAGAAGAGCTTGTCGGGAACGTCGGGACCGAGATCGTCGAGATCCATGCCGTCGTCGTCGGGGTCGCCAGGGCCCTGGGAATCGGTCGGGCTCACTGGGCGTCCTCCTCGAACACCACCTCCGGAGCGTCGACCGGCTCCCACAAGGTGATCGTCCAGGTGTCGGTTCGGGCTTCGCCCTCTGCGCCCAGCGACGTGAGCGTGAGGTCGAAGAAGCCGGGATCCGCGGCATCCTGCCGGAGATTGTACTCCTCGGACCCACGCTCCCCGTCACTCGTGATGGTGGCGAGCTCGATCCGCTCCTCCCAGTCGTCGAACACTTCGATCAACAGGAGGTGGTTCGTACCCACGGGACCCCGGCCGGGATCAACCGTGGCGGTGCCCACCATGACGGCACCAGTGTTCGAGGTGAGGTCGAACGTGACCGGCGGACCGAGCTCGCCCGGGGCGATCTCGATCTGCACGGTGTCGGCCTCGTTGTTGAACGGACGGACGACCAGCTCTTCCTTCTTGTCGCAGGCGAACAGACCCGCGATGGCGAAGACGAGAGCCAGTCGCGCGACGTTCACGACGCCAGACCGGCCTTCGCCGCGTCGACCAGGGCCTGGAAGGCCACCGGCTCACGCACGGCCAGATCGGCGAGCATCTTGCGGTTCACGTCGACGCCCTGCTTCTTCAGGCCGTGGATGAACTTGCTGTACGACAGGCCCTGCAGACGGACCGCAGCGTTGATCCGCTGCGTCCACAGGCGGCGGAAGTGACGCTTGCGCTGCTTGCGGCCGATGTACGCGTTCTTGTCGGCGTGCATCCGCGCCGCGATCGCCTGGCGCAGGTTGCGACGACCGAGGAAGAATCCACGGACGCGACGGAAAAGGGTCTTGCGACGGGTGCGCCGGTTCATGGCGCCCTTGACTCTGGCCATCTTCTCTCTCCTCTTGGAACCGCTTCCCGGCGGGAGACCCGCGGTTGCGGTGGGTGGTGCACCTGCCCCGCACGTGCGGGGCGGTGGTTCAGATCATCTTCCGTACGACCTTCGCATCACACTCTTTCATGATGCCGGTCTGACGGAGGCCACGCTTCGCGGTCGTCGGCTTCTGCTCGAGGCAGTGACGAAGGAAGGCGTGCTTGAACTTGATCTTGCCGGACCCGGTCTTGCTGAACCGCTTGGCGGCACCGCGGTGGGTCTTCATCTTGGACTTGGCCATGGCGGACTCCTGAACCCGGCCGCCTTAACGCAGGCGGAGGGGGTGTCAATTCAGGGAGGAGTCAGCGAGACGGCTCGAGACGGCCCGCCGACATCGTGAGGGAACGCACGCGTCCCGAAGGGCTCACGCCTTCGGTGCGAGCACCATGAACATCTGCCGACCGTCCATCCGGGGCGGCGACTCGATGGAACCGAGATCGGCACACGCTTCGGCGATGCGCAGGCACTGCTGCGCGCCGATGTCGCGGTGCGCGAGCTCGCGGCCACGGAACCGGACGGTGACCTTCACCTTGTTCCCCTCTTCGAGGAACCGGCGCGTGTGACGGACCTTCACGCCCATGTCGTGATCGTCGGTCTTCGGGCGCACCTTCACTTCCTTGAGCTGCACCTGGACCTGGTTCTTGCGCGCGATGGCGGCCTTCTTCTTCCGCTCGTACTTCAGCTGCCCGAAGTCGCCGATGCGGCACACCGGCGGACGGGCGGTCGGCGCGACCTCGATCAGGTCGAGGCCCCGATCCTCTGCGAGCTGGACCGCATCCTTCGTCAGGAACTCGCCCAGCTTGTTGCCCTCTTCGTCGATGACGAGGACGCGCGGGACGCGAATGCGCATGTTGACGCGGATTTCTTCCTTTTCAGCGACTGGGCGCTTGCGCGGTCCTCTTCTCAAACAGATCCTCTCGAGAGCTCGGGAACGAACGACCCGGACATCGTCCGGGAGCGGGCTTCAGTGTAGTGCACGGGCGAGCCTGCGGAAACCCACCCGTTCAGGGGGGCTCCGCTCGACTGCTGCCGTAGTTCCAGGGGACGCCGGGACACCTCTACCACGTCGTTCGTCATGGACGGACAGGCCAGGTATCCAGGGCGTGCTCCAGGAAAGGGTGGAGTAGGCGCGGGCGGGTTCGAACCGCCGACCCCCGCCGTGTCAGGGCGGTGCTCTCCCGCTGAGCTACGCGCCTGCAGGACGACGAAGTTCTAATGACGCCCGCGAGCGGTGTCAACGGCAGCCAGGAAACGCAGCGCCAGGGGCGTGCAGAACCGCTCTGGACCCACCGACACCCCCAGCTCCGCGGCGCTCGTCAGCCGCACGCCCTCGATCCCGCACGCCGTGAAGCGTCCGAAGTCGCTCAGGTCTGCCGTGAGGTTCAAGGCGAACCCGTGCATCGACACCCCGCGCCGGAAGTGCAGCCCGATGGACGCGATCTTGGCCTCCCCCACCCACACCCCCGGAAAACCCTCGCGCCGGCACGCCTGGATCCCCACCTCGTCGAGGGCCCCGACCAGCACGTCCTCGACGAGCGACACGAAGGCACGCACGCCGAGCCCGTGACGCCCGATGTCGAGGATGGGGTACCCGACCAGCTGCCCGGGCCCGTGCCACGTGGCGAGCCCTCCCCGCTCGGTCGGCACCACCGGGATTCCGGCCGCATGCACGCCGGCCAGATCGCCGGCCTCCCTGCGCCCGGTCGTGACGACCGCCGGGTGCTCGAGCAGCGCGAGCACCTCGCCCGCTTCCCCCGCGATCACGGACTCCCGCCGCGCCCGCTGCCACTCCAGCGCTTCGGTGTAGGGAACGCGCCCGAGCCAGCGCCACGCCGGGCTCACGGATCGACCACGATCACCACGCGCCCTTCGCCGATCAGGCGCGTCTCGCCGATCACCCCGAGCGTCCGGGCCGCTTCCACAGGCACGGTGAGCACGCAGCCCTCGGCCGAGGCCACGCGGGACACGAACGCCGAGCTGCCCGCGCGGTCGGCCGCAGGATGCGCGGCATCCGAGACCCACACGGCCGGCGCGACCTCAACGGCGGTCTCCACCCACATCCGCCCGTCGTACAGCACCTCTCCGCCCGGCCCCCGCACCTCGGGCGCGAAGCACGGCTCCACCTTCAGGCCCCGCGCATCCAGCACGATGCCCGACACCTCGGCTTCCGGACCCGTTCGCGAGCTGGCCATCGCGAGCGACACCGGCTTCAGCAGCTCCACGAGCGGGAGAGCGCCCGTGATCGTGACGCGCCCGCTCGAGTGGTAGCGATTCTCGATCGCCATCCACCGGCCGATGCGGGGTGCCACCGCCGGCCACAGCTCGGGCGAGTCGCGCAGGGTGACGAACAGGTCGCCGGGCGCGATGGGGATGCGGTCGGCCGCCGGGCCCATGCCGTCTTCCACGGTTCGCCGGGCGAGCTCCTCGACGGCCTTCGTGCCCTCCGAGCCGGAGCGCGCGTGGCTCGCCTGCACCTCCAGCCTGAGCTCGGTCCAGTCGATGCGCGCGCCCCCTCCGAGGTCGGTGACCACGGGCTCGAAGCTGCTCGCCAGCGCCGGGAGGACCAGCAGGATCATCGGAGGCTCACCACGCTGCGCCCGAAGAGTGCGTTCACGCGCTCCTCCATCTGGGCGGAAGGCTCGATCGGGAGCTCCGGGAGGCGCAACTCCACTTCCCAGCGGTCGTCCTGGACCACGAGGCGCGCCCGGCATCCTCCGCGATGACCCGCCAGGATCTCGCGCAGCGGCTCGAGGCGGTCGGCGAGCAGCTCGCCCTTCTCGACGCGGAACCACACCTCGCCCGTGGTGCGCGCGCGGACCTCGCTCAGCGGCTCGCACGAGCTGACCCGGATCTGCGGCTCCTCGCGGCGCGTGTCGACCGATCCGGTCACGAGCACGGGCTCCCCCGCCATCACGGCCCGCTGGGACGTGCTCCACACCTCGGGGCTGAACACGCACTCGATGGTGGCGCCGGGCTCTTCCAGCACCACGAACGCCATCTTGTCGCCCGAGCGGGTCTTCATGATGCGCGACTCGCCGACGAGCCCGAGGATGCGGACCTCGTCGCGGGTGCGGGGGTCGAGCGACACGATGGTGGTGGTCGCATACCGCGTCACGTCGCTCTCGTGCGCCTGCATCGGGTGCCCGGTGAGATAGAGCCCGAGCACCTCGCGCTCGTACCCGAGGCGCAGCGAGAGCGGCCACTTGATGCGCTCGGGGAACCGGAAGTCCTCCGGGCGCGACTTCGGGGCCATCGCAGCGAACAGGCTCGTCTGACCGGCCGCTTCGTCTTCCTGGCGACGGACCGCGATCTGGACGGCGGCCTCGATCCCGTCGTACAGCGTGCTGCGGTTCATGCCGAAGCAGTCGAGAGCCCCCGCCTTCACGAGGTTCTCGAGCACCCGCTTGTTGACGCGCTTGTAGTCGAGCGCCTCGAAGAACGCGAAGGCGCTCCGGAAGTGGCCCTTGCACTTCGCGCGTGCGTCCAGCACGGCTTCGATGGCCCCCTCCCCCACGTTCTTCACCGCGGCGAGCCCGAACCGGATGACCTCGACCGTGCGGCCGTCCTCGACCGGGCGATCGGCCGGCTTCGGCACGCTGAAGTGCCGCATGCTGTGGTTCACGCAGACCGGCTCGATGCGGATGTCGGCCTTTCGGCAGTCGGTGACGTACAGCAGCACCTTGTCGGTGTTCGCCGCTTCGATCGTCATCAACGCGGCCATGTACTCCGGGCGGTAGTGCGCCTTGAGGTACGCCGTCTGGTAGCTGATCCACCCGTACGCAGCGGAGTGGGCCTTGTTGAACCCGTACGCCGCGAACTTCGCCATCAGGTCGAAGATGTCGGACGCGATGGTCTCGTCGATGCCGTTGTCGACCGAGCCGGACACGAAGCGGTTCCGCTGCTTGTCCATCTCGTCGGCGTTCTTCTTGCCCATCGCGCGACGGAGCAGGTCGGCTTCACCCAGCGAGTAGCCCGCCATCACCTGGGCGATCTGCATGACCTGCTCCTGGTAGATGATGGTGCCGTACGTGCTCTTGAGCAGCGGCTCGAGGATCGGGAGCGCGTAGCTGACCTCGCGCCGCCCGTGCTTCCGCTCCACGAAGTCGGTGGTCATGCCCGACTGGAGCGGGCCCGGACGGTACAGCGCCACGAGCGCGACCATGTCGTCGATGACGCTGGGCTTCAGATCCGTGAGCAGGTTCCGCATGCCCGACGACTCGAGCTGGAACACGCCCAGCGCGTCGCCCTCTTCGAGCATCTTGTAGGTCTTGTCGTCATCGTCCGGGATCAGCGCCATGTCGAGCGTGATCCCGTGGTTCTCGGCGACGAACTTCACCGCGTCGCGGATCTGGTCGAGCGTCTTCAGACCCAGGAAGTCGAACTTGATGAGCCCGATGCTCTCCGCGGACTTCATGTCGTACTGGACGACCGGACCGCCCTCGGGCTCGTCGCGGTACAGCGGGGCGTACTCGACCAGCGGACGGTCCGCGATCACGACCCCTGCGGCGTGCACGCCGGTCTGGCGCATCGTTCCCTCGACCGCGAGCGCGATGTCGAGCACGCGCCGCACCTTCGGGTCGCCGTCGCGCATCCGGCGCAGGAGCTCGACCTGCTCGAGCGCGTCGTCGAGGGTGGTGCCCAGGGCTTCGGGCACGAGCTTCGCGATGCGGTCGGCCTCGCCGAAGTTCAGGTCGAGCACACGAGCCACGTCGCGCACCGCGGCCTTCGCCTTCAGCGTGCCGTACGTGATGATCTGGCTCACATACTCCGTGCCGTACTTCGCCCGGACGTGCTCGATCGCCTCTTCCCGCCGGTCCTGGCAGAAGTCGACGTCGATGTCGGGCATCGACACGCGCTCGGGGTTCAGGAACCGCTCGAACACCAATCCGAACCGGACCGGATCGATGTCGACGATGCGCATGGCCCATGCCGCCACGCTCCCCGCGGCCGAGCCTCGCCCGGGACCCACCGGGATCTCGTTGTCCTTCGACCAGTTGATGAACTCGGCGACGATGAGGAGGTACGCCGGGAAGCCCATCTGGAGCACGACGTCGAGCTCGTACTCGAGCTGCTTCCAGTACTCGGCGGCATCGTGCGCGATGTGCGCGTCGGCGAGCGTCTTCAGGCGGAGCGTGAGCCCCTCGCGCGCGTACCACCGGAAGTACCCCGCGATGTTCCCGGCCCCTTCGGGACGCGGTGGGATCTCGACCTCGGGGTCGGGCAGGCCGTAGTCACGGGGCGGTGGGAACGCCCGGTAGAAGTACGCCCAGTTGGCGTCGGTGTCGGCCCCCTCCCCCGTGTCGGGCGGCGTGGTGGCCGGGAAGTGGTAGGTGTCGAAGTCGAACTTGAAGTTGCAGCGCTCGGCGATCTCGACGGTGCGATCGAGCGCCGCACGGTCGTTCGGGAACAGCGCTTCGAGCTCGGCTTCCGTCTTCAGCCACGCCTGGTCGGTCGGGCTGACCACCCGCTGGTCGCCTGCGAGCGATCCACCCGTGCTGATCGTGTTGAGGACCTCGAGGACCGCCGCGTCTTCGGGCTTCAGGTAGTGGACCGCGTTCGTGACCACCGTGGGGAGCCCGGTCTCACGGGCGATCTCGCGGATCTGCTCGTTGACCTCGGCCTGGCCGTCGAGCCCGAGATCGCACAGCTCCAGGAACAGGTTGCCCTCGGGCACCCGCTCGCGGAGGGCGGCGAGGCGGTCGAGCGCCAGCGCGCGGTCGCCCTTTGCGAGCGCCTTGCCGAGCGGGCCCTTCAGACCGCTCGTGAGGAAGATCAGCCCGTCGCTGTGGGCTCCGATGCCCTCGAGGTCGACGCGGGGCTTGTACTGGAGCCCGTCGAAGATGGCCGAGGTGATGAGCCAGCACAGGTTCTGGTAGCCCGTGTGGTTCTCGATCAGCGCGATGAGCTGGTAGCCGCCTTCGATCCCCTCGGGGTCGCGGTAGTCGACGCCCTCCGGCTGCACGAACAGCTCGGTGCCGAGCACCGCCTTGATGCCGGCGCCCTTGCACGCCTTGTAGAACGCGACCGCACCGTACAGGTTGCCGCTGTCGGTGAGCGCGAGCGCGGGCATCCCCATCGCCGCAGCGCTCTTGGCGAGCGCACCGACCGTGGCGGTTCCATCGAGGATGGAGAACTGCGAGTGGGTGTGGAGGTGGACGAAGGCCATGGAGGTCCGGGATAACCGCTCAGAACACCGTGACGATCAGCCGGCGCTCGTGGACCGCGTGGCGGTGCTCGAACAGGTAGATCGCCTGCCACGTACCGAGCGCGAGCCGACCGGATCGCACGGGCACCAGCAGGGCGGGCTGCGTCAGCGCGGCACGGATGTGGGCAGGCATGTCGTCGGGGCCCTCCATCGAGTGCCGGTAGGCGGGATCGCCGTCGGGCACGTGCTTCGCGAACCAGTCCTCGAGATCGCGCAGCACGTCGGGGTCGGCGTTCTCCTGGATCACGAGCGACGCCGACGTGTGCTGCAGGAACAGGTGGCACAGCCCTTCGGTGACTCCGCTGGCGAGCACCACGTCGGCGACCTCGGAGGTGATGTCGTGCAGGCCCCGGCGTGCGGCCGGGAGGCTCAGGGTGGCGGTGTTCACTCGGTCTCCGGGAGGATGCAGTCGGTTCCGTCCGTCAGGGCGGGCTCGAGCTTGCGGTCGTGTTCGATCCAGGCCGCGATGACGGCCGGATCCACCTGGTGTTCTTCCAGCACGGTGCGCAGGAGGGCCAGGCGCCGGCGGAACTGACCCGCATTGATGCGCATCGCGCGGTGCAGCGGACCGATCGGACGCCCCGTGTACGAACCCGTGCCCAGCACGTGCTTGCGAGCGAGCTCCAGCTCGTGGGCGGTGACGCGCGCCTGGTCCTTCCCGTCGAACCGGAAGCCGATGATCAGGTCGCGGAACATCCGGTCGACGAACGTCTCGACCACTGCGGCCAGCGTGGGCTCGTCCATCATCCGCCCGGCTGCATGTGGTGATTGAAGGCCGACAGGTTCTCCGCGAACGGGGTGCCATCGTCGATGAACCAGCGGTACGTCTGCCACGTGCCCATCACCCGCTTCACGTAGCCGCGGGTCTCCCGGAACGGGATGCGCTCCACGAACTCGTCGGTGGGCACGTTCCCCCACTCGCCCTTCCACTGGGTGACCCGCGCGGGCCCCGCGTTGTAGCCGGCGAGCGCGCAGTACGGGCTGTCGTCGAGCTGCTTGAACACGGCCTCGAGGTAGCGCGCGCCGATCTCGAGGTTCTTCTCGGGGATGAACAGCTCGGTCATCGTGACCTTCTTGCCGAGCCATCCGGCGGTCTGCGTGGCGGTGGCGGGCATCAGCTGCGACAGCCCGCGCGCCCCCGCAAAGCTCACGATCTTCCGGTTGAAGTTGCTCTCCTCGCGCACGAGCGAGTGGAACAGGCGGGCTTCGTAGCGCTCGTACGGCTTCGAGGCGGCCGCGACCTCCGCCCAGTACCGATCCGGGTAGGCCACGCGGATCACGGCGCGCTCCCCCTCTCCGAGCGAGCCCACCGGATGGGATCGGATCCAGCCCCGGAAGTCTTCGTGCGCCAGCAGCCAGTCGCCCGACAGGATCCGGAGCTCCGTGAGCCACGCCTTCTCGTCGGGCAGCAGCTCGGCCTCCCAGCGATCCCACTCCGCACGCGCCTCGAGGGTCAGACCGAGCCGTGCCAGTGCGGCTCCGTGCTGGATGCCCTCGTGATCGAGCAGCTCCTGCCGAACCGACCACGGACGCTCGATCGCGTCGCGCTCGCCGCGCTTCTGCAGTGGAGCGAGCACCTCCGGAGCGACCTCCTTCAGCCGGGCAGCCGCCAGGATGGCGTAGAAGCTGAACGGACGCTCTTCGAGCAGCGCCTTCCACCCGGCCACCGCCGCGTCACGACCCTTCGGATCGGGCGTGCTGGGCGCATCCACGTTCGGGTACAGGGCCCACCGGGCGTCCCAGTAGCGCCCGGCATCGACGTGCTCCGCGTCGACGGACACGTCCAGCGCACCGAGCCTGCGCGCGATGGCCCGCGCTTCGTCGGTCTTCTTCTCGAGGTACAGCGACCAGGCGAGCCGCCACGTGGCCTCCGCGGCCGTGTCGCCGTTCGGGAAGTGTTCGAGAGCCGCGCGCCACTCCTTCTGGGCCCCAGGGAGGTCTTCGCCTTCGAGCAGCGAGATGCCCGCGTGGGTGTGCCCGTCGTCGGCCATCGAGTGCTTCGGGTACAGCGCGGGGATCTGGCGGAACGTCGCCGCCGACTCCGCGAACTGGCGCTTCCGGAACTGCGCCGTGCCGATCAGGTACAGCGACTGCGCCCCGTAGCCCTCGTCGGCCTCGACGCAGCGCGTGCCCGCATCCTGGAAGGCCGCGATGGCGTTGGTGAGCTCGTTCTTCTTGTAGTAGCTGCGCCCCTTCACGTAGAGCGCGCGGCACACGGCCAGCGTGTCGCCCGTGGCAGGCACGTTCCCGGCGGCCTCGATCGCGCCCCCCCAGTCGCGTGCCGCCATCCAGCGCTCGGCGCGGAGCGACCACTCGTCGGGAGTCGGCTTGTAGGACGCCTTCGCCGGATAGGACCCGAGCAGGCGGGACGCCTCGGCGGCCTCCGGAGCGGTCGGGTAGTGCGTCCACAGGCGCCGGAGGTACGGGTACGCGGCGTCGCTCCCGGGACCGGTGTGGTACGCCAGAGCCAGCAGCGCGAGCGCATTCCCGGCCGCTGGGTCCGGACGGCTGGCGATGGCTTCGAACACCTCGTTCGCTTCGGCGGTGCGCTCGAGCTCCTTCAGGGTCTGCGCACGGAGCACGGCCGCGCGCGGATACACGGCCGAGTCGACCGGAACGCGCGACAGGGCCTCGAGCGCTTCGACCTCCTTCCCGTCGGCGTGCAGGACCTCCCCGACCACGAGATCGACGTAGGGCGGCGGCACCGTCACGATGCCCTCGAGCTTCGGCAGCAGCGGCACGGCCTTCTCGGGCTGGTCGATCCGCACCAACGCCCAGGCTTCGAGGAACGCGGCCTCCTGCTTGCCCGCGATGTCGAGGTGGGCGTCGCTCTTGCGCAGCGCATCGACCAGCGCGCGCCAGTCACGGTCGTTCAGGGCGTCTTGCACGGGTGCGGTGAGCACCGGGCTCACGCGCCGATAGCTGGGCCCCACGAGGGTGAGGGCCGGAGTTTCGTCCATCCCGGCGGGGGTCTCCGGAGATGGAGCGACACCCGACGCGAGCGCGGTGAGGAACAGGAGCATGGAGAGCGAACCGAGGTGGGGGTACAGGAGAGGAACCCGCGTGGGAAGCGGATGTCACTGTCATATCGTGTCAATGGCGTCAGGTCGGGCCGGGTTGGCGCGTATGTCGAACACAGGGAGGCCAGCGTGTCCATGAACCGTTCCCAGTGGACCCAGATCGCAGGGCTCGCCGTCATCGGCGTGCTCGCCGTGCTGTTCTGGGACTCCCCGGTGCTCTGGCCGATCAAGGTGCTGGTCGTGTTCTTCCACGAGCTCGGCCACGCGTTCGCGGCGGTCGCCACGGGCGGATCGGTCGTGGGCATCGAGCTGTCGCCGCAGCAGGGCGGGCTCACGAAGACCCTCGGCGGCCTGCGCTTCTTCGTACTGTCGGCGGGCTACCTCGGCTCGCTCGCGTTCGGGGTCCTGTGGCTGTTCCTGGGTCGCACGCCCCGCCGTGCGCGTATCGGCCTGTGGCTGCTCGCGCTCGTGTTGCTCGGGGCCACCAGCTGGTGGGTCCGCCCGCTCGTGAGCTTCGGCTTCGGCTTCGCCGTGCTCGCGAGCCTCGCCGCGCTGGTGCTCGCCCGGTACGCGCCGTCGGAGGTCAGCCAGTGGGTGCTGCGCGCGCTCGGCGTGTTCAGCGTGCTCTACGCGGTGTGGGACATCCGCGACGACGTGCTCTCGCGGGCCGGTTCCGTGTCCGACGCCACGATGCTCGCCGAGATCACGTTCATCCCGGGCCCGGTCTGGGGTGTCGTGTGGCTCGCCGTCGGCATCGGCACCCTGTTCGCGCTCCGGAAGTGGCTCATCTGAGAGCTCACGGACCGTCCCTGCGGGCCCTCGGGACTCACGGACCGTCCCTGCGCGTCAGCTCCCGAACAGTGCGTCGACCTCGTCGATGGGGACTCGGACTGCGGACCCTCCCGCCGTGTCGCGCACGGCCCGGAAGCCGTCCGCGTCGGGAGGACCCACCTCGATCACGTGGCGGGTGTCGCCGACGAGCTCGACGGTGAGCTCCGGACCGGTCCACACGGGCGGCGCGGCCTTGTACGTGAGCTGAGCCGCGTGCAGCACGGCCAGCACGGCCTCGGCGTCGGGTGCGCCCGCCCAGGAGTCGCCCTCGGGAACCAGCGTCGCGTCGCGCGCGCCCGAGAGCACGATCCGCGTGACGCTGTCGTCGAACGGGAACGCATCCGCGACCCCCACGTCGGTCGGGCCTCGCTCGAGCATCCGCAGGAGCTGCGGGTCCATCGTGCCGTTGAGGCCGTCCTTGAAGAAGATCAACGGCCCGTACGGCGTGTCGCGCCCCACGAACATCCGCTGCACACCGGCGTCCGTCTCGACCTCCACGACGTACCGAGGGCTCTCGGGCTCCGCGGCCTCGAGGTCGAGGAACAGGTCGACCTGGAGGTTCAGGAAGTCGACCACCCAGTTGTCCAGCTCGTCGAGGTCGGCCCGCGAGTACCCCGTCAGGAACCAGCCCGCGTCGCTCTTGGTGGCCTCGAGGGTTCCGAGGTCGCTCGCGACGGAGATGCGCGTGACATCGCCCGGTGCGTACCGGAACACGCGGTGATCGCGGTATTCGTTCGGGCGCTTCAGCATCTCCTCGGCAGGCCTCCCCGAGACGGCCGCCAGCGTGCCGTCCGCGGCGCGCGCGTAGGTGTGCGCGCCGTCGGGGGTCACGTTCCCCACGGCGAGCACGCGCGTGGTGCCATCCTCGAGCCCCACGGTGACCGTCGCAGCCGGTGGCTCGAGCCCGAAGCTCGCGGCCTCTCCGGTGACCGGGATCCCCTTCGTCGACTCGCGCACGGCGTCGAGGAGGTCGATGACGGCGCCCGGATCGGCGTCGGCCTGGTAGGGCGCGTCGACGTGCCAGATGCCCTCGCGCTTGGCGAGCTCGAGGGTTCCCTGCTGCTCTCCGAGCGCCTGCTCGAGGCGGATGGACGTGGCCTTCGTGATGTCGAGGGGCTCGACGACCAGCGCGGTGGCGTCGGGATCGAACACGTCGCTCGCGGACGGGGGCTCCCCGAACCACAGCACCGCGGTGAGCGCGAGCAGCACCGCGGCGAGGACCGCCAGCAGCCGGACCTGGCTCGACTCCATCTCAGGCCTCGGCGGCCGGCGCCTCGTGCTTGCCGATCACGACCTGTGCGGCGACCAGCACCTTGCCCTTCACGGCGTACCCGCCCTGGTGCACGACCAGCACGCGCCCGTCCTTCGAGGGGTCGTCGACCGGCATCACGGCGAGCGCCTCGTGGTAGTTCGGGTCGAACACCGCGCCTTCGCCCGGCACTTCTTCGAGGCCCAGCTTGGTGAGGGCATCCATGAACTGCTTGTGCACCATGGTGAGCCCGCTCACGAGCGCGCCGATGTCTTCGCCCGGCGTGGTGATGGAGCGCTTGAGGTTCTGCACGGGATCGAGGAACGCGCTGACGGCGTCGAACGCGTTGCGCTCGGCCTTCACCTTGCTCTGCGCCTCCATCCGGTCGCGGAAGGCCGCCATCTCGTTCTGGAGGTCGGTGTAGGCCTTGCTGACGGTGCGCAGGCGGGCCTGGTTCGCGGCGAGCTGCTCGCGGACGCGGTCGAGCTCGGTGACCTCGACGGCTTCGACCACCTCGGGCTCGGCGGCGGGCTCGACGAGGTGGGGCTCCTCGTAGATCACCTCGGGGCTCTCCGCGCCGGCGGCGTCGGAGGATTCAGGCGCCTTGGCTCCGGAACCCCCATCGCTGGCGGGGGTCTCGGGGGTCTCGGTCGCGTCGTCTCGCCGCTCTTCGGGCTCGCCCATGGAGTCCTCCAGGGCCGATGGGTAACCCCCGCGAAGGCTCGGTCAACTGACGAGCTGGCTGCTGGACCTCGAGCGTGCGAGACGGCGCAGGCCTCGGCGGACCTCTTCGACGCGCTGGCGGGCGAGCAGACCGTCGACCTGGCGCTGGAATGCGAACCATCCGAGGGCCAGCGCGACGACCCCCGCCGTGGCCGGGAACACGCCCAGCCAGGTGAGCGGGATGGCCGCGAGACCGAGCACGGCGAGCATCGCGCCGAGCACGAGGATCGTGCGGCGCCATCGCAGCCAGGCCTCCAGACGGTCGAGGGCGGCGTTCGCACGGCGGTCGTCGGAGTCGCGCGAACCGCTCGCATCGAGCGCGGAATCAGCCGGACGGGGCGGCACGCCGGCCGCATCGCGCGGCGCTCCCCAGCTGTCGGAGCGCCCCCGCACGGCGGCCAGGGCCTCGCTGTACGCACGACGACGCAGGAGCGCGACCACGAGCGAGGTGCGCGCGGACACGAGCCCGGGTGCGAGCTCGAGCGCGCGACGGAGCGAGGCTTCGCCCTCGGTGATGCGACCCTGACGGAGCCGTGCGGCCCCCAGGTAGTAGTGGAGCGTGCCGTCTTCGGGGAAGTACCGACTGCCGACCAGCGCGAGCTCCTCGGCGCTCGCGTGCTCCCCGAGGTACACCGACAGCATCGAGCCCGCGATGTAGGCGCTGCGGTGCCAGGGCTGCTCCGCGACCATCACGCGGCACCGCTTCAGCGCCACGTCGTGGTCGCCGCGCCGGATGAGCTCGAGCACCTCGTCCCACGGGGTGGGCGTGAGATCGACCGACGCCGGGATCTCGTCCTTCGTCGCGATGATGCCGCTGTACTCGCCCCCACGGCCCGTGAGCACGAGCCCGCAGTCGACCGTGTGGTGGAACGCCAGCAAGCGCTCGCCATCACCATCACACCGACCCATGCGCTCGAGCGCCTTGAGGCTCGAGAAGAAGCCCTCGCGCACGTGATCGGCCTCGGTGCCGGCGAAGCGGTGCACGTACAGCAGCATGCCCGACGCCGCGCCCTCGGGCGTGATGTACCAGGTGCTGACGCCGTTCGACTCCTCGGCCAGCTGCTCGAACCGGATCTCGGGACGCCCATCGCAGTGCAGCACCCTGCAGATGAAGGCCGCCAGCTCTCCGGCGAGCTCGCCGAACACCTCTTCGGCATCGGGCTGGCCCTCGGGCGTGCCCCAGCCGAACCGGTGGAAGTAGCTGCGGCGGAGCTGGTCGATCCGCGACCGGCAGTGGCCCACCTCGGCGCGGATGAGCTCCATGTCGCGGTACCGGATGGGCGCGAACGTGATGCGACGCTGGTACAGCCGGATGGAGTCTTCGAACGTGTACCGCCGGACGACGCCGTCGCGACCCACGATCTCGACCGGGAACTCCACCAACTCGGAATAGTCCTTCCGGTTGTAGCGCTGGAGTTTCCAGTTCTTGTCCATCCGCCGCGTCGCCCTCCCCAGGTGAGGTTATCAGATCCTCTCGGCAGTTGAAATAGCCACGCGGGCCGCGCCGTACGACGTTCGGAACCCCTCCCGGAGGATCCCCTGCTGGCCCTTCGACTCCACCATGGTGAAGACCTGGAACCCGCGCAGATCGCAGCGGCGTGCGACGGCGACGAGGCTGCTCGCGCGTGGCTGGTCGACCGCTGGACGGCCCCGACGTACCGGTTCTGTCGTCGCATGCTCAAGAACGACGAGGATGCTCGCGATGCTGCGCAGGAGACCCTCGTGAAGGTGCTCCGAAACCTCTCCCAGTACGACCCTCACCGGAAGTTCTCGACCTGGGTGTTCGGAATCGCGCGCAACACGTGCATCGACGAGCATCGGCGCCGCAAGCGACGCGTGTACGACGAGCCGGGAGACCTCCCCGACAGCTCGCCCACCCCGCTGCAGCTGGCGTGGAACAACGAGCGGGCCGAGCGGCTGTCCGCGGCGCTCGACGAGCTGCCGCCGATGTACCGGGAGGTGCTGGTGCTCTACCACTTCGAGCACCTGAAGTACTGCGAGATCTCCGAAGCCCTCGATCTCCCGATGGGCACGGTCATGAACCGGATCTTCCGCGCCCGGCAGAAGCTCCGCTCCATCTACGAGGATGCAGGAGGCGAGCGATGAGCGAACACGTTCCCGACGACCTGCTGTCGGCATTCGTCGAAGGGGAGATGGGCGAGCAGCTCGCGATCCACATCGCCGAGCACCTCGACGCCTGCCCGATGTGCGCCACCCGCGCGGTGGCGCTCGAGCCCCTGGGCCCCGCGTTCGCGGCCCTCCCCGACCCCGAGGTCCCCGAAGGGCTCGCCGCTGCGGTGCTCGCCGCGGCCGCCGAAGAGGAGCGCCCGGCCGACCTCGAGATCGGCATCGGCATCGGGCTGCTGGTGGCGGCCATGGTCGGCTTCCTGGTGCTGGGCGAGCCGCTGGCGCTCGCCTCGCACGCCCTCATCTGGGTGGGTGCGCTGAGCTCGGCCGGTCGGGCCGTGCTGCTCGGGCTCCCCTCGCCCATGGTCATGCTGCCGGTCACGCTCGTCGTGGGAGCCGCGAGCGCGCTGGTGTTCGCGCGGGTCGCGTGGCCCGATGCGCTGCCCGACGGTCGTATGCACCTCGCGGGCCGGAGGCTCCGATGAGCGCGCTCATGGGCATGGGGCTCCTGCTCACGGGGCCGAGCTGGGCGGAACCCGCTCCGCCGGCCGTCGAGCCGGCGAACGAGACGATCCAGGTCGAGGATCTGCGCGAGCTCCAGCGCGAGATGCGGGCGTTCCAGCAGACGCTCGAGTCGCAGCGGCTCGAGAACGCCCGGCTGCGCGAAGAGCTCGAGCGCACGCGGCTCCCCGCACAGTCGCGGGCCGAGAGCGAACGCGAGCGCGTGGGGTTCGGTCAGCGGATCCGCGTCGCGCACGACGAAGAGGTGCAGGACGTCGTGGCGTTCGGGAACGACGTGGTGATCGACGGCACGGTGCGCGGAGACGCCACCGCGTTCGGCGGCAGCGTGCTGATCACGTCGCGCGGCGTGGTGTACGGCGATGCCATCGCGTTCGGAGGCGAGGTCACGATCGAGGACGGCGGGGAGGTGCGCGGCGACCGCGTGGCCCTCGAAGACCCTACGGGCACGACCTCCGTGCGCACCGCGCCTCCCGAGAGCAACTTCCGGGCGCTCCTGTCGTCGCTGTACCACCGGCTCGTGCTGCTCCTGTCGTTCGCGGGAGCGGGGGTGCTCGTGATCGGGCTGTTCCCGCAGCGGGTCGATCGGATCGCACAGGGTCTCGGGGATCGTCCGCTCTGGTCGGCCGTGCTCGGCACGTCGGCCACGGTGATGCTCTCGGTGTTCGGCACGCTGTTCATGCTGCTCACCCTCGGCATCGGCACACCGCTGTCGGCCCTGCTGTTCGCATGGCTCGGCGCGGCCTGGCTGTTCGGGTTCGTGGGGCTGTGCCAGGCCATCGGCGACCGCTTGCCATTCGCCGACAAGCCGCATGGTCGCTGGCTCACGTTCCTCGTCGGCACGATCCTGCTGTCGTGCCTCGGAAGCCTGCCGTGGGTCGGCTGGCTCGTGGTCTTCGCCGCCTCCATGCTCGGCGTCGGCGGCGCCATCACATCGCGCTTCGGCAGCCGCTGACTCACGCACCGTCCCTGCGGGCCCTCGGGACTCACGCACCGTCCCTGCAGGACCGGGGCGGGACGCGCCCTACTTCGGTAGGGCGTCCTTGATGAACTGGCGCAGCGCTTCGAGGTCGCCGAGCGCGCCCGCGGCCAGCGCGGCCCCCTGCTTCGACGCGCGGACCTGCGCGAGCAGCGCCTGCGCTTCGTCGAGCTTTCCGGCGCTGTGCCGACCCATGGCCTGGCAGAGCAGCAGCAACGGACGCACGCGGTCGGTGTCCTCGGACTCCACCCGAGCAGCCTTCTCCGCGATCTGGGCGGCCTCGCGGTAGTTGTCCTTCCGCATCTCGAGCTCGGCGAGGCGGAGCATCGCGACCGGCTGATCGGCCTTGAAGTCGAGGCTGCGCTGGTAGTGCTGACCCGCCTTGTCGGGACGGCTCATGTGGTCGTCGAGGATGCGACCCTTCGTCATGTACGCGTCGATCACGTCTTCGGCGACGGTCGCGTGGTAGATGATGTTGTTGTAGATATTGAGCAGGTTGCTCCAGTCTTCCCGGTCTTCGAGCAGCAGGGCCATGCCCTTCAGCGCGTCGACGTGGTTCGGGTAGATCTCGAGTGCCTTGTTGAAGCGCTTCTGCGCCTTGTCGGCATTGCCGAGCGCCCGCTCCACGAGCCCCAGCTGCGTGTACGTACCGGCCACCTTGTGGCGTTCCCCCTGCCCGCCCGAGAGCTGGAGCAGCTGGCGATACACCCGCTCGGCCTTCTTCCACTCCTGCGCTTCGCAGTACAGCGGGCCCACCGCCTCGAGCGAAGCGAGGTGCGTCGGGTTCAGCTCGAGCGCCCGTGCGTAGCGCTTCATCGCAGGCATGCTGTCGCCCGCGAGCCGCAGCATCTCGGCGAAGTAGAAGTAGAACTGCGCGAGCTCCATGCGTGTGTCGAAGTCTTCGAGGTCCTGCCCGTTCTCCACCACCGGCTCGAGCCGCTCGCAGACCGGCAGGGCCTCGTCGAACCGACCGGCCTCGAACAGGTGGCTCGCCATGAAGCGCAGCGCGGCCTCGTGCGTGGGCGCGATCTTGAGGATGCGCTGGAAGTACCTCGACGCCGCTTCGCGATCGTGGTGCGTGTCGAGCTGGAGGCGCGCGGCACGCTCCAGTGCGGACACGCGGTCCTGATCCGTCTCGGCCACGCGGCCCTGCACGTCGAGCGCGCGCTCCACGCCCTTCCAGTCGGGCCGCTTCGCATACAGCTTCTCGAGCCTGCGCGCGGCTTCGAGATCCGGCGGCTCCTCGGAGATCGCCTGCTCGAAGTACCGGATGGCGTCGTCGCGCTTGAGCTGCTCGATGCACACCACACCGATCCTGCGGAGCAGCGAGGTGCGATCGGCCCCTCGTGCCAGCGCGGACAGCACGTTGCCCGTCTCGATGAACACGCCCCACTCGCCTTCCGTCTCCGCGAGGGCCAGGAGCTGCTGCAGGGCTTCGCTGTCCTGCGGGGCGATCTCGAGCACGGCACGCCACGCGTCGATCGCGACCCGACCCTGGCCGAGCTTCTCCTCAGTGACCCTGGCGATCTCCCGACGCACGGTGAGCTCGCGCTCCCCTTCGACGAGATCGGCCTCGCGCTGCAGGACCTGGATCAGCGAAGACCAGTCCTGATCCTCGGTGGCCAGCTGCTTCAGACCTTCGAGGGCCTCGGGATCGTTCGGGGTGTAGTCGAGGGCGTCGAGGTACGCCTGGCGAGCATCGGCACGCGAACCGACCGCGATGTGCGCCTCGGCGATGCGACGCTTGTAGCGCGCGGACTCGGCGGGCTCGCTCGCTCCGGTGGCCAGCAGGCCCAACAGCTCGATCGCGCGGCCCGTCTCGCCCCGTGCGCCTGCGATCCGCGCGAGCGCCTCGGTGATCCCGCGATCGCCGGGCTCGGCCTCGTGGATCTTCTGGTAGTGCTCCCACGCGGAATCCGTGTGGGCGAGCTTCTCGGCCAGCACCCAACGCCGCTTCGACTCCACGAGCCGCTTCTGGGTCTCGTCTTCCGTGACGTTCGCGCGCCGCACGAGGGTGGCGTAGGCGGACTCCCAGTCGTCGGTCTGCTGCTGGGCCTGCTCGAGGTGCAGCAGCGCCGGCAGGCTCGTTCCGTCGGCGGCTTCGCGCTCCAGCACGGCGATGCAGCCCTGCACATCGCCCGCCAGCGACAGCGCCGCCGCGACCATGTGCGGATCGAGCGATCGCGTGGACTCCGCCAGCGCCCGGATGCCAGCAGCGTCGCGGTCGGCCACCAGGCATCGGAACAGGCCGGTTGCAGCGGCCGCGGAGTCGGGACAGCTCTGCAGCGCGAGCCCGAACATGTCGCGGGCCTCCGAGCGCCGGTCGAGATCCTCGAGCAGCCCCGCCGCCCAGATCGCGTTCGCCGTGCGCATCGCGTTCGAGGATCCCGTGCGGGCCAGCCGTTCCTGGCCGATCGCCATCAGCTCGCGATCGTCGGCAGCCAGACCGATCCGCGTGGCGACCAGTGCCGTCGCGAGATCGTCGGGCTGCACCTCGAGCTGCTGGGCGATCACGGATCGCGAAGCATCGCGATCCCGGCGACGGCGCGAGAGCAACGCCGCGCGCTCGAGCTCGGCCCAGCCCTCCCCCATCGCGGACAGGAGCGCAGCCGTGGCGTCGAGCGCGTTCGCCTTGCGGGCCAGACGGGCCGCAGGATGCAGCGGACGATCGTCGACCTGCATGGTGGCGAGATCCGCCAGCACGGCAGCCGCGTCTTCCGTGCGATCGCGACGGACCAGGATCTCCGCGAGCCGCACCGCGCTGCGCGCGCTCACGGTGGTCGGCGGACCGACGAGCGCGCTCCGGCAGAGATCCGTGAGCGCATCGAAGTCGTCGCTGGCGATCACGACGGTCTCCCAGGCGCTGCGGGCTCCGACGTGCTGCGGATTGGCCTGCAGCAGCATCCGGAGGTCGCCCCGGGCATCGTTCGTCGACAGCCCGGCCATCACGGCGCTCGCGAACCACGACCAGTCGCGCACGGCCGGATCCGACGCCCGTGCCGCCTGGCTGCGGTACCCCGTGCACACACGCGCGGTGTCGCCCGCTGCTGCGGACAGATCGAGGCCGAGCTGGAGCGCGGGCTCGAAGTCGGCGTCGAGATCGATGCACGACTGCAGACAGTCTCGGGTGGCCGCGACATCGGATGTGTGCTGAGCGTAGATCCGGCCCGCCCGGTAGAACAGGATGAGCTTGAGCTGCCGGTCGGCCGTGCACTCGGCAGCCGCGCGGAGCAGCGCGCCCGCTTCGTCCCAGTCGCCGCGTGCCGCCAGCAGGGGGATGATCTCCTCGAGCGAAGCGAGGTGATCGGGCACGTGCTCGAGCGCCTTCCGGTGCGCGTACACCGACGCGTCGACGTCGAGCACCGACGACTGACCGACGGTTCCCGACCGGAACAGGAAGTGCGCCTTGAGGTCGGGGCTCGCCGCGAGCTCGGCACGGCGCAGGTACACCTGCTGGAGCTCCGCGTACCCGCCCGTGCGGGTGAGCGACCGGGACAGGCCCGCCAAGCCCGCCGCGCTCTCGCTGTCGTTCTCGACGACCGCGCCGTACCACCGCACGGCGGCTTCGTAGTCACCCGCGTCTTCGGCCGTCTCGGCGAGGCGGTACAGCAACGACTTCCGTGCCGCGGGCTCGCTCACGCCCTCGAGGCGCGCTTCGAGCCAGGACAGCAGCGCCGCGGAGTCTCCCTTCTGCCGGAGCACACGGCGCGCGGCATCCGCGGCCGGGAGGGCCTTGGGGTCGACCTGGGCTGCTTCGCGGTACGCCGCGAGCGCTCCGTCGAGGTCGGACAGGTGTCGCTCGCGGACCCACCCGAGCCGGAACAGGAGGAACGCCTTCTCGGCCCCTTCCGTCCGCCCGATCTCGTCCTGCAGGGACTGCGCGAGCTCCTTCCACGCACCGACCCTGAACAGGCGCGCCTGACGCTCACGGAACGCGAAGTCCCACCCGGCTGCCGCGGCGGACGCGAAGGCCTCCTCGCCCTCGGCGGTGCGACCAGCTTCGAGGAAGTGCCGGCCGGCCAGGATGGACCACCACCCTGCGCCCGCCCCGCCCCCCTGGGCCTCGTTCGCGTACAGCTCGCCGAGCGGGCCGTGATCCCCGCGCTTCTCGAACACCGACTCCAGCGCCAGGAACGACGGACCGTGCAGGGGGTACGCGAGCAGGGCGTCGTGGTAGGCCTCGATCGCCTCCGCCTCGTCGGACTGCTCGAGCAGGCGGCCCTGTTCGTAGAGGGCCTCCGCGGCGACCGCGCCATCCGAGAGCTTCGCCAGGCGACCCAGCACCTGAGCGCGCTCGGGCTGGACGTCGGAGAGGTGCTCGCGGAGCAGCACGAGCGACGCGTAGTCTTCGGGGTTCGCCTCGAGGGAGTCCCACAGCAGACCCACGCCCGCGCCGGGGTTCTGGAGCTTGCGGAGGTGGATGACCGCCGACTCGCGCAGGGACTCCGCAGCCGCGATGCCATCGAGCATCCCGGCCCGCTCCTGGAGCAACTCCGCGGTGTCGTTCCACCGGTTCAGCTCGACCGACACGTCGGCCAGCTCGCGCAGGAGCGTGGGGTTCCGGCTCCCGGCGTTCAGAGCGTCCCGGTAGAGCGACTCGGCGCCGTACATGTCGACGAGCTTGTGGTGGTAGATCCAGCCCGCTCGGAACAGCAGCTCGGCGCGCACCTCCGGCGTGACCACGGCCGCCTCGTTCATCAGGGACGTCGCCATCTCGCGCCAGGACGAGTCGGAGTCGGTCTGGCCGAAGGGCGGGAGCGTGGCTCGAGGCTGGATGGGCGGGCTGAACGACGGGGGCACCAGCGTCTCGCGCTCGGGCACCTCCATTCGGATGGGCGTGGGATCCTTGGTGCGTACGAGCGGCACGTCGCCCGTGGGATCGTCGGCGAACACGCCCTCTGCAGCGTCGTCGAGGTCGGGGAGCGCCTGCAGGCCAGCGCTGGGCGGAGACGGCGCCTCACGCACGGGCGGGGGCTCGGTGTGCACGACCACGGGGGGCGCGGGCGCCCCGTGAGGCTCCGGATCCCTCGTCTTCACCGGGGGTTCCGCAGCGACGACGGGCTCGGAGACGGCCTCGGGTTCAGGCTCGGGCTCGGGCTCCGGTGGAGGCGCGGGACGGCTGGGTGCCGACGACCCCACTGGCGCCTCGCCCATCAGCTCTGCCGGCACATCGGCAGGAGGGGCCGGCGGACGGTCGACCTGGGCGGTGGGGAGGTCGTCTTCGGGCAGCTCGGAGGGCGGCCCGGACATCCGGATGCCGTCGGCCATCGTGACCTCCTCGTCGGGGTCGACCGGAGGCAGCGTGGGGACCTGCGAGAACACCAGCGTCTTCGCGTTCGCGAGCTGGCGTGGATCCGTCGGCGCGGGCGTGACCTTCTTCGCCCAGTCGGCCTCTTTCTGGTCGCGCGGAACGACGCTCCCGGAGGCATCGCCCGCGAACGGGGGCGGCGGCGGTGGTGCGACGGGGAGGGCCCCCTTCGGCGTCTTCGGCTTCCCGCCCTTCACCGGCGGGGCGTCGGGAGGAGCGACGTCGAGCTGCGCAGCCCGGCGCTGCTTCTTCTGGACGACCTCGGAGTCGTCGTCGTCCAGCCAGTCCAGGTCCTCGTTCCCGAAGAAATCGGCCTCGAGGTCGGTGAACTCTTCTTTGTCCTTTCCTGCCACGACCCATCCAGACCGGGCGCATCCGCCACGGTGTTGTCCCGCACCACCTCCATCCCCTGGGTGTGCGAGCCTAGGTGGACCGAAGGGATAGCACCCGCGAGCCGCCCGACACAAGCACCCGCCCGGGACGCCCCGTGGCCGGGGACCATCGAGCGCCGCCTCTGATACGATCCCGCGATGTCGCCGCGCACCGCGCGCGTCGGCCCCCGGAGCCCGCGATGCCACGCCTGCCCCCCGCCGTGATCGCCGCGCTCGGCCTGAGCGCCTGTGTGGACGGCTGCGATCCCGCGGATCTACCCCTCGTGGGTGGCCTGTTCCGCGATGGCGGCGAGGACGAGGCGCGCCCGACGCCGGAGGTGCTCCCGTGTCTCAGCGCGATCGACACGGGGGTTCGCGGCTCGCCCGACCTCCCTCCCGTCGGCCCGTGCCTGTCGGTGCCCCCGGAGGTCGGCCCGTGCCTGTCGCCCGTCCCCCAGCCCCCTCCACCGGTACGCCCTCCGTGCCTTTCGGTCGTGCGCCCGCCGAGCCCGGCTCCCAACCCTCCCGTCGGGCCGTGCCTGTCGGAGATGCGGATCGATCCACCGCTCCGGAAGTGCCTGAGCCGCATCGAGATTCCCGACGGCGAGCAGGAAGGCCGGCTCGACGGAATCCTGGAGCCCGCGTCCCTCGGCCTCGCACCCGATGTGCTGGCCCGGATCAGAGCCGGAACTGCACGCCCCCCACGATGCTGATCGTGGATTCCGAGCCGCTCGGCGGGGGCGGCTTGGTGTGCTCCCAGGTGAGGTAGTCGGCCGCGGCTGCACGCAGGCCGAAGTGCCGGATGTACGACCCTTCCACGAAGAACCCCACGATCGGGCTCGGGTCGATCAGCAGGCCACCGCCGCCCACGGCCCCCGGAACCACGCCGCCCACGGGCACGGGGTACGTCACGTCGGCGGGCTGGGCGATCTGGTAGTTGTCGAACATGCGGAAGTCGCCGCCCACGAACAGGAACGGCTTCGCCGGCCCCGTCGGCACGATGTACGCCCGCGCCCTGGGCTGCACGATGAACTGGATCGCGTCGACGCTCAGCAGGTCGCTCGCGGCTTCGTCGGTGTTGGCGCCGATCCGCCGGTAGTACCCGGTCGTGAAGTAGCGCTTGCCGTACTGGAGGCCCGCCATCACGCCGAGATCGAAGTAGGCGACGGGTGCGTACCCCACGAACAGCCCGCCACGGACGCGCCGACCGGGCAGCGGACCCTCCTGGTACCACTCCCCCGTCTTGTTGCCGTCGGTGATCTCGACGCGCACGTCGGCCTGACGGTCGGTATCCCCGATGCCGATGCCCACGCGGGGCTCGAACACCAGGCGACCGGAGTGCGGTGTCGCCTTGTAGAGCCAGTCGCGCGGATCCATCCCGCTCTTCCGGAGGTTCCCTTCGGCGCCCAGCACGTGCCGATAGCGAAGCCCGGTGCCCTCGAGGGCCTTCCGGATGTCGGTCTGGCCGTAGTCGACCGCCGAGTTCGCCCGACCGGGCGTGGGCCCTTTGTGCGAGCGGTCTTTCTTGGTGCCGCCATCGAGATCGACGAACGCGGGACCCGGCTGCCCGGGAACCGGCTGGACCGGGCCCGGCTGGCCGTAGGGCTGCGGAACCCCCGGCTGCGGGTAGCTCGTCTGGGGGTACGGCTGCGGCTGCGGGTACCCGGGCTGCGGATAGGCGGGCTGCGGGTATGCCGGCTGTGGGACCGGAGCGATCGGCCGAGGATCGACCGGCGTGATCACGGGCGCGAGCGAGGGCTGCGGCATCACGGGCTGCGGAGCGACCGGCTGCGGCTGAGGCGCCACGGGCCCGCCCGCGGACGCGCTCTGCCCGCTGATCATCCGGGCCGCGGCCATCAGGCTCTCGTTCGTGCTCGGCGGGAGCCGGGCGAGCAGCTCGGAGGTGGCCTGCGACACCTCGGCCACGAACAGGTGCTCGTTGCCAGGGGCGATCGGGATGTCGCGGACCTCCATCGCGGACGTACGGCTCTGCTCCCAGAGCTCGACGTGCCCCACGAGCGCCGCCCCTTCACGCGCGATCTTCACCACCACCGCCACCTGCGCGGGCAGGCGGGGCAGGATGTTCTGCGGGCACGAGGGGCTCTCCATGCAGCGATCCACCGCGGCATCGCCGACCTCACGGGCCACGACCCCGTGATCCAGCACGATGTGCCCGGCCTCGATCAGCCCATCGACCACCTGGGCCTGCAGCATCACCGACAGCGCGAAGTTCTCGTTGGTGTCGAAGGAGAACTCGGGCACGACGACGGGTTCCGCGGCGATTGCGGCGGAGCATGCGAAGATGCCGGCGAGGGTGGTGAGCGCGCGGATCATGGTGGTGCCGGGAATGTAGCCCGTCCGTGTCCCGCTGACTTGTCACTCGCTGCACGCTGAATTAGCCATGGGCTGCCGGGCCGAGGTAGCTCAGTCGGTAGAGCAGCTGATTCGTAATCAGCAGGTCGTCGGTTCAAGTCCGATTCTCGGCTCCACTCCATTTCTTCCTCAGGGAAGACCCCTTCTTCCTCCGGGAAGCGCTCGGGGCCCGCTGCGTCCTCGTTCATCGAACGATTAGGTGCAACGGGCCCCGTTCCTGTTTAGGGACCCCCATGCACATGATGGAACCGGTCACGTTCGAGCGTGACTGCGAGGTCATCCTCATCCCCGATGGCTACGCGATCACCGCGCTGGTCGGCACCCGGGGTCACATCACGCAGGTGCTCGGCGGCAACTGGACCGTCCAGCTCGACACGGGCCGGCTGGTCCGCGTGGCGGCCGCCGATGGCGACGCGCTCGGGAAGGACGTGAGCGGCGTCGATGCCGTCGAGGAGGAGGACGTCGAGGTCACCGAGGATCTCGTGTGGGAGCGGCTGCGGCAGTGCTTCGATCCCGAGATCCCCGTGAACATCGTCGATCTCGGCCTGATCTACCGCCTGCACCTCGAAGACCTCGACAACGCGAAGAAGGCCATCAGCGTCGAGATGACGCTCACCGCACCGGGCTGCGGCATGGGACAGGTGCTCGCCGACGACGTGGAGGCCACCGTGCGCGCGATCCCGGGCGTGGAGCGCGTGGATGTCGATGTGGTGTTCGATCCTCCGTGGTCGCCGGATCTGATGACCGAAGAGGCCCGGCTCGAGCTCGGGATGTTCTAGCCAGCGCGCTCGTCCTACAGCACGAACAGAACGCCCGGCCAGCGCCAGATCGCCTGCATCCGCACGAACGGCACGTCGTCGATCGCCACCCCGTAGTCGAGCGCCACGTTGCGCACCGACACGCGCCCTCCGACCATCGGAGCCGAGCGCGACGAGCGCACGAGGTCGGTCGGCTCCGGAGAGCCCACGTGCACCGTCTCGATCACGCCGATCCCGCCCCAGGCGTCCAGCCGGAGCGTCCACGGGCCGCGCCCGAACCGCTGACGGAGCGCTCCGCGGGCCTCGAACGGCTCGTGCTCGCTCTGCTCGAACTGCACGGCCTGCCAGCGTGCGCCGATCGGCGCTGCGGCGGAGCCCGACAGCACCACGCGATCCCGGATCGCGACCTCCAACCTCCCTCCCACCGAGATGGGCAGCGCGGCGACCCCGTTCGCCTGCACGACCACCTCGGCCGCGACGGTGCCCCCCAGCGGACCGAGCCTGCGAACCGGCCCGTCGATCAGGGGCTCCAGTGCATCTGCCCGGCCCGCGAACCCCATGCCCTCGCCCGACAGCCGCCGGCTCACGATCGCGACGAGCTCGCCGTCTTCGTTCACCACCGGGCCGCCGGAGTTTCCGGGGTTCACGGGCGCCGTGATCTGCAGCGCGCGATCGCCCACGGCCGACACGACGCCCGCCGACAGCGACCACCGCAGCGTGCCCGACAGGAATCCCCCCGGCAGCAGCGCTCCGAACGGGTGCCCGTACACCTCCACGGCATCGCCGGGTTCCGGCATGGCGTCGGCGAGCGACACGAAGGGAGCGCCCGCGAACCCCGGCACCTCGAGCAGAGCGAGGTCGCGCGCGCGATCGACCCCGCGCACACGGCCGATCGCACGGGTTCCGTCGCGCATGCGCACCCGCGGGCGTCCGCCCGGGGCCACGCAGTGGTACGCCGTCGCCACGAGCCCGTGCTCGTCGATGATCACGCCCGCACAGCTCGCGCTGCCCTGCTCCACGAGCACGGTCCGATCGAGCCCTGGGGGTGCCGCGAGGGCGATCTGGAGCAGGCCGAGCATGGCGCCATGCTATGCCAGGGAGCCGCCCACGAGCCACCTCGCGGGCGTCACGTCCCGGAGGTCCCCGCGGTGATGCTCACCTGGGCCATTCTCGTCCTCGCCTGCGCGCAGACCCCAGATCCTGCGAGCCCCGGTCCGGAACCCACCATCGATCCCGCGGGCGACCCGCCTCCTCCCGCGCCCGACTGGCCCGCGCCCACGGAGCCCCGCTACGCCGGGTCGCACATCCTCGTCGCGTGGAAGGGCGCGGTCGACGCACCTCCCACCGTCACGCGCACCGAGAGCGAAGCGAAGGCCCTCGCCGAGCGCCTGCAGCGGGAAGCCACGCCCGAGTCGTTCGCCCGGCTCGCACGGGAGTCGTCCGACGGCCCTTCGGCGGCCCGCGGTGGGCGCCTCGGAACGTGGCTCACCGGCACCATGGTGCCCGACTTCGAGCGGGCCGTGGCCTCCGTCCAGCCCGGCCAGATCGGGCCGATTGTGCGCACGCCCTTCGGATGGCACGTCGTGATGCGCGAGCCCGTCGAGCAGGTGCGCGTGGCGCACATCCTGGTGGGGTTCTCGGGGGCTCTGCAGTCGACCTCCACCCGGTCGCGCGACGAGGCCCGCGCGCTGGCCGCCTCCCTGAAGGCCCGACTCGATGCCGGCGAGGCGTTCGGAGCGGTCGCGAAGGAGGCCAGCGAAGACAGCTCGGCCCCGCGTGGTGGAGATCTCGGCGTGATCTCACGCGGACAGATGGTGCCCGACTTCGAAGACGCCGCGTTCGGGCTCCAGCCCGGCGAGGTCAGCGGGGTGGTCGAGACGCCCTACGGCTTCCACATCGTCGAGCGGTCAGCCGCCGAGTAGCTCTTCGATCGCGGCATCCACCGTGGCTTCGTCGACCGGGTTGATCCGCTCGTGCACGACCAGATCGGGGCCGATGAGCAGCAACGCCGGATACTGCCCGTTCTGGACGGCCGATCCGGTGATCTTCTCGCCATCCGCGAGCACGGGCGCCGTGATCCCGAAGAAGTCGGCCCACACGTTCAGGTCGTCGGTCGTGGGCGGCTGCGACTCCACGTTCTCCTGGAGGACCGTGGTGTACACGAACTCGTCGGCCCCGAAGCGCTGCTGCGTGGACTCGGTGCTGTTCGCGAGCTCCTGGCACGGAGCGCACCACATCGTGCTGATGTCGACGAGCACCACGCGGCCGTGGAACTGCCACAGCGAGACCTCGTTCCCGAACTGGTCGGCGAGGCGCAGATCCGGGACAGTCTGTCCCACGCTGAGCCCCTGACCCCGGGTGCCCTCGGGCGGCGCGGCGGTCGGCCAGTCGTTCGCGGGGGCCTCCCACGACCACTCGGTGTCGGTTCCACCGGACGTGTAGAGGCGCGGCGTGCAGGCAGCGAGGACGACGAGCGGGACGATTCGCGCGACCATGGGTGCTCCAGGGTGCCCCCATCGTAACGCGCGACTTTGTTGACGACGGCACGACGCGTTGTAGGTGGAGTCGATGCAACTCACGCGCGACGGTCTGATCCAGGCCTACCAGTCCTACGGAAAGCCCGACTCCCAGTGGAGGGTCGGCGCAGAGTTCGAGCGCCACCTCCTCGGTCCCGACGGCTTCCCGCTCCCCTACTACGGCGAGCCCGGCGTCCGCTGGCTGATGCTCCGGTTCGGCGACCGTGGGTGGACGCCCACGATGGAGGGTGAGTTCCCCATCGCGATGTCGAAGGACGGAGGGCAGATCACCCTCGAGCCCGGCGGGCAGTTCGAGCTGTCGGGGGCTCCCTGGAGCGACGTGTCCGGCGTCGATGCCGAGCTCGCGCGCTTCAACGCCGAGGTCGACGAGCTGCTCGAGGGCACGGGCTACCGGCAGGTGGCGCTGGGCTTCACGCCGTTCGCCCGCATCCCCGACATCCCCTGGGTGCCGAAGGGCCGCTACTCGGTGATGCGCGAGCACCTCGCCGAGACGGGCAAGCTCGCACACCACATGATGAAGGGCACGTGCGCCACGCAGGCGTCCTACGACTTCCGCGACGAGGCCGACTGCGCGCGCAAGGTGCGGCTCGCCATCGGGCTCGGGCCGCTCACCACGGCGATGTTCGCGAACTCCCCCATCGCGGAGGGCGTCGACTCGGGCTGGGCGAGCTTCCGCGGCCACATCTGGACGCAGACGGATCCCCGCCGCACGGGCTTCCCCGAAGCCGCGACCGACTTCACGTTCGAGCGCTGGGTCGACTACCTGCTCGACGTGCCGATGATGTTCATCAAGCGGAACGGCACGTACCACTGGGCGCACGGGCGCACCTTCCGCGACTGGCTCACGGATCCGGTCGATCCGCCCACCACCGACGACTGGGACCTCCACCTCACGAGCGTGTTCCCCGAGGTCCGCATCAAGCAGACCATCGAGGTGCGCGGCGCCGACTGTGTGGGCCGTCCGCTCGCCATGGCGTTCACGGCGCTGTTCGAGGGGCTGTTCTACTGCGGCCAGGCGCGCGACGAGGCAGAAGCCCTCACCGCGGAGTTCGTGTCGCATGGCGACAAGGACGCCCGGTTCGAGATCGCCTGCCGCAGCGGGCTCCGTGGAGAGATCGGCGGTGTTCGGCTCGCCACCTGGGCCGAGAAGCTCGTCGACATCGCGGGCGCCTCGCTCGACCGCTGCCGTCCTGGCGACCGCAAGTGGCTCGCGCCGCTCGTCTCGCTGATCGAGCGCGGGGAGAGCCCGGCAGAGTCGGTGCGACGCGCGTTCGCGGAAGACCCGACGCCCGCGGTGCTCAGCCGCTTCCACATCGACGGTCACCGCTGAGGTCGCATCCGCGGCGCACCCCTGGATCTCCGGCCGAATCTCGGCCTCCATCCTCCCACGTTCCTCGGTCGGTTGGCGAATCGTCGCGCTACCGCAGTCCGTGACCGTGCCGAGAGCCTCCGGTCTCGGCCGTTCCAGACGGCTACCGCACACCGATTCCGACCTCCACGGTGTAGCATTCACGGCATGTCCGAAAACGCACTCGACGCCCACCGCCTGCCCGGCATCGGGCCCATGCGCATCACCCGCCTCGCCGAGGCCGGTGTCACGACGCTCGAGGCCCTCGTGAGCGCAGACGCGTCCACGCTGGCGGGCCTCCCGGGCTTCAACGCCGCGGTCGTGTCGCGCGCCCAGGCCGCAGCGGCCGACCTCCTGGCGCACCCCGGTCCATCCGGTCCCGCGGGAGCCCCGCCCGAGGTGCCCGACGTGCCCGGCCTCGAGCCTGAAGCCGTCGCGCCGCAGGAACCGGCGGTCTCCGAGCCCGAACCCGCGTCCATCGAGCCCGTCGAAGCCGCGGGCACTCCCGACGAGCACGCGAAGTCCAAGCGCAAGCACGCGGCGGCCGAAGAGAAGCGGAGCGGCCGTCGCAAGCGGGGCCTCGATGCCGCCCGCCGCATCGAGAAGACCCTCGAGCTCGTGCTCCGGGGCCGCGAGCACACCCGCGAGGCGAAGTCCCGGCCCCACAAGCGCGCCCGGCGTCAGCTCCAGAAGCTCGCCGCCGCTCTCGAAGCCGTGCAGCAGCAGGTCATCCGCGATGGCATCACCACCGACGCGGCCGCGCACCTCGAGGAGCTGCTCTCCCCGCTCGAGCGACGCCTCCGCCGGTTCGCCAAGCGGAAGACCTCGCCGCGCCGCCTCCGGAAGATCCGGAAGCGCTGTCGGCGCGCGCAAGAAGACCTGAGTCGCGGGCTCGACTGATCCGGAGCCCTCAGGGGGCGCCCGTGCGGTCCTGTCGGCGCTTCTCGTACATCAGGAGCGCGGCCGCCACGCTGACGTTCAGCGACTCCAGGCCGCCGTGCAGCGGGATCGACACGACGCCGTCGCAGCGCTTGCGGATCCCGTCGGACAGCCCGCGCCCCTCGCCGCCCATCACGAACGCGACCGGACCCGTCAGATCGACACGGTCGGCCGGACGGCCCGACATGTCGGCACCCCACACGGGGATCCCGGCCTTCTGGATCAGCTTCAGCGCGGCGTACGGGCTCTCGCGCACGATGGGCACGTCTTCCACGGCCCCCATGGCGACCCGCTGCACGACCGGCGACAGCTGGGCTCCCCGCTTCGTCGGCAGGAACAGCCCGTCGACCCCGAAGCCGAGCGCGCTCCGCAGGATGGCGCCCAGGTTGTGCTCGTACGTGAGCTCGTCGCAGAGCAGCAGGAACGGCACGCGATCCGCGATGTGATCGAGCAGATCGCCCGTCTTCCACGTGCGCGGCGGGTCGACGCGCGCGATGATCCCGTTGTGCACGCGACCTTCGGCGCGACGGTCGAGCTCCCGTCGGGGCACGAGGTCGACCCGCACCCCGCGCTCCCGGGCCATCGTCACGATGGTCTCGAGGCGCCGCTCCGGCTTCGCGTGGTCGTCGACCCACACGTGGTGGAGCGTGCGCTTGCCGCGCTGCAGGCACTCCAGGATCGGGTTCCGCCCCTCGAGCTGGTTCTCCATGGCGCCTACAGGAGCTCGGCGGCCAGCTCGGCGAGCTCGCTGCGCTCTCCCTTCCGCAGGGTGACGTGGCCGCTGACCTCGCTCCGCTTGAAACGCTCGATGGTGTACGTGAGGCCGTTGGACATCGCGTCGACGTAGGGATTGTCGATCTGGTAGGGGTCGCCGGTCATCACGACCTTCGTGCCCTCCCCCGCGCGCGTGAGCACCGTCTTCACCTCGTGCGGCGTGAGGTTCTGCGCTTCGTCGACGATGAGGAACTGCTTCGGGATGGACCGGCCGCGGATGTACGTGAGCGGCTCAACCTCGATGATCTTCTGGTCGAGCAGGTACTGATACTCGGGCTCGGGCGTGCGGTGGTTGTTCCCCTTCTCCTGGCGCGTGCTGAACAACAGCTCCAGGTTGTCGAAGATGGGCTTCATCCACGGATTCAGCTTCTGCTCGATGTCGCCCGGCAGGAAGCCGATGTCGCGACCGAGCGGGAAGATCGGACGGCTCACGAGGAGCTTGCGGTAGCGCCCGTCGTCCGCGACCTGCTTGAGCCCGGCCGCGATGGCGAGCAGGGTCTTCCCGGTGCCCGCGACGCCGTTGATCGTGACGAGCTGCACGCTGTCGTCGAGCAGCAGGTCGAGCGCGAACAGCTGCTCCTTGTTCCGGGCGAAGATGCCCCACACACCTTCCTTGTGGCGCCCGACCAGCCGCACCTTCGACCGGCGGTGGTCGACGCGCGCCATGGCGGTCTTCCCGCTCGACTCCTCGGCGACGAGCAGCAGGAACTGGTGCGGGTAGCACGACTCGTGACCCTCGAGCGGCACGGACCCGTTCGCGTACAGCGCGTCGATGGTCGCGGCCGGAACGGTGCGCTGCACCATGCCGGTGTACTGCTCGTCGACCTCGATGTGCGCGTTCTGGTAGTCCTCCGCCGGCACGCCCAGCGCGTCGGACTTGAGGCGCATGTTCGTGTCGCGCGTGATGAGGCAGGCACGCTTCGGGTTCCGGTCGTACCGCATGGCGGTCGCGAGGATGCGGTTGTCGGCGGAGTCCGGACCCCAGGAGATCTCCTCCTTCCCGTCCGCGGGCCCGTAGTCGACGCGCAGGCGTCCCCCGCCGTCGAGCTCGACGCCGTCCTTCAGCGAGCCCTTCAGCCGCAGATCGTCGAGGTAGCGGCTCACCTGCCGCGCGTTCCGCCCGGTCTCGTTGACGTCCTTCTTGAAGCGATCGATCTCCTCGATGACGGTCATCGGGATGATGATGTCGTGCTCGTGGAAGACGAAGATCGCCCTCGGGTCGTACAGGAGGACGTTCGTATCGAGCACGTAGGCCCGATGCTGCCGGGGCGTCATTGCGTCACCTCGAGTGAGAAGCTCCGGCGGGTGCCTCCGGAGCGCGAGCGGCCGACGCCGAACTGGACGTCGGGCGAGCCCATGTCGACCGTACCGTTGTTGTCCCGCCCACGGCCGATGTACACGTACAGCGGGCCTCCCGTGGGCGCCGTGGAGACCGCGTCGCACGCGATGGCGTTCGACCCGGGCTGGAGCCACTTGCCCACGTCCAGGATGACCGGACCGGCCTGCCCCGAGCGCACGGTGGTGACGAGCACGCCATTGATGGACACGTCGATCGTGTGGCCGCTGGAGCCGTCGTCGTCGACGTAGAGCCACCACTGGCCGGGCGGGACCACCCCTGCCGTGGCGGGCGTGAGACCGACTCCGGGGACCGGGCCGGGGGCGGGCACCGCGGACGGGACGGGCACCGGAGCCGTCGGGACGGGCTTCGGGATGGAGGACCCCTCGGGGAGCACCGGCCGTACGGTGTAGCCGGGCGCGTCGATCCACACGTTCCCGTCGACGTCGGTGCGGACGTTCACCGACTTGAGCTCGAGCCCAGCGAGGTCGCTCGGCTCCACCCGGACGTTGTTGATGTACACATTCCCGGCGAGAGCCGTCAGGAGTGACGCCAGTACCATCGATCCCTCCGAGGAACGGTCAGAGTGCGCCGCTGGGATTCGCTCCCGGCGGGTTCCCGCCCTGGTCGTTGCGGTCTCGCTCCCGCTCGCGACGGCGCTTCTCGGACTCCGACATCGCGGGGTCGATCTCCTCCTCGCCAGCGGCCTTCGCGGGCTGGATGGCGATGAGCTTCGACAGCCACGGCTTCACGTCCTCCATCACGAGGATCATGGGCGAAGCGACGTAGATCGTGGAGTACGTACCGAAGATGATGCCCAGGAACATCGCGAACGCGAAGTTCTGGATGACCGGCCCGCCGATGAACAGGAACATCAGGATGGCCATCATCGTCGTGAGCGAGGTCGCGAGGGTGCGCGACAGCGTCTCGTTGATCGACGTGTTGATGAGGTCTTTCGTCTCTTTTCTTCGGTACCGATCCTGGTTCTCCCGGATGCGGTCGTAGATGACGATGGTGTCGTTCAGCGAGTACCCGACGATGGTGAGCAGAGCGCCGATCATCGGCAGGTTGAACTCGAGCTGCATGAGCACGAAGATGCCGACGGTGACGGACACGTCGTGGAAGAGCGCGATGACGGCGCCCGGCGCGAACCCGATGTCGAAGCGGAACGCCACGTAGAGCAGCACGAGCCCGAGGGTCGCGGCCACGCTGACGAAGCCCTGCTTCTGCAGGTCGGCACCGACCTTCGGGCCGACGGCGTCGATGGCGAGCACCTCGAACTTCTTGTCGCCCATCGCCGTGGTGATCTCCTTCTTGATCTCCTGCGCGAGACCCGGGAGCACGACGATGACCTGCTTCTCCTCGCGTCCGGTCGACACGTTCGCGACGCTCATGCCCTCGAGCGCCTGCTTCACCTGCGTCACGCTCACGTCTTCACCGTTGTACGTGACCGTGAGGCGCGCGCCGACCTCCGCGTTGAAGTCGGTCGACTTGATCCAGTCGGCCCCGAACTTCTCGCGAAGACGGTTCTCGACGTTCGCCCGGATCTCCTTCGAGCCGAACTCGGGGTCCTGGATGCGGATCTTGAACTCGCGGTCGGCGGCGGTGCCGACCTGCTGCACGGCGTCGTTCGACACCTGGAGCGCAGACAGCGCCTGCCGGACCTCGCTGATCGGGACCTGGTCCTCGAACTGCAGGTGGATCTCGGTGCCGCCCGTGAAGTCGATGCCGAAGTTCGGCCCGATGGCGAAGAACGCGATCCAGCTCGCGATCACCATGAGGGACGAGACCGCACCGGCGATGTAGCGCCAGCCGACGAAGTCGATGTTCGTGTTCGTGAGCTTGTTCTTGATGAAGTCCACGACGGCCTCAGATGGTGATGCGCGCGCTGGAGCTGCGGGTGACGAGCTCCATGAGCGTGCGCGTGACGAAGAGCGCGGTGATGAGCGTGGTCACGATGCCGATGAGCAGCGTGACCGCGAAGCCCTTGATGGGCCCCGTGCCGTAGGAGAACAGCACGATGCCTGCGATGGCGGTCGTGATGTTCGCGTCGAGGATGGCGACGAGACCCTTGTCGAAGCCCACGTCGACGGCCTTCCGTGGGTGCACGCCCAGAGCGAGCTCCTCCCGGATGCGCTCGAAGATGATGATGTTCGCGTCGACGGCCATCCCGATGGTGAGCGCGATGCCGGCGATGCCCGGCAGCGTGAGCGTGGCGCCGAACAGCGCGAGCGAAGCGACCACGAGGATGACGTTCAGGCACAGCGCGAGGTTCGCGAGCATCCCCGCCCGGCGGTACCACACGCCCATGAACAGGAGCACCACGACGCCGCCCGCGACACTCGCGATGGAGCCGGAGCGGATGGAGTCGTGCCCGAGCTGGGCGCCGACCTGACGGACCTCGCCGATGGTGACCGGCGCGTCGAGCGAGCCCGTGCGGAGCACGAGCGCGAGGGTCTGCGCGTCGCTGATGGCGTCGAGCGAGCTGCCCATCTCGATGGACGCGCGACCGCCGCAGATGCGCTCCCGAATCGACGGAGCCGACCGGATCTGGTGGTCGAGGATGATGGCGAACCGCTCCTTCACGTGCTTCGTCGTGAGGTCGCAGAACACCTGGGACCCGCGCGGCTTGAAGTTCAGGGCCACGTACGGGATGTTGTTCTGGTCGTACCCGACGGACGCGTCGTTCACGTCGTTCCCCGTGAGCACCACCTCGTTCATGAGCACGAGGGGCCCTTCGCGGTCGCCCTGACGGTACGTGATGCGCTGCATCCCGTCGGTCGTCTCTTCGTAGTGCCAGAGCACGATGCGGTCTTCCTCGAGCCGCTTCGTGGACCACAGCCAGTTGTTCACGAAGTCGTCGTCGAGGAACTGGTCGGGCGTGAGGGCATCCTCGGCCGCACCGATGATGTCGGACAGCACGGCCTGGTCGAACTTGGGGTCGACCATGCGGAACTCGAGCACCGCGGTGGTCCCGATGGCCGCGATGGCCTCCTGGAGGTCGACCGCGCCCGGAAGCTGCACGTTGATGCGCCCGCCACCCTTCTTCACGATGCTGGGCTCCTTCACGCCCGTGGCATCGACGCGCTTGCGGAGCGTCTCCAGCACCTGCTCGACCGCTTCGACCTGCACCTTCTCCTGGCGCGCGTCGGTCATCATCCAGCCGTGCCGGCCGTCGTCGCTCTTGCGCGAGTAGACGTAGTCGCGGCTCGTCTCGAGCAGGAAGTTGCGGATCTCGTCGACGCGGTCGTCGGGAATCTCGAACCAGATGAGCGGCTCGATCTTGTCTTTCCGGACGCTCGCGATCTCGACGTTGTTGCGGACCGCGAGCTCCTTGAACGCGGTGGCGTCGCGGGCCACCTGAGACATCACGGCGTCTTCGAGCTCCACCTGCAGGGTGAGGTCGAGGCCGCCCTGGAGGTCGAGACCGAGGTTGATGGCCGTGTTCGGGAGGAGGTCGAGCAGCCACGACGGAACGCTGCTCTCGACCACCTCGGCCGGCTTCTCGTCGGCCTGCTCGTCGGCGGCGTCTTCGGCGACCACCGTGACCGGACCCGGGAGCCCGCCCGCGGCCAGAAGGCCGATGGACTCCTGATCAGCGAGGTACTGCACGCCTCCCGAGGTCTTCACCTGGGTGACGAGCGGCTCGAAGCGATGCGCGGCGCCCGCCGGGAACACGAGCCCGACCATCTTCGCGTCGACCGCCACGATGCCGAACGGCACGCCTTCGGGGAGCGGACCCGACACCGCGATCTCGCTGCCGTTCAGCGACTTCACGGACAGCCCGAGGTCGTCGATGCCCGCGGGCACCGGCGCGGCGTACCAGTCGTCGAGGTTCTCGCTCCACCAGCCCAGGTTGCGCGAGTCGGCCTCGGAGAGCGCCGACCACAGGCCTTCCGGAGCGGCGGGCACCGCCGGAGCGGCCGGGATGACGGCGGGAACGGGCGACACGGCCGCGGGTGCGTAGATCTTCGCGACCCCGGCGCGCTCGGCCACCGCGATCACCGCGTCTGCCGTGGTTCCAGCGCCCAGCAGCACCGCGATGCGGCCGTCTTTCTCGCGCACACGGTCGACGGCCACGCCAGCGGCCTTCAGCCGGGCCTTGAGCACGGGGATGGTGGCCTCGACGTCCGCGGCCTCGAGCAGGACCTCGAGATCGGCCGAGCGACGGCGGTTGTCGGGAGTCTCCACCGCCTTCGCGGCCGCGGACCGCTGGGCCTCGATGTCGCCCTGAAGGGCCGTCGGGAGCAGCACGTACACGGAGCCCAGGAAGAGCGCCGCAATCGTGCCGAGTCGGATCCAGGTGATGCCTTCCAAGACGGCTCCTACTTCGCCACGCCGGGCTCGATGCGCCGGGCGACGAACTTCTTCTCGAGGGTGATCCGGGTCTTCTCGGCGATCTCGAGCACCACGGTCTCGGTGGACACGCTCAGGACCTTCCCGAAGATCCCCCCGGTGGTGACGACCTGGTCGTCTTTGGTGAGGGACGCCAGCAGGGCTTCGTGGGCAGCGCGTTCCTGGTTCTGCGGGCGGATGATCAGCAGATACATCAGCCCGATGACCAGGAGAAGCGGAATGAATTGCTCGATACCACCCACGGGGTGCCCTCTCGGTTGAGCGATGCGGTCGAACTGAAGCACGACGCCGAGTGCGTCAAGACCCCACCCGAGCCCGGGGCGTTTATTGACCCGCCGCTGACAACGCCACTGGATAGGCCCGGCTGTCGTGAGCATCCACGAGCGAGAACTGGACGCCTGGGACTTCGAGCTCCCCGAAGCGAACATCGCGCGGTACCCCGCCGATCGTCGGGACGCGTCGCGCCTGCTCGTCGTGCCCCGCGCGGGGGGCGTGCACCACCACACCTTCGCCGACCTCCCCTCGCTGCTGGAGCCGGGCGACGCGGTGGTCGTGAACGACACCCGGGTGATGGCCGCGAGGCTCCGCGGGCACCGGTCGACGGGCGCGAAGCTCGAGGTGCTCGTGCTCTCCCCCGGATCCGGGCCCGTGCCCTGCCTGATCAAGAACGCCCGCCGGCTCGCGCCTGGCGAGGTGATCGAGGTCGCGGGAGCGCCCGCAACGGTCGTCGGACGCCTGCCCGACGGCCTGTTCGCGGTCGACTTCGGCGATGTCGCCAGCCGCATGGAAGCCCACGGAGAGCTCCCGCTGCCGCCGTACCTCGGGCGCTCGGCCGAGCCCTCCGACACCGAGCGCTACCAGACCATCTTCGCCGGCCCTCTCGGCGCCGCAGCCGCTCCCACGGCCGGGCTGCACTTCACGCCCGACGTGCTGTCCGCCCTCGCAGACCGCGGCATCGGCGTGCACCCCGTCACGCTGCACGTCGGGATCGGCACGTTCCGCCCCCTCCGCCCCGAAGACGTCGAGCGCGGCGAGCTCCATCCGGAGCCCTGGACCGTCCCGGACTCCACTGCTACGGCCCTGGCGCAGGTTCGCGAGCGGGGTGGGCGTATCGTCGCCGTCGGCACCACCTCCGTGCGCACCCTCGAGTCCGCCACCCCGGACGGCGCCCGGTCTCCACGCGCCGGAAGCGGCACGACCACGCTGTTCCTCCGTCCCGGCAGCCCTCTCCGCGCGGTCGACGGCCTCATCACCAACTTCCACCTGCCCCGCAGCAGCCTGCTCATGCTCGTCGCGACGCTCCTCGGGAGGGAGCGCCTCCTCGACACGTACGGGCTCGCGATCCGCGACGGCTATCGGTTCTACTCCTATGGCGATGCCATGCTGGTCCTTTGAAGAGACCGCCCGGTGCGGCGCGGCCCGCGCGGGCCGGCTCACCCTCCCCCACGGCGTGGTCGAGACACCCACCTTCATGCCGGTGGGCACCTACGGGTCCGTCCGCGGCCTGACCCCCGCCGAGATCCGCGAGACCGGTGCCCAGATGGTCCTCGCGAACACCTACCACCTCTGGAACCGCCCGGGTCACGCCACCATCGAGCAGCTCGGCGGGCTCCACGCGTTCATGCGATGGGACGGTCCCATCCTCACGGACTCCGGCGGCTACCAGGTCTTCTCCCTCAAGCGTCACCTGAAGGTCTCCGAAGAAGGCGTTCGATTCCGCCTTCCCGAGAACGGCGACCTGCGGCACCTCACGCCCGAGCTCGCCATCGAGATCCAGGAAGCGCTCGGGGTCGACATCGCGATGGCGTTCGACGAGTGCATCGAGTGGCCCGCGGAGCACGACCGTGTGGCGGAGAGCACCGAGCGGACCACCCGGTGGTTGAAGCGATGCCTGAAGGCTCGCCGGAAGCCCGAGCGGACGGGGCTGTTCGGCATCGTCCAGGGGGGACTGTACGAGTCGCTCCGCATCGCCCACGCCCAGGAGCTGCGCGCGCTCGAAGGCCTCCAGGGCCTCGCCATCGGCGGCCTGTCCGTCGGCGAGGACCGCGACGACATGCTCGCGGCGACCAGCTGGGTGGTGCCGCACCTCGGGACCGAGCGTGCGCGGTACCTCATGGGGGTCGGGCATCCCCACGACATCACCGACGCGGTGCGGCTCGGCGTCGATCTGTTCGACTGCGTGCTCCCCACGCGCCTCGGGCGGCACGGCATGGTCTACACCTGGGAGGGTCGCCGGAACCTCAAGAACCAGCGGTACGCGACCGACCCCCGCCCTCTCGACGAGTCCGACCCCGACAGCCCCGCCGCGGACTACTCCCGGGCCTACCTGAAGCACCTGGTCAAGGCCGGAGAGATGCTCGGGCTGCGCATGTTGTCAGCGCACAACCTGCACTTCTATCAGACCCTCATGAAGCGCATGAGGGCCGCCATCCTCGCCGGCGACGAAGCGGGCCTCGAAGCGCTCGCCCAGGCCGCGGCGCGTGCGGTGGCCCCCGCCGAAGACTAGCGTTCGCACGCTCTTTGCTCCGGCCCGACCGCGCGGATAGCGCGTCCCTCTTCAACGACAGGAGCCCTGATGTCCGACCTTCGGTGGACTTCGCTGGTTGCAATGGTCGCACTGGTGCTCGGCTGCGCAGGCGGCGGAGACCCGGAGGGACGCGCCATCGTCGTGCCCGAGCTGGACGAGCCGCAGGCCGCCGCCGTCGAGCCGCCCGACGCCCCCCGTCCGAGCGTCACCTCGTGGCCAGCCGAGTGCGAGGCGCCGGCGGGCGCCGTGGTCGTCCTGGCCTGCGCAGGGGGCGGGCGCGACCTCGTCGACGCGTTCCTCGAGCAGTACGGCCGGCCCTTCGGGTCCGGATCCGCCCACCTCTCCGGTCTCGCCGACCGACTCCCCCCGGCCGACGTGGGCCCCGGGCTCGCCCCCGCGATGGACGGGGTGTTCGAGCACCTCGTGCAGGAAGCCGCCGACCTGTACCCGGAGGGGAGCGACGACCCCGCGAAGCCGCAGCTGGCACGATGGACGATCGAGGGCGACCCGGACGGGAGAGCCATCTACACCCTGTTGCGCGAGAGTCCGGCGCTCCACTACAACGCCGCGAACGGCTTGCTCTCCCTCGACGTGTCGCGGAGCGACGCCCGAGACCCGAACCGCCGGGCCCGCACCCTCGGCGATCTCGGTGCCGACGCTGCCACCGCGGATCGCTACCTCGCGACGAGCGTTGGCAAGGCCCTGGGCGACGTCGCCATCGCCATGGCGGGCACGCGCTACGGCGAGCCGCGAATGAGCGCCTCGATGGCGGGGACTCAGCTACCGTCCCTTCGAGCCCTCGGGACTCGGGACTGAAGCCCGCCGTCAGCGGGCGGTGTGTTCCTGGAGATAGCCGAACACCACCGTGCCCGGGCCCTCCTCGGTGCATCGCGAGCCGTGCGCCGACCGCACCCTGGCGATCTTCTCGCCCTCCCACTCCAGCTCCCACAGCGTGCGCTCGTCGATGTCCCCGCACGTGATGTCGACCTGGGTGCCCGAGATCCGCTTCTCCTCGAGCGCGGCGACCGGGCGGCCCGACACCAGGTGCACCGACCATCGTGAGGTGTAGGTCATCACGCCGCGCTCGGTGGACACGGTCTTCTGGGTGAACGACAGCCAGGAGTCCTCGCCCTCGACGAGCCGGGCTGCGGGCGACATGTCGATCGAGTCGGCCCACACGCCCTCCGGGCGGTACGACACCGAGCGCCACGCGTCGGGCTCCGACTCGAACCACGCCACACCGTCCCCCAGCAGCTCCATCACCGCCAACGGCAGTTCGAGGCCGTCAGGAGACCTCACGCGATGCTGGAGGGCCAGCCGGAAGACCGGTTCTGTCGCGGCCTTTTCACGAACCTCCGCCAGCCGGGACACCAGGGCCTCGAGCGCAGCGAGGCGCTCGGGGGTGTCTTCGAGGGTCTTGGACCCGAAGTGCGTTCCCGTGAACGGCCACGCCTTCGGGAGCGCCTTGAAGTACGCCGCCGCGGCCACGCGCTCCTTCACCCACTCCTGCAGGGCCACGTGCTTCGCGTTCTCGACGGCCGACTGGTACGGCGTCGTGGCATCGACCGCGAGCTCCACGTCCGAGATGCACAGGTCGGCGTACGTCGACCCCTTCCTCGCCTCGAGCACCGTGAGCCGAACGGTGTCGAACGCGACGTCTTCGGGCGGGTCGAGGACGTGCTCCTGCCAGTCGAGGGCGTCGGTGAGCGCGATCTCGGCGCTATGGACCACCCCTCGAGACGACCTGATGTCGACGCGGATGCGCGCGGGCGCGGCGTTCGAGGCGAACAGTCCCGCAGACTTCTGGTAGCCGTTCCGGATCCGGAGCTGCACGCGATGCACCCCCGACACCGGAGACACCCGCCACTCCAGCCACTCGCCGACCCCGTCGCCCGCGACCCCCTCGACCCAGGCCGTCTTCGGGTTCCCGTCGAGCGCGTACGACGGGTGGTAGTTCTCGGTGAACCGATTCCAGTCGCTCACGAGGAACGAGCTGGCGTCGGCTTCGGGAGACCGCAGCGCGTGCCAGTCTCCGGCGAGGGCGAACGGCGTCAGGAACAGCATGTCCCTCCGCTATCGACCGAGGGACCGCCGGACCACGACATCGCCCTCGATCGCTTCGAGCAGCCCCTCGAAGCCTTCGAGGGCGTCGGAGGCCGCCACCGCGAACACGAGCCGACCCTTCTTCTGCTTGGCGTGGACCTCGAGGACCGGGGTGCCGCCTTCCTCGAACCGCAGCTCGATGCGACCCGCGACCCGGGCCTGCTGGGCACGCACCCAGGCGAGCGCCTCGGTGGGATGGAGCAGGAACCGCCTCGGCAGACCGGGGCTCCCTACCACCGGGACCGTGAGATGCAGCACCTGGAGCGGCTTTCGGGGCTCGATGGCGCTCGGCAGCTCGAGGTCGACCGGGGTGACCCGGAGGCGCCGCAGGGCCGGGTAGTGCAGGTCGGTGGGAGCCTTGCGCGGCACACCCGACGGGGCGTCCGGCACGAGGTCGAGCTCCTGCAGGCGATGCCCCCAGACCGTTCCGAGCGCCCGCAGCCACGGACGGAGATCTCCCCGGAGGGTGGTGGCTGCCCCGAGCGACTGGCTCTCGAGGAGGAGCATCCAGGCGTCCTGGTTCGTGGCGACCGTGAGCTCCCGCATGGTTCGCCAGCCCACCGCGCCCCGGCTCCGCTGGATGGACTTCTCGGTCGTGCGCCCGACCGTCGCGGCGTGCGGGAAGCCGCGTTCGAACACCCACGAGCCCTTGAGCGTCGGACCGGCCGCCTCGCCCATCCACTCGTCCCGCCGCTTCTTCAGGATGGCGTTCATCCGGGCGGTGGCCGCGCGCGTCCTTCGGGCCGGGTCCATCAGCTGGAGGGTGATGAACTCGCCTCGCTCGGCGTCCCCCGCCTCGATGCACGCGTCCGCGAACACGTGGCGCAGCGCGTCGTCGCGGGGGTCGTCGACGATGCGCTCGAACAGCGGGACGAGCTTGCCGGGCACCGGGAGGACCGGCCGACCGAGCTCCGTGATGCGCGCCCTCACGAGCGCCGTCAGCTCGGCTCGCTCGGATGCGGGGAGCGGCGCGCTCGTCCAGCCCTCCGCGACCTCGGGATACGCATCCAACCGGCGGTTGAAGCCCGGCGCGAACCGGCACTTCACGACCGGCTGCCCGTCCTCGGAGTAGTCGCGCACCCACAGCGACCGCTTCGGAACGCTCGCGACGTCCGCGACCGTTCCCGGATCGCGGGTCTCGCGCAGCACCCGCCACAGCGCGGTGTCGAGCGGAACGTTGCGCTGGCTCGGGGAATTCTCGAGCAGCCGCACCGCGAGGGCCGACAGGCGCGGGTCGGGCAGCTCCTGGTCTGCGATTTGCGTCAGGCGCGCAGCGATCTCGGCGCCACTGCCGCCGCGCGTGGCCCAGGCGAGCTTCGCGCCCACCCGTCGCCCGGGCCGATCGAGCCACTCCGCACCGCGCGGCTCGGGTCGCCGCACCTCGAGGTCGGTCTCCAGCTCGACCAGGAGACCCGCGACGACCGGATCGAGCGTCGTGCGCCAGAGCTCCCTGAGGGCGTCTTCCATCGCGTCGGTGTCGTCTCCCGCGAACGCTTCGCGGACCGGCGCGAGCACGCTCATCCGAAGAGCTCCGGGACGACCTGCTGGAGCGCGCCGTACACCACGATCGACACGGCGTTCGACAGGTTCAGGGACCGGATGGGCCCGGTCATCGGAATGGTCGCGGCCTCGTGCTGCTCGACCAGCTCCTTCGGCAGCCCCACCGTCTCGCGGCCGAACACCAGCACGTCGCCGCGCTCGTACGCGATCTGCGTGTACGGACGCTCGCTGCGTGCGCTGAACAGCCACACCCGGCGCCCCTCGGCCCACGCCCAGAACGCATCGGCGTCGGCGTGCTCCTGCAGATCGACGTGCTTCCAGTAGTCGAGGCCGGCGCGCCGCACGGCCTTCTCGTCCATCGAGAACGGGATGGGATGCACCACGTGCAGTCTCGCACCGATGCCGAGGCACAGCCGACCGACGTTCCCCGTGTTCGGCGGGATCTCCGGGTTGTACAGCACCACGTGGAGCACCGGGTCAGTCAGCGCGGCCATACACGTCCTCGAGGCGCTCGATGTCGTCTTCGCCGAGGTAGTCGCCGAGCTGGACCTCGACGAGCACGAGCGCCGAAGCACCCGGGTTCTCGAGCCGATGGGCGACCCCCCGCGCGATCTGCACGTGCTCGCCGACTCCGATGACACGCTCGCCATCTCCGATGCGCACGAGCCCCTCGCCCGCCACCACCACCCAGTGCTCGTCGCGACGGGCATGGCGCTGCAGCGACAGCCGCTCCCCCGGCCGCACGACGATGCGCTTCACCTGGAAGCCCTCGCCGGCGTCCACCACGCGGAACGAGCCCCACGGACGCGCCGAGATCGGGTGCTCGCGCACCTCCCGCCGGTCGCCCAGCGCAGCCACCAGCGGCTTCAGGGCGTCGGACGCCCCCCTCCGGGTCACGAGCACCGCATCGGGCGTGCCGACCACCACGAGGTCGTGCACGTCCTTCACCGCGACCAGCACGTCCTCCCCGTGCACGTAGCACCCGGAGGCGCCCACCTGGTGGGCATCTCCGACCAGCGCGTTGTCATCGGCCCCACGGGCGCGGTCGTACAGGGCCTCGAAGCTCCCGAGGTCGGCCCAGCCCATCGACACGGGCACGACCGCGGCACGGTCGGTGCGCTCCATCACGGCGGTGTCGATCGGCGCCGACGGGCTGCTCGCCCATGCTTCGGGGTCCATCCGGCACGCCGGACCATCGCGCTCGGCACGGTCGGCCGCCCTCGTGACGGCCTCGAGGATCTCCGGTGACCACCGGCTCAGCTCCTCGAGCAGCACCTCGGGACGGAACAGGAAGATCCCCGCGTTCCACAGGAAGCCCCGCTCCACGTACTGGAGCGCCGTGGCACGGTCGGGCTTCTCGACGAAGGTGCGCACCTCCCGCCACACGCCATGCGAGGCGCCCGGCTCCACGTACCCGTACCCCGTCGCAGGATGGTCGGGCTGCACGCCGAACACCACGATGCGCCCTTCACCGACGGCCGACAGCCCCGCGGTGACGGCGGCCCGGAACGCGTCGGTGTCCGCGATGGAGTGGTCGGCGGGCAGGAGCAGCACGGCGGCACCGGGGCGGGTGCGCGCGACCGTCAGCGCGGCCGCACACGCCGCTGCTGCCGTGTTCCGGCCCTCCGGCTCGCACAGGAGCTCGATGCCCCGCCCCACCCGCCGCACGGACTCCGCGAGGAGGAATCGCTGGCTGTCGGCGCCCACGAGCACGGGATCCTCCCAGCCCTCGCAGCGCTCCAGCGTGTCTTCGAGGAGCGTCTGCTCGCTCACCAGCGGGAGGAGCTGCTTCGGCCGTGCCTGACGCGACAGGGGCCACAGCCGGGTTCCCGCGCCACCGCACAGCACCACCGGCACGACGGGCATGTCTGGTTCTGCGGGCACCGGACCTCCAGCAGCGGCGTAATGAAGCGTCAGAAGCGCGGCAACGCTTTGCCCACGCCGGGGGTGCGGGGCTACACGTCGGGCGCTATCGAGGGACGCATGCCGACCGCGCTCATCACGGGGATCACCGGCCAGGACGGCTCCTGGCTCGCCGACCTGCTCGTCGCGAAGGGGTACGACGTGCACGGGGTCGTGCGGCGGTCGTCCTGCGACAACACACACCGGATCGCCCATCTCGACGGGCAGATCACGCTGCATCACGCCGAGATGACCGACGACACCTCGCTCCTGCGGGTGGTGCGCGACACCGAGCCCGACGAGGTCTACAACCTCGCGGCCCAGTCGCACGTGGGCGTGAGCTTCGAGGTGCCCGTGTACACGGCCGACGTGGTGGCGCTCGGCACGGCCCGCCTGCTCGAGGCCGTGCGTGTGGCGCGTCCCGAAGCGCGCTTCTACCAGGCGTCGTCGTCCGAGATGTTCGGGTCGTCGCCGGGCCCGCAGAGCGAGTCCACCCCGTTCCACCCGCGCAACCCGTACGCCGTCGCGAAGGTCTTCGCGTTCCACCTCACGCGGAACCACCGCGAGGCCTGGGGACTGCACACGAGCAACGGGATCCTGTTCAACCACGAGTCCGAGCGGCGCGGAGATCGCTTCGTCACGCGCAAGATCACCCGTGCCGTCGGGCGGATCGCGGCCGGAACGCAGCGTGAGCTCGTGCTCGGCAACCTCGAGGCGCGCCGGGACTGGGGGCATGCCGCCGACTACGTCGACGCGATGTGGCGCATGCTCCAGCAGCCCGAGGGCGGCGACTACGTCGTGGCCACGGGGGTCTCGCACTCCGTCCGCGACTTCTGCGAGCGGGCGTTCGCGGTCGCGGGCCTCGACTGGCGCGACCACGTCCGAACGGATCCGTCCTTCCTGCGCCCCGCCGACATCGACGACCTGGTCGGCGATGCATCGCGAGCGCGCGAGACGCTCGGCTGGGAGCCCTCCGTCGACTTCGACGGGTTGGTCCATCGCATGGTCACGCACGACCTCGAGCTCGCGCGACGCGAGGCTCATGTTGCATAGAACGTCGTCCAGGGGGATGCTGGGGCCCCCCGACCGAGCGCACCGCCCGTGACCGCCGAGCCGAAAGCCGAGATGTACGGCCCCTACCAGCCGACCAAGCTCCTCGCGACGGGGGCGAGCGCGCAGGTGTGGCTGGCCGACGGCCCCGAAGGCGAGGTCGCGCTCAAGATCGCCCGTGGCGAGCGGCACCAGGAGGCCCTGAAGAAGGAGATCCACGTCCTCTCGCTCGGGGAGCACGAGCGGATCGTGCGTCTGCTCGCTCACGACCCCGACGGCGCCTGGATCGCGCTCGAGCGGGTGCGCGGCACGATGATGGACGAGTGGTCGCGCGACCAGACGCCCGAAGCCATCGTGCGCATCGCGTTCGAGCTCCTCGAAGCCCTCGAGCACCTCCACGAGCACGGCGTGGTCCACGGCGACCTCAAGCCCTCGAACGTCATCGTCGACACCGAGGGTCACGCGCGTCTGCTCGACCTCGGCATCGCGACGCTCCCCGGTGAAGACGTCGCGGGCTTCAAGGGAACCCTCGGCTACGCCGCTCCCGAGCTCCTCCGCGGGCAGGTCCCCACCACGGCCACCGACATCTACGGCCTCGGGGCCCTCCTGTACACGTGCCTCACGGGGCGCACCCCCTTCATCGCGCCCGATCCCGCGGCCCTCACCTACCTCCCGCTCGTGAGCCTGCCGCCTCCGCCGGCCACCTTCCGTCCCGACGTTCCGGCGAGCCTCAACCAGCTCCTGCTGGCTTTGCTCGCGCGCGATCCCACCCGTCGTCCCTCGGATCTGGGCCGCGTGAAGGAAGCGCTCGGGCGCACGATGACGCGCCTCGCCGAGCCCATCCTCGGCATGCTCGAAGAGCGCGAGGAGCTGCGCCGGGCAGTGGTCGGTACGGCCGACGGAGAGGCCCGTGTCGCGATCATCTACGGCCCTCCCGGGAGCGGGCGCCGCACGCTGATCGGTGAAGCCGTCGAGTACGCGCGCCGCGAGGGCCTGCCGTACCTCAAGGGGTCCGACCTCAAGGCGGCGGTTGGCCAGCTCCGCGAGTCGCCGCGCCCGTGCGTGATGGTGCATCGCGCACAGCACAAGGGCGCCCAGCAGCTCGCGAAGCTCATCCTGTCCGACCACCTCCCGTGCCTCCTGCTCCTCCACTCCGACCGTCCGGTGCCGTCCCTCGCAGACACCGGTGCCATCCAGCTCACGCCGGCGCCGCTCAGCCTGAAGGACGTGACGCAGCTGGTCCGCATCCACGGCGCGGATCCAACGCTCGCCGAGCAGTGGTGGCGCGACAGCCTGGGCCTGCCCATCGCCGTCATCGGCCGCATCCAGTCGCACCGGCGCCGCCAGAACGACCTCGAGCCCGACCTGTCGGACCTCCCGCCGGAGTCCAGGAAGATCCTCGAGCTCCTGCCACCGGGCTCGCCAGTGCGCGTCATGGAGCTCGCCCAGCGTGCGGCCGTGAACGAGCACGTCCTGCTCGACCACTGCGAGGTCCTGTTCGCGCAGGGCCTCGTCGAGTCCGCGGAAGGCGGGCACTCCATCGTCGCGGTCCCCCTCGGAGGCACCTCGTGAGCACGACCAGCAGCGGTCTGTTCGATCCCGTCCCCCGCGAGCTCGTCATCCGCGACCTCCTCGATCGCTCCCGTCGGCGCTTCGATCAGCTCCCCGACGACGTGCTCGCCGAGCTGCTCGAAGACGCCGTGTACAACGAGCGCAAGCGGCTCGAGCGCGACACCCCCGAAGAGGGCGAGATCTCCCGTCTCGACGGGCTCACCAACGCCCTCGTCCACGGAGAGCGCGCCGACTGGACGCAGCACGGGCTCGCGCTCGTGCGCGCCTGGGGCGAGGAGATCCACGGCCGGTTCAGCCAGCGGGCCTACCGCGCCGCCACGAGCGTGCTGCCGAGCGCGCTCACCGGCATCCTCACGGCCCGTCCGGGTCGGCTCCCCACCTGGGGAGGGCTCGAGTCGCGCATCAAGGTGCGCGGGAACGTCGAGCAGATCGCGGCGCTCGCAGAAGAAGCGACGCTCGTGCTCGCGCCTACGCACGTGTCCAACATGGACAGCCCGCTCATCGGCTTCGCGCTCTACCAGGCCGGCCTGCCGCCCTTCGTCTACGGCGCGGGGCTGAACCTGTTCTCGAACCCCGTCATGGGCTGGTGGATGAGCCGGCTCGGCGCGTACACGGTCGATCGGCGCAAGAGTTCGCAGCTCTACAAGGACGTCCTGAAGGACTACTCGGTGCGCTGCCTCACCACGCGTCACCACAGCCTGTTCTTCCCCGGTGGAACCCGCGCGCGCTCCGGCTCCATCGAGACGCGCGTGAAGAAGGGCCTGCTCGGCACCGCCATCGTCGCCTGGCAGGAGATGCTCGAAGCGAAGCGGCCCGACCCCGAGGTCTACGTGGTGCCGCTCACGCTGTCGTTCCAGCTCACGCTCGAAGCGAACACGCTCATCGAAGACCACCTCGCAGAAGCCGGGAAGCAGCGGTACATCATCACCGACGACGAGTTCGCCCAGCCCCGCAAGCTGTACCAGTTCGCGAGCCGGATGATGGAGCTCGACGCCAGCATCGTGTGCCACTTCGGCGATCCCGTCGACTGCATCGGGAACCCCGTCTCGTACGACCCCGAGGAGCGGCGCGCACAGGCGGAGCGGCGCCGTCGCTACGTCACCGACGCGAACGGAGAGGTCGAGCGCGACGTCCAGCGCGACATGATCTACACGAACCGCCTCGCGGACGCGCTCGTGGAGGCCTACCCGCGCTACGCCCACGCGATGGTCACGCACGTGGCGGCCTTCACCGGGTGGCGGTGCCTCGAGGAGGCCGTCGGGAGCTCCGACCCGTTCCGTCTGGTGCGGGTGCCCATCGGCAAGCGAACGTTCCCGCGCCACGTGTTCCTCGAGAAGCTCCGCCACGTCGTCGAGGGCGTGCAGAAGGGCGCATCCGAGGGGCGCTGGAACGCCGAGCTGCCCGACACCGCCGAAGGGGTGCTCGCAGCGGCGCTCGACCGCTTCGGTCGGTACCACCGCTCGCGCGCCCTCGAAGAGCGCGGGAGCTCGATCGTCGTCCAGGATCCGCGGCTCTGCTTCTACTACCGGAACCGGCTCGCGTACGCCGCGGAGGCGCTGAAATGAAGGTCGGAATCCTCGGGGGCGGCCGGTGGGGCCAGGCGCTGGCGCGTCTCGTCATCGCGGCGGGCAACGAGCCCCTCATCGCGTACCGCGACAAGCGTCCGCCGAACATGCTCAAGAGCACGAAGGACGTCGCGAGCGTTCCTCCCCAGTGCGACCTGCTGTTCGTGGCGACGTCCGCGAGCGAGGTGCGCCAGGCCATCCAGACCACCCACCCCCACCCCGGCAACCGCATCATCGTGGCCGGTCGCGGGCTCGAGCCCAGCACGGGCCGGTGGCTCACCGACGTCGTGATGGAGGAGTGCGATGCGGTCCGGGTGGGCGCGCTCGCCGGGCCCGCACCCGTCAGCGAGATCCTGAACGGCGGCCTGTGCGCGGGGGTCGTCGCGAGCGACTACGCCGAGGTGCGCCGGCTCGCCACGCAGGCTCTGCACAGCTCCCGGTATCGGGTGTACGACTCCGACGACCTCGCGGGCGTCCAGCTGGCGGGCGCCATCGTGCCCGTGCTCGCCACGATGGTCGGGCTCGGGTCCCAGCTCCGCGGCTCGGGGGTGGGCATGCACGCGATGGTCCTGTCGCGCGGGCTCGCCGAGGCCTCGCGCCTCGCCGTGAAGATGGGCGGAGACGCCAGCACGTTCGCGGGGCTCGCCGGCGTAGGAGACCTCGTGGCCGCGCAGTCCTCGAAGGACCACCCCAACTTCCTCGCCGGCGTCGCGCTCGCGAAGGGCAACCGCGACTCCGGTCCGCTGCCCATCGCCAAGGCGCTGCTCGGGCGCGCGAAGGACCTCCGCGTGGAGATGCCGCTCACTGAAGCCCTCGTCCGCATCTACGACGGCGAGCACCCGCTCGAGGCCGTCCAGCGCCTGATGGCGCGCGACGCCGCCGCCGAATGAGCCCGTCCGCACGGCGCGGTTAACGTTCCGCTCCGCGACGGCACCTCCTCGAACGGAGGTGAGCTTGTTCGACACCATCGGCACCCGACGCGACCCCGAGGCCCATCGGCGCCAGGCGCTCGCGACCCTCATCGCGTCCCTCCTCGTCGGGGGAGGCACCGCGTTCACCCTCGCGCTCGGCGCATGGACGGCCCACGAGGTCCTCGCGCCGCCACCCGTCGACGACACCCCGCTCGTTCTCCTGGAGATCGAGCCGGAGGACCTCGAGGTCGAGCCACCCCCAATCGCTCCCCCGCGCCTCGGCGGAGGACAGGAGGCGCAGCAGGGGTCTCCGGACGCCGCCCCCGAGCCCGACGAGCCCCAGGAGGTCCAGGAGCTCGACCCGACCCCGGTGGACACCCCCGTCACCGACGCCGTGAACCGAGGGGTCGACGGAGGGACCGGAGACGCCGAGACCGACATCGACGCGCCCCCCGGGCCGGGCACGGCCTCCGGCGTCCCCGGCGGTACCGGACAGTACGACGCCCGGCCCGTGATCCACCGGAGCGAGGTGGAGCTGCGCCGACAGGTGATGCCGGAGTTCCCGGACGGCGTGTCGGAGGGCCAGGCATGCCGCGTGTCCATCGACATCGACGCCGAAGGACGCCCCGAAGCGATCCACGTCAGCGAATGCGACGCACCCTACGCCCTCGAGGCGAAGCGCGCGATCGAGCGATGGCGCTGGTACCGCCCGGGCCGGGGGGTACGCACGCTGTACCGCGTGGTGTTCGAGCCCCGCTGACCCCCTTCACTCGCGGGAGAACACCAGGCAGAAGTTGTTCGCGGGCATCGCGATCCGCTCGTCCAGCACGAGCCCGTTGCGGCTCGCCTCAGCGGCGACGTCCGCAGCGTCGCGCACCCCGTAGCGCCCGTCGAGGGAGTGCAGCCAGCGCTCGAACTGTACGTTGCTCTCGGACGTGTGCGCGCCGTCGACCCGGTACGGGCCGTACGTCACGAGGCGCCCGCCCGGCTCCAGGACCCTGCCCGCCCCGGCCATCAGCGCTTCTGTCGCCTCCCACGGGCTGATGTGGATCATGTTGATGCACACGATCACGTCGACGGGAGCGGGCCAGTCGGGGTCGTGCACCGACATCCGGCGGGGCGCCTGGAGGTTCGGACCGGCGTCCTCCCGCCACGCGGCGATGCTCGCCACCGACTCCGGATCGGGGTCGGTCGGGAGCCACTCCACCCCGAGCGCCCCCGAGAAGTACAGCGCGTGCTGACCCGTGCCCGCCGCCAGCTCCAGCACGCGGTCTCCCGGCCGCACCACCGCGCGCAGCACGTCGAGGATGGGCTCCCGGTTGCGTGCGGTGGCGGGCGCATCTCGTCTCACGGGGCCTCCTCGGGCGCGCTTTTCACGCCGGGTTCATCCTCACGACTTATAGTCCGGCGCGATGCTCACCGAACCCCCCGTTCCGAGGCCGACCGCCCCATGCTGACCGGGATCTACTGGCCCGGACTCGTGGCCGTGCTCGTGTTGTACGCCGCCGTGTTCGCGCTCGGGGTGTGGGCCGGGAACCAGTCGAAGGGCGACAAGTCGTCCGAGGAGCTGCTGCTGGCCGGGCGCAGCATCCCGCTGTGGATCGGCCTGCTCACGATGACCGCCACGTGGGTCGGCGGCGGGTACATCAACGGAACGGCGTCCACCACCTACAGCTCGGGCCTGTTGTGGGGCTCGCAGGCGGGGCTCGGCTACGCCGCATCGCTCGTGGTGGGCGGCCTGTTCTTCGCGCGCCGCATGCGGAGGGCCGGCTACACCACGCTGATCGACCCCCTCCAGGAACGCTACGGAGACGTGTCGGCCGCGATCCTCATGGTGCCGGCCGTGCTCGCGGAGCTGTTCTGGAGCGCCGCCATCCTCGTGGCCCTCGGCACGACGTTCGGTGTGGTGCTCGGCATCCAGGACACCACCACCGCCATCCTGTTCAGCTCGGCCATCGCGGTGATCTACACGGTCGCCGGCGGGCTCCGCGCCGTCGCCTACACCGACGTGCTCCAGATGTTCCTGATCATCGGCGGGCTGTGCATGGCAGTGCCGTTCGTCATCGGGTCGGCGGGCGGGCTCGGTGAGCTCCCGATCGGTCCGCTGGTGCCGGCGAGCGTCGAAGAAGCCGCGTCCTACGGCGACTACTTCGTCCTGCTCATGCTCGGCGGCATCCCGTGGAACGTGTACTTCCAGCGGGTCCTGTCCGCGAAGGACGAGAACGCCGCCGCCCAGCTCTCCATCGCTGCCGGGGTGCTGTGCGCGCTCATGGCGATTCCGCCCGTCCTCATGGGCCTCGCCGCGCAGAACCTCGACTGGCCGGCCCTGCTGGCGGGCTCCGGCGTCGATGCCACCGATCTCACCAGGCGCTGGGCCACCGACGCGTCCGATGTGCTGCCGTACCTCATGCGCTACGCCGTGCCGCAGTGGGTGGGCGTGGTCGGGCTCGGCGCGGTCTCGGCGGCCGTGATGAGCTCGGTCGACAGCTCCATCCTCTCGGGGGCCTCGCTCGTGGCGTGGAACGGCTACCGACAGCTGGTCGACCCCGACATCAGCGGCGACGACATGACGAAGCTCGTGCGTGTGCTCATCGTCGTGCTCGGCATCGCCGCGACGGTCATCGGGCTCACGGTCCAGAGCATCGGGCTGCTGTGGTACCTCTGCGGCGACATCGTGTACTGCGTGCTGTTCCCGCAGCTCACCCTCGCGCTGTTCGACAAGCAGGCCAACCGCACCGGAGCCATGGTGGGGTTCGCGCTCAGTGTCGTGCTCCGACTCGGCGGCGGGGTCGCCGTGCTCGGCATCCCCGCGTTCATCCCCTACCCCTCGTTCGGCGACTTCGAGTTCCCGTTCCGCACGGTGGCCATGCTCACGGGCCTGGTCGTCGCGGTCGTCCTGTCCCGACTCACCGCCTCGTTCGACCCGCCGCGTCCGTTGAGGTCTGCATGAGCCAGTTCACTCCCGCCCGCCGCGCGGCCGCCTGGGGCGTGCACGCCTACACCGCGCTCGGCCTGCCGCTCAACATGCTCGGCGCCTGGGCGCTGTTCGAGCGCGACGCCCGGCTGTTCTTCCTCGCGCAGGTCGCGGCCATCTTCGTGGATGCCACCGACGGCGCCATGGCCCGCGCGGTCGACGTGAAGTCCGTGCTCCCCGAGTTCAGCGGGCGCCGGCTCGACGACATCATCGACTTCATCACGTTCGCGTTCCTCCCGGCGCTGTCGCTCCCGTTGCTGGGTCTCGTGCCCGAGGCATGGGCGTGGTTCGGCGCGATCCCCGTGCTCGCGAGTGGCTACGGCTTCTGCCAGGAGCGCGCGAAGACCGACGAGAGCTTCGTCGGGTTCCCGTCCTACTGGAACATCGTGGTGCTCTACCTGTACGTGCTGAAGGCCCCTCCCACCGTCGTCGTCGGGCTGCTCAGCGTGCTCGCCGTGCTCGTGTTCGTGCCGATCCACTACGTCTACCCGACGCGCACGCGCATGCTCCGCAAGCCCACCCTCGCGCTCGGCTGCATCTGGGCCGCGATGCTCACCTTCGTGTGCTGGGACGTCGGCCACCCGCTCGCGGTTCCCATCACCTGGGCGTCGCTCTTCTACCTCGTGTACTACACGGGTATCTCAGCCGTGAACCACGTACAGATGACCCGCGCGACTCGGGTATGATGCTCTCGGAACGGAGGATTGCCGAGTGATGGAGCCCTTGGAGGGCGCCAGCAGGAACCGAGTGGGCCGCTACCATCTGGTCGAGCGGCTCGCCGTGGGCGGAATGGCCGAGGTCTTCCTCGCGTGCGAGCGAGGTACGCACGCGCTCGATCGCCTGCTCGTCATCAAGCGGATCCTCCCTCACCTCGCCGACAACGAGGAGTTCGTGCGGATGTTCATGACCGAGGCGCGCGTGGCCGCCCGGATCAACCATCCGAACGTGGTGCAGATCTACGAGCTCGGTGAGGCCGGCGGCTTCCCGTTCATCGCGATGGAGTACGTGTCCGGCTCCACCCTGAAGGAGCTCGTGAAGGCCTCGCGCAAGGCCGACACCCGCCTCCCGCTGGCGATGGTCGTGCACATCATGGCGCAGGCGTGCGCCGGAGCCCACGCCGCACACGAGCTCACCGCGCCCGACGGCCAGAAGCTCAACATCGTCCACCGCGACCTGTCGCCGCACAACCTGATGGTCACCGACGACGCCCTCGTGAAGCTCCTCGACTTCGGCATCGCGAAGGCCGAGCAGGGCATGGACCACACGCGTACGGGCATGCTGAAGGGCAAGGTCTCGTACATGTCGCCCGAGCAGTGCAAGCAGCTCAAGCTCGATCGCCGGTCCGACATCTACGCGCTCGGCATCGTCATGTGGGAGCTGTTCGCCGGGCACAAGATGTTCTTCGGCATGAGCGAGCTCGCCACGATGCAGGCCATCGTCACGGGCGACCTGAAAGACGTGCGCGAGTCGCGTCCCGACGTTCCGGAGCCCCTGCTGGCCGTCATGAAGAAGGCCATGGCCTCCAGTGTCGACGACCGGTACGACACCGCAGACGCCATGCGCCGCGCGCTCCTCGACGCCGCCGAAGAAGCGAAGATCGTCGTCGACGAAGACCGCGCCGGGCGCTTCGTGCGCACACTGCTCGGCGAGGTCCACGAAGAGCGCCGGCAGCACGTCACCACCGCGATGGAGAAGACGCTCGTCACGCTGAGCCGCGCGCAGCCGCCCTCCACCGAGGATCTCGCCGTCAGCCAGCACACCGAGACCTCCGCGGCACCCATCCCCACCACCGGGAGCTCCGCGCCGCGGAACCTCACGCAGACCACCGTGGCCACGTCCGCCGCGAGCGCGTCCGCCGGCATGCTGTTCGGGGTCGCCGCCACCATGGTGCTCGTCGCGGTCGGCGGAATCGCGCTCATGTACGGGCTCGGGCTCGGCATCTTCGCGCCCGATCCCGATGCTCTGCCTCCCGAGATCGTGCCCGCGGGCGCACCGGTCCACGTCACCATCGCACCCACCCTGAGCCCCGACGAGCTCTCCGCCGATCTCGACCCCCTGCGCCGGTACCTCCAGCAGAAGGTCGACCGGCCCGTGCTCTTCGAGATCGCCGACTCCTATGAAGACTCGTCGCGCAAGGTGCTGTCGGGCGAGGTCCACTACGGCCTGCTGCCCTACAACACGCTCATGAAGACCCTCGAGCAGGACAGGAACCTGCCCGTGTTCGCCCACGAGGTCGTCGACGGCAGCGAAGCGAGCGACGGATACCTCGTGGTGGCGCGCACCACCGATGCCGACACCGTCAAAGACCTCGTCGGCAAGAAGCTCTGCTACACCGACAAGCTCTCCAGCACCGGCTACAAGCTGCCCCGGCGCTACCTGCGCGAGAAGGGCCTCGATCCCGACAAGGACTTCCAGGTCCACTTCTCGGGCAACCACCAGCAGGTCCTGCTCGACGTGATCGACGGCACCTGCGACGTGGGCGGCACCTACGCGGGCAACTACAGCACGGCCACGCAGGCGGGCATCCCGGTCGCTCGTCTGCGGATCCTCGTGCCCCGCACGGGCAGCACGCCGCACGATGGCTGGGTCGCGAGCCACGATGCGGATCCCGAGATCACCGAGGCGATGCGCAAGGCCCTCCTCGCCTTCAACCCCAAGCGAGACCTGAACTCGGAGCGGCTCGGGGAGAAGAAGCGCGTCACGGGCTATGTCGTACCTGAGCCCGAGTGGCTCCAACAGGATGATCCGGAGGACGCCCCCTGATCGCATTGCTCGCCACTGCCCTGGCCGCGCCGCCCTTCGAGTCAGGGCCCATCGAGCCCGTGCCGGCAGTGCCGAACGCAATCGCGGTGGCCGACGGCGAGCTCCTCCTGGTCGGTGAGCAGGGCGTGTGGATCCGCGCCGGAGACGGCTGGTCGAAGACCGACCTCCCCGGCGCCACAGCCATCGTGATCGAGTCCGACGACGCCTTCCTGCTCTGCGGGCCCAGCGGGGTCACGCGCTATGCCCTCGACGAGACGCGCATGTCGGAGGTCCCCTGCCGCGACCTCGCGTTCGCGGGCGATGCCCTGTGGGCGCTCGGCGAGCAGGGCGTGATCGACGTGTCCACCGGCGAGCCCGTCGATCTCGGGCGGCCGGTCGAAGCCCTGGGGGGCGGGCCCGAGCGAGCCTGGTTGTCCGGCAACAGCCTCGTGGTCGACGGCGTCGACAGGCTCGTGTTCCCCGGCGCGACGGGCGTTCACCGCATCGACCGCGAAGACGTCCCGTCCCGATGGGCGCTCGTGCACCCCGACCGCCGTCTGCTCGGCCTGCTCGCCGCCACCGGGCTCGAGTCCGCGTGGCCCCAGCCCATCGCCGCCACGGCCGTCACCGTCGGCGACCTCGGGAACGACGGCACGCTCGAGATCGTGCTCGCCGGTCCGGACGGATGGATGCCGCTCACGCTGCCCGGCGTCCGGAAGTCCGAGCCGCTGGCCGTCCCCGCGCCTCGCCCGATCCCCATCCCCGCTCCGGAGCCCCCTCCGGTGTGGAAGCGTCCCGAGACCGCCTCGCTGCTCGGCGTGCGCATGCCGCGCTTCGGCGGGCTCCACCCCGACCCCGACTACGACCAGATGTTCGTCGGCGGGTTCGGCGTGGCGGTGGGCGAAGCCCTCGGTCCCAACCAGCTCGCGGTCGGCTTCTCCCCCGCCGCAACCGGGGGAATCGAGCGCGGCGGCAAGCGGATCCGCTCATACTTCGGGGCCGACAGCGCGCCCCTGTTCGCGTGGGTCGGCGATACGGGCGGCATCCACCTCGCGATGGCCACCGGCGGCATCTCGTTCGGAAGCGACCGCCTGCGCGCCGGTCCGTTCGCGTCGATCGGCCTCCTCGGGGCCGGCGCCGGTCTGCGCGCGGTGTTCACGCCGTTCGAGAGCCGGGCCGGCAAGCTCACCGGGTTCGAGGGTCGCCTCACCTGGTTCGCTCCGCACGCGGGCCACGCATCGCTGTACTACGTCAGCGCGTTCCCCCTCGGGCGCCGCTACGGGCCCGCCAGCGAGCGCTCGATCCGGCCGTCCGCCTGCCACCGGTTCGGGTTCGGGTTCGGCGCGGCCGCGGGGGTCTCCAGCACCGAGCTCGCGTGGGAGTTCGTCGGACGGGATGTCGGCTACCAGGTGAGCGGGTCGCCCGCGATCAGCCTGTCCTGCGACAACGGTGGCAAGGCCAGCGGCTGGCACATCGGCGGCGAGACCGCCCCGTTCTTCTTCTACCGGGTGCCCACGGCCGACGGCGGGGCCGACCGGCGCCTGCACCAGATGGGCACGATGACCGTCGGGCTGTACGCAGGCGGGAACAAGCTCCGGGTCAGTCCCATCGCGACGGCCGGGATCTGGTACCTCGGGGGCGGGCTGCGGGCGATCGTCACCCCGGTGGTCACCGCCGGGGGTGTGCACCACGGCATCGAGCTCCGCGGCGTCGCGCTGTTCCCGTCCTCACCCGCGGCCCAGGGCATGCTCCTCTACCATGTGTGGTTCGACCCACGCGCCGGGCGCGACAAGCCGCAACCGGAGACTGGAGAAGACGACTCGTGATCCGCCCCCTCATCACGCACCCCGCCGTTCGGGGGGAGCGGATTGTGTTCGTGAGCGAAGACGACCTCTGGTCGGTCGACCTCGATGGCGGGCTCGCCCGTCGGCTCACGAGCGGCACCTCGCGCATGCGCACCCCGCGGATCTCCCGTGATGGCCGGCAGATCGCGGTCTCCGCCGCCGAAGAGGGCGCACGCGAGGTGTACGTGCTCGACGCCGACGGAGGGCCGCTCACCCGCCGCACGTGGGTCGGCGCGAACCTCTCCGTCGTCGGGTACGACCCCGCTGGCGCCATCGTGTTCGGGTCGTCCCACGAGCAGCCGTTCAGCAAGCACGAGGTGCTGTACAGCCTCGACCCCGGCCGCGGGAGCCCCGTGCCGCTCGGGCTCGGTCCCGCAGTCGCGCTCGACTGGGCCGCCGACGGGCGCCGCGTGCTGTGCCGGCACTCGGTCGACCTCGCACACTGGCAGCGCTACCGCGGCGGCCGCATGGGCCAGCTCTGGATCGAGCAGCCCGACGGCACGTTCGTGCGCCTCGTCCACGACGGCAACGTCGCGAGCCCCCTGTGGGTCGGCGACCGCCTGTTCTTCCTGTCCGACCGCAGCGGGCACGGGAACCTCGTCAGCTGCCTGCCCGACGGCACGGATCTCCAGAAGCACTCGAAGCACAAGGGCTTCCCCGCGAGGCTCGCGACCCACGACGGCGCGAGCATCGTGTACGTCGTCGCCGGCGACCTGTGGAGGTTCGACGTCGCGTCCGGCAAGGCGCGGATGCTGAAGGTCCAGACCCGCAGCCAGCGCACGCGCACCCAGGTCCGGTACCCGTCCGCGAAGTCCCACCTGCAGGCGTACGCCCTGCACCCCCAGGGGCACTCGTTCGCGGTGGTGAGCCGCGGAAAGCCCTTCGTGGGCGGGCACTGGGAGGGTCCGCTGCTCCAGCGGGGCACGCAGGAGGGCGTGCATCACCGCCTCGCCACCTTCCTGGCCGATGGCGAGCGCATGGTGTGGGCCTCGGACGACGGGGGCGAAGACCACCTCGCCGTGCACGACCTCGTGTCGGGGGCCACCCACCCCATCGACGCCGACCTCGGGCGCGTCCGCGCCATCGCCGAGGGCCCGGGCGACGTGGTGGCGGTCACGAACCACCGGTCCGAGCTGTTCGTGGTCGCCGTGAAGGCCGGCGAGGTCACGCTCGTCGAGAAGAACGCGAACGGTCCGATCACCGGCCCCACCTGGTCGGCCGATGGCCGCTGGCTCGCCTGGGCCTCCGGCCTCGAGGGCTTCGGGCGGTCGCGCATCCGGCTGGCGCACGTCCACGGCGTGCAGGTGCAATCCGTCACCGACGTGACCGACGGGCGGTTCCGCGACCACGCGCCCGACTTCGACCCGCTCGGTCGGTTCCTGTACTTCGTGTCCGACCGCGAGCTCGACCCCATCGACGACGGCGTGCGCTTCCAGTACGGCTTCCCGCGCGGCTCGCGTCCGTACCTCGTCACGCTGTCCGCCGACACGCCGAACCCGTTCCGCCAGACGCCGCGCGACCTCGGGAAACCCAAGCCCATCAAGGCTCCCGAGCAGCTCGAGGTCGATCTCGACGGCCTGCAGCACCGGATCGTGCGCTTCCCCATCAGCGACGGCCGCTACCGGCAGATCGTCGGGCTCCCGTCGGGGCGCGTGCTCGTCTCGCGGGTTCCGCTCGTGTCCGCCACGCGGCGGAGCTGGAACAGCGGGGGTCCGCCCGACGCCGACGGCTCGCTCCTGTTGTGGGACTTCGCGACGTACGAGCTGTCCACGGTCCACACGCGCATCACGGGCTTCACGGTCGATCATCCCCGCAAGACCTGCATGATCCGCGCGGGCAACGACCTGCGCGTGTTCCCCGCCGACCCCGACAAGAGCACGCGCACCGAGCTCAAGACCGCCGAGCCGCGCAGCACCACGCGGAAAGAGCGGTGGATCGACCTCTCCCGCGCCCGTCTCGCCATCTCCCCGCCCGCGGAGTGGGCACAGATGCTCGACGAGTCCTGGCGGCTCATGCGCGACCACTTCTGGGACCCAGGCATGTCCGGGGTCGACTGGGCGGCGGTGCGCGCGCGCTACCGGGAGCTCGTGCCGCGGGTCTCCGTGCGCAGCGAGCTGTCCGACCTCATCTGGTGCATGGTCGGGGAGCTCGGCACCAGCCACGCGTACGAGATGGGCGGCGACTACCGCGGCTCCACCGTGCGGACGATCGGCAGGCTCGGCGCCGAGGTCGCGTGGGACGGCCAAGCGTGGGCGGTCACCGCGCTCCACCCCGGCGACCTCGGGCATCCCTCGCGCAGCGCTCCGCTCCTCGCGCCCGGCGTGCGCGCGTCCGTCGGCACGCGCATCCATGCGGTCAACGGCCTCCCCGTCCGCGAAGACCCGCCGCTCGGCGCGCTCCTCGTCGGTCACGCCAACCGGCCCGTCGTGCTCGAGCTCTCCGAGGCCGACGGTCCCCACCGCCACGTCGAGGTCGTCCCTCTCAACGACGACAGCACGGCTCGCTACCGCACGTGGGTCGCCGCCAACCGGGCCCGCGTGCACGAAGCCACCGGCGGGCGGGCCGGCTACGTGCACGTCCCCGACATGGGGCCCGCGGGCTTCGCGGAGTTCTACCGCGACTTCCTGTCGGAGTCCGACCACGACGCCCTCGTCGTCGACGTGCGCTGGAACCGCGGGGGCCACGTGAGCCAGCTCCTGCTCGGCCAGCTCATGCAGCGGCGGCTCGCGTACTCGCGGTCGCGGCACTTCAAGGTCTACAGCTACCCGGCCCACGCCGTGCTCGGGCCGATGATCGCGCTCACCAACGAGATGGCCGGGTCCGACGGCGACATCTTCTCGCACCACTGGAAGGGCCTCGGGCTCGGGCCGCTCGTCGGCACGCGCACCTGGGGCGGCGTGGTCGGCATCAGCCCGCGAAACCGCCTCGTCGACGGCACCATCGTGACCCAGCCCGAGTTCGCCAACTGGATGGACGGAGGCGTCGGGTTCGGGGTCGAGAACCACGGTGTCGATCCCGACGTGGTGGTCGAGATCACGCCGAACGACCACCTGGCCGGCCGCGACCCCCAGCTCGACCGCGCCCTCGAGCTGCTCCTCGAGCGCATTGCCGCGGAAGACCCGAAGCCCCCGGACCTCGGCCCCGCGCCCACGACGACTCACGTGCCGTCCCGGCGGGCCCTCCGGACTCCGCGGAAGAAGCGGTGACGCGCGAGCCCGGCCCCCACGCCGTGCAGTCCCTCCCGCCACCCGACGTCCTCGAGCACCGCGCCCGGGTGCTGGCGGTGCTCGACGCGCTGCTGTGTCCCGACTGGGAGTACCGGTACTACAGCTTCAACGCGCGCTGGGCGCCGTCGCAGTGGATGGCGTCCATGCGCGACGGCTCCGGCAGCCACTGGTTCCTGGTGGGGATCGACGGGGTGGGGCTGGGTCTCACGGGCCTCGCGCTCCACACGCCGGCGTTCCGGATGGACCACCCGCGCCCCGGCATCGTCGACCGCATCCCTCAGGCCCTGCACGCCCACTTCCTGGAAGAGCCGGCGTTCGACATGAAGAACACGACCTTCACCGGCTGGTGGCTGGACGCCGAGCCCGGCTGGCATGCCGGTACCTGCGGGCTGGAAGACGGCGCAGACGACCTGCTGTCCGCACTCCTCGGGGGTCCCGACGCCTACCACGCGTTCGCCGAGGAGTACTACGAGCGCACCGTCGATCCAACCGTCGTGGCCGAGCTGTTCGCGGGCGGTCCCGTCCTGCGGAGCACGGCGGAGGCGCTGAACCCGGACCTCGACTGGGAAGCGTTCGTCGAGGAGGCCCCCGACATGGGCGTGGAGACACGCGAGTAGGCACTCACTCCTGAAACAGAGTGTCACCCTCGGTTTCAGTGACGTAGGTACGAATGGTGTCTACCAGGTGAGCCCTCTGTGCCGTGTGCGTCGTGTCGATGACCTCGTCGGCCCAGTGCTGGAGTGTTCCCAACGCTTCACTCCTCTGCTCCGGACTGCCGCCGGCGACGACGTACGCGACCAGCGACCCGGCGACCTCTGGACTTGCCTCCATCACATCCCGGTACATCGAGAACCTACCCGCCACAGCCTTCAGATCCGACGTGAGCTTCACGCGTTGTGGAGCAATCGGCTCCATCAACAACACACGAGCGTTCCCGGGAACCCAGTGCGATATCTCCTCCAGAGCGGCTGACCGCGGGTCTCTCCACCCACCCATGTCCGTGGTGGGACAGAACCCCCGCTTCACCAATCGGTCGACACCGACGGTCTTGAAGAACGCCCACCCGAAGGCTGCGCGTCGCTGTGCACGCGAAGCACCCGGCTCCACTGCTGGTGTCGCAGGATTGAGCAGTGCTTCGACCCACTTGACCGGGTCCTTCACACCAGACGGCACAGGGAGCGGTTGGGTGAGGAATGTATAGGGGCCGAACGAAGAAGGAAGCTCTGGACCGACGAGACTGCCGAGCAGCTGCTGCAGCCGTTCGAGGAAGCGATCGGCACCCGGGTGTCCGAGACAGTGGCCACTCGGCAGGCGGTGGACGCGAGCCACGCGATGCCCACCATCATGTCGAACCAGAGCTCCGAGCGGGAACTGCCGACCAGAGAACGGATCGAGTTGTACCTGGATGAGTTGATAGGTGGCAGTCATCCCCTCTCTCCTAGCAGGTCCAAGTAGGCCTCGGTGATGGCGGGAGCGTTCTCGCACCGAACGCGAAGCCCCCGCGTCACTGTCTCCGCCTCCCGCTCGAAATCATAGCGGCATGCCTGGCGAATGACGTGCTCGAGGATCGAGTTCGAGAGGTGGCGTAGGGTCTGGGCAGTGCTCCTCGCGTGAACAGCGAGGTCCCGAACGGGCAGTCCGCGCGCATGGCGTGAGACGTCTGGAGGCCGACACTGCGAGGCCCGCTCCTCCAGGACCGCCGCTGACAGGGCAAAATCGATCGCCCACAGGTTCACCCCCACTCCGGTGTCTGCCGCCTGGACAATGATATTCCCCTCGTGGCGGTCCGAGTTCATCAGCAGTGCGTCCAACGCCAACATGGCGCCCACCTCGGCTGGATTCGCAATCCGGTCGGCGAGATCGGCTGTCCAGTGCGATGCCACGCCTCGATGGAGGAGATCTCCTGAGTCGGTCGCGCTCCTTCACCCTCACCCCGAACAGCCGCTTTCAGCGTCTCGAGCGCCGGAAGCTCCGTCTCTGGACCTTCCAGGAGGCCCGCTGCGGCGAGCTTCTGGCGGAAGTGGCGTTCGGTGTTGGGGCTCATCTTGAGGAGGCGTGCGACTTCGCGCACACGTGTCCCCTTCCGGTGCAGACGCACCAGTTCCTGCAGTCTCTGCATGTCCTTGATTCCCTGGTTCACCCGGCCTCCGCGGTTCGTTCACGACGGAGGGGGTAGCGATGATCAGTTTGCCCGAGCCAGCCAGGATCACCTTGGCCGAGCTGACCGCGGTCAGCTTGCCCGAGCTGGAGATGGATCACCTTGCCCGAGCTGGGCTCGGATCACCTTGCCCGGGCTGACGAGGATCAGGTAGCCCGGGCTACGACACCCAGCCCGTGCTCGCCAAGGAGGGACGTACGTTCATCCAGGCGATCTTCGCAGAGGATGCGGCGGCGAAGCAGCAGGGGTTGAAGGGCGAGGCACTCGGACAATGGCGCAAGGAGCGCATCGCCCCGCTGTACGAGGAGTTCGCGCGCTGGCGCGACGCGGTCCTGCCGACGCTGCTCCCCGACGAGCCCCTGGCGGGGGTGCTGCGGTACTACACCACCCACTGGATCGCCCTGACGCGCTGGGTGGGTGACCCGAAGCTCCCTCCCGACAACTCTGCGTCGGAGCGTGTGTTCTAGCGTCTGGCGAAGCTGCGCCAGGCCTGCCTGTTCGCGGGGAGCACCGAGGGTGCTCACACCATGGCCGTGTTGATGGGCCTCTCGGCGACCTGCCGGAACCTGCAGGTCGACCCCCAGGCGTACTTCACGTGGGCGCTGGAGCGTCGGGGAACGCACGCGTCGGTCTTCGGGCTCGAGGCGCATCAGCTCACGCCAGCGGCGTACAAGGCGACACTGCACCCGTAGCCCGCGGTGTCATGCCGCCTATCGGACGGTCGCGCACGCGTCTTCCGGCCGTCGCTGATCGATCACGCAGCGAGGTCGCGCATGCCGCGGCGATCGAGGCGGTGCTCGAAGCGCAGGGTCACGCCATTCGGCAGCACCGCCTCGACTCGCCCCTTCGCGACCGGATCCGGCTCGGGCTCGAGGGGTTGCTGGAGCACGACAGGCACGAAGCGAGACGGCTCACGCGGCCCTTCCGTGTCCCGCTCCGACCGGGTCCGCCAACGCCACCACGACAGCGTGTGGCGATTCACGCCGCGCGCTGCCGCGTACTCCCGCAGCGACATCCCGCTGCGCTCCTGCTCGCGCAGGAGCCGCTCCCACTCGTGCCGAGATCGACGTTCCGCTGCCACGCTGCACCTCCAGAAGTGCAGCGATCGTGCGGCATGGCCGCACATCGGCTCCAGACGGGGCGGGCCGTCCGGTTACGGCTCCACTGCGTCGTACCCGCGAAGGAGCGACGTCATCGTCACCGAGGTCTCGGAGCCCCGCCACGACGGTGTTGCGGCTCAGGCCCGTCGCTCGCGCGACCGTCGACACGCCACCGTACCCGAGGGCGCGCGCTTCAGCGCCTGCCCAGAGGCGTCGGCTTCGCTCATCGAGCCGGGGCGACAACACCTCGAACTTCTCGCGTATGATGGCCTCCATGGCCCTGTCTCGCTACATACATCTTGATCACACGCTGGCCGGAAGGGGCAAGGCGATAGATGTCAAGAGTAGATCAAGTAATTTCGGTCCAATTCCCAAGCTCCGGGGCCACGACGAGTACTACGGAAGACCCGGGAATGGTCGCCAACTGCGAGCACTCCGGTACATCGTGACTCGACGGTGGAAGCAGGCTCTTGAACGCCGTTCCCAGCGAGGTCTGAGCTGGCGCCGGTTCGCCGCGATCCTGCGGAGGCACCCGCTTCCGAAGCCGCGTCTCCGTCGCCGAGGCAGAACTCAGCTGAGGCTGGCGAATGTCTGATTCGAGGAGCCGGATGCGGGAAATCCGCACGTCCGGATCTGTGGGGGGCCAGGACCGCGAGGTCCTGGTCTACCCGACCCTCGAAAAGTCCACCATCAGTTGCTGCATGCACTCTCATTGTCTAGACGATACAGCCCTTGAGAGAACACAGTTGCCTCGGGATTCATTTGAAACGCAGTTCCCACCACCGAAGCACCCATCCTGTACACACCGGGAAGAAGTGTGACCGTCTGACCAGCTTGGCTACCTGCCAACTTTTGGGTCGGGGACGGGAACTTCAATACACCTGCCCAATCTGGTCTCAGCTTGAAGATCGTCGAGGGTGAATCGATATTCACATTCGTCTTGGTGATGTCTTTGATCTTGTACACGTCACCAGGCGTACAGGTCTGATCGCCGCCGACGTTCTCCGCGTGGTCCACACAATACAGTGAGAATCGAACGGTGTAGTCGTCCTGCGACCCACCGACGATCGGGCCTGCGCTGAGATACACGTGCCCATACCGATTGTATGCGGTCATCTTGACATTCACACACGCGTTCGTGATCCCATCCATTTGATGGTCGTACCACACCCAAGGACGGTCGCTAGGGTCTGGTGGGAAGTCGTCGGCAACAGAGTATTCTCGAATGTCACCAATCGACATGGTGGCCCAGCGTGCCCCGCCTTGATGACGCCATCGACTTCCCAGGCGATCACCCAGATGTGGGCGGAATTCACCGCCGTGGTAGATGTTGTCTGCATCGAAAGGATCGAAGTTGGGTGCGGATCCTTTCCTGTGACCTGATGGTGGAGCTTCGAACAGGATCGATGGCGTGAGATTCGGAGCGCAGACGGACCCCGAGGGGTACCTAGCAGTCGCCAAACTCGCTAGCCCCGGAGCCCGCCTGCCATGGGATCGTACCCGCCTTCCTCGTTCACCGACAGCTTCGCCGCCTTCGAGGCTCTGGTGAGCTCGCTCCAGACCGACGAGATGGCTGGTTCCTCGCACGTCGACGTCGAGACGCACATCAACGACACTGGATCGCCCTGACGCGCTGGGTGGTGACCCAAGCTCCTCCCGACAACTCTGCGTCGGAGCGTGTGTTCTAGCGTTCGGGCGAAAGCTGCGCCAGGCCTGCCTGTTCGCGGGGAGCACCGAGGGTGCTCACACCATGGCCGTGCTGATGGGCTCCTCGGCGACCTGCCGGAACCTGCAGGTCGACCCCAGGCTACTTCACGTGGGCGCTGGAGCGTCGGGGAACGCACGCGTCGGTCTTCGGGCTCGAGGCGCATCAAGCTCACGCCAGCGGCGTACAAGGCGACACTGCACCCGTAGCCTGCGGTGTCATGCCGCCTATCGGACGGTCGCGCACGTTGCCTCCGGCCGTCGCTGATCGATCACGCAGCGAGGTCGCGCATGCCGCGGCGATCGAGGCGGTGCTCGAAGCGCAGGGTCACGCCATTCGGCAGCACTGCCTCGACTCGCCCCCTCGCGACTGGATCCGGCTCGGGCTCGAGGGGTTGCTGGAGCACGACAGGCACGAAGCGGACGGCCTGGACGCAAGCCCAAATCCCGGCCCGACCGTCCGCTAACGCCACCACGACAGCGTGCGGCGATTCACGCCGCGGCTGCCGCGTACTCCCAGCGACATCCCGCTGCGCTCCTGCCGCGCAGGAGCCGCTCCCACTCGTGCCGAGATCGACGTTCCGCTGCCACGCTGCACCTCCAGAAGTGCAGCGATCGTGCGGCATGGCCGCACATCGGCTCCAGACGGGGCGGGCTGTCCGGTTACGGCTCCACTGCGTCGTACCCGCGAAGGAGCGACGTCATCGTCACCGAGGTCTCGAGCCCCGCCACGACGGTGTTGCGGCTCAGGCCCGTCGCTCGCGCGACCGTCGACACGCCACCGTACCCGAGGGCGCGCGCGCCTGCCCAGAGGCGTCGGCTTCGCTCATCGAGCCGGGGCGACAACACCTCGAACTTCTCGCGTATGATGGCCTCCATGGCCCTGTCTCGCTACATACATCTTGATCACACGCTGGCCGGAAGGGCAAGGCGATAGATGTCAAGAGTAGATCAAGTAATTTCGGTCCAATTCCCAAGCTCCGGCCACGACGAGTACTACGGAAGACCCGGGAATGGTCGCCAACTGCGAGCACTCCGGGTACATCGCATTCGACGGTGGAAGCAGCAGGCTCTTGAACGCCGTTCCCAGCGAGGTCTGAGCTGGCGCCGGTTCGCCGCGATCCTGCGGAGGCACCGCTTCCGAAGCCGCGTCTCCGTCGCCGAGGCAGAACTCGAAGCTGAGGCTGGCGAATGTCTGATTCGGGAGCCGGATGCGGGAAATCCGGCACGTCCGGATCTGTGGGGGCCAGGACCGCGAGGTCCTGGTCTACCCGACCCTCGAAAAGTCCACCATCAGTTGCTGCATGTACTCTCATTGTCTAGACGATACAGCCCTTGAGAGAACACAGTTGCCTCGGGATTCATTTGAAACGCAGTTCCCACCACCGAAGCACCCATCCTGTACACACCGGGAAGAAGTGTGACCGTCTGACCAGCTTGGCTACCTGCCAACTTTTGGCCGGGGACGGGAACTTCAATACACCTGCCCAATCTGGTCTCAGCTTGAAGATCGTCGAGGGTGAATCGATATTCACATTCGTCTTGGTGATGTCTTCGATCTTGTACACGTCACCAGGCGTACATAGTCTGATCGCCGCCGACGTTCTCCGCGTGGTCCACACAATACAGTGAGAATCGAACGGTGTAGTCGTCCTGCGACCCACCGACGATCGGGCCTGCGTTGAGATACACGTGCCCATACCGATTGTATGCGGTCATCTTGACATTCACACACGCGTTCGTGATCCCATCCATTTGATGGTCGTACCACACCTGCTGACGGTCGTTAGGTTCAGGGAAGTCGTCGGCAACAGAGTATTCTCGAATGTCACCAATCGACATGGTGGCCCAGCGTGCCCCGCCTTGATGACGCCATCGACTTCCCCAGGCGATCACTCAGATGTGGGCGGAATTCACCGCCGGTAGATGTTGTCTGCATCGAAAGCGGATCGAAGTTGGCGTGCGTGCCGACATCAAGCTGACCTTGACTACCAGGAGGTGGTCGTCATGAGTGTCGGAGTACCGTAGGTTGTGGACGAAAGTGCTCAATCCCACGACATGCCCCAGCTCAGGCATCGCGATTAACGAGAGTGTAGTCCTCGCGCTGGCGCCCCCGCTGGCATGAAGCAAATCGTCATGAATGCCCACATCAGTTGGGGACGGCGGGCCACGGTCCGTTCCCGAGATGGTGGACGTCAGGCCTCTAGACTGCGGATGCTCGAAAGTATATGTGCCGACGATCTGCAGTGCACCGTGGATAAGTTGAGCGCCGACCCCTGGTTCAACGACCCATACCAGTTGGGTGGTATCCGGAGGGTGCGGCTCCTCTGGTGTGACTTCGGTCACGCGGCCTCCCGAAGCTCGGCCAGTTCGTCCTCTGCGTAGCTTCGAAGGTGATTCCGCTTGAGCTCGCGTCGCTGATGGAAGCGCCAGTACTCATCGAAGTCTCCCGATGCGCGCAGCGAGCGCAGCTTGAGCACGGCCTCGGCGCCAGGCAGACCCCATCGCGCGCCCGTGAGGTCCATCCGGTCACGGACCAGGGAGCGGCAAGCCCCCTCGATCACGCCGGTCGCGATGGGGAGTCCGTCGCGGAGGAACTCGTGATAGCGAAGCTGCTCCCTATGGTTGAGCAGGTAGCCGCAGCAGGAATCCACCGCCTTCCGGCGGTCTCCTCTGAGGTTTCGTGCCGTCGCGCTGCGACGGATGCCAGCGGCGACATCGCTGGACTCCCCATCGAGGATGCGCTTCGCCCGTGCGGTCACCCATGCCTCCACGGCAGCCGCGTCCTGCGCTCCGAGCACGGCCTGGCCGGCCTTCCACAGGTACTCGAGGACATGGATGACATCGAGCACGACGGTCAGATGGATGCCGATCGCGGTCGCCTGGGCGCGGACGGCGGCCATCTGGTCCTCGTTGCCGTCGACGAGCACGACCCATCGCCGCTCGAGGTTCTCGTCGCGGTCCAGAGCTGCGAGGAACCCGTCGGCCACGACCTCCTTCATGCCGTGCTCGAGACTGGCCCAGACGCGCTTGTTCTTCGGCTTCTTCGGGACCTTGTACGGGCCCGTGTGGCCGAGCTCCCGGAGGACGTCCTCGGAACCTCGGGGCGTGGCCTCGAGGTCGTAGAGGGTCGCGACCGCCGCCATCCGCTTCCGATTGGGCTTCTGTCCCGGTGTCAGACGATCACGCCTTGACGCGGGCGAAGCGCATCCTCGATGGGGAGTCCAGCGATGTCGCCGCCGGCATCCGTCGCAGCGCGACGGCACGGAACCTCAGAGGAGACCGCCGGAAGGCGGTGGATGCCTGCTGCGGCTACCTGCTCAACCATAGGGAGCAGCTTCGCTATCACGAGTTCCTCCGCGACGGACTCCCCATCGCGACCGGCGTGATCGAGGGGGCTTGCCGCTCCCTGGTTCGTGACCGGATGGACCTCACGGGCGCGCGATGGGGTCTGCCCGGCGCCGAGGCCGTGCTCAAGCTGCGCTCGCTGCGCGCATCGGGAGACTTCGATGAGTACTGGCGCTTCCACCAGCGACGCGAGCTCAAGCGGAATCACCTTCGAAGCTACGCAGAGGGCGAACTGGCCGAGCTTCGGGAGGCCGCGTGACCGAAGTCACACCAGAGGAGCCGCACCCATCGAAGTTGGCGTGCGTGCCGACATCAAGCTGACCTTGACTACCAGAGGTGGTCGTCATGAGTGTCGGAGTACCGTAGGTTGTGGACGAAAAGTGGCTCAATCCCACGACATGCCCCAGCTCGTGCATCGCGATTAACGAGAGTGTAGTCCTCGCGCCGGCGCCCCCGCTGGCATGAAGCAAATCGTCATGAATGCCCACATCAGTTGGGACGGCGGGCCACGGTCCGTTCCCGAGATGGTGGACGTCAGGCCCTAGGACTGCGGATGCTCGAAAGTATATGTGCCGACGATCTGCAGTGCACCGTGGGATAAGTTGAGCGCCGACCCCTGGTTCAACGACCCATACCAGTTGGGTGGTATCCGGAGTGCCGAAATTGGCAGTCGACGCGTACGCATTGGCACTCCCCGATTCCGTTGCGAACTGCTGGTCGCCGAGGAGGAACACCTGGTTCTTATTTGGATTCGGATCAGTGTACCATACTGCGTCGATACCGTTGGACAAGGTCACAAAGTTGCTCACCCCGTTAAAACCCTTGAACGACTCTTCGATGATGTCGCGAGTCGAGAGGTAGCTCCACCACGAATACGTTGGCGCTCCACCCAAGGGGCCGGCCAAGTGAGAGAACTTGTAGTTCCACTGAGGGCTAAAGGCATTTTGAGCGCCACAGTAGCACCTTTCGTTTGGGTCGGTCCGCGAGGAGCAGATTTCTTCGTAGTCGAAGCCGTCGGCTATTGGAGTGATAGCATGCGCGGCGCCTGCGATGACGACGGCAATCATTGCTGTGCACCAGCGCTGCCAGGCCCGCACAGCGAACGGACGAGCTCTACGAGCTCGTCGATTACGTCCGGCGTGCTCACGTCCGTGTGGTCCGGCCCGACTGTACTAATCAGCTCGGCACGGCGTTGCTCGACTTCTGCTCTCAACTCCACGAATGTGGAGGGCATGGCTTCGGGGTCAGGCAGGAGCAGAAGGGCCTCAGTCACCGCCTGCGAATCACGCGTACGCTCATTCAGTGCGTCGTTCATGCGAAATGTGCCATCCGCATCCACGAGTACGAACCCCTGGAGCGACACGAGGTCTCCGAACGGGTCGCTCCTCAGCAGGGCATAAGGTCCGATAGGGATATAAACGTTGTCGTACGTGGTCGCCTTTGCAAAAACTACGATGCGCTGGTCGAGAAGCGGCGAGAATTGTCGTATTTTCATGCCGAAATGGACGAGATTCGGTCCTTTGATGACATCGAGGACGTCGAATTGACGGTACTTGAAGGGAACGACACCCTCTGCACCGAACTGTTCACGTACCTCTGCATCGACTTCACGTACCATCGAGGCCGGCTGTGGATTATTGATCACAACAACCACGTCTGCTTGGTCACAAAGCGACGTTACGGTCGGAAGAGGTTCTGGTGGCCCGGACGTGGCAGAGGCGATGGGGGAAGAAAGGATCCCTAGAAGCGCGAATACGGCACTGAAGGTGTGTCTGGTCAAAGGTGCCTCCCATAGCGCCATGCGGCGCCCGCTTCATACTGCATGTTGATCCGGAAGCTGTCAACCCCACTCATCCGGATCCATGAAAGCGAGCCTGCTACGCCTCGGATTGGCTAGAGGGCCACGAAGCCTCTCCACCCCGGGGAGGTATCGGTAGCGGGCACTGCTGGCGGCAGATCCACGCCCGCGACCGCCTCACCAGAGGACGGTCATCATGGTATTCGACGGTCTCAACGTCTCCTTCTCTGACGAGGACGCACCCCCGATGTTCTCCTGCGTGGTGCGCTCTCCGTCGTGGCGCGCAGGTTCACGCGTTCCATCGACGAGGGCACGCTCGCGCGGCTGCACGTGAACCTCGACGCGCCGCTCGTCCACGCGATGCTGGACGCGCCGGACGCTCGCCGGGCGCAGATCGCGGCCGTCATCGCCGGAATCGCCGGGCTTACGGGGCGCCGGTGGATAGGGAGTCCCATTGGGGTGGACCAGCGACCATCTGCCTCTCTAAGCAGGACGCCGCTGGTCGATGGGTCGCCGAAGGCACTCGGACCCGGCGGAAATCTCGTCCAGAACGGCCCATTTTCGATGCCGTGGCCTTCGGCGCGTGCACCGGTGCACACCGACGGACCCCTCACGCACGCGGCTCGAGCGACGAACACTTGCGCTCCTGGCTGTCGAGGGACGGCTGGTCGGGGGGGAGCCGCGCCTCACCAGCGGCCGGGCAGGGTGTCCTTGATGGCTTGCAACACCATGGCCTCGAAGGACTCTGGATCAAGCTCATCGAGGAGCTTTGTCCCGTGCCGGTCCTTGAAGTCACGAACCCACCGGACGGTCACGGCCCCAGCGCGCGCGGCAACCTGGATATCGATCACGTGCTGATGGTACGGCGACGAGCGGGCGAAACCACTTCTTCGGCGGGTCCAGAAGCGCAAGCTCAAAGCATGCGTGCCGGAACCACTCCCCGAGACCCTAGCTTTTCCTCCTCCATCCTCGATAGCGATGGCGAGCCCCGTGAGGACGGGCTCCGCGACCTTCGCGAGCCAGGAGATCGCTACGCGTTCGGCTTCCACGGCGTGCGAATCGGAGTCGTCCAAATGCGTCGCCGAGTCCGGGGACTCTGTCGGTGCCAGCATCTCCGAGATCAGCGACGCCGTGCTCTCGGTAGGCCGGACCGGCTTCACGACCTTGGGTTGAAGGAGCCACGGCACCTCGAAGGGGTCGGAAGGGATCTCCTCCGGGAACAGCCGCATCCGACGATCGGGATCTGGGTCGACGGAGTCCTCAAGCGGGAACATTGTCTTGGGCCGGGCGAGGCTCTCCGCCCCGAGATCCTGGTGGTACGGGTCGCCCGTCGCAGCAAAGTCCACATAGATGTGCGGAATCGGCCGGCGATAAGGCCCGATGGGGTCGATTGCGACGATGCGATCGAACGGCACGACCTGATGTCGTGTGTAGGTCGCCTGGAATTCGGGGTCCACATGCGCAGCCCAGAACTCACGACATGCATCCGCGGGGTCCGTAACACTCCGGGCGGAGCGAGGGTGTTCGTCGATGGTCCTCCGGACGGTCTCCTCGACCAAGTTGACCTGCTCCAAGATGTCCCATGAACGACCGTCAGGGGACAAGTAGCCGTGGTGTTCGGCATCTTCGACAATCAGCCCGACTTGGGAAAAGTATCGGTAGACTCGCCGTAGTAAGGCGTCATCGGGCACATCCGGTTCCGGCACATGGCCCCAAGTAGAGGCATCGACGAGAGCCACGGGTAGGCTGACTTCATCTTGGTTGTCATCCGCGTCGATCAGCCGAAGGATGAGCTTCTTCACGGCGACCGCCGACCTGATGCTCGTACCGACCGAGCGCCGCCGGTGGAAAAGCGAGATCCCGAAGTAGGCGAACAGCAGGCGATCATTTGCGGGCTGGAACAGGCGGTCCTCCAGCTCCCCTCTGGCCCAGACGAAGAACTCCTGGACGCCCCTGGCGACCATCAGCTCACGGAATAGGTCCCGCGCCGCCCTCGACACGTCTGCCGACGTGGCGAGCACAAAGCCGTGGGGCGAGTCAGAGTCCTTCGGGATGCTTTCGGAGACCGCCTGCTCAACCCGCTTTGGTCCGAGCCGCTTCTCGCGCTTGCATTGGAAAACCCAGGTCTTGGTGAGGGGCAGGCCGACCTGCTGGTCTTCGTCGTCGCCTGGCCCGACAGAGCGCACGAGTTCTTGGCCTCGGATGTCGGTGCCTCCGTCGGCTCCTGCTCGGCCGATCGCCTCTAACGAGTGCCAGTCACGGAAGTCGTAGGCGAGCTGCCGCACCAAGTCCTCGAACCGGTGGGGCTCCAGATCCTGGAAGGGAAGCGGGTTCAAGGTGCGGGTCGTGCGGGCCATGATGTGGTGTCCTGGGATGGTCTGGATATCACGCCTCGGGCGTTGACCCGGCTAATCTCCACCTCCAATCCGGCTACCCTCTCCGTCGAGGAGCAGCGCGACATGGCGGGACGCAAAGGCAACGACTTCACCAAGGCGACGATCGAGGAGATCGCGAAGCGCGCGGGCTATCACTGCTCGAAGCCTTCCTGCGGCGTTCCGACGGTTGCGGCCAAGTCCGGGAAGCGCGGGAGCCGCAACATCGGCGTTGCGGCCCACATCGCCGGAGCCGCGCCTGGCCCGCCACCATCACCCCGCTACGACCCCTGGATGACCCCTGAGCAGAGGAAATCTCCCGAGAATGGGATTTGGCTCTGTCAGAACCACGCCAAGGAGATCGACGACGACGAGCACGCTTTCCCTGTTGAACTACTCCACCAGTGGAAGGCTACGCGAGAAGGCGCCGCCCAGGCCGACCTTGGTAGGGCCGCACCCTCCTTCAGTCGCAGTCCTACTCGCCACGCATCGGAACCAACCTGGGCGCGGCTTGCGGAGCAGCTTCGCAAGGGCTCGCAGCGTTCCTGGTGGAAGCGGCTCATGCGCTTCATCAACGCTTTGAACTCCGACCCCGCCGTTGCTCCCCACCTCCCACAGGAGCGACATCAGCCAGGCGGCTCCGGCTTCTTGTGGAGCTACGACGACGCAACGCTCGACACCGCCGAACACGCGCAGCTCGCCTACCGCGCCATCAAGTTCTTCGCCCAGGACGAGCTTCCTCGGCGGGTCGGCGACTTCTCGCCCCACTCACATGCGCTCTACCGGGTACGAGACGGAGATCACTGGCGTTCAGCAGCATGGAAAGACCGGCGGAGAGACCTCTTCGAGGTTTGGGTGGAGCCCTTGGTGGAGTGGGCACTAGACCTCCCGGCACATCGCGAGGAGTCCCGGTCAGGAATCGTCCTACCGAGCCCCACTGAGCTATCCGCCCCAGCCCATCCGTCGCTTGAACTCGAATCGTGCCAGCAGGGTATTCGAGTCCACGATCTCCCAGGACTCGCTTTCGATCTCGCCCGAATGCCAAATGCCCAGTGGAGCGAGGCGATCGCGTCACTGCTGACCACCGCATCTGACAGCGAGAAGCTGTCGTATCTCGCAGAGCTCGAATCCGACTACGAGCGCGTGGTCCGACTCGTCAAGATCGGCATCGGATTAGGGATGGGGCTGCTCGACTTCGCCCGAGCGATGAACCGCGTGGACGCGAGCACTCAGCAGCGTGTGGCGGACTTGTTTCGCGTGGATCACTTTGTTGATGCCGCGATGTGGGCGTATTGCCGTTCTGAACTGGGAAGCCCGATGTTCCGCCACCCTTGGGTGACGGAGGGATGGGGAGCTACGCAATCATCGCTCCGCTGGGACCCTGATGTACCCGCCCTTGATGTTCGGCTTGACCTGGATTTCGAGTGGGTTGACCCCAACACCGGGGCGAGACGCACCGGAGAAGGCACCTGCCGTGTGCGGTTCTCGACGAACCAGCATCCCCGCGTCACGCACATGGAGCTGGAAGTGTCGACGCCCGAGCCAGCCCGAACCGGCCTGGACCCCAAGCTGCACCTGCGTCTGCTCGAAGTGGAGGAGCAGCTTGATGCGGAGGAGGTCCGCTCCAGGCTGGTCCCGGTGACCTACGTGTCGAACCTCTGGCCTGGGCATCCAGGGACCTACCGGATGACCATGCCCGGCGGACGAGGCACGTTCACCCTGGAGGTTGGCGACACGAAGCCGGTCGAGGCCGAGATCGCCGCCGAGTTGAAGGCGGACTTCGGCGATTCCTTCGTGGTCGCTGACGCCAAACTCCCGCCAGTCCCAGCCGACCGAAGCAAACCCTTCCTGACGGCCGAGGGCCTGAGAGCGCTGCGTCGCGAGCGAGACCGGCTTCGGACTGTGCTCGGCTGGGACGATGTCCGCCGAATGTCGGGCACGTCCAGCCGTTCCCCACGCGACCAAGTGCTTCGTGCGATCTACGACCTGTCCCAAGGGCAGCTTCGCCGCAGCATCCAGACAGGTGAAGTTCAGAAACGCGTCGGTCTCCCGATCGAGGTCGTACTGGATGCCTGTGAGGCCCTGCTCGACGTAGACGCTATCGAAGCCGCAGCCGGGCTCGCCGACATGGGCCTGACCCGCGCGGGAAAGGATGCGGTCGAACGGGACCGCTAATCCTGGTTCCCATTCCGGGCGAGGGGCGACCGGTTGTCGAGGTACTGCCCGAGCTGCCCCTCGCTGAGGCGAAGCTCCAGGCGAGGGTGCGAGCACGCGACCTTGTGCATGTCAGCCCAGTACGCCCGCCCACCCTTCTCCTCGATGACACCGGCCAGCATTCGGTAGCGACGCAGCGTGCGTACCTGACGGTCGGTGAGCTCGGGGGGCCCAGGGACGTAGCACCAGTGTTTCCCGCAGCGCGCGAAGTGGCTGCTGTTACCGATGAAGCTCGACAGCGAGCGCTGACTCCAGTTCGGGTCCTGCTGCTCCACGGCCTCGAAGAGCTCGGCGATGCGAGCACGGCCGCCACAAGACTCGAGTGCCCTGCGCACGAGGTGGATCTTCGCCCATTTGTTCTTCTGCTTCGAGGTCCGAAGTAGCGGGACCCATGCGTCCTCCTCAGCATTCGGATCCCCGACGTCGGCTCCGTCCTCGAAGTGAGCCAGAGCGTTCAGTGTCCGACTCATGGGCGTGTCCTGCCGCTCGTGAGGCTCGCCGATCGCCTCGTCGATTGAGCCGAGGTCGACTCGAACGCCGTAGAGGCGCTCCATGGCCCTCGCCATCCGTCGCTCGACAGAAAGCGTGTCTGTCTTGGTGCGACGGAGCTGCTGCTCCATCCGGTTCTGTCTGGCCTTCTGCTCTGCGAGTTCCCTTGTCGCGTCCTCCAGTTCTCTGCTCAGTCGTTCTCTCTCGGACGGGTCGTTCTCGGTGTCCATGACGGTGTCCTCCGTAGACGGCACCAACGGAACCCGGCCGCGCCTCTGCCAGAAGTACCTGCGCACACGCATGTTGAGGTGCAGAAGCCAGCACGCCCCGTAACAGAGCGCCATTCGGAGTTGTCACTCCCTGTCACGCGTCCCGCAGCATCCAGCCGAAGATGAGTGCGCCCTCATATTTGGCCTTTGCTCGACCCTTCTGAAACGCCGAAAAAATGGGGAAACTACAGTACGCTACGCGTCCGGCAGCGCCTCACGCCCGTAGATGTAGTCGAGCAGACGCCCCACATCCCGCATCCGCGGGTCGCTCATCTTCAGGTGCTGGCTCGCCGTGCGCAGGTGGAAGCTCGCACCCGGCACCGGGACCCGCGTGTACGTCGTGATCTCCGTCCACCGGACGAAGCGCGCGCCCGTCTCGAACACCGCCGCGATGCCCTCGAAGTACAGCGCGGCCACCTCTTCGTCTTCGATCAGCATCGTGCACACGTGCGAGGCCTCTTCCGGCGCCACGCCCGCGAGGTCGTGCTCGGGCTCGTCGCGCGTGGGCTCCGCGCGATCCCACATCATGTTCCGCAGGCTCGCGCTCACCCGGGCCCGCGCAATCGGACCGCCCTGCGCCACCACCTCGGCCACCGCACGCTCCGGCGCGCCGTCGTCGAGCCCGAACACCTCGGTGAGGTCGCGCAGGATGCCGAGCTCCTCGTCGGCCACGTCGCCATCCATGCACACCATGCGCGTCGCGAGCTGCATCGTCTCCCAGCGGTCGCTCGCATCCACGATGGCCGCCGCGAGCAGCCGGCTGTCGAACGTGCGCTCCGCGATGCCCGCCGCCCAGTCCATCACGCCCGCCACGTCGAGGTCGGGGCGGATGCGCGACAGGAGCGCGAGCTCGTCGTCCTGCACGATGCCGTCGGAGTAGGCCAGGTGCACCAGCAGCGAGAGCAGCGGCTCGTCGTGGGGGTGCGAGCCCTCCAGCGCCGGCCGCTCGGGCTCGTCGACCAACGCCAGGTACTCCGCCACACGCGACATCCTCAGTCCTCCTCCGTCGGGCCGTTCTTACCATGCCACCGCGCCCACCGGCGCACTTCGCGGGCCTCGAACGACGCGAGCTTCGCCGGAGGCTCGATCGACACGGCGATTCGCGTGTCGGCTCCGTCGGGATCGGGAAGATCGAGGTGGACCGCCGCCAGGAACAGCCCCGAGCCCTTCAGGTACAGACCGTCGGCGCAGTAGCGCCGGTCGCCCAGGATGGGATGCCCGAGGCCGTGCAGGTGACGGCGGAGCTGGTGCATCCGGCCCGTGACCGGCTCGAGGTCGACCACCGTGCACCAGTCGGTCTTCAGCGTGTGGAAGGCGCGGACCGCACGCCACGTGGACACCGCCTCCCGCCCGTCGAGCGGGACCTCCACGCGCCCCTCCCCCTCCATCCGGCCCACCACGATGGCCCGGTAGCGCTTCCGGACGCGGCGCTCCTCGAAGTCGCGGCTCCACGCCACCATCGCCCGGTGGCAGCGGGCCACTGCGACGAGCCCCATCGTCTCGAAGTCCAGGCGATGGACCGGACGCGGCGCCACGAGCGCGTCGGGCTCGGACGATGCCGGCAGCGCGTTCGGAAGGGCGTGCTCGAGCGTGCGGTGCCGGTTCCCGTTCACCAGCAGGCCCGCCGGCTTCACCACGACCGCACACCGCGGGTCGACGTACGCGAGCTCGGGGGTCAGCGCGCACGCCGGGTGCCGCACCTCACCGTCCCGCAGGCTCACCACGTCGCCGACGCGCACGAACCGCGACGACTCGACCTCCTGCCCGTTCAGCAGCAGCTCTCCGCGCTTCGCGGCCTTCCGCGCGGCGCCTCGTGTCGGCAGGCGCGCGAACACCCGGCTCGCGAACCGATCCACGCGGTCGCCCTCCTCTTCGACCACCACGGACTCGACGACCGTCGAGGCCGGCTCTACGAACGCTTCATCCATCGTGCGATGGCCTCCCACAGCGCGACGGACCCGCCATCGACGCCCATCTCCATGTGACCGGGCGCACGGGACATCCCGTGGTCGCCATCCCGGAGCTGCCACACCTCGCAGCCCGGCGCGTGCTCGGCCCACGCGCGAGCCCCCGCCGGGCTCGCCAGCAGCGCATCGCCCTCGCTCACCACCGACAGGAACGGCCCCTCCAGCGTCCGCAGCGCAGCGAGCCAGTCCCGACCGGACCGGTCCATCCAGGCATCGCGCGTCCAGAACCCCAGCACGTCGCGCCCGTACCCCGGCGCTTCGTCGACCGGACCCATGTTCACGCGCTTCGCCGCCACACGGTCGAACAGCCGCAGCGACGCGCGCATCGCGGCCATGCCCGCCCGCTTCGCCAGGCGCTTCCGACGGGACGGCTCCAGCGACGGCATCCACACGTTCGCGCCCATCCCCACGAGCCCGCGGATGCGCACGCTGCCCGTCGCCCAGGACGCCGCCGTGACGTGCCCACCGAGCGAGTGCCCGACCACCCACACGGCATCCTCCGGCACACCTGCGGACGCGGCGACTCCGCGCACCAGCGCCGGGACGTCGCGGTACACGAGGTCGTCGTAGCTCCAGTCGCCCGCGAACGGGCTCATTCCCCGCCCGCGGAAGTCGGCGCGGTGCACCCGGAATCCCGCGCCTGCGAGCGTGCTCGCGAGCCCCGCACCCGGTGGACGGTCGAGGCTGCGCACGTCGACCATCATCGCGTGCAGCACGAGCACGTTCGCCACCGGATCCCCGACCGCCTCCGTGACCTTCGCGCCGAGCGTCACCCCGTCGTCCGTCCGGACCGTCCAGTCGGGCTTCACAGCAGCACCCGCACGAGGTTCGCGAGCCCCACGTCGGCCAGCCCGCCCACACCGGCATTCACGGCGAGCACGCGCTCGAAGACCTCGGGGTGACGCTTCAGCCCGCGCACCACCCGGCCGGCGAGCCGACGGTGCCGGATGCCCGCCAGCACGATCTCGGTGAGCCAGGTGAGGTCGCGGCTCGCTCGCCACCGCCGCGTCTCGTACTCCCGGAGCGCCCGCCGACCCAGCGTGTTCGCGCGCAGCCCCCGCGACACGACCTCCGCCGCGAGCCGCGCCGACAGGAGCGTCAGGCTCATGCCCTCGCCCGTGATGCCATCCAGGAAGCCCGCGGCATCGCCCACGAGCACCGCACCATCCGCGACCACCGACGTGGCCTCCTGGCGCAGCGGACCGCACAGCGCCGGCTCGCTCACGGGCTCCGCGTCGCGCAGCAGCTCCACCAGGGGCGCATGCCGGGCCAGGATGCGATCGAACCCACCCCGTACGTCGCCCTTGAGGTCTCGGGTCGCGCCCTTCTCCAGCAGGACGGCGACGTTGAGCTCCCGGTCGCCCGTGGGCGTCAGGTAGAACTCCAGCCCGTCGGCCGCGTGGACCTCGACCAGATCGAGCGCGCGCGCCGACGCCGCCAGGCGGAAGTGCCCCCGGAGCCCGTACCGGGGCCGCCCCCGTGCCGCACGCTGCAGGCCGAGCGACTTCCGCACCACCGAGTGCATCCCGTCGGCGCCCACGAGCACCCGCGCCCGGATCTGTCCCGACGGCGTGTCGACCCACATCCGCCCGGGCCAGCCGCCCGCCCCACGCACCTGCACCCCGTGCCGGCGCTCCACACCGGCTTCCTCGCAGCGGGCCGCCAGCTCGGCGTCGAGGCGGCTGCGTCGCACACCCAGCCCGTACCGTCCGCCCGGGAACCGCCCCACGGCGCTGTGCCCGCCCACTGTGTACCCGATCCCGACGAAGCGCTGCGAGCCCTCCGGTGCGGCCAGCCCGAGCCGCTCGAGCTCGCCGACCCCGTACGGCATCAGGCCCTCGCCGCACACCTTGTCGCGCGGGAACCCGGCACGGTCGAGCAGCATCACCCGGTGCCCGCTCCGCGCGAGCTGCAGGGCGGTGGCCGAGCCGCCTGGCCCGCCCCCGATCACCAGGACCTCGGTGTCGAACATGGGGTGCACTAACCATGTCCGAGCCGGTGAACCGACATATACAGGCGCATGCCCCAGACCCTCGACTTCTCCGCAGACCCAGCGGCGCTCACGGGCGCCACCACCCTCCAGATCATCGGGCGGCGCGAGGCCCTGGCCCGCGACAGCGTGCGCGCGCTGCTGCCCGAGGGCGCGCAGGGCGTCTGGGACGCCATGATCAAGGCCGACCCGGGCGATCAGGGCCGCACGGCCACCACATGGGTCGACGGTCGCGTGCAGCGCGTCACCGCCTGCGTCCTGCCCGACACCCTCTCGCGCCACAACAGCCCGAGCCGCGCCTGGTGCTACCCGCGGCTGCTCGTCCAAGGTCGGGGGCCCCAGAACGCCATCGTGGCGGCCCTCGACGACGAGGCCCACGCGTTCGCGGCCGTGTGCGGCATCGCCCGGTCCCTGCCCACGTTCTCGGTCCGGAGCAAGCCGTCCGAGGGGGCGTCGACGGCCCTGTTGCTCGGTCCCGACGGCCCGATCGACGGCTCGTTCGCCCCCATCGCCGCCGCCGTCCGCCGCGCGGCGCACCTCGTCGACACCCCGCCCGATCGCCTCGGTCCCGACGCCTTCGTCACGACGGCCACCGCCATGGGCGCCTTCAAGGGCGTGTCCGTCCACGTGCTCCGCCGCAAGGACCTCGAGGCCCACGGGCTCGGTGGGCTCGCGGCCGTGGGCCGGGCGGCCATGCAGGAGCCCGCGCTGGTCGTGCTCGACTGGGCCCCGAGCGGCGCCACGAAGAAGGTGTGCTGGGTCGGGAAGGGCATCACCTACGACACCGGCGGGCTGTCGCTGAAGACGAAGACGGGCATGCCCGGCATGAAGACCGACATGGGCGGCGCCGCTGCGGTGCTCGCCGCGTTCGAGGCGGCCGTCGCGCTCGAGGCGAACGTGCGGCTCACGGCCATCCTGTGCATCGCCGAGAACGCCGTCGGCCCCGATGCCGTGCGCCCGGACGACGTGATCCGGCTGTACAGCGGCAAGACCGTCGAGATCAACAACACCGACGCCGAGGGTCGGCTCGTGCTCGGCGACGGGGTCGCGTGGGCGGTGAAGCACCGCGAGCCCGAGCTCCTCGTCGACCTCGCCACGCTCACGGGCGCTCAGGGGGTGGCGACCGGGAAGATCCACGCCGCCATCGTCACGAACGACGAAGACCTCGAGGTCGCAGCCATCGAGGCCGGGAAGCGCAGCGGCGACCTCGTCCACCCGCTCCCCTACGCCCCCGAGCTGTTCCGCGCCGAGTTCGCGAGCACCATCGCCGACATGAAGAACTCGGTGAAGGACCGCGCGAACGCCCAGTCGTCCTGCGCCGCCCAGTTCGTCGCGAACCACCTCGGCGACTGGAATGGCCCGTGGCTGCACGTCGATCTCGCGTCCCCCTCGCGATCCGGCCCACGTGGCACGGGCTTCGGCGTGGGTCTGCTGCTCACGATGCTCGGGGTCGGCGCATGAAGGTCAACGGCGAGCGCGTCACGGCGCAGTTCCCCGACCACTTCACGCTGCTCGAGGTCCTGCGGTACCGACTCGGGCTCACGGGCGCGAAGCAGGGCTGCGACAAGGGCGACTGCGGCGCGTGCACCGTGCTGGTCGACGGTCGTCCGGTGCTCGCCTGCTGCACGCTGGCGGCCACCACGACCGGAGAGGTCACCACCATCGAAGGGCTCGCCACTCCCGAGGGCCCGCATCCCGTCCAGCGCGCATTCGACGCGTGTGGCGCGCTCCAGTGCGGGTTCTGCCAGACCGGCATGATCCTGTCCGCGAAGGCCCTGCTCGACCGCGAGCCGAACCCCGACGAAGCGAGCATCCGCCAGGCCCTGTCCGGCAACCTGTGCCGATGCACGGGGTACACGAAGATCGTCGAGGCCGTGAAGAAGGCCGCCGACACGAGCATCTCGCTGCCCCAGAAGCTCGGGCCGGCCGCCGAGGGTTTCCAGGTCATCGGAGCCCGCGGGCGCAAGGCCGACGCCATCGGGAAGGCCACCGGAGCGACGCAGTACACTGACGACCTCGTCCGGCCGCGCATGGCCCACGGTCGCATCCTCAGATCCCCCCATGCGCACGCCCGGATCCGGAGCATCGACACGTCCCGCGCCGCGGCGCTCGAGGGCGTGTACGCCGTCATCGTGGGCACCGAGCTCCCGAAGCCGTACTGCGTCATCCCGTGGACGCCCGACGAGACCGCCCTCGCCACCGACAAGGTCCGGTACGTGGGCGAAGGGGTCGCGGCCGTCGCAGCGGTCGACGAAGACACCGCCATCGCGGCCTGTGCGCTCATCGAGGTCGACTACGAGGTGCTCGACGCCGTGCTCACGCCCGGAGAGGCCCTCGCAGACGGGGCTCCGAAGGTGCACGAGCGCGACTGGAAGGGGCGCGACCGTCGCGACAACGTGTGCAAGAAGGTCGACCTCGCGTTCGGCGACGTGGATGGCGCGCTCGCCGGAGCCGCAGCGGTCGTCGAGGGGCACTGGAGCTACGCGGGCTCGACCCACGGGGCCATCGAGCCGCACTGCGCCCTGGCCGAGTGGGATGCCGACGGCCGGCTCACGCTGTGGTCCGCCACCCAGGTCATGCACTACCTCCACCGGGAGCTCGCCCGGCAGCTCGAGGTCCCGGAGTCGAAGGTCCGCGTCATCCAGCCCGCCATCGGCGGCGCGTTCGGCGGCAAGTCGGAGCCGTTCGACCTCGAGATCTGCTCGGCGCTGCTGGCCCGGAAGGCCGGTCGGCCCGTCAAGATCCTCTACACGCGCGAAGAGGTGTTCTACGCCCACCGCGGGCGCCACCCGATGGAGTTCGACTTCCGCATCGCGGCCGATGCCGACGGGCGCATCACGGCGGTCGACAACGACATCGTCATCGACGGCGGCGCGTACCACTCGTTCGGTCTCGTCACGACGTACTACGCGGGACAGCTGCTCCCCGGTCCGCTGCGGTTCGGCACGTACCGGTTCAGCTCGCGGCGCGTGTACACGAACAAGCCGTGCTGCGGTCCGAAGCGCGGGCACGGGTCGGTCCAGCCGCGGTTCCCACTCGAGACCGCCCTCGACGAGCTCGCGGGCCAGCTCGGCCTCGACCCCATCGAGATCCGGCGCGTGAACGCGATGGAGTCCGGCGAGACCACCGTGAACGGCCAGTTCGTGCCGTCGACGGGCATCCTCGCGTGCCTCGACGCCGTCGAGTCGGCGAGCCGGTGGAAGGAGCGCCACGGCAAGCTGCCGTTCGGGCGCGGGCTCGGCGTCGCCACGAGCATGTACATCTCGGGCACCGCCTACCCCATCTACCCGAACGACATGCCGCAGTCGGGCGTGCAGATCCGCGCCGACCGCTCCGGCCGCATCACCGTGTTCTCGGGCACGAACGACATCGGGCAGGGCTCGAGCGGCACGATCGCCTGGATCGTGGCCGAGGAGCTGGGCTGCGACCCCGACGACGTGCACGTGGTGAGCGGCGACACACAGCTGTGTCCGGTCGACCTCGGCTCGTACAGCTCGCGGGTCACGTACATGGCCGGAATCGCCGCACGGGAGGCCGCTCAGGGCCTGCGCGCGAAGCTCGTCACGGCAGCGGCCGAGCACTGGCAGACCACCGCGGCGCGCGTGCTGGTCGAGCCCGGCCGCATGCGACACTCCGACGACGGCCGCACGCTCGGGCTCGTCGAGGTCCTGCACCTCGCGGAGGCCCGCTACGGCGTGCTCGGATCGACGGGCGGCTACCGAACCCGGCAGGCCGGCGGGGACTACCGCGGGGGCAGCATCGGCGCGAGCCCGGCCTACTCGGCGACCGCCCATGTGGTCGAGGTCTCGGTCGACCCCGAGACCGGCATCGTCACCCTCGAGAACATCTGGGCCGCGCACGACTGCGGCCGCGCGATCAACCCCACGCTGGTCGAGGGACAGATCGAAGGCTCCGTGCACATGGGGCTCTCGGAGGCCCTGTACGAGCACCACGACTTCTACCTCGAGGGCCGGGAGCGCGGGCTGCACAAGGGTCCGAGCCTGCTCGACTACCGCATCGCGACCGCCCTCGACACGCCCCCCATCGCGGCGAGCATCGTCGAGAGCCTCGATCCGGGCGGGCCGTACGGGGCCAAGGAGGCCGGAGAGGGCCCGCTGCACCCGGCGATCCCGGCCATCGCGAACGCCATCCACGACGCCATCGGCGTGCGGCTGCGCGAGATGCCCTTCACCCCCGAGCGCATCCGCGCGGCGCTGGAGGCCTGACATGCTCCGGATGCCCGCCTTCACGCTCCAGCATCCCGCGTCGGCCGACGAGGCCGTTCGCATGCGGACCGAGCTCGACAGCCTGTACCTCGCGGGGGGCACCGACCTCCTCGTGAACCTCAAGCACCGCCTGCACCAGGCGGAGCACGTCATCGATCTGCGCGCCGTGCCGGGCCTCTCGGGGATCGAGACCACCGACGGAGCCGTACGCATCGGCGCGATGACGCCCCTCGCCGCCGTGGAGGCCGACCCCACCGTGCGCGCGAGCTTCCCCGGCCTCGCCGAAGCCGTCGCCAGCATCGCGGGCCCGCAGCACCGCGAGATGGGCACGCTCGGCGGCAACGTGATGCTCGACACGCGCTGCCTGTTCTACAACCAGACCGAGGAGTGGCGGACCGCCCTCGGGAAGTGCCTGAAGGCCGACGGAGACTGGTGCCACGTGATCGGGAGCGCGAAGGCCTGCGTCGCCGCGCAGAGCTCCGACAGCGTGCCCATGCTCACGGCGCTCGGTGCCACGCTCGAGATCCGCACGGCTCCCGGAACCGTGCAGACCGTCGCCCTCGCCGACCTCTACACGAAGGACGGCCGGTACGACCAGGTGCACACCGTGCCCCGCACGAGCCTGCTCGAGGCGATCCGCATCCCGCTGCCCGGGCCCGGCCATCGCTCGACCTACCGCAAGGTCCGGTCGCGCCGGGCGGTCGACTTCCCGCAGCTCGGTGTCGCGGTCGCTGCGACCTTCGACGGCCCCACCTGCACCTCACTCGAGGTCGTGCTGGGCGCGCTGCTGCCCTCCCCCCGCCGCCTCCCGACGCTCGCGGAGGGCATCGGCACCCCGTGGACCGACGACGTGATCGCGGCCGTCGCGGATCGCGTGCGGCGATTCGCCCGTCCACAGCGGTCGATCCACGGGGATCCCGCATGGCGGAGGCACCTGGCAGGAGTCGAGACGCGGCGGGCGCTCGAAGCGCTCCGTCAGTCCTGAGGGCAGATGCCGCTCAGCGCCGCTTGTTGCGGCCCTGCAGGTAGATCTCGATCGGCACCTCGGCCGTGCGATCGGCCCGATGGCGGAGATCCAGGCGCTTCGTGTCGTCGACGAACCCGTCATCGGACTCCGTGACGCCCGTCCACCCCGGGTAGAAGATGATCCGCGGCTTCTTCTCGGCGTTCGGGGCGTACATCCGAACGACCCGCAGATCCGGGCCCTCGGCCTGGGTGATCGTGCCCACCGTGAGCCGCACGAGATCGCCGAAGTAGGCGTTCAGGTCGAGGATCATCGACTGCATCTCGGTGGCCGTGCACGCCAGCGACACCTCGAACGGGCCGTCGGACTCGCGCTCTTTCTCGTTGAGATCGAGCGTCTCGCCTTCGACGCCGGCATCCGCGATCCGCTTCATGAGCGTGGCCTGCCGCTTCCACCCCACGCGCCGCGATCGTTCCTGATCCTCCCAGGCCGGGAAGATCACGAGCCGCGGACGGCCGTCGCCGCGCTGGCGGTGCAGGTTGAGCATCGGGTAGCTCTGGCCCTTGCTCGGATTCACGACGTGGACGGTCGGGAACACGAGGTCGTGGAGGTGCAGGCAGATCTGCACCACGGCCGCCTGCATCTCTTCGGGCGTGAGGGCGATTCCGAGCGGACAACCGAGCGGATGTGGGTCCAGGGCGGGGAGCGCCATGAGTCCTCTCTCTGCGGGCGGACGATGATACACCGCGACGCCCGCCACACCAGCGTCGACCCGCGCGCACCGCGCTCACGATGGGGCCGTTCGCGGCTCAGCGCCGCCGGGACAGCGCCAGGAGCCAGCCTGCGAGGGTTCCGCCCGATCCTGCCGTGGCGTCGCACTGCCGGCGCACTGGCACCACGTACTCGTCGACGTCGAGCGCGAACGACCACAGACGCTCGCCATCGTCGAGGATCACGTCGTGCTCCCCGGAGCGCGCGCGCCCGGAAGCCGCGATCCGCACGGTGAGCACGGCCCCGTCGACGCTCGGGGTGCCACCCGGGAGGAGCTCGTCGTCGGTGGTGATGGCGATCGGACCCGCGAACGGCTGGCTGGCCACCACCGTGACCTCGAGCTCCTCGCCCTGCACGATCGACCCCGGCTCGACGGACACGATGCGGGGCGCGTCGGCTCCGTCGAGGACCGAGAACGCGCCCTCGAACGCGAACGCCCCCTGTGCGCCCGTCAGCACCACCGTGCGCTCGCCCGGCGCGGCGTCGGGCGCCACCGCCACGCGTGCGACGGCCCGGTTCACGTCGCGCACGTCGAACGACTCGACCCCGACGCCGTTCCCGAAGCTCACCGACGAGAGACCGCCGAGCAGGTAGAGCGAGCGGCCCTCGAGCTCGACGTACACGTGGTCTCCGGGGAACACGGCATTTGGCGCGACACCCGCCAGCTCCGGCACCTCCACGTCGAGCGACAGCACCTCGGAGTCGTCGCCGGTGCCGGCGTCGTACAGCGCGCGCACCACGAAGTCCTGCGCTTCGCCGGGCACCAGGGGCACGTCGCCGGAGGTCGCCGCGAACGGACCCACGATCCGTCCCGTCTCCACCGCCTCGATCTCGTAGGCCAGCGGCGCGTGCGGAGAGTCGGGAGGGGCCCACGACAGCGTGACGCTGCGCGCGACCACATGGGGCTGGTCGGGCCCGGTGAGCCCCGTCGGAGCCGCCAGGAACACGCGGAACGGGTCGCCCACGACCACCGTCGTGCTCGCGCAGTCGGTGACCTCGACCGACCACACCACCGACTCGCCTGCCGGCTGACCGGGGATCGCGGCCGTGAATCCGGACCCCACGGACCCTACGAGGGTCTCGCGCCCGGATGCCGCGCCCGCCGACCACACGACGGAGGCCGCCTCGATCTGCACGTCTTCGAAGATGTCGACCTCGATCGGGTACGGACCCGTGGGGTCCTGCGTGTCTTCGGGGCTGCTCGTGACCGTCACCACGGGCGGGATCGGGTCGCCGTCTTCCAGACGCACCGCGCGCACGTACCAGCCGGGCCCCCGCTGCGCGTCGTCGGCGATCAGCCGCATGCGGACCCGCGCCGTGGACGGGAGCCCCGTGAGGTCGAGGCCAGACTGCACCCACCCCGCCGAGCTGCCCGTGTATCCGTCGACGTTCGGGTACCCGGCGATCGGCTCGACCGTCTCGAAGCCCGAGCCGCTGTCGACCTCGAACAGCCCCTTGTCGACGGGCGCGAACGCGTACCAGTGCTCGACGACCAGAACGGGACGGGTGGTTCCGGAGCGATCGGGGAGCGGGATCTCGAGGCTCGCGGACGCATCGTTCAGGTAGCTGCCCGCCAGGCGCGTCCCCCACACCGGAGCCGTCATCGGGCCCGTGGTGGCCGTGCCGTACTCCCATTGGGGCAGCGGATCGGACGTGGACAGCCCGCCCTCCCCCTGGTCGAGGTGGTAGTCGAGCACGAGCGACGTGAGCAGGCAGATCACGCGCCCTCCCGCACCGCGTACCGCACGGTGACGCGAGCCCCGGCCGGCGGCGGCTCCACGAACACCAGCGCCGGACCGCCCGGCTCCACGACCCAGTCGGACTCCGGGACCCCGTCGACCTCGACGGACACGGTGCCGGACAGCGGCTGCCCGCGGAGCTCGAACCGCACGGGCAGATCGACGCTGTCTTCGCCCAGCACCGCGAGGAGCGCGCCGAAGTCGATGTCGCAGATCGAGGCCGTCTGCCCACCCGTCTGCTCGGCCACCGCGACATACCGGGTGCCGGCCTGAGCACTGCCGGTGGGCGACACGCAGCCATCGGGCACGTCCCCCACGAGGGCGGACGCCCGCACCGGCTGCCCGGCGTCCTGGAACGAAGCCAGCGTGGCCAGGAAGTCGTCGACCGGCGCCGCGAGCCACGGATCCGAGTGATCGTCGGCGTCGCTCACGAACACGACCTGCAGCACGGCCCCTGCGCGGCGGAACCCCGCGTTCGGCGCGCCCGGACCGGACAGCTCGAGGGCCGTGACCGCGGCGGACAGGCCCGCTTCGCCCGACGAGCCGACCATCGGCAGGCGCTCGGCGAAGCTGCGCACGGGCTCCGGATCGCTCGCGGTGAGGACGTACGGCGTACCGAGCAGCCAGCCCGGATGGGCATCCTCGGCATTCGCGCTGACGACGCCGATCTGCCAGTCGAGATCGAACCCGTCGAGCGTGTCGACCAGCACCGACACGTTCTGCGCGAGCGCGCCGAGCTCCTGGGCCATCGAAGGCGTCGCGTCGATCACGAACAGCACGTCGACGGCGGGGTTCGGCGCCTGCACGAAGATGTCCTCCACCACCACCTGCACGGGGGGCGGGCCGTCGGGATCGATGGGATCCAGGCGGAATTCGTTGCAGCCGAGCAGCGCCAGCGCGAGCAGGCTCAAGAGCACGCGTCCATGGCTACAGGTTAGCCGACCCTCTCGGAGGAGACATGATCGTCCGCGTGCTGTACTTCGCCGGGCTGCGAGAGCGGCGCGGTGTCGGCGAGGAGGAGCTGGAGGTCGCGCCGGGCACGACCCTCGCGGAGCTCTACGCCACCCTCTTCCCTCCCGGGGAGCACGGAGCCCTCCCGGTCGCCTTCACCCGCAACCGCGCCGTCTCCCACGGGTCCACCGTGATCGAGGCGGGCGACGAGATCTCGTTCCTCCCCCCGCTCGGAGGCGGCTGACATGATCGCGCTCACCGACGGTCCCATCGACGTCCACGCCGTGCGCCGCGCCGTCGACGACCCGGGCTTCGGAGCGGTCCTCGTGTTCGAGGGGGTCGGCCGCGACCACTTCGAGGGGCGCCCGGTCCACGCGCTCGAGTACGAGGCGTACGCCGAGATGGCCGTGCCCGAGATGGAGCGCATCGCCGCCGAGGCTGCCGAGCGCTTCGGAGCCCGCGTGGCGATGGTCCACCGCACCGGGCGGGTCGCGATCGGCGAGCCCAGCGTGGTGATCGCGGTCGGCACGCCGCACCGTGCCGCCTGTTACGAGGCGAGCCGCTACGCGATCGACGAGCTGAAGCAACGCGTCCCCGTTTGGAAGAAGGAGATCTACGCCGATGGAAGCGCGTGGAAGGCCAACACCCCAGGTTGAGAGCATCGGAGACGAGCGCCCGCGCTTCCGCGACCGGCCGGTCGAGGCGTTCCGCGATGCGAGCATCAACCCGTTCCTGGTGAAGCACCGCGAGTACGGGCGTCCGCTGCTCACGGCCGACGAAGCCTGGAAGTTCCGCGGGCGGTGGCACGAGGAGTTCGGCCACGACGGCCCGCTGCACGTCGAGATCGGCTCGGGCAACGGGTTCTTCCTGGCCGAGCTCACCCGTCGGAACCCCACCTGGTGCGTGCTCGGCATCGAGATCCGGTACAAGCGCACCGTGATGTGCGCCCAGAAGCTCGACCGCGCGGGCGTCACGAACGGGCGCATCGCGCGCTACCACGCGGCCTACCTCGACGACCTGTTCGAGCCGGGCACGCTGTCGGGCCTGTACGTGAACCACCCCGACCCGTGGCCCAAGGAGCGGCACGAGAAGAACCGCCTGATCAGCCGGTGGTTCCTCGAGGATGTCGTGCGTCTGCTGAAGCCCGGCGCGTGCTTCCGGCTGAAGAGCGACTTCGCCGACAACGTGCACCGCGTGCCCACGCTGCTCGACAGCGACGGCGAAGGGAACGCCGCACCGCGCCTCCCGCTCGAGATCACCGGCCAGTCCGACGACATCATCACGGGCCCGGCCCCGTGGCCCGACGACATCGAGACCAACTACCAGCGCAAGTTCCGCCTCAAGGGCGAGCCGGTCTACGCCATCGAGCTCGTCCGACGATGATCGCGCTCGTCGTCGGCCGGCAGCGCTGGCGACGCAGACGAGCGGTGGCCCGACTCGGCGTGTCGGCGGTCGACACCTTCGGCCGGCCCGGGTTCTTCTACCTCACCGACACCCACCGGAAGCGGCGCCAGGTCGCGCGTGACTTCGCCGACCGGAACGTGTTCGAGCCCCACGGAGCCGTGCTCGGAGAGCTCCTGGTCGAGCTCTGGCACCGCTGGGGAGATGGGCGCGCGGTGCTGTCCGACCGGCAGTGCGCGCTGCACGGGGCCCGCGTGGTCGCCGAGCGCCCGGAGCTCGCCCGGCTCGGCCGTCCCGATGCTGTCGGCCGCGAGCTCGCCCGCCTCGCCGAGTCGATCGGCCAGGCCCGCGCCAGACCCCTCGTCCGGCCCGACGTGGCCGGAGCCCTCGACGCTCTCGCCCGCCGCTGCGACACCCGCACGCACCTCCCCCAGGCCCGCGCCCTCGAGGCCCTGCTCCCCCTCCTCCGCTCGCCCCCACCGGGCCTGGAGCGCTGGCTCCGCACCCAGCCGCCCGTCGTGATCGACGACGTGCTCCAGCCGAGCCCCCTGCGCACGGCGCTGCTCCTCGCCCTGGTCGAGGCCTTCGATGCCGTGGGGACGGACGTGGTGCTGGCATTCGAGTGCGGAAGGGCCGTGTCCACCGGCGATCTGGCGGCGTTCTTCGGCGGTGTGGAGGCGGACCCCCTGGCCCACAAGGGCTTCGCCGCCACGCGGCCCCTGCGGAGCGCGGTCTTCGATCGATTCGTCGCCACGGGCCTCGCGGAGCTCGTGCTCGCCACGGCCGACGGGCCCGTGCCGGTCGACCCCCACACCGAGCCGCCGGTCGAGCCTCCGGACCTGTCGGACGTGCTGTTCGCGGACGTCACGGCTCCCGCCGACCCCCGCGTGGCGGTCTGGGCCTGTGCCTCCCCGGTCGACGAGGCGGACCGCGTGGCGCTCGAGGTTCGAGCGGCGCTCGAGAACGGGGCGGATCCCGACGACTGCCTGGTCGCGCTGGCCGACCCCGGCGGGCTGCCCCTCGTGCAGCGCGCGCTCGAGCGGCTCGGCGTGCTCGTGGATGCCGCCGAGGGCACGGCGCTGGCGGACACCCCGGTCGGGCAGCTCGCCCGCCTGATCGCGCGCGCACCGTGCGAGCCGCTCGGCCCCACCGACTGGATCGCGCTCGCCGACCTCGCCGGGCTCGACGTGCGCGGCCTCGCTTCGGTGCTCGACGCCGCGGGCATCCGCTCGAGCGCGCCCGAGGGGTGGCGCGGCCCCATCGTCGGGTGGGCGAAGCGGGTCGGGACGGACGCCGCACCGTGGGTGGAGCGGGTCGAGCGGGTCGCGGAGCTGGCGGTGGCCGTGCTCGAGCCCGGATCCACGCCCTGCACGCCCGACGTGTGGCTCGCCCGGTGGCGCGCGACGGCCCGTCGGTGTGGGCTCGACGCGCTCACCGAGCGGTCCGACGTGTCCCGCCGCGCGCGCGGACGCCTGGATGCCCTGCTCGATGCGCTGTGCGAAGACCTCGCGGCGGTCGACCCGGGGGACTGGAGCGCGGCCGACGCAGGAGCCCAGCTCGACCACGCCGTCCGCACCACCCGGCTCCCCTCGCCTCGCGGAGGGGTCGCGCTCACCGGGCTGCTCGAGCTTCGGGGCCTCACGCCGCCCCACATCTGGGTGCTGGGCCTCACGCGCTCGGCCTGGCCGGCACCTCCCGGTGCGTCGGCCCTCGTCGACTCTGCGGTCACCCGCGAGCTCGCGCCCGTGGACCGGCTCGCGGAGGCCCGGTACCTGCTCGGGTCCCTGCTTCGGAACACCGTGGGCGACCCTTCGGCCCGCTCGCTGGTGCTGTCGTGGCCCACCACCGTGGCCGGTCAGCCCACCGGCTGCTCGCGGGTGCTCGTCGAGCTGCTCGCGCGCCCCTTCGACGGCGAGAAGACCCTCCGCGACGTGCTCGTCCACACGGTGATCTCGGATCCGCCCATGCCCGCGGCCCTCCCCGACCGCGGCCGGCTCGGGGAGCTCGAACACCCGGTGCCTCCGCCGCGCACGCTGTCCGTCACGGCCGCGGAGACCGCCCTGAAGTGCCCTGCACGGTACTGGTACGGCTACGTGCTGGGTCTCGATCCCCACGACCCGTGGGACCCCGAGCTCGAGCCCCGACGCCGCGGAACGGCCGTGCACGGGATCCTGCAGCGGTTCTACGAGGCCCGCGATCTGGCCGCCGTGCGTCCCGAAGACCGGTCCGACGCCCGCCGGTCGCTGCATGCCGTGGCCTCCGAGGTGCTCGACGACGTGGAGGCGGCCGGAGGCTTCGAGCCCGTGCTGCAGGCCTGGGCCCGCGACCGCTGGCTGGCCGGCCTGCTCGACGACCGGCCGCTGGGTCTGCTCGGCGCATGGCTGGAGAACGAGATCGCCGACGGAGTCGGGCCTGCTGCAGTGGAGCGGTCGATCACCCTCGATCTGGGCGGGCTCGGGCTGCGAGGCACCGTCGATCGGCTCGACCGGGACGCGTCCGGAGCCGTGCGCATCACAGACTACAAGACCGGCCAGCCGCCCACCCGCGCGCGCACCGAAGCGGGCCTGTCGCTCCAGCCCCTGGTGTACACGGAGGCCGTGAGCCGCGCCGAGCCCGGGCCGGTGGCGAGCACGTTCCAGGCGCTCGCCCGCCCCGACAGCGTGCGCAGCACGGGCTGGTTCGGCGACGAGGCGGCGATGCAGGCCTTCGGAGCGGTCCGCGGCACCGTGGTCGACGCCACTGAGCGGTCCACGCGGCTCGACGACGTGCGGGAGCGGCTGTGGTCCGTCCTGCGCGGGTCCGTGCCGACCACCGTGTGGGGCGAGGCGCTGGCGGGCTGCGACACCTGCGACTTCCGCACGATCTGCCGGGTCCGGCACGATCTGGGCGCGGACACGCCGTGCTGACGCTCGACGGAGACCGCCTCGAGCTGTCGCTGGACGCGCTGCGACTCACCGACGGGCAGCGGGCGGCGCTCGTGATCGACCGCCACGTCGTGCTCTCGGCGGGTGCCGGGTCCGGGAAGACGCACACGCTGGCCTGGCGCTACGTCCGGCTATTGCTGGAGCACGCGAGCCAGGGGGGCGACGACCTCGATGCCGTGGTCGTGCTCACGTTCACCGAGAAGGCCGCCGAGGAGATGGCCGAGCGATGCCAGCTCCGCCTGCAGTCGGTGGTCGACGCCGCTCGTGCGCTCGCGCCGGCCCTCCCGGTCACTGCGCGCCTCGACCGCATGCTCGACCGCTTCGAGGGCGCGCGCATCGGCACGTTCCACGGGTTCTGCGCGCGCATCCTCCGCGAGTTCCCCGCCGCAGCGGGGCTCCCCGGCGATCTGGACGTGCTCGAGCCCGTGGACGCAGCGGTGCTCAGGCAGGTCTCCATCGAGCGCGCCGTGGAGGCGTGGGTGGCCGCGCGAGAGCCGAGCCTGTCGCTGCTGCTCGACACCTTCGGCTCGCGGCGGGCGCTGCTGGGTGCGCTGGCCGCCGCGGTCGACCGCTACGGGCTGCTCGACGACCGCCTCGAAGCCCACGAGCACGGGCGGGTGGACCTCGGCCTCGAAGCGCTCGCACCGCAGACCGCAGCGCTGGCCTCCTGGCTCGGGTCGACGGGCCTGCCGACGCTGTCCGCGATCGTCCAGCTCACGCGGCCGGGCGCAACCCCGTTCCACCATGCGCTGCGCGGGCTCGTGGGGCCCGTCGCCACGGAGCCGCTGGCACTCCACGCCCAGGCCCGCGCGGTGCTGGAGAGCGTGCTGAGCCCCAGCGGCGTGCGCACGCTCACGCACCACACGGTGGTCGGGCGGAAGTCCGACTGGCCCGACGTGCGGCGGTACGCACAGGCGAAAGCCGCGCTGGAGACGCTGTCGGAGCGCCTGTCCGACTGGCCGGAGCGCGCGACGGCGGCGCGATTCCTGCCCACCCGCGCGGACGCCCGGCTGCTCGAGGCCCTCACCCCGTTCGCCCGGCTCGCCCGGGAAGCCCGCCGGCTCCACCAGGACGCCCTCGCGGCGCGACGTGGGCTCGACTTCGACGCCCTGCAGGACCGCGCGGTGGACGCCGTGCTCCAGGACCCGGAGCTGCGATCCGCCCTGCGCGCACGGCACCGCTGGCTGATGGTCGACGAGTTCCAGGACACCGACCCACGGCAGTGGGCCATGGTCCGCGCGCTCGGCGACCCCGAGCCCGGAGAGCCCGCCGACCGCGTGTTCCTGGTCGGGGACGTGAAGCAGGCCATCTACGGGTTCCGCGGGGGCGAGGTGCGCCTGTTCCAGGAAGCGGCCGCACACCTGGGGGTGGACGCCCAGGAGCTGCCCGACAACTTCCGGAGCCAGGCACCGCTCATCACCTGGTTCAACCAGATGTTCCCGCGCGTGCTCCCCGACATCTGGGCGCCGCTCGCACCGGTCCGACCGGACGAAGGGGGCGGAGTGACCTGGCTCGTCGCGGACGACGTGGTGGAGCAGGCCACGCTCACGGCGCGGTTCCTGGCGGGTCTCCCGGAGCGCGCGCCGTCGCCGGAGCCGGACGTCGCGATCCTGCTGCGCACCCGCACGCACCTCGGGGTGTGGGAGCGATGCCTGCGCGAAGCCGGCCTGGCGTACCGCGTGGCGCGCGGCATCGGGTTCTGGGCCCGCCAGGAGGTGCTGGATGTCGTGAACCTCGTGCTGGCGATGGTCACCGGCGACCCGCTCGCGACGATGGGGGTGCTCCGCTCCCCGCTGTTCGGCCTGTCGGACCAGCAGATCCAGGACCACCGGGTCGACGGCGCCCACCTCCACGGGCTCGATCACCTGGAGCGGCTCGCCTGGGCCCGCCACGACGGGCCGTTCTCCGAGGTCCTCGAGGATGCGCTCGACGGGCTCGACGCCTGGCGGTCCTGGGACGCCGAAGCACGCGCCAACGTGCACCAGCTCCTGGGGCTCGTGCGCACCTGGACCGACCCCGCGCCCCACATCGCCGAGCGCCTGGCCCGCCGGATCCGCGACGTACCCCAGGAGACCGAAGCGACGCCGGGAGCGAGCCGGGCGCGCATCGTCCTGCTCACCGTGCACGCGGCGAAGGGTCTCGAGTTCCCGATGGTCGTGGTCCCGGAGCTGCACCGGCTGCCCGCGAGCCGTCCGGACGCCCTGTCGATCGCGCGGATCGACGGCTCGTACGTGCTGGCGGCGGGCGTGGACGACCTCGATGCGGAGATCCAGACGCGCGCGACCCCGGGCCTGCTGGCGCGCGTACGGGCGGTGCAGCGCGAGGACGTCGACGCCGAGTACCGCCGCCTGCTGTACGTGGCTGCGACCCGAGCGCGCGATCGACTCGTGCTGGTCGGGCCTCTCGAGGCCAGCGCACGCTCGTGGGCGGGCCTGCTCGCGGAGCCTCCGGCCGACACCGAGATGCTCACCGCCGACCGCCTGCCGCCCGTCGACCGGGTGGAGCGGGACCGGCTGGAGGGCTTCGCACCCCTCGCCCGTCGGCCGGCCGTGCGGTTGCCGCCCCTCGAGGTGACCGCCTCCGACCTGCGCCGCTGGCAGAGCTGTCCGGCTCGCTGGTTCCGGACCACCCGGCTCGGCATGGTGGAGCCCACGGAGCCCGTCCCTGCGCCCGTGGTCGCTGGGGTCCGGGGCGAGGTGCTGCACGGCCTGCTCGAGGATCGGGTGCACGACGATCCGGAGGTCGCGACGCGCCGCTGGAATGCGGCGGCCGGGCGTGCCGGGCTGTCGCCGTCCGACCGGAAGCGCGGCGCTGCATCGCTTCGCCGGCACCTGGAGGGGCTCGCCGCGGATCCGGTCCTGCGGGGCTGGCTCGAGGCGCCCGGCTTCGACGAGCTCGGCGTGCGTCAGCCGTTCGACGGCGGCGTGTTCGTCGGGCGCCTGGATCGCCTGGTGCTCGACCGGGAGGCGGGCGGGTTCCTGGTGGTCGACTGGAAGACCGAGCACGTGGCGGACGACGACGACGGCTCGGCGGCCGCGGAGGCCCACCGGCTCCAGCTCGCGGCCTACGTGTGGGCGGCCGCTTCGGTCACGGATGCGCGCGGACAGCCGCCGGTGGTCGGGGCCGTCGTGTACTTCACGGAGCGTGGAGAGGCCGTCCAGTTCGACCGTTCCGAGCTCCCCGACGACCTCCCGGCCCTGCTCGCCGAGGTCGCCGGCACCCGCACGCTCGGCGAGGCCTGGGCCCGCGCCGCGGATCACCGTCCCCCGTGCGCGAGCTGTCCGTTCCTCGGAGCCGGCTGCGACGGGCACCTGAGGGGCCAGCTCAGCTTGTTCTGATGGGCGCGGGGTTACCCTGATCCGAGGATGGGAGGAGGCGTGCGTCGCTGGCTCGTGATGGGGATCCTGGCGGCGTCACTCGGCGCGCAGGGGGCGCAGCCCTCGGTCCCGAAGCCCCCGAAGGAGAGCGTGGCCCTCCACGTCGACAAGGTCGCGCCCACCGGCGACGGCCACGTGGTGTTCCTCACCGACGACACGCAGGGCCGGATCGTCCCGATCACCGTGGGGGAATCGGAGGCCATCGCGATCGCGTTCCGCCTCGCCGACCGCAAGCCCGACCGCCCCCTCACCCACGACCTGCTCGAGCAGGCGCTGCGCGGGCTCGGCGGCGAGGTCGTGCAGGTCCACGTGCACACGCTCACCGAAGGGGTGTTCCACGCGCGGGTGACGGTCCGGCAGAAGCACCGCCAGCTGCACCTGGATGCCCGGGCGTCCGACGCCATCGCGCTCGCGCTGGGCCCCGGTCTCCCGATCTACATGTCGGCGGATCTCTATGAAGAAACCGGGGTCTCGATGTCGGAGCTGTTCGACAGCCTGCGGCGGCTCGACGGCCCGGAGGGCGTGCCCCTGCGGCCGCCGCCCTAAGCGAGCAGGGCCTCCACGGCGACGGGATCGGGGTGGATGCCCACGAACGCGAGCGGGGCCAGGATGTCGTCCCGAACGGCCCGGATGGCGGTCTCGCGGTAGGTCTCGGCGTCGGCCCAGCCGAGCGCGTACACGTGCTCGATGGCGAAGCCCTCGGTGGTGACGCCGTCGACCACGCGGCTCGTGAGCTGGGTCCAGAAGGGGGCGAGCGTGCGCAGGGTGTCGAGCGCGATCTGGCCGAGGCGCGCGCGCTCGGCGTCGTCGAGGCGGTCGGCCACCCACTCGAGGTAGTAGCGGCCGAGCAGCGCGTGGGGGACCTCATCGGCCACGATCTGCCGGAGCACGCCCTGGGTGAGCGGATGGGCGGCGGTGCGCTCGCACGCCCGGAGCACCGGCACGCTGAACGCCTCGGACACGCAGCACAGCCGCACCATCTCCTCGTTCGCGAGCTGGAGCGGGGTGAGCCCTGGCGTGCTCGGGAGGGTGAGCCGGGTGAAGTCGACCTGGCGCCCGTCGGACCCCCCGAGCTCCATGGCCAGGCGCGCGGTGAGCTCGGCGTGCAGCACCTCGTCGACCACGAAGTCGCTGGCCATGCCGATGAGATCGAGCGGCACGTGGGCCTCGAGCATGGCCTTGAGCAGCACGGTGAACCCGGCCGCGGTGCAGTACTCGTTCCACGACGCTTCGGTCCACGAGGTGCGGGCCCGCTCGACCAGCACGGGCGGGAACGCGGCAGGATCCAGCGTGCCCCACGGCAGCGCGTCGACCCCGGGACGTAGCTTGCGGAACGCCCGCTCTGTCGGGCCTCCCAGCCAGTCGAGGTCGAACGGCTCCTTCACGGGCGGAGCACGGCGCGCAGGCGGTCGCCCGACATGGAGTCGCCGTGAGCGGACCGGTGGCCCGGGGTGCCCTCCTCCCCCGCGTCGACGAACACCTGGAAGGTGTGCTTGCGCCCCCGCGAGCTGAGGACATCGATCGCGATCTCGGCCGGGAGCCGGGGCACCTCGATCGTGCCCTCGAGCGAGCCACTGCTCGGCGGGTCGAACGCGATCCGGACCTTCACCTGCTGCGGGCCCTTCAGGTCGGCACCCTCGAGGTCGATCCGGAGCAGCACCTCGGGCCCGGGCTCGTCCTGGTAGTGGTGGGAGCCCTTCGTGTTGGCGTAGACCTGTTGCGCTGGATCGTCTTTCGGCTTCTCGGGCGGCCTCAGCGACAGGGTGACCTGCGGGACGTAGCGCGAGGCCTCCAGCAGGAACTCCTCCCCGACCACCCCCGTGGCCTCGGCGTACTGGTCGTCGGGGGACGGGTTCGCCTCGTCGGCGTCGGCCGGAGCATGCAGGAACACCCGCACGCGCTTCGGGAGCTTCACCCGAGGGTCGACCTGGCGGCGGATGACGTAGGTGCGGTCTTCGTTTCCGGAGATCTGGACCGAGCCGAGCGTGATCGGCTGCTCTTCGCCGATGTCGAGGTAGAGCATCGGAACGCCCTTGTAGACGTAGCTCTCGGGCATGACGATCTTGACGGTGAGCTCGTGGGTGTCGGCCAGCTCGACCTCCGGCTCGGCCTCGGGCTGCGCGGGGACCGGCTCGCTCGGTGGGGCGGGCTCGGCCGTGGAGCCACACGCCACGAGCAGCGTGCCCACGGCTCCGGCAGAGGCCCGCAACAGGGGGCTGGCTGGTCTACGACGCATCGACGCTCCTCGGCAGCGGCCCGAGACTATCGCGGAGCGGACAGCAGCGGCGGCACGAAGCTGTCGATCGGGCGAAACGTCATGAAGATCATGACGTTTCGCGACGTCTGCGCCGCAACAGACCGAGCAGCGGGAGGAACAGGACCACCCGGGTGCCGGCGCACGAGCAGCCCCGGTCGTACACCTGCTGCGGATCGGTGCCGAGGTGGTACTCGTTCAGGTTGGTGAAGCCGTCGCCGTCGGGATCCTCCTCGGAGTCGTCGCGCAGCGGATCGAGGCCGTTCGCGATCTCCCAGTCGTCGCCCATACCGTCGAGATCTCCGTCGGGCGGCATGCGCGGCTCCCACGTGAAGGCCTCGCCCGGGCCGAGATCGATGGTGCCCCCGACGTTCGGGTTCACCTGCTGCGGCCAGTAGACCGACACCCAGCCCCCGTCGACGAGGCAGAACGGCGAGTACGCCACCTGCACGCTCCACGTGCCCGGGATCATGGCCTCGATGGCATAGCTGCCGTCGCGCGCCGAGAAGGCGATGCGGCGTACGTCCTCGGCCGCGTTCTCCGCGATGATCGCGGCTCCGTAGACGGGCTCGCCCGTGGCCCCGTCGCGCACGACCCCTTCGATGGACGACCCCTCGTCGGGCTCGATGCGACCGAGCTGGGTGGTCTCGCCTTCCGCGACGGTGAACCGGAGGGGCACGCCGTCGTCGTCGGACACCGCGCCCTCGACGATGCCGAGCGGCGCGCCGTAGACCTCGATGCCCCACGTGCCGGCCTGGAGCTGGTCGACCACGAAGGTGCCGTCGGGCTCCACGCCCGCCGCGAGCCCCACCTGGGTGTCGACGTTCACCATCAGGATGCTCGCGGCCGCGGTGTCGCCGGACGTGACGAGCGTTCCCACCACGCGCCCCTCGGCCGGCATGGTGAGGTCGAGGTCGGTGAGCACGGTGCCCTCGAGGTCGACCTCCAGCGGGAACAGCATCGGGCCCGGCTCGTCGGGGTAGTAGGTCTGGGCGTATCCGGGCTTCGTGGCCCACAGCTGGATCGGGCCCGGCTGGAGCCCGCCCACCTGCCAGCGCCCGAGCTCGTCGGTGGCCGTGACGAGCGTGGAACGCCCGGCGAACACGTGGATCTCGCCCCCCTGGAGGGGCCCGTCGGGGCCTTCGAGCACACCGCCGAGCGTGACCCCGTCGCGCACCGAGAACAGGCCCATGTCGGTGGTGGCGTCTTCGGCGACCACGGGCTCGGCGTCGTCTTCGAGCCACGCGCCCCGGTAGTACTGGTTCGGGACCTGCCCCTGGCGGAGCTCCACGAGGAACGTGCCGGGCAGCGTGCGGTAGTCGGGCAGGCCCCGCGCCTGGAACCGCCCTTCGGCGTCGGTGACGGCCACGCGCGAAGCGACGCTGATCTCGCGGTACCACGTGGGGAACAGCTCGATCGTGGCGTTCGCGAGCGGGCTGTGGTCGCGCCGGAAGATCTGGCCGTCGAGCACGCGCCCACGAGGCAGCTCCACGTCGATCGCGAGCGTCTGGGACGCTTCGAGCACGTGCGATGGCGCTTCGCAGGCACTCAGGGTGTCGCCCTCCCAGAGCTCCTGTGCGAACGAGGCCGAGGGCGGGATCACACGCAGCCGGTAGTCGCCGGCCTCCAGCCCCTCGATCGCGAAGCGCCCGTCGGCACCCGACCCGACGTTGCCGAACCGGAACCGCCGGTCGTACGCGATGACGTTCGCGTTCTCGACGGGGTTCCCGTCGGCGTCGGTCACCTGCCCCTCGATCGTGCCCGCCCACGCGAGCCCGAGGGCGATCACGCGGGCTCCTTCGAGGCTTCCCCGCCCTTGATGGACTCGAGCAGCGGCGCGTCGTCGGCCACGCGCGCGAGGTCTTCGTCGAACCAGCGCACGATGCGCTCGGCGACATCGCAGGCCCGGGTGGCGGTGTCGGCGTCGGGCTCGGCATCTTCGTCGCCCGACAGGGCCAGGGCGCGGTACCCGAACAGCATCGCCGCGCGCGCATCGGTCGTCCCGGCCTTGTCGATCGCGGGGATCTCGACTCCTGCCCACCGCAGGCGCTCCACGAGCGCGGGGCCGGTCGACCGGTGGCGCTGGCCGTACAGGATGCCCTCGCTCACGACGCCGCCGAGGGGCGGCCGACCGGGGTCGTCGAGGGCCAGCACGAACACGGGCTCGGCCAGCGTGGGCCCGTGCATGGCGAGGAACGCGGCCATGCCGTTCTGGTAGGCGTGCCCACAGCCCGTGAACACGGCCCACAGCTCGGTGTTCCCGGTGGGCACGGCCTCGAAGCGACGCACGAGCTCGAGCAGCACGGCGGGACCGCTCGCATCTTCGCCGACCGCCTGCGCACGGCGCCGCATGAGCACCCCGAGCCCCACGGTGACGGCGAGCACGACGAGCGACGTGAGGTACATCCCCTGGGTGGGTCGCCCCCACGGCTGCGCCAGTGCGGACAGCGCGAGGAGCGACGTGACCACCACCGCCGAGCCGAACACGGCTTTCAGCGGCCTGCGGAACCACTTCGGACGGTCGGGGCGCCACGTCGGCGCGTCGAGGGGCGCGCTGATGACGACGGTTCCGAGCGGCTTCTCGGCGTGCATGGGCACGACGAGGTTGTAGGACGGGCTCTTGGGCGCCACACGGCGGAAGATCGAGAAGCTCCCTGTGTTCTCGGCCCACAGCGACAGCGTGAACGCTCCACACAGCCCGGCGCCGATCAGCGGATATCGAAGGCCGAGCACTCCGGCCGCGAGCAGGCCGAGCGCGTGCAGCCCGATGACGACGACGGGAGAGCTCCAGGCCACGAAGCCTTCGATGCGCCCGCGGATCGTCTCGGGCAGCCTTCCCTTCACGGCGTGCAGCATGTGCCGCTCGCCCTCCGAGCCCGCGTGGCGATGCTCCACGGCGGCGAGCTCGGACATGTCACGAGCGATGCGCGCGCGGCTCGACAGGACCCACCTCCACGCTCTCACAGTAGTCCGTGGCCTTGCCCTCGGTCACGTGATTCACCTACAGTTGCGCCTCCCCACCATTCCCCGACGGGAGAAGGGCAGAGGATGCGCTACAGAGGCAAGGAGTACACCGGCAAGGGCGTGAGGGTCGCGATCATCGACTCAGGGATCGATCGCTCCGACCCCCGCTTGAAGGGTGTCCAGATCGAGGGCTGGTTCATCGAGCTCGGCGCCACCGGTCATGCGCTCCTGAAGTCCGACTTCGAGGACGAGAACGGCCACGGCACCGAGATCGCGGCGGCCATCCACAAGGTCGCGCCCGACGCCACGCTCGTCGCGGTGAAGATCATGGGCGAGCGCCTCCGTACGAGCGCCGAGCTGATGGCCGCCGGCATCGAGACGAGCGCGAACAGCAAGTGCCAGGTGGTCAACCTGTCGCTCGGTACGCCGAACATGGGCAAGGCGCTCCTGCTGCGCGAGTGCGTGGCGAACGCCGTGAACTACGGCAGCATCGTGCTCTCCGCCGCCCACCCGAAGGGCGAGCGCGCCTACCCCGCGGATCTCCCGGAGACCGTCGGTGTGGCGGCCCACCCCGACTGCCCGATCGACAAGTACTACTTCTTCGATCCCAAGCGCTTCTCGCGCAAGGAGTGGGGCGTCCTCTCCGACAAGTTCCTCACCCACGGGTACGGGCTGACGAAAGAGGGCGAGACGGGCCGCTTCCGGGGTCCCGGCCTCGCGACGGCGTACCTGTCCGGGTACGCGGCGTGCCTCGCCGAAGCCCTGCCGGGGCGCACCGCGGTCGAGCTGATCGACACGCTGAAGCGCACCGCGCTCATCCCCGTGCCCGGTCTCGGCTACGGGTGATCGGGGTCCTCCTCGGGGGGCTCGCTTCCGCGCAGGTGCCCGACCTCTACGGGCTCGGAGCGCGGTTCTCAGGTGCGGGAGGCGGCGGCATCGCGCTCGTCGACGACGGCACGGCCGCATACCTCAACCCGGCCGGGCTGTTCTACGTGCGGCGTCCGCACGCCGGGATCGGGTTCGGAGTGGCGAAGCACCGGTTCGAAGACGTGCCCGGGCTCTGGTGGGACACCAACCGCGACGGCACGCTCGACGCACGCGACGCTCCGCTCGAGGTGAAGGCCTCGCCGGCCGACGCCACCGGTCTGCACATCGAGGCCGGGCGGAACGTGGGCGGGAAGTTCGGCATCGGGCTCACGGCGTACATCCCCACCAACACGCTGATCCTGTTCGAGATGTTCGAGCCGAGCCTGCCGGCCTACGTGATGTACGACAACCGCCTCCAGCGGTTCGTGGCCGCGGGCGGGGTCGGGGGCGAGATCCTTCCCGGGGTGAGCATCGGCGCGAGCATCGACCTGCTCGCGAAGGCCGACGTCGACGTGCGGATGACGGTCGACGCCACGCTGGTCGCACCCGACGAGGACGACGAAGACCTCGAGGATGTCGTGGGGCAGATCACGGTCGACACCCACCACCTGGCGCTGCGGGTGAAGCCCGCGTTCTCCCCGGTGTTCGGGGTGCAGCTGCATCCGGGCCGCTGGGTCCCCGCGCTCGAGGGCCTGTCGCTCGCCGGCACCTACCACGGAGCCGCGGGCTTCGACGTGAACACCGAGATCGACGTGCAGGCGAACGTGAACATCACGGACGTGGGCGACCTCGACCCGTTCGTCACGGCACTGATCCTGCAGTCCCGCCTGGCGATGCTCGACCACTACGTGCCGCCGCGCATCACGATCGGCGCGGCGTACTCGCGGGCCGACACCTTTGCGGTGTACGCGGAGGGGCGGTGGAGTGACTGGCGCAGGCTCGTGCTGAACGTGGCCCGCGTGGAGGACGCCGTCATCACGTCGCCCCTCGTCGACATCGACGAGAACATCGTCGACGGGAACGCGTACGGGCTGCTCGTGCGCCCGGTGTGGGCCCTGCGCGCCGGCACCGAGCTGCACCTCCCGAAGTGGAGCTTCGACACGAGCTGGAAGTACCTCCGGCTCACGGCCCGCGGGGGCTTCGCGTACGAGCAGAGCCCGATCCTGCAGCAGGGCGCCGACACGTCGATCCTCGACAGCGACCGCACGACCTTCACGCTGGGTGCGGGCGCGGAGTTCTGGGACCCCCTGTCGCTCGTAGACGGAGCGGTGCGCATCGACGCGTTCTTCCAGACCCACCAGCTCGCCCGGCGGGTGCTCGACCGCCAGACCGACGTGCCGCGCGCGGGCTACCCGGTCGATGCGGCGGGGATTCCGGTAGGCGGGAACATCCTCGTGTTCGGAGCCCAGTGGTCGTTTGACTACTGACCGCGTCGGACGCCTGGCCCCCACGCCGAGCGGCGACCTGCACCTCGGGAACACGGTGGCGTTCGCGGCCTGCTGGCTGTCGGCGCGACAAGGCGGAGGGCGCGTGCTCCTGCGCGTCGAGGACGTCGATCGGAGCCGTGCACGCCGGCACATCGAAGACGAGCAGAAGCGAGACCTCGAGTGGCTCGGTCTGACGTGGGACACGGAGGTCCCGCCGCAGCGCGACCGCGACTACCCGCGCTGGCTCGGCTCGCTCCCCGACACCTACGTGTGCGCGTGCACGCGGCGCACGATCCAGGAGGGCGGCGGGAACCACCCTCTCGGGTGCCGCACGCGCGGCTCGGTGAACGGGGCCGTGCGGTACGCGCTCCCCGACCGGTGGGTGCGCTTCAACGACCGTGTGCACGGGCCCCGCGAGGTGCGCCCCCTCGAGTTCGGCGACCCCGTGCTCCGGCGGCGCGACGGGGTGTTCACGTACAACCTGGCCGTCGTGGCCGACGACATCGCGGACGGAGTCACGGAGGTGGTGCGCGGCTCCGACCTGCTCGACTACACGGCCGTGCAGATCGAGCTGTGGAAGGCCTTCGGCGCCACGCCCCCCACCTGGCTCCACGCGCCACTCGTGCGCGGCCCGGACGGCCGCAAGCTCTCGAAATCCCATGGGGCGCTCGGCATCTCGGCGCTCCGCGACGCGGGCGTGTCGGTGCGCGCGATTCACGCGCTGGTGCTGGGCTGGTTGGGCATCGAGGGCGACGATCTGGCGTCCGCCGTGCCTTCGTTCGACCCCTCGAAGGTGACCCGCGAGCCCATCGATCTCCCCGAAGACTGGCGACAGCCGCTGGGCCTGCGTTAGCATCTGCGTACCTGCCCCCCGCGCTCCCGGCGCACCTCCCTCCCCTCCCCCTCTCTCCCCGAGTCTCTCCATGTCTGAGTCCCTCGCCCCTGCCGAGGCAGGATCCGATCGTTCCGCGGACGTCCACCCGGAAGGGGATGCCGAGCGTCCGTGGCTCGACGAGGCCCTCGCGGACACGCCCACGCCCCACACCCGTGTGGCCACGTCGCGGGTCGACGCCGCGCTGCAGAGCTGGCGCACCGAGACGGTGGAGCGCCGCCAGGCGTGGGACGCCGAGCAGGAGGTCCTCGCCGCCGAGCAGGCCACGCGTCGCGCGCGCCTCACCCGCGTCTCGCTCGCTGGAGCCGGCGTGTTCACGGTCATGGCCGCGGTCGGCGTCGCTGTGGCGCTCGCGCTCGCCCCCACGCCCGCGGTCGGCGCGCTGTCCGCGGCTCCCTCCGCTTCCCCGGCCGCCACGGTCGCTCCGGAGATCCCGGTCATCGGCTCGGAGGGCACGCTCGAGGCTCCCGAGACGGTCGTCGAGGTCGCCGCGAGCCCTGCGGCCCTCGACGGGCTCGGCATCGTCGGCGATGCGCAGAGCTGGGAGCGCAGCGGCGCACTCTGGATCCTCATGGACTACACGGGAGACCCGCTCGATCTCCGGTGGTCCGACGCGAGCGGCGCCGAGGTCATGGAGCCGACGCCCTGTCTGAACACGGTCGGAGGCGGGGTCCGGCGCTGCTACGTGGGTCGCACGGCCAAGCGCGTGTCGCTGGCCCTCGCAGACGGCGCGGTGCCCGGCACGTGGACCGCCAGTGCGTGCCGCGGCGACACCTGCCTGCCGGTCGCGACCTACCTGGTCGAGTAGCCGCTACTCGCGGCGCCGCGCGAACAGCGTGCCGAACAGCACGAGGAGTCCGGCCGCGGAGCGGACCCCGAGTCCGGCCGGGGCTCCCGGCGCCGTCGCGCAGCCGAGGCCCGAGCCCTTGTAGTACGTGACCAGGGCTCCGTCGGGGTCGAGGAACGCGGGGATGCCGTCGCCGTCGAGGTCGCTCGTGCCCTCCTCCGTGTCGGAGAGGCCGTCGCCATCGGCGTCGGTGTCCGCCCAGTTGGGCAGGCCGTCGCCATCGACGTCGCTGTCGGTCCAGATCTCGTCGGCCGTGGGGATGCCGTCGCCGTCGTCGTCGGTGTCGGTGCGGTCGGGCAGGCCGTCGCCGTCGGTGTCTCCGGGCTGTTCCTGGGCCGTCGGCACGCCGTCGTCGTCGTCGTCGGGGTCGAGATGGTTCGGGAGGCCGTCGCCGTCGAAGTCTCCGGGCACCTCGTCGCGCGTGGGCACGGTGTCGTCGTCGTCGTCGGGGTCCTGGAAGTCGGGCAGCCCGTCGCCGTCGGAGTCGACCGTCCCCTCCTGCCCGTCGGGCAGCGTGTCGTCGTCGGAGTCGGGATCGCGATGGTCGGGCAGCCCGTCGCCGTCGGAGTCGGCGTTGCCCTCGACCGAGGACGGCAGGCCGTCGTCGTCGTCGTCGTCGTCGAGGTAGTCCGGCGTGCCGTCGCCATCCGTGTCGTCGTTCCGGGGGTCTCCGCTCAGGTCGACGTCCTCCAGGAGCGTGGGGATGCCGTCGTCGTCGTCGTCGGCGTCGCGGTAGTCGGGCCGACCATCGCTGTCGGAGTCGTCGTTGCGGGGATTGCCGTCGCCGTCGGGGTCTTCGTCGGCGGTGGGGAGCCCGTCCCCGTCGTCGTCGTCTTCGAGGAAGTCGGGGATGCCGTCGCCGTCCGCGTCGTCGTCGAGGCGGTTGCCGTTGCCGTTCGCGTCTTCGAGGAACGTGGGCAGGCCGTCCCCGTCGTCGTCGGGGTCGAGGTGGTTGGGCACGCCATCGCCGTCGGTGTCGATCGTGCCCTCGTCGCCGCTCCGGACGCCGTCGTTGTCGTCGTCGGGGTCGAGCACGTCGATCAGGCCGTCTCCGTCGGAGTCTCCGGGCTCCTCCTCGGCGGTGGGGATGCCGTCGCCGTCGTCGTCGTCATCGAGGAAGTCGGGGGTGCCGTCGCCGTCGGTGTCGTCGTTCAGCGCGTTCCCGCTGCTGTCCCGGTCTTCGTCGCGCGTGGGGATGCCATCGCCGTCGTCGTCGTCGTCGAGACGGTCGAGGTCTCCGTCTCCGTCGGTGTCTCCGGTGGCCTCGTTCGCCGTCGGGACGGTGTCGCCGTCGTCGTCGCGGTCGCGGTAGTCGGGGGTGCCGTCGCCATCGGAGTCGACCGTGCCCTCGACGGCGGTCGGCACGCCGTCGCCGTCGTCGTCAGCGTCGACGCTGTCGGCCAGGCCGTCGTTGTCGCTGTCTCGCGGCGCGCTCGTGTTGGGGGTCTCGAAGGCATCGTCGAGACCGTCGCCGTCGGAGTCGGGGTTCAGCGGGTCGCTCGGGAGCGACAGCGCTTCGAGGGCGTCGCTCAGGCCGTCGCCGTCGGTGTCGGGGAGCGCCGGGTCGGTGAGGTGGACGCAGGTCTCGGCGGCGTCGACGAGGCCTTCGCCGTCGGTGTCGACGGTGGCGTCGAGGACCGTGAGCTGGAACGGCGGGGATGCCGCGCGGTCGGACCAGGCCCACGTGTCGAGCACGTTGCCGTTGCCCTTGGTGGCCGTGGAGAAGTTGCCCCAGGCGCGGGCGTTGACGTTCGCGACGGTGGCGGCGTTCGGGTTGCCGCTGGAGAGGCCGTCGGGACCGGAGGTCTCCAGGGAGATCTGCCCGTTCGGCATGGTGACGGCGGCGCTCTGGACGGACCGGTCGTCCCAGTACATCGCGAGGGGCGTGCGCGAGAGACCTGCATCGACCGAGAACATCCGGAAGCCCTGGAAGGACGTCTCGATGTCTTGCGCGAGGTAGTGGAACTCGCCGGACGTGAGCCAGAGCACGCAGTCGTGGGTGCCGGGCAGCGCGATCTCCCCGTCGTCCATGGTGCCGTCGAACTGGACGGTGTTCGCGCCGATGCCCGCGGGCCCGAACACGTGGAAGTCGTCGGCGGACGTGGGGTCGTACGCGCCGTCGCCATCGGCGTCGCACACGAGGTGCCAGTTCCCCGTCACCGTCGAGTCGAACACGATCTCCCCGCCCACCACGCCCGGCGCGATGGCGCCACAGGCGGGGGGCTCGAATCCGGCGCCGGACAGACCGGGCACGGCGACGCTCGGCGTGACGGTCTCGGGGGGCTGGAGGTACAGGCGCAGGCGGTTGGGGATGGGCCCGAACCCCTCGGGCTTCGAGCGTGCATTGGCGTTCGCCATGCCGCGGTCGTTCCCGAGCACGGCGTACACGAACCCGGTGAAGCCATCGGTGCGCAGCTCGACCACGCCCTCCTGGCCGGGCGATCCGCCGTCGACGACCGCGTAGAAGCTCCCGTCCAGGCCGTTCACGGCGTCGAACCCGCCTCCGTTGAGCGCCCATCGGCGGCTCCACACGCGACCGCGCGTGGGATCGGCGCCCGACACCACGATGGACCACGTGGAGAGCGGCTCGTCGCCGTTCACGCCGTCGACGTCGCCCACCCCGACGGGCTCGAACCGGTAGGCGCCGGGACCGTCGGAGGGCACGTACACCTGGCCGGGCGCGAAGGTGCCGACGAAGTCGCCGTCGGGCTCGTAGATCTCGACCATCGGCGTCGCCGTGGTGCCACCGGGCAGCGCGATCTCACCGTCGAAGACGATGGTCTCGGTGGCTGCATCGACGATGTCGACGAACAGCTGGGTGGACGGGAGCAGCCCGTGCCCGCTGAGGTCGTCCTGGTCTTCGGCGAAGGCGGCGAGGGCCAGCCACAGCGGCAAGGTCACGGTTCCTCCTTCTCGGGTTCGGGCTCGCCCTCTCCGAGCCCGGCGAGCTCGGACAGGGTGGCGGACAGGTCGTGGGCGTCGGAGTGGAGCTCGGTGTGGCCCTCCTCCATCGCCATGGCGCGGGCCCGCATCTCGGGGGACACGAGCTCCGTCTCCTCTTCGTCGTCGACCGGCTCCAGGTCGGCCTCGAGGTCGGGCTCGGGCTGGAGGCGCGGCGGAGGCTGCGGAGGGAGTGTGATGATGCGGTCGTCGACGGCCGAGGGGTCGGGAACGGCCGGTGGGGCGGGGCTCCCGGAGCCCACCGCGGGCGGCGGCGGCTCGACGGTGACCTGAGGCTTCTTCGGACGCGGCGGCGACTGGCGCTTCTGCGGCGGAGGGGTGCCGGGCGGTGCCCACAGCGCACGCTTGGCCACGGCGCCGGGGTTCGTCTTGCGCGGGGGCTCCATCTCCTCGAGGAGGTCGCCGAGATCGGGCAGGTCGGCGAAGCTCACGAGCTCGGTCTCCTCTTCGGGCTCGACCAGCTCGGTCTCCTCGCGGAAGTCGGTGATGGAGTGCTGGGACGCGGGCTTGTGCGGCAGCCGGGCGTCGAGCGGCTCGGGACGGTCGGCGAAGCTGGGCTCCTCGAGCGACACGAGCAGGCCTTCCTGGGCGTAGAACTCGGCCAGCAGCGGGAGGAGCTCGGGGGACGCCGGGCTCACGGACTCGAGCTTGCCGCCGCGCCAGAGCGAGAAGCCCCGCGCGATGCGCTCGGAGGCGTCGGCGACCATGCTGGAGTCGCCATAGTCGAGGACGAAGGCGAATCCATCTCGTTCGATGATGCGTGCGAGGAACCGGGCATCTTCGCGCGCGCGCAGGGTGAGTCGGAGCACGTGCCGAGTGTATCGCACAGGGCCGTCGATGGCTTAAGGTGCTCAGCCAGACCGTCGGAACCGCCGTGGAGGATGGATGCACTTCCCACCGTTCAACGAGGAGCACGATCAGCTCCGCAAGCTCGCCCGCGACTTCGCCGAGAAGGAGATCGCGCCCTTCAGCGACGAGTGGGACAAGGCCGGAGCCTGGCCGCACCGCGAGATCTTCAAGAAGCTCGCGGATCTGGGGCTCCTTGGCATCCGGTTCCCCGAGGAGTACGGCGGGATGGGGCTGGATTGGTGGTACACCACCGCCTACGTCGAGGGGCTCGGCCATGCGCGCAACGGCGGCGTGGTGATGTCCATCCTCGTCGACACCGACATGGCGACGCCCATCATCGCCGAGATCGGCACGCCGGAGCAGAAGCAGGAGTTCCTCGCGCCGCTCATCCGCGGCGAGAAGATCGCGGCCCTCGGGGTCACGGAGCCGAACTGCGGGTCGGACGTGTCGGCGATCCAGACGACCGCGAAGAAGGATGGCTCCGACTACGTCATCAACGGCTCGAAGACGTACATCACGAACGGGGCCATCGCCGACTTCATCACGCTGGCCGTGCGCACGGGAGATGCGGGGCACGGGGGCATCTCGCTCGTGCTCTTCCCCACCGACACGCCCGGATTCAGCGTGGGCCGCAAGCTCGACAAGCTGGGCACGCGGAGCGTCGACTCGTGCGAGCTGCACTTCGACAACTGCCGCATTCCGCAGCGGAACCTGCTGGGCCACGAGAACGCCGGGTTCTACTACATCATGACGAACTTCCAGGGGGAGCGTCTGGTGGCGGCGCTCACGGCCATCCACTCGATGGAGCGGGCTCTGCACGACGCCATCCGGTACGGCACGGAGCGCGAGGCGTTCGGGCGTCCGATCGGGAAGTTCCAGGTCTGGAAGCACAAGTTCGCGGAGCACCTGACGGGTCTCGAGGCGGCGAAGGCGCTGACGTACCAGGCGGTCCAGAAGATGAACACGGGCGAAGACCCGACGAAGCTGGTGTCGATGGCGAAGCTGTTCGCGGGCGACCTGGCGCAGAAGGTGGTCTACGACTGCCAGCAGTTCCACGGGGGGTACGGGTACATCGAGGAGTACGCGATCACGCGGTTGTACCGGGATGTTCGACTGATCACGATCGGGGGCGGGACTTCCGAGGTGATGAAGGAGATCATCTGGAAGTGGACCGAGATGGGCGGCTGAGTAGCGTTTGAAGTGGCATACCCGGAAATCTCGATTCCGTGGGACGCCACATCGCGCCACGCTCGATCCTTTGTTTTCCGCGTGCGTGTGTCCGGCCATGTGTCCTGAGTGAGATCGCTCCGACAACATGTGCCGAGAAGGAGCTTCCCACATACCCTCGGCCAGCTCGCGCTCCCGGACGCGCCGCTCGCGCTCGGCGCTCGGGTGGAAGAACGACTCTCCGAAGCAGTCTCCGAGCCGGAGGCAGTCCAGAGAGTGAGCGGCTCGCTCTGCGGCTTTCATCGTCCCCTCGGCTGAGAAGGTAGCCTCTCGGAACGGGATGGACATCTGATGGCTGATTCAGCGTCGGCGATCGGAGAGCGCGTGACGTGCAGGGTGGCACGGGCGACCGGTCAAGGGGCCTGGGTTGTGCACGGTCCATCACATGCGACCCTCATTTGAGTGAGAGGCTGTCCGGTCCACGCACCAGCTCAGGGTTCGTCAATCCGACGTTTCGCTCGAGAACCTTCAAGACCGTCTCGAAGGTAAGCGGCTGGTCAGAGCCGAGCGTGACGAGGTGACCCACTGTTCCCCAGGGATTCTCCTTTCGAAGGTACCCCTCGGGCGTCCAGGAGGCGTGGCCGATCAGCGGCGTGGGGAGGCGCAGCCACGGCGCGCGCGAGCCGCTACGCTGCGAGGGCTCCTGCTCGCAGTCGCGGTACGCCATCGGCGCAGGCTCGCTCGCCGACATGGCGAACCGGGCCCGGTAGGCGCTGCGCTCTCGCTCGAACATCCAGGTCAGGTATGCCATCACGTCCACGCCGCACAGCTGGGCCAGTCTGGACCACCCCGAACAGCGTCGCCCATGGTGCCCCCCTCGGTGCTGCCCGCGAACAGGCTCGCGTACCGCAGCTTCGCGTGGCGCTGCTCCGCTCGCTCGTGGTTGTTGTCGAGGATCTCGGCGCGGTCGACGAACCGGGTGAGGTCGTCGAAGTGGTTATGGTAGAACTGGGCGGCCTCCTGCTTGAGGGGACGTGGTCTTGAGGGGGTTCCTCTTCACACCTGGTCAACCAGACCTTGAATCTTCGCAGCATCCGCCGGGTCCAGTGGCGCCGGAACTCACGATAGGCCCGCCCAGCGAGGCCTCGGTCGGTCGCCGTGTCTTCGAGCTCGTAGAGCGTCTCGATGAACCTACGTCCTGGGCTGCCTGGTGGGGATGGCTCTCCGGCCTTGCGGAACGCCCGCAGGGGGTGCGCGCGTGCTCTGCGAACGTCGCGCTGTGCGCACCCGCTCCGTTGCGGTCCCGGGCATCGCGACCAGGTGATCCTCGCACGGCCGAGGCGCTCGCGCAGGTCGCGCTTGGCCAGCCGAACTGGCACCAGAGTCGCGCCTGCGTGAAGACCAGGGTAGCCGTTCCAGGCCTTCGACTGTCCGGCGACGTTGCAGGTCCTCCAGCCTGGCCGCCCGAAGGATGGGCTGAGCCTGCCCAGTTATCGAGTGTCGTGTTGTTCACCGCCGCGCCGGCTCAGGCCGGCCGCCGGGGTGATTGTGGGGACGAGGGTCTTGGCACGCACCGGTCCTGAGGACGGCGTGGATGCACGGCTTCCGAGGGAACGAGCAGGCGCAACTTCGCGACGACGAGCCAGGCGAGGAAGCGGGCACGCTTGCGGCTTCGCATGGCATCGGCGGCATCTCGGCCGTGGTCGGCTTTCCGCAGTCCCCACACCGGTAGCGGGGCCCGTTCAGATGGCGTGGGTACTCCGGATGTTCACGAAGGAAGGCTGCACGTCGAGCTTGAGCCTGACCGGCGTCCTTCTTCTCGAGGTTCGCGCTCCCTGCAGTGAGCACGGCCAGGCCGTGCGGGTCCCTGCTCGTCGTGTCGAGGTGGCCGGGTAGCAACGTCCGGCCACTCCTTCGATCGGGGACGCGGGGTCGTCCTGTTGCGGTCCTCCAGTGCCTCGCCGACGGCGGCTCACCACTGGACGAGGGCTCGCTGCCGGCTCTCCGACGACGCGGGGCTCGTCGCTCACGTCGGCCTCTGGAGGGGAGCCCTGTCGGGCTCCGGATCGGGATCGGTCCAGCCTGAGGCGCTTCTTGCGCAGCTTGCGGTTCTCCTGCCTGCTCCGCTTCACCGGTCTCCCCGCCGCCGAAGCACGCATCACTTCGTCGAGCCGGTCGTTCGCCGGCGACGAGCACAGTCAGCTGTCGAGCGATTTCCGGCTGGCCAACAGCTCGTGGAGAACAGGTCCACCTTCAGCAGCTTCGATCTCGTCCTCGACATGTCTCGTTGTCCCACAGGATCGAGCCTGTGGCAGGCAGATCCGAGAAGGATCGGCGGACGCTGGAAATCAGGGAAGGGGTCGATGCCGGGCAGTAGCGGCGCCGCCGTCGGGCGTTGAGGTCGACGCCGTCCAGAATCGCGGCGAGCCGGCGGCGTCGACCGCGACCGTCCTGGACCCGTCCGTCGAGATGGGGAGCTCGAAGGTGCTCGCCTCCAGGCGCTTCGAGAAGATGCACCACCCGGACCGGTCCAGCCACAAGGTCTTCATGAGCCTCCGCCCAGCCGACCATGAAGCGCCAGGTGCGGCCGTCGGTGGGGTCGCGTTAGCGAGCTGCCGGACGCTCTGGCGAGGGCATCGAAGGAGCCGCGCATGTCGTGACGGGGTCGAGGGCGACGAAGATGCGAACGGTGGAGGGAAGGTCAGCACGCGGCGACCACCCGAAGGAGACGGTCGAGGGTCCTGTCTTCGAAGGTGTCGTCGAGCTCGACGGTGAACGCGCCGTACCGGCACCGTGTACTGGGCGGGCTCTCCTCAGATGGGCAATCCGGACGACCCCGATGAAGTCTGATGTCGACGCGCCGTCGGAGGCTCGTAGCCCCGGGCCTCGAGCACGCCCCGCCAGGCCTGAGAGCGAATCGCGCATCGATGTCCCGCACCCGGCACCAATCCGCGAGTTCCCGAGGCCCTGCAGCGCCAATGAGTCCAGCGCTGCGATGGCCTCGTTCTTGTCCTCGATCTTCCTTCAGCCAGCGATGACCTCCTGCTTGAAGATCACCAGGTTCGACGCCTGCGGCCCCCGCCCGGCTGAACGGTCACCCAGGAGGCGGACTGCCTGAACAGCGGGGTCGAATCGGAGCCCGGGTTTTCGAACGACGAACCACCTACACCTGCCCGGAGCGCGTGAGACAGCCTTCCGCTGCCAGTCCATGGCATCTTCATCTCGGTGCCATCAGGCAGGCCCGCACGAACGAGATTCGATGCGAGCTCGACGTGCGCATAGTCCTCCTCCAGAATCGAGCCCTCGAGCCGAACACAGTGCGCCTCCCATCACCTGACCAACCGCCCGAAGTCGCTGCCCAGACTGACCAACAGGGCCTGCCTGAATGGGTCACCATTGCACCGTCCAGGTACAGAGCATGACCGACCGCGTACTCTTCTCCAATCCGATGAAACCCGACCCTGTCGAAGCTCATCGGGTCCCTTTCGGGCGTAGAGGTTCACTGTAGGAGCTGAAAGTGGGTCGAAACGAGTCCGATGACTGCCTGTCGATCTCAATCGCCCGGAAAAATGGTTTGATGGCGCCGAATCCTCCTGAGCCGGGGGCAGTTCTTCATCTGACGATTTGTGCATCCACGCCAAACCGACCGTCCTTCGTGAACCACACGTCTACCACACCGTCCGGAGCGGTACTCGAGCGAAGTACCGTCATAGCCAGAAAGAGCCCGATGTTTCGAGTTGCCATGCCGCCAGCTCGAAACCCATACGGTGCAGCTCAGCAGACGCGCAGGCGTCCACTTGAAATCGCGCCAAGAAACGCCAGACCTTCGTCCAGATGAGCGGCTGGTTCAGAACAATATGATCCAACGAGAATTTCTAATTCGGATTGATACCCCATTCAGACTTTGAGTACCGGACCAATAGTGATCGCCAATCCACTCCCAGCCCTTGCCTGTATCGGTCAAGGCGTGCTCCGCAACCATGGCAACACAGCCAGCAGATTGTTCCTCCTGAAATTTGACCTAATTCGTCCCTCCAGATCCGTCCCGACTCAGGTGTCGGTGGAACGGAACGAGATGCGTGACGTCACCCGGTTCGCCTCGACGGACATCCGCGCGTCGCTGATCGGTCACGGCGCATCCGCTGTACGACGTGCCGCGGGGCGCGTAAAGCACACGCTCTGGCAGCGTCCCACGCGTGTCCGTGGGGCGTTTCAGGCTGCGATGGGACACGGTGTGGACGGTTTCTCGCGCGCGGCGCGTGGGAAACCGTGGAATCGCGGATCCCGTCGCCATGCCACCGGTGGTTCAGGCTGGGATTCCGTCGGGGGCGGAGTGTTGGTACAAGATGGTGGCGGCGGTGGATACGGGTTCGCTCATGCCTGTACTGTCGCCAGCCGTTCCTACCGGGCTCCAGGGCTTGGCGCAGGGCTTACACTTGCCCAACTGGGTGTGGGTCGGCACATCACCTACCTGCCGACGGATGCGGGCTGGGCGTACCTGGCGGTTGTCCTGGACCTGCACAGCCGCAAGGTCGTCGGGTGGCCCTGGACGACCACATGCGTACCCCGGCTCAGTGATCAGCACCCTTCCGATCGCGCCCGATCACGATGGAGGTGTCCCGCAACGCAAGGCATCGGAAGTCAGATGGGCCCCAAGCATCCCGAGCAGCACCCCGTCGACGAACTCGAACGTGACGACGTAGTGGGTGTCGCCGTCCCGCGTCCGTGATAGCTTCGACACAATCCAGGCATGCCTCGAAGAGGTCCACGTCATCTGAAAATGCTGCAAACTGAACAGCCTGCCGATGGAGCCAGAGATAATCTCTTTGCCACGGAGCTGAAGGGTTGCGCGAGAAATCAGTCGGAATAATACGAATAGCGGAAAAGTCTGCCTCTGAAACCTCGGGTTCGGGTGACCCACCGAGCGCCACGTTCGCGGCAGCCAAACTCAGAACACTGGGCAGAGACGGATTCAGCGTGTCTGATGCCTGGGCGAAAGCTCGTTGCGCCTCTCCGACATGCCCTTGCCAAATCAGCACCGCGACCAGCCGACAGGGATCGAGCCGCATGTCAGACACGGCGAACGAGCGTTCCGACTCCAGCGACTTCGGCGACGAAATCCCGAGGAAGGCTTCGAGCGATCAGGACTTGAAGATGCGAGATCGTGAGCAAGGTGCCTCTCCTCATCATTCAACGATATCCTGCGAGCAACACGCCACTCCGGCGAGACATGCCCTCGGGTGCGTGTCGGCCCTGGACACCGTAGCAGAAATCGCTTCAAGCCAGCCTCAGGGCGTCGATTTGGTGGTGGGGAAAGCAGTATAGCGCTCGACGCTACGAGACGATTCCATTTGTACGAAGCCAAGAAGTCATCCGAGCGTTCGGAGCGACGGGGAGACCAGCTTCGAGTCCTGACCGCGACAGCCCTCAGGAATGCGTCAGATCCAGTCTCTGTCTAGCACTCGATGAGTACTCCGTGAGCTCCACGCAGTACGGCTGCCCAGTTCTGTTGACCTGTGCGAAAACACGCGATCGACGCGATGGCCTCGATGATCGCCCATGTGCAGTCCGGAGATGCCTCGATCACGGAACGTTCCCTGGGCCTCGAACGAAGCTCACGAACGATACCCATGTAGTCGTTCTTCCTAATTGGGTGCGGCTCCTTCCATGGTGTGACTTCGAACGCGGCTCCCGAAGCTCGGCCAGTTCGTCCTCTGCGTAGCTTCGCTGCGATTCCGCTTGGAGCCGTCGCTGATGGAAGCGCCAGTACCATCGAAGTCTCCTCGACAGCGCCGCGCAGCGAGCGCAGCTTGAGCACGGCCTCGGCGCCAGGCAGACCCCATCGCGCGCCCGAGGTCCATCCGGTCACGGACCAGGGAGCGGCAGCCCTCGATCACGCCGGTCGCGATGGGGAGTCCGTCGCGGAGGAACTCGTGATAGCGAAGCTGCTCCCTATGGTTGAGCAGGTAGCCGCAGCAGGAATCCACCGCCTTCCGGCGGTCTCCTCTGAGGTTTCGTGCCGTCGCGCTGCGACGGATGCCAGCGGCGACATCGCTGGACTCCCCATCGAGGATGCGCTTCGCCCGTGCGGTGGTCACCTGGTCATGCCTCCACGGCAGCCATAACCTGGTGCCCGGAGCACGGCCTGGTCGGCCTTCCACAGGTACTCGAGGACATGGATGACATCGAGCACGACGGTCAGATGGATGCCGATCGCGGTCGCCTGGGCGCGGACGGCGGCCATCTGGTCCTCGTTGCCGTCGACGAGCACGACCCATCGCCGCTCGAGGTTCTCGTCGCGGTCCAGAGCTGCGAGGAACCCGTCGGCCACGACCTCCTTCATGCCGTGCTCGAGACTGGCCCAGACGCGCTTGTTCTTCGGCTTCTTCGGGACCTTGTACGGGCCCGTGTGGCCGAGCTCCCGGAGGACGTCCTCGGAACCTCGGGGCGTGGCCTCGAGGTCGTAGAGGGTCGCGACCGCCGCCATCCGCTTCCGATTGGGCTTCTGTCCCGGTGTCAGACGACGGGTCGCCTTGGACGCGGCCTTCGCGCGCTTCCGGGTCTCTGCGCGCAGCCCCTCCGGCCTCATCACGACCCCTTTGCCATCGAACGAGAGCACCAGGAGGTCGCCGGAGACCACCGACTCCGGGCCCCGCGACTCGTAGAAGGCACCGAAGTCCTGGGCGAAGGCCATCGCGAGGCGTTCGGCCTGCCGCTTGTGGACCGTGGCCCCGGTGAGGCGGACCACGTCCTCCACGGCCGACTCGAAGGAGCCGTTCGCAGCCGCCCAGGCGATCTCCTTGCGGACCACCAGCGAGAAGCTGTCAGAGGGCAGGTTGAGCCAGGCGTCCATCGGACGGAGCCCGCCTGGTACGCCGCGCTTCGTGAGAGCGAGTCGGCGGACGACGACACCGCCGAAGAGAGACATCAGGTTGCGCTCCCCGGTCCGTGCCTCCGTTCGCACCTTCCGTCCGCGCCTGTCATCGGCCGCTTCGACTCCCGCTCCGCACGAAGCGTGAGGTGGTCCTGCAGCAGCAGCCGCAGGACCTCCGTGCCCTTGTCGTTGATGTGCGTCTCGACGTCGACGTGCGAGGAACCAGCCATCTCGTCGGTCTGGAGCGAGCTCACCAGAGCCTCGAAGGCGGCGAAGCTGTCGGTGAAGGAGGAAGGCGGGTACGATCCCATGGCAGGCGGGCTCCGGGGCTAGCGTGTTTGGCGACTGCTAGGTACCCCTCGGGGTCCGTCTGCGCCCCGAATCTCACGCCATCGATCCTGTTCGAAGCTCCACCATCAGGTCACACGAAAGGATCCGCACCCTTCCCAATTCCCATAAAGTAGCCTTCTCCAGTGATGCTCCCGCTTTCCTTTGGGTAGCAAGTCCTTGCAGATTTCGTTGATGTAGTCACGCTCGGCACGACGACGCCGGCTTCCAGTTACACCGTTCCTTCCACTGGCGTTCCTATGGAGCGCCATACAAACGCGGTATTGTTCCTCGTTCAGTACTGTGCGCTGTAGTGCCCCAGGTAAGAGTTTCACTGGACAGCTGATAAGCATGTTCAGGAGCCCCCCAGATGCCCAAGAACTCCCTTAGGTCTTTTTCGGTAACGAGGTCGCTGGACCTCCAACCGCAAGCGCGAAGCCGTCCTGCGTCTCCTGCGTGGGGAGGACCTCGATGTCGTTCCCGCGAGCTCGGCGTGACGTGGGGCCACGCCGCGTAGCGGCGGATGCCTTCCTCGACGGCGGCCAGTCTGCGCTGAAGTCGAGGAATTCTCGCCCGAGGAGGACCGGGTCCGCTGTCGAGCGCGGAAGCCTGGCCAGGTGACCTGGCGGGGAGAACGAGCTTCTGCATGAGGAAGATCGATCGCATGGAGGCAGCGGATGTCCGCCCTTGTCCGGAAGGGCCGTGGTTGAAGTAGCCGAGACCCGGTCGCCTTCGACCCACCAGCGCTACTCGATCGGGTTGTGCGTGTCGCGTCCGAAGGTGCCAGCTCGAACATCTACTTTCCGCCTGAGGTAGCGGACCGTTCGCCAGCTCGGCGGAGGGGCCTGCAGGGACTGCTCCGACGACGAGCTGGTGAAGCGGATCCGGGCGGCGGATCACCGACTCGCCGTTCCACGGCGAGGGTACAGAAGGCAGGCGCGGCTGCGGTTTCGGGGAACGCGAATTCATCCAAGCGACCGGGTCTTTCGCTTCGGCTGATGTGGACCACGGCCTTCAGGGCTGTACTTCCCGACGCGACGACGTGGAAACCGCGCCCACGACGGCCGCGTCACGACCGACCAGCCGAACGCGATGTAGAACGGACGCGACGGCGGTCCGGACCCGCAAGCATGGCTGGTCACCGCAGTTCCTCGCGATCGGACCACTGCACGAGCGAGTGCATCGGCTTGCAATGCGCGGCGAAGTAGTCGGGACCGCCACGCAGGCCCTCGAGGTGATTCGCGTGGTGTTTGAGAACAGTTCGCGGTTTCGAGCAAAAGAGCGCGGCAGCGGCCCGACCATCCGCCACGACCACGGCAGCCAGTTCATGAGCCGGGACTACCAGGAGGAGCTTGTTTCCTGTGGGGATGCGTTCGAGTCCGTCCTTCGTGGCTGAGCCTGAACGGCCGGAGTCGCCGAACGCTTCGTGAAGACGGTCAAGGAGCAGTGCCTGTGGCTCGAGACATTCGACACGGCCGAGGACGTGCGCACCGCGCTCGCGGCGTTCAAGGAGCGCTACAACCACGGCTGGCTCGTCGCGAAGCACCCGTCCAGGCCCGGCAACATCTCTCAGTCGCGAGAGCGGCATGACCTCAGCGGCCGGACTCGATCCGCTCGCTGCACCGGCACGGTTCGCCGTCCGGACAAGACCCGCTACGCCGCTCGAAGCGGCATGATTTCACCCCGCCGACTGTCCAAGAAACCCTGGTGCACTACAGATCCACGAACACCTACCACCCAGGAGTGCATCGCCATATCGCCGACCCGAGTCCAGCGTCGAGGTGTTGGCATTCGCGGACGCGAGAATGTTCACATCCCTCCGGAGAACCCCATCCGTCCGCCCGACCTTGAGGTGCCGGTCCCTGAACTCCCCGTTCTGCTACGGGACCAGCTGGTGGTCGGTCCCGTGGTGTTCCAGGCGTACCCGCGGAATCCTCGGGACCCCGTCTTCAGTCGCCTGGAAGGTGCCGCCCAGTCCCGTTTGGTGGTCCAGATCCTGGCCACCACATCCCATCGTCCGGCCAGGCGGTCCCATCTGGCAGCCGCATGGCGTGCGTGACCAGAGGGTGTGCCTCCCCGTCCAGGCTCGCGAATCTACCGCAACTCGCCCGCCATCAGCAGGGCTCGCAGTCCTCACCGGAGACCGACTGCCGCGCGGCATCGGCCTGCTCCTGGTTCTCGTGCCACTGATCCCACGGCCCCGAGGTCTGGCAGCAGATCGGGAACCCCGCAGCCGAGCACGTCTCCCCCGCCTCGAACGTGCCGGTCGCGAAGTCGTCCAGCAGATCCTGGCAGAAGTACGCCTCGTACTCGTGGCAGTACTCGAACGGCTCCGGATGGTCGGCCGTTCCCCCGTTGAGCAGCACACATGCGCCGACCCGCTGGTCGACCTCGGGCTCGCCGCCGCAGCCCACGAGCATCGCGAGAAGCACGAACCGCATCAGAACCCCCGATCCGCGCAGGTCTGGCCGCTGTGGAACGTCCACTGCGCACCGTTGATCTCCTGCGCGTCCCAGTCCTCGCACTCGGCGCGGGTCCAGTCGTCGTGACAGTACTCCTCGTCGAACAGCGAGCTGTATCCCGCGCACACCCCGGTCCCGCCGCACCCTCCGAGCGCCGCGCACACCGCGACCACGGACATCCATCGCACACCCATGGAACCTCCTTCGCCCCCTGGGTGTGTCCGCCAGACCGACCGTCACACCGAACGGTGGATCACTCCATCATCCCGAACGCCGCGCCCTGCGGATCGTCGCACACCGCGAACCGCCGACCGTCCGGCAGCTCGCCGCGCATCCCCGTCGCCCCGTGCGCCAGCGCCGTCTCGAACGCCCGGTCGAGCGACGCGACCCCGAAGAAACACAGCCACTGCGGGTGCACGCCGGGCTCCAGAGCGCCGACCGCTCCCATCGCCGGCTCCCCGGGCCCGTACGCGAGCGTGCGATACCCGGTGGACCCCACGTCCATCGACGGTCCCGGCACCCATCCGAACAGTCGCGCATACCGATCGACCGCTCCCGCATCGTCGGTGCGCAGCACGTGCCACACCACGCCGGCGATCGACGGGGTCGCCACCGGACCCAGCGCCAGCAGGGCTCCAGCGGGCTCGCGCATCACGAGACCCCCGCCCGGACGGGGCCCGAGCTGCTGTGCACCCTCCGCGAGCCAGGCCGCACCGAGCGAATCGGGCTCTGGCGTCGTGACGTGCGCGAGCCAGTGCGGCCGGGCGCCACGGGCCACGGCCTGCTCGTGAAGGGGGTAGACGACATCCCCGTGGTGACCGAGCACGGCGTCGTAGAACGCCGAAGCCGCAGGAACATCCAGGGTACGGAGGGTGTACGAGGCGAAGCGGATCGACATCCCCTCCCCTATCTCGAGCCCCGCACCGTGCGAAGTCCGCGCCCGACGCCACCCGGCTCGCCCCCCGAGCGGACCGATTTCCATGGAATCACCCCCAGAGCCGAACGGCCGGCCCTGAAAGCGGCGTGACGCATGTCGATCTGGTGACAAATGCCTCTGATGGACCCAGCTCCGGGGTTCCGTGGGTGCATTCCCGCATCACGCCACATGTCACAACTGTGACGACGGGACCTCGATAGCAGCCGCCCCAACCCCGGAGGTCCCGTGAAGACCTGGAACGGCTCTTTCGCCCTCTCGAATCGGACATGGTCCGCGCAGCCCCCCGAGATCGACGCCTCGGCGGACGCCCTCGTGCTCGTCTTCGGAAGCCCCGAGCACGCATCGCTGGCAGGCGCAGTCGAAGCGCTCGTCGCGCGCTACCCGAACGCCGTCGTCGCCGGATGCTCGACGTCCGGGGAGATCCGCGGAACGCAGGTCTCCGACGACTCGCTGGCCGTGTCCGTCACGACCTTCGCGTCCACCACCGTCCGCCACGCGGTCGTCGAGGTCCCGGATCCCACCGGGAGTGCCGATGCCGGCGCAGAGCTCGGGCGTCAGCTCGCCCAGCCCGGACTCCGCGCGGTGTTCGTGCTCTCCGACGGCCTGGGGGTGAACGGAAGCGAGCTCGTGCGCGGCCTGAACGGAGCGCTGCCTCGCGGAGTCGTCGTGACCGGCGGGCTCGCGGGCGACGGAACCCGCTTCGAGAAGACCTGGGTGCTCGCCGGTGGAGCGCTGCGGTCGCAGGTCGTCGTCGCGGTCGGGCTGTACGGCGAGCACCTGCTCGTCGGCCACGGCTCCAAGGGAGGCTGGGACGCCTTCGGACCGGAGCGCACCATCACCCGGTCCGCCGGCAACGTGCTGTTCGAGCTCGACGGCAAGCCCGCCCTCGACCTCTACAAGCAGTACCTCGGGGCGAAGGCCGCCGAGCTCCCCTCCTCCGGGCTGTTGTTCCCGCTCGCGCTCCGCGACCCGTCCGATCCCGGCAAGCTGCTCGTCCGCACCCTCCTGGCCGTCGACGAGGAGGCGAAGTCCATGACCTTCGCCGGAGATCTGCCGGAAGGTCAGCTCGTCCAGCTCATGAAGGCGGACTTCGACCGGCTGGTGGACGGCGCGTCGCAGGCGGCCTCGATCGCGGACGTGGGAACGGAAGCGGACAGCCTCGTGGTCGCCGTGAGCTGCGTCGGTCGGCGGCTCGTCCTCGGCGAGCGCCTCGAGGAGGAGCTCGAAGCGATCCGGGACGTCGTGTCCACCGAGAACATCGTCGGATTCTACAGCTACGGCGAGCTGTCCCCCTTCGGACAGGGCGCGTGCGACCTCCACAACCAGACGATGACCCTCACCGTGTTCACCGAGTCCGAGTTCAGCCGGGCGACACCGTGGCCGTGTTCGGGCTCGGCGGCATCGGGCTCGCCGTGATCGTGGGCGCGAAGCAGGCGGGTGCCGGGCGCATCCTCGGCATCGACCTCAACGAGCGGAAGTTCGAGCTCGCCCGCAGCCTCGGCGCCACCGACTGCGTGAACCCGCGCGACCACGATCGTCCCATCCAGGACGTCATCGTCGAGCTCACCGGCGGCGGGGTCGACTTCAGCTTCGAGTGCATCGGGAACGTCGACGTCATGCGGTCGGCCCTCGAGTGCTGCCACAAGGGCTGGGGCGAGAGCGTCATCATCGGCGTGGCCGGTGCCGGGCAGGAGATCCGCACGCGGCCGTTCCAGCTCGTCACGGGCCGGGTGTGGCGCGGCACCGCGTTCGGCGGCGTGAAGGGGCGCACCCAGCTCCCCGGCATGGTCGAGCAGGCGATGCGCGGCGACCTCGACCTCTCGCCATTCATCACGCACAACCTGCCTCTCGAGCAAATCAACGAGGCCTTCGATCTGATGCACCACGGAGAGTCGATCCGCACGGTCATCCACTTCTAGAGGGCGTCCCGGTCCCGGCCCTCCGGTCCGGCACCGGCGCGTGTCTTCCGGGCTCGGCCCTTCGGCCTCGGTCCTCCCTGCGGTCGGACTGCGCTGCGCGCACCCTCCAGCCCCGCTGACGCGGAGCGCGCGGGCTCCACGGCCGGCGCTCCGCGCCGCGCCCGCCACGGCGGTATCCTCGGGGGGTCGCACCCCGAGGTCCCCGTTGCGTACTGCCCTCTTCGGTTCCGTGCTCGCTGGCGTGCTCGCGCTGGCCTCCCCTGCCCTCGCGCAGGACTCCGCCGTCACCTCCGGCATCGTCGCGTACCAGGCCGGCGATCCCGTCGAAGCCCTGCGCAGGCTCGACGCCGCGCTCGCCGACCCCGGCTCGCTGAAGGCGAAGAACGTCGCTCGTGCATACCTCTTCCGGGCCCGCGCCCGGATCGACGCGTTCTCGAAGGCCAGCGCCCTCAGCGAGAGTCCCGATCCCGCGGCCCTGCCGAGCGCGATGGACGATCTGCTCGCGGCACGCGCGGCCGACGACGCCCGGCTGGCGTCTCAGATCGAAGAGCAGATCGACCGCCTGGCGCCCCTCCTCGTGCTCGCGGCCGCCGCAGCGACCGGCGACACGGCCGCCACCGCCATCCCATGGCTCGACAAGGTCGAGCGGGCGCGGCCCGACGACTACCGCACCACCCACATCCGCGCGCAGCTCCGCCTCGAAGCCGCGGGGGGCTACGCCGACGCGTCCGATGCGGAGATCTCCGCGATCCGGGCCGATCTCCAGGCCACCCTCACACGGTACGCGAGCCATCCGCCGCCCGTGCCCGACCCCACGATCCCGACCGTCCACTACCAGCTCGCGGCCATCGCCCGGCTGCGCGACGCCGACATCGACGCGGCCCTCCGCGCCATCGCGCTCGGTCTGGAAGCCGCCGAGGCGCAGGAGAAAGCCCTCGCGAAAGCGTCGGTGCCCGAAGCCGACGCCGCGACGCTCCGTGCGCGCCTCCTGACGATCACGGAACAGCTCCGCACCTTCGAGCTGGACTGCTACCTCCACGCGCCCGACCGCAGGGAGGAAGGCATCGCGAAGCTCGAAGCCGCGACGAAGCGCGACCCGGGCAACCCGATCCTGTGGGCCGCGCTGGCCTCCCTGCTCGAGCCCACCGATCCCGACCGCGCGGTCGCCTCGTGGGAGAAGGCGCACGAGCTCGAACCCACGGGGTTCGCGACCGTGTTCAACCTCGGTGCCCTGTACACGAACCGCGCCGCCGCACTCCTCCAGCAGGCCAACGCCCTCGACGACCACGCGAAGGCCGCAGCCCTCACGAAGAAGGCCAACGCCGAGATGGAGCAGGCGGTCGCGTGGCTCGAGAAGGCGCACGCGCTCGACCCCACCGACCTCACGGTCGTGAAGGGGCTCGAACAGGCCTACATCCAGCTCGAGCGGATGGAGGACTTCACGCGGATGAAGGAGGTGCGGAAGAAGCTCCAGGGCGGCTGACCTCACCCCAGCCACGCTCCACCATCGCGCGCACGAGGTCACGGCGGGTCAGCACCGCGATCGCGTGCCCGCCCGCATCGAGCAGGGGCACGGCGCCCACCCGCGAGTCGAGCATCACGTCGACCGCCTCGCGCAGCGCAGCGTGCTCGGACACCGACAGCAGACCGCCGTGCCCCGCGGCGCGGGCCACTCCCACTGAAGGGCCGGCCGCCGCGACGAGATCGCGGTGCGACACCATGCCCACCGCCTTCCCGCCCTCCGTGAGCACCACGTGCCGCACCCGGTGCACCCGCATGAGCTGTTCCGCGTGACACGCCGGGTCGCCCCGCTCCACGGCGAGCGCCGGACGCGTCGCGATGTCGGCGGCCCGCAGCGCGCCGTGCGGGCCGGACCCCACCCGAACCAGGCCCCCTCGCGGAGCTGGCCCTGCGCGTCGACGTCCTCCTGGCGCACCACGCCGATCGGGCGCCCCTCGAGCATCACGGGCAGCTGGCGACCCTCGCACGACGCCAGCGTGCGCGCGACGATCTCGATGGGCGTGCCCGAAGGCACCGTGAGCACGGGGGTCATCAGGTGTCGTTCGAGCATCTCGCCCTCCACACCTCCGGTTTTGCAACCTCCGTTCCAGGGGCCGTACACGGGAAACGGCCTCCACGCGTGGAGGCCGGCGAAGAGCGCGGTCGGGTCGCTGTGCGAGACAGCCCGACGGATGTGGAGGATCCCCCACCGGAGGTGAGGAGGGCGGCGGTCGTGGCCGGGGCCTGGGGGGTGCAGCTACGACCGCCGCACTCGTCTCACTCGGACCGCTCGACCACGAAGAAGTCCACGCGGCGGTTGTTCGCCCACGCTTCCTCCGTCTCGCCCTGGACGAGCGGATGGCTCTCGCCGAAGCCCACGGAGTCGAGCCTCGCGCCCTCGACGCCGCGCTGGATCAGGTAGTTCCGCACCGAAGCCGCCCGATCGTCGGAGAGCTTCAGGTTGTACGTCGCGCTGCCCCGGCTGTCGGTGTGCCCCTCGATGCGCACGCGCAGGATCTCGGGGTGCGCCTGGAGCACCTCGGCGACCTCGTCGAGCAGATCGTGAGACTCGGCTTTGATGATGGCCTTCGCCGTCTCGAAGTAGATGGAGTCCTTGATCTCGATCCGCGACGCGGTCACCTCCGCGCGGGCCTTCGCGAGCACGAACACGAGGCTGCTCGTGTCGCCGGGCTTCAGCGACACCTCCTGCTTCGCCAGGCGGTAGCCGGGCGCGCTCACCTCGACCGTGAGATCGCCGGGGTCCACGTCGACGGTCTCTCCGGGCGGCTGGCCCTCGAGCCCGCCGACCACGGCCCACCGGGCCTCCGGAATGGGCGCGCCTTCTTCGTCGGTCACCGACACCGTGAGCTGCGTGAGCACGGCGTTCGGCGTGAGCTCCACCACGAGCTCGTACGACGCGCCTTCCGGCACCTCGACCGACCGCTCGACATCACCGTAGCCCTTGGCGAACGCTTCGAGGGTGTACGCACCGGCTTCCACCGAAGCGCCCTCCCCCGAGCCGCCCGCCACCTTGGTATCGCCCTCGAGCATCCACCGGCCGTCCACCGGCTTCCCGTCGGGGTCGACCAGGCGGACCATGACGGGCGTTCCCTCCGGGCACCCATCGAGATCCTCGAACCCGTCGGGGTCCTCGGGAACCCGCGGGCACGCGTCGTCCTTGTCGAGGATGCCGTCGGCATCGGCGTCCTGCTCGGCAGCGGGCTCGTACGCGAGGCCGGAGATCACGCGGAACCGCGGGGCTCCGAAGCCCGTCGTGATGCCCGAGCCCACGCCGCCGCGCAGCACGAGCGAGTCGGTGAGCCGGCCGTACCCGCCGAGGATGGCTTCCGCGGGGGTCGCGCCCGGCACCACGTTCGCGTAGTTGACGTTCGTGCCCACATCGAGCGACAGCCCCCCGTTCGGCGAGACCGCCAGCCCGAGGCCGAGCCGACCCTGGAGCTGGTCGCTCCACTCGAAGTTCTCGAGCTCCGTGTCGGGCAGGCCACGCGTACCGATGTTCGCGGCCACGAGCAGCGGTCCGAACTCCCGGTCGACCACCGCCGACACCTCCCAGCCGAACCCGCGGTTCCCGAGCGACGCCGCCACCGTGGTGGTGGGCGCGGTCACCCGGCCGAGCAGCGCCAGCCCGATGGGCGCCTTGTTCCGGTCGGCCATCGTGAGCTTCAGCTCCGCGCCGACATCGCCGAGCCCGGTCTCTCCGCCCTCGATCCCACCGGACCGCAGGTACACGGGCACGTCCACGCCGATCCGCACCGGTCCCCGCGAATAGGCCGCCAGCGCCGAGAGCTGCACGACATCGCGAACGATGGGGGTCGGGTTCCCGTCCTGGTCGAGGAACACGACGGGACGGTTCGCGTAGTGGAGCACGGCGCGAGCGAGCAGGGTGCCGTTGGGCGACCGGGTGCTGTCGTCGGTCCACAGGGTCTGGCGAGCGTCCATCGAAGGGCGGAACAGCTGGCCGTTGATCTCGGGGGAGGTCGTCTGCGCCTGCGCGGCGAGGAAGAGGGCGATCACAGGTCACCTCCGACCACGGAGCGGCGGCGCAGGGCGAACAGCCCGAGTGCGAGCATCACGAGGGAGAGCGAGCCGGAGCCGGGCACGGACGAGCAGCCGGCCCACCCTCCGTAGTACCCACCGGTCTCGAGCGGGGGCCCCTCGTCCGGGAAGTCGTCGGACGGATCGAGCGGATCCGTGCCGTTGTCGTTCACCTCCGTGCCGTCGTCCACACCCCCATCGTCGGTGTCCGTGTCGAGCGGATCGGTGCCTGCGTCCACCTCGTCACCGTCGTTCAGCCCGTCTCCGTCGGTGTCCGCGACGTTCGGGTCGGTCTCGCCGGACCCCATGGTGTCGGTCCCGCCCACGGTGTTCGTGGTCGCACCGTCGCCGTTCGCGTCCTCCTCTCCGTCCGTCAGGCCGTCCCCGTCGGTGTCCGCCACGGTCGGGTCGGTCGTCGTCGACGGGTCGGCGTCGAGCATGGTGCCGGGCGCGGTGCCGTCGAAGTCCACGCCACCCGGGCTCGTGCCGCCCGGGATCCCCACGGCCACGCCGGACTCGAGCCCGTCTCCGAGCCCGTCACCGTCCGTGTCCGCCAGGAGCGGGTCGGTCGCGCCTGCGGCTTCCGCACCGTCCGAGAGCCCGTCGTCATCGGTGTCCGCATCGAGCGGGTCCGTGCCGAGCAGGGCTTCCTCGTCGTCCGTCAGCCCGTCGCCGTCCGTGTCGCCGACCACCGGGAAGTCGTCGCTCGGATCGAGCGGATCCGTGCCGTTCACGTCCACCTCGGTCCCGTCGGGCACACCGCCGTCGTCGGTGTCCGTGTCGAGCGGGTCGGTCGCGAGGTCGTTCACCTCGTCACCGTCGGAGAGCCCGTCCCCGTCGCTGTCCGCGAGGTTCGGGTCGGTCTCGCCCGATCCCATCGAGCCCGTGCCGCCCACGGTGTTCGTGGTCGCGCCGTCGCCGTTCGCGTCCTCTTCCCCGTCCGTCAGGCCGTCCCCGTCGGTGTCGGCCCCCAGCGGGTCGGTCGTCGTGCTCGGGTCGGCGTCCGGCACGAAGCCATCGGACCCCGTGTAGACGATGCCGCCATCGGACGTTCCGCCGCTCACCGGCACCTCGACGCCGAGCTCGAGACCGTCCGAGAGCCCGTCTCCGTCGGTGTCCGCGGTGTTCGCGCCGGTCTCGTCACCCGTGCCGCGCACGCCATCGGGACCTTCGACCTCCGCGCCGTCCGACAGCCCGTCGTCGTCGGTGTCCGCGTCGATCCCGCTGGTCTCGTCGCCGGTGCCGGGGATGCCGTCGGCGCCCGTGATCTCCTCGAGATCCGTGAGGCCGTCGTCGTCGGTGTCGGCGTCCGTCGGGTCGGTGCCCAGCAGATCCTCCACCGCGTCCGGAACCCCGTCTCCGTCCGTGTCCATGGGCGCATCGGGGTCGAGCGCGTCGATCGTGCCGTCTCCGTCGGTGTCCGGGCCGGCGGGACCGCCTTCGAACAGGTCGGTGATGCCGTCGCCGTCGGAGTCCGCCGCGTTCGGATCGGTCTCGTCGTCGGCGGTTCCGGGCTGGTCACCGGCGAACGCTCCGTCCTGATCGAGGTCTTCGTCCCCGTCCAGCAGGCCGTCCCCGTCCGAGTCGGCGCGGGTCGGGTCCGTGGTCGACGAGGGGTCGGCGTCCGGCACGAAGTCGGGGCCCGTGCCCTCGTACGGCAGGCCGCCCGCGGAGGTGCCGCCGGGGATGCCCGTCGTGCGTCCCAGCTCTAGGCCGTCGCCCAGCCCGTCGCCGTCGGTGTCGGGGTCGGTCGGGTCGGTGCCGAAGCCCGCCTCCTCTCCGTCCAGCAGCCCGTCGTCGTCGCTGTCGGCGTCGAACGGCGAGGTCTCGTCGCCGGTGCCGGGGATCCCGTCGGCGCCGAGGATCTCGACCCCGTCGTCGAGCCCGTCGTCGTCCGCGTCCGCATCCGCCGGGTCGGTGCCGTCGTTGCCCTCCTCCTCGTCGGTGCGGCCGTCGTCGTCGCTGTCGAGGTCGAGCGCGTCGATCGTGCCGTCGCCGTCGCTGTCGCGGCCCACGTCCCCGCCCTCCTCGAGGTCGTCGAAGCCATCTCCGTCCGTGTCGGCCGCGTTGGGATCGGTCTCGTCGTCGGCGGTCCCGGGCTGGTCGCCGTCGAAGGCGCCGTCCTGGTTGCGGTCCTCGGTGCCGTCGGGGATGCCGTCGCCATCGGTGTCCTCGTTCACCGGATCCGTCGTCGTGGACGGGTCGGCGTCGGGCACGAACACGGTGGTGTCGGTGCCGTCGAACGAGATGCCGCCGGGCGTCGTGCCGCCGGAGGACCCGGTGGTCGCGCCGATCTCGGTGCCGTCCTGGAGCCCGTCCCCATCGGTGTCTGCGAGCGTGGGGTCGGTCTCGTCACCGGTGTTCGGCAGGCCGTCGGCACCGAGCACCTCGTCGCCGTCCGACAGCCCGTCGTCGTCCTGGTCGGAGTCGAGTGGGTCGGTCTCGTCGCCCGTGCCGGGCACCCCATCGGGTCCGTAGACCTCGGTCACGTCGTCCAGCCCGTCGCCATCGGTGTCCGCGAGGTCGGGATCGGTCCCGGCCGCGGCCTCCTCGGCGTCGGAGAGCCCGTCGCCGTCCGAGTCGCCGCCGCTGTCGGGGTCGAGGGCGTCGATCGTGCCGTCTCCATCGGTGTCCGGGCCACCCGCGCCCCCTTCGAGCGCGTCGTCGAAGCCGTCGTCGTCGGAGTCTTCGTCGTTCGGGTCGGTCTCGTCGTTCGCCGTACCCACGAGGTCGCCGTCGAAGCGTCCGTTCCCGTCGAGGTCTTCGGCACCGTCGGCGAGCCCGTCGCCGTCGGAGTCCGCCACGAGGGGATCCGTGGTCGTGGACGGGTCGGCGTCCGGCACGAAGCCGGGGCCGGTGCCCACGAACACGAAGCCGTTGCCGTTCGTGCCGCCCGGCACACCCGTCGTGACCCCGAGCTCGGTACCGTCCTGGAGGCCATCGGCGTCGGTGTCGGCGTCGGCGGGGTCCGTCAGCGTCGTGTTCGCCTCGTCGCCGTCGGAGATCCCGTCGTCGTCGGTGTCGGCGTCGAGCGGCAGCGTCTCGTCCCCGGTGCTCGGGATGCCGTCGGCACCGCGGACCTCCTCGAAGTCGGAGAGACCGTCGCCGTCCGTGTCCACGGACTCGGGGTCGGTCCCCACGATCGCCTCCTCGGCGTTCGACAGGCCATCGGAGTCGAAGTCGTCGACCGGATCCGCGTCGAGCGCGTCGATCGTGCCGTCTCCGTCGGCGTCCGGACCTCCTGCGCCGCCTTCGGCCGCGTCGGAGAGCCCGTCGTCGTCGCTGTCGGTGTCGAGCGGGTCGGTCTCGTCGTTCGCCGTGCCGGTGAGGTCGCCATCGAACCGGCCGTCGTGGTCGAGGTCTTCGCTCCCGTCGAGCAGTCCGTCGCCGTCGCTGTCGGGGTCGAGGGGGTCGGTCGTCGTCGCGGGATCCTGGTCGCCCTGCCAGCCGGGGGCCGTGCCGGCGAACGGATAGCCGTTCGGGCTCGTGCCCGCGGGAACGCCGGAGGACCGTCCGGCTTCGACGCCGTCCATCAGCCCGTCTGCGTCGGTGTCCTCGATGCGCGGATCGGTCTCGTCGCCCGAAGCCGCGACGCCGTCGAGCCCGAAGACCTCCTCCCCATCGGAGAGGCCGTCGTCGTCGGTGTCGGCGTCGAGGGGGTCCGTGTCGACCCCGGGGTCGAGCGTGGTGTCGCCGCCCAGCTCGTCGCCGTCGGAGAGGCCGTCGCCGTCGGTGTCCGCGTCGCGCGGATCGGTCGACACCAGGCACGTCTCGTCGAACTCGGTCAGACCGTCTCCGTCGACGTCGACCTGCATCGCGTCGACCACGACCTCGATGGTGCCGCTCACGTCGCGCGACAGGAACGTCCAGGTGTCGGCCCAGGCGTTGTCGAGCTTCGAGGCGCCCGTGAAGTCGCCCCAGGCGCGGGCGTTGACGTTGGCTTCGGCGTCGTCGGCGGTGTCGCCGCTGAAGATGCCGGCAGCTCCGGACGCCACGAGCGGCATCTCGCCGTTCGGGAGGAGGACCGAGGGAGCCGTGAGGTCCTGGTCGTCCCAGTACATGAAGAGGCCGTCGCGCTGGTCGGCGTCGTCGACCGAGAACATCCGGAAGCCCATGAACGACGACTCGACGTCGCGGAGGGGCAGGTGCACCTCGCCCACGACCACCTGGACCTCGCACAGGTACATGCCTGCACCCACCGGGTCACCGTTCCGATCGAGCCCGTCCCAGTCGACGCTGTTCGCGCCCGGGGACGCCGCACCGGTGAGGTGCAGGTCGGCGGGGTCGGTGGGGTCGAGCACCCCGTCCTGCGAGAGGTCGCACACCAGGTGGTAGCGCCCTTCGACGTTGCTCTGGAACGCGAACGCTCCGCTCCCCGAGGGATCCGGGGACGCGCACGTCGCGTCGCTGAGGTACGAGACGCCCGACACGGACGGCGTGAGCGCGCCGTACCGGGCGACCTCGGGCGGGTTCAGGTAGATCGGGTACTGCGCGGACACGTTGGCGCCGGCGACCGGGGCCGAGCGGCCGGACCGCCCGGTGACGCCGCGCTCGTTGGCCCGAACGACCCACTCGTTGCCCGCGAGGCCGTCGGTGCGCCACTCGATCACTCCGTCGGTGTCGCTGGAGCCGCCCGGCACGAGCGCGTACATCGAGCCCTCGAACGACCGGTTCTCCGCGAACGAGCCCGTGTTGAACTCCCACGAGTAGGCGTGCAGGCGACCCGGTCGCTCGGCGCCGTTCTTCCGGACGGTCACGTCCCACGCGCTCGTCACGCTGACGGTGTCGATGCGCACCCGCCAGGGCTCGCCGTCGAAGCGCGGGTCGAGCAGGATCGACCCGCCGTTCCCGAGCACCACGGGGAGCCCGAGCAGGCCGGCCCCGAAGATGGTCAGGGTGCCGCCCCCCGAGAACGTGACGAGCTCGTTCTGGTCGAGGATGTCGAGGTACAGATCGGTCTGCGGGACGAGGCCCGGCAGCGTCAGCTCGGTGTTGTCCGGCCCTTCGGCGTGGGCGTTCGAAGCACCGAGCAACGCGAGCGATATCAGAAAACCATGCGAGACTCTGGGGGAACGGGACATCTCACCTCCAGGCACTGAGGGTCCACGCAGAACCCGTACCATGGAGCGTTCGCACTCACTCCCACCTGTCAGAGACCTGTGCTCGGCAACGAATGTGGAAACAAACCCGAGGGGCCGGGAGATGAGCACAAACTGTCGGGAACTGTGGCGAGTTCACCGTGGCAACATCAGGGAAAACCCTGATGTCAACGCGCTTCTCGCCGCGTCAGCCTGATACTCGGGTGAAGCAGTACCCCGGGACGCGTTGCGGCATTGTGTGAACATGAGCACCACCACACAGTCCCTTCGCATCCAGCTGCCGGCCACCGGGTCGAGCCGACTCCTCACCCACGGCGATGTCTCGGTCGTCTGCGAGTTCTCGGACTCCCGGCCGCGCGTTCGCATCCGCGGGCCTCGCGCCCGTCAGCAGGTGGAGGTGCGGTCCCTCGTTCGAGCGAGCGTGCTCTCGATCCTCGTGGTCGAAGGCGCGAGACAGGCCGACCGCTGGGTGAGCTCCGCGAGCGTGTTGCGCACCGTGTGGGGGCGGAGCGCGTCGCCGAGTGTGGTTCACACCACGCTGTACCGCATTCGCAACACGCTCCGCGACGCCGACCTCGACCCCGAGATGCTCGAGGTGCGCGACGGCTTCGCCCGCCTGCGTCCGCCCGTGCACTCCCCGGCCCGCGAGGCCCTCGTGGAGGAGCTGAATCGCGCCCTCGCACGCGTCCGGCGCGGTGAGCCGGGCGCTTCCGCCGCTCTGACCCGCGCCGCGCGCAGTGTGGCGGCCACCGACGGGCTGTGGCTGTCGGCCGAGTGAGCTGTCCGGCGCTGTCCGCCGACCGCCGATGCCGGATCAGCAGTTCTCGTCGACGAACAGCGTGAGCGGGTTGTCGACCGCTCCCGGGTTGATGGCCGGGTTCGTGTCGTTGCAGTCGGCGGGCACGTGCCAGCCGTCGCCGTCCTGATCGGTGTCGACCGTGCTCGGGTCGCAGTCGTCGTCTTTCGAGTTGTAGTACACCTCGGGCCGCTGCGGATTCACGTCGGGGTCGGTGTCGTCGCAGTCTCCCTCGGCTTCCGAGATGCCGTCGCCATCGGCGTCGACCTCCGACAGCTCCTCGTCGATCGTGCCGTCGCAGTCGTTGTCGCGGCCATCCGCCGGAATCTCGGCGAGCACGGGGTTCACGAGGCTGTCGAAGTCGTCGCAGTCCTCTCCGCCGTGGTCGGACGACACCTGCCCGTCGCCATCCGCGTCGTAGTCGTTGTCGCCCGCGCAGTCCTGGTCGACCCCGTCGTACCAGACCTCCTCGGCCAGCGGGTTCACCGACGGGTCGGAGTCGTCGCAGTCGACGCCCTCCCACCGGAGGTCGCGGAACCCGTCGCCGTCGGCGTCGACCTCGGCTTCGAGCTCGGCGTCGGTGACGTACGCGCACCCGCATGCAGCGAGCGCGAGCACCCATCCGACCATCGCGACCCGCGTGCTCATCGGCAGAACTCCTCGTGGCACCGTATCGTGCGCGTGTCGCCGGGGGCGAGCCGGAGGAGCAACACCCGCGTGGGCTCGCGCTCGTCGAAGTAGACGTACAGGTTGTACACGCCCGCGGGCACCGCCCCGATGGGGTGGCGCGCCTGCGTGTCGCGGTCGATCAGGAAGCCGCGCGAGACGCCCTCGAGCACGACCGTCGCGTTCGCCAGACCCTCTGGCGCGGGCGTCTCCGTGGGCTCGACGTCCGGAGGGGAATCGGGACCGGGCTCCGGAACGGGGTCCGCCGGAGCGGGCTCCACGGGCCGGGGTGGTGGCGAGACCGGGCGGGGGCCCGTGGGACGGGGGGTGCTGGGCTGCGGGACGGGTTCCGGGTCGGGGTCGGGCACCCCAGGCTCGGGATCCGGAGCGATGGCGATGGGCTCGGGGTCCGGAGTGGACGGCTCGACCGGCGCCAACCAGAAGGCGAGCCCGAGCGTGCCGAGGCCGAGCACCCCTCCCCCTGCGACGAGCAGCGCCAGCACGACCGCGATGGGCACCCACGCGCGGCCAGACGGGCCTGCGGGCTCCAGGGGCTCCCGGAGCCGACGCGGTGCCGGTGCGTCGGGCGTCGGGGGCTGCAGGGCCATCGCGGGCGTGACGGCCCCGGCATCGAGCGTGTCGGTCGACGGGAGCTCGACATCGGGGGCGAGCTGCGAGACCAGGGACACGTGTGAGGTCTCCCACGGCTGGACGGGAGCCTCCGCGCCCGACACCCACAGCTCCAGGAGCGCAGCGACGGTCTGCGGACGTGCGTCGGGATCGGGCTGCAGCGCCGCGCTGATCGCCTTCTCCATGCGCTCGGGCACGTTCGGAGCGACCTCGCGGAGCTTCCGGTACCCGGCCGAGGAGGTCTGGTCGTAGATCGCGATGAGGTCGTTGCCCGAGAAGGCCGGCACACCCGACACGAGCTCGTACAGCACGGCTCCGAGCGAGAAGATGTCGGCGCGGTGGTCGACCCCCTTCGCGCTGCGGAACTGCTCGGGCGCCATGAAGGTGGGGGTTCCGAGCGTCGCGCCCGAGCGGGTCTTCAGGCTGGGCTCGTCTTCGGCGAGCAGGGCCTTCGCGAGCCCGAAGTCCGCCACCTTCGGCACGATGGCACCCGCTTCGACCGCCACGAGCACGTTCGACGGCTTCAGATCGCGGTGTACGGTGCCCCGGGCATGCGCCGCAGCGACCCCTTCGAGGATGCCGCGCGCGATGGCGTCGATCTGCTGGAGGTTCGGCGGATAGGCCGACAGCAGCCGGTCGAGCGCGGGGCCCCGCACGTGCTCCATCACGAGCCCCGGCGTGCCGTCGATGCGCACGATGTCGGTGACGTTCACGACGTTCGGGTGCCGCAGGCTCGCCTGAAGGCGCCCTTCCATCACGAGCCGCTCGTCGAGGCCCGGCACCGCCACCTTCAGCACCTTGAGCGCGTGCCGGGTTCGCAGCTCGGCGTGCTCGACGAGGTAGACGTCGGCCATCCCGCCAGACCCGAGCAGACCGAGGATCCGGTACCGGTCGACCAGCGCGCCCGGCTCGAGAGCGCCCGGCATCAGCGCACCACCACGACCCCGATGAGCCCGACGGCACCGACCCCACCGACGATCCCCGACGCGATCACGAACCGGTTCGCGTCGGTCTGCAGGGCGACGAGGTCGGGGTAGGTCACCTCGGGGTCGTGCGGGCCCTCGATCCGCTTCGCGCGGTCGGCGCCCATCGCGTAAAGCCCACCCGCGGTCGCCAGCGCAGCGGTGGAGGTGACCAGCAGCAGGGCGCGCCCGGCCGAGAACCGCTTCCGCTTGCCTGGATCGGGCTCCGGCACGGGACCGGGCACCGGAACCGGCACGGGAACCGGCTGCACGGGGTCGGGCACGACTGTCGGGACCGGCACGGGCACCGGAGCAGCCGCCACCGGGTAGCCGAACAGGGCTTCGTCGACGTCGAGCCAGTCGCCCCGGGTTCCGTCGGCCGTGACCCACTGGGCCAGTGTCGGGCGCTCGACGGGCCTCGCGAGCGACTCCCGGCCATCGAACAGGAGCCGGCCGGTCTCCGGGCGCTCGACCGTCTCCGTCGCGCTGCCGGCCGTCGCCCGCTCCACCACCTCGTGGACCTCGTGGCCTTCGGGGACGAGGTCGAACCCCAGCCGAGCCGCGGGATCGACCGCGCGGGCCGCAGCGAACGACGCACGCGCATCTTCCCGCGCCCCCCGCGTGTACAGGGCGAGCCCGTGCAGGAGGTGGAACCGCACGGCGTCTTCGGGCGCGATCGCGCCATCGAGGCACGCCAGACCGAGCTGAGCGCGCTCCACCCCCGCATCGAGCCCATCGGTGTCGAGCCCGGCGAACGCCGAGGCCGCAGAATCGAGGGTAGACCGCCACTCCGACACGGACGCCGGCGAGGGGCAGTCGGCGAGAGCGGTGAACAGGGACAGGATCAGCATGGAGCCTCGGAGCACGGACCGTAGCTCCGATCTACCGGGCCAGCACCCGAGCTGCCCGGATTCGGCGGGCGGACCTCGGTTCCCTCGGTTCGCCCGTCGATCTCCACCCTTGGATTTCCCTTGTCGCCAACGATGCGGCACGCCCAGGTTCGGGTTGCTTCCACGCCTTCGGGGCGTGCCGGCCTGTTGACGCCAGGGAAATCACGAGTTCGCAGAGCCCGCTTCTCCGGCGTCTTCGGTGACGGTGATGACCGCACCGGCATCCTCTTCGACGGTGGCGTCTTCGAGCACGAGCCGGGAGTGCCCGCGCCGCTTCTCGATGAACCAGGGGTTGAACCCCGCCGTGCGGATCTCGCTGCGAACGCGCGACACGAGCACGTTCAGGTTGCGATGGGACCCCGAGCGCCCCCACAGGGCAGTCGCGAGGTCGACATCGGTGACCCAGCCCTCGTGGGTGGCCGGAAGCCCACGGCTGCGGTCGAGCTGGAGCTGCCGCACGAGCACGAACAGCAGCACGGCGCGGTTCTCGGCCGTGATGTCGTACCGCCGGCCCGTGCCCGGGTCTCCGAGGGTGGCGACCGGCCCCTGGGGCCCGTTCATCGTGGCGTGCACCGTGTACGGGTAGCGCTCGGCATCGATGTCCCACGTGGCGCTCACGCGGTCGGCCGAGCCCTTCAGCACGAACCGACGACCGCCGACCTCGAACGGCGCGCCGAACTCGACGGGGCCCTCCTCTTCGACGGTTCCCCGCCAGATCTCGCCCGTGGGGTGCAGCGTGAGCGTGGTGGGCTCGGCGCCCTGGACGCGAACGTCGGCGTCGGCTTCGTCGGAGATCACGAACCGCGTGCCGCGCACGGGGTACGCCACGCCTCCTTCGAGGTCTTCGACCAGCACGACCGGCGAGTCGGTGCTCCCGGTGGCCTCACCCTCGAAACGCACGCGGACGTCGGTGCCGATGCGCACCTCCTCGCCGTGGCGCACGCGCACGGGGGTGCGGATGCGCTGGCCGTTCGCGTGGAACGTGCCGTTGCGCGACCCCAGATCCTCGACCCAGATCTCGCCCTGAGCGACCCAGACCGCCAGGTGCCGCCCGCTCACACTCGGCCGGTCGAGCACGACGTCGTTGTGCGGCGCGCGCCCGAGGTACGTGGGCTCGGCCGTGAGGGTTCGGCTGGACGTGGGGTGCCCGTCGCTATCCAGGACCTGAATCTGAAACATGGTGCAGCATACCCTGCCTGCGCTTCAGGATTCGACCGTCGCTTCCCGCGGCGAGAGCCCGGCGATGTCGGAGATCCCACGACAGACCGTGCGAATGTCGGAGGCTCCCGCTCGGAACGGGCTCACGTCGCTGTCGAGCCACACCTCGAGGCTGGCCACCTCCGAGAGGTTGGACACGCGCGGCGCCACGATGGCGCGGTGCACGCTCCCCCATCCCGGTCGGGACGTCCACTCGACGAGCGCGTCGAGGCTCGTGTGGTCTTCGCTGTGGAGGTCGGCGACCACCAGCTCGTAGCGGCTCGCATCCTCGCCGGGCTTCACGTCCTCCGGGCCCACGACCGTCCAGCCCCAGCGCTTGGTGATGGCCGCCAGCACGGGATCGATGCCGGCCCCGCACAAGCACAGGAGACGGCCCCCGTTCGGTGAGAACCGGGTGAGCAGCGCGCCGAGCTCCTGGCGGTCCATCGGGCCCGCTGCGATGTCGTCGACCCGGAGCGGCGAGCACTCCCGCCCCATCACGAGCACCACCGGAACCCCCGCCACCGCCGTGTGATGCGGGAGGCGACGCAGCGCCCAGAGGTCGGGGACGGCCCGCACGGGATCGACCACGAGGAGGTCGGGCCGACGCGCGCGAGCCAGGTGGATGGCCTCTCCCGCGTCTTCGCAGGCCGTCACCCACCACCCGTCCTGCGCGAGCTCCTCGGAGATGCGCCGACGCGACGGGCCCGGCTCCATCACGACGATGGCCCGGCCGCGCACGAGTCCTCCGGCCGCGGGGGGGATGGGCGAGACGAGCGGGGGCAGCGAGAGCCGCCGGTTCAGCAGCGTGCGCCGACGCCGACCGCGCCGTGTGGACACCTGACGGCCAGACGGTGGCACGTTCGCGATGGACTGGAGCGGCACCTTGGCGTCGTACGGGTTCTCCCCCTGCTCGGCCTCGTCGACCGTGAGCTCGAGCACCCCCTCGTCGGTGTCGTCTTCGTCGGCGTAGATCGCACCCTGTGCCGCGTCGACCGGGAGCTCGAGACGGAACGAGCACCCGCTCTCGTCGTCGACGTTCTCGAGGTCGAGCGTGCCGCCCATCAGCACGGCGTACCGCTGCGCGAGCGCCAGGCCGACGGAGCGGGACGGGGCGAGACGCGGCGAGGTGAGGCCGAGCCCCGAGAAGGCCTCGAACACGTGGTGACGATGGACCAGCGGGATGCCCTGCCCGGTGTCGGTGACCCGGAACACGAGGCCGCACGTGACGGAGTCGGCCCGGGCCTCGACCACGATCTCGCCACGCTCGGTGAACCGGCACGCGTTCTCCACGAGCACCGACAGGGCGTGCAGCACCTTCGACCGGTCGAGGTGGACGTGGATGGGGCCGAGCGTGGACCGCACCTCGACGACGTTGTCGCGCTCCCCCGCCAGCTGCTTGCCGAGCGCGACGGCCTCGTCGAGGCACTCGCCCACGTCGAACCACTCGAGGAAGGCCTGCTCACGACCCGCTTCGACGCGACCCAGATCGAGCAGCCCCTGGATGAGCTGGCGGAGCCGCCGCCCGTTCGTGACGATGCGCCCGACATCCTCGGAGACGTCGGTGTGCCCGTCTTCCAGGTCTTCCAGCACGAGCTCGCCGTAGCCGAGCACCGCGTTGAGGGGGGTGAGCAGCTCGTGGGAGAGCGTGGCGTAGATGCCCGCGCGCGTGCGCCGTGCTTCGCCCGCGGCGTGCCGAGCCTGCTCGAGGGCATCGTCGCGTCGGGCGAGCTCTTCCTGGGCGGCGTGGTCCTGCGAGAGGTCGCGCAGGAGATAGATCATGCGGTTGCCGTCTTCGAGCTCCACCACACTGTCGGAGACTTCCGTCAAAAAGGTACCACCATCGACGTGTCGCGCCTCGAGGTGGATGGTGCGTCCGAGCACGGTTCCCCGGCTGGTACGGCGCCAGCGACCGCCCACCGCCGCCTCGTCGCCGAGGCCCGGCAACAGCTCGTGGATCGAGGTTCCCACGAGATCCGGGAGGGTACGCCCGGTCATCCGCTCGAGCGCGAGGTTCGCCTGCAGCACGGTTCCCGCAGCGTCGGTGACGATCACGCCATCGAGCAGATCCGGGATCTCCGGCATGCCCTTCGGCGCCGCGGGCTCACGGAGCTCGAGGTGCTCCAAGGCGTCCTCGAGGGCTGCGGCACGGGACGCGTACCACACCGACCGGCCACTCGACACCGATGCCGCCGCGCCCAGCACGGCGCCTGCGAGCGGGAGCAGATCGGCCGCCAGCACGAACGGATTCACGTGCGAGCCGAGCATCGACGACCACCCGACCGGCCCGGCACCCGCCCAGAGTGCGGAACCCCACGCGAGTCCCACCAGCGAAGCGCCCGCGACCGCTCCGAGGGTTCCGCCGACCACTGCCCTCCCGATGAGGATTCGCATGGGCAGACCAGACCTGTGAGCGCGATCGGAGTTCGACATGCCAGAACGGTACCGCAAATCCACGATGCGCCACCATGTCACTCGTCTTGCACGGAAACCGAACCGGACGAAATGCACGGAAACTTCCGAGAGTGAAGTACATGTGATGCTGCAGGCGAGTGCGCCCGGGGTTCTGATGCAGGTGTCGCCAACGGGAGGTTCGAGTGATTCTGTGGGTCGGGTCGGTCGCGGTCGCGGCCACTCCCTGCGCCGAGCGTCCGAGCCCCGGAGAGCTCGAGGCGGTCCTCGAAGCCGCCGAGCGAGCCCTCGGTGATCTCGACTCCGACGGGTTCCTCGAGAAGACCACCGATCTCGCCACCCGCGTCGCGTGCCTCGAAGGGGTGCTCGACCCCCGCCAGGTCGCTCGAATCCACCGTGCCTTCGGGCTCCGCGCGTGGCTCGCCCGTCAGGAGCCCGACGCACGCGCGGCGTTCTCGTCGTCCCGCAACGCCGACCCCGACTACGTGTTCCCGTTCTGGATGGTGCCCGAGAGCCACGCGCTCCGCGAGCTCTACTCCGAGGCCGACCCCGCGCCGGGTGCCGTGCCCGTCATCCCCGCGCGCGAGGGCATGCTGTGGTTCGACGGCGCCGAGGGGGACGTGCGGCCCCTGCTGCGTCCGGTCGTCGTGCAGCTGGTCGAGCCCGACGGATCGGTCGAGCGCTCCGCCTGGCTCCGCCCGACCGACCCCCTGCCTCCGTACGAGTCCACCCATCCGGTGCTCCCCCCGCTGGTCGGCGCGCCTCGCACCCTCCGCACCGGCCTCCTCGTGAGCTCGGCGGCCTTCGCGCTCACCGCCGTGGCCGCGTACGGCGGGGCTGCGCTCGCCAACACCGACTTCCAGAAGGCGAGCGACCGCGACGCGCTGTTCGGCAGCCAGCGTCGCGCGAACAACCTCGTGGTCACGTCCGGCATCACGGGGGGCGTCGCGGTGGCGTCGTTCACCGGAGCCCTGCTGGTGGGGCGGTTCTGATGGACGAGCGCATCGGCACCGTGATCGACCGCTACCGTCTGGAGCGCGTCATCGGGCAGGGCGGCATGGCGGTGGTGTACCGCGCGCGCCACACCGATCTCGACACCCTCCACGCCGTGAAGATCCTGCTCCACCGGAGCGGCTCCATCTCCGACCGCCTGCTCCAGGAGGGCCGCATCCAGGCCCGCCTGCGCCACCCGAACATCGTGTCGGTCACCGACGTGGTGCGCGCGAACGGCGAGCTCGCGCTCGTCATGGACTACATCGACGGGCTCCCCCTCGGCACCCTGGCCTCGCACCTCCATCTCACGCCCGGCCAGATCCACTCGCTCGCCACGGGTCTGTTCGCGGGCGTCCGGGCCGCGCACGATCTGGGGCTCGTCCACCGCGACCTCAAGCCCGAGAACATCCTCGTCGAGCTCACCTCCACGAGCGCGATCCCCCGCGTCACCGACTTCGGCCTGGCGAAGGCGCTGCGCGACGAGCTCCGCGTCGGGCGGTCCACCCGCACCGGGTCCTCCATGGGCACGCCGCAGTACATGGCTCCGGAGCAGTACCGCGACTCGTCCACGGTCGACATCCGCGCCGACGTGTACAGCCTCGGAGCCATCCTCTACGAGCTCGTCACGGGCACGCCCCTCTTCCCCGACGCCGACCTCCCCGTGGTCCTCGCCCGCAGCCAGCTCGGCGACTGGAAGAAGATCCCCGAGGTCGCGCCGTGGGCCCCCGAAGCCTGGGTGAACGCCATCCACTCCGCGCTGAGCCTCGATCCGAAGGCCCGCCCGCAGGACATGACCGCCTTCGAGGCCCTGTGGGGTCCGCTCGAGATCCCCGAGCCCGTCTGGCCGGCCGACGTGATCCAGGCCCTGATCGACCTCCGAGACGTGCGCGCGCTCGAGCCCATCCCCGAGCCCTACGAGACGCCCCTCCCGAGCGCGAGGGTCATGCCCGGGAGCGGGGCGCCCGGCTCCGTCCTCACCGGTGGGTCCACACGCACCGTTCCGGACCGCTCCGATGGCGGCATGCGGGATGGATCGAGCCTGTCCGACAGCCGGCCGTCGTCCTCGAGCCTCGTCCGGTTCGGCGGCATCGCCGTGGGGCTCGGAGGAATCACGTTCGCCGGCGGAGCGCTGCTCGGCGTCGCCCTGCTCTCGATCCTCGTGTGGACCCGTGCGTCCGACACCGCCTCCGCGGCCCAGGCACCCGTCGTGGTGGAGGGCGGTACGCCGGCCGTGGACTGGGTTCCCGCCGACGAGAGCTCGCTCGCCCCCGGTCGCAGCGAGCGATCCGCGAGCGGCCGTCCCGTCCTCGCAGCCCCTGCCCCGCCCACCCCGGTCGCTCCGGCGCCTTCTCCCGTCCCTGCTCCCGACGGGTCCGCCGATGCCGGGTCTGCGGACGCCGGATCTCCCGACGGCCCCACGCGCGCGGTCATCACGCGCGACCCCAGCCTCGCGACGGTCACGCTGCCGGGCCTCTCGGGCTACCTCATCGGGTCCGACCTGCAGCGCCGGTCCCTCGATGCCGCCCCTCCCGGAACCTACGACGTCTTCGTGTTCTTCGACATCCAGGTCCCCTCCCTTGCCACCCGGGTCACGGTCGAGGCCGGTGAGAACCGCCGCCTGAAGTGTGACTCCGTCTCGAGGATGTGCCGATGACAGCGCCCTCCACGCGCCAGTCGTGGTCGCCCACCCTGTTCCTGCTCGCCATCGTCGGGTGCGCCACGATCACCGACGCCGAGCTCCAGTCCCGCCTCGATGCAGACGGCGACGGGTACGACGCTCTCCAGTTCGGCGGGCGCGACTGTGACGACAACGACCCGCGCATCCATCCCGATCAGCCGGATGCCTGGTACGACGGGGTCGACGAGGACTGCAGCGGGCTGTCCGACTACGACCAGGATCTCGACGGCTACGATCTCGGCGAGGACTGCGACGACGAGGACAACCTCGTGCATCCGGGAGCGAACGACGCCTGCTACGACGGGCGCGACGCGAACTGCGACGGGTCGGACGACTTCGACTGCGACGGAGACGGGAGCCCGCGCGACGAGGACTGCGACGACGGCAACCCGAACGCGTTCCCGGGGAACTTCGAGATCTGGTACGACGGGATCGACGGGAACTGCGACGGTCGGAACGACTTCGACCAGGACGGCGACTCGTCCGCGTCGGCCGAGTACGGCGGCAACGACTGCGACGACCTCAACCCGTTCCTCAACGCGGTGGATGCCGACGGAGACGGGGTCAGCACGTGCCAGGGCGACTGCAACGACGAAGACCCCGAGGCGCGCGTCGACAACGGCGAAGACCTGGACGGCGACCAGTTCTCGCGGTGCGACGGCGACTGCGACGACAACGACGCCGCGCGGTTCCCGGGTGCCGAGGAGATCTGGTACGACGGCATCGACCAGAACTGCGACGGGCGCGACGACTACGACCAGGACGGCGATCTCGTCCCGATCCCGGCGGACTGCGACGATCTGCGGTCCGACATCTCCCCGCTCGAGCCGGAGATCTGCAACGACGGGGTCGATCAGGACTGCATCCCCGCGAACGAGCCCGACTGTGACGGCGATGGCTTCGACCCGTGCTCGGCCCCCGGGGAGCTCGACTGCGACTGCGACGACGGCGACCCGGCGGTGAATCCGGCCGTCGTGTCGGACGCCTGCTACGACGGCATCGACGCGAACTGCGACCAGCTCGACGACTTCGACTGCGACCGAGACGGGTTCCGCGCGGCCTCGAGCGGCGGGCTCGACTGCGACGACTCGCGCACCGACGTGAACCCGACCGCCACGGAGGTCTGGTACGACGGGCGCGACTCCGACTGCGACGGTCACGACGACTTCGACCAGGACCACGACGGGCTGACCGAAGCCCAGGGCGACTGCGACGACACGAACGCTGCGGTCCATCCGGGCGCGGTCGAGCAGTGCGGGGATGCGGTCGACTCCGACTGCGACGGGCTCCTCGACAGCGACGACTGCGACGGAGACGGCTTCGTCGCGGCGAACCGTGGCGGGATGGACTGCGACGACGCGAACGGCGCCATCTCGCCGGGAGCGACCGAGCAGTGCGGAGACGCCATCGACTCCGACTGCGACGGGCTCCTCGACAGCAACGACTGCGACGGAGACGGCTTCATCGCGGCCAACCGCGGCGGAACCGACTGCAACGACGGGGACGGATCGATCTCGCCCGGTGCCGCCGAGCAGTGCGGAGACGCCATCGACTCCGACTGCGACGGGCTGCTCGAGGGGAACGACTGCGACGGAGACGGCTTCATCGCGGTCGGGCGCGGCGGGAACGACTGCAACGACCTGAACGGGGCCATCCACCCCGGAGCGTTCGATCAGTGCAACGACGGCGTGGACGCCGACTGCTCGGGTACCGACAACAACGACTGCGACTTCGACGGCTATCCGGGCTCCACGGACTGCAACGACGCCAACCCCACCGTGCATCCGGGAGCCAACGACATCTGCTACGACGGGGTCGACGCCAACTGCGACGGCTCGAACGACGACGACTGCGACGGAGACGGGTCGATCAGCGCCCTGCGCGGCGGCGACGACTGCGACGACAGCAACGCGTTCGTCCACCCGGGTGCCACCGATGCCTGCTACGACGGGCTCGACGCCGACTGCGACGGCTGGCCCGAGAACGACTGCGACCGCGACGGCTTCATCAGCGACGACTACGGCGGGAACGACTGCGACGACACCGATCCCGCGTTCAACCCCGGCGCGTCCGACGTGGTGCTGGTCCCGCCCGACTACAACTGCGACGGTCTCTGACGCCCCTGCATCCGCGGTGTAGGATGCATCGATGGTGTTCTTGCTACTGGCGGGCTGCGGGCCGAGGCTCGGCGACCACTGCGTCACGACGCGGGCGCCGGGGGGCGACATCCGCGACTTCACGACGCGGGAGATGCAGCACGGTCGCTCGGTGAACGAGGCGATCTATTTCTCGGTGCTCGGCGAGCCCGCTGCACTCGCCACCAATGTGTACGAAGACGGTCTGTGGGTGTCGCAGAGCTTCAACGACTACCCCACCCTCGACGAGCCCACCCGCGAGACCGTGCTCGAGTGGGACGCCGAGGAGCGCGTGGTGTCGCGCGAGGTGATCAGCCTGCCCGAGGGCACGTCGGAGGGCTCGTTCACCTACACGTGGGAGGGCGACCGCCTGGTGAGCACGCACAGCGAGACGCTGTTCACCACGTGGGACGAGACGTGGTCGTGGTCGGGCGACACCGCCACCATCGAGCGGGTCTTCCTCGGGGGTCGGGTGGTCGTCGAGATCCGGGAGTACGCGAGCTCGCCGCTGTCCTGGCCCCTCCTGAACCCCGACCGCGACCTGCCCGGCCTCGCCTTCCTGTCGATCGGCGTCGACGACGACGCATCCGGGCGCATCGAAGAGGGCGAGCGGATCTGGGAGCAGGAGCTCGACGAGAACGGAATCCCGTCGTTCTCGCGCTTCTTCGACGCCACGGGAGCCGTGTTCTCCCAGATCGAGTGGGGCGCGTGCCCCGAAGCGCCGGGGCCCGCATGAGCCATGATCCGCGAAAGGGCCCGCCCGACCGGGCCTCCCTGGAAGACGGCCTGCGTTCCGCGCCCGGCCCCACGCCGCAGGAGGAGGACTTCCTCGCGCGCATGAGCCACGAGCTCCGCACGCCCCTGAACGCGATCCAGGGCTACACCGACCTCCTGCTGGAGGACAAGGCGTCCGATCACCCCGACGTCCACGAGCTCACCTCCATCCGTCGCGCGACGCGCCACCTGCTGGCGCTGGTCGAGTCGGTGCTCGATCTGAGCCAGCTCCGCGCCGGCCGGTTCATCGTCGAGCCTCGGGATCTCGATCTCGGCGGTCTGGCCACCGACGTGGTGGAGGCCGTGGGCGACCAGGCAGCGCGGTCGAAGACGCGCGTCACCGTGGATGTCGAGAACGGGCTCACGGTGCGCTCCGACCCGCGAATGGTCCGCCAGATCCTGTTCAACCTCGCGCACAACGCCTGCCGGTTCACGTTCAAGGGGCGCGTGCACATCTCCATCCAGTCGCTCGACGCCGACGTGTTCGAGATGGTCGTGAAGGACGACGGCATCGGGATGACCGAAGCGCAGACCGAAGCCGCCACCCGTGCCTTCTGGCAGGCCGAGCAGGGAACCACGCGTCGCTACGACGGTGCGGGCGTCGGTCTCGCGGTGTGCAAGGGTCTCGCCGAAGCGATGGGCGGCTCGCTGCGCGTCGAGAGCAAGCTGGGGCGCGGAGCGACGGTCACGGTCGAGCTCCCCCGCAAGGTGCAGGCCTCCCTCCTCGACTTCGACGACGAGCCCACGGTCCTGCTGCGGTAGCGCGTGCCTGTGGGCAGGCCGGGCCCCGTGTTACTCCGACCTCCGGTTCCGATGTGGAGAAGCCATGAGCGATGACCAGAAGTTCGTCCGGGAGCTCGATGCGCTCGGCCTCGACGAGAGCAGCTACCGCGCCATCCTCCTCCTGCCGCTCATCGAGGTGGCGTGGGCCGACAACGAGATCCAGAAGCAGGAACGCGACGCGATCCTCGGCTACGGCGAAGGGAACCAGCTCCTGGCCGGCAAGGCGCGCCAGGTGGTCGAAGAGTGGCTGACCGAGCGCCCCACGAAGGACTACTTCGAGCGCGGTCGCGAGGTGCTCGTGCGCCTGGCCCACAAGCCCGACGGGTTCGGCCGCGACATCGGTCCGCACCAGGTCGACGACATCGTGGAGTACTGCGACATCATCGCCGAGAGTGCTGGCGGGCTGTTCGGGATGTTCTTCCAGACCTCCGCGGAGGAGCAGGAAGCGATCCGGAACATCTCGAACCACATCGCGCGTCTCCATCAGGACAACTTCGACGGGTAGGTCCGTCGGGTCGAGCGGGAGAGCGGGAGGCGGGGGACCGCGAGACGCGAGACGCGAGACGCGAGACGCGAGACGCGAGACGCGAGACGCGAGACGCGAGACGCGAGACGCGAACCGCGAACCGCGAACCGCGGATCGCCATCGCGGATCGCGGATCGCCATCGCGAATCGCCTTCGCGTCTCGCATCTCGCCTCCGCGGGTCGCGTCTCGCCTTCGCGCGCTCCGTCCTCCAACGGCCTGCGAGCCAGGAATGCGGCCCCCGCGTTCCGCGTGATGGGGCCGATTCCCGGCTCTCCGTCCGTTGGAGGACACGCGGCCATGCATCACGAGTTCGCGTTCGAGAATCTGGATGTCTACAAGCTCTCCGTCGCAGTCGCGCGCTGGATGCGCAGCACGACCTGGCCCGCCGACGCCCATCACCTGCGGGGCGAAGCCATCCGAGCCGCCGACTCCGTCGTGCTCAACATCGCGGAGGGCATGTCACGGGGCGGGAAGTCCGGCATGAACCACTTCCGCATCGCGAAGGGCTCCGCCGGCGAGGCGTTCGCCGCGCTGCACGTCGCCGACTTCCCGGGGTGCGAGGCGCGCTGCGTCGAGCTCCGGCGCATCGGCGCCATGCTCACGCGGCTCCGCGTCCGCTGAAAAATCACCAATCGATGATGGCGGCTCCCCACGTGAAGCCCGAGCCGAACGCGACGGTCGCCACCTTCTGACCCTGCTCGAGCTTGCCCTCGCGGGAAGCCTCCGCGAGCAGCGTGGGAATGGTGGCCGCTGTGGTGTTCCCGTACTTGTGGATGTTCTGGAGGAGCTTCTCCTCCGGGATCTTCAGCTGCTGCGCGACGTACTGGTTGATGCGCAGGTTGGCCTGGTGGAAGGCGAACACATCGATGTCGTTCATCGTGATGCCCTCCTTCCAGCACACCTCCATCAAGCCCATGATCATGCGCTCGACCGCGTTCTTGAACACCAGGCGGCCGTCCATCTGGGCCCACATCATCTCGGGCTGCACCTGCCCCACCCCGTTCTCGTCGACCGGGATGAACGGGCGCTGCTTCACGTCCCACACCTTCTGGGCGAGCACGTCGGCGTACCGACCGTCGGCGCCCACCTTCCAGGTGCGGATGCCGCGCTTCGGGTCGTCGGACGGGCTCACCACGACCGCACCCGCCGCGTCGCCGAACAGCGAAGCGACCGCGCGACCGCGCGTGGAAAGGTCGAGCGCGGCCGAGTGCGTCTCACCGCCCACCACGAGCACGTTCTTGAAGGCCCCCGACTGCACGAGGCTCGCGGCCGTACCCAGCCCGTACAGGAACCCGGAGCACTGGTTCCGGATGTCCATGCAGCCCGGGAAGTGCCCGGCCTGCGGCATACCGAGCTTCTCCTGCAGGTACACGCCGCTGCCCGGGAAGCAGTGATCCGGCGACAGCGTCGCGAACAGGATCATGTCGATGTCGGAGTTCTTCAGCCCGGCGTCGGCGATCGCCGCCTCACAGGCCGGCACGGCGAGATCGGCCGAGCCGAGGCCCGCAGGCGCGAACCGGCGCGCCTCGATCCCCGTGCGCTTCACGATCCACTCATGGTTCGTGTCGATCCCGTACTGCGAGACGAGATCGTCGTTCGTGACCACGTTGTCCGGCACGTACATACCCGTGCCCGAGATGACGGCGTTCGGCATCCAGCCTCCCCGGTCGGGCGGGAACCGAAGGCTCCGGGACCGACGCGTGCTGGGTTCTCCCACGAAACGGGACTGTTCCGCAACCGTCACGGAGGGGGCGTGCGGTCCTTCTTGGGGGGCGGTCCGGCGGCCGCTGCCGCGGTGAGGTCGGAGAGCTGCGGCATTCCGACGACCAGCAGGGCGGGCGTCAACGCGAGCCAGCCCAGCACCGCGAGATCCCCGGCGCGCATGCCCCTGGAGCGCAGCGTCCAGCCGAGGGTCACGAGGCCCACCGACAGCGCCGACAGCGTCGAGGCCCACGCCCACGGAACGGCCGGCGCCACGTGCCCCAGCATCTGCGTCAGCCCTTCTGGGCGCTTCGCGTACTCGACGATTCCGCAGGTGTAGGAGAGGCTCATGGACAGCGCCATCCCCCGCTCGGCAGTCTCCACGAGCCCCACGAACACCGCGAAGGCGGTGCCGGCGATGATCGTGGCGTCGCGCGCGTCCTCTGCGTCGGAGAGCGTCGTGATCACGGTCATCACGCCCATCCCGGCGACGATCACCGCCCGCACGGCACCGAAGCGGGTGCTCCCCGTCATCAGGCCCTCGGTGTAGGTCGCCGCGACCGTCACCAGCACCAGGGCTGCGACCACCGCGGGGAGCCCGCGCTGACGCGGCGGATCGCGGAGCGCGATCACCACCGTGCCGAGCAGCAGCAGCCCGGCCAGGGGCACGGCCGCGAACGCCGCGAGCAAATGGACGAGCCCCGACGCCAGCGTGCCGAGGAACAGATCGGGGTTGTACAGCCCGCCGAGCCCCCCTCCGAGCGCCGCGAGCGCCATGAGCCCCACGCTGGCGACCCCCAGCACGGGGGGCACCCGGCGCCGTCCGACCATCATCACGATCACCGCTGCCGTCGCGATCAGGCCGATCACACCGGCTCCGATGACCCACACGGCCTCCGTGAGCACGGCGTCGGCGAGGGGGGACGAAGCGTTCACTGGGGTCCTCCGGATACGGTGGCTCCATGATGCCGCACCTCGACATCGAGTGGATCCTCCCCGACGGCCAGGTCGGTGGTCGCACGCGCGACGGCACCTTCAAGGCCCGCGGTGCGCTGCCCGGCGCGCGCATCGCGCCGACCGCCACCCAGGCCCGCGGGCGCACCGTCGAGATCACCGCGTGGGACCCGGTGTCGGCGAGCCCCCACACGGTCTCGCACCCCTGCCCCGTGCTCGAGCAGTGTGGAGGGTGCGACCTCGGCGCGCTCGACCGGGACGTGCGGCGCACGCAGCTCGTGTCCATGGTCCAGCGGGCCCTGCGGCTGCCCGAGCCTCCGCCGCTCGTTCCGTCTCCACTGCAGATCCGGCATCGGGCACGGGTCCGGCTGGCGGTCGACGGCGCGAAGCTCGGGTACCGAGGGGCGCGGAGCCACGACCTCGTGGACGTCGAGGACTGCTGGGCCGCGAGACCCGAGGTGGCGGCGCGCATCGCGGAGGTCCGCTCGCGACTCCCCCTCCCGGGCCTCGAAGCCGTCGAGGTCCGGTCGGACGGCACCCGAGCCGTACTCGCGCTCGAAGGTCGCGTCGACCCCGCAGCCCTCGAAGGGCTCGAGGATGTTGCGGTGAACGGGAAGGCCGTGACCGGCGACCCCACGCTCACCCTCGAGGTCTGCGGAACCCACCTGCGGTGCAGCCCGCGCTCGTTCTACCAGGTGAACCTGGAGATCAACGAGACCCTCGTGCAGCACGTGAGGGATTCCGTGCTCGCCGCCCGTCCCGAGCGCGTGCTCGATCTGTATGCCGGCATCGGGAACCTCACGGTCCCCATCGCGGTGTCCGGCGTGCCCACCGTCGCCGTGGAGCTGGAAGGCCAGGCCACCTCGGATCTGAAGCACAACGCCACTGCGAACGGCGTGAGCATCGAGGTGCACACGGGCCGGGTCGAGAAGTTCGACCCGTCGCGGGTGGCGTTCGACGTCGTCGTGCTCGATCCCCCCCGTGCGGGTGCGGGCCGCGTGATGGAGGCCCTGCTCCTGCAGCGCCCGCGGCGCATCGTGCTGGTGTCCTGCCACGTGCCGTCCGCTGGCCGCGACCTGCAGCCGGCCCTGCGTGCCGGGTACCGCATCGCCGATGCGCGCTGCTTCGAGCTGTTCGTCGACACCCATCACGTCGAGACCGTCGTGGTGCTGGAGCGCGGGTGATCCTCGGGCTGCTGGGGTGCGCGGTGCACCTTCGGTACGAGCCCGTGGCCTTCGAGGTCCCGCCCCTGCAGTTCGATCACGCCACGCTCGCCACCGCGGTGACCCACCGCCTGGAGCGCGGCCAGCTGGGGCCCCTGGAGCGCCGCATGTCCACGGGCACCGTCCCCATCGGGCCGGACGAGGTGGGTCTGCTCACCGACATCGAGCTGTACGCGGTGATCGCGAGCGCCGGGCGCTGGTCGCGGGGTGCGGAGATCGATCTGCTCGTGCCCACGGCGCGCGGCGAAGAGGCCGTGACCGTCTGGGTCGACCGCGAAGGCGGGATGGTGGTGGCCGCCGGCCAGACCCCCGTGTCCGAGCCGCTCCCCCCCGCCCACGTGGACGAGGGCCGGCTCGCGTCCGAGCTCGCGGAGTCGTTCCGCCTGGAGGGCTTCACGGGGCCGTGGACGCTCACGGAGCTCGGCTACGTGGCGATGGCGCTCGAGCGGCTCACCCCCGAGGAGCGCGAGGCGCTGGTGGGCGTCCGGGTGGCGAGGGTCGCGAAGAGCCCCCGCCGCGCGGCCGAGATGGCCTGGTACGCCCCGTCGGAGCTCCCGGCGCGCCTCGAGGTGTACGACGCCGCGTTCGTCGAGTACGGGCACGGCTTCGTCGGTCCGCTCGACGACCCCTCGCCCACTCCTGTCATGACGCTCCTCCACGAGTTCGGGCACGCCGTCGTCGATCGCCCGCTGCGCGACACCTTCGACGCCTACCGCACGGCCCTCGAAGCCAGCGAGCGCATGGTCGACCCCACGTCCTTCCAGGCCGCCTACGACCGCGCCCACGATCTCGACCGCTGCTACCGGTCACTCGGCGCCGACGGCCCGGTGATCGACGCGTATCGCGAGGTTCGCGGCCGAACCCGAGGCCCGACCACCTACGGCTGGCGCAGCCGGACCCACGAGTCGTTCGCGGAGGCCTTCGCGCTGCACCACCTCGATCCCCACGCGCTGCGACGCGTCATGCCTTCCGTGGCCGACTGGTTCGAGCGGGAAGAACACGTGCGGACCGGCGTTTCCGGAGGGGGCTGTCTGATCGCCACCCCTCCCTGAGGTACGTTGCGCGCCACTCGAGGGAGGACACATGAGCGGAACCGCAAAGCTGATCTACGACGGCAAGGAGTGGGAGTTCCCCGTCCTCGAAGGCACCGAGGGTGAGTTGGGCGTCGACTTCCAGCAGCTCCGCAAGCACACGGGTCTCGTGGGCTTCGATCCCGGCTACGGGAACACGGGCTCGTGCGAGTCGGCCATCACGTTCATCGACGGCGAGAAGGGCATCCTGCGCTACCGCGGGTACCCCATCGAGCAGATCGCGCAGCGCGCGCGCTTCACGGAGGTCTGCTACCTGCTGATCTACGGCGAGCGCCCGAGCGACGAGCAGCTCGCGAAGTTCCGGTCGGGGCTCACTTATCACACGCTGCTCCACGAAGACATGAAGAAGTTCTTCGAGGGCTACCCGCCGAGCGCGCACCCGATGGCCATCATGGCGTCGATGTTCGCGTCGCTGTCCACGTACTACCCCGACAACGACCCAGCGCTCACCGACCTCAACATCATCCGCGTGCTCGCGAAGTCCAAGACCATCGCGGCGTTCGCGCACAAGAAGAGCGTCGGCCAGCCCTTCATCTACCCTCGCAACGACCTGTCGTGGCCGGGCAACTTCCTGCGCATGATGTTCGCCGTCCCGAGCGAGCCGTACGAGGTCCCCGAGGTCCTCGAGGAAGCCCTCAACCTCCTCCTGATCCTCCACGCCGACCACGAGCAGAACTGCTCCACGTCCACGATGCGCATGGTGGGCAGCTCCGAGGCGAACCTCTACGCGTCCATCTCCGCCGCGATCTGCGCGCTGTGGGGTCCGCTGCACGGCGGCGCGAACCAGAAGGTCATCGAGATGCTCGACGACATCCGGAAGTCCGGCATGTCGATGGATGCGTTCCTCGACAAGGTGAAAGACCGCGACTCCGGCGTGAAGCTCATGGGCTTCGGGCACCGGGTCTACAAGAACTTCGACCCGCGCGCCACCCTCCTGAAGGCCGCCGCCGACCGCATCTTCGACCAGCTCGGCGTGAACGACCCGCTGCTCGACATGGCGAAGAAGCTCGAGGCGCACGCGCTGCAAGACGAGTACTTCGTCAGCCGGAAGCTGTACCCGAACGTCGACTTCTACTCGGGCATCATCTACCGCGCGATGGGCATCCCCACCGAGATGTTCACCGTGATGTTCGTGCTCGGCCGTCTCCCCGGCTGGATCGCGCACTGGCGTGAGATGCGGAGCGACAAGGGCAGCCGCATCCACCGTCCGCGCCAGATCTACACCGGCGAGAACGAGCGCGAGTTCGAAGACCTCGGGCGCCGCGAGCTCTAGGGGCGCCCCGAGACCGCCTCAGAACAGCGGCAGCTGGTCGTCCGGTTCTTCCGGCGCGACCGGGTGCTCGCCCGTCACGCACGCCAGGCACCAGCCCGCTTCGCCCAGCACGGAGCGGGTGCCCTCGTGCGTCGAGAAGCCGACGCTCACCACGTCGAGCCAGAGCGCGAGCTCGTCGAGATCGCGGTGGTGCGTCCACGCCAGCTCGTCGGTGGTGGGGCTCGGGACCCCGTACACACAGGCCTTCTGGATGGGGGGCAGCGCGATCCGCACGTGCACGTCGACCGCCTGGGCCGCGCGGAGCTGGGCGACCGCCCGCTTCAGCACGCGCCCCGTGAGCAGGGAGCGGGACACGAGCACCACCCGGCGCCCGCGCACGACCGCCGGGACCGTCATCCACCGCGTGTCTTCGCCCGCAGTTCCGTAGCCCGGCAGCAGGCCCCGCTCGTACGGCACGTTCGCGGCCCGCGCGTAGCCGATGCCGTACGGCTCGTCTTCGGGGAGGGCGACCACCACCTCGGCCTCGGAACACGGGGCTTCCGTGCCGAGGTTCCGACCGAGCGCCTCGCGCACCTCGTACGGCGAGCGCTCGAACACGCTCGCGTCGTGCCGCGCGAGGCCCACGAGCTCCATCGCACACCGCGCGGGGCCCTGGGGCGGGAACGGACGCACCGACTGCACGCCCCCCCGGTCGACCACGACCATCTCGCCCGGATGCACCGACCGCTGCACCTCGCCGCCAGCATCGCGGATCGCCGTGTCTTCCGTGCTGATCGCGAGGGCACCCTCCAGGCGACCCACCATCAGCGGGCGGAATCCGCGCGGATCCCGCACCGCGACCAATACGCTCGGGCCCAACAGCAGCGCGCTGAACGCCCCCTCGACCTTCCACAGGGCGTCGACGATGCGGTTCACGGGCGTGCGCTGCGCGGACTGGGCGATCAGGTGCAGCAACACCTCGGCGTCGGACTCCGTCTGGAACAGCGCGCCCTTCGCCTTGAGCTCGCGACGCAGGCGCGTGCCGTTCGTGAGGCGACCCGCGATCGCCACCGCCATCGGGCCGCCCGTGAGGTGCCCGACCACCATGCGATCGCCGCCATCGAGCGGGAGGCCCGACACGTCGGGCGAGCCGAGCCCGCCGAACACCTGGCCGAGCGCCATCGTGCCGTGGATCTGGCCTACGGCGTCGAGCGCCACGGAGTCGACGCGACCGCGCGAGCGCAGCGACCGCACCTGGTTCCCGTCGGCCACCGCGAACGCCACGCCGAGGGTGCCCCGGTGCTGGAGCGCGCGCAGGCCCTGGCCCGTCAGCCCGGCTGCCGCCGCGTGGCCCGCGATCCCGAACAGGCCGCTCCCATCGCGAAAACCCTCCACCTGCGGCCCTCCTCGCCTGCGCGTCACCCTGACGGCCCGCCTTAACAGGATGCACGTTATGACGGGCGCCACCTCTCCGTGAGGACCGAAATGCTGCTCGAGCTCCGTGGCGCGCCGGCGCTGTCTCCGTTCCGTCTGGAGCGACTCCTCGCCCACCCCGAGGCCCCCGCGGCGCTCGACGCGCACTTCGTGCACCTCGTCGAGGTGTCCCGCGAGCCCGACGAAGCGACGCTCGAGCGCCTCCAGGCCCTGCTCGCGTACGGTCCCGAGCCGTACGCCGAGCCCCACCCCGAGGGGTGGTCGTCCGTGCTGGTGGCGCCGCGCCCGGGCACCCTGTCGGCCTGGAGCAGCAAGGCCACCGACATCGCCCGCGTATGTGGGCTCGAGACCGTGTGGCGCATCGATCGCATCGTGTCCATCGCGTCTCCCGAGCCCCTGGCGCCCGGCTTCCTACCCGCCGTGCACGACCGCATGACCCAGGCCGTGCTCCCCAGCGACACGAACCTCCAGGTCCTGTTCCAGGGGCACCCGCGCGGGGAGCTCCGCCGCGTGAAGGCCGACGTGCCGTCCATCGACGCCGCGAACCGGGCCTGGGGGCTCGCCCTGTCCGACGACGAGGTCGCGTACCTCGCCGAAGCCTTCACGAACCTCGGCCGTGCCGCCACCGACGCTGAGCTCATGATGTTCGCGCAGGCGAACTCCGAGCACTGCCGCCACAAGATCTTCAACGCCCGGTGGACGATCGACGGCGAGCCCCAGGATCTCTCGTTGTTCCGGATGATCCGGAACACCCACGCCATCCACCCCGGCGCCGTGCTGTCCGCGTACCACGACAACGCGGCCGTGATGGAGGGCCACCGCGTCGAGCGGCTGTTCGTGGATCCGGCCGAGCGCGCCTGGTCCACGCGCACCGCCCAGGTCGACGTGCTCATGAAGGTCGAGACCCACAACCACCCCACCGCCATCTCGCCCGACCCCGGTGCAGCGACGGGCAACGGTGGGGAGATCCGCGACGAGGGCGCGACCGGGCGCGGAGGCCACCCGAAGGCCGGGCTGGTCGGCTTCTTCACGAGCCACCTGCGCATCCCGGGCAGCGAGCGGCCGTGGGAGCCGCCGGTCCTCCACCCCGACCGCCTGGCGACTCCGCTGCAGATCATGCAGGAAGCCCCCATCGGAGGGGCCGCGTACAACAACGAGTTCGGACGCCCCGCGCTCGTCGGCATGTTCCGTACGCTCGAGCTCTCCACGTCCGACCACGAGCGCCGCGGCTACCACAAGCCCATCATGCTGGCCGGTGGGATCGGGGCGATCGAGCGGTCCCACGTGAAGAAGGAGCCCGTCGCCGACGATGCGCCACTGGTGGTGCTCGGCGGTCCGGCGCTCCGGATCGGGCTCGGCGGAGGGGCCGCGAGCAGCGTGGAGTCCGGGCGGTCCGACAGCGAGCTCGACTTCGCGAGTGTGCAGCGGGCCAACCCCGAGCTCGAGCGCCGGTGTCAGGAGGTCATCGACCGCTGCTGGGCGCTCGGGTCCGACAACCCCATCGCGTCCATCCACGACGTCGGAGCCGGCGGGCTGTCGAACGCCCTCCCGGAGCTCGTGAGCGACGCGGGGCGTGGCGCGGTCATCGACATGACGGCCATCCCGGTGGCCGACCCCTCGCTGTCCCCGCTCGAGATCTGGTCGAACGAGGCCCAGGAACGGTACGTCGTCGCCCTGCGTCCCGGCGCGGTCGCGCTGTTCGGAGAGCTGTGCGAGCGCGAGCGCTGCCCGTGGGCGGTCGTCGGGCGGGCCACCGAGCGCGCGTCGCTGGTGGTCGAAGACGGAGACCATGCGCGCCCGGTCGACGTGCCGCTGTCCCTCGTGCTCGGCCGCACCCCCGAGATGCACCGCGACGTCACGCACGGCGAGCCCACCGCGCTCCCCTGGTCCGCCGAGCTGCCCGATCTCGCCGAGGCCGCAGGTCGTGTGCTCCGCTTCCCCGCCGTCGCCAGCAAGTCGTTCCTGATCACCATCGGCGACCGCACGGTCACCGGGCTCGTCGCACGCGACCAGATGGTCGGGCCCTGGCAGGTGCCGGTCGCCGACGTGGCCGTCACGCTCGCAGGCTTCGACACCTATGCGGGCGAAGCGATGTCCATGGGAGAGCGCACCCCGCTCGCCCTGCTCGACGGTCCGGCCTCCGGGCGCATGGCGGTGGCCGAGGCCCTCACGAACCTCGTGGCGGCCGACGTGCAGCTCGACCGCGTGTCGCTGTCCGCCAACTGGATGTGTGCCGCCGGCAGCCCCGGCGAGGACGCCACGCTGTTCGACACCGTGCGGGCCGTCGGCATGGAGCTCTGCCCGGCCCTGGGCGTGAACATCCCCGTCGGCAAGGACTCCATGAGCATGCGGGCCGTGTGGGACGGCAACACCGTCACGTCCCCGCTCTCGCTGGTCGTCTCGGCGTTCGCCACCGTGGGGGACGCCCGCGCCACGCTCACGCCGGAGCTCCGGCGGGATCTCGACACCGACACCGTGCTCGTCGCGATCGACCTCTCCGACCGGAAGAACCGGCTCGGAGGCTCCGTGCTGGCCCAGTGCTGGGGAGCGCTCGGCGACACGCCGCCCGATCTCGACGACCCCAGCGCGCTCGTCGACTTCTTCCGCGTGATCCGCGCGTTCGCGCCCCGCATCCTCGCCTACCACGACCGCAGCGACGGCGGCCTGTTCGCCACGCTGTGCGAGATGGGCTTCGCGGGCGGGTGTGGCTTCGACGTCGATCTCGACGGGCTGATCGGCGACACCGGTGTGCACGGCGCCCTGTTCGCCGAGGAGCTCGGCGCGGTCGTGCAGATGCGGGCAGACGACGCGGCCGCGTTGATCGACGAGCTCACCACACGGGGGGTGCTCGCGCTCGAGATCGGCGCCAGCACCGACGAGCCGGACATGCGGTTCCGGGTCGACGGCGACGTGGTGCTCGAAGGCACGCGGAGCGTCTGGCACGGCGCGTGGGCCGAGACCAGCGCGGCCATGGCCGCCCTGCGGGACGATCCCGACTGTGCGGCCGAAGAGCTCGCGTCCATCGTGAGCGAAGACGATCCCGGGCTCATCCCGTGGCTCCCGGCCGGGTTCGCACTCACCCCGGTCCGCTCGGACGACCACCCGCCCGTCGCCATCCTGCGCGAGCAGGGCGTGAATGGGCACACCGAGATGGCCGCCGCGTTCCGACGCGCCGGGTTCACGGCGATGGACGTGCACATGAGCGACCTCGTGTACGGCCACACCGCCCTCGACGGCTTCGTGGGGCTCGCGGCCGCCGGGGGGTTCTCGTTCGGCGACACGCTCGGCGCAGGGGGCGGATGGGCGCGTTCGATCCTGTTCAACGACGACCTCCGCCGCCAGTTCGGCGACTTCTTCGCGCGGCCCGACACCTTCGCGCTCGGGGTCTGCAACGGCTGCCAGATGCTCGCCCAGCTGAAGGACCTCATCCCCGGCGCGCACACCTGGCCGCGGTTCGTGCGGAACCGGTCCGAGCAGTTCGAGGCCCGCCTGTCGCTCGTCCAGGTGCCGGAGTCGCCCTCCGTCCTGTTCGCGGGCATGACCGGCGCGACGCTCCCGGTGGCGGTGTCCCACGGCGAGGGTCGCGCGCTGTTCGAGACCTCGAAACACTATGAAGCAGCGAATGAATCGCTCGTCACGCTCCGCTTCGTCGACAACGACGGGCAGGTCACCCAGCGCTACCCCGCGAACCCCAACGGGTCGCCCACCGGCATCACCGGGCTCACCACGGACGATGGGCGCGTGACCATCCTGATGCCCCATCCCGAGCGGGTGTTCCGCACGGTCTCGCTGTCGTGGCACCCGCCGGAGTGGGACGGCGACAGCCCCTGGATGCAGCTGTTCCACAACGCGCGCGCGTTCGTGGGGTGAGCACGCCGGCGGGTCAGAGCGCCAGCTTCCACACGTCGGTGCCGAACGAGTGCACGCCGAGCAGCACGTCGGTGCCCGACGGGTCTCCGTAGATCGAGTGGTAGTTGTTGTTCATCGACGACAGCGCCACCTCGAAGGACCCGTCCGGACCGAGCGTTCCGAGCTGGTACGGCCGGACGGACGCGTGCGAGAGGCCCGAGGCGTAGATCGTCCCGTCCGGCATCCAGGTCACCGACAGCGGGAGGTCGAGCGTACACGCCGCCTCCGTGCGGGCGCCCGTCTCGAGGTCGAGGTCGAGGCGGGTCGGCGGGTCCGAGCTGAGCAGCACCACCTTCCGGCCCGTCGGATCGAGGTCCCACGCCACTCCGCCACCGCAGCGGTCCACCGTCGCCACGGGGTCGGACAGCGTGCCGTCGATGGGGTCGAGCCACACCCACTCCAGCGACTCCCCCTTCGTACGGCTCATCAGGCAGCGGCCCGCAGCGCACTTCAGCGCCTGCTTCGGCGTCGTCGGGCCCAGCACCTGTCCCACGGGCTCGTCCAGCAGCACGCGGGCCTCGGAGCTCTGCGCCTCCACCCGGTCCACGCGGAACGACAGGTCTCCCAGCGTGCCGTCTTCGAGCTCCGGACGCACGAACCGGGAGAACAGCAGCGCATCGCCCACGGCCGTCCCCGTCACGACGAACCCCTCCTTCGCCTGCGTGCCGTGGACCGGCTCCGCACTCGCGGGGTTCGCCGGATCGACGGCGAAGATCCCGCCACTGCCGCGGTCCGACACCATCAGGAACCGCGACCCCGCCCACCCGATCGGGCGGTCCTTCCAGTCCTCGGGCGTGAGCAGGGTGGGCGCGTCGGACCCCGGGTGGAACATCCACACGTCCTGCACGGCCGTTCCGCGCGACACCACCACGGAGTCGCGCCCCGCACGCATCCGGATCAGCTCGTACCCCTCCCAGGTCCGCAGCACCGTGTCGCCCTCGGCCGTCGTCGCCGTGCTCGCCGCATCGAGCGCATGCAGCTCGGCGGGTGCCTGCTGGCCCGCCGTCAGCGCGTAGAGGAGGCGGTCGGGCGCCATCCACACCACGGCGCCGAGCCCGAACGCGATGAGCCGCCGGCTCTCGAGGAGCACGTCCACGTGCCCATCCTCGACCCGCACCCGCTGGAGCTGCGGCAGCCCGCCCCCTCGCGCCTGGACCACCGTCGCCACGAACCGCCCGTCCGGCGACCACGTCAGCGACGTGCTGTGCTCGCCCGCGGCCAGGGGCAGCAGGTGCCGCGACGTGCCGTCGAGCCCGATCACCCACAGCCCGTCCTCGTCGGCGAACACGAACCGCTCGCCATCCGGAGACGCGCGCAGGAACCCGCCCGACCGGTCGGACACCCGCGTCACCTCACCCAGCGTCGGACCCGACGGAGACGGCTCGAACGCGACCTTCCACGTCCCCTTCTCCCCGTCCCGCAACCCCATCACGAGGGCGCCGTAGCCGTCCGGGAGCCAGTCGACGCTGTGGAGCGGACCGCCCTCGAGCAACAGCCGCGACGTGCCCGACTCGAGCGACTGGTGCCACAGCCCGCGCCCGTCGGTCGTGAGCAGCTCCGAGTCGTCGGGCGACAGCGCCACCGAGAAGATCTGGTACTGAGCCGGCATCGCGGTGAGGCGTCGGTCGGCCCGATCGTCACCGACGCGCACGGGCGGATCGACGGGCGGAGGGCCGTCGGGTGGGGTGGACCAGAGCAGCGCCGTGCCCACCGCCACCAGCGACAGCCCCGCCGCGACGGTCAGCCCGAGTGCCAGGCTCCTCCGCGGGCGCGTCTGCACGGGCGGGTCGAGGCGGGGAGCAGGTGCCTGGGGCCTCGGCACCTCTTCGGTGAGCGCCCGACCGCCCCGCCATGAGGCGAGCATCTCCGCACAGTCCACGAAGCGGTGCTCGGGCTCCACCTCCAGCGCCTGCTCGATGGTGTCGCGCATGGCTTCCGGGAGGTCAGGACGGAGGCGGCTCGGCGGCACGAAGTCGCCTTCGCGGATGCGGGTCCACACGCCGAGCAGGTCGGGCGCGTCGAACGCCCGCTCGCCCGTCGCCAGCTCGTACAGCACCGCGCCGAGCGAGAAGATGTCGCTGCGCGGGTCGGCCCCGCTGGCGTCGTGGATCTGCTCTGGCGCCATGTAGCCGGGCGTTCCGAGCGGACCGACCCGCTCGTCCTCGTCCGCTCCCCACCGCGCGAGGCCGAAGTCGCACACCTTCGCCGTCGGGCCCTCGTCGGTCTCCGCGATGAGCACGTTGCTGGGCTTCAGATCGCGGTGCACGATCCCGGCGGCATGGGCGGCGGCCACCGCCCTGACGATCTGCTCACCGAGCCGGGACACCTGCCACAGCGGCGGTGGGCCGTGCTCCCGCAGCCAAGCCGACAGGGACGGCCCGTCGACGAACTCCATGATCAGGCCGGGCGACCCGTCGACATCCACCACATCCGTCACGGGCACGACGTTCGCGTGCTGGAGGCGGCTCTGGGCCTGTCCCTCGCGCATCAGGCGTCCGCGCACGGCCTCGGAGGTGCGGTGCAGCACCTTCAGCGCGTGCCGCGAGCCGAGCTGGCGGTGCTCCACCTGGTAGAGCGCGCCCATCCCACCGGCCCCGATGCGCGCCCGGACCACGTACCGGTCGAGCTCGCGACCCACCTCGAGGTCGGGCGGCCGCTCTTCGTCCTCGCGGAGCGGGTCGGTGCCCCAGGTGTGCGTCATCGACAGCGACGCGAGCCTCCGGGTGTCCGCCAGCGCCCGCCGTGCCGCGTCGATCCCGGGCAGCTGCACCGCCGGACCCGCATCCGCGTGCACCATCAGCTTCCGGGCCGCGCAGATCGCACACCCTTCGACGTGGGCGCGCACGTCGGGGTCGTGCGAGCGCTCCAGGAGCTCGAGCAGCGTGGGGTGCCCGGTCATCGGTCGAAGCTCTCGCGGAACAGCGAGCTCCCCTGCCCGAGCTCCTCCAGTCGGCGGCGCAGCTCGCGCTGGAGCTTGCGCTTGCAGCGCTGGAGCACGCCTCTCACGCCGCTCGCGCCCTCGAGGTGCAGCACGGCTTCGATCCGCTCGAGCGGCAGCCCTTCGCCGTACCGCAGCCACACGGCCTGCTGCTCTTCGGGGTCGAGCACGGCCGCCGCGGCCTGCTGGAGCAGGATCTCGCGCTCGCGCCTGCGGAGCGATGCCAGCACCGACCCCGCGGCATCCGAGGCCTCCACGATCCCGTCGACCGTGAGCTGATCGCCGGCCTTCCGGAGCGCGTTCAGGCACTCGTAGCGGGCGATCGCCACCAGCCAGGTCGAGAACTTCGACTCTCCGCGGAAGGTGGGCAGCTTTCGATACGCCTTGAGCAGGGCGTCCTGGGCCAGATCGCGCGCGAGCTCCGGACGCCCGACATACCGCAGGCACGTGGCGTACACGAGGTCCTGGTGGTCGGCGAACAGCCGATCGACCTGATCCAGCAGGTGTTGCACCCGATCCGGAGGGGTCGACGCATCGACACCGGCCAGCGCGAGTGCGAGCTCGGCAGCATCCGGAGACGTGGAGTGCATTCCCCCCCGGATGGAGCACGAGGTTCGTTCTGGTCGGCCGTGCACCATGCAGGCCGCTCAGAAGCCGTGGGTCACTTGAAGGTGATCGACTTCGGCTCTGTGCTAACGGGCACGGCCGAGGTGAAGCCACACTTCACGTCGCCGAGGTCGGCCCGATCGGCGTCCGTCTTGTACGGCGTCTTCGAGCTCGACTGCGGGCGGCTCCGGCCCGCGAGCTGGTCGAGGCCGTTGCTGACCCGGTCGAACATGCCGGCGATCTCGAGGTAGGCCGCGCGGGCCGCGCTGATCTCGGTGCTGATGCGGTCCTGGCCCGTCGGGCAGTCGCCGGCGAGCGCGGGGGTGGCCATCGCGAGGGTGGCGAGGACGAAGAGCTGACGCATGGGAACCTCCAGGGTGCGGAGGCCGGTGTCGGCCCCCTTCATCCCATCAGCGTCGCGACCCTCGAGGAGATCACACGGGCATCGATCTTTTTCTCGGGAGCTTCGGCGATCAGCCGAGGACGCGTTCGTACAGATCGCGGTACGTCTCGCCCAGATCCCCGAGATCCCGTCGGAACACGTCCTTGTCGAGCTTGCGGCCCGTGCCCCGCTCCCACAGCCGGCTGCCGTCGGGCGTGAGCTCGTCGGCCAGCACCAGGCGGCCATCGCTCGTGCGCCCGTACTCGAGCTTCATGTCGACGAGATCGATGTCGAGGGTGCCCCAGAAGTCCTGGAGGATGCGGTTGATGTCGATCGCGGACTCGCGCATGTACGCGAGCTCCCAGCGGCGCGCCCAGCCGAGCGCGATGGGCACGTCTTCGCCCATCAGGGGGTCGTTCAGGGCGTCGCTCTTGTAGCACCACTCGATGAGGGGCCACGGCAGGGGCTCGCCCTCCTCGAGGCCGTACCGCTTCGCGAACGAGCCCGCGACGACGTTCCGCACGATGACCTCGACCGGCACGATCTCGACGCGCTCGCAGAGCATCTCGTCGTCGCTCAGGCGCTCCAGCATGTGGTGCTCGAGGCCCTGCTCCGCGCACAGCTCGAACAGGTGGGCGCTGATCGCGCAGTTGATGCGGCCCTTGCCCGACACCACGGCCTTCTTGACGCCGTTGAACGCGGTGGCGTCGTCCTTGAACTTCACGATCACACGAGCGGGGTCGTCGGTCGCGAACACCACCTTGGACTTGCCTTCGTAGAGCAGCTCGCCGCGCTTCATGGATGCCTCCGCACGTGGGTCGGTCTCGTATACGGGACCCGCCCCCGGAGCCACCCTGCGGTCGCGTTGCACGCACGGGTCGCGAACGGACCGGGATCCGGCTAGATCCGAGCGGTGCTCCGCATCTTCCCGCTGCTGCTCGTCGCCTGTGCTCCGCCCGACTCCGGCGATCTGCCCATGCCCCTGTTCGACCCGTCGGGAGGCCTCTTCGACGCGCCGTGGCCCGACGACTTCCGCGCCCGCGCCGACGGCACGATCGACTTCACGGGCCTCCCGGGCCCCGGCCAGTCGGGGCTCGTCGACGACTACATCGCGTTCGGCGAGCAGCAGGTGGGGTTCGGGAACAACTCCGCCCTCTTCCTGCGCCTGAACGGCCCCACCGATCGCTCGCGGCTCCCGAGCCCCGCCGAGAGCATGGAGCCGGGCTCGAGCCTCGTGCTGGTCGACGTCGACCCGTACTCGCCGTACCTCGGAGAGCGGTTCCCGGTCCGGTGGCACGAGTCCGACATCGTGTCCGGCTACCAGCCCGAAGGCCTGTTCGCCGTGGCTCCCGTGGCGGGCTTCCCCCTCCGTCCGGCCACGCGCTACGCGCTGCTGCTGACGACCGACGGCTTCGCGCCGAACCCGCAGTTCCAGAAGGTGTTCGACCCCTCGCACCCGCGGAACGCCGTGTGGTCCGAGGTGGAAGACGTGCTTCCCCTGCTCGGCATCCGCCGGTCCGATGTCGCGGTGGGCACGGTGTTCACCACGTTCGACCCGCTCGACGAGATGAAGCGCATCGCCCGGTACGTGCAGACGCGCATCGAGCCGCCCGACCTGAACCAGGAGGTCGAGTTCCTGCGCCGCTACGAAGGGATGGTGGCGTTCCGCACGCACTACCCGTCGCCGGTGTTCACCCACGGCGTGCGTCCGTTCCTCACCACGGGCGGTGAGTTCCGGTTCGACACCACCGGCGATCCGATCATTGCGTCGTGGGACGACCTGCGCCTGTCGGTGTGCGCGCCGCTCGACTTCGTGCACGCTCCGCCCGGAGGCTGGCCCGTCGTCATCTACCAGCACGGCACGGGCGGCGACTACCGCAACTTCTGCAACAGCAACAGCGAGCTCGAGGCCGGGCGCGTGCTCGCCGAGACGGGGTTCGTCGGGCTCGGCATCGATCAGCCGCTGCACGGCCCCCGCGCCGGGCAGGACTCCCAGGGCAGCGACCTGCTGAACTACAACGTGCTGAACCCGGAGTCGGGCACCACGAACTTCCGCCAGGGCGCGATCGACGCGCTGTACCTGGCCCGCTCGCTCGCCCGGCAGCAGGTGGTGTTCACCACCCCCGACGGCCTCGAGATCCCCCTGGATCCCGATCGCATCACGTTCATGGGGCACAGCCAGGGCGGCCAGACCGGCGCGATCGCGGCTCCGTTCTGGGCCGGAGACGTGAAGGCGACGCTGATCTCGGGGTCCGGCGGCGTGCTCGGCATCACGATCGTCGAGCGGAAGGACATCGTCGACTTCGCCGAGCTCGTGAAGACCCTCGCCCGCTTCCAGGACGACGAGGAGGTGTACGAGCTGCATCCGGTCGTGCAGCTCGTGCAGATGCTGGTCGAGCGCACCGACATGGTGAACTACGCGCCCTACTGGTTCTCCGAGCCGCTCGACTGGCCCGGGCACGTGCCGTCGAGCGTCGTGATGACGTCCGGCACCGAAGACGCGAACACCCCGTACCGGTCGGCGATCGCGATGGCGGCAGCGGGCCGGGTCCCCGCGATCTACCCCCGTGCCAGCTCCGCGCAGGCCCTCGAGCTGCGCCACCTGATGGACTCCCCCCCGATGACGGCCCGGAACGCGCTGTCCTACGAGGGGACGATCACCGCGGGGTTCTCCCAGTGGACCGACGGCACGCACTTCGTGGTGTTCGAGGAGCCCGCCGCGGCGGCCATGTACAGCCGGTACCTGTGGAGCGGGTCGCTCGGGTCTCCGATCATCGCCCTCGACTACGACCAGGACGAGCTGTGAGACCGCTCCCCCGTCTCGCCGCGCTCGTGGTCCTCGCGGGCTGCACCGCCGAGACGCCCACCGAGCCGTCCCCGCGCGCGTGCAACGGCCTGCCGGCCCTGTGCGACCGGGCGCTCGACGAGGTGGTGTTCGTGAAGACCCACAACGCGCACGCCTCCGAAGAGCGCGGCTACCACCAGGCCGCGATGAACCACGTGCCGGCCATCCCGACGCAGCTCGCCGACGGTGTGCGCTCCCTGAACGTCGACGTGTACGCTTGGGACACCGCCACCGAGCCCACCGACGACCCCGACCCGCCGCTGTGGGTGTGCCACGGCTTCTGCGTGCTCGGGCACCAGCTGTTCTCGGAGGTGCTGGTGGAGATCGACACCTTCCTGGCCGCGAACCCCGACGAGGTGCTCGCGCTCGACTTCCAGCTCGAGACCGACCGCGCGTCGATCCAGGCGGAGATCGAAGCGAGCGGGCTGTCGGCGCTGGCCGTACACCACGTGGGTGGCGAGCCCTGGCCCACGCTCGCGGAGCTCATCGACTCCGGCCAGCGCGTGGTGATCACGGGCGGTGCGCCCGACAGCCCCGACTGGTGGCTGCGCGACGACGAGACGCTGTTCAGCACCCACTGGGGCACGCGCGAGGCCTCCGACTTCTCGTGCGACACCGACCGTGCGCCGTTCGAGCACGCGCTCTTCCAGCTCGACCACACGCTCACGAGCCCGATCGCGAGCCCGGAGCTCGCCGCCACCGGCAACGTGCGCTCCGTGCTGGAGCCGCGCATCGCGGAGTGCACGGCGGCCACGGGCCACACGCCGAGCTGGGTGAGCGTCGACTACTACACGGTCGGCGACGTGCTCGAGGTGGTCGCCGAGCTGAACGCCCGGGAACCCGCTCAGTAGACCGGCAGGCTCGGGTCGATCTCGGCGGCCCACGCATTGATGCCGCCTTCGAGGTTGAACAGGTTCAGGAACCCGAGCTGGGCGAGCGCCATGCAGGCCATCGCGCTGCGCCCGCCGGAGCGGCAGTGCACGAGGATGTCGCGATCGCGCGGGAGCTCGGCGGCGATGCGCGTGACGCTCGTGTGGGGCTCGAGCCGGTCGACGAAGTCGAACGACGACACGTCGGCTTCGCTCTGGCCGCGCACGTCGAGCACGTAGGGGTTCCAGCCCGCGTCGCGGCGCTTCTTGAACTCGTGGACGTCGATCGGGACATAGGGGCGGGACATCGGGGCTCTCCTGTTCCGGACGGTGCGGTGGGCACGGCCTCGGACAGTCCATTAGCTTCTCCACCTGGCAGGGGGCATCAGCATGCGCGTACTCCTCGGGGTGTCTGGCGGAATCGCCGCGTACAAGGCCTGCGACCTCGTGAGCCGGCTCATGAAGCGCGGCGACCAGGTGCGCGTGGTGATGACGCCCTCCGCGACCCGGTTCGTGGGCCCGCTGTCGTTCGAGGCGCTCTCGGGGCACCCCGTCATGGTGGATGCGCTCGCCACCGGTCAGGGGTCCGACGGCGCGAGTGCGATCGAGCACATCAGCTGGGCGAAGTGGGCCGAGATCGCCGTGCTCGCGCCGCTCACCGCGAACACCCTCGGCAAGCTCGCCACCGGCCTGGCCGACGACGCGCTCACCACGGTGTGGATGGCGCTTCCCGCGTCCGTGCCGAGCGTGCTGTGCCCCGCGATGAACACCGCGATGTGGGAGCAGCCGGTCGTCGTGCGCAACCTGCGGTGGCTCGAGGAGCTCCAGCGGCACGAGCTCGTGGCCCCCACGCACAAGCGCCTGGCGTGCGGAGACGTGGGGGTCGGCGGGCTGGCCGAGGTCGACGACATCGTGCTGGCGATCGACGCCCACCGATGAGGCCTCCATCGGCCGCCGAGTGGCGCCTGATCGCGCTCGTCCTGCTGCTCTCCTGGCCGATGCAGCTCCACGCGAAGCATGTCGCGCGCGCCGATCCGTTCGGGATCCCGGGCTTCGCGCTGCTCGTGTACCTCGCGTGGCCGCTCGCCAGCTACACCGTGCTGTACGGGTCGCGTCGGGGTCCGGCGGCGATCTGGCTCGTGCTGGCGGGCCTCGGCACGCTCGCGGCGACGATCTCGGGCACCCTGTCGGGCTCGCGCGCGGGGCTGTTCGCGTCCGGCGTCCTCGGCGCGGGCTCGGCGCTGGCGGTCGCGTGGCACGCGCGGGTGCCGCTCGGCGAGCTCGGCCTGGGTCCCGGCGAGTGGCGCCGGTGGGCTCCCCTCACGGCCGTGGGCATGGGCCTCGCGGTGCTGCTCGTGCAGGTCGGCGCCTGGCTGTCGCCCGAGCTGCTGCGGTTCTACCCGGTGTACCCGCCGGCCCGGCACGACCCGTGGGTGTTCGTCGGCTGGGAGCTCGCGATGGCGCTGTACATGGTGTGCTGGGAGTCCCTGTTCCGCGGGGTGTTCCTGTTCGGCTCGCGCCGCACGCTCGGAGACGCCGGTGCGGTGCTGCTCACGGCGGTCCCGTTCTTCCTGCTGCACGCGAACAAGCCCGAGCTCGAGATGGCGTCGTCGATCGTGGGTGGCATCGCGCTCGGGTACTTCTGCCTGTGGGCGCGGTCGTGCTGGCCCGCGGCGCTCCTCCACGCCACGCTCTACTCGACCATGGAGCTCACCGGCGCCCTCGTCGCGAGGTAGACCGCCGCAGACCGCGGTGGATGAGTCTGTCGACAGTCGTCGGCGGCGCGGTCGCCGGGTTAGGACCGACCATGGCTCTCGACCGCGCCCGCCTGTTCCAGACCCTCGACGCCCTCAAGACCTCACGGGAGCTGCTCGGCGACGACCCTTCGCACGACCTGTCGGGGCTGTCGGCGCTCCAACGCATCGCACGCCAGCTCCGCGACCACGCGGCCTCGAACGGCATGTCCGACCTCGCCGAGCTCGCCGACGAGGTGCAGATCGCGGTCCCCGAGCGCCTCGAGTCCAGCATCGAGCTGCTGCTGAACGAGATCCGTCGCGAGCTCTTCCGGCCCGTTCCGTCCGATGGCGGCGTGCTCGTGGTCTCCGAGCGCCCGTTCGAGCGGAGCCAGCTCGCACAGCTCCTGTCTCCGCTCACCGACCGGGTGGTGGAGTCCGATGGTCCCGGGGCCGCGTGGTCCGTGCTGCAGCGCGAGAGCGTGGCCGCGGTCGTGCTCGACCTCCCCGACGTGTCGGACGAGGGGCGCGTGCTGCTCGCCCGCATCCAGAGCGACCCCACGCTCGCGCGGATGCCCGTGGTCGTGGTGTCGGGCCGACACACCCCCCAGCTGCGGGGCGAGGTGCTGGCGCTCGGGGCCTGGGAGTTCTTCACGCGTCCCCTGCCCGATCGGCGCCTGCTCGCGGCCCTCGCGACGCTGATGGGCCTCGACGACCGCATGATGCTGGAGCTCGACTCCGACCCGCGCTCCGGGCTGCCCACCGTGCAGAGCCTGAAGAAGGTCGCGCGGCGCCTCCAGCACGAGGCCGAAGTGAGCCGGCGCACGTACTGCGTCGTGCTGGCGCGCATCCTGAACGTGGAGGCCCTCCACCGGTCCCACGGAGACGCCGCCGTCGCGAAGCTGGTCCGCGGGGTGTCCGACGCGTTCACGCAGCGCCTCGCAGCCATCCCGCGCACCATGGAGTCCCCCGCTGCCGCGTTCTCCTTCCAGCCCGACGTGCTGGCGCTGCTGATGCCGGGGTGTGACGCCGTGACGGCCACCGGGCACCTGCAGGCCGTGCTCGACCAGCTCGCGAAGGTCCGCCTCCCAGCGGGCTCTCGAGACTCCATCACGCCCGTGGTGGCGGTGGGCGGCGTCGAGATCCTCGGGATGTCGTTCGACCGCAGCATCGCGTCCGCCCAGCGCATGCTCGACCTCGCCGAGCACGCTGGCGCCCAGGCTCCGGTCATCACGCCCCTTTCGGTCGCGGCGCCGCCCCGCCATCGGGTGCTGGTGGTCGAAGACGACCACACGGTCGGCGACATCGTGGTCCGTACCCTCGAGCGAGCCGGCCTCGACGCCGTGCTCCGCGAAGACGGGCTCACGGCGCTCGCCATCGCCCAGGACATGCGGTTCGACCTGATCATCTCCGACATCGTGATGCCGTTCATGGACGGTCTGCGGCTGGTCGAGAACCTCCGCGAGATCCCGCGGTACAAGCGCACGCCGATCCTGTTCCTCACCTCGCTGACGAGCGAGCGACACGAGATCCAGGGCTACGAGATGGGCGCCGACGCCTACATCACGAAGCCGTTCAACCCGCGCATCCTCGCGGCGCGCGTGAAGTCGCTGCTCGCCCGGAACGCCGGCTGATGCTGTTCTGCTCGTTCCCCACGCTCATGGTCCGCGGGGTGATGGAGCTGCTGCTCGTGGCGTTCGCCATCCTGTACGTGTCGAAGCGCCATCCGGCGGCCGGCATGCTCCTGGCGGCCGCAGGCTTGATGGCCGCGCTCGGCAGCTTCGGCGGGCCCGCGCTGGAGTGTGCCGGCTACACGGCGGCGTCGCAGAGCACCAACAACTCCGAGCCGTACTTCATGGCCGCGATGCTCACGAGCTGGTTCCTGTGGCTGTTCGGTCCGCTGACGCAGGCGCTCAACCTCATGCTCATCCTGTTCGCCCTCGCGCTGCTCGCCCGCGAGCTCCCGGAGCGCGAGCGCGAGTGAGTCCCGAGGGTGCTACCGCGCTCGCGCGAGCGGCATGGTCAGGCAGCGCCCACCGCCCCGCGCGCGCGACAGCTCGCTGCCCATGAAGGTGAACACGGTGCGCCCGTCGGCGGCTCCGATCCGCGCGGCGCGCGACTCGAACGACTCGTCTTCGGAGAGCTGGATCTGGTCGAATCCGTGCTTCTCGACGAGCGTGCGCGCGGTTCGCACGTTCCGCGAGTACAGCACGATGCGGCCGGGGCCGAGGCACACGGCGTTCGCACCGTCGGTCCACTGCTCGCGGAGCTGATGGAGCGGATCCTCCCCGCCACACGGCACGATCTCGACGTCGCCGAGCTCGCGCTTCAGCAGGCCCTCGACCGTGAGGCCCTCGAGCAGCTTCGGCCCGCGACCGGGAGCGAGCTCGACCACCGCGACCCCCTCGCCACGCGTGATCATCGGGGCATGCCCCAGGAACAGGCCCGTGTCGACGGCCGTGAGGATGGTGTCGAGGTGCATCACGCTCCGCCGGCGCGGCATGATCACGGCGTACACCTTGCGGAGCTGCGGGAACGCCGGGAACAGCACGTCGTACGCGAGGCGCTCGATGGTCTCGGGGCGCGTGCGCTCGGAGCACCCGATGAGCAGGATCTCGGGGGAGATCACGAGCACGTCTCCGCCTTCGAGCGAGCGGTAGGCGGCGTTCTTCGACCAGTCGATGTCGTCGAACAGGAACGGCGGCACGTCGTCGAGCCCGTACCGGAGCGCGAAGTGCACGAGCACCGACTCCCGGGCGCGCGCACGGGTGGCCATGCGCCCGACCACGACGCGGTCGTACATGCCGATGCACGGGTCGCGCATGAACATCAGGTTCGGAACGGGCGGGAGCGCCATGAACTCGCGGTCGTCGAGGCGCGAGCGCAGGCGGGCGAGCGTGAGGCGCGACGCGGGGACCTCGCTCCACGCCACCCCTTCGACGAGCGCCGGACCGAGCTCTGCGGGCGGGAGCGCCGACAGCACCTCGGCGAGCTCGCGCACGGCAGCCTGCTCGCACACGGTGTCGAGGAGATCCGCGACGGCTTCGGGAGGGGCGCGACGAAGGGCTTCGAGCAGGAGATCCGAGACCTCGAGCACCTCCGCTCCGCCGTGCCCGAGCACCTGCTGGAGGACGTCGTGCTCGCGACGCGCGAGATCGATCGCGAGGATGTCGTCGAACAGAAGAGGTTCCAGCTCGAACTGTGTCATCCGGACGACTTCGGCGCCCGGCTTGTGGACGAGCACGCGCTGGAGCTCGCCGACCTCGTTGTAGACCTGCATGCGTGACACCTTACCCGAAGGGCGGTGTGCTACCTTCGCCTCGTTCTGGAAGCCAGAGCAACGAGGGTTCGATGGGTGACGCCGACCTCACACCGACCGGTCGCGAGCTGCGGGATCCCGCGGCCAACCTGGTGGAGTGTGTCGACAGCAAGGGTCTGAAACACACGGTCGTCGCGTTCGACGAGGGATACCGCGGGCACACCGCCCTCACCACGGGCGTGGAGCTCATCCTGAGCTTCATGGAGTACCCCATGGTCACGGGGCTCGTGGAGTGCATCGATGCCGACATGGCGCAGGCGCGCTTCGCGTACCCCACGGGCACGATCTGGACGCTCAAGGAGGTCATGCGCGGCTTCGATCAGGTCGGCCAGGCGGTCGGTGCGCGCGCGGCTCTCGAGATCTGCTACCTCGGCGGCATGATCCTGCACGAGGCCGGCGAGACGGGTCCGCTTCAGGGCTGCTTCTCGCACGGGAACCTCACCCCGTGGCGCATCGGGCTCAAGGGCGACGGGCAGCTGCAGATCTTCGGGTACGGCCTCGCGCAGGTCGAGATGTACGAGTTCATCAAGGGCGGCGCCGAGCACATCGACAACGACTCGATCCGGTACGCGCCTCCGGAGCGCCTCGAAGGCCAGCCCGAAGGCCCGAGCGCCGACACGTACTCGCTCACCGTCATCGCGTACGAGCTCATCACGGGTCGCCCGCTGTTCGACCAG
>JAWKRP010000013.1:0-233282 GCA_041389565.1 Myxococcota bacterium
CTTGCCCCGCGCGACCAGGAAGCCCACCACCCCCTCGCTGGCCCCGTCGGGCCGGGCCTCTGCACCGGGGTCGTCGCGATCGGCCCAGTAGGACGGGAGCCCCGGGTCGAAGCTCCGCTGGAGCGGGTCGGACCGGAGGGACCGCGAGACCAGGCCGAGCGGCGTGAGGACCGAGATCCACACGACCGCGAGCACCAGGGTGCTCGACGCGCTCCGGAGGGCCGTCCACAAGCGGATCCACAGCGTCACAGGACCTCCGCCAGGCGCCGGGCCCAGTCCGCGTGGACGCGCGCGTCCGGGTGGCCGTCCCCCGGGATCGACCACTCCGGGAAGTGCGGGTGGCGCAGGTCGATCACATCGACCCCCTCCTCGGCGAACCGACGCAGGTACACGGCGGACCGCGTGGGCGCGTCGAGCAGCGCGACCCGGAAGGCGCCGCCGCACACCTCGACGATCTCGCGGAACCGGAGCACCAGCTGCACCGTCGTCTCGGCCTTCGTGCGCAGGAACCGGTCGTGCAGCGCGTTCCGGGCGTGCTCGGCGCGGTTCACGATCGCCGAGCGCTCGCTCGCGCTCCAGTGGCGGTACGTCACGGGCTCGCCGACCACGAGTCGCTCGCCGTCCCACTGCGCTGTCGGCACGACCGTCCAGCCCTGGTCGCGCGCCGACCGCTCGAGCGCGTGCAGCCACGACCACGCGGCGACATTCCGGCCGTCGTGCAGCTCGGTCAGCCCGTACACCACGACGTCTTCGCCACACCCACCCGAGCTGCGCACCCGCTCTTCGAGCGCCGTGACCGACTGGAGCGTGCCGTAGCCGGGCACGGCGTGGTTGCGCACCGTGAGGTCCGGACGGGCAGCGGCCAGGTGCGTGCTCACCACCTCCGTGTCGTCCAGACCGAACCCGAAGAGGTACGACCCTCCGTAGAGCCCGACGGAGCGGGGGCCTCCGCTCGGTGGGGTCGCGCGATCCCCGCGTTCGTCGACGGTCACGGTCACGGTGCGCCCGCCCAGCTCGACCGTATGGCGTCCGGGACGGTTGACCCACCCGAGCGACGCGTGCGGGTCGCTCATCCGAGGGAGGCCCTCGAACGTCTCGAACGGCGCCCACGGACCGTACCCGGCCAGGCGCAGCGCACCCTCGCACAGCGCGAGGGTCACCACGGTGGCGACGAGCGACTCCGACCAGGCCCGAGCGGACATCGTCCGCTGCTATCCAGCCACCGCCGCGCCGGCTTTCACGCCGACGAACTCCCCGGACCTCAGGGAGCGGGCGGATCCGGGAGCCACCGGCCGAGCCAGTCGGCGGCGGGATCCGTCGTGACCCGCGACCGATGCCCGCCATCGCGGTCGACCCGGAACAGATCGGGCTCCCCGGCGTCCGGCGCCCGTCCGGTGAACAGGAGCCACTGCGAGTCGGGCGACCAGGACGGGTGCTCGTCCGGGCCCGGCCCGTCCACCCGCGCCAGCACGGCTCCACGGGCATCGAGCACGTCGAGCGCGATGTCGGTGGGGCCGAACTGCACGGTGACCGCGAGCCGCTGCCCGTCGGGCGACCAGGCCTGCGCGAGCGCGAGCTGCTGGTCGACGGGCTTCTCCCGGAACCGCCGGGCGTTCGCGCCGTCGGCGTCCATCCGCCACGTCTCCACGAGCGCCCCGCGCCGCGCCAGCCACGTGAGGCCCGTGCCGTCAGGGGTCCACGCGGGCTTCATGTCGTCGCCGGGGATCGAGGTGAGGCGGGTCTGGCCGGACCCCTTCGGCCCCATGACATACAGCTCGGCGTCGCCATCGCGGCTGCTGACGAACGCGATGCGCCCGTCCGGACCCACGGCGGGCTCGAACGATCCGTGGGGCGCGTCCGTCAGCCGTGCGGGACCCTCGCCGTTGCGACCGACCCGGTACAGGTCGCGGAAGCTCTCGTGGTTGCTCTCGTACACGATGAACGAGCCATCGGGCGCCCAGGCGGGGTTGCGCACCGCCTGCGCCGGATCCCCGAGCTGGAGCGGCTCACCGCCGTCGAGGGGCACGAGCCACAGCGTCTCGGCGTGCGGATCCTCGACGCTGCGCACGATCAGCGCGTGCGTGCCGAGCGGATCGGCTGCGGCAGGGAACGTCGCGCCCTCGAGGGACGTGAGCTCCCGGGCCTCGCCACCGGCGACGTCCCGCAGCATCGCCCGGGGCGTGCCCGAAGCTTCGGACACCCACGCAAGACGCCCGGAGAGCGGCGTTTCCGCACTCTCCGGGCGCTGATCGGACTCCCGGGAGCCCGCGTGGGCCTCCGGGGTCCATGATTCGTCGGTCGCGCTCGAGCCTGGGGGGACCGGAGCGGCGCAGCCGACGAACCAGATCAGTTGCACTGGGTGGAGGGGGTGAGCCGGACGGCGTCGGCGACCACGTAGGTGCCCGCGGCGGTCCAGCGCGACAGGGCGACCGAGTTCCAGCCGGTGCCGAACTCCCAGTTGCCGAGCGTGTTCCAGCGCCCGCCGTTCACCCGCTGGCTCACGGACTGGCGACCGACCTCGACATCATCGCTGTTGAAGCCGATGAACGTGGCGTTCGTGGGGCGGTCGGAGCCCTGGGTCCACCAGGCCTCGACCGTGTAGCAGCCGGCGCCCTGGAAGCGGAAGTGCGCGGGATCGGAGATCGAGCCGGTCGAAGCGACCCAGTAGCCGGTGTTGTAGTACCCGCTCACGTTCGCGGAGGCCCACCAGTCGCTGGACACGTCCACGTAGTGGGTGGCCGGGTTGTTCGCGTTGTTGTTGCTGTCGATCACGATCTGCGAGCTGCCGGGGGTCGACGTGCCGCCACCGGTGCCGCCCGTGCCGCCGGTCCCACCGGAGGTGCCGCCCGTGCCACCGGTACCGCCAGTGCCGCCCGTGCCGCCGCCACCCGTGGAGGTGCCGCTGCCACAGGCCTCGTTGACCTGCTGGAGGTAGGACGACCACGGCCACGCGGCGCCGGGATCGCTGCGGTTCCAGGGCTGGAGCTGCCCGTGACCGACGATGTGGTACTGGTCGCGCGGGATGCCGTGGCGCTGCGTGATGCCGCAGGTGAGCTCGGCGGAGCGCTCGATGAGGCCGGCGTCCCAGCTCGACTGCGAGCCGTATCCGGCGTGCTCGATGCCCACCGAGATGCTGTTCATGCCGACGCCGTTGCGGTTGCAGTCGGTGTTGCTGTTCCGGCTGCAGCTGTAGTCGGCGGAGATGTGCCAGGCCTTGCGGTCTTCGTCGACGAGGTGGCGGACCTCGGAGCCCGTGTTGTTGACGACGTAGTGCGCGCTCACGCCCGCAGACGAGTTCCGCAGCCAGCCCCAGCAGCCGCTGTAGCTGCCTTCGCAGGTGTGGATGATGACGAACTCGGGGTCGTAGCTGCCCCGGCTCGAGTGGTTCGGGGAGGGCGACCAGATGGCCGAGCTGTCGCCGGTGCGGTTCCCGTGACGGGCGGGCGCCGGGTAGTTCGGGGTGACCGCCTCGGACTTCATCTCGAAGCCCTCGAGCGCCACGCCGGTCTCCATCTCCTCGTAGATCTCGTAGTAGACGTACTCGGCGGCCGCATCGGGGTCGTCGATGCCGGAGTAGCGCGCGACGATGGGCGCCCAGGACGCGAGGTCGCTCTGGTCGATGCCCGCTTCGTAGGCCCACTCGGCGAGGAGCGCGGCGGCGGCGAGCACGTTGGCGGTGCGGTCGGTCTTGACCAGCTCGGGGTCCTGGCCGGACAGCTCGGCGGCGAGCTGCAGGTTGGACTCGCGCAGACCCATGAGGCCGTACGCGACCTCCTGGCCTTCGAACTCGGCGGAGCCGGTCACCATCTGGAAGCTCGTCTCGGCCTTGCCGATCGCGAGCAGGATCTCGAGCGGAACAGTCTCGGCCGCGATGGCTTCGGCGAACCCGCTCGGCACCGTGCCGTCGACGAACGGCTCGGAGTGGTCGGGGGCGTCCCCGTCAGGAGCGAGCACGACGGAGGGAGCTCCGAGCTGCTGGCTGCATCCGGACAGAGCGAAGGCGATCATCAGCGCCATCAGGCGCCGCGGCGTGGAGTCGGTCATGGTCACACTCAATGAAAGGGCAATCAATACAAGGCCGCTGCAGCCCAGAGTCAGCGACGGAGAATGAATACCGCACGTCGCCCGGGAAGGGAGCACCCACCTCCGGCTTTTAGACTTCTTTTAGAACCCCGGGGGCACTGAAGAACGCACCAGGATGTGCGTTCAACCTCGTCCTTCGGAGATCGCGAGCTCGACGTCCCGGCGCTCCCGACGCGCGAGTCCTGAAGCCTGCGTGGCGATGCCCGGGAGCGATCGCTGCGCGACCTGGGCGAGCACCTCGAGCAGGAACGCCACCTCGCTGCTGGCGGTCCGGCGGGAGTCGACGGTCCGTGAGTCGCGGTTGCCGGGGGAACGTGAGTCGATGGCGGGACGCAGCAGATCGAACATGCGCTCGGCCTCCCGCGTGCGGTTGCGCTTCGCCGCGACGATGACGAGCACGAGCTCGGCCAGCAGGCGCGCTTCGCGGGTGTCCACCACCTGGAGGGCCGACAGCGCGTTCTGCTCGGCGGCCGTCCATGCGTTCAGCCGGACGTCGGTGACCGCCAGGCTCACGAGCGCCAGCGCAGAGTGCACCACCGACCCCGCGAGGCTCGCCCGCTCCGCAGCCTCCTGGAACGCCTTGCGCCCCTCCCGGATCGCGCCCGCGCGCACACCGGCCTCGCCCGCCATCACGAGGGTCTGCAGGGTCTCGGACGGCTGGTGCTCGCGGACCAGCTCGACCGCCCGCTGGGCGAGCGTCCAGGCCGCAGCGGGATCGCCCGCCAGGCCCACCAGGGTGCACTGCATCCGGGTGGAGGCCGCGAGCGACACGCCGTCGTCGGACGCTTCCAGCACCCGCACCGCTTCGCGCCAGGCGAGCGCCCCCTCGGCGGTCCGGCCGGCACCGAACAGCGTGGCCCCCCGCCGCTCGAGCACCTCGGCGCGCTCGCGCCACTCGGACGGATCGAGCAGGCGCTCCGCGAGATCGAGCCACTCGAGGGCCTCGTCGACCTCGGCGCCCGCGAGCTTCCCGAGGGACAGCGCGAGCCGCGACGCCACGCCGCGCCACCCGAGGGTCTGTGCGACCGCGATGGCGCGCTCGCCGAGCTCCCGGCACTCCGCGTCGCGGTGGAGCGTGCGGAGCACCTCGGCCTCCCAGCACCAGAGCTCGCCGTGCAGCTTCTCCTGGAGCGGGAGCGTGGCCTCCATCGCCATCTGGAGGGCGTCGCGCACCACGGTGAGGGCGGTCTCCCGGCTCTCGGACTCGCGGATCCGCCCGATGTCGCGCACGATCCGCGTCAGGCCCCCCTTCACGTCGCCGCCCGCGAGCAGGCACTGCCCGACCCGGAAGTCCGCTTCGCCGGTGGCCTCGAGCGCGCTCGCCGCCGCCTCGTGGAGCGCGAACCAGTCGAGCGTGCCGCGCGTGTAGTCCAGCACGGCGCTGCGCACCTGGGGGGATCGGAACCTCCAGCCCCGCGGAGCCGTCTCGAGCAGGCCCCGACGGGCCAGCCGCTCGATCACCTCGAGCGCAGCCGGGCGGATGCCGAGGTCGCCGGACGCCCGGAGGAACGCGGCTTCCGGCACGCTCTCCCCCATCACGGCCGACAGCATGACGGCACGCCGCTCCTCGTCGTCGAGCTCGTCGAGGAACCGCTCGGTCTCGCGCTCCCGCGACATGCTGGCCCGGGCCGCGAGGGTCCACTCCCCGTCCTCGACCTCGAGATCGTCCCGTGCCGCCAGCTCCCGCAGCGCGTCGACCGCCCAGCGGGGCCGCCCCTCCGCCCGTCTCGCGAGGTCGGCGGCCAGGCGGTCCGTGATGGGCAGGAGCTCGCGCAGCACCGCGATCACGCCCCCGTCGGTCATGCGCTCGACCTCGAGGGGCTCGACCTCCAGGTCCACCCGCGGGCCGGACGCCGTGGCGACCCACAGCACGCGCCCCGCCCCCTCGAGCCCCCGTCGGAGCAGGGCGAGCAGCGCCAGCCGGTCGTCCACCGCATCGAGCACCACGATCACCGGCCGCTGGCGCGCCACGCCCGCGAGCACCTGGAGCACGAGCCCCCGCCGGAGCGCGCCATCGACGGTCCTGGGGTCCATCAGCTCCGCGAGTGCGGCCGTCGCAGCGCCGTAGTCCGCTCCGAGCAGGCGCAGGCGGTCCTTCGCGCGGGTCGCGTCGTCGAGCACGTCGAGCTTCAGCAGGCTCGTGAGCAGGATGTCGGCGGGATCCTCTCCGCTCACGCGCCCGTCGAGCCAGACGGTGACCACGCCGCTCGACTGGTCGGCGGTGTTCGTGAGCCAGCACGCCAGGGCCGAGCACCCCACGCCTTCGGGCCCATGGAGCAGGATGCCGCGGGGCCGCGAGCCGCGCGTGACCTCGATCAGCGCGCTCCACAGGGCATCGCGGTGGGCTTCCCGCCCGACGAGCGGGGGGTCGCGCAGGCCGAGCAGCGCGAGCCCGGCGCCCTGCACGACCGGCGACGACACGGGAGTGGCCGCGCCGCGCCACGACGACGGCAGCACGGCGCTCCGCAGCATCCGGTGCCGCTCCGGATCGCGGTCGGGAGGCAGGGTGACCTCGTCGGACGGCAGCACGAACACCGGGGCCCGCTGCACTGCGATCAGGGCTGCACGGGCATCGGCAGCGGATCGGAACCGGTCGACCGGGTCGGCGACCATGAGCGTGCGCAGCCAGGCCTCGAGGCGGTCGGGCACGTCGATCCGTGGCTCGAACCGGGCGGTGCACCCCTGGAGCTTGTGCTTCAGCAGGGCCGCCACGTCGGGGTCGTTCGGGAACGGGCGCCGGGCGGTCACGAGGGTCCACGCGAGCACCCCGAGCGCGTACAGGTCGCTCCACGGCCCGACGGACCGGCCTCCGAGCGCGTGGAACTGCTCGGGCCCCATGTGGCTCGGGGTTCCCCGCGCCTCGCCGCGCTCGCCTGCGAACAGCGCGATGCCGAAGTCACACAGCTTGAGGCCGGGGCGCTGGTCGACCCGGGTGGCGTACAGCACGTTGTCGATCTTCAGGTCGCAGTGCACGACCCCCCGCGCATGCGCGTGGCCCAGGGCTTCGAGCAGGTGCACGAGGATCGCCGACAGGTCTTCCCAGCTCGTGAGCGACAGGAGACGCTCGCGCAGGGTCTCCGAGCAGTACTCCATCACGAGGTACGGCAGGCCGGGCTCGAGCGAAGCATGGCCCTCGAAGGAGGCCGGCAGCACGCCGTGATCGTAGACCCAGATCACATGCGGGTGGGCCAGTCGGGCGGTCGCGCGGATCTCGCGCTGGAAGAACTCCAGGAAGCTCTGATCGTGCGCGAGCTCGCGGGACATGATCTTCACGGCCACGGGCACGCCGAGCGTGCGGTGCCGCCCGCTCCACACGGTCCCCATCCCGCCCTGACCGACCTCCCTCGAGAGCTCGAACGGCCCCAGATGCACGGGTCCTCCTGCACAGACGCTAGCACGCGCCCCGCGGTGCGGAGGTAGGATGCCGCCGGAGGTCCGGATGTCGGAGACGGTGGAGTCGGCCCGCGAAGCGGTGGCCCGAGCCGATGCGCTCGTCGAGAAGGTGGAGGGCGGGTCGTTCGTGTCCGAGAAGAAGGAGGCGGCGGCCGTCGATGAAGCGCGTGGGCTGTACCTCGGCGCGATCGAGGTGCTGGAGGGCGCTGGAGATGTCGCGGCCCTGGCGGGAGCCCTGCACGGCCTCGGGCACCTCGTCCGGCGCGTGGGCTCGGTCGACGTCCAGCCCGACCCCACCGCCGCGGAGCCCCTGCTGCTGCGGGCGGCCGATCTGTGGGGCTCGATCGGCGACGTGTCCGCGCGGCTCCGGGCGCTCGTGGGCCTCGGAGAGTCCCGCCCGATGCACCCCACCGTCGAAGAAGGCGTGATGGAGGCCGTCGCGGCGGGCCTTCCGCCGGATCTGCACCCCGACGGCGATCCCCTGCACCTCATCGTGGCGCGCAGCCAGGCCCAGCAGCCGGACGCCGCCGTGGCGCTCGCGGAGGCCCTGTTCGCGGAGGCGATGCGTGCCGGGAACCGTCCGCGTGCGGCGCGCGTGCTGATCGAGATCGGGCGCGTGGAGGACGGTCGGAAGCGGCGCAAGGAGGCGCGGGAGCGCTTCGAGGCGGCCCTGGAGCTGGCGGAGGGCGACAACGAGCAGACGCTCCGGGCCCTGCTGCACCTCGTCGACGCGTGGTGGTCGACCGGGAATGCGAAGAAGGCGAAGGAGCTGTTCGCGCGCGCCGAGAAGATCCGCGGGGTGCCCGAGAGCCTGCGCACACTGCGGAAGATGACGGCGATGGCGCTGCGCTGACGGGTAGCATGCGGGCCTGGAGGTTCCCCATGACGACCGACCGCTACACCCGTGCCGTGCTCACCGTGATCGCCGCTGCCCTCTCCATCATCGCGCTGCGCGGACTGTCTCCCATCCCCGCGGCCTGGGCGACCGAGACGATGGAGTGCCGGTTCGGCTCGCCCGTGGAGCTGCGGAGCGGCGCCCAGATCCGGGTCACGGACACCGTGCAGGTGCGCATGAGCGACGAGGTGAAGGTGCGCGTCGAGAGCTACGGTGCGCCGGGGTCGAGCTCGTCGTCGCCGCTGTACGTGAAGCAGATCGACTGAGCGGGCTGCGCGGTCCGGGGTGCACGTTAGGACGGACCCCATGGTCTCCCGGCGCGCGCTGAAGCAGCTCACGGACGCCCTCGAGAACGCGGGGCACGCGTCGGAGTGGCGCGAAGCGGCCGTGGAGTACGACCGCGTCACGGGCGCGGCCGACTGGCAGGCCGACGACGACAGCCCGTTCTACGACGCACGGGCGCTGCGGTCCGACATCCTCACGCTGCGCGCGCTCCGCGACCGGGGCGACGCCGAAGCGCTCGCGTCCGCGCTCACCGAGAGCCTGTACCGCCATCAGGGCGAGCTCACCGAGCCCGCGCTCTACCAGGTCGCGCTGTGCGGCACGAAGCAGCTCGTGGAGCGGTACCTGTCCGCGTGCGAGTCCGCCATGCGCTGGCTCGCGGAGACCGATCACCCGCGCGTGCCCGTGCAGGCGAAGCTCCAGCGGTTCCAGGTCGCGTGGAAGGTGTACGGACGCAGCGCGCTGATGCTGTCGGGCGGCGCGACCCTGGGCTTCCACCACCTGGGCGTCGTGAAGGCGCTGTTCGAGCACGGCCTGCTGCCCGACATCCTCTCGGGCGCGAGCACGGGCGCGATGATCGCGGCGGGCATCGGGGCCCGCAACGACGCCGAGGTGGCCGACCTCTACGCGAACACCGACCAGATGCGGCTCGACGGCCTGTCGAGCGTGGGGCTCCGCAAGCTGCGGGCGAACGGCGGCCTGCTCGACCCGTCGCGGCTGGCGGCCGTGCTCCGGCACAACATCGGCGACCGCACGTTCGCCGAGGCGTACGCGCACTCCGGTCGAACGCTGAACATCTCGGTGTCGGCGACGCGCACGCGCCAGAAGCCGCGCCTGCTCACCCACCTCACGGCCCCCCACGTGCTCGTCGCGAGCGCAGCCCTCGCGAGCAGCGCGCTGCCCGGGCTGTTCCCGCCGGTCGAGCTCGAGATGCGCGAGCGGGACGGGCGGATCGGTCCGTACATCGACGGCGAGCGCTGGACGGACGGCTCGCTCGACGGCGACCTGCCGAAGCTCCGGCTGGCGCGGCTCCACAACGTGAACCACTTCATCGTGAGCCAGACCAACCCCCACGTGCTCCCGTTCGTGGCGCACCACGGGCGTCGCGGTGCGCTGCCCATCGTGGGGGGCATCGTGAGCGCGGCGGCCCGCACCCAGGGTGCATACGCGGCCGACCTCCTCCGGCGCGCGACTCAGCAGACGCCCGGCGCGCTCCAGCTGGTGGCCAGCCAGGCCCACAACCTCGTCAGCCAGGACTACCGCGGGCACATCGACATCCACCCGCGCTTCACGTTCTCGCTGTACCGCAAGGTGGTGTCGAACCCCGACCGGGCCGACCTCCAGCGCTTCATCCTCGAGGGCGAGCGCTCGGTGTGGCCGCTGCTGGCCCGGATCCGCAACGACACCCGCATCGGGCGGTCGTTCCAGGAGTGCCTGGGCATCCTGCAGGCGCGTCACCAGTCCGTCGGCACGTAGTCCTTCAGGAACTGGCCGTACACGAAGGTGCCGGTGCGCACGCCTTCGAAGATGGGATCGACGATGCGGGCCGCACCGTCGACGATGTCGAGCGGCGGGTGGAAGTCGTGCTCGGCCTGCTTGCGCTCGACGTGGTGCACGGGGTCTTCGTCGGTGACCCAGCCCGTGTCGACGCTGTTCATGTGGATGCCGTCGTCGATGTAGTCCATCGCGGACGTGCGCGTGAGCATGTTGAGCGCGGCCTTCGCCATGTTGGTGTGCGGGTGCCGGTCGGACTTGAAGATCCGGTAGAACTGCCCTTCCATCGCCGACACGTTGACGATCTGCTTGTCGTTCGTGGGCACGCGCTTCATCAGCGGCTTGAGCCGGGCGTTCAGGATGAACGGCGCCACCGCGTTCACGAGCTGGACCTCGAGCAGCTCCACGGTGGGGACCTGGTCGAGCTGGAGCCGCCAGCTGTTGACCTCGCGAAGGTCGACCTGCTGGAGATCGGCGTCGAGCACGCCCGCCGGGAAGAGCGCGCGGGCCGTCGAGCCCTGCCCGGTCGTGCGCTGCGCGTCCTCGGGGAGCAGCGCGACCTGCGACAGCTCCGGTGCGCTCATCGGGCCCGTGCTGGGCGCGAGCAACTCGCGGCAGTCGTCCGGGAGGGCGTCGTGGGCGCGCTCTCCGTCCATCAGGTGGTCGTAGAAGCCCGGCGGACGGCGCACGGTCTGGCAGGCGTTGTTGACGATGAAGTCGAGCCGGTCGAGCCGGGCGAGCAGGTGCGCGCACAGCGCCTCGACGGCGGGCACCTGGCGGAGATCGATGCCGTGGATCTCGAGGCGGTCGCTCCAGTCCGCGAAGTCCTCGAGCTCTGCGTACCGGCGGGCGGCATCGCGCGGGAACCGGGTGGTGACGAGCACGCGGCAGCCGGCCCGCAGGAGCATCACGGCGGCCTGGAACCCGATCTTCACGCGCGCACCGGTGACGAGCGCGACCCGACCCGTGAGATCGCCCGCGGGCGTGCGCTTTCGGAAGTTGAAGTCGCCGCACTCCCGGCACATCTGGTCGTAGAAGAAGTGGACCTCGCGGAACCGCTTCCGGCAGCAGTAGCAGGGGCGCGCTTCGGCGGTCTCGCCGAGCGGCTCGGGCAGGACCTCCGGGACCGGCGCGCTCTCCGGACCCGCGTGACGCGGCGTCAGGAAGATGGGGTTCTCGCGGAGCTTCCGGATCTGCGTGCGGCTGAGGAGGTCGCGCTGCTCCTCGCGCTGCGCGACCTTCTCCTTCCGGAGCTGGGCCTTCTTGAGCTTCGACCGATCCGCGCCGGTGGGCCGCGCCACCCGACCGGCCGCGATCAACAGGCGCTTGCGGACCTCCGGCTCGAGATCGGCGAGCACCCCACGGTCCTCGAGGATGCTCTCGAGCAGGTCGGCCGCTTCGGAGGCGCGCCGGTTGGGGTCGTCGGGCTCGGACATGGGCCCGTATACTGGCGATGGCCGCCCTGGAGCAAGGATTCGCAGAGCCCCGCTGATCCTGGTGTTGCTCGCCGTGGCGTGCTCGATCGACGCGATCCGGCACGCCACCGAGGTGATCCGCGGCAACGTCCTGGAGGTCGAGGTCGACATCTCGGGGAGCAGCGGCGAGCCCGGGCTGTGCCTGGACGTCCCGCCGGGCTGGGCCATCACGCTGGTCGCGCCGAGCACGGGGAGCGCGACGGGGGCAGGCGCGGTGAACGCCGCGGAAGCCGCGAACCCGGCGACCTGGGGCTGGCGGTGCTTCCGGTCCAACACGTCCCAGATCGCCGCGACCTCCGGAACGGCCACCTTCGCGCTCGACATCCCGGCGAACGAGTCCCTCGGGCCCGTGGAGATGGGCTTCCAGCTCGGCCTGATGTCGAGCCCTCCGCTGTTCGACACGGTGGTCGACTCGAGCACGGTGTTCGTCGTCGACGCGGTCTCCGATACGGACACCGACGTCGACACGGACTCCGACACCGATGCGGACGCCGACACCGACGCCGATGCGGACACCGATGCGGACGCCGACACCGACGCCGACTCGGACACCGACACCGACACGGATGCGGACACCGACACCGACGCCGACACGGACACCGACATGGACACGGACACGGACTCCGATCCGCCCGTGGACACGGGGTCCGACACGGATCGACCCGCCATCGACCGCACGCCACCCGAGCCGGACTACGGGTTCACGTGCGGCTGCGCTTCCGGTCCGGCTCCGCTCCTGCGACCGGCGCTCGGGCTCGCCCGCCGCCGGTGGGTCCGGACCGTCAGGCCAGGCAGGGCACGTCGGACAGGCCGATGCCGAGGTGCAGGATGCGGCTCCCGGTCTGGTTGAGCGGGTTCACGCTCTTGCCGATGACGATGCCGTCTTCGGGGGCTTCGTACTCCCGCACCACCTTCCCGAACAGGTCGGTGACGCGGGCGATGCGCTGCCCGGCCCGCACCCGCTCCGCGACCTCGGGGAACACCGTGAGGATGCCGCCCACGTCGGTGTACAGCCAGTACGACCGCTCGCACACGGTGGTCGGGTAGATCGCACACAGGAGCTCGCCCTCGATCATCCCGGCATCGACCAGGAGGTTCTTCACGCCCTGCGCGCCGTTCGTGATCACGTCTTCCTGGAACACGAACGGATCCTGCAGCTCGAGGGTGACGGCCCGCACGCCGAGCGCCGCGGCCGCGCCCCGCATCGTGCGGTCGTTCGGCGGGTTGTTCAGGATGATGCGTGGGTTCTGGAGGCGCGCCATCCGCTGCGTGCCAGCGTCGCCCATGTCGGCCCGCGCGTAGAACGAGTTCACGCGCCCGAAGCTCGCCGTGTGCAGGTCGAGCAGCTGGTCGAGCTTCGCGACGACGCGGTGCAGGAACCGGTGCACGAACACCTGGCTCGTGTTGCCGTTCGCGACGCCCGGGAACAGGCGGTTCGGGTCTTCGCCATCGTTGAACACGCGCTGCTCGAGCAGCATGCCGGGCACGTTGACTCCCGGCACGCCGACCACCGTGCCCTTCAGCGCGAGCGACCCCTGGCCGGGCGCGTCGAGCTCCGCGAACACGCGGTGGATGATCGGGATCCCGTTGAGCTCGTTGCCGTGCAGGGCCGCGGTGAGCCCGAGCACAGGGCCCTCTTCGGACCCTCGGGCCACGACGATGGGCAGCCGGATGGGGTGCCCGAGCTTGTCGTCGACGAGGTGCAGCCAGAGGTGGTGGACGCGACCGGGCGCGAGGGCCTGGAGATCGAGCTCGGTGACGGTGGGGTGCATGGCGTCCTCGTTCTACACGATGTCGCACGCGACCACGAGATGGCCTTTCACCTGCTTTCACCCCGAGCCTCGGCCATCCTCGTGCCGCGGCGGAGAACGCCGGGCTCGACTGGAGACCCATGCGTCCGTTAGCCGGGCGTCCCGGGCCGATGGCTCGCTTCGTCATCGGCCGGGCGCGGAGGTGCCATGCGTCGTTTCGAGCTGATCGAGGGAAACCGGGCGAAGTACTGGGAGGTCGACCACTACGGCGACGTGGTGATGACCCGACAGGCCGACATCGGAAAGCCCGCGAAGGAGAAGGAGAAGACCTTCATCGACGACATGGCGGCCGAGGTCGAGTTCGACCAGCTCATCCACACGAAGCGCCGCCAGGGCTGGGTCGAGGTGGAGACGCCGAGCGAGCCCCTCCCCGAGATCGAAGAGCGCGCGGTGGAGTGCCGTCCGCTCGACGGGTCGAAGCCCGAGACGTTCACGGGCCCCGCGATGGCCTACCTGCTGTGGCGCATGGTCGAGGTGCAGCTGTTCGACCGCCACCGCGCGGCCCCCGACATGTCGCGCTGGGACTACCGGGCCCGCCGGCAGCTCGGTCTCGACGAGGTCCCGGAGCCCGGCCACCCGCAGTACACCGCGTGGCTGGAGCGCCGGCGCGAGCTGTCGACGCGCGACCGCGCTCCCGGCATGGAGAACCACCTGGTGGGCGCGTTCAAGTTCCGCGATGGCGTGCACTGGATCGTGTCGGCCGAGGAGTGCGGGATCATCGCGAACGAGTCGGCGAACCGGAAGCTGAAGCGCAAGAAGGACTCCGACCAGGAGCTCGCGTGGCTGAAGCAGTGGAGCGACTTCCACACGCGCGCCGCGAAGGCGGGTGGGTACGAGGTCGTCCCGGTCTGAGGACTCAGCGGGCCCGCATCGTGGGGATCGGCGTGCGCTCCGCGGCACACTCCGCATCCACGCGGTCGCACGCGGCCCGCAGCGAGCTGGCGTCGTCGGGCTCGCGGTTCTCGACCCACCGGTCGAACGCGGCGTCGGTTCCCGGATCCCGCAGATCCTGCAGCGCGAGCGCACGGCTGCGCAGCAGGTCGGGGTCGCGGGGGTTCAGCGCGAGCCCCTGCTCCACGGCCTCCAGCGAGCCCTTCGCATCCCCGATGCTCCCGAGCGCACGGGCCAGATCGCGCCAGCTCGCCGGATCGCGCGGCTTCAGGCGGGCCAGCTCGGCGTACGCGACGCTCGCCTGCTCCCATCGCCAGACCTTCGCCAGCGCGTCGCCGCGAGCGCGCCACACGGCCGGATGGCTCGGGTCCAGGCCTTCCAGCTCGGCGAGCGCGGCGTCGGCGCGGCCCTGGTACCCCAGGATGCGCCCCCGGAGGAGCCGCGCCCGCGGGTGATCCAGGGTGGCGAGGCTGTCGAGGCCCGCGCTGGTCTCCTCCTGGAGCCCGCGGCTCATCCCGAGCGCGTGCACATAGGCGTCGACCGGACCCACGGGTGCGAGCGCACCGGTCGCGATGACGTGCGCCTCCTGGGGCGCGCAGCCGTCGAGGGTGGCGTCGGTGGTGACCGCGCAGGCGGCCTCGTGGAGCTCCGGACGGTGCGAGCGGTGCACGACCTCGGCGTCGACCTCCAGCGGACCGCCAGGCGCCTCGAACGCGACCCGCACGATCTGCACCTCGCCGGGCGGGATGCTGTGGTCGAACCCGCCCACCGAGACGCGAGCCGGCCGGTGGCGCCGCTCGGGCTCCGCATGGGCGTCGAGCGGCAGGCTGCGGAAGTGCACGGCGTCGTCGCTCGACTCCCCCGCGACGAGGGTGCCGGACGGCGAGCGCACGGCGACCCGCAGCCAGATGTCCTGGGTGTCGGCCAGCCCACCCGGGAAGGAGTGCCCGGCGCCGACATTGCGAACGGCCACGTCCAGCACGACCGCGCTGCCCTTCTCGGGTGCGAACGACCCGTCCAGCGCGGCGCGCTCGCCGTCCACCCATGCGACGGGGATGCGCACCTCGAGCGCCTTGCGGAGCATCTCGAGGGAGCGGTCGAGGTTGCCGGTCTGCTCGCCGAGGGCCGTGCGCCCCCCGGGTGCCGCGTGCCCACCGGAGAAGTGGCAGTCGACGCAGGTCTGCGCCTCACGCGGCGGATCGAGGCGCGCGGTCGACACGCCCGCGAACCCGGACGCCTCCCACTCCCCCCAGTCGTCGAAGGCCAGCAGCACGTACGGATTGCCGATCTCCGGCGTGACGAAGCCGCGGTGACAGCCCCGACAGACCGTGCCGTCGTCGAGGGGCGCGGGGCGCATGCGCTGCGCGTGCTTGCGGATGCCGTCGACCGGGTCGGGCAGGTCGGCCAGATCCACGCGGTAGTCGCCGTTCCCGGCGTACCCGGTCTCCTGGATGCCGTGGCACACCAGGCAGGTGACCCCCTCCGTCGCGAGCGCGTGGTCGGGGCCGGTGTCGGCGCGCATCGTGCCCGTCGCGAGCATCATCGGCTCGTGGCACCCGGAGCAGTGCCGGGTGGCGTCGTGACCGACGTCCCTGCGGGTCTCCTCGAGGGCCTGCAGGTACCAGGGGTTGATCAGCGAGGCGTTCGCATGGGCGCTCGCCGACCAGTCCGCGTGCTGCTCCGCATGGCAGGCCCCACAGGCCTCCGCGCGCTCCCAGGCCTCGACGGGCCCGTCGAACCGGGCCTCCGAGGGACCATGGGGCGCGGGAGCCACGAGGAACGCGGCCACCAGCAGGGGCAGGACGCGGAGGATCACGTCAGTTCCCGAGCTCGGGGATCATCCCGGGATTGCCGGCCGGCTTCGGCTTCACGCCGGGCACGGGGTCGAGCAGCACCTTCGACAGCTCCACCTTCGGCTTCGCGCGCTTCGCCATGGAGTCGCCCGCCCCCTTGATCGGCGGGATGTCCTGCCCGTCCGGGCCGCCCCAGATGCCGCGCTGCGGGCTCTGGCACGCGATCGGCCCGTTCCAGCGGTGCAGGATGGCGTAGCGCCCCTGGAACTGGTTCACCGACGATGGCTGCGGCTTCTCCTGGAACTGGCCCTCGGCGTCGGGCGTCCCGCGCCCGCCGATGATCGCGGGAGCGGCCTTGAACACGAGGTCTTCCTTCAGGCCTTCGGCGCTGTAGCGGTAGTGCAGCCGGGTGAGCGTCCAGCTCATCGGGTTGGAGTCGCCGAGCAGGTCGCCGCCGAGCGTGGCCACGTCGTTGGCGGTGAGCGTCGGACCGGGGCACGGGTCGCAGGACCCGGACTGCCAGCTGTACTCGGTGACGACGGCGCCGCGCTGGTCGTCGATCGTGTTGCGGAACAGCGCTTCGTAGAAGTTCCCGAAGTCGCCGCGCACCGCGTCGGTGACGCGCAGGTTGGTGGGCACGAGCACGTTCGGGTAGTTCGCGACCTCGTAGCGCTGGTTCTTGCCGAGGATGTGCACGAGGAGGTCCTGCTCGCCCTGGCTGTTCAGCAGACCGAGCCGCACGGGCAGCGAGAACTCCTTGGTGTCGTACGCGACGCGCAGCGGAGACAGCACGGCACGGTCGCCTTCGAACTTCGCGCGCTTCGGGTCGACCTTCGCGACGAAGAACTTCGTGCCGGCCTGGACGTACGGGCGCAGCGACGCGGACGCGCCGTCGGGGATGTTGTACTCCTCCTGGTGCAGCCAGGTCTCGAGGCCAGAGCTGTCCTTCGCGGACAGGATGACGATGTCGTACTCGGCCACCGAGAACTCGGCTTCGACCTTGACTCCGAGATCGGCGGAGCCCTTGCGCGACTCCGACTTGAAGCGCACCCCCGAGCCGGCCGCGGCCGACTCCATCACCATGTCGTACTTGTACGGGTCGCACGGGTCGCGCTCCCAGTACTCCACCAGGCGCGGCGCGGAGAGGGTGTCGACGCGCTTGAACACGTCGGCGGGCAGCGTCTTCACGTCTTCCTTCTGCAGGACGGTCGGGACCGGGACGACCAGGGCGAAGTCCTGCGGCGGCCCCTGGTAGGAGTTCTGCATCGACAGCACGGTCTTCGACTGGTCGCGCATCATCACGACGAGCGTGGCGTCGTTGTACAGCTCGGCATCGGCTCCGCCGACGTAGAAGCCGCAGAAGGCGGACGCGGTGGAGAACAGCAACGGGATCATGAGGGCTCCGGGTGGGGGCGTCGGTCGAACGGGGAGAGGGCGGCGGGCTTACAGCGCCCGGCGTGCTCGGTGGAATCCTACGCCGGAACGCCCGGATTTTCCCGAGCCCCCGCGGACACGGGGGTCGCATTCCCCCGTCCCGGGCTCCAGGGTGCTACACAGCGCCCCCGGAGGCAGCGTGCGACTTCCCGACTCCTGGGCCGCGGCGCTCGGCGGCCAGATCCTCGAGACCCCCGACTACGACGGGCTGCGGGCATACCTCGCCGCCGAAGAGGCCGAGCACACCGTGTTCCCGCCGGTGGAGGAGCGCTTCGCGGCCTTCGAGCACACGGCGTTCGACGACGTACGCGTGGTGGTGCTCGGCCAGGACCCGTACCACGGGAAGGGCCAGGCCCACGGGCTTTCGTTCTCGGTGCGGCGCCCGCGCAAGCCGCCCCCGTCGCTGAAGAACATCTTCGCCGAGCTCGAGAGCGACGTGGGATCCGGGGGATTCGTGCGGCCCGCGCACGGCGACCTCACCGCATGGACCGACCGCGGCGTGCTCCTGCTGAACGCCGTGCTGACCGTACGCCAGAAGAAGGCCGGCTCGCACCGGAAGAAGGGCTGGGAGCCGTTCACGGATCTCGTGATCGACACACTGGCCGCGCGCGAGCGTCCTGTCGCGTTCCTGCTGTGGGGCAAGGCCGCGCAGGAGAAGGCCGAGCGGCTCGGAGACCGGCACCTCGTGCTCCAGGCCCCCCACCCGTCGCCCTACTCCGCGGAGACGGGCTTCTTCGGGTGCAAGCACTTCAGCCAGGTGGACGCGTGGCTGAAGGCCCGCGGGGAAGCGCCGATGGACTGGTCGCTCCCCGAGTAGCGCTACTGCCCGATCTCCGGGATCAGGCTGCCCCCGCTGCTGGCGGGCTTCGGCTTCACGCCGGGGATCTCGTCGAGCAGCACCCGGGACAGGTCGACGCGCTTCACGTCGCGCTTCGCCATCGAGTCGCCGGCGCCGCGGGTCTGTGCCGCACCCGACCCGGTCGGGCCGCCCCACGTGCCGCGCTGCGGGTTGTCGCACTTCACGGGGCCATCCCAGCGGTGCAGGATCGCGTACCGCCCCTGGAACTGGTTCGTCGAGGACTTCTGCGGCTTCTCCTGGAAGCGCCCCTCGGCGTCGGGCATGCCGCGCCCCCCGATGATCGGCTCGGCCGCCTTGAACACGAGGTCTTCGTCGAGCCCGTTCGCGCCGTACCGATAGTGGAGGCGCGTGAGCGTCCAGCTCATCGGGTTCATGTCGCCGAGCAGGTCGCCGCCGAGCGTCGCGATGTCGTTCCCGTCGAGCGTCGGGCCCGGACACGGATCGCAGGACCCCGACTGCCACGCGTACTCCGTGACCACCGCGTTCCGGGCGTCCGCCGTGGTGTTCCGGAACAGCGCTTCGTAGAAGTTCGGGAAGTCGCCCTTCACGGCGTCGGTGACGCGGAGGTTCGTGGGGATCTGCACGTTCGCGTAGTTCGCGACCTCGTAGCGCTGGTTCTTGCCGAGGATGTGCACGAGGAGGTCCTGCTCGCCCTGGCTGTTCAGCAGACCGAGCCGCACGGGCAGCGAGAACTCCTTGCTGTCGTACGCCACGCGCAGCGGAGACAGCACGGCGCGGTCGCGCTCGAACCGCACGCGCTTCGGGTCGACCTTCGCGACGAAGAACTTGGTGCCGGCCTGCACGTACGGACGGAGGGACGCCGACGCACCCTCCGGGATGTTGTAGCGCTGCTCGCGCAGCCAGGACTCCAGGCCCGAGCTGTCTTTCGCGGACAGGATGAGGATGTCGTACTCGGCCACCGAGAACTTCGCTTCGATGGTGACGCCGCGCTCGGCGGCCGAAGCGTCGGCCACGGCGCTCGGCACCATCTGCGGGCGCCCGGACCGCTTCACCATCTCGTACTCGTACGTCTGGCACGGGTCGCGCTCCCAGTACTCCACCAGGCGCGGCGCGGAGAGCGTGTCGATGCGCTTGAACACGTCGGCCGGCAGCGTGCGCACGTCGTCTTCCTTCAGGACCGTGGGGACCGGCACGACCAGCGCGAAGTCCTCGGGCGGGCCCTGGTAGGAGTTCTGCATGGACAGCACGGTCTTCGACTGGTCGCGCATCATCACGACGAGCGTGGCGTCGTTGTACAGCTCGGCATCGGCGCCGCCGACGTAGAAGCCGCAGAACGCGGACGCGGTGGAGAGCAGCAGCGGGATCATCGGGGCACCTCGAGGGGTTCGGGGGGACGCCGTTCAACGACCCCGGGCGGCCGATTCTTACACCGATGGCGTGTGGGCGCGCCGAAGGGTCGACGACGACGGGTCGGACGGCCGTCGACGACGGTCCGTCGGATTCTCGAGATTGCTCCGGTTCGTTCGTCGGCTGGACCCGGCCCGCGGTGTGCAGGGGCGCACCGCGGAGGTGCCCGATGGTGTGGATGTCGCTGCTCGCCTGTGCTCCCGAGATCCCCGGCGTAGACGGGGATCCCGCGGAGCAGCCTGCCGAAGCGTCCGTGCTCGTGGACCTCACGGACGTGGACCGGTGGGAATCGTTCGACGGGGTCGACGGGACCGGGTGCTCCTTCGGACCGGCCGGCTGGTCGATCCGCCAGGAGTCCGCGGGCACCGGGTACTGCTGGCTCGGACTGCGCGACCCCGTGGCCCCCGCAGGCGGGACCCTGTCGCTCACGGCCGCGTGGACCGGTACCCGCGCGGCTCACGGGCGCGTGCAGGCCGAGCTGGAGGGCGCGGACGGCGACGACTACGCCGACTGGCCCGTGTCGCCGGGCTCCGCGGACGGTACGCTGCTCACCGACCTCGAGGGACCGGTGCAGGTCGCGCTGCGCCTGGCGGTGGGCTGCGAAGACCCGTGCACGCGGCCCGTAGGCGTTCGGGTGGACCGCCTGGAGCTCTGGGCGCGCTGACCGCGCCTACCAGGTGTCGTTGGCGTGGTTGTGGTTGTGGCACGTGCCGTTGCACGTGGCGCCCGCCGTGAGCTCGTTGCTGTACACGTCTTTCACGCGGTTCACGTGGTAGTCGGGCCCCACGATGGCGTTGCCGGCGTCGACCGTGTTCGCGTGGCACTCGTAGCAGACGGCGCCCTCGGACAGGTGCAGCTGGTGCCGCCCGCTCATCTGGTTCCACTCGTTCGGGGTGCCGAGGTTCGGGTGGCAGCTCGTGCAGCCGAGCGGCCCGTCGCCATCGGACACCGTGCCGTCGTCGGCGCGGCCGGAGCCATGGCAGTAGGCGTTCGAGCACGTGCCGGTGGCGGCGTTGTACGTGGCGATCGGCGAGTAGCCCTGCGTGTAGTCGATCTCGCCGTAGCCGGGCGTCACGTCGCCGAAGATGTGGCCGTTCGTGAGCACGTCGGTGGGCTTGTAGTGGCACTGCTCGCAGCCGTAGCCCTCGGCGATGTGGGCCGAGTGCGCGGTGAAGGAGATGGCTGCCGGGTTGGTCTCGCCATCGATGTCCTTCGGGGGAGCGCCCGAGGTGTTCTCGGTGCCGCCGTGGCAGAAGGTGCAGTCGGTGCGCCAGCCCGGGGCATGGCAGTCGTCGCAGCTGACGGGCGAGGTTCCACCGACCGCATCGAGGTTCGCGCCGTGGCAGCTGCGACAGTCGCCGTCGGTCTGCAGGTTGGCCGCGACCCCGTGGTACGTCGGATCGGCCCAGTTGGGCGGATGGTGCGGCTCGTTCGGGTCGACGTTCTCCTCGGGGGGCGGAGGCGGCGGGGGCGGAGGCGGCTCGCCGCCGGGCGGCTGGATGTCGCAGTCGTTCACCGCGCCGTTGTCGATCCAGGTCTTGACGATGTCGGTGACGAACGGGTCGAGCGCGCCCTCGGGCGGCATCACGTCGCCCTCGCCCTCGGCGATGAGGCCGACCATCTTGCGGTACAGGAACGAGTCGACGCTGGCGCCCGGAGCCACGAGCGTGCCGCTGCCGTTGGGCGAGACGCGGTTCACGAGGGCCGTGTGGGGGTCGGTCTGCAGATCGAGCCCGCCGCCCGCCACCGTCGCGGAGTGGCAGCCCGTGACGCAGGACACCTCGAACACCGTGCGGACGAGGCAGAGCTCGCCGGTGAGGAAGCCCTCGGCGACCGGAGGAGGCACGACATCGGTGTCGGTGTCGGTGTCGACGGCGGGATCGCCCTTGCACGCAACGAGGAAAGTCAACCACAAAACGGACACAACGCCTCCACAACACGCCGGCCGACTGTAGCACGGGGGATCCCGAGGCGGGAGTGAAGTTCCGGTCACCGACCGGGAATGGAGTGGGCGAAACGTCTGGAGACCCGCACCATGAGCCGCACCGCCCTCGTCCTGTCCCTCCTCGCCGCTGCCTGCTCGGAGTACGAGATCACTCCGGAACCCCAGCACGCGCGAGTCGAGAACCCGCCCATCCCCGAGAACCGCATTCAGACCGACCGCGTGGTCCAGGTCACCGAGCCTGCCGTGGACGTGCTGTTCGTGGTCGACAACAGCTGTTCGATGGACGCCGAGCAGAACGCGCTCGCGAACAACTTCCCCGTGTTCCTCGACTACTTCGAGGGCAGCGGGCTCGACTGGCACATCGGGGTCGTGTCGACCGACATGGACGACCCCGACCACTCCGGAAAGCTCCGTCAGGCCGCGGGGGTTCGCTACCTCGAGCGCGAGACCCCCAACCCCGAGGTGCTGTTCCAGCAGATGGCCGTGATGGGCACGGGCGGTGCGTCCGACGAGAAGGGGCGTGCAGCCGTCTACACGGCGCTCGAGCTCCGGCGCGACGGCCCGCGTAACGTCGGGTTCTACCGAGAGGATGCCTCGCTGCACCTCGTGTTCATCTCGGACGAGGACGACCACTCCGCGGCCAATCCCATCGCCCGGCAGGAGTTCGGCGAGTGGCTGCGGGACCTCAAGTACGCCCCCGACCTCGTGCACAGCCACGGCATCATCTGGGTTCCCGGCCAGCCCTGCGCCGACGCCTTCGAGCCCGGCACCGCGTACGCCAACTACGCTCAGTGGACCGGCGGCATCCTGTTCGACATCTGCGAAGACGACTGGAACCCCTTCATGGACGAGCTGGGCCTCCAGACCACTGGCCTGAAGCGCGAGTTCTTCCTGTCGAAGATCCCGGTCCTCGACCCGTGGACGCTCGACGTGAAGGTGGAGATCGACCAGGGCCCCGACCTGCCGCCGAACATCATCGGGTTCGACAGCTGCATGGCCGGCGAGGCGTGCTCGGTCCAGTACAACCCCGGTCGGAACAGCATCTCCTTCGTCGAGTACATCCCGCCGCCGCTGTCCGTCGTCCACATCACCTACACCGTCGCGGAGCAGTACAGCGCGACCCCTTGATCGAGCCCGAGGAGTAGGCTTCGGGCCCGCTACGGCGGCCCTCCCGCGAGGGTCACGTGCGGGAAGTGCGGGCGCACGGCGTCCATCACGGCGATCAGGCGCTCGTAGTCCACATCCGACTCCGTCTCGAGGATCAAGGTGCCGTTCGTCTCGTGGGCGTCGGCCACGGCGTCCAGCAGCTCGGCGAGACGGGGCAGCTGGTCCTTCGCGAGCGTGTGGCGCTCCCCTGCCGCCCGCAGCCCGATGCCGTCGACCCCGAGGACCACGATGGGCACGACCCCCGTGTACGGATCGCGTCCGATCGTGCAGCCGGGCGGGAGATCGGCCTCGATCACGGCCAGCGCCCCCCCCTGTCCCATCAGCAGCAGCGGGATCAGCAGAGCCGCCAGCCCCATCACCGGGACGAGGTCGAGGGGCGGGGTGGACGAACGTCGCATGGACACCTCCTGGAGGGGTCGACCCGGGGCGTTCGCGGCGGTTCGTCAAGGTGCAGTGAGGGAGTTACGGCGCCGCGCCCCCGGGCGACATCACCGGCGGGATGGAGTGTCCGATGCCGCACATCATCTTCCTGGAGCCCGCCTTCCCCGCGAACCAGCGCGAGTTCGTCCGCGCCCTGCACGCCGTCGGCGCGACGATCAGCGGGATCGGCACCGCGCCCGTCGAGGCCTACGACGCCGAGCTGCGCTCGTGGATGTACAGCTACGAGCAGGTCGGCTCGACCGCCAGCGTGAACGCCATCACCGACGCCGTGAAGAAGATCCAGGCCCGCGGCCCCTGGGTCCACCAGCTCGTCACGACGATCGAGGCCCTCATGCTGCCGGCCGCCGAAGCGCGGGCCCGCACGGGCATCCCGGGCATGTCGGTCGAGCAGACGACCCTGGTGCGCGACAAGTACCTGATGAAGCAGTACCTCATGAAGCACGGCATCCGCTGCGCGAAGAACGCGGAGGTCGGCACGGTGGCCGAAGCCACGGCGTTCGTGAAGGACGTGGGCTTCCCCGTCATCCTGAAGCCCCTCGCGGCGGCCGGAGCGGCCGGAACCTGGCGCGCCGACGACATGGCGGGCCTGGCGGCCGCGATCGAGGAGTCGGGCATGAGCCCGCAGCGCCGGATGACGATGGAGGAGTACATCACGGGCCACGAGGGCTTCTGGGACACCCTCACCGTGAACGGGCGCGTCGCGTACGAGCAGATCTCGCACTACTACCCGAACGTGCTCGAAGCGATGCGCACCCGCGAGTGCTCGCCGATCGTGATGGTCACGAACCGCATGGACTCCGAGGGCTACACCAAGCTCAAGGTGTTCGGCCGCCAGGTGCTCACCGCGCTCCAGATCGACACCGCGCCCACCCACATGGAGTGGTTCGTGGGTCCGAAGGGCCTGTTCTTCAGCGAGATCGGCGCGCGTCCGCCTGGTGTGCGCGTGTGGGACCTGTACTGCGCGGCGAACGACATGGACCTGTACGTCGAGTGGGCGAACGCGGTCGTGCACGGCGACTGCAACCCGCGCCCGTCCCGCCGGTTCTCCGCGGGCATGGTCGCGCTCCGGCCCAACCGCGACGGGCGGATCGTGGGGTACACGGGCGTCGAGGCCATCAAGCAGCGCTACGGCGACTTCATCCTGCGCATGCACCTGCCGCCCGCCGGCTCGCGCACCCAGCCCGTGGAGTCGGGGTACATGGGGAACGCGTGGGTGTGGGGCCGCCACCCCGACTACGACCTGTGCCGCTTCATGATGGAGGACATCGGTCGCACCATCAAGGTGTGGGCCGAGTAGCTGGTAGACTGCCTCTCGTTCCGGGAGGCGGGTCATGAGCTGGATGAGCGTGCTGAAGTGGGGGCGACCGGTGGTCACCGAGGGTCCCCCCATCCCCGGTCAGCTGCGCCGCCGCGACAAGATCGGCTGGCAGGAGGTGCTGCGGACGGTCGCCGATGTCGAGATGGACATCCGGCGCCTGCACGCCTCACGCCTGTACGACCGCGGCGTCGCGTCCGACGGCACGATCCGGATGACGTTCGCGATCGGGCCCGGCAGCACGTGCACGTTGCGCAGTGTCACGTCGGATCCCGCACTCGACCCGGTGAAGGACGAGATCGCGCACATCGTGGTGGGCGCGAGCTGGCCGAACAGCGGGATTCCCGTGCTGGTCGACCTCGACTGCTCGTTCGAGAGCGTCACGGAGACGGGCTTCGCCGACGATGACTTCGGCGGCCCGAGCCGTGGGCGCGGGGGCTTCGGCGACCCCTTCTAGCGGGTGAGCCCCGACGACGGAAGGCAGCGGGCGTCCGGAGTGGCCGGGAACCCGCGCCCGTCGACGAGCACCCGCACCTTGCCGCCCGGTCCGTCGAGCTCGACGCTCGCGGGCTTCGACATCGCGAACAGGACGCTGGGCGCGACCTCCACGACCCGGTCGCCGTCGTCGTCGACCCACTGGAGCTCGAGCTCGACGAACAGCTGCCCGTCCTCCGGGGAGGCGGCGCGCGACACGAGCCGTACGTCGTGAGCGCCCGCGATCAGGCGGACCTCCTGGTGCTCGCACGGTGTGACGCCGGCGAGGTGGACCTCCGCGCGGTCCTTCCCGAGGCTGGCGGTGACGGACAGCTCGCCGGCCTGGGCGAGGGAGAGCAACGAGAACAGGATCATGGAGACCTCCAGGGTGTGCGGGCCGGGGAGCAAGGTCCGTGCCGCGCGATCGGCCCGTCCCACACGAGCGGTTCGCACGCTGCGGTGCCAGTCTGTCAGCCCGGGGGCCTCGGACGGCCCACGCGTCGGCGTTCTGTCAGCCGTTCGCGAGCGACTCCCAGGCCGGTTCCCCTGCCGGGAGGTCGACCCGGAACTGGCTGCCGACGCCCAGCTCGCTGTGCACGGCGATCCGTCCGCCCATCATGCGCGCGAAGGCGAGCGCGATGGACAGGCCCAGCCCGGTGCCGCCATACGCGCGCACGGTGGTGTCGTCGCCCTGTACGAACGGCTCGAACACGCGGTCGGCGTCCGCTTCGTTCATCCCGATGCCGGTGTCGGACACCTCGAACTGGATCCACGGCGTGCCCGCGCGCTCGTACAGCTCGACCGCCAGCGTGACGCTGCCGCGACCCGTGAACTTGATGGCGTTCGACATGAGGTTCAGCAGGATCTGACGGGTCTTCGTCTCGTCGACCCGCACGAGCCCCAGGGTGTCCGGCACCTCGACGCGGAGCTCGAGCCCCTTCCGGGAAGCGTGCGGACGTACGGTGCCGATGACGTCGTCGATGAACGCGCGGGGCTCGACGTCTTCGAGGAACACCTGGAGCTTGCCGGCTTCGATCTTGGACAGATCGAGGATGCCGTTGATCAGCCCCAGCAGGTGCGTCCCGGCGGTGCGGATGCGGCGGATGTCTTCGAGCACGTCGGGCGGACCGTCGAGCTGGTCGTCGATCAGCTCCGCGTACCCGATGATGGCGTTCAGCGGGGTGCGCAGCTCGTGGCTCATGGTCGCGAGGAACCGGCTCTTCGCGACGTTGGCCTCCTCCGCCTGGGAGTGGGACCGTCGGATCGCCTCCATGGCGGCCTGCTGGACCGAGATGTCGCTGATGGCCCACACGAGCCCGGCGCCTCCTTCGAGACGCCCGCGGGACAGGAGCACCGCGAACATGCGCCCGTCGGCGTGGCGCATGCGGGAGCTGTACCCCTCGAGCTCCGACTCCTCGAACGATCCGGTGCCCTCGACCAGCTCCATGACGTTCATCGCGAGCAGCTCGGTCTGCGAGAACCCGCTGCGCTCGACCGCGGCGGGGTTGGCATCGAGCACGTGCCCGTGCGGGTCGGTCACGAGGATCATGTCGCGAACACCCCGCAGGACCTTGTCGATGTAGGCCTTCGACACGCTCGTGCGCTCGAGCCGCTCCAGCGCGTCGTTCAGCTCCCGCTCGCGGAATGCGGCCGTCTCGACGGCCCTCCCGAGGATCCCGACCATGGAGCCCACGATCAGCCAGATGAACCCGAGTCCGAGCATCTGGGAGATCGCGGCGCTCGCGCGGCTCTCCTCCAGCACCCGCCAGGACTCGACGGTCTCGGGTGCGAGCACGGTGAACAGCGCGACGGCGAGGGGCAGCCCCACGAACCCCACGACCGCGCGCCCGGGGAGCGTCGCGGAGGCGAGGGCCACGATCGCGGCGTTCACCGCGAACACCGGGCTCGTCGCTCCGCCGGACGTCAGGGCGAAGCCGTTCACCAGGAGCGCACCCGAGCCGTTGAACAGCAGCGCGGCACCGAGCGACCGACCGCGCCGGACGAGGGCCAGGGCCGCGCCGTTCGCGAGCACGGCCAGCAGACCGCCCATGGCGCCCACGACATTCCCGAGCGCGAGCATCACCACGGCCGCGCCCGCCGCGCTGATCGCTGCAGCCACCATGGCGCCCACGAGGAATCGCAGACGCGCGCGCTCCACCCCGTGGACCTCCGGGTCGAGGAAACGGTCGGTCGCGGACGTGACGCGTTCGAGCATCGCCGCATACTACCGGACACCCGCTCCGCCATGCCCTGCAGCTGCCCAAAGCGCGCCCACCGCAGGGATTCGCATTCATCGGACACTTCGCGGCAGAGCCTTGCGCCGGAGGGTCCCGCCCATCTACGGTCGTGGAAATACCCGGAGGTCTCCGATGTTCTTGTTCGAGGTCCAGAACGACAGCCACGGAATCATCAGCGCGAAGGGCGCACCCATCGGCGCGTTCGAAGCGGTGTCGGAGCTCGACCTGTGGAAATGGAACGACACCTGGTTCCCGTCCTCGGGGTTCGCCATCACGTTCGCGAGCAGCGGCCACGTCACGAACCCCGACGTCACCTTCCCCGCCTATGCGTTCGTCACCCCCAAGGTGACGCCGTCCTCCCAGTGGGGCGGGCAGATCTTCACGGTCAAGAAGAACGGGACGCTGGTGGCATGGACCGAGGTGCACGTGGACGGCGACGTCGTGAAGATGATGTGGTGGGCGAACGGCACCAGCCTCGCGAACGGGCTGATCAAGATATCCCCGGGCGATGTGCTCGCCTTCGCCGCAGGCTCGCTGCCCGGCTCGCTCCAATACCCGCTCGCGCAGCCCCAGATCTCACAATGAGCGCACGCAGCGGAACGACGCGACGCGGGTGGTGCTCCGCACGTTCGTGACGAACCGGCTGGCGGCGTGCTCCGAGCGAGTGGAGTTGAACTGGGCTCCACGGACCACCCACAGGTCGTCGTCGCCGGGCACGGCGATGGAGAACGGTGCAGGCGCAGCGCCCGGCGGACGCCACGCCGTCGCACACACATCCCGCATGTTGCCTCCGAGGTCGTGCACCCCGTAGACCGACACATCGGTGGGCACCGAGCCGACCGGCACCGGCTGCGGCGCGCCCTCGAGGTGCTGGATCACGTTCGCCAGGCTCGGATCGAACCCGTTGCCCCATGGGTACACCCGACCGTCCGCCCCCCTCGCGGCCTTCTCCCACTCGAGCTCCTGGGGGAGCCGCAGGTCGTAGCCATCGCGAGCCCCCCGCCACTGCGCGTACGCCACGCAGGATCGCGGCGGCACGAGGGTGATGGGCAGGGTGTCGGCGGTGGGCTCGATGGGGACCCACCGCCCTTCCCACCGGTAGCCCGGAGCCGAGTCGGCCGGCATCAACGCCGGGAGGTACGGCGCGGCGGCCTCCCCGAGATCGTCCAGGAACGCCCGGTAGGCACGGACCGACACCTGCGTGCGCTGCATCGCGAACCCCGGCACCCACACGGAGCCATCGGGCAGGGGGTCGGCAGCGTCGGGATCCCCTCCCGTCTCGTACCAGCCGGCTGGGACGTACACCTCGTCGGGGGCGACCGCCATCGGAATCGGGATGCTCATCGGACCGGAGGACCCCGGAGGCACGGTGATCCAGTGCTCTCCGCGCCGCAGCCGCACAGGGATGAGCACGTCGGGACGCCCCGCCGACTGCACCCGGAGCCGCCAGTTCCCGTGGGGGATGCTCGCGGCGTCGAGGGGGGTGACCCCGAGGTGGACGGTCTCGGCGACCTGCCAGCGCCGCGCCCGATGCACGAGCCGCTCGGCCAGCACGCGGGCACCGCGCGGCTCTGTGTGCAGCGTGATCGCGGAGCGCCCTTCGACGAACGCCGCGTGCTCTCCGCGGTCGTGGAGCACGAGGAGCTGTTCCTGCACGGCCTCTTCGGGAGCATCGCTCCGGGCCTCCGCGCGCTCGAGCATGCGGCGGTGGTACGCCGCGATTCCCCGGTGTGCCGCGTCGCAGTCGGGGTCCTGGAACAGGGCGGCGCGCAGCTGCTCCAGGTACTGCGCCTCGGTGCGTCGAAGCACGAGGCCCAGGCGGTCGGCTTCGTCCTCCAGCAGCCAGCCCGGCTCCTTCTCGGCCAGCGGAGCGTGGGCGGCGAGCGTGTCGAGCACGGTGCGAGCCACGGCCCGCTGGCGCTCGACGCGACTCCGCAGGGTCTCCACCTCGGCCGCCAGCGGCTCGGCATCACGCACGAGCGCTCTCGCCCGCTCGCGCCGCTCCTCGCCGTCGAGCCAGGCCTGGAGCGCGTTTGCGACGGCGAGGGTGTCGGGACGCTCCTCGGGCGCGCGCACCATCATGTGGCGCACGAGCTGAAGCAGACCGTCGGGCGGTAACCGCCCCGCGAGCAGGCGGTCGGCGGGATCGGGGGGTGGGCCTTCGATGATCTGATGCCACACCTGGATGCCGGAACCGTCGTACGGCACCGACCCGGTGAGCACCTCGTACAGGATCACGCCCAGCGCATACGTGTCGAGCGCCGGACCACACCGCGCGATCTCGCCGCGCGCCTGCTCCGGCGCCATGTAGAGCGGCGTGCCGACCACCGCGTCGTCGAGCTCCTCGTCACTGTGCTCGAGATCGAGCGCGACCCCGAAGTCCATCACGAGCACTTCGCCGAACCGCCCGACCATCAGGTTCTGCGGCTTGATGTCGCGGTGCACGACCCGCTCGGAGTGCGCGTACGCCAGCGCGCGCGCGACCCCCTCCACGAGCTCGACGATGCGCCGGAGCGGCATCGCGCCTTCGTCCATCACGGCCCGCAGCGTGCGCCCACGCACCTCGGGCATCGTGAACCACGGCGTGCCGTTGGCGAGCACCCCGAGATCGAGCGCCGGCACGATGTTCGGGTGGTGCAGGCGGGCGGTGAGCCGGGCTTCCCGCTCGAAGCGGCGGCGCTGGGTGTCGCCGGCCCCACGGCGCTGGAGCTTCATCACGAGCACGGTGCCGAGCTTGGTGTCGCGAACGCGCCGCACCTCGCCGATCCCGCCGACGGCCAGGTGCCCGAGATCCACGTACCGCTCGGGCAACCCCGGCGCGCGTCCCGGACGCGGCGGAGGCATCGCGGCACCGCCCAGCGGGAGGCCATCCGCGCCGAGCGTGGTCCTCCACGTTCCGTCCATCTCGCAATCCCCCGCCCGGCCCGCGTCCACAGGCCCCGTCGCGAGGATACCCGCCAGAGTCGCGGGAGGTCACGCGCGTTTCAAACATGGCGCCCATGTCACGGCCATGTAAAAAGGGGACGGACGACCTGGCTCTACCAGCCGTCCACCCCTGTTCAAACACGGATGATGTCATGCGTTTTTCCGCTTTTCCCCTGATTTTTGCGCTCTCTTTCATCGGCTGCAAGAGCGACGGTGACCCCGTCGACGAGACCGACACCGACACCGACACCGATGCCGACACGGATGCCGACACCGACGCCGACACGGATGCCGACACGGATGCCGACACCGACACCGATGCGGACACCGACACCGACACCGACACCGGGTTCATCGCGTTCCAGTGCATGGACGACTCGATGGAGCCGAACGACGACGCCCTGACGGCGATCGCGAGCACGGGCGGCACGGGCCTCGTGGTCTGCAGCTCGAGCAAGGACTTCTGGCGGATCACCGTCCCGGCCGGTGAGTTCCTCGAGATCAACCTCTCGTTCGTCGACGCCCTCGGCGACATCGACATCACGCTCCGCGACGACGCCGGCACCACGCTCGGCAGCTCCATCGGCGTGGTCGACACCGAGTACGTGAGCTGGGTGAACACGGGTGCCGTCGATGCCGACGTCGTGCTCGAGGTTCGCGTGCTCGGCACGAACTCGATGAACACCTACGACTGGTCGGCCACCACCACGGTCTGCACCGACGACGCGAACGAGCCCAACGACACCCTCGCCACCGCGGCCGACGTGACGAACGCCACGGGCCTCACGCTCACCGCCGGCAACGAGGACTACTACGCGTTCCTCGTGCCGCCGAACAACCTGCTCACCGTCGACGCCCTGTTCATCGACGCCCAGGGCGATCTGTCGCTGAAGCTCCTCGACAGCGCCGGTGCCGAGCTCGACTCGTCGACCTCGTTCACCGACAACGAGCAGGTGGAGTGGTTCAACGGCACGGCGGCCGCCGTCGAGGTGTACGCCCGCATCTACTACCCGAGCGCCACCTCCGGGTACTGCACCTCCTACGACCTCGCGTCGACCCTGGACGTGTACGTCTGCAACGAAGACGCGTTCGAAGACAACGACACGCTCGTCGGCGCGGTTGCGTCCGGAACCCAGTCGAACCTCGGCATCATCGAAGGTGACGACGACTGGTGGGCGATCACGTTCCCCGCGAACTCCGTCACGTCCGTGAGCCTCGGCTACGACGACACCGTGCTCGACATCGACGTCGACCTCGTCGACGGCAGCGCTCAGAACATCGACAGCGGCAACCCCGTCTCGTACGCGAACGCCACGAACGCCGACGTGACGGCCTACCTCAAGGTGTCGCTCGTGAGCGGCATCTGTGGCCCGTACGACCTCCTGGTCGACGACATCACGCCCGACTGCACCGACGACGGGCACGAGCCCGACGACGACATCGCGTCCGCCAGCGCCGACACGGGCGCGACGTACAACGTCTCGACCGGCGACGCGGACTACTTCTCGTTCGTCGTGCAGAACGGCCACAAGTTCGTGCTCACGGCCGACTTCGACGACGTGTTCGGCGACATGCAGCTCCAGCTGTTCGACGACGCCGGAACGTCGCTCCAGACCGACTCCACCGCTCCGGTCGATGTCGACGTGTTCAACACCTCGGGCGGCGACCTCACCTACACGGTGGGCGTCACCACCACGAATGCCGCGACCTGCATCCCCTACGCGTTCACCGTGCAGGACGAGGACTGCTCGATCAACGACGGTATGGAGCCGAACGAGGACATCGCCACGGCCATCTCGCTCGCGAACGGCACCAACCTCATCGTGAACAACGGCAACGAGGACTACTGGGAGGTGGCGACGCTCCAGCCGAACGAGAGCATCTCGATCGAGGTCAACTTCATCGACGCCGACGGTGACATCGACGTGCGCCTGCTCGACGCGCTCGGCACGCAGCTCGACTCCTCGAGCGGCACCGGCGACTCCGAGACGCTCGACTGGACGAACACCACCGGCGCTGCGGCTCCCGTGTACATGCGCGTGTTCCTGTTCGGCACGAGCTACTGCACGAACGACTACAGCTTCACGTCCACCGTGTTCTAGGTCGTCGTCCGAACCCGACCGGCCCGCCCCGCTCCCCCGAGCGCGGCGGGCCGTCTCGCTCAGAGGGTTGCTCCCCACACGACTTCAGGTATGATCGAGGCCCCACCGTTGACACTCCAATAGACGGAGCCCGCCCCATGCGCCTCGCCACCTCCCGCTGGAGCCGGACCGCCCGGCCCGAGACTCCCGCGAAGTCCCTCCCCCACGGAGACCGTAAGGCCACGGTCGTCGCCATCGCCGCGCAGAAAGGGGGCGTCGGCAAGACCACCACGACGGTCGCGCTCGCTGCGGCGTGGGCACGCTTCCACGGCAAGCGCGTGCTCGTGATCGACCTCGACCCGCAGGGGCACGTGAACCTGGCGCTCCGCGAGCAGGTCGGAATCGGCGGCGGACCGCTGTCCGAGCTGCTCACCGATCCCACGTGCGCGCTCGAGGTGGAGGAGATCCGCACCGGCACGGAGATCCCCGACCTGTTCGTCACACCGCCCGATCCCGACCTGCTGAACGCGGAGGACGGCATGTCGCACCGCATCGGCAAGGAGCTCGTGCTCAGCCGGGCGCTCGAGATCACGCGGAGCCACTACGACATCATCCTGCTCGACTGCCCGCCCAACATGGGCACGCTCACCGTGAACGGGCTGGTCGCGGCCGACACCGTGCTCGTGCCCGCCCAGGCCAGCATGCTCGCCGTGTCGGGCATCGAGGGCCTGTTCCGCACGCTCGACGAGGTGGGGGGCCAGCTGAATCCGAAGCTCGACCTGCTCGGCGTGGTGCTCACCCGCGTCGACGGGCGCACGCGGAAGTCGAACGACGCCGTGCGGGAGCTCGTGCGGTCGAGCTGGGGAGATGTCGTGCTGCCCGTGCACATCGGCGCGAACGACACGCTCGCGCAGGCCCAGCTCGCCGGGCGCGACATCTTCTCGTTCGCTCCCTCCAGCCGGGGTGCCGAGCAGTACCGCGAGCTCGCCGCCGACCTGATCGACCGGTTCCCGAAGCACTGACGCGTCAGCGCCCTTCGTACAGCAGCTTCCGTCCGAGCACGTCGAGCTCCGCGCTCAGCGCGTCGTACGCGGCCTGATCCTCCGGACCGAGCCCCTGCGGCGTGTGCAGGAGCTCCTTGCCCTCCCACCAGCCGTCGATGCGGTACAGGAACTCCTGCTGCCCGTTCCGCACCAGCTTGTGCGTGTGGGAGCGCAGCGCCACGTTGTCCTTCGTGTACGGCCCCGGCCCGTTCGGTTCGAACACCTCGCTGTACACGAAGTCGTGCACGACGACGTCCTGACCGCGCAGCAGCGGGATCAGGCTGCGGCCGTCGAGCTCCACCGTCTGGTCGCCCAGCACCAGCTGCTCGCCCTCTTCGCCGGCGAGCGGCAGTCCCGCGATGTCGGCGATCGTCGGGAACAGGTCGGCCACGTGCACGAGCTCGTCCTCCGTGGAGCCCGGCACCGACACCAGGGGGCCGTTCACGATCATCGGGATGCGCACCCCCCCCTCGAACACCGAGTGCTTGATGCGGTTCGGCCCGGGACCCCGCCCCTTCGGCACCCCCGACTTGCTCGTGCCGTTGTCGCCGAGCGTGAACACCGTGGTGCGCTCGAGCACCGCCGGATCGACGCTCTTCAGCAGCCGGCCGATCTCCGTGTCGAGAGCCTCGAGCATCGCGTTGTACTTCGCATTGTTCCCGGCGTTCCGGCGCATCTTCCCGGACAGCAGCTCCTGCGGCGGGAGGTGCAGTGGCACGTGCGGTGCGTTGAACGCGACGTAGAGGAACCAGGGCTCCGGCATGTCGGCGATGCGGGCCAGCGCGTCGTCGACGGACGCCGTCGTGAGGTACGTGTCGGAGTCCTCCACCACCCCGTTCAGGTTCCGACTCCAGTGGAAGTACCCGCGCCCGTCGCGGTACTCCGGGTTCCCGCGGTTCCCCGCGAACCAGTCGAAGCCCTGTCGGTTCGGGTGGGTCTCCCAGCTCTCGGCACCCGGACCCGCCAGGTGCCACTTCCCGATGGCGCCGTTCGACCATGTCGGGCCCGGCGCGGAGTCCAGCGCCTCCGGGATCGTGATGGCGGCCTCGGACAGCGCGTACTCACGACTCTCGCGCTCCGTGATCATGCCCATCCCGGTGCGCCGGCCATACCGACCCGTGAGCAGGATCGAGCGCGTGGGCGAGCACACCGGCGCCGCGTACGCGTTGGTGAACCGGATCCCCGTCTTCGCCAGCGCGTCGATGTTCGGGGTGCGCGCCGCGTACGTCCCGCCGTAGACGCCCACCTTGTCGACGCCGACATCGTCGAGCAGCAGCACCAGCACGTTCCCGCCGAGCGGGCCGGGCACGATGTACTCGGCGCGGGCCGTCCGACCTCCGCCATCGGTCACCGTCACCGTCCAGTGCTCACCGGCCTTGGTGCCCGAGGCCGGCAACACCAGCCCTTCGATGTCGGTCGATCCGTCCGTCCACATCGCTGAGACCGGCTCCACGGCGCCCTCGACGCGGGCGACCACGTCGCGCATCCCCGCCGGGGCGTCGATCTCGACCTCCAGGGGGGGAGTCCCGAGTGCCCACAGGGACGGCCCGGGAGTCGGGTTGCACGAGCACCCGATGAGCGCGACCAGCCAGAGCACCATTCGACCCCCGGGGTGGAGTACCCCGTCCTCCGCGCACCTGCCCGCGATGGGGATACAGGACGGCCGGAGGTCCCGTTTGATCGGCTGGGTCGCCACCGCTGCCGCCGCGCCCACCGCCGACACCCTGCGTGCCGCGTGGGAGGCGCTCGACCACCCGAGCTGGGTGCACCGGCCGGAGTTCGACGCGCGCGACTGGGAGCGCCTCGCCAGCGGGCACACGGTGAAGCGGAGAGAGCGTCTCGACGGGCCGGATCGCGTGCTCGCCGCCCGATGGACGCCCGCCACGCGCGACCAGTACTGGCTGGCCATCCAGGACGAGAGCCACTTCGAGGTCGTGTCGGGCTACGTCGACGAAGACCTGCCCGGCAGCACGTTCGCCCAGCGCACGCTGTACCAGCGCATCGACCTCCCATGGCCGTTCGCTCGTCGTCAGTGGGTGATCGACCTGTCGAGCAACCGCGACCTGCTGGCCGCCACGAACGGCACCGTGTGGGAACGCACCTGGAAGATCTCCGACCGCCGGGGCGCGAGCCTGGAGGATGCGGATGCCGTGTGGGTGCCCGAGACCACCGGGGGCTGGCTCCTGGCCGGCATCGACGGCGGGAACCTCATCGTCTACCACACGCGCGCGAGCGTCGGCGGCAACATCCCCGACGAAGCCGGCACCCAGTGGGCCCTGATGACCGTCGCCGGGCTCGTGGAGGAGAACGAGCGCCGGGCCCTCGCCGAGGTCGACACGCACTACGTGGCCGGGCACGAGCCGATCGAGCGTCCGGATGGAACACACATCGAGCCGCGGACGACACCGAGCGAGTGATAGAACGGCCGGCATGTCGCCCTTCCTGGCCCTGAGCGGCCTGCTCGTCCTCGTCATCCTCACCACCTGGATCCTGTCGGTCGTCACGCGCGAGTACTCGTGGGTCGACCGCATCTGGTCCGTCGCTCCGCCCGTGTACGCCGTGCTCACCGCGGCCGGCGCGGGCTTCCGGGACGCCCGGCTCGACCTCGTGGCGGTCCTGATCTGCGCGTGGGGCGCCCGGCTCACGTTCAACTTCTGGCGTCGGGGCGGGTACGCGAAGGGCGGCGAGGACTACCGGTGGGCGATCCTGAAGGAGAAGCTCGGACCGGTCGGGTTCCAGGTGTTCAACGCCACGTTCATCTCGCCGTACCAGAACCTGCTCGTGTGGCTGATCGTCGCGCCGATGCACACCATGAGCGAGCACCCCACGCCGCTCGGGCCGCTCGACGCCGGGCTCGCCGTGTTGTTCATCGGGCTGCTCGCGGGAGAGCTCGTGTCCGACCAGCAGCAGTACGACTTCCAGACCGCCAAGCACGCCGCCCTCGCGCGGGGCGAGACCGTGCAGAACTTCCGCACCGACGGGCTGTTCCGCTACTCCCGCCACCCGAACTACTTCTTCGAGGTCGCGCAGTGGTGGGTGGTGTACGCGTTCGCCGTGGTCGCGTCGGGCATCCCGCTGCACTGGACGCTCGCCGGGCCGATCCTGCTCACCCTGCTGTTCGACGGGTCCACCCGGTTCACCGAGTGGATCACCCTGTCCAAGTACCCCGAGTACGCCGAGTATCAACGGAAGACCTGGCGGATCGTCCCGCTTCCCGTGCGGGACTGAACGCGTTTCGCGCACTTGTTGAATATGTTCTGAACAATACGAGTTACGGTCTCCGTGACACCGACCCGGAGTCCCCATGTCCGCACTGGTAGAGCCCGCACACACCCCCTCCACGATCCGCCCGCTGGCCACGGCTTCGCTGCCCTCCGAGCACGGCGACTTCCGCATCGTGGCGTTCGACAACCCGGTCGACGGCCGCGAGCACGTGGCGCTCGTCATGGGTGAGGTCGAGGGCGCGTCCGACGTGCTCGTGCGCATGCACTCCGAGTGCCTCACGGGCGACGTGCTGGGCTCGAAGCGCTGCGACTGCCGCGCCCAGCTCCATGCCGCGCTCGACCGCATCGCCGAGCACGGGTCCGGCGTGCTGCTCTACCTCCGCCAGGAAGGCCGCGGCATCGGCATCACGAACAAGATCCGCGCGTACGCCCTGCAGGATGCCGGGCTCGACACCGTCGACGCGAACCATGCGCTCGGGTTCCCCGACGACCTGCGCGAGTACCGGGCCGCCGCCGGCATGCTCGACGCGCTCGGCATCCAGAGCGTGCAGCTGATGACGAACAACCCGAAGAAGCTCGAAGCCCTGCAGCAGCACGGCATCGATGCCGCCCGCGTGCCGCACGAGATGCCGCTCACCGAGCACAACGGCCACTACCTGCGCACGAAGCGCCAGCGCTCCGGCCACCTCCTCGGCGAAGGCTAGAACCCGAGCACCAACCCCGACTTCAGCGCGAGGTCCAGCGGCTCGACCCCCGTGGGCGGGCTCGAGTCGCGCTCCAGCCGGAACAGCACGTTCCAGTCGAGGTGCTCGCTGATGTCGATCGTGAACGACAGCTCCTCCAGGAAGCGCCAGTTGTTCGCCCACTGATCGACGCGCGGCTGGTAGAAGGTCGTGCTCGCGAGCACCACCGACTCCGACTTCACGGCCACCGTGAAGTAGTTGCTCATCCGCGCGTGCAGGCCCGCATCGTCGTCCACGAACCCCTCTCCGTGCACCTGGTGCTCGCCCATCATCGTCAGCCCGAGGTGCGCTTCGGTCCAGTCGTTCCGGAACGTCCGGATGTCGACGCCCGCGCCCGCGAGGTCGCGCACGAGCAGCCCGCGGAACCGATTGTGGTCGACCTGCACGAAACCCACGGCGGACACGGGCTCCGCGAACATCCAGCGGTGGCGCGCGTTCGTGAACGCCTTCTGCGCGACGATGTCGCCGAACGCCTGCGTGACGTCGCCGGACGCCTTCAGCGACGTGAGGTGGCGCTGCTTCTTGTACTGCACGCCCGCCGCCAGGTTCGCGCCGAGCTGCTTCTCGTTGCCCGACAGCACCACGCCGCCCGCTTTCACCGAGCCGTGCCAGCCGTCTTCGAGCACGCCCACACTGGGCGTCAGCACGTTCACGATGGTGGCGTGGGCGTCCATCGTCGCCAGCCAGAAGATCATCGGGTCCCTCCGCGGCCCGCCCTAACAGATGCACGCGCCCGCACACCGGGTGAGAGGGCCCCATGCCCGGGAAGCCACAGCTCGCCATGTTCGCGGGACCGGCCATCGAGCCCGCGAACCCGTCGTCCGACCTCGCAGACCTGGGCACACGCCTGCCCGACGGGGTGTTCCTCGGCACCTCGAGCTGGTCGTTCCCCGGGTGGGTCGGCCAGGTGTGGAAGCGCGAGCACGCCGCCACCGACCTCGCGAACCGCGGGCTCGGCGCGTACGCGGCCCACCCGCTGTTCCGCACCGTCAGCGTCGACCGTTCCTACTACCGCGTGCCCGATCCGTCCGTGTACGCCGAGTATTCCGAGCAGGTCCCGCCCGGGTTCCGGTTCATCGTCAAGGCGCCGGCGTCCTGCACCACTGCGCGCGACCCCCTCCTGCTCGACCCCGCCTGGGCGGAGGACACCTTCCTCGGTCCGCTGCGCGAAGGGCTCGGAGCGCGCCTCGGGCTCGTGCTCCTGCAGTTCCCGCCCCAGCCCGCAGACGCCGTGCCGCGGTTCTACGACCGCCTCGCGCGGTTCCTCGAGCTCCGCGCGCCCTGGGCGGTCGAGGTACGCACCCCGGCCTTGCTGGAAGGCCCGCTCGCCCAGGTCCTCGTGGACCGGCAGGCCAGCCCGTGCCTCACGCTCCACCCCACCATGCCCGACCTGCGGACCCAGTGGCAGCGCACCCGCGCGGGCGACGCGCCGAACCTCGTGATCCGCTGGAACCTCGGCGGCAACCAGGCCTACGAAGACGCGAAGTCCCGGTACGCGCCCTTCGATCGCGTCGTCGACCCCGATCCCGCCCTGCGGAGCGCCCTCGCGCGTGCGGTCCGCTGGGCGGTCGACCGCGGGCGGCCCGTGTGGATCACGGCCAACAACAAGGCCGAAGGGAGCGCGCCCGGCACCCTCGAGGGCATCGCGCGCGCCCTCTTGGACTGAGCCCTCAGGCCCCCGCGAGCGCCAGCGCCATGCGCGCCCTCACGAGCTCCGCCCGCGCCTGGACCGCAGCGCTGCGCTGGTCTGCGAGCTCGGCCTGCGCACCGAGCACGTCGGTGAGCGTCGCGAGCTGGGCCCCGTAGCGCTCGGACAGCACGCGCTGCGCGGCCTCCGCCTGCGCGACGGACCGCTCCCGCACGGCGATCTCGGACTCCCGCACCGCGAGCACCGCCCGCGCAGCGGCCACCTCGGCCCCCGCTCCCCGCTGCAGCGCGTCGGACCGGGACCGGAGCGCCGAGATGCGCGCGGACGCGGCGTCCATGTCGGCCAGCCGACCCGCGCCGAGCGCCCACGTCGCCGTGATCCCCGCCTGCGACCAGCTCGACTTCACGAGCGTCGCGTTGTCGGTGCCCTGCCAGCCCACATCGGCCGTCACCCGCGGCAGCATCGACGACGCGACGGCGATCCGCTCGGCCTGGACCGCACGACGCGCGGCCTCCACCGCTTCGAGGTCGGGCCGCTCGGACCGCTCGAACACCACGTCGTCCGAGAACACCGGCTCCACGGGCTCGTCGAGACCGAGGCGCGCGGACAGCGCCCAGGACAGCGCCTCCCGCTGGGCTCCGAGCAGCGCCTGCCCCTGCTCGACCTCCGCCAGCGCGACCTTCGCACGCAGGGCGTCGGACTCGAGCGCGAGACCCGCCGTCACGAGGTCGTCGGCCTGGCGCACGGTCTCGACGAGCGCGAGCCGCTGGGACTCGAGGGCGTCGATGCGCGCCTGGACGACCACCAGATCGAGGAACCCGTCGACCGCGGCGCTGCGGACCTCCTCACGGGTGCGAGCCGCCGAGAGCGCGCTGGAGCGGGCCCCGTGCGACCGGGCCGTCGCGGCCGCCCACCCGGACGGGTCGAACAGCGGCTGACGCGCGGTGATGCCCACGGTGGCGAGCTGCTTCGGGGTCTGCACGAACGGACCCAGCGGCGTGTCGAGCGCCACGTCGTCCTGGAGCCACCGGTCCCCGGCCTGGGCCTGGAGCATCGGTGTGGTGGCGTCGAGCCAGGCCCCGGTGGCCGAGCGCGCCTGTCCACGAGCGTCGAACGCAGCCGCTTCCACCAGCGGAGCCCGCTCCGCCGCGTCGATCACGTCGTCGAGCTGCATCGGGGCCGCCGAGGCCGCCGCCGGGAGCAGGAGCGCGAGGGGCAGCCAGCGCTTGCGGGGCGCCTTCGGGGTGTCGTCGAAGAGCACCGTGTAGAGCGCGGGGACCGCGATCAGCGTGAGCGCCGTGGACGCGAGCAGGCCGGAGATCATGGCCCACGCGAGGGGCGGCCAGAGCGCGGAGTCGGAGAGCGCGAGCGGGACCATGCCGGCCACCGTGGTGAGCGTGGTGAGCAGGATGGGCCGCAGCCGCAGCCGGATGGCCTCGGCCACCGCGTCGGACACGCTGGCGCCCTCGTCGCGCTGCCGCTCCACGAGGTTGAGCAGCACGATGGCGTTGTTCACGACGATGCCGACGAGCGCGATCACGCCGAGCATCGACATGAATCCGAACGGCTGCGCGGTGAACGCGAGCCCGGGGACCACGCCCGTCGCGGCGAGCGGAACGGTCGTGAGGATGATGGCGAGCCGACGGAAGCTGTCGAACTCGAGCAGCAGGAAGAACACGAGCAGGCCCACACCGAGCGGCAGCGTGCGGAAGATCGCCGTGTTCGCCTCGCCGGACCCCTCGGCGTCGCCGCCGTACGAGATCGACACGCCGCGCGGCAGATCGAGGGGGAGCGTCTCGAAGCTCGCGAGCACGGAGCCGAACGTCGCGCCGGGCTCGAGCTCGGCGGACACCGACACCTCGCGCACACCGTCACGGTGGTGGATGGCGGCGGGGCGCCAGCGCGGCACGATGTCGGCGAGCTGCATCAGCGGGACCGGCCCGACCGGGGTGCTCACGGGCACGGTGCGCAGGCGGTCGGCGTCGGTGTGCTCGCCGAGGGGCGTGGTCACGCGGATGCCGATGGGATCGGACCCGTTGCGGATCACGCCCGCGTCGAGCCCGTGGGTCTGGCCGAGGGTGGCGAGCGGCACGGAGGCGCGCCCGACCCCGACCCGGCCCGTCCAGGCGTCGTCGATGGCGAACTCCAGCGTGGGCACGCCCATCCCGAGGTCGTGGCGCACGTCGCGGGCTCCGTCGGAGGCGCGCAGGTTCCGGGCGACCGCTTCGACGGCCTCGCCCAGCGACGCGAGGTCGGTGCCGTGCACGCGGATCTGCACGGGAGCCCCCACGGGCGGGCCCTGCTGCAGGCGCTTCGGCACCACGGTGGCGTCGGGCCAGCGGCGGGCTTCGTGGCGCAGGCGCCCGACGAGCGCGTCGAGGTCGGCGTCGGGCGCGGTGAGCACGATCTCCGCGTGGTGCGGGCTGTTCGGGTTGTCGTTCAGGTTGTAGTAGAACCGCGGCAGCCCGCCGCCCACGAACGCCGTGCCGGTGCTGACGGCCGGATCGGCGCGAAACACCGCGAGCATCTCGGCGGCCGTGGCTTCGGTGGTGGTCGCGTGGGTGCCCTCGGGCAGCGTCATGCTGACGATGACGCGGTCGCGGTCGGACATCGGGAAGAACTCGCCCGGCACGAACGCGGCGAGGCCTGCGGACGCCACGACGCCGAGGAACACGAGCGTGAGCACGGTGCGCGGGCGATCGACGGTGAGCGACGCGATGCGGCGCCCGATGGCCTCGAGCCGACCGGGCCCCCCGGTGGACGGGCGCAGGAGGCGGGTCGCGAGCGCGGGAGTGACGACGAGCGCGTACCCGTACGACAGGACGAGCGCGAGGATGACGACCAGCGGGATGGTGCGCGTGAAGTCGGCCGTGCCGCCCTCGGCGAGCAGCATCGGCACGAACGCGGCCACGGTCGTTCCGGTGGCGGTGCCGAGCGGCCAGGCGAGCTCGCGCACGGCCGCGCCCGCGGGGTTCGGATGCCCGGCGTCGAGGTGCTGCTGCACGGACTCCGCGACGACGATGGCGTTGTCGACCAGCAGGCCGAGCGCGAGCACGAGGGCCGCGATGGAGATCTGGTGGAGCACGCCGCCGCCGATGGCGTACACGGCGATGGTGGCGACCGCGACGAGCGGCACGATCGCGCTGACGACCACGCCCATGCGGGGCCCCATCGACACCATCAGCACTCCGGCCACGATCAGCACGCCGAACACGAGCGACTGCGTGAGACCGCCGATGCGGTCGCGCACGAGCTCGGGCTGGAACGCGAACAGCTCGGTGTGCAGGGGCTCCACGTCGGGTGCGGCCGCATCGAGGGCCGCCTGGATGCGACCGCCCAGCGCCACGAGATCCTGCTCGGGCACGGGGATCACCGCGATGCCCACGGCGGGCTGGCCCTCGTGGAGGATGCGGGACGTGCGCGGCACATCGGGCACCTCGGAGACCGTCGCGATGGCGTCGAGCGGAACGGCCGCGCCGGAGGCGAGCATTATGGGCACGCGGCGGATCTCGTCGACGCTCGTGAGCTCTCCCAGGTGGCGGAGCACCAGGCTGCGCCCGTCGGCCTCCACGCTGCCGCCGGGCACGGTGACGTTCCGGGCGCGGAGCTGCTGTGCGAGCGCGTCGCCGGACAAGCCGAGCCGGCCGGCCATCTCGGGCGACAGCGACACCTCGATGCGGCGCCCGGGATCGCCGAGCAGCACGACCCGCTCGACGCCGGACACGTGCTGGAGGGCGTCTTCGAGGTGTCGCGCGCCACGGCGCAGCACCAGCGGGTCTCCGGAGCCGGTGAGCAGCACGACCGCCGTGGCGGGGTCGCCCACCTGGGTGTCGAGCGTGGGCTCGAACGCTTCGGCCGGCAGGTCGGGGACCGCGCGCTCGACGGCGCGTCGTACCTCGTCCCAGGCGGCGTCGGTCTCGGTGGCCGCGGTGGCGTCGACCAGGCGGAGCTGGAAGACCCCGATACCGGGCCGGGCGGTCGCGCGGACCTCCCGGAGCTCCGTGACCTCTTCGAGCCGCTCCTCCACGGGAGCCAGCACGAGCCGCTCCACGTCGAGCGCGCTGGCACCGGGGAACGGCACGAGCAGGGTGGCGAACCGCTCCGCGAACGACGGGTCTTCCTGGCGGGGCATCGTGATCCAGCTCGTGATGCCGGCGAAGGTGAGCAGCGCGACCAGCGTGGCGATGAGCCGGGTGCGCTGGAGAAGGGCTTCAATCACGGAGCACCTCGACCGCCTGACCGTCGGCGAGCTGGGCATGGCCGGCGACCACGACCTCGGCCCCGGCATCGACACCGCGCACGACCACGCCGTTGCCGTGGAGCGAGCCCAGCGCGACGGGCATGCGGTGCGCGACGCCATCGTCGATCTGGAAGACGGCCGGAGCCTCGCCCGTGGGGTCGACGATGGCGCGGACGGGCGCGATCAGGCCCGATTCCACGGGGATCTCGAGCTGCACCTCCGCGGTGAGCCCGGCCACGCGCCGGTCGCCGGCCGGCAGGGCCACGACGACCGGGAACAGCCCGCCGCGCCCGCCACCGGCGCCCGCGAGGTCGACCAGTGAAGCGTCGGACACGAGGTCGAGCGCGGGCAGACGCACCCGCGCGACCGTGTCGGAGGTGAGCCGAACCCAGGCGCCCTCCGGCACCTCGACCGCGACCTCGAGCCCCTCCCCCGCGAGCTCGACGACCGGAGTGCCCGCACCGACGGTCTCGCCGGGCTCGGCCGCGACGGCCACGACCACCCCGTCGAACGGCGCGGTGAGCACGCTGTCGGAGAGCTGGCGGCGCGCTTCCTGGAGCTGGGCGTCGAGCGAGCCCAACGCCGACACGGCGGCATCCCGCTCCGTCTGCAGGCGCTCGCGCTCGGCGACCACCGCGGACCCCGTGGCCTCGAGCTTCACGAGCCGGGCGAGGTCGCGGTCGAGCTGGGCGATGCGCGCGTTCAGCTCGGTGACACGAGCCGACTGCGCGGACACGCCGTTCTGCCAGCCCCGCGGATCGAGCCGCGCGAGCACGTCGCCGCGCTGCACCCGGTCGCCCACGCGCACCGACCGGCTCTGTACGCGGCCCCCCACCGGAAAGCCCAGCCGCGCACGGTCTGCCGCGCGGGTGACCCCCTGGAGCGTGAGCACCGCCGTGGGCTCGCCTTCGGTGACGCGCGCGACACGGACCACCTGCGCCTCGGACACGTGGGTCTCGGCGTGGGTGTTCATGCAGCCCGACAGGACGGCCATCGCCAGGATCATGGGAAGACGAGGTGACATCGGAACCCTCCGTGGAACGCGGTCCACCATCTTGACGACGTTAAGTTAGGCGGGCATCTTAACAGCGTCAAGAAAAAAGTGAACGGCGTTAAGATGCCAGGAGGGCTCCATGTCCGAGCGGGCGGCTATACTCGAGTCCATGACGGACCATCGCGACCACTACCACCACGGCAACCTGCGGGAAGCGCTCGTCGACGCGGCGAAGTGCCTCATCGCCGAGTCGGGCGTGGCCGGTCTGTCGCTGCGGCAGGTCGCGAAGCACGCGGGCGTCTCCCAGGCCGCGCCCTACCACCACTTCCCCAACAAAGACGCCATGCTGGCCGAGCTCGCGGGGCGCGGCTTCGCGATGCTGATCGACGCGCTCCAGTCCGCCACGGCACACGAGGATCCCGTCGAGCGCATGCGGGCGATGGGTCACGCGTACGTCCGGTTCGGTCTCGAGCAGCCCGCGATCTACCGGCTCATGTTCGGCGCCGAGTTCTGTCCGGTCGAAGCCTACCCGTCGCTGCAGGAGGCCGGATCCACGGCGTTCGGCACGCTCGTGATGGCCGTCCAGTACGGTCAGGCGTCCGGCGCATTCGCGGGGTCCGAGCCCATGGCACCGAGCCTCGCGGTGTGGTCCTCGATGCACGGCCTCGTGTCCCTGCTCCAGAACAAGATCCACGAGAAGAAGGAGATGGCGGGCCAGCAGATCACCACCGAGACGATGAGTGAAGCCACCATCGCGTTCGTGCTGCACGGCCTCACTGCGGGCGCCGCCCCCACGCTCCCCGGATGAGCTCCTGGATCTCGGGGCGCGACAGGCGGAAGTCGCCGTGCTCGAGCTCTCCGGGGAACCACTTCCACAGGAACGCGCCGCGCACGGTCGGATCGGCGGCCACCCTGCGGAGCGCCACCGACAGCGCGCGTTCCTGAACGTCCTCGCCGCCGGTCCCCGACGCCCAGGGCTCGGCCGCCGCCATCGGTGACGCGTCGTACCCGAGCTCCGTGAACACCACGGGCTTGCCGTAGCGCTCGGAGACCTCGCCCACCCGCCGCAGCACGCGGTCCCAGCCCGCCTCGAGCTCGGCGTCGCTGGGCGTTCCGCCCGAGGCGACCGGGAAGTACGCCTGGATGCCGATGGTGTCGAGGGCGTCCCAGAACGGGACCTGCTCGTACTGGTCCCAGTTCGAGGCGAACGTGAGGTTGCCGGGGAACACCCCCCGTACGGACGCGATCACCTCGCGCCAGGCGGCCTCGTTGCGCACCGTGCCGTCGAGCTCGGTGCCCACCGCGAACGCGTCGGCGCCCTTGCACCGCTCTGCGACGGCCGTGATCCAGGTGGTGTACTCGCGGAAGAACCGCGCTTCCGCCTCGGGGTCGTCGAAGCGGATGTCGCCCCGCCACGAGAACCCGCTGCCCCAGTGGGCCAGGTGGGGCTTCACCAGCACCTTGATGCCGCGGGCATGGGCCGCTTCGATGGGTGCCACCACCCAGGCGGGCGAGGGATCGGCTCCCATGCGGCGACCACCCACGCTTCCGTCGGTCTGGACGGCCGCGTACGGGTGGTAGGCGATCCAGTTCACGCCGAGCTCGGCGAGCCGATCGAGCGTGCGCTCCATCGCCGGCGAGCCCCACTCGGGCCCGTACGTGGGCGTGGACACGGTGATGCCACGGACCTCCGCGTGATCGTCGGATGCGAGCGCGAGCAGGGACATCAGGAGCACCATGGAGGATCGGTAACCAGCGGCCGGCACGGATGTTGCTTTACGCATCGAGGACCGGGAGGACCGACATGACGTCGAGCCGCGAAGACCTCATCCTGCGCTACGGCGGCCCTGCGCCCCGCTACACGTCGTACCCGACGGCGAACCACTTCGGTCCGGTGGGCCCAGCAGACGTGCGCGACGCGCTCGGCGGGGCTTCGCGGGAGCTCAAGGTGTACGTGCACACGCCGTTCTGCCAGAAGCTCTGCTGGTACTGCGGGTGCAACACGGTCATCCGCCGCGACACCCGCATCGGGGCCGAGCACGTCGACCGGGTGCTCGCCGAGCTCGACCTGCTGGCGCCCCACCTGCCCGCCGACGCCCGCATGCGAAGACTGGATCTCGGAGGAGGAACGCCGAACTTCCTCGAAACCGACGCGCTCGTCCGGCTCGTGCGCGGCCTCGAAGCCGTGCTGCCCCCCGCGGCGACCGGTCCGGAGTACGCCAGCGAGCTCGATCCCCGAACGGTCACGGATGCGCACCTGGACACGTTCCTCGAGCTCGGGTTCCGCCGGTTCTCGCTCGGCGTGCAGACCCTCGAGCCCGTGGTCCAGGAGGCCGTGAACCGCCCGATGCCGCGAGAGCGGGTGGGTGAGATCACCCACATCCTCAGGCGTGGCGGGGCCCGTTCCGTGAACTTCGATCTGATGGTCGGACTCCCCCACCAGACGCGCGAGACGCTCGACCGCACGCTCGACACGGTGCTCGGCGTCCAGCCCGACCGCCTTGCGGTGTTCCAGTACGCACACATCCCGAGCCTGCGCCCCGCACAGAAGCACCTCGAGCGGGCCGGTCTGCCGGGCCCGATGGAGCGCGACACGCTGATGCGCCACGCCGTGGAGCGGCTCACGAGCGCCGGCTACTGCCGCATCGGCTTCGATCACTTCGCGGTCCCGTCCGATCCGCTCGCGGTCGCGGCGCGTGAAGGCCGACTCGGCCGGGACTTCCAGGGCTTCACGACCGATGCGCACCTCGACCTGCTGGCGCTCGGTCCCAGTGCCATCGGGCACATCGACGGCCTGTTCACCCAGAACGACCGCGACCCCGGGCGCTGGGCCGACAGCATCGCCCGCGCGACCCTCCCCGTCGTGCGAGGCTGGCGCCTCACCGACGAAGACCGCCGCACGGGCCGCTTCATCCACGACCTGATGTGCTGCGGCTCGGCGCGCTGGGAAGACGGCGGGATCGCGGGCGACGCCCGCGAACAGGCCGTCGCAGCCCTCGAGCCGATGGTCCACGACGGGCTCGTTCGCATCGACGACACCGGGATCGCCGTCCAGCCGGCCGGGGTCGACTTCGTCCGCCAGGTCGCCGCCGTGTTCGACCGCTACCTCGCTCAGCCCGCGCTCCACGCGTCGGTTGCGTGATCGCACACCACCTGTGTCATATCCCACACCTGTACACCCCCGAGAGACGCCATGAAGCCCACCATCGTCGTGTGTGACGACGAGGAACTCATCCGCTGGTCGCTCACAGCACACCTCGAATCCGAGGGGTACGTCGCGATTCCCGCCGAGAATGGACAGCAGGCCATCGATCTCGTCGCGAAGCACGGCGCGGACCTCCTGCTCACCGACCTCAAGATGCCCGTGATGGACGGCCTCACCGCGATCCGGGAGCTCCGCCGCACCGGCGCCACCCTTCCCGTGCTCGTGCTCACGGCCCACGGGGCCGTCGACACCGCGGTGGAAGCGACCCGCCTCGGCGCGTCCGGATACCTGCAGAAGCCGTTCGACGTGCGCGAGGTGACCCTCGCCATCGAGAACGCCCTCGAGACCGACAAGCTCCGCCACGAGGTGCACTACCTGCGGCGCCGCGCCAGCGAGGGCTACGGCGAGTTCGTCGGCGCAGCGCCCGTCCTGGAGCCGCTCTTCGAGACCCTGCGCCGCCTCGAGACCGTGCAGGCGCCCACCGTGCTGCTCACCGGAGAGAGCGGCACGGGCAAGGACGTCCTCGCGCGCTCCATCCATGCACGCGGGCCCCGTCGCGACCGTCCGTTCGTCGCGGTCGACTGCGCGGCCCTTCCGGAGAACCTCATCGAGAGCGAGCTGTTCGGGCACGAGCGCGGCTCGTTCACCGACGCGAAGACCACGAAGCGCGGTCTGTTCGAGATCGCCGACAACGGCATCGCCTTCCTCGACGAGATCGGAGAGCTGCCCCTCGGCACCCAGAGCAAGCTGCTGCGCGCCCTCGAAGACCGCACGTTCAAGCGCGTCGGGGGCACGAAGCGGACGCCGCTCGATGTCGGCATCATCGCGGCCACCAACCGCGACCTGAAAGCCGAGGTCGAAGCCGGACGGTTCCGCGAAGACCTCTACTTCCGGCTCAACGTGATCGCGATCAAGCTTCCGGCCCTCCGCGACCGGCGCACCGACATCCCACTGCTGATCGACACCTTCCTGCAGACCTACAACGCCCGGTTCAACCGCGACCTGAAGGGCGTCGACGGCGAAGCCATGGAGCGCCTGCAGGCCTACAACTGGCCCGGCAACGTGCGCGAGCTGCGCAACGTGCTCGAGCGCCTCGTGCTGCTCGCCCCCGAGAGCATCGTGCGGGCCAGGCACCTTCCGCCCGAGATCCAGTTCGCCCGGCCGGGCGTCCGCCAGGGGTCCGGCTGCCCGTTCGTGCTGCCCGAGGAGGGCGTCGATCTCGACGCCGTCGAGCGTGGCCTGCTCGTCCAGGCCCTCGAGCGCACGCAGTACAACCAGTCCGCGAGCGCCCGACTGCTCGGCATCAGCCGCTACGCGCTCCGCTACCGGATGGAGAAGTACGACCTCAAGAGCTGATCGGCGCCGGGCGGTCGAGCAGGCACAGCTCGAAGCACGCGCCCGACATCGGGCCCTCCTTCAGCCTCAGGGTGGCCGACATCGCGTCCGCCGAGCGCGCGCTGATCGCGAGCCCCAGGCCCGTTCCGCGCGTCTTGGTCGTGACGAACGGCTCGAACGACGACACCCAGCGGTCCTTCGGGATGCCCGGACCGGAGTCCTGCACGACGATGCGGCCCGGCTCGATGTCGATCTTCAGCGTGCCTTCGCCCCCCATCGCGTCCATTGCGTTCCGCACGAGGTTGTGGAGGATCTGGCGCACCAGGTTCGGGTCGGCCTGAGCGAGCCCGCGCCCCCCGACGTCGACGTGCACGCGGGGATGTGCGGGAACCACCAGCTCCACGACCTCGTCGACCAGCTGTGCGAGATCGACGGTCTGCAGGGTGGCCGTCCCGGGACGCGCGAACGCGAGCAGGTCGGTGACGAGGTCGTTCAGGCGATGCACCTCGCTCTCGACCTTCACGAGGATCCGGTAGTGCGCGGAGTCGGGGTCGATCGTGCGCGTGATCACCTGGAGGGCGCCACTGATGCCCGCCAGCGGGTTTCGCAGCTCGTGTGCCACCGCTGCGGACAGCGTGCCGAGCTGCGCCAGCGCTTCCGACCGCCGCAGCCGCGCTTCCAGCTCCACGGCGTCGGTGAGCTCCTCGATCTGGATCAGGAAGCGCGCGAGCTCGTGCTCGAGGGGCACCACGTGGACGCGGAAGCTGCGCAGCCCTCCGTCCTGCGACACGTCCACCCGCGGGAGCGTCACCTCGCGACGGTGCGCGAGCCCCCGCTCCACGTGCCTCTCGAGCGACGAGGCCTCCAGGAGGCCCGTCGGCAGGGCTTCGGTCCACGGTCGACCCATGACGTCGCCCCCCGCGATCACGAGTCCGCTGGCGCGGGTCGCGGAACGCACGTTGCCGTCGGCGCCGACCAGGAGCACGGCCACCCGGAGATGCTCGACCAGCAGGCTGTGCAGGGTGTCGAGCTGGAGCTGCTCGCGGCTCTCCACGAAGGTGCCCGTCATCAGGGCGAGGTCGATGCAGCACACCTTCTGCACGCTGTCGAGCGCGGGCAGCGGGTCTTCGAGGGAGGCCCGCAACACCTGCCCGACCTCCGTTTCCACCAGGTGCATCGCCATCACCATGTAGCGGTTCGGGAGCCCCACCTGGACGTGCCGGTGACCGATCGCGCGCCTGCGGTGGGCGTACGCCTCGTCGTGCGGGCCGCGGAAGACCTCGTTCAGCCACCCACGCAGGCTGGTCTTCAGGCGTGCGACCTGATCGGGACCGTCGATGACGGAGCTCGAGCCCGGATGGCGCAGGATCTCCTCGTAGAACCGGTCGATGATGCGCGGCACGTGCGGCTCGATCAGCTCGGCACACGCGGCGAGGCGGGCCTCGTCGTCGGCGGTGTAGCGGACCCAGGTCTTCAGCTCGGTGAGGGCGTCACTCATGCGCCATCCTCGCTCAGTCGTCGTGCAGGATGCGCGTCCCCGGGTCGTCGAGGTCCTCGAACTGCCCCGAGCGGGCCGCCAGCACGAACAAGGTCGCGAACACGGCACCGAGACCGATGGCGACGGGGATGAGGATCAGGAGGATGTCCACGAGGCCTCCAGTGCCGCGAGGCGGCGGTCGACGGACAGCGCGCCCGCGATGACGAGCGCGCTGGACAGCGGCATCAGCACCGCCGCAACGAGCGGATTCACGAACCCCAGCGCGGCGGCCCCGACCGCGACGGCGTTGTAGACGAGGGAGCGCGTGACGTTCGCGCGCACGGTGTCACGGGTCGCCCGGGCGCCTGCCACGGCCGCGACGACGGGGCGCAGGGCCGCCTGGGTGACGACTCCGTCCGCGATCAGCAGGCTGCTGGTGACCCCGCTGTGCATGGACAGCCCCACGTCGGCCGCCGCGAGCGCTGCGCCGTCGTTGAGGCCGTCGCCCACGAACACGACGGGACCGGGCTGGGCGGCGAGCGCTTCCGACTTGGCCTCCGGGGTGAGCCCCCCGCGGGCCTCCTGCACCCCGACCGCCTCGGCGATGCGCGAGGTGACCTCGGGGTGATCGCCCGACAGGAGCACGGTGTGCAGGCCCGCGCGCTCGAGCAGCGCGATGGCGGCGCGTGCATCGTCGCGGGGGCGGTCGCCGAGCCGGACCAGACCGAGAGGCCGGCCCTCCTCCTCGAGCAGGACGGCGCCTGGACCGCCACTCCGCAGGACCAGCGAACGGCCGCTCACACGACCGCGGATGCCGACCCCGGGCACCTCTTCGACCCACTCCGGCAGCGCGAGCGGGAGCCCCCGCCGCTCGGACTCGGCCAGGAGCGCGCGGGCGACCGGGTGTCGGCTGGAACGCTCGAGCGCGGACGCGAGCTGGAGCACGTCGTCGGAAGCCCCGAGCACGACGGGCTGCCCGCCGGTGACCGTGCCGGTCTTGTCCATCGCGAGCGTGCGTGCGTCGGCGAGGGTGAGCAGCTGGGCGCCATCTCGCAGCACCACTCCCCTGCGCGCGATGGCGCCGAGACCCGACGCGACCGCGAGCGGCACGGACAGGCCGAGCGCACAGGGGCACGCCACCACGAGCACGGCCACGGCGACCTCGATGCCGCGCGAAGGCCCGGCGAGCAGCGCCCACACGAGCCCTGCGACCCCTGCCAGCGCGAGCACCCCCACCGTGAACGCGGGCGCCAGGCGGTCGACGGGGTTCGGGGGGAGCGGACGGGACGACGCCTCGCGCACCGCATCCGCCATGCGCATCGCCACCGTGTCCGCGCCGACGTGCTCCACGCGCAGGCCCACGGACCCCGAGATCACCGAGGCCCCCGCGACCAGCGCGGTGCCCGGGCCCGCGTCGACGGGCTCGGTCTCCCCGGTGACCATCGCCATCTGCACCGCGGCACGCCCGTCGACCACGGCACCGTCCGCCGGCACCTCCTCTCCCGCGCCCACCTCGACGATGTCGCCGGGCACCAGGGCTGCGACGAGCACGTCTTCCACGCCGCGCACCGTACGTCGGCGTGCGGACACCGGGAGGGCCGCCGCGATCGCCGCGCTGGCCTCGGCCGCCGCGCGCCGGCCGCGCTTCTCGAGCACCCGGCCCGCGAGCAGCAGCGTGACCAGCATGCCCAGGCTGTCGAGGTACCCCTCGGCGCCGGCGAGCGTCTGGAGCCCGCCGTGCACGTACAGCACGGACACCGCGAGCGCGATGGGCACGTCCATCCCGACCGCTCGCACCTGGAGCCCGCGCCAGGCTCCCTGGAAGAACGGAGCTGCCGCGTACATCGCGATGGGGGTGGCCAGAGCGAGAGATCCCCAGCGGAACAGCGCCTGGAAGCGCGCCTCCATCCCGTCGGCCCACCCGGCGTACAGGCTCGCGGACAGCAGCATGAGGTTCGCCGTGCAGAAGGCCGCGATCCCGAGGCGACCGAGCAGATCGTCCGACGGTGCGGGCGCATCCAGGGGTCGGGGCGAGTACCCCACGTCCGCGATGACCTGTGCGAGGTTTCGCACATCGGTGCGTGCGGGATCGAACACCACCCGCGTGCGCCCCGTGGCGTACGACACCGTGGCCCGCTCCACCCCGTCGGCGCGCTCGAGCAATCGCTCGACGACCCACGTGCAGGACGCGCACCGCAGCCCGTCGACCACCAGGCTCACCTCGCACGAGCCATCGGCAGCCCGGCGAGGCTCCACCGCATCCCACGCGCCGCTCAAGCCCTCCGGGCGCTGCCCGGGGACCTCGCGCCGCTCGTACCAGGCCTCGAGACCGGCCTCGTGCACGAGCGCCCACGCGACCTCGCATCCGGAGCAGCAGAACGTGTCGGTGGGAGACAGCACGCTCGCGTCGCAGTGCGGACAGCGACCGGTGGCGGGCGCCTCCATCTCAGCGCTCCAGCGCGTGGGTGTACGACGGGCTCACGTCGGGCGCGGTGGAGAGGGCCTGCGAGATGAAGAACAGGTTCCAGAGCACCATCAGGCCCAGCCCGACGGCGATTCCGAGCGGGAACCACAGCCCGCGCTCGGTGAACGTCCGAGGGTCGTCACTCATCCCTGCCCCCCGCCCATCGGGCCCGTGAACGTGGTCTCGACGGTGCGCGACTCGCCGTTGGTGTGCACGAGGATCTGGATGTCCGTGGTGTTCTGCACGCTGTCGGCAGGCACCCGCACGACCAGCGGAACGGTGCGGTCTTCGCCCGGAGCCAGCACGAGCACGGGCACGGAGACCTGGAGGTCGGCCAGCCCCTGCACACCGACCGCGAACGCGTGGGTCTCGGACGGGTCGTTGTTGACGACGCGCAGGAGGAACGTGTTCCGCACGGAGCCGTCGTCGTCGATCTGGTACAGCGTACCGGCGCGATGGACGGTGACCTCGATCGGGTTGTGCAGCAGGATGCTCCCGAGCAGCACGGCCGCGATCCCCGTGATGATGGCGCCGTACACCACGGTGCGCGGGCGCACGATGCGACGGGGCTGGCCCTCGTCCATCGCCATCGTGGTGTACCGGACGAGCGAGGGCTTGTCGAAATGCGCCATCACGTCGGTGCAGGCGTCGACACAGCGCGCGCAGTTGATGCACTCGAGCTGGAAGCCGTCGCGGATGTCGATGCCCATCGGGCACACGGTCACGCACTTCCGGCAGTCGATGCAGTCGCCCTTGTCGGCCGCGCTCTTGCCCTTCCCGATGTCGACGTGCGGGTCGAAGCCCACCATCAGGCTGTCCTGGTCGGTGAGCGCGCTCTGGAACCGCGCGTACGGGCAGAGGTAGATGCAGAGCTGCTCGCGGAACCACAGCCAGTCGGCGAGCGCACCGGCGGTGAGGATGCCCACGAGCGTGTAGTCGACGGGGCCAGCCGCGCCCGTCCAGAGGTTCCGGGCGCCCGCGAAGTACGACAGCACGGTCATCGCCAGTGTCACCGCGAGCACGGTCAGGATGGCGACCTTGGCCGTCTTGCGGGCCACCTTCTCGGCGGTCCACGGGCCCTGATCGCGGCGCCAGCGGGTCGGGCCGTCGCCTTCGACGAACGCTTCGACGCGGCGCACCCACTCTTCCAGGAACACGGTCTGCGGGCAGAAGTACCCGCACCACAGGCGGCCGAACACCGCGCTCACGAAGAACAGGGTGAACGCCGCCAGCAGGCCGGTGAGCGCGATGAGGAACCCATCGGACGCCGTGAAGATCTGCCCGAACAGGTAGAGCCGGCGGCCCGGGAGGTCGGCCCGCACGAGCGGGTGACCTCCGAGCGACAGCCACGGCGCCACGAACAGCCAGGCGATGAGCGCCCGACCACTCCAACGGTGCACGTTCTGGTACCTCCCCGCGACGTTGCGGGTGTACAGCCACTGGCGGGTGCCGCTGAACAGGCTCATGTCGACCTCGACTACTGCGGTGTCGCCGACTGGGAGTGCACGTACCGTGCCACGACCTCGATCTGCTCGGCGCCCAGGATGGGCCCCCAGCTCACCATGCCCTTCTCGGGCACGCCGTTCGTGATCGTCGCGATGATCTGGTCGAGCTCACCCCCATGGATCCATTCGGAGTCCGTGAGGTTCGGCCCCACCAGTCCCTTCATCTCCGGGCCGTGGCAGGCCGCACAGTTCGTCTGGTAGATGCGCGCACCGGCAGCGGCCGGATCCTCGTCCGCCACCGCGTCCGTGCCGTCTGGCGTGGGCGCAGCGGGCACCGGGGCCGCGGCCATCGCGGTGGACGGCCCTCCGGTCCCGTGCCTCGACACGACGAACGCCGCGACCGCCTGCACCTTCGCCGGACCCAGCACGGGGCCCCACGACGGCATGCCCTTCTCGGGGACACCGTCCGTGATGGTGGCGATGATCTGGTCGGGCTCGCCACCGTGGATCCACTCGTCGTCGACCAGGTTCGGCCCGATACCGCCCGTGAGCTCGGCATGGTGGCAGCTCGCACAGCGGTCCTTGAAGACCTTCTGCCCCTCCCCGACGAGCGCATCGTTCGTGACGAACGCGATGGGGCCGTCCTGGACGGGCCACTTGAGCTTCGCGATCTCCATCTCGTCGTCGTACCGGCTCACCTGGGAGTCGTGCGAGATGAAGTGGTAGTTCACGGCGTACCCGATGCCGAACACGATGGTGAGCCCGAACAGCCCCAGCCACCAGTCGGGGAGCGGGTTGTCGTACTCCTCGATGCCATCGGCGTCAGCGCCGTGTCCGAGGATCTCGTTGGTCTCTCTGGCCATCTCTCAGTCCTCCTCGAGGGGGAGCCGCGACGCGGCTTCCAGCAGTTCTCGACGCGACGGCCACCAGGTCCACAGGACCCATGCCGCCATCACGGCCATGAACACGACGGTCATGACGCCCATCACCTCGCCCAGGTGGGCTCCGGCGGCGCCTTCCTTGAGCACGGTCACTTCGACACCTCCCCGGCCTTCGCCACGGGACCCTTCGGCACGTCGGTGCCGAGGCGCTGGAGGTACGCGATGAGCGCGACGATCTCGTCGTCCCACGCGGCGTCGATGCCCTTCTCCCCCAAACGGCCGACGATGCCCTGGCCCTGGGTCTGGAGGTCGGTCGCCACGTTCGCGATGTCTTCGTCCGTGTAGGGCGTGCCCACCCGGGAGAGCGCGACGACGGACGCCTTCACGTCATCCGGGTCGATCTTCCACTCGAGCAGCCACGGGTACGCCGGCATGATGCTCCCGTCCGTGAGGCGCGGGTCCTTCATGTGGCGGTAGTGCCAGTCGTCCGAGTACTTCCCGCCCACGCGGTGCAGATCGGGACCGATGCGCCGCGAGCCCAGCAGGAACGGGCGATCCCACGAGTACTCCACGGCGTGCGACCAGTCGCCCTGGTAGCGCAGGGTCTCGTCGCGGAACGGACGCACCATCTGGGAGTGGCAGGTCATACAGCCCTCGCGGACGTAGATGTCGCGACCGGCGACCTCCAGCGGCGTGTAGGGCTCGGGGAGCACCTCGTCGTGACCCTGGCCGACGGTGAACATCGGGATGATCTCGACGAGGCCACCGATGGAGATGCACACGGTGGTGAGGGTGGCGAACAGGGCCGAGCGGTGCTCGAGGATGCGGCGGTGCCAGTGTTCTTGCGACATGGTTCACCTCACTTGGCGGGAACGGGTTCGAGGTCCGCCTCGGGCTGCGCCCAGACGGTCATCGTGAAGTTGAAGGCCATGATCAGGACGCCGATGAGGTAGAGCGACCCCCCGAACAGGCGCACCCAGTAGAACGGCGCCATCGCGACCACGGTGTCGATGAACTGGTACTGGAGCTGCCCGTTCTCATCGAGCGCGCGCCACATCAGGCCTTCGGTCAGGCCGGCACCCCACATCGCGACCGTGTAGAGCACGACCCCGATGGTGGCGAGCCAGAAGTGGCCGGTGGCGAGCGGCGTGCTGAACAGCGGGCGCTTCCACAGGCGCGGCACGAGCCAGTACAGCGTGCCGAAGCCCATCATGCCGACCCAGCCGAGCGCTCCGGAGTGCACGTGCCCGACGACCCAGTTGGTGTAGTGCGACAGCGCGCTCACCGAGCGGATCGACATCATCGGACCCTCGAAGGTGCTCATGCCGTAGAAGCTCACGGCGACCGCCATGAACTTCAGCACGGGGTCGGTGCGGACCTTGTCCCACGCACCCCGCAGGGTGAGCAGGCCGTTCAGCATGCCGCCCCAGCTCGGCGCGATGAGCATGACGCTGAACACCATGCCGAGGGTCTGGGCCCAGTCCGGCAGGGCCGAGTACAGCAGGTGGTGCGGGCCGGCCCAGATGTACAGGAACACCAGGGCCCAGAAGTGCACGATCGACAGGCGGTAGCTGTAGACCGGGCGCTCCGCGGCGCGCGGCAAGAAGTAGTACATCAGGCCGAGGATGGGCGTGGTGAGCAGGAAGCCCACCGCGTTGTGGCCGTACCACCACTGCACGAGCGCGTCGGTCATGCCCGCATACACGGGGTAGCTGCGGGTCAGGGTCGCCGGGATCGCGAGGTTGTTCACCACGTGTAGCACCGGGATGGTGATGACGAAGCTGATGTAGAACCACAGCGCGACGTAGAGGTGCTGCACCTTGCGGTTCGCGATGGTCAGCGCGAAGTTCACGGCGAACGTCACGAACACGACCGCGATGGCGAGGTCGATCGGCCAGATCATCTCCGCGTACTCCTTGCTCTGCGTCATGCCGAGCGGGAGCGTGATGACCACGGACACGAGCATGGCCTGCCAGCCCCAGAAGTGGAACTGCGACATCGCGCGGCTCCACATGGGCGTCTTCAACAGGCGCTGCATCGAGTAGTAGATGCCCGCGAACACGAAGTTCCCCGTGAACGCGAACACCACGCCGTTCGTGTGGACCGGGCGCAGGCGACCGAACGTGAGCTCCGGGATCCCCGGGTTCGCGCGCCACCAGGCGAGCTGCAGCGCGAGGATGAACCCCACGCTCATGGCAGCGATGGCCCAGAAGACCGTCGCGACGACGAACTGCTTGACGACCGTGTCGTCGTACTCCGGGGTCCGCGAGCCCTCCGCGGGCCGGTCCGGAAGTGTGGTGGGTGACATCCGACCTCCTTGGCGCCGCACTCCGCAAGGAGCGTGCCACGATGAAAAACCACGGTCGTTCGAGGGTCGGCACCTCTGGGTGTGGGGGCTCGCACAGGCAGGTGGGGAATCTCCCAACGCCGTGAGCGCGCACCCAGGGCCAGGCCGCGGGTTCGCGTATGGCACGGGAGTTGCTTGAGGACGGCCAAGGAGGTGTGCGTGACGCCGGAGCTCGCCCGATCCCTGCTGGACCTCGTGGCCGACCCGCTTCAACGTCTCGAAGCGCGTGCGGGCCGTCGCGCCGTGCGAATCTCGGTCGCCATCCCCGCGCACCTCGACCCCGCGGTCGTGCGCGAGACGCTCGAGGCCATGTTCGCCAAGCGCCGCTCGAGCCCCCTCGACATCGAGGTCACCCAGGAAGAGGGCCGTCCGCGCCTGCTCACCGTCGACTTCGAGCTCCAGGAGCCGTCGTGAGCGCGGCGCTCGCCATCGTGGTCGCTGCGGCCGCAGGAACTCCGCACTGCCTCGGGATGTGCGGTGCGCTCGCTGCGGCGGGCAGCACGGAAGGAGGCTGGCTCCCGTACCAGTCCGGGCGCATCACCACGTATGCCGTGCTCGGCGCGCTCGCCGGGGCCTTCGGCTCCGCCATCCCCGGTCCGGCCTGGCTCACCACGGCGGTCAGCGCCGTGCTGCTCGTCGGGTTCGCGGCAGCGCTCGCCGGCCTGCTCCCCGAGCCTCGCGTGGCCGTGCCCGGCCTGGCGCGTGCAGGTGCGATTCTGGCCCGTCAGCGCGGGCCTCTCGCGCGGTTCGGCTTCGGCGTGGTCAACGGTCTGCTGCCGTGTGGCCTCCTCTACGCCACGCTCGCCGTGCCAGTCGCCTCCGGGAGTGCTACATCGGGTGCGGCACTGATGGCGCTCTTCGGGGTCATCAGCGCGGTCCCGCTCACCGCGGCAGCCCTCGGGCTCCGCGCAGTCCTCCACGGGCGCCGAGCCCGTCTCCTGATGGCCGGCGTCGTCTTGATCACCGGCCTTTCGAGCCTCGCCGACCGCGGTGGATGGCTCACCGAGGAACCCCCGGCATGTCATCACAGTCCATGAGGTCCGGCTCCGAGCTCGTTCGCGCCACCTTCCCGTTCGCTGTCGAAGACCGCCGCCGCACCTGGCAGGCCACCGGCATCACGCTCGTGCTGCTCGCCATCACGGAGTCGATGGCGCTGTTCGGCCCGTGGTGGCTGCGCCTCGTCGGCATGACGCTCACGGCGCTGCTCACCGTCCGGATGTTCATCATCTACCACGACGCCATGCACGGAGCCGTGTTCAAGGGCTCCGTCTGGGGTCAGCGGCTCATGTCGCTCGTCGGCATCCTCACGCTCTCCCCCCGGTCCGTCTGGAAGGAGACGCACGACTACCACCACCGGAACAACTGCAAGCTCCCGAGCACGGCCATCGGCAGCTTCCCGGTCGTCACCACGCGGCACTGGCGTCGCATGGCCCCGAACGAGCGGCGCTACTACGCGTTCATCCGCCACCCGTTCACCATCCTGTTCGGGTACTTCTTCCTGTTCCTGTTCGGCATGTGCGCGGCCTCGTTCTACCGGGCGCCCAAGCAGCACTGGGCTTCCGGCGTCGCACCCGTCGTGCACTTCGCGCTGGCCGGGCTCGTCGGGGTCACCCTCGGCTGGGGCTCCGCGCTCACCGGCGTGATCGGCGTCATGTTCGTGGCCTGCGCGGTCGGCGGCTACCTGTTCTACGCCCAGCACAACTACCCGGGCGTCGAGTTCCAGAAGCGCACCGAGTGGAGCTACCACGACGCCGCGCTCAAGAGCTCCAGCTACTTCAAGATGTCGCCCGTGATGCACTTCCTCACCGGCAACATCGGCTACCACCACGTGCACCACCTCAACCACAACATCCCGTTCTACCGGCTGCCCGAGGCGATGGCCGCACTCCCCGAGCTCCAGTCGCCCGGCGAGACGAGCTGGAAGCCCGCCGACGTGTGGGCGGCCCTCAGCCTGAAGCTGTGGGACCCCACGAAGAACGAGATGGTGCCGTTCCCCTCCGCGAACTGACGGGTACACCCCCGACAACGGGTGACGTTCGGTGACGACGGAGTCCTGCGGGGCGGGCGTCCAAGGCGCACACTTGCTTTGGAGGTCCCCATGTCGTGGCTCGTCCTCACCCTTGCCGCGTTCGCGAACGACAACCCCGTGCCTCGGCACACGGTCAGCTACTCCGCCGCCAACTGGGGCTACCGGGAGGGGGCCGGCGTACGGCTCGAGCTCGCGCGCTCGGTCTCGCTCACCACCGCGCTCGACCCGTTCCGGTACCGCATCGGCTTCGTGTCCCACACGGGCCTCGAGCTGCACCCGGTGTCGCTGTCCCTCGGCGGAGCCGGGTGGATCGTGCCCGCCATCGGTCTCGGCACCTACGCCACGGGCGGGTTCGCGCCCCTCCATCGCGATCCGATCACCGGAGCCGGGGTCTACGCGGCACCGGGCGTGCGCTGGCACGGCCCGCGCGGGCGTACGGCCACGCTCCTCGGGGTGACGGGCCGCTATCAGCTCCAGGGGGAGCAGGGCCTCGACCCGCTCGCGCTCACGCTGGGCTTCGAGTACGGATTCGGCAAGCGCAAGCGCTCGGGGCCCGCCCCCCTGCGGGTCTACGACAGCGAGCCGCTGCCCGAAGCCGGATGAGCCGCTGGTGCCCCGCGCCCCCTCGTGTGATGGGACGGCCCGGAGGTCCCCATGCGCTGGTCCTGGCTGCTCGTCGCGTTGCTCGCCTGCCCGCACCCGAGCCCGACCCCTCCCACGCCGCCGCCGCTCCAGATGGACCGCGCGGCGTTCAACCAGCGCGCCGCCCTGCTGCACGTCCCCGTGTTCTGGGCCGACGACGCCACCCACCCCGGCCAGATCGACCCCGGCGAGCTCGTGCCCCTGTGGACCGGCGGGCCCGTCGTGCCGGTGGAGAACGCGGACGGAACCCCCACCGACGCCGTGCGGGCCGTGCTCTCGACCACCCCGGTCGCCGCGGACGCCCGCCAGCAGGCCCTGATGGACGAGCTGTCCGTGGGCCGCCCCACCGTCGTGCTCACCGAGGTGGCGCCCGACGAGCGCCCCTTCGTGGAGGCCATGCTCGAGGTCGCCTCGGCGATCGAGGCCCTGCACGCCCTCCAGCGCGGGTCTGCCGCGCACGTTCCGGCCGACGACCCGCTGAGCCGTGCGGTGTTCTGGCGCAACCAGGGCCCCTGGTGCGAGCAGTCCGAAGACCCCGCGTGTGCGGCCACCACGGAGCCCGCGCTCCACCTCGTCGGCGTGTACCCCCCCTCCGTGCAGTCCGGCGACTTCTGCGCGGCCCTCGAGGCGCACGACCCCCCGCTCATGGAGCCGTTCACCACGGTCGTCTCGGAGGGCGAGGCCCTGCGCGCGGTTCCCCTCTCCGAGGCCTTCCCGGATGCCTCGCAGCGCGCGAGGTCCGCGCTCGACCGCGCTGCCGACCCAATCGACGCGACCGATGCCGCGCTGGCTGCCTACCTCCGCGCGGCCGGCCAGGCGTTCGTGGACGACTCCTGGTTCGCCGCCGATCAGGCCTGGCTCGAGTCCGCGAGGTCCGCGGATCCACGCTGGTACGTCCGCGTCGGTCCCGACGAGACCTACTGGGAACCCTGCGACCGGAAGGCCGGCTACCACCTCGTGTTCGCGCGCATCAACCCCGCGTCGGTCGAGCTCCAGCAGAAGCTCGAGCCCCTCAAGCAGGACCTCGAGCACGAGGTCGCCACGCGAGCCGCCCCCTACACGGCCCGCACCGTGGCGTTCTCGCTGCCCGAGTTCATCGACATCGTCGTGAATGCGGGCGACTCGCGCTCCGCGTCCGGCGGCACCACCGGCCAGAGCCTGCCGAACTGGGGTCCGGTCGCGGAGACCGGCGGGCGCACGGTCGCGATGACGAACCTGAACCAGGATCCCGACTCGCTGGAGACCCAGCGGGCACGGGCCGCTTCCCTCCTCTGCTCGATGGAGGGCACGACGGACGACCCCGAGCCCCTCCTGGTCTCGACCGTGCTCCACGAGGCGGCGCACAACCTCGGTCCGGCGTCCGGGTACACCGTGAACGGCCAGACCGACGAGCAGGCCTTCGGAGGCGAGCTCGCGACCATGCTCGAGGAGCTCAAGGCCCAGACGGCCGCGATGTTCCTCACCGACTTCCTCGCCGAGCGCGGCGTCGTCACGCGGGAGTTCGCACACGAGGCCCACGTGGCCGACTTCATCTGGATGCTCGGCCAGATCAGTGCCGGCATGGAGGACGCCGAAGGGGGCTCGCTCCCCTACGCCCAGCTGTCCGCCATCCAGCTCGGGCTACTCCTGGAGCGCGGCGCCGTCACCTGGCAGCCGGACACACCGGCTGCGAACGGCCGCGACACCGGCTGCTTCGCGCTCGACCACGACGGTCTGCCGGCCGCCATCGAAGGCCTGGCCACCGAGGTGTTCGGCATCAAGGGGCGCGCGGACGTCGCCCGGGCCCGCGCGCTGAAGGAAGCCCACGCACCCGGGCCCCATGCCGCGCTGTTCGACACCGTCACCGAGCGGTGGAGCCGGGCGCCCCTCACCACGTTCGTCTACGGGTTCCGGTTCGCGGAGTGCAATTCAGGGAGGAGTCAGCGAGCCAGCTCGCTGAAGGCTCCCGGTCACGGGAGTTCGACGCCGCTGCCCGGATTCACCGTGTCCGACGGGTCCGTTTCGGTGGCGGGCTCCACGTTCGCCGTCCCGGACGGGTGGACCGCGAGCCTGCTCGATCCGCACACGGCCCTCGTGTCGGCACCCGGGCGTCGGTTCCCGCGCGAGCACTGGCGCATCGCCGTCGCACCCACCTGCGCGCAACCGCCCCTGGCCGGGGTGATCAGCGGCATGGTCGAGCGCGGGCTCGGCATCGACCGGTCCGAAGCCGACGCCGTGCTGCGAGAGCATCGGAACGTCGGGCTCGGCGGCCCCGTGGCGGTCAGCGTGATCTACTCGGACGTGGAGCGGTTGGGCGTCACCTTCGACGCGATCGGCACGGACTACGGGAGCTCGGACACCGTGGTGCTCCAGACCGCCGCGTTCTGCGCGACCGACGCGTGCACCGAGCGCTACTGGGAGATGCTGCGCGCCGCCGCCGAGTGACGGGATACCGGGGCATGTCGGAGGTTCACATGGGTCGGCTCGAGGGTCAGGTCGTCATCGTCACGGGAGGTGGGAGCGGCATCGGGCGCGCCACGGCACTCCGGTGTGCACAGGAAGGCGCGCGGGTCGCCGTCACCGATGTAGACGCCACCTCCGCAGACTCCGTGCGGGCCGAGCTGTCCGGCACCCACCTGGCCCTCGCGCATGACGTCGCGAACGAAGCCGACTGGGAGCGCGTGATCGCGCGCACCACCGCCGAGCTCGGTGTGCCCACGGGCCTCGTGAACAACGCGGGCATCTTCGTGCTCGGTCCCGTAGCGGGCATCGAGGTCTCCAGCCTGGAGCGCGTGCTGGCCGTGAACGTCACGGGTGTCGCGCTCGGCCTGAAGCACGCGGCGCGTGCCATGTCGGGCGGCGGGTCCATCGTGAGCCTGTCGTCCGTCGCAGGGCTCGTGGGGAGCCCGATGCACACGGTCTACGGCGCGTCGAAGGGCGCGGTGCGCGCGATGACGAAGTCTGCTGCCGCCGAGCTCGCGCGGGCGGGCATCCGGGTGAACAGCGTGCACCCGGCCATCATCGAGACGCCCATGGCCGAAGCGGGCCTCACGGCGATGGGGTGGGAGCCCGAGCGCCTGAAGAAGGCCTACCCGATGCGGCGGTTCGGGCAGCCGGTGGAGGTCGCGAACGCCATCCTGTTCCTGCTGAGCGCCGAAGCCTCCTACATCACGGGGGCCGAGCTCGTGGTCGACGGCGGGCTCACCGCTCAGTGAGCCCGCGGGCCGAGCCCGTTCGAGATCAGCGACACTTCGCACCCGCGTAGACCTCGGCGGAGAACCCCCCGTCCACGGGCGACACCTGCTCGGTGCCGGTCTCGTCCCATTTCGCGCCACGGGCCCACTGGTGGCACTGGCGGTCGAGCTCCTGGTCGGCCTTCTCCCAGGCCGCCTGGAGGGCGGCCTCGGGGGTCGCGGCCTGGGCCACGATCACCGTGTCCACCTCGACCACCGGAGCGGCCGGAGCCGTCGAGAAGGCGAGAACGGTGGCAACAGCGTACGCGAGGGCCATGAAGCGGGTCATCGTCGGGGTCTCCTGCGGGCCGGTGCATCCGTCCCACGCCCAGAACCTCACCGCGGCGGGGGTCTCCGGACAGCGCGAGACCGCTCACCGGTCGCCAGGACCACTCACCGGCACCGGTCGGTAGACCCCACCCGGCCGACCGGACGAGCGGTCAGGGGCAGTAGCCCACGCGGGGGCCCGCTTCGGCGTCGATGGTCGCGGCGAGCGCGGTGGACGCGGGCTCGGCGGTGTACGCGTACCAGGCGGACGGCTCGAACACCTGCGCCGGCTCGTGCTCGTCCACTTCCGCGCCGTTCAGCCGCAGGTCTCCGACGCTCCGCGTGTAGCCCACGCCGTTCCCACCCCAGTCGTACACGAGCCCACGCTTCGACACGGTGAAGTCGTTGTCGCCGCACGGGTTGGGGTCCGGGCAGCCGGTGAGGCAGAAGGAACCCGGGCGCGCCTCGTACACGTTGTTCTCGCTGTGGAACTGCGCTCCGCCGAGGCTCGCGGCCCCGTACTCGTACCACTGGTCCTGGTGGTTGTTGTAGAAGTGCGCCTTCCCGAACACGAACTGCGGGCCGCGCAGGCTCACGTGGTCGAAGTGGTTGTGGTGCCAGGTCACGTGCATGCCCGGCGCCTCGGCGTCGTCGGCGGTCCGCCAGTTGAGCGAGGCCTTCTTGTGCGTGTGGAAGTGGGTCCAGCTCACGGTGATGCGCGAGCCACCGCGGATGTCGAGCAGCCCGTCGCCCCCGTTGAACAGCTCGAGGTGGTGGAACCACAGGTCCCGGGACGTGTAGCCGTCGGGGTTCGTGCCGCCCGTCCCGACGACCGTGAGCACGTCGCCGGATTGCCCGCACTGGCCCTCCTGGTCGTTCGTCATCCGGAAGTCCGTGAGGATGACGTTCCGGGCGTCCTCCAGGCGCAGGTTGCCGTTGACCAGGATGTCGGAGCCGCGCCCGTCGACCGTCTTGTCACTCTCGACCTCGATGCGGTCGTTCAGGACGATCTCGCCGTTCACGTCGAACACGATCCAGTAGTCCTGCGAGCTCTCGAGCGCGGACCGGAGCGAGCCGGACCCCGAGTCCGCCAGCGTCGTGACGTGGTACACGTTGCCCGGGTCGCCGCCCGTGGCCTGGGCGCCGAAGCCCGCACGCTCAGCGAGCAGGGCAGCCGGAGAGTACGGCAGCGTGGAGCAGTCCACGGCAGGCGGCGTGTACGGCCCGCCACACACGCAGAAATCGGACTGGTGGTTCGTAGCCGGGTCGCACGTCAGCGGGCTCGAGAAGTCCGCCGCGCACTGCCCGTCGAGGTTGTCGTACACGGCCATGCACCCGAGCCCGATGCTGCCGCACACCGCCGCACAGCCCGCGCCATCCTCGAACACCACGCCACACGTGTCGGTGGTCTCCGAGCACACCGACCAGTCGGGGTTCGCGTCGAGCGGCTGGCAGTCCACCGGATCGGCGTCTGCGTCGCTGTCGGCGTCCGTGTCGCTGTCCGCGTCGGTGTCGCTGTCCGCATCCGCGTCGCTGTCCGCATCCGTGTCGCTGTCGGCGTCCGCATCCGCGTCGCTGTCCGTGTCGGTGTCCGCGTCCACCTCCGCGGATCCCCCGATCCCATCGGTGTCGCGGAGCTCCACCCCACCGTCCGGGCCGACGTCCATCCCGCTGCAGCCGACCAACCCCCACAGAACCACGACCTTCGCGCGCATGGACACCTCCGCCGCGCGACTACCCGGGCCGCGGACGGGGGCGTCCTGAAACGATCTGAAGCGTCAGGGCTTCAGATCGAGCTTCGTGCGGATCTCTCCGCGCACCATGTCCTTCACGTTGTCGGACGCCAGGAAGTCGTGCGGGAACCCCATCGACACCGCCGACAGGTCCTCGAGGGTCTGCAGGTGCGCTTCCGACAGCTGCACGTCGGCTGCGCCCAGCGTGTCGTGGATCTGGCTCACCTTCCGCGCGCCCACGATCGGCAGGATGCCGTACCCGCGCCGCAGCACCCAGGCCGTCGCGACCTGCGCCGACGTCACGCCGAGCTCGTCGGCGATGGTGTCGACCGCACGCGCGATGCGCAGGCTGGCCTCGCTCGTACGCCCCCGTGCCGCATTCCCGGCCGACCGGAGCGAGTCGTTCTCTCCGCCGCGCGTGTACTTGCCCGTCAGCACGCCCCCACCGAGCGGACCCCACGCGACGACGGACATCCCGAAGTGCTTCGCCATCGGCAGCAGGTCGCGCTCGGGCGTGCGCTGGAGCAGGCCGTACTCGATCTGGAGCCCCACGAACTTCGACCACCCGCGCAGCTCGGCCATCACGTTCGAGCTCGACACCACCCAGGCGGGCATGTCGCTCACCCCGATGTACAGCAGCTTGCCCGCACGCACGAGGTCGTCGAGAGCCCGCAGGGTCTCCTGCCACGGGGTCTGGTCGTCCCAGGCGTGTACCCAGAGCAGGTCGATGTAGTCGGTCTGCAGGCGCTTCAGGCTCGCCTCCACCGACCGCGCGAGGTTCTTGCGGTGGTTCCCCGAAGCGTTCGGGTCGGAGTGGTCCATCGACAGCGTGTACTTCGTGCCCACGACCATCCGGTCGCGCCCGTGCCGCAACCAGCGCCCCAGGTACTCCTCGGTCTGGCCGTTGTGGTACTTGTTCGCGGTATCCAGGAAGTTCCCGCCATGATCGCGGTAGACGTCGAGGATGTCGTGGCTCGTGGGCTCGTCGGCCCCGAAGCCCCAGTCCTGCCCGAAGCTCATGGTCCCGAGACAGATCTCGGAGACGCGGAGACCGGAATCGCCGAAGAGTCGGTAGCGCATGTCGGACCTCAGGGGGTGACGGAGAACGAACCGCCGACTGCGTAGGTCTCGATGGGCGAACCAGCCGTGTCGATCTCGAGGAACGTGGACAGCCCACCGTTGTAGTAGGCCACTGGGTACACCGTACCCTCCCCGATGCCCGTGAGACGGACGGTGATCTCGCCGCCCACCGGGAAGACCCCGCTGGGCGCGGCCGGATCGTCGGTTCCTGCAGGGACCGTCTTCGCCGGGGTGACCTCGGCCCCGTTGACCTGGGTGATCATCGCCACCAGCTCGGACGGCCCCGCGTCGGCGGCCCCGTTCGCGTCTTCGTCGATGAACGTTCCCGTCTGGTCGGGCCCCGTCGTGAGGTTGTCGCCGTGGACCAGCGTGATGCGGAACGCCTGCGCGTCGTCGAGGCCGCTGATCGTGTAGTCGTAGTAGCCATCGACGGCGACGGACTGCGGACCATCGGGCGCGATGACCGGGCCGAGCGGCTCACCGCCTTCGACCGTGAGGGACCCGCCGACCACGTACGTCTCGGACGGCATGCCCGTGCCGTCGACCTCGAGGAACGTGGACGCTCCCCCGTTGTGGTAGACGACCGGGTAGATCTTGCCGTTGCCGACGCCCGTGAGCGTGATGGCGATCTGCCCGGCGGTGGGGAAGAAGCCCGTGGGGTTGGCGGGGTCGTCGCCGGTGCTCGGCACCGTCTTGAAGCCCGGCACGTAGCTCGTGCCGTTGATGTCGGTGATGAGCGCCACCTCCTCCGACGGGCCCGGATCGGCGGCGCCGTTCGCATCGCCGTCCTGGAAGACGCCCGTGCCGTCGCCCGCCGCGGTGACGTAGTCGCCGTGGACCAGCGTGATCCGGTACGCCTGGCGGTCGTCGAGACCGGTGACCGTGTACGTCGTGGTGCCGTCGATCTGGATCGTCGTGGGCGTCAGCGGAGCCGCCACCGGGTTGGACACGATGGGGCCCGGGTCGGTGTCGAGGTCGGTGTCGTCTTCGCCCTTGCAGCCGGCAAACGTGATCAAGGCAAGCGATAGGAACAGATTTGCGGGTTTCATGCGGTCCTCCGATGCATCCCACGCATTCTCGCGCACATCGTCCCGAGAGTCCACGCGGGGCGCGCGAGAGCGCACATCCGAGATGTGCCATATCCCACAGATCCACGGGAACGAGGCCGTGTGGGCGGGCCTCCGAGCGCGGCACGGTTCCTGCTCTCCCAGGGAGTGGAGGAACCCGCCATGTGGACGCTGCTCGGACTCGCACTCGCTGCCCCCCCTGATGCCGAAGCCGTAAGGGACGCGATGGGAGCGCACTGGACTGCCGGTGAGGCCGCCCGGGACGCCGTGATCGCGGGCAATGCGGAGTACGCCCGACGTGTGGCGACCGGCTGGCTCGAGGCCTCTCAGGACGAGGATCCCGTGCTCCGGGATGCCCGCGCCCGGCTGAAGGGGCCGTTCGAGCAGATCGCCGCGTCGAAGACCGTCGCGGAGGCCGCAGCGGGGGTGGGCGCGCTGGCCGGTGCGTGTGGCGCGTGCCACGCGGAGAACGGGGTCGAGCGGAGCTACGAGCCTCCGAAGCCCCCGAAGTCGAGCAGCGCGATGCAGCAGCACCGAGCGGGCGCAGACTTCATGTGGGCCGGGCTCGTGGCGGGCTCCACTCCACTGTTCGAGGCCGGAGCGTCCACGCTCGCGGGCGGGAATCTCGCGCGCAGCGGCCTCCCGTCGGGCACGGAGCTCGAGCGCACGGCCCTGGAGCTCGAGGTGCAGGTGCAGGACTTCGCGGCCCAGGCCCGGCGTGCGAAGCAGGGTGCGGAGCGGGCGCGCCTGTACGGGCGCATGCTGGGCACCTGCGCGGTCTGCCACCAGCTCACGCACGGCGGGCCGCAGAGCTCGGCCGCTGCGCCCACCGGAGACGGGGTGCTCGTGTCGGAGATGCACGAGCGGTTCACCGCGGTGTCGAAGGCCCGGGAGGCCGTGCAGAGTGGGGATCTCGACGGTGCCCACGCCCAGGGCCGCACCCTGCTGGACCTCCCGCCCCCCACCGGGCTCCCGCTGCGCCCGTGGCGGCCGTGGGTGGTGGACGTGCGCGCGCGGGCCCAGGAGCTGGCCGACGCCCCCACGGTCTACGAAGCGGCGGTGGCGACCGCCCGCGTGGCGTCGAGCTGCGGGGCCTGCCACGTCGCGCTGGGCGCCGGTCCGACGGCCCCTCGGGAGGACGACGCAGACCTCGTGGCCGCAGACGTGCTGTGGGCCGCCCTGTTGACCGAGTCCGACGAAGCGTGGACCCTGGGAGCGAAGCTCGCCGGGCGTCCCGAGCTCGCGACGGTCCCCGCCGGGGATGCTCGCGCGCGCGCCTTCGCCCGGCTGATCACCCCTTGAGCCCCGTGGAGGTGCCCATGCGACTGCTGCTCGCGCTCGATCCGTCCGAAGACCCCACGGCGCTCGTCGACGCCGCCATCACGTGGAGCCGACGGCTGGGCGCCACGCTCGACGTGGCGTTCGCCGACACCGTGCCGTTCGGCCTCTCCGTGGCCGACGACCCCGTGCTGTACGCGGAGTTCGAGGCCCAGTGGGCCCGCGTGCAGCAGAAGCACGCCGACACCGCGAGTGCCGCGTTCCAGCGGGTGCCCGACGCCCATCGGGGCACGCTCCACCACCTCGGTGGCCCGCCCGACGACGCGCTGGTCGAGCGCTCGGCGGGGTACGACGCCCTCCTGCTCGCCACGCACGGCCGCCACGGTCTGCGCCGCCTGTGGGAGGGCTCGGTGAGCGAGCGGGTGGTGCGGCACGCGAAGTGCCCGGTGGTGACGCTCCAGCTCGACGACCCCTCCGGGCCCGGCGCGGGCCGGGTGATGCTCGCGGTCGACCTGGAGCAGGACACCGAGCCCGCGACCCTCGAGAGTGCGGCGACCTGGGCCCGCGCCCTCGGAACCCGCGTGGACATCGCGTTCGTCGACCCGTTCCAGAACGCGCACATCCTGGTCGGGCCCACCCCTCCGGAGAGCTGGCTGAAGCACCTCGAGACGCGACGGATGGAGGAGCTCGAAGCGCTGGTCGCCCGGCTGCCCGACGACGTGCGCGGCGAGCTGCTGTACCGCGCGGGAAACGCGGGAGCGGCGGTCTCTCCGCTCACCGAGCTCGCGGAGTCCCGTGACGTCGCGCTGCTCGTGGTGTGCACGCACGGGCGGTCCGGTCTGGCGCACCTCGTGCTGGGCTCGGTCGCGGAGCGCGTCGTGCGCTCGGCCACCACGCCCGTGCTCGTGCTCCGCCGCTGACCCGCTACCAGTCCGGCTGCGGCGGATTCTCGTCGAACCATGCCGGGAGCACCGGCGGACCGACCGACTCCAGCACGCGCTGTGTGTCGGCGGAGAACCGGTTCCCCCAGTGCTGCAAGCGCTCCAGCCGGCCGCCGAACAGGTCGTCGATCAACCCCACGACGTCGGGGTCCTTCAGGTCGCAGTGCGCGATCCGCAGGTCGCGCAGGCTCCGCAGACCGCCGAGCGCACGCATGCCGTCGCGCCCGAACGCCCGGCACGCCTGCGCGTTCAGCACCTGGAGCGCCGAGAGCCCCGCGCGGGCGAGCCCTTCGGCGTGCTCCGGCTCGAGCTTCAGGTTGCAGACCTCGAGCTGGAGCAGCTCCGGCAGGTCGCAGGCGGTCAGGAAGGCCACGAGCCGGTCGCCCGTGACGTGGGTTCCCGACACGTCGAGGTCGGTGAGCGCGTGTGCGGGGAGCCGACGCAGCCGGTCGAGACCCCCGGCACCGAGGGCATTGGTCGACAGCGCCAGGCGCTGGAGCCCGCGCACCTGGACGAGCACGGCCACGTCGTCGGCCTCGAGCCCCGACTGCGAGGCGTCGAGCCGCTCGATCCCGGGCAGCCAGCTCGCGTCGGCCAGCGCCCGGAAGCCGTGCTTCAGCTCGGTGCGGGTGAGCACGAGGTCGCGGAGCGCAGGCAGCGCGGCCCGAGCGAGCACCGGCCCGGACTCCGGACCGAGGTCGTTCGTCGTGAGATCGAGCGAGTGCAGCCGGGGCCACGGGCGCGACAGCACGACGCCGAGTCGGGAGGCGTCGAGTCGACAGCCCCCGAGGCGCAGGTCGCACACCGTCTCTGAGAGGGTCGCGAGGCCGGCCAGCGCTTCGTCCTCGAGGTGGGCCCCCGCGACGTCGAGCTGCTCGAGCTGCGACAGCTGCTCGAGGCGGCTCAGATCGGCAGAGCCCAGCGCCACCCCCCCGATCTGGAGCGACTTCAGGCGGATCGGCGACGGGCCGGAGTCCCGAGGGACGGCCGCTGAGTCGACGAGCGAGCCGTCGAGGTTGCAGAACCGGACGCTCAGCACCTCGAGGTCGGGAACCGCATGCGACCCGAGCAGGCGCCGAACGCCTTCGGTGGTCACGAGGCTCCCGTCGAGCACGAGCTCGCGGAGCCGCGGCGCCCGGCCTGCCGCGAGGGCCTCGAGCGTGGCGTCCGTCACGAAGGGGTCGTCGACGTACCCGCTGCCGAACGAGCCGAACCGGAGGGCGCGGAGCGAAGACGCCCCGGCGTCGAGCAGGGTGGCGGCCCCCTCAGCACCGACGAAGCAGTTCGAGAGGTCGAGCGTCTCGATCCGTCCGAGCACTCCAGCGCGCGCGAGCACCTCGGCGCCCTCGTTCTCGATGCCCGATCCGGCCAGGTCGAGCGACCTGAGGCCCGCCATCAGCGAGCTCGTCGCCAGACGCTCGAGCACCTCGGCGTCGAAGTCGTAGGCATCGGTCAGCGCGAGGTGACGGACCCAGCCGAGATCCCCGGCGACCGGCTCTGGAGGCGGGTCTGCGACCACGTCGACCCGGTCGACCGGCGCGCGGGCGCGCAGCCCGGGCGCGGCCTGTACGAGCGCCCCGAGGTCGGACACCCGAACCCGGTTCAGGAAGCCCCGCTCGAACGACACGGGCTTCACGCCCTCGAAGCTCCCCAGCTCCGCCACCCAGGCGCGACCGTGCCTCGCGAGCAGCACCCGTACGCGGTGGCGCAGCACCCGTGCGCGGTCGGCCCACCACGGCAGGCCCGCGAGCTCGCATTGTGCTCGGATCAGCTCGGCGCGCTCCGGGTCGCCGTGCTCCTCGTACCAGTCGGCGAACACGAGCCGCGGCTCGTCGTCTTCGGGATTCGCGAGCACGGCGTCGAGGAGTGCGGAGCGAGCCGACATGGGGGCCTCCTTCAGAGCGGTTCGAGCGCGGGCATCAGCCGGTCGACGATGCCGTCGCGGAGCATAGCGGGCGCCGTGGGCAGCGGGTCGCCCGAACCCGGCGATCCAGGCGGGAGCCCGGCCAGCCCGCTGCGGAACCGATCCCAGATCCGATCCGCGATCGGCCCGTCCCACTCGGGCCGCAGGAGCACGTCCCGTGCGACGTGGGGCGCGAGCCCACGGCTCTCGAACGCCACCCGGATCGCGTTCGTGATCTCGGGCGCCGGCCGCACCTCCCGGTCCGCGAGCAGCCACAGGTCCAGCAGATCCTTGGGCCGCCACTGCTGCACGCTCCACTCGGCGAGCCCATGGAGCTTCCACGCGAGCTGAGTCGTGAGCGCCACTCCTTCGACCTCGAACGGGTCGCCGTCGAGCGGGCGGTAGACGAGCCGCTCCGAACCCGGCACCAGCGGGTCTCCGAAGCCGATGTCGAGGCTGACGCGCACCGGTCGGTCGAGCACCCGTGTGGGGAGGGTCACCCGCACACCGGGGAACGCCGTGGACCGCCACAGGCCACGCGCCCGGGCTCCGACGAGATCGAGCAGCACGCCATCCGACCCGTCCGTGTCGAGCGAATCGCGGAGGCGGTCGAGCGTGCGGCCGACGTCGTCGTCTCCGATGCCCACGAGGTCGAGATCGCCCACGGACCGCGGGAACGGCGCGACCCACTGCCGCGTGAGCAGGCTTCCCCTGAGCACGAACGCCCCCGTCCAGCGGAGGCGCCGCACCACCCCTTCGAGGGCGCGGAGGCTCGCGGCCTCCGGTGGGTGCACGGGGATCGTTACGGGACCTCGTACCGGATCTCGACCAGCATGTTCACGTCGGGCGCGTTGTTCACGAACCGCACGCTGTTGGTGACGGCGTCGTAGACCCAGTCGCTCGCCGGCACCGGCATGAGGTTCACGGTGATCTGGATGGTCGCGGGGTCGGGGCGGACGGACAGCGCGAAGGTGTCCTGCACCACGGAGGCCTGCGCGAGCAGGTCGAGCTGCTCTTCCCAGGCGTCGCAGATCGACAGGAACGTGCCGCCCGTGCCCTGCATCGCCTCGACGTACCCGAAGCCGGGGTCGGCGCCGTCGCAGCCATCGGGCGTGGGGCCCGCGATGGCGGACAGGCGGACGAGGCCCTGCACACCGGCCTTCGACGCGACGATGCGGTCGACGAACGGCTGCCAGTAGTCGGGGTTCCCGCCGTCGAAGCCGGGAGACTCGTCGTTCTCGTCGGACAGCATGATGGCGTGCACCATCGCGTTCGGGCGCAGCAGGCCAGCGTTGCAGTCGTTCGGCCCGACCTGCTCGACCGCGCGCGCGACCGTGACGAGACCGCGCTCGTCGGTGTCCTCGTCGTTCGGCTGCACGAGCACGGCATCGGCGAACCGGGTGGCCCAGTCGGGCGTCTCGGGCGTGAACACGGTGTCGATCGCACAACCGTCGTCGCCGTTCACCGAAGCGAGCTGCCAGTCTCCGCCCTGGGCGGCCAGGCGCTGCGTGAACTCGGCGATGCGACCGCCGATCTGGGCGAGCTCCTCTTCCATCGAGCCGCTGGTGTCGCCGAAGAAGACGATGTCGACATCGGTGATCTCGGGCACGACGAACGAGTCGACGATGTTGATGTCGGGGAACAGGTCGCCGTCGTTGTCGATGTTGATGTCGGGGATGCCGTCGCCGTCGAGGTCGACGTTCACGTCGGGGTCCTGGTCGCCGTTCGTGTCGATGTCGAGGTCGGGCACGAGGTCGTCGTCGACATCGAGGTTGATGTCGGGGATGCCGTCGCTGTCGATGTCGATGTCGAGGTCGGCCACGCCGTCGCCGTCGAGGTCGAGGTTGATGTCGGGGATGCCATCGCCGTCGAGGTCGATGTCGAGGTCGGCCACACCGTCGCCGTCGGTGTCGAGGTTCACGTCGGGGATGCCGTCGCCATCGACATCGACGTTGGGCTCGAGCGCGAGGAGGTCGACGCCGTCGGGGTCGGTCTCGAGGCCGTATTCAGAGCAACCGGAGAGCAGGACTGCGAACAGGAGAGAAGACATCACACACCAATGCAAGAAAGAGGACAGAGCTGACTAACCCCATGCAACCTGCGTGCCACGATCCGATCGACGGTAGAACGGAGTTTTTCGATCGAAGTGCGCCACTATTGCCGCACTTACACGCCCCCGACAGGCCGTCGCGCCGATCGGGAGGACGCGCTAGGCTGCCCGCGGAGGTACCCCCCACATGAAGCCCCTCGTCGCAGCCGCCGCCCTGTTCGCCGCGGCCCCCGCCTTCGCCACCGACATCAGCGAGCCCTTCACCGGCGAGCGCGCCAACTCCCTCGAGTTCCACGGCGGTTTCACCTACTACGGCAACGGTCTCGCCGCAGGCCTCCGCTACGGCATCCCCATCGTCGACAACGGCTTCATCGGCCCGATCAACAACTCCGTGTACATCACGTTCGGAGCCGACTTCTACCTGCTGTCCCGCATCTACGCGTTCAACGGCACCAACCGCGGCGGCGTCGGCTTCGGCATCCCCATCGTGCTCCAGTGGAACTTCTACTTCACCGACGACTGGTCGGCGTTCGGCGAGGTGGGCGTGAACCCCTACTTCGACTCGTACACCTTCCAGGGCAACGGTGTGTACTTCGGCGGCGCCTGGGCCATCGCAGCCGTCGGTGGGCGCTACCACCTGTCCGATTCCCTCGCGCTGATCGGGCGCGCCGGCAGCCCCTACATCTCGTTCGGCGTCGAGCTCAGTCTCTGACGACCTCGAGCCCCGGGAAGTCCTGCGCGAGGCGGCGTTCGGCGCCCACGGCGTAGATCGTGCGCAGGGCCGGGAACGCCGAGCCATCCGGGGGAAACCGTCCGCGCCACCGCAGCCACTCCGTGGTGTCGAGGACCTCGATCGTCTCCACGGACGGCTGCACGGCATCGGACTCGAGCACCTCTGCGAACGCCCGGAGGTCCGGGACGAGGAGCGTTCGCAGGCGGCGCGCGTGCGGCGCGAACGCGAGCGAGGTCTCGATGCGCCCGCGTGCGTCGGCTCTGAGCTCCAGGCGCTCCACCCCCGCCCAGTCGATGCTCTGGACCACCCGCTCGAGGTCGCCCGCGCGAGGCGGGATGGCCGCGAGCCCCACCACGAGGCCCCGACGGAGCTGGAGACCCTCGCGGAGGGCCACCGGACCGAGCTCTCCGACCAGGAGGTGCCAGTCGCTCCGCAGGGCCTTGCGCCGCGCGTTCTGCTCCGTCGTGCGCCGCGAGCCCGCGAGCTCGAGGTGGATGTGCTCGGCCCGCACGTCGCCGGCTTCGGCCAGGAGGTCGGCGTACACGAGCAGGGCCCCGTCGTCGCCGGCCGCTGCGGCGTGCAGGAGCGAGGCCCGGTCCCGCTCCCCTCTCCGCCGCGCGGAGCCGTGCCGGTCGAGCGCCTCCTCCACGGAAGCGAGCGCTTCGACGTGAGCGGGCGTGAGGACGTGCGCGGGATCCGTGACCTGCGGGAACCCGTGGACCGAGCGCACCGCCGCCCAGCGCCCGATCTCCTCGGCAGCGACGCGCCCGAAGCGTGCCGAGACCGTCGCGAGCGGGAGCGCGGCGAGGGACCGCGCGGCATCGAGCGAGCGCGGGTCGGCGAGCCGGTCGAGCAGCTCCAGCACGCGCATCCACAGCCCGACCGCGTTCGCATACGGAGGCACGTCGAGCCACGGGAGCACGACATCGACCCAGCGCGGGTCGGGCGGCTCCTTCAGCGAGGTGTCGAGGGAGACCTTCAGGGGATCCTTGGTCTGGCGCGACGCCCCCACGATGCGGAGCCCGCTCTGACGGGCGTTCGCGGGGTCGAGGCCCGCCAGCCACCCGCGCGTCGGCTTCGGCGGGACGGGCGTTTCCGCGAGATCCTGCTCGGTGAGCGTCGTGAGCAGCGCCGCCACGGACGGGTGCCGCGTGGCCCACCACAGCGCGCGCAGACCGGTGGCGAGGGCATCGCGGTCGCCCTGCTGCACGGCTTCGGTGAGCTCGGCGGGCCGCGGGAGCCGCACGGCGTACTCCGCACGTGCGCGCTTCACGAGGGCCGCGGCCTCTGGGATCTCCGTGCCCCACCGCTCCACGAGCTCGACGACGGCGAGCCGGTCGGCCTTCGCGCCGCACGCGGGATGGAACCAGGCGCGCGGGTCCGACATGAGGTCCTCGCGGACGCCGATGCGTGCCGACCCCTTGTCGATGGGCTTCCGACACACCCGGCACCGCGCACGTCCGGTGACGGCGTGCTCCAGGATCATCCCGCGGGCCGCTTCGATGCGCATCGGCCGCAGTGTACTCCCGACCGGTACGGATTCCGACCGCCCCCCCTGTCGGTGCGGCCATCCGCACGCCATCCTGGGCTCGCGGTCCCGACGCCACGAACCCGGGCTCGCCCGGAGGTATCGATGCGCATCCTCATCCTGGTCTCGACCCTCGGGGTCGCCTGCAAGGGCCAGGCAGAGCTCGTGACCTCGGACTGCGGGGGCGCCGATTGCCCCGTGTGCGAAGCCGATTCGGAGTGCGTCGTGCTCCACAACCCCTGCCACGCGACGGCCACCTGCGCGCACGTGGACGAGCCCCTGGGCGTGACCCAGGAGGGCTGCTCGGCGGCGCTCGAGTACGAGACCCCTCCCGCGTCCGACTGCACGTGCGAAGCCGAGCGGTGCACCGCCGTAGCTACGGCAGGCGCTCGGCCGGCGGCGCGAGGCCCGTCTGGAAGCGGTCCATGAACGCCTTGAACCCGAGCGCGCTGCCCTCGATCGACAGGCTCCCGTCGGCCAGCGCGGCCGCTGCGGACCGCCGCTGGAGCGCGAGGTCCTTCCAGGTGCGCGTGCTCACCGTGGCCGTCGCGAGCGGTGCGGGAGTGCCGGGCAGCGGTGTGCCCCACACGACCTCCAACACCCCGCGACGCACCGTGAGGGTCGCGGGCTCGTGGTCCGTGAACGCCAGCACCACGGACTCGTGCACATCGAGCGCGGCGCCGGGACGCAGGCGCGCGACCGTGCTCTCCAGCACCTGCCGGATGGGCAGGCCCTCCACGAAAGCCTCGGCCAGGATGGGCTCTCCGAGGGGCTCGACCGCTCCGGCGCGACGCTGGCGGGCGGACACGAGCAGGTAGGCGCGGCCGTTCGTGTTCGCGGTGGTCGCGGCGAGCGCCTCGTACGCGTCGGCAAAGCGCGCATCGAGGCCCAGTGTGCCGGCCGCTTCGAGGGTCTCGAGCAGCTCCAGGGCCCAGCGCGGGTCGTCGGCCTCCGCGACCCGGGAGAGCACCGCGTCCACCCCTCCCATGGCGTCGATCGTGCGCTGTGCCCGGTCTCCGGGGGCCAGGGGATGGAGCTGGGAGGCCCGCCCGTCGAACCAGCCCAGCTCGTTCGTGTAGAGCGCGCGCACCGACCAGTCGATCTGGCCGTACAGCTCCGCGAGCACGGGCTCGTTCGCGAGGTGCTCCGGCAAGCCGGCCTCCGCCACGAGACGGTCGAGCGGTGTACCCGCGTTCGCCCCGCGCACGACGGTGTCGCGCACCCACTGGATGCCGTCCCGGTACGTGGTGAGCACGTGACGCACGGCCTCGACGCCCTCCACCGTGGCGGTGTGCGAGGGCACCAGGAAAGCGGGGTCGCGAGCGCGCATCGCATCGAGGCTCGCGATCCAGGCGCCGGTCGGACGCGGACGCGACCCGCGGATCGTGTACAGGTTCGGGAACGCGGCGTACACGTTGTCGCCGGGCAGGAGCACGCCCGCATCGGGCAGGTGCACGAACAGCTGGTCGTCGGTCTCCCCGTGCGCTTCGACGAGCTCGATGCGCGTGTCGCCCACGACGAGCGTGTGCGTGCCGGTGAACGTGTGCGTCGGCTGCAGGGCTCCGCTCTGGAGGGCGGCGCGCACGTCGGCGTTGCGACCGATCGAGGAGCACGGGAGCTCCGAAGCGTCCAGGTCGACCCCGAACTGACGGCTCGCGCGCGTCGACTCCGCCGGCAGGAACACGCCGTACTGCTTGAAGAAGTGCGGCGAGAAGGCCTCCGTGGCCCAGATCTCCGTGTCGGGACCCGCCCACACGGACGCGCCGCCGACATGGTCGATGTGGCTGTGCGTGAACACGAGCGCCCGCACGGGCCCCTCGGTCACCGCATCGAGCGCTTCGCGCGCCTGCGAGGCTCGCGCCGGGCTCATGCCCGCGTCGATCACCACCCGCCCGTCGGAGGTCTGCACCACCACGGTGTTCGCGAGGTCGAACCCGCGAGCCACGAACACGCCGTCCGTCACACGCTCCACGCGCGGCTCCCCCACCTGCGAGCGGCAGTGCTCGTCGAGCGCTTCGGGCGTCGAGACCGCCCTCCGCGTCACGACCGCCGGATCGGAGCAGGCCCACAGGAGCAGCGGGAGGAGCGTCATCCCGGTACGGTACCAGGACCGCCGTTCGAGCGTTATGGAGCGCCCGTGAGACGACTGCTGGCCATCCCCGTCCCCCTCTTGCTCGCGACCGCCTGCGCGCCCGGCGCCCGCACGATCGTGTACGCGTTCGACGAGGGCGAGCCCGTAGGAGAGCTCGACCGGAGCGAGTGCATCACGGGTGTCGGCCTGCGCATCCCGCTCGGTCCCACCGAGTCGATCGCGTTCGACATCGCGTCCGACCAGCGCACGGCGTTCCTCGCCACGTGCGACCTCGAGGGGGGCGCGGTGGCCTCGTGCGGCACGCTCGATCCGCCCATCGAGCTCGAGATCGCCGAGAACGTCGTCACCGGGAACGGCTCGGTGCCCGTCACGTTCACCGACACCGACTGCTCGGGGGCCGACCTCGAGTCGAGCTGGACGCTCACGCTCGACGACTCCCAGGAGCACCTCGACACCCGCGTCGAGATGGTGTGGCGCCTCCACGACACCGAGGCGTGCGACCTGTTCGAGGCCGAGGTGCTCGACGGCTACGACGGGAGCGGGCGGATCGACGGCTGCATCGTGACCTGGGACTTCTCGTCGACCCTGGTCTCCACCTGCAAGGTGAACGGCACGCTCCTCAACTGCGACTGAGGCGCATCGGCAGGTGCGGGATGCCGTCCTCGTCGTAGCCGGGGCCACACACGGTGTACCCGAGCGCGCCGTAGAACCGCTCCAGCCGCGCCTGTGCTCCGATCCAGATCGAGCCGGGACCGAAGCGGTCCCACACCCGGTCGCGCCCCTCCGTCATCAGCGTGTGCCCGAGGCCCGTGCCGCGCACGCGCGGAGCGACGATCACCCGGCCGATGACGCGCTCCGGCCCCACCACGCCGGGCCCGAAGGCACGGAGGTACGCGATCAGCCCGTCGTCGTCGTAGCCGAGCAGGTGCACCGCGAGGGGGTCGCGCCCGTCGAGATCCTCGTAGGCGCACTCCTGCTCGACCACGAACACGGCCTGGCGCAGCCGCGCGAGGTCGTAGAGCGCGTCGCGCGACAGGTCGGCCCAGTCCGTCCAGTACCACTTCATCGGGGCGGATCATACGGTACCTCCACCGATGAAGCGCTCAGACCTCCATCCCGGCCTCGCCGACCTCCTCCGCGCCGACCCCGAAGACCTGCAGGCCATCGGCATCCTCGCCGACTGGCTGGAGGAGCAGGGCGCCACGGACGAAGCGGAGTGGCTGCAGGACAACCTCCACGGCATGTCGGGCCTGTTCCGGGGTCGCACCGCGCCCGAGCCCGACCTGCTGGGCTCGATCGATCCCCGGTGGCTCGGCATGCGCCACGGGCTCATCCGCACGCTGAAGGTGCCGCAGGGCTTCGATCGCCACGCGGAGCGCACGTGCCGGGTGCTGTCGGAGCTCCCGCTCGCGCTGGGCCTGATCGGCGCCAATGTGCCCGACGGCCCGAGCGCGGCGGCCTGGATGCCCCCCATGGCCGCGAACGTGCCGTGGCTGAGCACGCTCTCGCTGGCGGCAGACGTCGACCCCGGCCTGCTCGCGGGCTTCCAGCAGCTGAAGACGCTGCGCCTCACCGCGCTCTCGTTCGGCTGGAACGAGCGGGTATGGCTGCCCGCGCTCGATGTGCTCGTGCTCGACGTGCGGAGCGACGACCTGTCCCTGCTCGACACGCTCGCGCCGGCGGCGGTCGGCCGGCTGGAGCTCAGCTCGCCGAGCTGGGCGCAGGTGTCGCACACCCCGCTGATCGACTTCCTGCGGCGCGTGCCGACGCGGTCGATCGACCTGGAGGGCCGGAGCGACTTCGCGTTCCGGAAGCCCCTGCGGGACGCGGGCTTCGAGGACGACGGGGAGGGTCTGGACGACGGAGACGGCTCGGTTCGGTCGTGGTCAGCGATCGAGGTCGGCGCCGTCGACGAGTAGCGGCGAAGCGTCGAGGTCCTCGGCATCCATCAGGTCGACCACCCGCTCGAGGCTCGCCACCAGCGAAGCCCGCTCGGACGGGTCGATCGCGGACAGACGCTCCAGGAAGCGCGACTCCAGCGGGGCGGGAGCCTGGTCGAGCCGCGCGCGACCCGCGGGGGTGAGCCCGAGCTGCACCCGCCGGCGGTCGCGGTCGTTGCGCTCGCGCGTCACGAGGCCCTCGCGCACCAGCCGATCGACGAGGATCGAGGTGGTCGAGCGCGACAGGTGCACGGTGCTCGCGACGTGAGCGACAGTGACGTCGAGGTCCGACGGGGCCTCGGCGATGGCGCGCAGGCACAGGATCTGCGGCACACCGAGACCGGAGTCGCGCCCGACCTGACGGGAGTATCGCGACACCTGCCGCACGATCCGCCGGATGGCGCGCAACACCCGGAAGCCGTCGTCGTCTGGGGAGCCCGACATCCACCCTCTCCAGCGCCCGCCCGTATCCGACGCACCCGGATCGAGCCCCCACGTGCACCATCCGTCAGGATCGAATAGTTCGTCATCGAATCATTTTTGTACAACCGATCTGGAGGTCCCATGACCGTCGCCAGCCCCTCCCTCACGCTCCGCCCCACCGTTCGGCCCGATCTGCCCGACGTGGTCGCCATCCTGCGCAGCACGGCCGACTGGTACCGTCCGTTCGTCGACCCCGCGGATCTCGAGTCCCAGCACGCGGTCGACCTGGCGTGGGCCCGCGAGAACTTCGAGCGTCGCGAGTTCTGGTCGGCCACGCTCAACGGAGAGGTGGTCGGCGTCCTCACCATGCAAGACGCCGGCGACCACCTGTACCTCGGGTACGTGTACGTCCATCGCGACCACGTCGGGAAGCGCATCGGTCGGCGCCTGCTCGATCACGCGGCCGCCGAGGCCCGGCGACGCGGCAAGGAAGGGCTCGTGCTCATCGCGCATCCCGAGGCCACCTGGGCCGTGCGCGCCTACCGGAAGTACGGCTTCGAGTGCGTCGCCACCACCGACGACGACGTGTGCGAGTGGAACGACGGGTGGCTAGAGCCGTACCACGAGCAGGGGTTCCACCTCTGGCGCTGGACCCCAGAGGAGACGCCCGCTTGCTGAGCCGCGACCCCCGCGTCCCCGCGTTCTTCCACCCCGATCAGCTCGCGTTCAAGCCCCGCTACGAGTGGGCGTTCGGCGAGCGCATCGACCATCCGGAGACCACCGCCCGCGCCGAGAGCATCGTGGCCGCCCTCGAGTCCGCCGACGACCGGTTCGCGCTCCACCAGCCCCCACCCGCGCCGCCCGCGAGCCTCACGGCGCTGCACAGCGGCAACCTGCTCACGCTGTACCGCACGGCGGCAGAGCTCCCGGAAGGCGAGGACTTCTACCCGACGGTGTTCCCGAAGCGCGACCAGGTCGATGCCGACCCCACGCGCATCCTGCATGCCGGGGCGTTCTGCTTCGATGCCGGCACCCCGCTGTCCAACCGCACGTGGGAGGCCGCGAGCTGGAGCGCGAGCTGCGCCCACGCAGCTGCGCGTACGCTGAAGGAGGGGCACGCGCGCCTCACGTACGCCCTCTCCCGTCCGCCCGGGCACCACGCGACGCGCACGTCGTTCGGGGGCTACTGCTACGTGAACAACGCGGCCGTGGCGGTGCGCGTGCTCAAGCGGAACGCGCGCATCGCGGTGCTCGACATCGACGTGCACCACGGCAACGGCACGCAGTCGATGTTCTGGCGCGATCCGCGCGTGCTCGTCGTCTCCGTGCACGAGCACCCCGACACCTGCTTCCCCTACTTCGCCGGGTACCCCACCGAGACGGGCGCAGGCGCCGGAAAGGGCACCACGCTGAACATCACCGAAGAGGCCGGGTGCGACGGTGCCCGGTACTTCGAGCTGCTCGAGCGCCACGTCCTCCCGACGCTCCAGGGCTTCGCGCCCGACTACCTCGTGCTCTCCATGGGCCTCGACACGTACGAGCTCGACCCCGTCGGGCGTTTCAAGCTCACCACCGACGATCTGCGCGAGGTGGGCGAGCGGATCGGGCGCCTGGGGCTCCCGACCGTCGCCGTCCAGGAGGGCGGATACCACGCCCCGCACCTCGGTCGGAACGCCGTGGCCGTGCTGTCCGGCCTCCAGGCGTCCCTCGAGCGCGCCTGACTACTTCATCGCGACGAGGTTCTGGCCCCAACCCTCCACCTCGCGGGTGATCTGGCGGAGCAGGATGGCGTCGAGGTTGTTGCTGCTCACCGGGCCCGTCACGCCGTGGTCGGCCGCGCTCGCTGCAGTGCTCCCGTACTCGATGAAGATGAACTGGCCCTGGGTGAGCTGGGCGGTCTGGCGGAACACCAGGCTGCCGAAGTCGTCGAGCCCGGACGCCGCCACGGTGTGCACGCGGATCCCCTGGGAGAGCGCGGCCTGGGAGACGCGGGCGTAGTCCACGTCGTTCTCGTAGTCCATGTGCGGAGGGGCATCGGCCACGACGAACACGAGCTTCGCGGCGTCGTCTCGCCAGTCCATCTCGCCCACGGCCACGGCGAGGCCCTGGTTGTAGGACTCGGGACCGTCGCCGCCCCCGTCGGCCCGGATCTGCTGGAGCTTGCCGTCGAAGCCCTTCAGGTCGGACGTGAGCGGCGTGTGGCGCGTGAGGTACTCGTCTCCGATGTCGCGGTAGAGGACCGCGCCGTACCGGAGGTCGATGGGACGGTCGAGGTCCTGCACCTTCGCGGTGACCGCGAGCAGCGTCTGCTTGATGCGCTCGATCTCGTCGGACATCGAGCCGGTCGTGTCGATCACGAACACCACGTCGAGGCTCACGGCGTCCTTCGCCTCGTCGTCGAGCGAGAGGACCAGGGGCTTCGCGCCGCTCCAGCTCTTCGTCGCCCCGACGTGGTCGTGCGTGACGGTGACCGTGAAGTCGGAGCCCTTCGCCCCCACGACATCCGGGTAGAACGGCGCCTTTCCGTCACCGTAGGTGGTTCCGCTCCACACGTGTCGGCCGTTCTGCGACACGGAGACGTGGGCCCCCGGGAGCGGCGAGCCGTCGGCGCCCCGCACCTCGATGGCGGACCGGCGCGCGACGTCCATGTCGATGTGGTTCCCGGCGATGCCGGGGCGCCCCTTCCAGGTGGCGACGAACTCGAGGAACTCCCCGAAGGCCGCGTTGTCGTCGGTGGAGCCGGCCTTCAGCGGGTCGCTGGACTGCACCTCCCCGCCGTACACGCCGCCGACCTCGTCGATGGGAGGGCTCGGAGGAGGCGGCGCCATCGAGGGAACCGGGCCCCCTGCGCGCCGCGACATCGGCCGGGACGGCGCCACCGAGTCCGCACCCCCGTCGAACTCGGCGGCCCCCCACTGGTCGTACCCGCCACCGGCGGTGCGCTGGATCCATCCGTCGACCTCCGACCGCACGATGTCGACACCGGCGATGGTGCCGGGGAGCGTGACGGTCTGCGGCACCCAGGCGGGCTTCTCGGCGGCGAAGGACAGGGACAGGAGCAGGGTGAGCATCGGTTCTCCAGGGTCGTGACGCCTGGCCAACGCGCTCCGAACCGGACCCTTACAGTGCGAGGCTCCAGTGGAGCTGCTCGGGGGTGCCCCAGGCATCCTCCACGGCGATGTCGCGCCACCCTCGCTGATCGAGCATGCGCCGGATGAACGGCGCGTTTCGCGTGCGCACGACACGCACCGGGCGGTGCATCAGGAAGCGCGACAGCTCCCGCTGCCAGACGTGACCCGGCTCGTCGGGGGCGGCGAGCAGCTCGAGGCGCTCGAGCTCCGGGGTCGCACACCGGGCCCAGACCGTGAAGTGATCGGCCCGTGCGGCCGGGGTGCACAGCGTGCGCAGCGGGAGGCTGCCGCCGTGCTGGAGCGCCTGCGTGGGGCGGAGGGTGCCGGCGAATCGACGCAGGAACCGCGCCTTCTCGAGGGTCTCGAGCGACACCGGGGTGATGAGGTCGAGGAAGTCGACCTCCGGCCACCGCGCGAGCAGGCGGGCGAGCAGGGCTTCGATCACGAGTGCGGCCGGCGTGTCTCCGTAGTGCGTGGCGCCCGCCTGGAGGTGCAGCGAGCGCGGGCCCCGGAGGAGCGGAGGCCACGCGAACAGGTCGTCCAGGCGGTCGGGATCGTGGACGGTCCACGAGAGCTCGCGCCAGAAGGCCTCGCCGAGCGGACCGGTCTCGGAGTGCAGGCGCTGCGGGATCTCCTGGAACCCCGCTCGCCGGAGCAGCGTGGGGATGTGCTCCAGCAGGTGCTCGCGCCGCTCGTCGGCCGTGACCTCGTCGCGGAACCAGGCCGACCAGAACGCCGAGCCCTGCTCCTCGTACCAGTCGCCCAGCACCGCCAGCCCGCCCGCCGGGAGGCTGGACGCGAGGAGCGCAGGAGGGGGCGGCGGAGGGGCTTCCACGAGGCGATCCTACCCCACCCACGATCCCTGCTTCACACCGGGAATAGCCGGAACGGGCGGGAGTTATACTGCCATCATGATCTGGCTCATCACTGTCCTGTCCGCCTCCGCCGCCCCCCCGCGAGCCGCCCTCGCGACCACCGCCATCATGCCGAAGACGCTCTTCAAGCCCGGGGATCCCGTGATGATCCACCTGGCCATGGAGAACCGTACCGACCGGACGCTGTGGTTCGAGCAGCACTCCACGGCCGCGTGCTTCATGCAGAAGTTCGCCGACGTCGAGGCGAATCCCCCGATCACCATGAAGCCCATCGACGGCGAGTGCACCGCGCCGAGCTCGAAGGTGAAGCCGGGCGAGAAGGTGAGCCGCACGCTCGACCTCCACGAGGTCTACGACTTCCCGGAGCAGAGCTACACCTTCCTCACGATCAAGTGGAAGGACGGCGGCCCCGACATCTACGGGCCCACGTCACAGCGCATCGGGCCCATCAACTACAAGACGCCCATCTTCGAAGGCCGGATGAAGAAGGGCGACGACCTGTTCCTGCCCAACAAGACCGCCCTCGTGTGGAACGGGCACGAGAGCAAGCCGCCCGTGAGGCCGGGCGAGCCGAGCCCGCTCGAGCTCGACTTCCTCCTGCGCATCCCGGGCACCGGCGAGACGCCCCGCAAGGTGTCGCTGCAGGTCGAGAAGTCGCGCCAGTTCCAGCTCGACGGCTACACCGTGGAGCTCGGCGACTACCAGCTCGATCAGTGGATGGACGTGCGGATCTACCCGAAGTGATCCTGCTCGCCTCCGCGCTCGCGGGCCCTCCAGACGGCTGGTGCGACCTCGCGACGCTCGACAACGTCGTGCTCGACGTGCGCTACGCCACTCCGAACAACTTCGTGGGACGCGTGCTCGACGGGTATGCCGCCCCCGGCGCCTGGCTGCGGGAGGTCCCGTGTGCGGGGCTCGCGAAGTCCGCGGCCGCCGCGAAGGCCCGTGGATTCCAGCTCGTCGTGCTCGACGCGTACCGTCCCGAGCGCGCCAGCCGCGACATGGTCGCGTGGGCCGAGGCCTCCGGGAACACGAGCCTGCTGCGCGACGGCTACGTGGCCGCGAAGTCCGGCCACAACAAGGGCCACACGATCGACCTGACGCTCGGCACGGAGTCCGGTCCGATCGACATGGGCACGCCGTACGACAGCTTCGAGGAGGCCGCACACACCGCGAACGCGACGGGAGCGGTGGCCGAGAACCGGAAGGCCCTGCTCGACGTGATGAGCGCGGGCGACTTCCGGAACTACGCGAAGGAGTGGTGGCACTTCTCGCACCGGAGCGGTCCGTACGAGCCGATCGACGTGCCGTACGAGCCCGCGGGGGTTGCGCCCACCGAGCACTGAACGTATGTTCACTCCATGGACGCGTACGTCTTCTTCGTGAGCGCACCGCGGCGCCTGCGCACGGGCGGCTGGCAGTTCGAGGTGGCGAGCCTGCGTCTGCAGGTGCACGGTCCGTACGCCACGAAGTCGGAGGCCGAGGGGGCCCGCCAGGCGCTCGAAGCCCGCTGGAGGGCCCGAGCATCGCGCGTGGGAGGGTCGCTCCGCGTGGAGTCCCCGGTTCGCGAGCCGGCTCTGATGGAGCAGGGCCCCGTCCCGGATCGCCCGTTCGAGTGGATCCTCGAGGTCCCTCGCGGCACGCCCGTCGTCGGTCTGCCGTGGTCGCCCGGCGCGCCCGAGGTGCGCAAGCGCGGAGATCCCCGCGACGATCCTCCACTCCGCCTGCGTCCGGGCCCGTGGAAGGTGCGCTGAATAGCCCGGTTCGACGCGCGTCTACGCGCCATGCTCTCGCTGGTCCCGTTCGCGCTCGCTGGCACCGTGCACTTCAGCGCACGCGGGGAGATGGTGTGGATCGACGGGGGTCACGCCGTCGTGCTCGACCCGTGGGAGCAGCGCCTCGTGGCGGGTGGCGCGTGGTCCGAGCTCGAGAAGGACTTCGGGCCCGAGGCCGAGGCTCCGAGCCCGTGTGCCTCCGTGATGCCGGCGAAGGCGGTCGTCCTCGTGGAGCGGGGCGGCGCGTGCCTCGTGCGACAGGGCGACGTGCTGAAGATGTTCCGGGACGGCGTGCGGAGGTGGCGTGCGGAGATCCCGTCCTGGTGGGGGGATCGGCACACCCAGGCCGTGTTCGACGCGTCCACGGCGGTGCTGTACGACGGTCGCACGGCTCTTCAGGTGCGCGAGGACGGCCACGTCCAGACCTGGACGATCGATGCGGGGCACGGTCCCATCGCGCTGCGGGGCGACCGGGTGGCGTTCTCCGGGCGTCCCGACATCGTGCTCGACCTGTGGCGCCAGCAGGTCGTGCCCATCGGCACGCTCGCGTTCGAGGACGTTCGCTGGCGCGCTGGGACCGTCGTGGGCGGGAACGCCGGGCACGCGGTGGTCTGGGGCGCCGACGGAGCGGTTCGATTCGTGCTGGACGAGCCCGACTACGGAGAGCGACGCCTCTCGCCCGATGGGAGCGAGCTCGGCGTGATGTTCATCCGCGAGCGGGTGCGGCTCGGGCAGCTCCGGAGCACGACCGACGGCTCGGTGCTCGCGGAGTGGGACGTGTGCGGAGACGGGCACCGGATCTGGCCCGTCGGAGAAGGCCGGATCATCGACGTGTGCGCGCAGGGCCTCTGGCTGCGCGGGCCCGACGGGGAGCGTGAGCTCACCACGATCGCCGGGCTCGGGTCCGTGAGCCACGTGAGCCTCACGAGCGCCGGGCTCCGGGTGGTGTCGGGAGACGGATCGCACGGGGTCGACGTGTGGCGCGTCCCGCTGGAGGGCGGCCGTGCGACCCGGGAGGCCTGGGACGCCGTGAGTGGCACGGGATCCCGCGAGGTGGAGGGCTGGGACGGTGGCGTGAAGCGCCCGCTGAAGGTGGAGGCGGTCCACGGCCACCCCGTCGAGCAGGCGACGGCTCGCGCGTTCCGGAAGATGGAGCGCGCCGCTGGCGAGTCCGGCGTGCGAATCGAGGTGGTGAGCGGGTTCCGCACGTGGGACGAGCAGCAGACGCTGTACGACTGCTACCTGTCGGGCGACTGCAACGGGGGTCACCTCGCGGCCCCACCGGGGTTCTCGAACCACCAGAGCGGGCTCGCCCTCGACCTGAACACCCACGTTCCCGCGGTGCGATCGTGGCTGAAGCGCAACGGGAGCGTGTACGGGTTCGCCGCGACGGTGCGCAGCGAGCCCTGGCACTGGGAGTACGTCGGCGGAGAGCGGGTGCCCGCCATCGCGGCCGTGCTGCTCCCGCCCGCAGAGCCCGACCACCTCGTGCCGCGCATCCCCTGGGTCCAGCCGGGCTGACGTTTTTCGGTCGCGCACATGAACACCCTGGCGCGACCTCCAGTAGGGAGGGTGATGGCACACTCTCCTTCGATGGTCGCTCCCACCCAGCACGAGCTGCTCACCGCAGCAGTCGCCGGAGATCGCGCCGCGCTCGAAGCCGTCGCGCGCGCGTGGTGGCCCGAGGTGCGCCGGTGGTGCCTGCTCGAGCTCGGCGATGCCGTGGCCGCGGAGGATGCCAGCCAGGACGCCCTGGTCCGGCTGGTCCGCTTCATCGGCCAGTACGACACGGAGCGGCCGTTCCGCCCCTGGCTGCGCCACCTGGCGCGGAACGCCTGTCGGGATCTGCGCTCGCGCACCGGGCGCACGGCCACCGAGCTCGAGCGAGACGCCCCCGACCCGCACGACGGGGAGCGTGTGCTCGACCTGCGCCGGGCCACGCGGCTCGCGATGGACGCGTTCGAGCGCCTGTCTCCGCGTCAGCGGGAGGTGTTCGACCTCTGCGACCGCCAGGACATGAGCTCGCGGGAAGCCGGCACGACCCTCGGCATCGAGGCCACCACGGTGCGCGTGCTGCTCCACCAGGCGCGCCGTGTGCTGCGCGAGCACCTCCTGTCCGGGAGCCCCGATGTGGCCGACCTCGTGAGGGAACCATGACCTGCGACCAGGTGCGCGATGCGCTGATGGAGATCGCCGTGGACGAGATCGGGAGCCTCGAGCCCCACCTCTCGGAGTGCGAGGGCTGCCGGGCGCTCGCGGAGCGCGTGCGTCGGACCGATGCCCAGGTCGGCCGCAGCATCGACAGCTTCGCCGACCGCGAGGGCTTCGACGCTGCATTCGCCCGCGCCGTCGAGCTCGCCGCGCACCAGCCGCCCGCAGCGCCCGTGCACCGCGGGTGGATCGCGGCCGCGGTGGGGATCGGGCTCGTGGTGGCGGCCGCGGCGGCCGGTGTGCTGTTCGTCCAGTCGCTGCCCACGAACCTCGGCCTCCCGGGGAAGGACGCCGTGGCGGTCGAGACGGTGTCCGAGCCGGTGGACGGGCCTCCGGCTCCGTTCGCGCCTGCCGTGGGGCCCGCCGCCCAGCCCCGTGACGAGCGGCCCGTCGAGCTCCCGCAGCCGATCGGAACGCACGTCGACCTCGTCCAGCTCGAGGCCCCAGCCCTCCTCGGGCGGCTCGAACCCGACCAGATCGCGAGCCTCGAGGCCCTCGCCCACGACGTCGAAGGGCCGCTCACCCGCCGCGACACGGCGAGCCGCATGCTGATGGTGAACTTCTTCTCGGCCGGCGAGACCGCACGCTGGGAGGCGGCGATCCGATACCACCTCGCCAACGTCGACCTCGCCGACCCCGACCTGCTCTACAAGCTCGCGCTGCACCTCGCGAAGCGTGGGCCGAGCGAAGCGGAGGAGGTGATCGAGCTGTGCGAGCGCGCGCTGATGGGACGCGCGGTGTGGAAGGGCAAGACGTACGAGGCGCGGGTGTACTCGCTCTACAAGCTCCGTGCGGCCGCTGGCCAGAAGCTGTGGCAGCAGGCGGAGTCCCAGCACGCCGAGCACCCCGACGACGCGACGCTCGCGGACGCCCGACGCTGGCGCGCCGAGACGGGGACGTACGCGCGGGAGTGGCTCGAGTACACGCGCGTCGTCGGCAAGGACACGGAGGTCCCCTACGCCCTGTGTGTGAGCGCGAGGGACGAGGACTACTGCGGCGTTCCCTGACGTGCGGCCACGAACGCCGTGAAGCGGTCGACCAGGCCGTGCCCGAACCGGAGGATGCGCGGCTCGCGGTCGAACGGCACGCTGTTGTTCGTCGTGAACGCGGTGGTGGCCTCGGGATGCGGCTGGAAGCCCCAGATCGGCAGCGTGGCGTGTGCGAACGCCTCCACCGGGCACACCTCGCTGGCGCCGCGCAGCACGCAGTCGGGAGGCAGGGTCTTCACGACCTCCGCGTGCGACACCACCATCGGGCCCGTGACGGCCGGGCCCCACAGGCGATCTGCGGTGAGCGGCACGTCGCGCACGCCCTTCAGCTTGGTGTGGTCGTCGAACAGGAAGCCCACCTCGCCGCCGAGCAGGTGCGCGAGCAGCTGGTGGCCGTAGCACAGGCCCAGCATCGGCAGGGTGTGCAGGCGCGGCGTGAGCCAGTCGTTCAGCGCGACCTGCCAGGGCTCGCGGTCGTTCACGGAAGCGCCGCTGCCCAGGACGATCACGCCGGCCGTGTGGTCCTGCACGCGCAGCAGCGAGTCGATGCCGTGCTGCGCGGGCATGTGGTAGGTCGTCGGAATCGGCGAGTGCCGGCTGATGCGGTTGTAGCAGTCGAGCTCGGGCACGCGGGTGCCGGGGTCGATCACCGCGAGCGTGAGGACCCCGGGCGTCACCGGGCAGCCTTGCTGGGCAGGCCCGGAGCGAGGTCGCGCGCGAAGTACGACAGGATCACGTCGGTGCCGGCGCGCTTCATCGACAGCAGCATCTCCTTCGCGACGGCGTCACCGTCGATCCAGCCGCGCTGGGCGGCCGCCTTGACCATCGCGTACTCGCCGCTGACGTTGTAGGCCGCGACCGGAACGTCGAACCGCTCGCGGACCGCCCGGATGATGTCCATGTAGGCCAGGGCCGGCTTCACCATCAGGAGGTCGGCGCCCTGCTCGAAGTCGAGCTCGGCTTCGATCATGGCGGACCGCGCGTTCGCTGGGTCCATCTGGTACGTCTTGCGGTCGCCCGAGGCCGGCGCGCTGTCGACCGCATCGCGGAACGGACCGTAGAACGCGCTCGCGTACTTCACGGCGTAGCTCATGATCGACCGCTCCTCGAAGCCGGCCTCGTCGAGCGCTTCGCGCATCGCGCCGATCATCCCGTCGATCATCCCCGATGGCGCGACCATGTCGGCTCCGGCCTCGGCATGGGAGACCGCCTGGCGCTGGAGGTTCGCGAGCGTGGGGTCGTTCAGCAGGCGCCCGTCGTCGGACAGCACGCCGCAGTGCCCGTGCGACGTGTACTCGCAGAAGCACACGTCGGTGATGACGAACAGCTCGGGCCAGCGCTCCTTCATCATGCGGGTGCCGCGCTGGATGATGCCCTCGGGCGACCAGGTGTCGGAGCCCACGGCATCCTTGTGCTCGGGCACGCCGAACAGGATGACCTTGTCGATCCCGGCCTCGAGGATCGCATCGACCTCGGCCGCCACGGTGTCGAGCCCATGGTTGAAGATGCCGGGCATGCTCGGGATCTCGCGCTTCGTCGACGGCTTGGGGTCGAGGAAGATCGGCATGATCAGGTCTTCGCGGAACAGGTGGTTCTCGCGGACGGCGGTGCGGAGCGTCGCCGAGCTGCGGAGTCGGCGGGGGCGGCGGGGTTGGTCGAACTGCACGGTGGACGGGCCTCCTCGGCCGGTCCTTAACCCACGCCGCGCGTCACGCAGCGACGGCGCTCCGCACGCTGCGTCCGTACGCCCTCTCGAGCGTCTCCACCGCCTTCCGCGCGTCTGCGTCGAGGTTCTCGGGCAGGCGCACGTCGAGCGTCACGTACAGGTCGCCCGGCGGACGGTTCCGACGCTGGATGCCCTTCCCACGCAGGCGCAGCTTCTGCCCGTTCTGGCTGCCGGCCGGGATGCTGAGCTTCACCGCACCCTCCAGCGTGGGGACATCGACGCGCGCACCGAGCAGGACCTCGCCGACCGTCACCGGCAGCGTGACCTGCAGATCGTCGCCATCGCGCACGAACGCGGGGTCGGGCTCGACGTGCAGCGCCAGCAGCAGATCCCCGCCTCCGGGCGCCTGGCCGCGCAGGCGGAGCGTGCCGCCGTCGTTCACCCCGGGCGGGATGCGCACCTTCATCGAGCGACCGTCGCCGAACGACAGCTCGCGCTCCCCGCCCAGCGCAGCCGTGCGGAAGTCGACGACCAGATCGGCCCGCATCGCCGGAGGCCCCTGCCGACCGCGCGCTCCGCGTCCGAACAGGCTGCCGAGCAGGTCCTCCACGTCGAAGTCCTGCGCACCCGCCGTGAAGCCCCCGCGGCCCCCGTACCGGCGGGCCATCTCGGGATCGAAGCCCGACTGCAGGCCCGCATCGCCGAACTCGTCGTACAGCTTGCGCTTCTCGGGGTCGGACAGGATCTCGTGCGCCCGGTTCGCTTCCTTGAACCGCGCTTCGGCGTCCGGAGCCTTGTTCCGGTCGGGGTGCAGCTCACGGGCGAGCTTGCGGAAGGCCTTCTTGATGTCGGCGTCCGAGGCGGTCCGCGGGACCCCCAGGATCTCGTAGGGCGTGCGCATCAGGCAACTCCTTCGGCGACCACCACGGTGGCGGGCCGGATGAGGGTTCCGGTCTCGAGGAGGACCAGGCCCGTCTTCACCACGTCGACGAGCGAGCCAGGCGCCAGATCGGCCGTGCGGACCGTGCCGATCGCGTCGTGAAGGGCGGGGTCGAACCGGTCGCCCATGGCGCCGACCGTACCGACTCCGAGCCCGGCCAGGCTGGCCCGGGTGCGCGCCAACAGCGCGGCCGTGCCCTTGAACCAGGGGTTCTCGGGGTCGGGGTTCGTGGCCAGGGCCCGACCGAGGTGGTCGATCAGGTCGGCCAGCGGCTCCACGGACCGCGTCAGGGTCTCGATCCGCGTACGCTCGAGCGCCGCCGCGTGCTGCCGGCGGAGGTTCTCGAGGTCCGCGGCGAGTCGGTCGGCCCGCCCGTCGCGCTCGACCGGCGCCTGGTGGACGTGGTCGAGCTTCCGGCGGAGCTCCGCGTTGTCGGCCTGTACGTCGCGCAGCGCTGCTTCGAGCTGGTCGCGCTGGGCACGGGCCGTGGCCACCGCGTGGCGGGCCTCCGAGAGGACCTGGTCGACGGTGGCTCGTGGAGCCGGGGCGTAGGTTCGATGTGGGCGCATCAGCCCTCCTCACGCCAAGCGTCGTCACGGATGGACCCGTGGAAAGCCCTTGCCACAAGGCGTTTTCGTGCCTACCTTCGCGGTTTGACCGCGCTCACACGGCGATGCGGAGTGCCCGGTCGAACACCCACGGAGACGTGACGCGGATGTCGGCGCGCGACAGGGGCGACTGACGGAGGATGCGGACCCCGTCGAGCTCGGGCGAGCGCCCCCAGATCGCGACCTCGCGGAGGTTCGGCAGGCGCCGGTCGCGCAGTGCGCGCGCGACGTCCTCGTGGTGGTCCGCTTCGATCTCGAGGGTCTCGAGGCCCGGGAGCTGCGCGAGCAGGCCCGCGATCCCGCCCGTGCCCGCCTCGACGTCCACGTGCCGCACCGCGGGGAGCTCGACCCGGCCGAAGTCTTCAGAGCCCTGGGTGTACAGCGCGCGCACCGTCGGGTGCCGCCACTCTCCCGGACCGAGCGGGGTCGACAGCCACTCGAGCGCCGTCAGCGACGCGAGCCCCACCCCGTGGGCGAGACCGTCGAGCACCCACAAGCCGCGCAGGGTGCCCGCGAGCGGGGCGAGGTGCGCACACGTGAGCCCCGGGCTCGCCACGTGCCCGACGAGCGGGCCCTCCAACGCGGCCGAGTGGACGACCAGCTCGTCGAGCCGCGCCATGCACGGGACCTCCACGAGCTCCGCGAGCGGCGGGACCTCAGGCGCGCCGTCGAGCAGCACGTGGACGGCGCGGAACCACGGGCCGTCGAGCCGGGTGGCGGGAATCGAGACCGGGATCGACCCGACCATCACGCGCAGCGACATCGACGCCGGCCCGGGCTCGTCGGCGCGGCCGAAGAAGCGATCGAGCTGGGCGGACAGGGCCGCGGCGTCGCCCCGAGCCGCGGATCCGTCGCGGAACCACGCGGCCCACACGGGCTGCCCGTGCTCCTCCATCCAGTCGGCGAGCACGCGGGCCAGAGCCTCCGCCGACCCGTCGTAGCTGCGCCACCATCCCCACGGGAGCTGTGCGTCCATGCCCGCAGCATACCGGCTGTTAGGATGGCGCCCATGAGTCTGAAGGTCGGGCAGACCGTCGACCGCTACGCGGTGGAGGCGGAGCTCGGCGTGGGCGGGATGGCGACGGTGTACCGGGTGCGGCACACCACGCTCGGATCGCTCCACGCCCTGAAGGTGCTGCACGTCGAGGGGCGCGGCATCACGGAGCGTCTGCTGGCCGAAGGGCGCGTGCAGGCGGGGCTCGATCACCCCAACGCACTCGTGGTGACCGACGTGATCGACGTCGAGGGTCGGCCCGGGCTCGTCATGGAGTTCGTCGACGGCGGCACGCTCGACCAGTGGGTCGACGCGAAGAACCCCTCGCGGGAGGCGCGCCTGGCGGCGTTCCGCGGGGTGTGCGAAGCCGTGGCGTCCGCCCACGAGAAGGGCTGGATCCACCGCGACCTCAAGCCCGCGAACGTGCTGATGAAGCCGATCGGTCAGCGCTCCGTCCCGAAGGTCGCCGACTTCGGCCTCGTGAAGGCGGTCGTGGGCGACCAGCCCCACGATGGTCCCCGCACGCGCGGCGGCATCCCCATGGGCACGCCCGGCTACATGGCGCCCGAGCAGATCGAGAGCGCCGCCAACGTCGACGCGCGCGCCGACGTGTACAGCCTCGGCTGCATCCTCGTGTGGCTGCTGTCGGGGTCCGAGGCTTTCGCCGCCGACACCATGCTCGACGTGTTCGTGAAGGTGGCCGCGGGCGAGCACCACTCCCTGCCCGCCGACGACCCGCTCCACGGGGTGGTGGAGAAGGCGCTCGCGCTGCGCCCGTCCGATCGGTACCCCGATGCGGGCGCGCTCCTCGCGGCGCTGGACGACCCCCACGCCGTGATTCCTCCGTCCCACACGCCCTCGCCGCGGTCCACGGGCACGCCGAAGCCCCCGCGCACGGGCAAGCGCCCGGCACGCAGGAAGCTCCCGGTGCTGCCCATGGTGGGCATCGGGGTCGGCGCGGTGCTGGCCATCGGCGCCGCCACGGGCTTCGTGGTGCTGGTGCTCGCCGCGAACACGGTCACCACCGAGGTCGCCGAGGTCGCCGAGGTCGCGGTGCCCGCCACCGACTGTCCGCTCGCGCAGGAGGGCCGGATCGGCTGGGTGCGCGGCTCGCTCCCGTCGTTCACCACCATCCCGAACCCGTACGAGCTCACGGAGCGGTCCGAGGTGTACGCCGAGGCCCGCCAGGACGCCGAGTCGGTGTGCACCCTCCCCGCAGGCACGAAGCTCGAGGTGAAGTCGCGCTACCGGCGCCCGTTCTCCGAGGTGTTCTACGTGGCCGTCGAGGGCGCCACGGTCACGCTTCCGTAGGGCGGAGCAGCAGGCGGTACGAGCGGCCCGCGGCCACGACGATCTCGCCGTCTTCGACGGGGGCCGGACCTTCGCCGGGCTGATCGACGAACCGCGCCCCATCGGAGGTGATCCGGACCTCCGTCGGACCGTCGGGCGGGAGCACCAGCACACCGTCGCGGGCCTCGATCGGCCCGCCCCCAGCGAGCGGAATCGCGTACGGCCAGCCCGGCGGCCCATCGTCGACGAGCGTCCAGGCCTGGTGCGTCGCGAACGCGATGGACGCGCCGACGCTCAGGATGGCGCACTCCCCGCTCCGCAGCACGCGCCCATCGACCATCGTGCCGTTCTTGCTGCCCGCATCGCGGATCTCCCAGCGCCCGTCGACCCACGCCAGCACGGCCTGATCCGTCGACACGTCGCCGTCGACGAGGCGGAGCTCGGACTTCGGGTTGCGCCCCACACGGGTCTTCGGGAGCAGCACCGCACGCTGGGAACCGTCGACGGACTCGAGCACGGCCATGGGGATCGTCCCTCCGCCCGTACTCTACCCGACGGTCGGCAAGCGGATGGAGAACGTCGAGCCGTGGCCTTTCCGGCTCTCGACCGTGAGCGCGCCGCCCATCAGCTCGACCAGCTTCTGCGCGATCGACATGCCGAGCCCGGTGCCGCCGTACTTTCGCGCGGTGTCGGCGGTTCCCTGGGCGAACGGCTCGAACACGTGGCGCAGCTCGTCGGCGTCCATGCCGATGCCGGTGTCGCGCACCTCGAGGCGCGCGTGCGAGCCGTCGCGGGAGAGCCGCACGAGGATGTCGCCACCCTCGGTGAACTTGGCGGCGTTCGACAGGAGGTTCAGCACGCACTGCCGGAGCCGTGCGGGGTCGGCGGTGACCGTGACCGGCACGAGATCGAGCTCCATCCGGTTCTCGCGCGCATCGACGAGGGGCTGCACCTCTTCGGCGACCGCCCGCAACAGGGGCTCGAGCGCGACGGGCTCGACCGCGACCTCCATCCGGCCGGCCTCGATCTTCGACAGATCGAGGATGTCGTTCACGAGCTCGAGCAGGTGGCGACCGGAGCGTCCGACGCGGCCCAGATCCTCGACCATGCCGGTCTCGCCGCGCTCCTCGGCGTCTTCGAGCACGAGCTCGGTGTAGCCGAGGATGGCGTTGAGGGGCGTGCGGATCTCGTGGCTCATGCTCGCGAGGAAGCCCGACTTCGCCTGGTTCGCGAGGCGCTCGCGCTCCTCGGCATCCCGCGTGCGCGCCAGCAGGTGGCGGTACAGCATGTCGTTCGCGCGCAGGAACACACCGACCAGGAAGTAGAGCCCGACACACGAGATCGTGCCGACGTACTCCCAGCCCCCGTACAGGTAGGGGTTCTCGACGTACCCCGCCCACTGCACGGCATGGATGAAGAGGGCGCTCGCGATCACGAGGCCCGTCCAGATCGAGCCCGCACGCACGCCGCCGGTGGCGGTGGCGACGACCGGAGCGAGCGCGAGCCACGACGTCGGCGGGGAGCCCGCGCCGCCCAGGAGGGTTCCGCTGACGACGAGCCCCTGGACCAGGCCGAACACCAGCAGGTGGGCTGCGAGCCCGATGCGACCCGTCCGGTACACGAGGGGCGGCAGAGCGAGGCAGATCACGCCCGTCAGCACGATGGCGCCGCCCGCGACGCGCTCGCCGAGCAGCATCACCGAGCCTCCGATGATGGGGGCCCACGGAGCGATGGAGATCGCCATCCCCACGATGGCACGCGCCATCCGGAGGTCGTCGCCCTCGAGGCGCGCCACGTCGACCCACCGATCGATCCACCGGAGCATGACGCCCATCGGGTCCAATGCGCCGCCCTCCGTCCCGCACCATAGCGGAACGCAGGGCGACAGGTCTGTGACGGCTCGGGATCCGTGGGTCGATCGACACTGGCGCGGAACCGGCGCGACCGGAATTCACGTGACCGGGAGCCTTCAGCGAGCTGGCTCGCTGACTCCTCCCTGAATTCCTGTGGCCGGGATACACGTCCGCATGACCGGTGCCTCCGATCGCGAAGTCCGGCTCGCGGTCCCGCGCTACATCCAGCCAGACGACGTCACCTGCGGGCCGTCGAGTCTGCGGGCCGTGCTCAGCTTCCTCGGCGATGACGCCGAGCTCGACGCCATCATCGATGCCACCCCGCGCAACCCCGACGGAGGCACGCTCGCGCCCAACCTCGGCTGCGCGGCGCTCGAGCGCGGCATGCACGTGCGCATCCGCCCGCTCGCCGTGAAGGTGTTCGACCCCACCTGGTGGTCGCTGCCCCAGGCGGAGGTCCGACAGCGGCTCGGCGCCCGCACGAACGGCCTGCCGCCGGGCTCGCTGCGCATCGTGCACGAGGCGTGGTGCACGTACATGGACGCCGGTGGCGAGGTCGTGCTCGGAGAGCTCCGCACCCACCACCTCACGCAGGCGCTGGACCGCGGAACGCCCCTGATCTGCGGGCTCTCCATCACCTGGCTGTACCAGAACGCCCGGGAGCGGCCGCACGACAACTCCGCCGACGACATCCACGGCATGCCCGTCGGCCACTTCGTCGTGGTGTCGGGATACTCCGGCGACGGCGACCTGTTCTACGTGTCCGACCCCTGGCCGCACCCGCCCTTCGAGGGCGACTCCACCGAGACCTACCCCGTCGGGCGACGCAGGCTGCACCAGGCCATCCTGCTCGGCGACGCGACTCACGACGCCGTCGTGATCGAGGTCAGCAAGCCCGAGAGTGAGAAGTGACCCTTCCCGTCCTGTTCGTCGTCACCGACCCCGAAGACCTGCTACCGAGCGAGCCGCAGATGGCGTGCGTGCTCGCGAGCGCCTACCTCGAGGGCGATCAGCCGGGCCTGCGCGCGGGGCGCCGGGTGGTGAACCTGTGCCGCGAGCAGTCGTACCTGTCGAACGGCTACTACGTCTCGCTCATCGCCGATGCGCGCGGTCAGGAGGTCGAGCCGAGCATCGACACCGTCGTCGGGCTCGGGGATCCGGCCGGCATCCTGCGGGCGCTGCAGGAGCGGGGCGTCACGCTCGCCGACGAGACGCCCGGCGAACAGGTGGAGGCGCGCATCCTCGGCGGTCAGGCGGTGGAGACCCGGTTCCGCACGCTCGGACGGCGCGTGCACGAAGCGGTCCCCCACCCCGCCCTCGCCGTGATGCTCCGCAAGGGCGACCGGGGCTGGCGGGTGGTGGGTCTCCGGGCCCTGTCGATCACGGAGCTCGACGCCGCCGAGCGTGCCCGGCTGGTGTCGGCCATCCTCGGGCGCCGTACGTCGGCCGCCCCCACGCCCACCTCGTACTCCCTCGGCGTCCTGTTCGACGAGGCCGACCCGCACAAGCCCTCCGACCGCGATGCCATCGAACGGCTCGTGCGGGTGGGGGCCCGGATGGGGGTGCTCGTCGATCCGTTCGGTCCCACCGAGCTCGGTCGCGTGGCCGAGCACGACGCCCTGCTCATCCGCTCGGTCACGGGGGTCGAAGAGCCTTCGTTCGCGTTCGCCCGCCGTGCCGAGTCGCTCGGCATGCCGGTGGTCGACGATCCGCGCTCGATCCTGCGGTGCTGCAACAAGGTCTACCTGCAGGAGATGCTCGTGCGCGCGGGGCTCGCGACGCCCGACACCGTGCTCGCAAGCGCCAGCACGACGTTCGAAGAGCTCGAGGCGCGCCTCGGCCTGCCGCTGGTCGTGAAGCTGCCCGACGGGTCGTTCTCCGTGGGCGTGGTGAAGGTGAAGGACGAAGCGGGCTGGAACGCGCTCGCCGCCAAGTGGTTCGCGACCTCGCCGCTGCTCGTGTGCCAGCGCTTCCTGCCCACGCCGTTCGACTGGCGCGTCGGCGTGCTCGAGGGGCGCCCGCTGTACGTGGCGAAGTACCACATGGCCCGCGGGCATTGGCAGATCGCCCGCAGCACCGGGCGTTCCACGCGGTTCGGCAAGGTCGAGGCCATCCCCCGGGCCACCGCGAACCCGGAGGTCGTCGCGCTGGCGTGCAGCGCGGCGAGCCTCGTCGGAGACGGCCTGTACGGCGTGGATCTGAAGGAGACCGAAGACGGGGTCGTGGTGATCGAGATCAACGACAACCCGAACCTCGACGCGGGCTACGAAGACGCCGCGGAAGGCGAGGTGGTGTACGAAGACCTCCTGCGGTGGTTCTCCGCGCGGGTCGAGCGCCCGGCCCCTGCCCTGCGGTCGCGCACCACACGGCCCGATCGGCGTCCGCTCCGCGCGCCCATCACCACCGGGTCGACCCCCGCCTCTCCGCCCTACGCGGCATGGCAGGTGGTGGGGCTGGAGCTCGAGTACCCCATCGTCGACGCGCGACTCGAGCCGCTCGGCATGGTCGCCGACGTGCTCCGTGAGGTCGCGGGTCGCCCGACCTCCGACGTGGAGCTCGGTGTGGCGGGCATCTCGAACGAGATCGTCGATCACGTGCTCGAGCTGAAGACCGTGAAGCCGCTCGAGAGCCTGGTCGACACGGAGCTCGTGCTGGCCGAGCTCGTGCGTCGGCTCGCGGTCCTGCTGGCGGAGCGCGGAGCCCGCCTGTTCCCGACGGGCATGCACCCGTGGCTCGATCCGAGCCGTGCGCGGCTGTGGAGCCGGTCCGGGCGGCGGATCTACGCGACCTACGCGCGCTTGTTCGACGTACGCACGCACGGCTGGGCGAACGTGCAGGCCACCCACGTGAACCTGCCGCTCGGCACCGACGAGCAGGCGGTCGCGATGATGAACGCCGCGAGCCAGCTCGTGCCGTACCTGCCGGCGATGTCGGCGAGCACCCCGATGTACGACGGGCGCCTCCAGCCCGCGGTCGACAACCGCCTCGCGTTCATCCTCGAGCACCAGGCGCGCATCCCCGAGTCGTGCGGCGACCTGGTGCCCGAGCCCATCACGTCGCTCGCGGGCTACCGGAAGGACGTGCTGGGGCCGATGTACGCGGCCGTCGACCGCCTGCCCGACGCCCAGATGCTGCGCCACGAGTACTTCAACGCGCGTGGCGCCGTGTTCAAGTTCTCGCGCCAGTCGATGGAGGTGCGCGTGCTCGACACCCAGGAGTGCGTGCGGATGGACTGCGCCATCGCGGCGTTCGTGCGGCACGGCCTGCGCTGGCTCGCCGAGCGCGGCGGTCCGCAGCCCGCCCACGACGTGCTGGTGGCCGACTTCCGCCGCGTCGTGCGGGGCGGGTCGACCGCCGAGGTCACCGCGCCGCACCTGCTCGACGGGCCCGGACAGGCGAAGGACGCCCTGCGCGTCGTGCTCGAAGGGGCGCGCACCGTCGCGCCGGCCGAGGAGCAGGGCTATCTCGACCTCGCGGCCGGAATCCTCCGTGAGGGCAGCCTCTCCGAGCGGATGGCCACCTTCCTGCGCCCGCACGCCGACGACCCCGAGGGGCTGAACCGCGCGACCCGGCGCGTGTACGAGGAGCTCGTCGAATGTCTGGCGGACAACCGGCCCTGGGCCGGGCGCAACCTCGACCTGCCGTCGTCCTGACGTGTGAGCACGCCTCCCCGGAAGCCCCGCCGGGCTCCGGGCTGGACGCGCTCGTGTGTCGGTCGCACGTCGGCTGGGACGCCGGTGCGCTGGGCATCGCGCAGGACCTCGCAGAATCCCTCGGCACGGACGTGCTCGCGGGCACCTGGACCCGCTTGTGGGTCGACCTGAACCGGAGCGCCGACGCGCCGGGCGTGATCCCGGAGCGCACGTTCGGCGTGGATGTGCCGGCGAACACGGGGCTGTCGGACGCCGCGCGCGCGGCCCGGCTCGCGGCGGACTGGGCCCCGTTCCGGGCAGAGGCCCGCCGCCGCCTGGACGCCGGGATCTCAGCGGTCGGTCGCGCGGTGCACCTGTCCGTGCACACGTTCTCGCCCGACCTCGACCCCGCGTCCCGCACCTACGAGGTGGGCGTGCTGTTCGACCCCGCGCGCCCCGCGGAGGCCGCGCTCGCCGGTCGGATCTGCGAGCGCCTGAGGTCCGCGGGCCTCGATGCGCGGGCGAACGAGCCCTACCTCGGCGTGGACGACGGCCACACCACCGCTCTGCGCGGCTCGCTCGACGACTCCGTGTACGCCGGTCTCGAGCTCGAGCTGAACCAGCGGTTCCTCGACACCCCCGCCTGGAGCGGCATCGTCCGCGCACTCTCGAACGCCCTGGTCGCTTCACTCGGGTAGACTGCCGGCCGAGGTGGGCCGTGATCGAGGGTTTCTGGTTGATGGGGGTCGGGATGACCGTCGTGTTCGGCTTCCTGACGCTGATGGTGGCCACGATGAACGCGTCGGCGGCGTTCTTCGAGCGCTACGGCCACCACTTCGAGTCGCCGGCACCGGCCCGTCCGGCCCCCACCCCCGCGAGGGCCGCAGCGGCCCCGCCCCCCGAGATCGCGGTCGTGCTGGCTGCCCTCGAAGCCCATCGCAGGAGAGGCTGACTTGGCCATGAAGCGCGTCGCCGTGATGAACACCGCCTTCCGGGACGGGTTCCAGTCCGTGTTCGGGGCCCGGGTGGCCACCGCCGACTTCCTGCCGGCCGTCGAAGCGGCCCGTGAAGCCGGGTTCACCCACTTCGAGGCCGGCGGAGGAGCCCGCTACCAGGCGCTGTACCTGTACTGCGCCGAAGATGCGTTCGACATGATGGACGCCTTCCGGGCAGCGGCGGGCCCCGATGCGAACCTCCAGACGCTCGCGCGCGGCGTGAACGTGGTGGCGCTCGACTCGCAGTGCTCCGACATCATCGACCTGCACGCCCGCATGTTCAAGAAGCACGGGATGACCACCATCCGGAACTTCGACGCCCTGAACGACGTGCGGAACCTGTCGTACAGCGGGCGGTGCATCGTCGATGCGGGGCTGAAGCACGAGGTCGTGGTCGCGCTCATGGCCCTGCCGCCGGGCGCGGAGGGGGCGTACGTCACGCCCGATGGCTCGTCCGTCCAGGCCCACTCGCCAGAGTTCTACACGTCCATCCTGCGCCAGATCCTCGACGCAGACGTGCCGTTCGACTCGGTCTGCTACAAAGACGCCTCGGGAACCGCCACGCCGGCCGTGGTGTACGACGCCATCAAGCAGGCGCGGGCGCTGCTCGGTCCCGACGTGCACCTGCGCGTCCACACCCACGAGACCGCCGGGATCTCGGTGGCCACGTACCGGGCGGCCCTCGAAGCGGGCGCCGACGGCATCGACCTCGCAATGGCTCCGTGTTCCGGGGGCACCTCGCAGATCGACGTGCTCACGATGTGGCACGCGCTGCGGGGCTCGGAGTTCGACCTCGGCATCGACTACAAGAAGGTGCTCGAGGCCGAGGCGGTGTTCAAGGAGTGCATGAAAGACTACTTCATCCCTCCCGAAGCCACGACCGTCGAGCCGCTCATCCCGATCTCGCCGATGCCGGGCGGCGCGCTCACCGCGAACACCCAGATGATGCGCGACAACCAGATGCTCGATCGCTATCCGGCCGTGCTGGACGCCATGTCGGAGGTCGTGCGGCGCGGAGGGTTCGGCACGAGCGTCACGCCCGTGTCGCAGTTCTACTTCCAGCAGGCCTTCAACAACGTGATCTTCGGGCCCTGGAAGCGCATCGCCGACGGCTACGGGAAGATGGTGCTCGGCTACTTCGGGAAGACGCCCGTCCCACCCGACGCCGAGATCGTCCGGATCGCCGCCGAGCAGCTCGGGCTCGAGCCCACCGAGGAAGACCCGCGGGCCATCAACGACCGCGACCCCTCGAAGAGCGTCGACGCGTCGAAGGCCCGGCTCACCGGGGCCGGGCTTCCGCACACCGACGAGAACGTGTTCATCGCGTCTGCGCTGGGCGACAAGGGCATCGCGTTCCTGAAGGGCGACCGCCCGAACCACATCCGCAAGATCGAGCCCGAGAAGCCCGCGGCCCCGCCGGCGCCCACCACGAACGCCTACAGCGTGACCGTGAACGGGAAGCGCTACGACGTGGCACTCGAGGGAGGCGTCGCGGTGATCGACGGCGTGCGGTACGACTTCGCGGTCGCCGAAGGCGCTTCCGGCGCGGGGCCGGCGGCTCCGGCGGCAACGGGTCCGCGCAGCGAGGTGAAGGCCGAGATGCCCGGCAAGGTGCTGAAGCACGTGGTGCAGGCCGGCGACACGGTGGAGGTGGGCCAGCCGCTGCTCGTGATGGAGGCCCTCAAGATGGAGATCGCCGTGAACTCGCCGCTGGCGGGCACGGTCGTCGAGGTCGTGCCGGCCGTCGGGAGCCAGGTCGCGGCGGGTGACGTGCTCGTGGTCGTCGCCTGATGGACGGCTTCATCGAGCTCTGGCACGGCACGGGCATCGCGCAGGCGACCTGGCAGCACGGCGTGATGATCGCCGTGTGCTTCGCCCTGCTGTGGCTCGCCATCAAGCGCGAGTTCGAGCCGCTCCTGCTCGTTCCCATCGGGTTCGGCGGGCTGATGGCGAACGTGCCCGGCGCGGGCATCGCGGAGCCCGACGGTTTCCTGGGCATCCTCTACGGTGCGGGCGTCTCCAACGGGCTGTTCCCACTGCTCATCTTCATGGGCGTGGGCTCGCTCACCGACTTCGGCCCGCTCCTCGCGAACCCGCGCACGGCCCTGCTCGGAGCGGCCGCCCAGTTCGGTATCTTCGCGACCCTGATCGGCGCGCTGGCCTTGTCCGACGCCACCCCCTGGATCGACTTCTCCATGCAGGATGCCGGTGCAATCGGGATCATCGGGGGTGCCGATGGCCCGACGGCCATCTTCCTGGCGTCGCGCCTCGCCCCCGACCTGCTCGGCGCCATCGCGGTGGCCGCCTACTCGTACATGGCGCTCGTGCCGCTCATCCAGCCGCCGATCATGCGCCTGCTCACGACCGAGTCGGAGCGGCGGATCGTGATGCGCCAGCTCCGGCCGGTGCGGAAGGTCGAGAAGATCGCGTTCCCGCTGATCGTGTTCACGCTGTGCGCCCTGCTCCTGCCGAGCGCCACGCCGCTCATCGGCGCGCTGATGTTCGGGAACCTGCTGTCGGAGTCCGGTGTGGTCGACCGGCTCGCGGGCTCCGCGAAGAACGAGCTGATCAACATCGTGACCATCCTGCTCGGGTTGTCGGTGGGATCGAAGCTCTCCGCCGACAAGTTCCTGGCGCCCGAGACCCTCGGCATCCTGGGCCTCGGGCTGATTGCGTTCTGCCTCGGAACGGCGGCGGGCGTGCTGCTGGCGAAGCTGATGAACCTCGTGAGCAAGGAGCCGATCAACCCGCTGATCGGAGCGGCCGGCGTGTCAGCGGTCCCGATGGCCGCGCGCGTCGTGAACAAGGTCGGCCAGGAGGCGAACCCCACGAACTACCTGCTCATGCACGCGATGGGTCCGAACGTCGCGGGCGTGATCGGCAGCGCGGTCGCGGCCGGCGTGCTGCTGGCGCTGCTGGGGTCCTGACATGGAGCCCGTGCGCCACCTCCTGCGCGACGGCACCGTGCTGGTCCTTCGCACGGCCGTGCCCGACGACGCGGAGGCCCTGCTCGAGCACGCCGACGCGATCGCGCGCGAGACGGTCTACACGTCGTACGGGCCCGGTGAGATGGGCATGACCCTCGACGAGGAGCGCGCGTTCATCGAGCGGTACGCGCGGGAGTCGGGCGAGCTCTTCCTGGTGGCGGAGGTCGACGGGGAGATCGTGGGCTCGCTGACGTTCGCGGCCGGGCGCCGCTCGCGCACCTGTCACGGCGGCGAGTTCGGGATGGCCGTGCGGAGAGCGTGGTGGCGTCGGGGCATCGGCGCGATCCTGCTCGACGCCCTGCTGGCCTGGGGTCGCGCCCACCCGGTGGTCACGCGCATCACCCTGCGGGTCCGGTGCGACAACACGCCCGCGATGCTCCTGTACGCCACGCGTGGCTTCGAGGCGGAGGGCCGGCTCGTCGGCGACTTCGTGCTCGAGGGCGTGGAGTACGACCACTTCGCGATGGCGATCCGCGTATGACCCTCGCGAACGCCGTGCTGGCCGGGGTCGGGCGCGCGGTCGTGCCACTCGATGCCGCGCGGCGCGCGCTGTATCGCCCCCTCGTCCCGTGGCTCGGCCCCTGGATCCGGAGCCGCGAGGTTCGCGCCGTGCTGAACGGGCTGGTCGGCGTGCTGGGCTCGCTCGTGCTCGCGGTGGTGGCGCCGATCTGGCTGCTGGCGCTGGGTCCGGTGCTGCTCGGTGTGCCGCACCTGGTGGCCGACGTGCGGTATCTGGTGGCGCGTCCCGGCCTGCACCGGCGGACCGGAGCGTGGCTGGTCGGCGGGGGCCTCGCGCTGTCGAGCGCGCTGGTCGACATCCGGTACGGGCTCGTGGCGGCCGCGCTCGTGCCGCTCTGCGCCCGGGGTGTATGGCCTCTCCGGTGGCTCGCGGCCCTCCCCTTCGCTGCGCTCGCTGCATCCGGATGGATGGCGCACCACGCCACCGGGCTGGCCCTGGCGCACGTGCACAACCTGATCGCCGTCGGCCTGTGGCTGCTGCTGTCGGTGGCCCTGCATCCGAGCCCGTCTGGACTGGTGTTCCGCGGGCTCCCGACGCTCGCGTTCGCGCTGGGTGGGCTCGCGATCCTCTCGGGTGCGCTCGACCCGTGGCTCGGAGCGCGCTGGGTGCCTGCGCTCCCCGGAGCCCCGGACCTCGACCTCCACGCGCGGGTGCTCGCTCCAGGGGCCGAGCCGACGTGGGCGCTGCGCTGGGTGGTGGCGTTCGCGTACGCCCAGTCGGTGCACTACGCGCTGTGGCTGCGCGTCATCCCCGAAGAAGGCCGGGATCGCCCGAGCACGCGCTCGTGGGGGGCGAGCCTGGCGGCCCTGCGCGCGGATCTGGGTGCGCCCCTGCTGGCCGGTGCGCTCGTCCTGACCGGCGCGATCGCGCTCTGGGGCCTCGCGGACCTCGCTGCGGCGCGCGATGGCTACCTGCGGCTCGCGTTGTTCCACGGTCCGCTGGAGCTCTCGGTGCTCGCGCTCGTCGCGGTCGAGGGCCGCCAGGTGCTGCGCCCGTGACGTGGGCCGTGGCGTTCGCGCTCACGCAGGGGCTCGAGATGCCGATCTACTGGCTCGGCACGCGGGCGGTGCTCCCGCCGGCCTGGAGGCTGGCCGTGGGGTTCGGTGCGAGCGCGGCCACGCATCCGATCGTGTGGTTCGTGCTGCCCGGGCTGCTCCAGCCGACGCTGGGGTACTGGGGGTTCGTCGCCATCGCCGAGACGTTCGCGTTCGTCGCGGAAGCCCTGTATCTGCGGGCGTTTCGCGTGCCGAACCCGTGGATCTGGTCGCTCCTGGCGAACGCGACGAGCTTCGGCGTCGGGATGGCGTACTACGCGCTTCGCTGACCGGGCACGATCACGCAGTGCTCCGGGAGCTCGAGCGTGAACCGGCTGCCCTGTCCGGGCGCCGAGGTGACGCTCAGCGTGCCTCCGAGCGCTTCGGCGAACCTCCGGCACAGCGCGAGGCCGAGGCCCGCTCCCTCGCCGTGCTGGTGGAGCCGCTGGAAGGGCTCGAACACGAGGGCCTGCTGTGCGGCGTCCAGGCCGGGACCCTCGTCCTCGACGTACAGGTGCCCCCCGACGGCGCCCAGCGTCACCCGGCCGGGCACGGCGTACTTCACGGCATTCCCGACGAGGTTCGTGAGGATCTGCAGGAGCCGGTGCCGGTCGGAGCGGAGGGGGTACCCGTCGCACTCGACGCGCAGGTCGATGCCGCGCTTGGCCGCGCGGAGCCGGGCGGTCGACACGACCTCGAGCAGGAGGTCCTCCGGGTCCACGTCCTCCACGCTCACCTGGATGGCGCCCGCTTCGATGCGGGCGAGGTCGAGCACGTCGTCCACGAGGCTCAGCAGGTGGCGTCCGGCGGACTGGATGCGCTGGAGATCCGCCTCGATCACAGGATCGTCGACACTCTCCTCCACGAGCTCGCTGTACCCGAGGATGGCGTTGAGCGGGTTCCGGAGGTCGTGGCTCATCCCGGCCAGGAATGCGCTCTTGGCGCGGTCGGCCGCCAGGGCCTGGTCGCGAGCGTCCCGCAGGTCGCGGACCGCGGCTTCGCGCTGCTCGGCCTCGAGCTTGCGGGCGGTGATCTCGGTGAACACCACGTGCACGAAGCGGGCGTCCCCCACCCACCGCGAGCGCGCGTCGAGCGCCCAGGCACGGTCGCCGATCCAGTGGTCGGCGAGGGTCTCGCCGCCGTCCCCGGGGAGGTCGACGGGAACGAGGTCGGTCAGCGAAGCGCCCACGAGCGCGTCGCGGTCGATGCCGAACACGTCCGCGACGGTGGGCGTGCACTCGATCACCACGCCGTCGACGCTGCGGACGAGCGCCCATGGAGCCGCGGCGCGCTCCTCGATCCACGACTGCAGCGCTCCGCCCCGCTGCACGCCGGCTTCCCGCTTGATGGCGACATGGGCCACGACCGCACCGCCCTCGCGGACCTCCGCGACGTGAGCGTCCAGCACCGCGAGGCTGCCGTCGCGTCGCCGCCCGAGGAGGTCTCCCCGCCACTCCCCCCGCGCACTCAGCTCGTCGTGGAGGGCGCGGAAGAAGGCCGGGGAGTGCGTTCCGCTCCGGAACAGCGACGCGGGCGTGCGCCCGACGGCCTCGTGGCGCGCATAGCCCGCGGAGTCCTCGAATCCGTCGCTCACGTCGAGGATGACGGCGTCGGCCGTGGTGATCTCCTGCCACAGCGGCGCTCTCCGGAATGCGGCCCGGTAGGCGGCGAGCTGGTGGCGTTCGTTCGCGAGACGACCCGCGCGGAGCAGGACCTCGGGCAGGCGCCCGCGATCGTCCGGCCACACCAGCACGTCGTCCGCACCGCCCTCCAGCGCCTGCCGGGCCTGCTCCCGCGTCGCGACACACGCCACGTGGACGAGCGCGTTTCCACGATAGGTCCCGAGCTGGACCCCGGAGCCCGGTCGAACCTCGACCCTCGCCTCACGCACCGCGTCGGCGAGGCCCTGGAGGTCCATCTGCACGGAAACTGCCGTCAGTTCTGCCACTGCGCCCCCGATGTTTCCACGGTATCAGCGCCCCCCGGCAGCTCCAATCACCCTGCACTCACTACGTGCCGGGATCGGCGTCGCACGCCACCATGAGCGACCCAGGGTCCGCGCACCCGACCCGACCTCCGCACGCCATTCGAAGGGGCTGCGGGCGATCTCCATCGCGTGGGGTCTACGCTCCCTTCTCGACCGTGTAGGGGTCGTGGAAGGCCCCGGATACCGGTGCTGCGGATGCGCTGTGGTAGCCTCGCCGTAGCCCTGGAGTGCCCCATGAGCAGCCTCGTCCTCGCGCTCGCCCTCGGTCCACAGCAGGCATCCGCCTGGACCGGATTCACCGACCCCGATGGCACCTACCGCTGGAGTCACTCCTCGGTCGCGGCCGACCCCGATCGGCCCACGTCCTATCCGCTCGACCCGCTCACGAACCTGCAGACGAACTACGCCGTCGACGGGCAGCTCGTGGGCATCGCCGACGACGGCCTCGTGCCGTTCGTCCTGGCCGACCCGTTCGAGTTCTACGGCGCGCAGTACTCGACGATCTACATCTGCGCGAACGGCTACATCAGCTTCGACGTCACCGCGACCTGCGACTTCTCGCCCATCGCCCTGCCGAGCGCGAGCGCCCCGGCGAGCCCCGGCGCCACCATGGTCGCGCCGCTGTGGACCGACCTCGACCCCACGGCGGGCGGCAGCATCCACGCGTTCACGTCCGCCCAGGCCACCGTCATCCACTGGGAGCAGGTGCCGCAGTGGGGCAGCGACGGCGAGCCGATGACGTTCCAGCTCCTGCTGAACCACGCCGACGACACGATCTACTTCGCGTACGGAACCATGTCCGACTCCAACAGCTGGAACTCGGTCGATGGCGTCGCGGGCTCCGCGGTGGTCGGCATCCAGAGCGGCCCGGGGCGGCTCGACGGCACGACCGTCTTCTCGCACGACGGCGTGTCCGCGCTGTCGAACGGCACGTACGTGTTCGACACGTGCTCGGTCTCGCAGGACTTCGACAACGACGGCGTGCCGTTCTGCGGCGACTGCAACGACTTCATCTCCGGCGACGGCCTGATCACGCAGTACGCCGACGCCGACGACGACGCGTACGGCAACCCGCTGAACGAGAATGCCTTCTGCTACGACATGCGGGCGGTGAACTACATCAACGACGACACGGACTGCGACGACTCCGATCCCCTCGTGAATCCGGGCCAGTCCGAGATCACCTGCGACGGCATCGACAACGACTGTGATCCGAACACCCTCGACGAGGACGACGAGGACGGCGACGGCGAGTCGTTCTGTACCGACTGCGACGACGACGACCCGAACAACTCGAACCTGCTGTCGGAGATCTGCGACGGCGCCGACAACGACTGCGACGGCACGGCCGACAACGGGCTCCCGTTCGTCACGTACTACCCCGACACCGACGGCGACTCCTACGGCGACGAAGACGACCCCGGCTCGCTGGAGTGCGCGCAGCCCCTCGGCTCCGTCACCGACAACACCGACTGTGACGACGGCAACGGCGCCATCAACCCGGCGGCGACCGAGATCTGCGACGGCATCGACAACGACTGCGACGGCGCCATCGACGAAGGGCTCACGTTCGACGACTACTACACCGACGCCGACGGCGACGGGTTCGGCGACGAGGATGCGTCAGCGGTGTCCGCCTGCACGCCGCCTCCGGGCACGTCCACCGACAACACCGACTGCGACGACTCCAACGCGGCGACGAACCCGGGAACGTCCGAGATCTGCGACGGCGAGGACAACGACTGCGACATCGCGGTCGACGAGGGCCTCACGTTCGACGACTACTACACCGACGCCGACGGCGACGGGTACGGCGACGAGAACGACACGGGCGTGTCGGCCTGTAGCCAGCCCCCCGGCACGTCCACCGACAACACCGACTGCGACGACACGATGTCCGGGGTGAACCCCGGCGCCACCGAGATCCCCGGCAACGGGATCGACGAGGACTGCGACGGCCTCGACGCCGACGACGGAATCGACGACCTCGCGGTGGGCGACCTCGTGATCACCGAGATCCTGCAGGACCCCGACGCGGTGCCCGACCCGATGGGCGAGTGGTTCGAGATCCTGAACACCACGTCCACGGCCATCGACCTCGGCGGGCTGGAGATCGCCGACCGCGATGGCGACTCGTTCATCGTCCCGTCGGGCGTCGTCATCCTCCCCGGCCAGTACCTGGTGTTCGCGCGCAACCCCGACTCCGCCACGAACGGCGGCATCGTGGGTGCGGTCGGGTTCTCGGGGAACCTCGCGAACGGCGACGACGAGCTCGTGCTGATCGCGAACGGGCTCGAGATCGACAGCGTCGAGTACGACGACGGAGCCACCTTCCCGGATCCGACGGGTGCGAGCATGAGCCTCGACCCCACCGCGCTCGACGCCACCCAGAACGACCTGGGCAGCAACTGGTGCATCCCGCTGTTCAGCCCGTTCGGCGACGGCGACCTCGGAACGCCGGGCGCTGCGAACCCGGTGTGCCCGGTCGACGACGACAACGACGGCTACTACTCCGAGCCGACCGGCGGTGACGACTGTGACGACGGGGATGCGGGCATCAACCCCGGCGCGACCGAGATCCCCGACAACGGCATCGACGAAGACTGCGACGGGTCCGACCTCACCACGGGTGGAGACGCCGATACCGACGCCGACGCCGACTCCGATACCGACGCCGATACGGACAGCGACTCCGACGCCGACACCGACGCGGATGCCGACACCGACGCGGATGCCGACACCGACGCGGACGCCGATGCCGACACCGACGCAGACGCCGATGCCGACACCGACGCAGACGCCGATGCCGACACCGACGCGGACGCCGATGCCGATACGGACGCAGACACCGACGCGGATGCCGATGCAGACACCGACGCGGACGCCGATGCCGACACCGACGCGGACGCCGATGCCGACACCGACGCCGATACGGACGCAGACACCGACGCCGACGCCGACGCAGACACTGACGCCGATACGGACGCAGACACCGACGCCGATACGGACGCAGACACCGACGCCGATACGGATGCGGACACCGACGCAGACACCGACGCCGATACGGACGCAGACACCGACGCCGATACGGACGCAGACACCGACGCCGATACGGACGCAGACACCGATACGGATGCGGACACCGATACGGACGCAGACACCGACACCGACACGGACGCAGACACCGATGCCGACACGGACGCCGACACGGGCGACACCGCGATCGACACGGACGACACCGACCCGGATGCCGACACCGACGCCGATACGGACTCCGATACCGATGCCGATGCCGACTCCGACAGCGATGCGGACGCCGACACCGACGCCGATACGGATGCCGACAGCGACACCGACACCGACACGCCCCTCGACACCGACACGGAAGACGAGAAGGGCGGGTGTGGTTGCGCGTCCAGCCCGGCACCGGGCCTCGTGTGGCTGCTCGCCGCTCCGGCCGGGCTCCTGCTCCGCCGCCGCCGCTGACCGGCTCTGGCGCTACTCGTCGTAGAGGACGAGTAGCTGCCGGAGTGCCGCCGCACCGGGGGCCTCCGGACGGTCGCCCACGGCGCGCCGCACCGTGGGGGCCGCCAGCAGCAGGACCGACGCGACGGCGTCGATGTCGCCGGCCTTTCCGGAGGTCAGCGCCGCGTCGACCCGTGTGAGGACCTCGGGAGGCGCCTCGCGCACGAACGAGCCTGCGCCCACCCACCCGGAGCCTGCGATCCTCCCGAGCCGGGCGTGCACCAGTGTGGCGCCCTCCGCGAGCATTACGGTGTCGAGGCGCCCCAGACGCAGGGACGCGCCGGGCTCGAGCTCGGTGAGTGCCCCCTGGCGGCACAGCGTGGCTCGACCGCCCTCGACCCGGACGTCGAGCGTGACCTCGGAGCGCCACGTGCCGGCGTCGGTGGACGGGAACGCCGCCCGCGCGGCTTCCGCGAGCCCGTCAGGCAGGAGGACCTCGACATGGTCGCTCGGACGGGCTGCCTTGCTCATCCAGGGCTGGAACCGCACGGGGCCCGCGGAGGCCAGGCCGAGCGCGAGCGTGCTCGCGACTCTCGCGTGGTGCTCCAGGCGCGCCAGCACACGCCGGTTCGCGGCGTCCGCCGGGTCGGCCTCGGTCCGCTGCCAGAGTCGCCCCACGAGCCATGCGTCCCACACCCCGGCCGCTTCGGCTTCGTCGAGGGCCGCCAGCACCACGTCGGCCGGACGGCGCTCGGTACGGACGAGCACGTCTGCGACGGCCGGGAGCGCGGTGGAGCGCGGCGCGCGCCCGTCGACCACGGCCGCTTTGAGGTCGGCCCACGCGGAGCGCCCCTGGAGCCCCTCCAGGGTGGACGCCCGCCCCCGAGCCCAGGTCTGGATCTGGCTCTCGGACGGGAACCCGGGGACCTCCGCACACCCCTCGGCGGCCTGTGCAGCGCCCGTGCTCGCCGCCAGCGCCGCGACGGCCGCCCAACGCAGCGCACCCGACGGCCTCGGCAGGGTACGAGCCGCTGAGAGGCCCGCCACCACGGCACGATGGGGCACAGACACCCCGAAGGCGTCCGCCCGCGCCGACATGCCGTTGCGCGTCTGGAGCCAGCAGTCCGCACCGTCGGCACAGGCGGCATCCGAGCCGTCGCCACGGAAGCGCGCGAACCCCGTCCTCCAGACCTCGCGGAGATCGTGGGTGCGCACGTTCCCCTCCGCTTCGTCGGGATCGGTGGTCGTGCACGGCGCGATCGCTCCGTCGGCGCCCACCACGACTGTGAACCGGCCTGCACCGCACAGGAACGGGTGATCCCGGTAGAACGGGTCGAGCGGGCCCGCGCTCCCCCACTCGTTGTCGAGCTCGACGTGCAGCGCCGAACGCTTGCGTCGTGCGAACGCCGCAGCCCGCTGGAGCTGACCGGCGGTCGGGAACAGCGCGCGGTGCGAGGCTCCCCGCCCCTCGGGCGCGAACAGGTGCAGCCCCCAGCTCGATGCGCCCGACGCCCGCACGTCAGCCTCCATGTCGGCGAGCCGGTCGGCGTTCAGGCGGTTCACGACCGTTCCGACCACGACCTGCGGACAGGACGTGTGGTCGGCGAGCCAGCGCAGCGCACGCAGGGCATCCCGGTGGCTGCCCTCGCGCCCGCGCAGCCGATCATGGAGCTCCGCCGGGCCATCGAGCGACACCGCGACCATCGAGGGCGGGTGGTCGTGGAAGAGCGCGGCACGCGCCTCGACGAGCCCACCGTGCGTGTGGAGCGCCCAGCGCACGCCCCGCTCTGCGGCACGGGCCACGACACGGTCGAGATCCCGACGGAGCAGCGGCTCTCCGCCCGCGATCACGAGCTGATCGCATCCCATGTCGGCGATCCGGTCGACCAGCGCGAGGGCTTCGGAGGTGTCGAGTTCGGTGGACAGGCGCGGGCCGGCCTCCGAATAGCAGTGCGAGCAGGTGAGGTCGCACGCACGGGTGGCCATCCACTGCACCGCCGCAGGGGCGCGGAACGTCCCCGCGTCGCGCATCCAGCGCCCCTCGAGCTCCCAGACCGAACCGGCGTTGCCAGCGTAGAAACGATGAAGATGGCTCATGAAGACCCGTATCGCGGCTATGCTGGCGAGATGCTGCAATTCGCGACCTGGTTCGCCCTCGCCGGGTGCACCCCGTCCTCGGACCCCGATCCCCTCGCGCTCCCCGACGCCGAGGTGCAGGAGCCCCGCTACGTCGGGTGCACGACGGAGGTCGTGAGCGAGTACTCGGTGGCCGGCACCTGGACCGCCTACGGATGGCTGGAGCGCGCGTACGACGAGTGGGGCAACGTGGCGTTCGAGCTCCGCGAAGACGAGCAGGGCGGGCGCTCGGAGCTCTCCAGCACCTACCACGGGCGCTGGCTGCTCCATCGGGAGGTGCTCGACACGTTCGGGTCGCCCGTCGTCAGCGAGGTGGAGAGCTGGACGTGGGACGGCAACCACCTCCTCGAGCGCTCCGGCGTGCGGAACGGCGAGCCGTCGCTCACCACGTACACGACCACGGGCGCGAACCCGTACGACCACGCGCGCGTGGATCTCGGCGCAGACGGCACGGTCGACCGGTCGACGGCCTTCACCTGGATCGGCGACCACATCGTGCGCGAAGCGGAAGACGACGGCGACGACGGCTCCGTGGAGCGGAGCTGGGCGTATGTGTACGACCCGGATGGATACCTCCTGGAGCTGGCGTACGACGAAGATTCCGGGGCGTACGACCACCTCGAGCGCACCCTCGGGGGTCCGCGGGGCAACGTGCTCACGTCGCGGCGCGAGATCTCCGACGGAACCGGCGCGCCCTCGGTCACCTTCCAGGACCTCGAGTGGGCGGCCGACTGGTCGGCGTCGACGAGTCAGGTGTTCGTCGACGGCACGCTGTTCGAGATCGACACGTCCACGTACGACCCGGAGGGTCGGCTGCTCTCCTTCGAGCGCACGTTCCCCGACGGGGCGTACACCACGGTGCACGACCTGTGGGATTGGAGCTGCCCGTAGCCTACGCGCGCTGCCACGCCCGCACGTAGGCGGTGAGGCGCACCGCCATCGCGTCGGCGGCCTCGGCGAAGCACAGCGCACCGTCACGGAGCGCGGCAGCCTGGAGCTCCGCGCGCACCCCCGTCGCGATCTCCACCACCGCTGCGGCGTCGATCGCGAGGGATGGCTGGCTCACCACGACGTGGCCGAGCGTCTCGTGGAGCACGGACAGATCGTGATCGTCGCCGAGCAGCTCCGTGAGCTCGTGGAGCGTCTTCTCCCGCGCCTTCAGCACGCTGGGCCACGCCTCCTGGATGAACCCCACATGGTAGCGGTGGTACTTCGCGCGCTTTCGCCACTGGTGCAGCAGGTCGGTGTCGTAGCCGCGCAGCACGCGGTGGAACACGAGCAGGCCGCGCCCGTACGACAGCGCGAGCCCGGGCTGGAGGGTGTGCACGTCGAGGTGGCGCACGTCGAAGTCCGCCGAGACCGCGCGGGCCTTGCGCGCCAGCTCGAGCGCGCTCGCGATCCGCTCCGGAGCTCCGTCGGCGTGCATGGCATCGCGCCGCGCCACGAGCTCGGCGCGGATGCGGTCCAGCGCGTCGTCGACCACGCCTTCCGGAAAGCGCCGGCGGGCCATGTCGAGCGTCTCGATCTGCGCGCTCGCGTCGCGGAGCTCGCTGATCTCGCGGCCAGCGTCGCGGCACAGCCGGTTCGCGCGGCGGTACTGGGGCAGGTCGTCGCGCACCAGGCGCAGCAATGCGCGCGCCTTCTTCAAGGCCTTGCGCGCCTCGTGCACCGCCTCGATCTCCTCGGGGTGCCCCCGGCCGGACAGGTGCGCGATCGCGTCGTCGAGCAGCCCTTCGTAGAGGCGGACGAACCCGTCGGCGATGGGCTCTCCCTGCAGGAATGTGGACTCGGACAAGGTGTCCTCCCGCGCCCTCATCCCACGGATGCCCCCCTCCCGCCACATCTCCGGTAGAATCTGGCGACCGCGTCCCTCGAGTGAGGGTCCGGCCATCGGCGGAGAGGGGGTCTCCAATGTCGTCCCGAAGCACCGGTGCGCTCACGGTCCTGTGCGCAATCGCGCTGAGCGGAGCTGCGTGTGTTCCGCAGGAGCCCTCCGCCCCGCCCGACGGCTCGGGCCCCCCGATCACGCCGGCGGATCCGGTCCGCCCCACCAACGTTCTCCTCATCGTCGTCGACGACCTCAACACGTCCGCCGTGTCGGCGTACGGCAACCCCGCGGTCGATACGCCCCGCATCGACGCCCTCGCCGCGCAGGGGGTGCGCTTCACGCACGCGTACAGCCAGTACCCCGTGTGCGGGCCGTCGCGGGCGTCCATGCTCACGGGCTACTACCCCCACGGGTCCGGTGCGTTCGGGTACGTCAGCGGGCGCGAGTACATCGGCTACGACCGTCAGATGTGGCCCGAGCTGTTCGCCGACGAGGGCTGGTACACGGCCCGGGTCAGCAAGGTCTTCCACATGGGGGTCCCCGACGACATCCTCCTCGGGGCCAGCGGCGCCGACGATCCCACGAGCTGGGTGCAGCGCTTCAACAGCCAGGGAGCCGAGTGGCAGACCCCAGGGGAAGGCGAGCTCGTGCAGGGCAACCCCACTGGAACGGCTCCGATCGCCAACGGCAACGTGATGACGATCGTGAAGGCCGACGGGCCCGATGCCATCCACCCCGACGCCCGAACCACGGCGACGGCCATCGAGCTCATGTTCCTGCACCGGAACGAGCCCTTCTTCCTCGCCGTCGGCTACGTGCGACCCCACGTCCCGTTCGTCGCGCCCCGATCGCACTTCGACGCCTATCCGCACGAGTCGATCGCGCTCCCCCCCGTCGTCCCCGGCGACTGGAACGACATCCCGGCGGCGGGCATCAACTACGTCACCTCCGCCGGTGCCCAGATGTCGCCCGAGCAGGAGCAGAAGGCCATCGCCGGGTACTACGCCTCGGTGTCGTTCGTCGACGAGCAGGTGGGCCGGCTGCTCGACGCCGTCGACGTGCTGGGCCTGGCCGACGACACCCTCGTCATCTTCACGTCCGACCACGGCTTCCACCTCGGCGAGCACGGCTTCTGGATGAAGAAGGGGCTGCACGAGGAGTCGGTTCGGGTGCCGCTGGTGGTCCGCGGCCCGGGCATCGCTCCCGGCGAGAGCGACTCGATGGTCGAGCTGGTCGACCTCTACCCCACCACGGCCGAGGTGATGGGACTGCGCGTCCCCGACCACCTGCAGGGCCGGAGCTTCCTGCGCACGCTCCGCGACCCCGACGAGCCGCATCGTGCCGACGCCTTCGCGGTGACCGACGACGGCACGTCGTACCTGCTGCGCGACCCCGAGTGGGCGTACATGCAGTACCGCGAAGACGGCAGCGGCGGCGTCGAGCTGTACGACATGGTGAACGATCCGGGCCAGTTCACGAACCTCGCCGGGCTCGCCGAGCACGCAGAGATCGAGGCCAACCTTCGCGACCGGCTCCTCCTCCGCCTCCAGGAAGCGACGGAGAGCGACCTCAACGAGTAGACTTCGCGCATGCTGTGGTCGCTCTCCATCGTCGCGCTCGCCCACCCCTTCGACCGGGAGTCGGCCCACCCGCTCGCGCAGGGCGGAGGATCGGGGCAGTCGGGCGCCAGCTTCTCCGACCTCGACGGCGACGGAGACTGGGATGTGGTCATCCCCACGGGCGACTTCGACACGACCGTGTGGATGCAGACGGGCCCCGACCAGTGGGCGCTCACCGACACATTCCTGCGATCCGACGTCACCATCCCCGACGCCGGGCACAGCTCGAACCACCTCCGCGGCACCCTGCCGGCCGACCTCGACCACGACGGCGCGGTCGACCTCGTGGTGGTGTGGGCCACCGCTCTGGTCGTGTACTGGAACGACGGCACCGGCACGTTCACGCCCGCGCCCTCCATCCTCGACGGCAACATCGGGTCGAACAGCTTCCACGGCGCCGCGCTGGTCGACGACGACCAGGACAACGACCTCGATCTCGTGGTCGGCGTGCACGACGGCTTCCACCTCGTCGAGAACGAGCTCGGGCGGAGCTTCACGTCCACCTTCTTCGCCGTTCCTCCGATGACGAACACCGACTTCGCCACGGCCGGCGACATCGACGGCGACCACCACACCGACCTGGTGTTCCGCTCGCAAGGGGCGTCGGGCGCGTTCTACGGCGGTGCAGGGGCGTCCTTCGTCGCCTCCACCACCTTCGGGCCCGCCAGCGGCGGGCAGCTCGGCACCGTGTCGCTCTGCGACGTGGGGAGCGACGGCGCGATCGACCTGCTGTTCTCGGCCGACGCGCCGGCGGTCGGGGCGAACGCGTTCTGGACCTACGTCGCCACCGATCTCGTCCCGCCCGCCCTGCCCGCCACGAACATCGAGAACGGCGCGCGCGGGGCCTGGTGCGCCGACTTCGACCACGACGGTCTGGTCGACCTGTTCGTGTCGGACGACGGAGACGACGCGTTCTACGCCGGTCCCACGTACACCCGCGACGGGATCGGCGGCACCACGGCCACCAGCCTGTCGGCCAGTCCCGTCGACCTCGACGACGACGGAGACCTCGACGTCCTCGTGACCACCCGGAACACCGACGCGCGCTTCTACCGCAACGACACCAACGACGACGCCTACCTCCAGGTGCGGGTGTGGACCCAGGTCGGCACGTGCGCCGACCCCGTCTACCGCGACGCGTTCGGCACGCGTGTCACGGCCTTCGACGGCGTGGTCCAGGCCGCTCCCGCCACCGAGATCCACGGCGCATCCGGCCGGGGCCAGGCCGACTGGCCCGTGGCGCACCTCGCCGGCCTCGACGCCCAGACCCCCATCGTGGTCCAGCTCGACACCGTCTACCAGTCCCGCACCATCCGCCTGCCCCCCATCGCGCCCATCGACACCGCCGTCGGGGGCCTGCAGCGCCTCGAGGTGTTCCTCGACGATCTCGACGGCGACGGCATCCCGAGCGCGTTCGACAGCCCCACCGTCGACACCGATCTCGATGGGCTCCCGGACGATCTCGACCTCGATGCGGACGACGACGGGTGCCCCGACGCGATGGAGGCGGGTCCCGACCCGTGCCAGCCGGCCGGCTCGTCCATCCCCGACTTCCTGGATCCGAACGTGAACGCGTGCTCGGGGGATGCCGACACCGACGCCGACACCGACAGCGACACCGATACCGACACCGACACCGACTCGGATGCCGATGCCGATGCGGACAGCGACTCCGATGCGGACAGCGACTCCGACGCGGACAGCGACTCCGACGCGGACAGCGACTCCGACGCGGACAGCGACTCCGACACCGACACCGACCCCGGGGTCGACCCCAACGTCCGCGTGCCCTCCGGCGCCACGGGCTGCACCTGCTCCGTCGACGACGCTCCCATGTGGCCCGCGTTGGAAGCCGGGTTGGCCACGCTGTTCGCACGCCGCACGGGCCGTCGCGTATCGTCCCGGTGAAGCGCGTGGAGGCGCAGGATCTGGCGGGGGGTCGCTACGAGGTCGTGGAGACCTTGTACGAAGACGGGTCGACGCGCGTGCTCCGCGTGATCGACCGCGAGCTGGGCGCCGAGCGCCAGCTGGCCCTCTACGTCGTCCCCCCCGAGCCCTCCGAGCTCCTGCACCAGGTGCTCGACGAGACCGCCCGGCTCGGCGCCGTGAAGGTGCCCGCGCTCGCCCAGATCGTCGAGCACGGCCACGAGGGCGAGCACGTCTGGGTGGTGCGCGGACGCATGGCAGGCGGCTCGCTCGAAGCGCACATGATCGACCGCGGCCCGCTCACGGCCGCCCAGACGTGCACCATCGCGCTCACCGTGCTCGACGCGCTCGTCGCGGCCCACGAGGTCGGTGTGCTGCACCGGGGCCTCGGGCCCGAGTGCGTGTGGATCGACGGAGGCGGCCGGGTCTCGGTCACCGACTTCGGGGCTGCGCTCCTCACCGGCCGCGCCGCCGCCCCCGAGCAGGTGAGCGATCCGTCCGGTGGTGACGCCCGCTCCGACCTGTACGCGCTTGGCGCCATGATGATCAGCATGCTCGGCGGCACGCGCGCCGGGCGCACCGTTCCGCCCCTCCTCGCGGGCTTCGTGCGCGGGTGCATGCGCGAGCCGATCGCCGACCGCTACGCGTCCGCGGCCATCGCACGCCAGGCGCTGCTCAACCTGCACGTGCCCGCCGAGCTCCTGGCGCGGACCACCGCCACGCCGCTCCCGAGCCTCGGCGCGTTCGTGCCGTCCGAGCACGTCGACTGGGACGACGTCGATCCCGACGCGAAGACCGTGCTCGACGCCGCGCGCCGGGTCACGAACGAAGGGCCGACCGAGCCCACACGCAGCGGGCAGGACTTCGATCAGCTGGCGAGCGCGCTGTTCGGCGACGACCCCGCGTCCGCCACGCCCGCACCCGTCCGGCCCGCGTCCTCCCCGACACCCTCCGCGGCATCCCCCGCCGTGCCCGCCTGGGTGCTGGGCGCCGGCGCCACCGTGCTGCTCGGGCTCGTGCTCGCCGGAGTCTGGGTGTTCGCCGGCTAGCGGAGCGCGCTCCGCTCTCCCGGGCGGCGCGAACGGGGTACCTGCTTCGCGATGCCGGACCCCCGCACGTTCCTGCCCACCCTGCCCGCACGCGCCGCCGACGCGCTCATCGGCGCGTTCGCGATGTGGCAGGCGCTCGCGCTGCTGTGCGTGTACGGCGGCCTGTCGTTCGACACGCTCACCCTCCTGTCGCCCCTGGCCGTGCTCGCCGGGCTCCTCCCGCTGTGGACGCGCCCCGAGGAGGTCGCGCCCGCCGACGAGCCCGCGCCCCCACCCGTTCCGTGGGCGAGCCTCGCAGCCCTGCTCGTGGCCTGTGCCGGTGCCTGGGCCGCGCGTGGCTCGCTCGGGCTGTTCGGCGCCACGCTGGCCATGGTGCCGCTCGGGCTCGTGCTGTGGAACCCCCGACAGCCCCTCGAGCGCGGGCATCCCACATCCCTCCGGGCCACCGGTGCCGATGCAGCGGCCCTGTTCGGCGTCGCGCTCGCTGCGATGGCCGTCACGACGTGGGTGAAGCAGACCGACCCCGACGACGGCTACTACCTCTCGGCCGTGTACGGGCACCTCGCGTACCCCACCCTCCCCGTGCTCTCGTTCGACACGATCCACGGCGATCCGACGGTCCCCATCCAGCAGATCATCCATCGCCCGCAGACCTTCGAGGTGTTCGTGGCCTGGGTCTGTCGCGTCCTCGGCACCGACCCCGCAGACGCCTACTGGATCGGGGTTCCCGCGCTCTTCGCGGCCGCGAGCGCGCTCGCGCACTGGGTGCTCGCGAAGGCCTTCGCGCCGCGCCTGGCGTGGCTCGCGACCCCGCTCGGATTCGCTTTGCTGTGCACCTGGGGAGACGGGCGCGACACGCTCGGCAAGTACGCGTTCTGCCGGCTGTACCAGGGCAAGGCCGTGTTCGTGACCGTGTTCGCGCCCCTCGTGCTGTACGCGGCCTACCGCTACACCACCGAGCCGTCCCCGCGCTCGTGGGTCCGTCTGGCCGCCGCACAGCTCGCCGCCACCACGTTCACGTCGACCGCCCTCGTGATGGCGCCGCTCGGCGCGGGCCTGGCCGTGCTCGCAGGCGCCGGCACCCGTCCCGAGCGGGGTCGCGTCGCGCTGGCCGGCTGGGCGAGCTCCGTGCCCGTGCTGCTGGCACTGGGGGCGATGGCCTGGGAGCTCGAGGCCGGCGGCGGCCTGCGCTCGGACGGGCAGCTCGAGTCCACCACCACCAGCCTGGGTCCCCACCTGGCGGGTCCGGTGCTGCTCGGGCTGGTGCTCGGCGCCCTCGCCCTGCGCCACCTCGGGAGCCCGGGTGCCGTATTCCTCGCGCGGTACGGCGTGGTCGCGCTGCTCCTCGTGCTGAATGGCGTCACGCCGTCCCTGCTGGGCGCCCGGTTCGCAGATCTCCTGAACTGGCGGTCGTTCTGGGCCGTGCCGCTGCCCGCGATCCTCGCCGTGGGGCTCGCGGGCGCCTGCGTGTCGGCCGTCACCCACCCGAAGCGCGACGCCGTGCTGGGGGTCGTGGCCCTCGGGGTGCTCGCGGTGTTCGCCACCGGCACGTGGTCGGTCTCCGGTCGCGGCGTCGGGCACGGCTGGGCCGAGCACAAGGTGAACGCGCGGCTCGTGCGGGTGGCCGACCAGATCGTGGCCCGCACGCGCCCCGACGACGTGGTCGCCGCGCCCCCCCTCCTCGGGCAGTACATCGTCCTGCGTCCCGTCCGTCCGCGCATGGTGGGCCTGTGGAACCGCTGGACGACCAACCTCGGACGGTACTGGGGTCCCGAGGAGACCGACCGGCGCCTGCGGGTGGTGAAGTACGTGCGCGGCCACGACAACGGGCCGCCGCCGTTCGCCGACCTCGATGCGCTGTGCGTCCGGGTGCTGGTCACCGACCCCGAGGTGCGCCGGAAGCCGCGAGGGCTCGAAGGGCTCGGTCGGCACGGGTTCTCGGAGCGCAAGGTGGGCACCTACACCGTGTGGGACCGGCCGCGCGCGAGCCTGCCCGCTCCCTGCCGATGACAGGGGCTTGCCGCGCGCAGGGCCCGGGATAGCGCTCAGTCGTGGCCCGCGCCCCCTCTCACGCCGGCCCGAAAAGAACGCCCGATGACCGTCCGTGTCTGGGGCTGCGCCCGCCATGCGCAGATTGGCCGCACCTGCTGCCAGGACACCGAGATCCTCCTGTCCGAAGGCGACCTCGCGCGCATCGCCGCGCACACGGGTCGCACCGACTTCCACGAGACCGTGCCCGTCGCCAATCCCGAGTACGCCCCCGACGACTCCGACCCGACCTGGAGGTCGGGATTCCATGCCGACGGCACGCGTCCGGTGCTCCGCCATGCCGCCGGAGGCGACTGCACGTTCCTCGGGGAGCGGGGCTGCACGCTCCCGCTCGACGTCCGCCCCCTCGTGTGCCGGATCTACCCGTACACCCACGACGAGCACGGCGTGGGGCCCGTCTCGACGCAGTGCCCCGCGGAGGTCGCGCCTCCGGGCCGCTCCGTGACCGAAGCGCTCGGGCTCGAGCGCACCGACGCCGTGCAGTGGCATGCCCAGCTCTACGCGGAGCTGCGGGCGCATCCCCGCTCGGTCAGGCCCGAATCGCGCGGTTGAGCGCCGCGATCAGCCGCATCCGATCGAACGGCTTCGACAGCGAGATCACCGTGCCGGTGAGCCCGTTCACGGCCTCCTGCGCGTCGTGCCAGCCGCTCATCAGCACGATCGGCACGTCGGAGCCCGTGCTCCGGAGCCACTGGGCCAGCTCCACCCCATCGAGCTCGGGCATCACGACGTCGGTGAGCACCACCATCGGCTGCAGCCCGCCTTCGATGAGCTCGCGGGCCTCGCGACCGTTCGACGCCGTGTGGACCGTCCAGCCCTCGCGACGCACCAGCTCCCCCACGTGGCGCACGACCAGCGGCTCGTCGTCGACCACCAGCACCACCGGGCGCGTGCCGATGTCGGGGGGCTCGCGGTCCGAGAACCGCGGCGCGTCGGCGATGCGTGGGATCCGCACCTCGAACCGCGCGCCCTTCCCCTCGTCCTGGCGCAGCTCCACGGTGCCGCCGAGCTGCACGACGATGTCGCGCACCGTGGCCAGGCCCAGCCCGCTCCCCGTGCTCCGGGTGGTGAAGAAGGGTGCGAAGACCTCGGTACGCACGGCCTCCGGCACCCCCGGCCCCGAGTCCTCGACGGACAGCAGCACCGAGTCGCCATCGACCGTGCACCGCACGGTGACCGTGCCCGGCCTCTCGCCGATGGCCTGAGACCCGTTCAGCACGAGGTTCAGCAGCACCTGCTCGATCGCGACCCGGCTGGCGCGGGCCACGGCGGAGTCGCGCCCCTCGACGACCAACCGCACGGAGCTCCCCACCATGCGCTCCAGCAGCGGGGCCGCGCCGCGCACGATGCCGGACACGTCGATCACCTCGGGCTCGGGCAGCCGGCCGTGGCTGAACATCAGCAGCTGCCGGGTGAGCAGGGCTGCCCGCTGACCGGCCCCCTCGATGCTCTCGAGCACGGGATCGTCCTGGGCGTCGAAGCGGAGCATCGCGACTCCACCCAGGATCACCGTGAGCAGGTTGTTGAAGTCGTGGGCCACCGCCCCCGCCATGCGCCCCACGGCCTCGAGCTTCTGCGCCTCGATGGCGCGGAGCGCGCCCTTCTCGCGGTCGCCGGCGGCCCCCATCAGGCTCGCCACCGCGGCGACGAAGTCTTCGTGGGACCGGGCGCGCCCTGCCTCGAGCTCGAGCGCCAGCAGCCCCTGCGGACCTTCGGACCCGGCGATCGGCGCGATCACCCAGCGTCGACCCGCACGGGCCGGAGGCAGCGGCGAGGGATCGATCTCGGGACCGAGCACGGACGGACCGTCGAGCCGAAGCTCGGATCGGACCGGCGCGGGCGTACGATTCGCGAGCTCGGGCGGCCAGAGCGGCACCAGGCGGTCGCCGTCGACCACGAGCACGTGGATGGACGCGCCCGACTCGGCCTCGAGCAGGGGGCTGGCATCCAGCAGCAGCTCGCCCAGGCCGCGAGCAGCGGCGGCGCGGTGTCCCAGATCGGCCAGGATCTGCGCCTGCCTCGCGCGCGCATCGGCGGCCTGCTCGGCCTCGCGGAGCTCCGCCACCCTCGCGCGCTCGCTCACGAGGAACGCGTCGAGGAGCGCCTTGCTCTGGAGCACGACCACGGTGGCGATCGCCAGCGGGACCACCAGCGCGAGCCAGCTGTTGTAGGGCGTCATCGGGATGAGCGGCTCGGGCAGCCGGCCGGTGACCTCGAACGCCACAGCGACCCCCGAGATCCCCGCGCTCGCGATGGCCAGACCGATCCCGGCACGGGGCCCGATGGCCTTGGCGGCCACCATCACGCACACGATGAACGTGGTGCCGTTGTGCTGGGCGAGCCCACCGAGCGCGAACAGCGAGGCTGCGACGAACACCCACAACACCAGCACGAGCCCCCAGGCCACCTCCGTCACGCGGCCCCGGTGCAGGAGGCAGGCGCAACCGGCCATCCCGAGCGACAGCGGCGCGTAGATGGCGATGGCGATCAGCGGATCGTTCGCGGGATCGAAGCGGCCCAGCACGAACACCACCACCACCCCGACCAGCAGCGTGCGCAGCAGCGCCATGGTGACGCCCGCGCGGCGCGTGTCGTCCTCGCTCGGGAGCTCGGGGTCGCGGAAGATGTCGAACAGGTGCTGCATCGCCCACCGGGTGGCGCGAACTATAAGACATCGAACGCCAATTTCTACCGAAGCGCGGCCTCCATCCCGATGTCACCCCCCACCTCCAGCAGGCGGTCCAGACCGAGGTCTCCGAGGAAACGGGGGTCGTGACTCGCGACGAGCAAGCCCCCCTTCCACCCCCGGAGCGCGAGGGTCAGAGCGCGCACCCCCACCAGGTCCAGGCTGAACGTCGGCTCGTCGAGCACCAGCACCTCCAGACCGGGACGCTGGAACAGGACGATCAGCGCCGCGCGGGTGCGTTCCCCCGGACTCAGCGAGGCCAGCGGACGCAGCGCGAGCGCGAGCGGGAACCGTTGCTGCACGATCCGCTCGGCCAGCACGTCGAGATCGGCGGTGTCCGACACGCGCGCCAGGGCCTCGACGAGGCTCTCCGACGTGCACCAGTCCGCCGCGCCCTGCGCGATGGACCCGACGCGCTCGTGCCGGACGCGCACCCGCCCCGAGGTCGGCGGGATCCCTCCCGTCGCGAGCGCGAGCAGGGTGGTCTTGCCCGACCCGTTCGGACCCACGAGCCCCACGCGCTCCCGTCCCACCGCGAGGGTGATCGGAGGCACCACGTCACGCGTGCCCCGCGCCAGCCTCGCCTCCGTCAGGGTGATCGACGGACCGTCGGGCTCCGGGAGCGGGAGCGGGGTGAGCTCGAGGGGCAGCTCGACCGCGAGAGCGCGACGGGACGCGCGCGCCCACGCCCGGCGCGCCTCGATGCGCGACTCCGCCATGCCCGCGACGCGCCCCTGGCTCACCTGGGCCGTGGAGCGACGCTGGTTCAGCCGCATCCGCGACTGCGACCGGTCCAGCTCGTGGAGCCGACCCACGGCCTTCTTCCGACGCCTGCGCTGCGCGACCCTCCGGTGCTTCTCCTCGTCCCCGACCCACACCTGCAGGTGCCGGTCGTAGCGCTCCTGCTCGCGGGCCGCCTCGTCGGCCAGGCGGACCTGGAGCTCCGCGAACGAGCCCGGCACGTACCGGCACCCCGACTCCGACATGACGAAGAAGTGCTCGAAGGCCTCGAGCAGCTCCGGATCGTGGGACACCACGATCAGCCCGTGCCGCCAGGAGCGAACACGGTCGAGCAGCGCGATCCGCGCGTCGTGGTCGAGGTCTTCGGTGGGCTCGTCCAGCAGCAGCAGCTCCGGACGGGCTCCGAAGGCGCGGTCGAGCGCGCGGCGCCGGGCTTCACCGTGACTGCAGCCCTCCACCACGAGCTGCTGGGGCACCCAGCCCACGGACCCGTGCGCCCGCACGATCCCGGCGTCCGGGTCTCGCACCCCGGCGAGCACCTGCAGGAGCGTGGACTTCCCCACGCCGTTCCGCCCGACGATGGCCACACGGTCGTGTCCCACGGACATGGTCAGATCGCGGAGCAGCGGACGCCCCTCCGGCGTGTCGAGATCGACGTGATGCGCTTCGAGGACCGGTCTCATCGGGCCTCCACGCGCGCGAGGATGCGGTCCACGGCCCGTGCCGGACCCTCGATCTCCAGGCGAAGCCCGTCGTCGGTCGCCTCCGAGGCCACCACCCGGCACCGGGCGTAGATCTCGGCCGTCAGCGCCCCGTCGGCGTAGGGCACGAACACCGTGGCGGCTCGCTCCGAGCCCGCGCGCACCGTGCTCACCAGTGCGTCGCGCAGCTCGTCCACCGCGCTCGCATCGAGGCTGCTCAGCACCCGGAACGGATGCGTCCCGCACGCCTCGCGGACCTCGTCCCACGGCACCCGGTCCACACGGTCCGCCTTGTTGAACACGAGGAACCTCGGGATCGCGCCCGCGCCGATGGCCTCGAGCTGGGCAGACGTGGTGTCGAGGTGCATCGACCACTCGGGGTCCGACAGGTCCACGACGAGGGCGAGCAACGACGCCTCCGCCGCCTCCGCGAGGGTGGTGGCGAAGCTGGCGAGCAGGCGCTGCGGCAGGTCGCGGATGAACCCGACGGTGTCCCCCACGAGCACCTCCCCGCCGTGCCGGGTCAGGCACCGCGACGTGGTGTCGAGGGTCTCGAACGGCCGGGATCGCGTGCTGAGCGACGCACCCGTCAGTCCGTTCATCAGGGAGGTCTTGCCGGCGTTCGTGTACCCCACCAGCGCGATGCGCTCGCACGCGTCGCGGCGGCGGCGGCGCACCGCATCGGCCCGCTCGAGCTTCACGAGCGTGCGACGCAGCTTCACCAGCCGGTCGTCGAGCTGCCGCGCGAGCAGCTCGGAGGCCGTCTCACCGGCGCCCTTCCCGTTCATGACGCCACCGGCCTGCTGATCCATGTCGAGACCGAGCCCACGGATCCGGGGCCGGAGGTACTCGAGGTGCGCGATCTCCACCTGGATGCGGGCCGTTCGCGACCGGGCGTGCTTCAGGAACACGCCGAGGATGACCACCTCGCGGTCGCTCACCGAGAGGCCCGTGAGGTCTTCGAGGTTGCGCGTCTGGGACGGGGACAGCGGCGCGTCGAGGACGAGCACGGTGGCCCCGTGGGTGCGGGCGCGCTCCGCGATGCTCTCGCACGCTCCCCGGCCGAGCCAGGTGCGGGGGTCGGGCTTCAGCAGGCGGTGGCTCTCGTGGCCGACCACCGTGTCGCCGTGCGCCTCCACGAGCCCGAGGATCTCCTCGAGCTGGGCGCGCTGGTGCTCGGGCGAGCGCCAGGATCCGACCGACACGACGTAGCAGGCGGCCCCCTCGGTGGGCGTGCCTTCGGGACGGGACGGGGTGAACTGCTCGACGACCGCTTCCCAGCGGCCCTCGTCGGCAAGCGGGACTTCCTCGTGCTCCTCCACGGAGCTCGAGTGGAACTTGAGCGAATGCATGGTTTCTTCCAGGACCTGTGAGGGGACGCGCGAACGAACTCAGGCGCTCGCCGTCGGGGATTCCGGGGGGAATCGGGGCATCTCGGGAGATGCCGGATCAGGTGTGGTGGAAGAAGACCATGGCGCCAGCCTCCAGGCTGCGGATGTGTCGATCGTAGCCAACGCTTCGCCGAACGTCAAAGACGAGGTTCGGCCTCAGGGCTGCGCGGCCTGGCACTGCGCCTGGACGCACACCTGTCCGGACGCGCAGTCGCCGTCTTCGCCGCAGCCCGACAGGGCCGGAGCGCGCTTCACCGCCGGAGCGTCCTTCACGGCGGGCGCGAGCGGAGGCAGGCCTGCTTCCGGAGGCAGCCCGACGACGGGAACGGGAGGTGGCGGCGCAGGCAGGCCGGCGGTCTGGGCAGGGAGCCCCGCGACCGGGACTGGAGCCACGGTCGGCACGGGCGGTGCGGCGGGCGGGAGGCCCGCCTGCCCGGGCAGCCCCGCGACCGGGATGGGATGGGGACGCGCCAGCACGGGGGCGGCCGGCCGCTCCCCGCGCACGAAGTACGTGAAGCCCGGGCTGCCCTCGGCCACCAGCTCACCCACGCTCCACGGAGGCCCGAGCACCAGCGCGCCCGACCACGGCGTGCCGTCGTCCGGCCCCACCGCGACGAGGTCGACCACGACGGTCCCCGGAGCGGCCCCCGCGCTGATCACCCCGTGCAGCATGCGGTCGTGGTGCTCGGCCTTCGCACGGGAGCGCAGGTCGCCCCAGTCGACCGGGAGCTCGCCGGGCACGGGCCCCGCGGCGTCGACCGTCACGCGGAGCCCGGTGGCGCGGAGCTGGCGGGCCAGCGCATCGCTCACGGCGTCGCGGAGCGAGGCGTCGGCGACCTCGGGTCGACGGTCGGCGAGCGGAACGAGCACGAGGTCGAGCGACGTGCGTGCGCGGCCCGGCGACGGGTCGATCGCGCAGCAGGTGGAGGCGTCGGGGCCCGAAGCCAGGGCCAGGGTCACGATCAGCATGCATCCCCCTCTCCCGGAACATCACCCGGCCGGGGCCGGATCGTCCATGTCCGACATCGGCGACGTCAGCTCGCTATGCCAGTCGGGGGAGGTCTCATGGGTGATCGGGGTGTGTGTGTGGTGTTCGGAGTCGGACCGGGCCTGGGGGCCGCAGCAGCGCGTCGGTTCGCGGAGAGCGGGTGGACGGTCGCGGTCGTGGCCCGCACGCGCGCGAAGGTCGACGCCTTCGCGGCCGAGGTCGGTGGGCACGGCTTCGTCGCGGACGCGACCGACCTCGAGTCCGTGCAGCAGGCCCTCTCCGAGGTCCGGGCTGCGCTGGGTCCGGTCCACACGCTGGTGTGGAACGTGGGGGGCGGGGTGTTCGGAGACTTCGACCAGGTCGGTCTGGAGGCGCTCGACCTCGCACTCGACACCAACACGCGCGCGCTGTTCGCGGCTGCGAAGGCCGTGGTGCCCGACATGCGGGCGCTGGGCGGAGGCAACCTGCTGATCACGGGCGCCACGGCGTCCCTGCGCGGCAAGCCGTTCACGACGGCCTTCGCGGCGGGCAAGGCGGCGCAGCGCTCGCTGGCCCAGTCGCTGGCGCGACAGCTGTGGCCTGCGGGCATCCACGTGGCGCTCGTGATCGTCGATGGCATGGTCGATCTCCCGACCACGCGAGCCCGGATGCCCGACAAGGGCGACGAAGCGTTCGTGTCTCCCGAGGGGTACGCAGACACGCTGGTGTTCCTCGCGGGTCAGGATCGACGCGCGTGGACGTTCGAGCTCGAGGTGCGCCCCCACGTCGAGGCGTGGTGAGATCGACGTAGAGCCTTGACTCCCGCGGTCCTGCGTCCAGCTTTCGCGCCATGAAGCTCGACGACTGGCTCCAACGACAGATCGAGAGGCTCGGTGCCGCCCTCGCCGTTCTCCTCGGGGTGTCGGACGACGCCGTGGTCACCGAGGTCGACGCCGCCCTCGAAGACCTGGTCGGTCTGAAGCTGTCGGTCCTCGAGCGCCTCGCTCCCGAAGCCTCCACCCGCCTCATCTCCATGCGGTACGGCGAGTTCAGCCCCGAGCGGGTGTACGCGGCCCTGCGCCTCATCGACGCCCTCGTGGAGCGGGTCCCCGCGCGTGGGCCCACGCTCCAGCCCCGCCGTGACGCGCTGTACGCAGCCCTGCTCGCGGAGATCGGCCCCGACGGCATCGCCGCGCTCGACCGATCGCTCCATCTCCCACCCGAGCCGTCCTGACCGTCGACGACCGCGAAACTCGCGCACCTGCCCGTCAGCAGGCTATCAGGGCGGGCGGAGGCGACATGCGCGTGATCGGATTCCTGGTGTTCGCGGTGGGGTGCAGCTCTTCGGGTCTCGGGGTGAAGACGGAGTCCGACACGGATGTCGACGCCGACACCGATACGGATGCCGACGCCGACACCGATACCGACGCTGACGCGGATACCGACGCTGACGCGGATACCGATGCGGATGCCGACGCCGACGCCGATGCCGACGCCGATGCCGATGCCGATGCCGATGCCGATGCCGATGCCGACGCCGACGCCGATGCCGATGCCGATGCCGACTCCGATTCGGACACCGACACCGACACCGACCCCTTCTGTCACGCGACGCCCGGGCCCACGAACTACGTCCGGAAAGTGGTGTTCAACCGCCCGTACACCGGCGTCGGGGACGTGTGGGAGGTGCTCGACCTGTCGACGACCGGCACCCTCTCCACGACCGGCACGACCTTCACGATGGGGCGCAGCTTCCTCGACCTCGTCGAGTTCACGGTCGACGGCGAGATCGGGATCGTCGTGCAGGACAACGGCACGCTCGGCGTCTTCCGGGTCACGCCCACCGGCATCGTCGTGACGGAAGACCTGTACAACGCAGGTGGAGCGTTCTACGCGCACAGCGTGACGATCGACCCCGACGGCAACACGGTCTGGGTGGCCGACCGGAACTTCCCGAACAACGGCGGCGGGGTGTACGAGCTCGACCTCGCCTGTGACGGCAGCCTGAGCCTCGTGGGGCTCGCCATCGCCGGGAAGCAGCCGACCCAGGTGGTGCTCGACCCGTTCGACCCCGACCGCGCGTGGGTCCCGTCGCGCGAGCTCGGAACCGCGAACCCCCTGCACGACAGCTTCCTGGTCGATCTGCCGGCCACGATCGTGTCGAGCACGCAGGCCTATCCCGACGACGACATGGTGAACGCGCGGGCGGTCATCACGGACAGCGGGGCCTACGGGCTGGTCGGCGACATCAGCGCGTTCGGCGGCGGCGACCGGATCGCCGTCAGTGCGTTCGCTGGCAACACGGTGAGCGCGGCTCAGCTCATCACGCTCGAAGACCCGATCTGGATGGTGGCGTCGCCGCTCGACGAGAGCGTGCTCGTGATGAGCGGGTACGGGAACGCGATGTACTGGCTGTCGCCGTCCGGCGTCCCGACGGCCCCGTTCCTGTCCACGGAGGTGCTGTACTTCGGAACGCCTCCGCAGCTCCCTGCGAGTGCCGTGGCGATCCGCCGGGGGTCCCTAAACGGGCTCGTGCTGGTCGCCGAGAACGTGGGCATCCGCTCCGTGCAGCTCAACTCGGGAACTGCACCCGACGACCAGGGCGTGTTCACGATCGGAACCGGCGCGGTCGCCGACATCGTGGGTGCGATCGGCGTCCAGCCGTAGCGGCTACGGCACGAGGTCGAGGAACATCCAGCCGATGGCGTCCTGCGGGAGCTGCGCGGAGCGCATCCAGCGCTTCGATGCCACTCCCGCGAACGCAGCTTTCCGGACACCGGGCCCGATCGCGGCATACGTCGACCGTCCGGAGGCTCCATGTCCGATCAGCCGCAGACGCTCTCGCCGTACACCCCGCCCACCGTGTGGACCTGGAACAAGGCCAACGGCGGGAAGTTCGCCAACATCAACCGTCCCGTCGCGGGCCCCACCCACGACCAGGCCCTGCCCGTCGGCGAACACGCGCTGCAGCTCTACTCGCTGGCCACCCCGAACGGCGTGAAGGTCACCGTGATGCTCGAAGAGCTCCTCGCGGCCGGCCACACCGGTGCCGAGTACGACGCGTGGACCATCGACATCAACGAGGGCGATCAGTTCGGGAGCGGGTTCGTCGACGTGAACCCCAACTCCAAGATCCCGGCGTTGATGGACCACTCCACGCCGACGCCCACGCGCGTGTTCGAGTCTGGGAGCATCCTGCTCTACCTGGCCGAGAAGTTCGGGGCGTTCCTGCCCACCGCGCCCGCTGCACGCACGGAGGCGCTCAACTGGCTGTTCTGGCAGATGGGCGCCGTGCCGTTCCTCGGGGGCGGGTTCGGGCACTTCTACAGCTACGCCCCCGTCAAGATCGAATACGCCATCGACCGCTACGCGATGGAGGTGAAGCGCCAGCTCGACGTGCTCGACCGCCGGCTCGCCGACCACCGCTTCCTCGCCGGTGACGACTACACGATCGCCGACATGGCGAACTGGGCCTGGTACGGCGCGCTCGTGAAGAACCGCGTCTACAGCGCGGCCACGTTCCTCGACGCCGCGTCGTACACCCACGTGAATCGCTGGGCCGACGAGATCGGCGCCCGCCAGCCCGTGAAGCGCGGCGTGGTCGTGAATCGCGCGTGGGGGCCGGAGGAAACGCAGGTCCGCGAGCGCCACTCGGCCGCCGACATCGACCGCGTGCGCTGACCCGTCAGTCGCGGACGAGCAAACCCTCGAGGTGCTGCGCCAGGACCGGCCGCAGGAGCGCGATCTGCGCTTCGACGTCCGGGAGCATGCCCGTCGTGCCCGCGATGGCGACCGACAGGTAGAACCCGAAGTAGGCCTGCGCCACGAGCGATCGATCGACCTCCGGGCGCAGATCCTCGGCGGACGCGAGCTCGTCGGCGAGCCAGCCGAGGAACGCCCACGTCTGAACGGCGAACTGCTCGGCCCAGGGCGGACGGGCGAACAGCGACCGCTGCAGCAGAGCGCGCGACACCTCGCGATCCCGGGCGTAATACGTGAAGAAGTGGCGCGCAGACTCCAGCAGCTTGCCCTCTGCGGTGGGCGCGCGGAGCCCCCTCGCCATGATCTCCTGGAACGACGCCTCCAGATCTGCGTGCAGCACGGCCATCGCGAGTGCGTCGACATCCGCGTACCGACGGTAGACCGTGGGCCGCCCGACCCCCGCGCGCCGTGCGACCTCCGCGAGGCTCACGGCCGCGAGCCCGCCCTCGCCGAGCAGCTCCCGGGTACACCGGAGGATGCGGTCGTCGAGATCGGGATCACGCGGACGGGCCATTCCTCTGCGTATCCAACATTCCGATCACGAGCAGGAGCGGCAGGCCCACGCCGATCGCGCCCTGCCCCACCACCACGAACACCACGCCAGGCAGGCTCACCAGCGCGATGAGGTCGACGAACGCATCCATCATTCCCTCCATGATTACGTTACGTCACGTAACGAATCAAGCCGCGCCTAGAGACGGCGCGCATCGTCCGGCTGCACCCACCGCCCGCTCGAAGACCGCTCAGGGCGGTCTGTCAGCGAAACCACCACCAGGGGGGGCGAGTTCGGCCCTCCACCGGGTAGGCTCGGGAAATGATCTCCATCCCCTGCTGCTCGCCCTGCTCGGCTATGGCCCGTCCACGCCCGATCCCACGTCCACCCCGACTCCGCCGAACGATCCCGCCGATCCGTCGTGGAACCGCTTCCCGACCGGGTCCGACGAGGAGGTCGCGCTCGCGGAGACCCTCGCGCGCGAGGTGGTGTCGCACCCGAAGTTCGTCGATGCCGGCGGGCTGAAGCCTCTGCGAACGCAGATCGACGCCCTGTCCACGGCCCATGTAAGGTTCACGCAGGACCTCGACGGTGTGCCCGTGTTCGGGGCCCAGGTCATCGTGCACCTCGCGTCCGATGGCTCCGTGCGGCACGTCACGGATCGCCTGCACCACGACCCCAGCCCCGTGAACACGGTGCTCTCGACGCCCGACGAAGCGGTCGAGGCCGCGGTGATGGCCACGGGCTCCTGGGAGACCGTGTCGAACATCCCCGAGGGGGAGCTGTTCGTGTTCCGCCACGGCGGCGTGGATCTGTACGTCCACCGGGTCCGCATCGAGCGCTACGCGCCGGACGAGACGGCCATCCCCGTGGTGTTCGTCGACGCCGAGACGAACGCCATCGTGTTCGAGTACGACGACCTGCAGACGCTCGATGGCACCGCCGATACCGCGTACAACGGGGCGATCACGTTCCCGGTGTCGGTGTACGACGGGTCCTACTACCAGCTCGTGGGCGACCGCGTCGGCACGTACGACCTGGACAACACGACGAACGACCCCGTGCTGGCGTCCGACTTCGACGACGTGCTGTTCTCGAACGAAGACCTCGACTTCGACGGTGAGGACGAGATCGCGATCGACGTGCAGTTCGGCTTCCACGTCACCGACACCTTCTACGCCACGGAGTACGGCCGCGACGGCTTCGACGATGCCGGTGGGCCCACGTCCTACGGCAAGCCCGTGATGACCGCCGGGGTCCACTACGGGGCCGACCCGCTGAACGCCTTCTGGAACGGCAGCGGGCTCGTGTTCGGCGACGGGGGCTACCTCGGCTACGGCCCGTTCACGAGCCTCGACGTCGTGGCCCACGAGTTCACCCACGGCGTCACCGAGCACTCCGCGAACCTGCTGTACTACGGCGAGTACGGCGCGATGAACGAGTCCATGTCCGACGTGTTCGCGGCGATCATCGAGGACTCCGTCCCGAACGCGTCCACGTCCACGTGGCTGATCGGCGAGCAGATCCATGCGTCGCCCCTCCGATCCATGAGCTACCCATCGTCCATCAGCCCCAACGTCGACCACTTCGGCTCGCGCTACACGGGCACCGCCGACGGCGGCGGGGTGCACTGGAACTCCGGCATCGGCAACCTGGCGTTCTACCTGGTGTCCGAAGGGGGCAGCCACCCCGTTCCCGCGCGGTCGGTCGGCACCGTCACGGGCATCGGCATCGCGTCCGCCGGGCAGATCTGGTACCGCGCGCTCACCACCTACATGACGCCCCTCACCGACTTCCACGGCACCTGGGAGGCCACGCGGCTCGCCGCGGAAGACCTGTACGGGCCGGGCTCCGCGGAGCTCGAGGCCGTCGAGGCCGCGTGGGCCGAAGTGGGCGTCGCCGGGCCGCAGATCGGGGGGCTCCGCACGATGCTCTCCGGGTCGTCGGGGAGCTTCGACCACAACGCCTTCACGCTCGAGAGCGGGGCGTCCCAGCTCTGGGTGATGACGTGGGGAGGCACGGGTGACGCCGATCTCTACGTCCGGTACGGCTCCGCTCCGACGCTCTCCAACTACTCGTGCCGCTCCTGGTACATCGGCAACTACGAGGTGTGCGGGTTCAGCGCGCCCCCCGAGGGCACCTGGTACGCGAGCCTGTACGGCTACGACCCCTACAGCGACGTGAACCTGCAGATCTCGGTCATCCGCGGCTGCCACGAGAGCTGGCCGAGCTCGTGGGCAACGGCTACGACGAGGACTGCGACGGGCTCGACACGTGCGGAACCGTCGACAACGACAGCTGCACGCCCGTGCTCGCGATCACGGAGATCATGGCGAACCCCGACGCCGGGCAGGCCGGTTCCGGCGAGTACATCGAGATCGAGAACCGCGGCGCGGAGACCCTCGACCTGTTCGGGGCCCGCCTCTCGGTCGGCGCCAACTCCTACACCATCGACACCAGCATCGTGCTCGATCCCGGCGAGGTCGCGCTCATCGCCCGGAGCTCGAATCCGGCCCGCAACGGCGATCTCCCCATCGTCCACGACACGTGGACGAGCATCTCGCTGCCCGACTCCGGCGGAACCATCCTCCTGAGTGGCAGTGATGGCACCCTCCTCGATGCTGTCACCTACACCGCAGGCCACGGCTCCGGCGGGTTCGTGCCCGACGGCGCGTCGATGAGCCTCGACCCCGACGCCCCCGACAACGACACCGCGACCTACTGGTGCGACGGCCGCTCGGCCTTCGGGGACGGCGACTTCGGGACGCCCGGCAGCCCGAACGAGGACTGCGACTACGCCGTCTGCATCGACTTCCGCTACGACCTCGACAACGGGGACGCCCCTGCAGAAGACGACGTCACGGGGTCGACCACACTGGAGTTCGACTACTCGGCCTTCGCGCGCACCTTCACCACCGGGAACGGCGGCGAGGGGGTGTACACGCGGGGAACGTCCGCGGGCGACCAGGACCTGTGGCTCCAGTACGCAGGGACGGGTGTGCAGTACATCGCCACCCGGGCCTCGGGGACGGACGAGTTCTCCGGCGGGGTGATGGACAACCTGCCCGCGGGCGTCACCAGCGGCTCGTGGGACGTGGTGGCCTGCCCGTAGCGGTCAGTCGAACGCCACGTTCGAGAACACCATGCGGTGCAGGTTGGCGTCGGGATCGCCGTCGACCTCGGTGGTGACCGGGATGTCGTGCGCCACCCAGAACCCGTCGACCTCGCGCTGGTCGAGCAGGTGCGCGATGCCGGACACGAACGGCGCGATCTCCCGCACCGTGTAGTGCACCTTCGCGAGGCGATGGGAGTCGGGGTCGAGGTAGATCAGGTACTGGTCGAAGTCCGGGTTCGCGCCGGGCTCTCCCCACGTGGCGTACACCACCTCGTACCGCTCGCCGCGCACCTCGCGCGGGCCCACGTACCGCACGATCGCGGCTTCGGTGAGCCGCTGCGGCATCTCGAAGAAGTAGTGCACCGTGGGCAGCATGAACCGCATGTCGGCGTCGTGCACCGTTTCCGTCGCCCCGTCGGACCGCCGCCACGTCGCGAAGTCGGTGATGCCCCACGTCACACCCGCCTGCGGACCGTTCTCGAGCAGCACCTCGCTGTCGAAGCTGTGCACGTCCAGGGTGACGTGCGCGCGCTGAGCGGCGTCGGGCCAGGGGTTGAACAGCGTACCGAGCCCCACCCACGTGTCCTCGAAGTCGAACGAAGCCGTGCGATGCCGGAGCAGCGCGTCGGCACCGCCGTGGGCCTCGAGCATCTCCGCGAGGAGCTCGCGCCCACGGGCCTCCGCGACCGGGTCGTCGCCGAGCCGCACCTCGTCGGGGCGGATGTCGACCAGAGGAACGCCGAGCACGGCCAGCGCGGTGCCCCCACCGACCAGGAGCGCGCCGAGCACCCCACCGAGAACGATCAGACCACGTCGCATCGAGACACCTCTGGGAGAGTGGACAGGGCGACCGTGACGAACGCGTCGACGGTCTCGCGGGGGGCGCCGTTCCGGGCCTGCAGCAGCACGGCCTGGAAGGACACGGCGAGGTGGCGCGCGTGGACCGCGGGGTCGGCGCCCGGAGCGAGCTGCCCGAGGTCGCGAGCGCGGACGAGCGCGCGCTCGAAGGCCGCCTGCATGGCGTCGAGGATCTCCCGGACCAGACCGCGCGCCACATCGTCGTGACGGCCGAGCTCGAGCGCCGTGTTCAGCGCGAGACAGCCGTGCCTCGACGTATCCTCCGCGATCGCGGCCGACATGGCAACGAACATCTCGCGAATGCCGGCCAGCGGGTCTTCGGACGCATCGAGCCGCGCCATCCACTCTGCGCCGATGCTCTCGGCATACCGCCGGACGGCCGCGAGGTAGAGCGCGTGCTTGTCGCCCCACACCCCGTACAGGCTGTACCGATTCATCCCGGTGACACGGACCAGATCGTCGATCGACGTGCCCTGGAAGCCCTGCAGCCAGAACAGCCGCATCACGGCATCGAGCGCAACGTCGGGATCGAACTCGCGGGGACGGGCCATTTCTGAACACTCATTCTGGAATGATCGTTCCGTAACTCCTGCGCGCCCGTCCGTCCACCCGCCGCGCGGTCGTACCCATCAGGCGAAGGGCGCGAGGACCTCGACCAGGAGCGCTTCGAACGCCTCCGGGTGCTCGCGATGCAGGAAGTGCCCGCCCGGGAGCAGGTGCACCGCACACCGCCCCGGCTCCCAGGCCTTCTTCGAGCGCTCGAAGTCCTCGGCCGTGGCCACCCCGTCGGTGAGCCCGCCGATCACGGTCGCGCCGTACTGCTGGCGACCGAACAGGAACTCCGGGGGGCGCACCGTCAGAGCCCGGTAGAAGCCGAGCGCCGCGTGGAGCGAGCCCGGAGAGGAGAAGCTGTTCTTCACGGATGCGTACTCCGACTCCGGCCATTCGAAGCCCGGCGACCAGCGCCGGTACAGGTCGTCGACCGCCGCGAAGTCGTCGCGCGCGAACCGCCGCGCGGCACCGGGCATCCGGAGCGTCAGGAAGTGCCGCACCCCCCACACCTTGCCGAGTGTGGGCCGGATCGTCGTGGGGTACGGAATCGCGACGGTGACCGCGTGCCGTACGCGCTCCGGGGCCATCGCGCCCGCGCTGTACACGTTCTGGGTGCCCCAGTCGTGCCCGATCAGCACGGCCTGTTCGGCTCCGCAGGCATCCATGAGCGCGAGGGCGTCCTCCCCCAGCACGCGGGCGTCGTACCGGCCGTCCGCCGGGATCTCCGAGGGCGCGTACCCGCGCTGGTACAGGCACACGACCCGGAAGCCGCGCGCAGCGAGCGCCGGACGCACGAGGTCCCACGTGCGCGCCGTGTCGGGGAATCCGTGGAACATCAGCACCAGCGGCCCGTCCGCCGGACCCGACTCGAGGCAGGCGAGCCGGAGCCCGTTCGCCTCGCGGAACACGACCTCGGAATCCGGGACGTACGTGCGCATCTCCCCTCCTCTGCGAACGTACCGCGCCGTCCGCGCTCCACCTGCGGTATCTTGTGGGCGAGGTGCACATGCCGAACAAGTTCCAGCGGCGCTCTCCGGTCCCCGCCACGCCCGTGCGGCGTCGCTCCGCTCCTGCCTCGGTGGCGAGCGGGAGCAACTCGCACGCGATCGACCTGATGAACCGACGGAACCGAGGCACGCCCGGCGGAGGGAGCACGGAGGCCGGGGGGTCGTGGCTCGACAGCCTCGGCGACCTCTACGGCGGTGGGAAGTTCGGAACGTCCGTCGGCACCTTCACCGACCTGGCGGGCCCGAAGAAGACCGGCGGCTGACCCCGCGTTCGTGACGGTTCATGAACCTCGGCACGTTCACCATCGAGCGCTACATCGCGAGCGGCGCAGCCGGCTCCGTGTGGACCGGGAGGCACGCGCGTAACGGCACGCCCGTGGCCCTCAAGGTGCTCCAGCCCGACGGCATGGGCGGCACGCTGCCCGAAGACGTGCGCACCGAGCTCGAAGCCCTCGGAGGCATGGCGCACCCGAACATCGTGTGGCTGTACGACTTCGGTCGGGTGCGTGCAGGGGTCCGCACGGCCACCGGAGAAGAGCTGCCCGAAGGCGGGATCTGGCTGGCGATGGAGCTCGCGGAGAGCACCCTGAAAGACCCAGGCCCCGTCACCTGGCCGGTGCTCCAGACGTGGATCGATCAGCTGCTGGATGCCCTGGGGTACGCCCATGCGCGCGGGGTGCTCCATCGCGACGTGAAGCCCCAGAACGTCCTGCTGTCCGGGCCCGATCGCACCATCAAGCTGTCCGACTTCGGCATCGCCGTGCTGCACGGGCACACCCGCCACGTGGCGTCCGGCACGATGTACTACATGGCGCCCGAGCAGGAGCTCGGAGACCTCCCCCAGCTCGGCCCGCCCACCGACCTGTTCGCGCTCGGCGTCATGGTGTGGCGCATGGTCTGCGGGCAGGTGCCGTACGAGAACCGCGGTGCCACCCTGCTGTTCCCGAAGATGCGCAACGACCTGCTGCCGTTCGAGCCGCAGTTCTCCGTGCCGCGTGACCTCGAGGGGTGGCTGCGGAGCTGTCTGAAGCCCGCGCCCGCCGACCGGTTCGCGTGCGCGGCCGACGCCCGGTACGCGCTCGAGAGCCTGCCGTCGATCTTCCGGTCCGCGCTGCCTCGCGCTCGCGACCCGGACGATGAGGACACCGCGACGGTCGTGCAGCTCGCCACCTCGTCCGACCCGATCCGCGCGACCGGAACGCGTCCGCCCCCCGCTCCCATGGTCACCACATGGCGGCGCCGCGAGGTCTCCCCTCCCCACCTGCTGAACGCCGGGCTCGAGCTGTTCGGGATGCGCGCCTTCCCCACGGTCGGGCGCGAGCTGGAGCGCGAGGTCCTGTGGCGGTGCCTGGTCGACGTGCGGCGCTCGGGTGCCCCCCGGGTGGCGCTCATCTCCGGCGCGCCCGGCATGGGCCGCAAGCACCTCGCGCGCTGGCTCGGCGAGCGCGCTGCCGAGACCGGGGCCGCGAACCTCCAGCGCCTCTCGTTCTCCGGAGGGGCCGGCCTGCTGAGCTGGCTGCAGTCCGAGCTCCTGTGCACGAGCACCGACCCCGACACGCTCACCCAGGCGCTCGACGCCCACGAAGCGCGGTGGGGCTCGCTCCCGCCCGCCGCCGTCGAGTCGATCCACCGGTCCCTGCGGGATCGCGTCGTGGATCCGGGGCTCTACGAGGCCTTCGCCGCCGTGCTCGCACTCCACTGTGCGGATCGGCCCGTCGTCGTCCTGCTGCAGAACGCCACCACGCCGGAGTGCTGGAACGCCGTGCGCGCCGTGATGGAGCACGAGACGCGCATGCCGGTGCTGTTCGCCGCCAGCGTGCGCCAGGACCTCCGCGACCGCGTCCCCGAGATCGACGTGCAGTCCATCGAGCTCGAGCCCCTCGAGGAGAACGACCGCGTCCCGTTCATCCGCCAGCTGCTGGGCCTCGAGCCAGCGCTCGCCGTGCGCCTCGCCCGGGTCACGGGCGGCAGCCCCGGGTTCGCGATCCGCGTGTGCGATCACTGGGCCCGGAAGGGCGTCCTGGAGCCTGGTCCGCGGGGCTACCAGCTCCGGGAAGGCGAGTCCGACGAGCTCCCCACGGCCGACAGCTGGGTCGAGCAGCTCGAGGAGATCCTCGTGCTGAACCCCGCGTACGAGAACCTCCTCGGGGTCGCGGCCCTGCTCGGGCCCGACGTCAACGGGTCCGTGTGGGCGGAGGCCTCGGATCACCCCGACGCCACGGGGCCCCTGCTGGCCGAGCTCGTGCGCCGACGTCTCGCCCGACGCACCGAGACCGGGTGGACCTTCTCGCAGGCCGCGTTCCGCGAGGCCGTGCTCGCCGACCTCGGGATCCGGATGCCCGTCCTGGCCGGCCGGTGCGCCGACGTGCTGGGAACCCGCACCGGCAACGAGGAGCTCCTGGCGTGGTGCCTGCTCAAGGCCCGCCGATGGAACGACGCCACGACCGCCCTGTTCACAGCTGCCGAGCGCGCGGCCGACCACGGGCGGTTCCACGACGTGATCGACCTGATGGACCACTGGCCCGAGGTGAGCCGCGAGCGGAACTTCCCGGCGCACCACCGCCTGCACGCCGAAGCCCTGATCATCCGTCTCAAGGCGCTCCAGTCGCTCGCCCGGGTGCCCGTGCTCGTGGCGCTGTGCGAGGAATGCCTCGAGGTCGCTCCCCGGCACGGCTGGCGCGACGTCGAAGCGTGGGCGCGCATCCTGCTCGCACGCTGGCACATCACGGGCGATGCGCGCATGGAGCCTCTGGAGCGCGCCCTGGCGCTGCTCGTGCAGGAGCCCCGCTCCCCGCTGCACGCCGAGGCGTACCTCGAGCTCGCGCAGGTCGAGCGCGACCGCGGGCACCTCGAGCTGGCCGTGCGCCACAACGAGACCGCCACCGCCATCGCCCGCGAGCTGGGCCTGGCCACGATCGCGCGCTTCCAGTCCGACCACGCCCAGAGCCTCGCGACACTCGAGCGGTACGACGAGGCCCTGGCCCTCGCGAAGGCTGCCGAGACCGGCGCGATCGCGGCCGAGGGCGTGTGGGTGCAGGCCACGGCGGTGTACCAGCAGGCCGTGATCATCTTCCTGATGGACGACCTCCCGGCCGCGCAAGCGGAGTTCGAGCGCTCGATGCTGCTCTGTCGGCGGATCGGCGACGGGCACGAGTGGTTCCTGCGCGCCCACGTCGGCCTGGCGCTGCGCATGCAGGGCGACCGCGTGACCAGCCGGGAGCACTTCGAGGCGTGCCTGCGTGCCCCCATCCGGTACGGCGACTTCATCGCCCGGCTCGGCCTGCTCACGATCGAGACCGACGACGACGAGTGGAACACGCACCTCGACGTGCTGTACACCCGCTACATCGACGCCGGGCACTCCGATCGCATCTTCGCGCGCATGCTCGAGGTCGCGGGCGACCACTGCCTCGAGGGAGGCCGACTCCGGAGCGCCGCGCGGGCCTACACGGCGGCGCGGCAGCAGCGGATCGCACTGGGCTCCCCGGTCGACGAGCTCGACGCCGTGCTCGCGAAGTTGCCCTCGCTCGATGTATGATCGGATCGAGCTCTACTCCGCTCTCTTTATTGTCGAGGTGTCCAATGGTCGGATTCCGTATGCCCCAGCTCCAGCGTCGCGCCGAACCCGCATCCTGCGCGCCGCAGGAGGCCGTGGTGCAGAACGCCGTCTACCAGCCGATGGGCAACGCCGCGATGCAGGACCAGCTCAACGCCTGCGGGCCCGACAGCCCGCCCGAGCTCATCGACATCGGCGGCAAGATGAGCACCGGCGTAGCGAGCCGCGGCAGCGGGCGCTGAACCGTTTCCTTCGAGGTCTCCCATGTCCGGCTTTCGAATGCCACAGTTCCAGATTCCTCGCCCCGAGACCTCCTGCGCGCCGCAGGAAGCCGTGTTCCAGAACGCGGTGTACCAGCAGCCCATGGGCAACGCCGCCATGCAGCAGCAGATGGGCGCGTGCACCGACGGTCCGGTCGAGCGCATCGACATCGGCGGCAAGATGAGCACCGGCGTCGCGAGCCGCGGTGGCATCACCCGCACCTGACCGGTCGCGGGGAGCCGCCGACCTCGCGCTGCTCGCGACCGTCGCGTTCCTGTCCGTCGGGCTCCTGGCGCCCTGGCTGTGGTTCGCCGGCGCCCTCCAGGCCCTCTGGGTCCACCTCGGTCTCGCCGGGGTCGTCGTGGTCGCGTGGGCACACCTGGCCGGCCGCGGTCGACCGCACCGCTCGAGGCTCCCCGCGCTCTACGTCCTCGCGGTGCTGACGGCCCTCCTCAGCATCGCCTGGCCTCCCACGCAAACCGAAGGCCCGCCGGACCTCGTGATCGTGGCCTGGAACGCACATGCCAGCGACCGGGATCCCGCCGTACCGCTCGCCGGGCTCGCCGATTCGGGCGCCGATGTGCTCGTGATCACGGAGCTCACGCCGCACTGGCACCGCGCGATCTCCACGCTGCCGGGGTTCCCGTACCAGGTGGCCGCACCCGCGGACGGTCCCCACGGTACGGGCCTCTATGCGCGGTACCCCCTCGTCGACGCCGTCGTGCTCGAGCACCTGCCCGACTGGCCCCGCCAGACGGTGCTCGCCACGGTTGTGCACCCCAAGCGGCCCGTGCGGATCGCAGGTCTGCACACCCCGTCTCCGCTGAGCCCCGAGCGGCCGACCCGAGCGACGGAGATGTCGCAGGCCGTGCAGGGCGCGGACGTGATCGCCGGCGACCTGAACATGACGCCGTGGATGACGGCGTTCCGTACGCTCCGGTCGAGCCGGCACAGCGCGGGTGGGTGCCACGGCACGTGGCCCGGCCGCCTCGCCCCGATCGGGCTGCCCCTCGACCATGTGCTCGTGGCCCCGGATCTCGGCGTCTCGGGCTTCACTGTGGGCCCGACCTGGGGCTCCGACCACCACGCGGTGACCGCAGAGCTCGTGCTCCGCTGACCCCGACACGGACGCGTCTCACCGTCAGCGCGCCAGCCGGCGTCGTCGGCGCTTCACGAGACCCCAGTCCGCGGGGTCGAAGTCGTCGGGCGGCAGGCTGTGCACGTACTCCGCGATCGCCCGCAGGTCGTCCGGCGTGTGGTGCGAGAACGAGTCGTGGATCTTCTCGGCCATGATGTCCTTCGCGTCCGTCACGGTGCCGTCGGGCTTCTGCCCGGTCTGCAGGTAGTGGACGAGGTCGTCCTCCGACCAGGTGCCGATGCCCACCTCCGGGTCCGACGTGAGGTTCGGGTGCACGTCTGCCTTCGCGGGGTTCGCTCCCCCCGCCATGAAGTGCCGCTTCTTCACCAGTCCGAGCGCGCTCCGCGGCGTGTGGCACTGGTCGCAGTAGCTCACCGCACGCACGAGGTACTGCCCGCGGTTCCAGGACTCGTCCGCGGCCGGATCTCCGTCCAGCGGGCCCTTCCGGAACGCCACCGTGCGCCAGAGCCCGAGCATACCGGGCATTCCGTAGGGAGCCTTCACCTCGTGGGGGCGCGACGGGGTCGGCACAGCCGGCTGGGACTGCAGGTACACCCACAGCGCATGCACGTCCGCGTCCGACATCGCCGTGTACGTCATGTACGGGAACGTCGGCCAGTACCGGTGCCCGTCCGGCGCCCGGCCCTCGCGCATCGCGCGCGTGAAGTCCGCTTCCGTCCAGCCTCCGATCCCGTGCTCGGGGTCCGGGCTGATGTTCGGTGCGTAGAACACCCCGAAGATCGTCGGGAGATCCCGCCCTCCTCCCAGGTGGGTCGCGTCGTCGAACGGGGGCGAGTGACACCCGACACAGCTCGCCGTGCGGTACAGGCGCGCTCCGCGCTCGAGCACCTCGTCCGCCCCGTCCTGGAGGGCCGGAACGACGGCCGGACCGTCGGGGAGCCGCTCCACGTGGGGCGAATGGCGGGCACAGCCCAGGATCGATAGGAACAGCAGCAGCATCCGGCCTCCCCTCCCAGTCTGACGCGTCCGGAGCGCCCGGGGCATTCGCATTGGCGCATCGCGACACCACTCCGCTGAAACCCCGCAAGGACCCTGCACAAGACCGGTCCCGGGCGCTCGTCGACGCCGTGCTCGAAGCCGCGGCTCGCATTCTGCTGTCCGACGGGCTCGGCGCGCTCACGGTCCCCGCGCTGTGCGACACCGCCGGCGTGTCGCCCGGCTCCTTCTACCAGTACTTCCCCCACAAGGAAGCCGTGCTGTACGCGCTGCTGCGCCGGCATGCGGAAGACGTCACGGCCCGCATGGTCGCCGTGCTCGCCTCCGCCCCGTCCACGCCGACCGCAGCGCTCGTGGAGGCCGCCGTCGACGCGTTCCTCGACGCCCACCGCGTCGATCCGGAGCTGCACGCGCTGCTCGGACGGGTCGTCGCGAGCGAAGCCGGTCCCGGGCTCGAAGACGACCTGCTCGCGCGCTTCGAGCTCGGCCTCGTCGCCCTCATGCACTCGCGCCCCGACGAGCTCGCCGGCCGCGACCCCGCCGTGCTGGCCTTCCTCGTCATCCGCACCCTCGAAGGGGCCGTGCACGCCGCTGCCCGCGACCGCCCTGCCCTGCTCGCCGAACCGGCCTTCCGCGACGGGCTCGTCGTTCAGATCCGGGCGCTCCTCGCCTGACTCACGGACCGTCGCGGCCGTAGGCGGACCTGGCCCGTCCCTTCGGGACCGCGACTCTACAGGCCGTGCTTCTCGAGCTTCTCGTAGAGCGTCACGCGCCCGATCCCCAGGCGCTCCGCGGCCGCCGACTTGTTCCCGCCGGTCTCCCGCAGCGCCGCCTGGATCAGCGCCCGCTCGTAGGCATCCACCCGCGCGCGCAGGCCACCGCTCACCTCGACGTGCCCCTCCTGCTCCAGCAGCCCCACGTCCACCGAGCCATCCGACAGGGCCACCAACATCTCGCACGCGTTCTCGAGCTCGCGCACGTTCCCGGGCCACGAGCGCGCCGCGAGGTCGGCCATCAGCCCCTCGGGCTCGACCAGCCCGCGCAGGCCGTAGCGCTCGCAGTACCGGTCGAGGAAGTGCCGCGCGAGCGCGGGGATGTCTTCGGGACGCTCGCGGAGCGGCGGCACGTGGAGGTGCACGACCTTCAGGCGGTAGTACAGGTCTTCCCGGAAGGACCCGTCGGCGACCATGGCCTCGAGATCCCGGTGGGTGGCGGCCAGGATGCGCACGTCGATGCGAACGGGGCGGTCTTCGCCCACGGGACGCACCTCGCCGCTCTGGAGCACCCGTAGCAGACGGGCCTGCACGAGCGGGGGCAGCTCTCCGACCTCGTCCAGCAGGAGCGTTCCGCCGTCGGCCTCGCGGAACAGCCCCGGCCGCGCACGTACCGCGCCGGTGAACGCCCCCTTCGTGTGGCCGAACAGCTCGGCCTCCGCGAGCTCCGAGCCGAGCGACGCGCAGTTGAAGCGCACGAACGGCTTCGACGCGCGGGAAGACACGCGCACGAGGGCCTCCGCGACGCGCTCCTTGCCGGTGCCCGACTCCCCTGTGATGAGCACGCCGACGTCCCGACGTCCGAGCCGCTGCACGAGCCCGGCCAGGCGCGCCATCCCGGGCGAGACGAACACCATCGAGCGCGCGAGGTTCAGCTCGCCGGCCAGCCGCTCCACCTCACCCGCGAGCCGCACGGTCTCCGTGGCGCGCCGCACCACTGCCACGAGCTCGTCGGGGTCGAACGGCTTGCGGAAGTAGTCCCAGGCGCCCGCTTTCATCGCCGACACCGCCGTGCGCTCGTCGCCGTGCGCGGTGATCAGGATGACGCGCGGCGCGTCGGTGCGCCCGGACAGCGCTTCCAGGAGCTCCAGACCGGTCATGCGCGGCATGCGCAGGTCGGTGATGACGAGATCCACGGCCGCGCCCGCATCCAGCACCGCCAGCGCTTCCAGGCCGTCGCGGGCCTCCACCACCTCGAGCCCCGCATCCTCGAGCACCGAGCGGATGGTGAACCGCACGCCGTTGTCGTCGTCGACGACCAGCACGGTGGGGGTCATGGAAGCTCCATGCGCGCGAGGGTTCCGCCGCCCGGGCGCGGGAGCAGCGTGAGCTCGCCGTCGTGCTGGCGGACGAGCGTGCGCGCGATGGTCAGACCGAGCCCGCTCCCGCCCTCCGTCGCGGTGACGCCGGCCTGGAACACCCGCTCGCCGAGCTCCTCGGGGATGCCCGGGCCACGATCGCGCACCTCGATCACCGCGCCGGCATCGCGCGCTTGCACGTCGAGCTCGACCACGGACCCCCCTGGCGCCACCTTCAGCGCGTTCTGCACGAGATTGATGAGCGCCCGCTGGAGCTTGCGCTCGTCGCACCGCAACGGGGCCGCGCCCCCCGACACCACGACGCGCACGTGCCGCTCGACCGCCACGCCCTCGTGGAGGTCGCGCACCCGGGTGGCGAGCGCGAGAGCATCGGTGGTCGACATCGTCAGCGGCGTGAGCGGACGGGTGTAGGTGAGGAACTCCTCCAGGATCTCCGACATCCGCACCGCCTCGTCGCGCAGCACCGCCATCCGGGCCGCACCCTTCTCGGACTCCACCTCGCGGGACACCAGCGCCGCGAGCCCCTGGATGCTCGACAGCGGATTCTTGAGCTCGTGCGCCAGCTCTCCGCCGGCCACCTCGAGGTCGTGCGCCTGGTCGGCCAGCACCCGGAGCTGCTGGTCGCGCAGCAGCAGCGCCTGGGCCACCATCCCCTCGAGCCCACCGCGCAGGGCCAGCCCGACCGTCGCACCCACGACGAGCGCGACGACGAGCAGCAGGCCGACGAGGGCCTGGTGGACGGGTGAGATCGCACCATAGGCCGTGAGAGACAGCCCAGGCACGAGCCCGAGGGCCTGGAGCACCGCGAGGGGACCGATCCACGCGATCGCCGTGCCCAGCATGAACGCCAGCCACCGGCTCCGCCCCACGAGGACGCCGCTGAGCACCATGAACGGCGGCAGCACCACGGCCACCGGGCTGTCGACGCCCCCGGTCGCCGTGAGGACGAGGAGCTGGACGGGGACCGTCGCGGCGAAGCTGAGGGCCAGCTCGTTCGGGATCTCCCGCTCGGGACGGGCGAGTCGCCACCGACTCACGATGGCTCCGGTCACGCCGAACAGGACGAGCACGGCCAGGGCGGCCCGCCGCCACGGGGAGTCGTCGATCCACGCGACGGACAGGGCCACCACGATGGCGATGGGCGCGAACAGCGCGCGCGTGTGGATGATCCCGCGGAGGATGCGGTCGACCTCGCGCTCGACGATGCTCTCGGGCGGGAGCGACTGGCTCGGCGGACCCATCCATCCCATCATACCCGCGATCATCGCGCTCCCAACCCCTCGAGCGCGATGCGCGACACCGCGAGGCGCGCGCGGGCGCCCGCCAGCCCGACCTCCGCTTCCATTCGCCGCTGCTGGGCATCCAGCGTCGCGAGCGACTCGCCGACCCCGGACTCGAACAGTCGCTGCGACGTGGCTTCTGCGGCCCGCGCGACCTCCACGCCCTTCTCGGCGAGCTGGAGCTGCACGACCGCCACCCGCTCGGCCTCGAGCGCGTCCTGCAGGCGACGCGACAGCGCGGTGTCGGTCTTCCAGAGCTCGGCGTCCGCTGCGGCGATCTGGGCGCTCGCCCGGTCGGACATCGCGTACCGCGCTCCCCCGTCGAACAAGACCCACCGGGCCTGGGCGCCCACGGACCAGGCGGTCTTCTGGCCCGTCGGGAACGGCGCGCTGGAGGCCGTGGCCGTCGCGAACCCCGCCACGCTCGGGAGATGTTGGAGCCGTGCCGCGAGCCTCGCCTTGCTCGCGGCCTCCCGGCGCTCCTCCAGCGCTCGGCGCTCGGGATGGGATGCGAGGTCGGCCGTGCCTTCGCCCGCAGCGGGGAGCTCGCCGGTCTCGATCTCCACCGGCCCGGCGACCCCCAGCATGGCGCCCAGCCCCCGGCGCGCGGCGTCGAGGTCGGCCACCGCCTGCTCGTGCAGCTGCTCGCGCCTGAGCAGCTCGGCTTCGGCCTGGAGCACGTCGAGATCCGTGTCGAGACCCGCATCGCGCCGGCGTGCGGCACTGTCGCGGTGCGCGCGGGCCGACTCCATGCCGACCCGCGTGGCCTCGAGCGTCTCCTCGGCCGCGCGCGCCATCCACGCGGCACTGCGCAGCGCCACCTCCGCCTGCAGCCCTCCTGCTTCGCCCGCGGCCCCTGCAGCCCGCACACCCCGCTGCGACGCGCCGCGATCCGCCCAGGCGGCGGGCACCACGAGCGGCACGTCCACCGTCGCGGTGCCGAGCCACTGGTCGAGGGGCTGGATCACGAGGTCTCCCGGTACCTCCACGCCGGGCGGGATCGCGGGGAGCAGCGAGAACAGCGAGCCGATGGGCGCGACCGCTTCGGCGTTGTTGCGCACGTACCGGCCCTGGAGCGCGACGGTCGGGAGGAGCCGCGCGGTCGATGCCGTCACGGCGGACCTCGCCTCGGCCTGCTGAGCCGCGAGGGCCGCCGACACGGGCGAGTCCGCAGCGAGGCGCGCGACGGCGTCCTCCAGCGTGAGCGTCTCCGTGGGGGGTGCTGGCGAGGCCGCCCGGGCGAGGGTGAGCCACAACATGTCGAAATCCTCCGGTCCCCTCCACAGCAAGGGCGGTGCCAAAGGCCGGAGGCCCGTGCGGGCGGGCTCCACCGACCGGCGGTGTTCGTGGATCCGTACACCCGCTGTTCGGGTTCCCGAACACCTCCACCGCTGAGGCCCCGTCCGGACGGGCGCACCGGGCTTGGCACGCTCTGTGCTGTACGACGGGGTCCGGAGGCGTCATGCGGAGAGTGATCATCGGATTCGTGGTGGCCGTGGTGGTCCTGGGGGGCCTGCTCGGGTGGCAGGTGATCGCCCAGTCCCTCGCGCTGCTCGCACCGGCCGGAGGGTCCGGGGTGATCGAGGGCACCACCGTCCGCGCCAGCTCCCGGGTCGGCGGGAGGATCGTCGCCCTCCCCCACGCCGAGGGCGAAGCGGTGGAGGCCGGCACGGTCCTCGTACAGCTCGACTGCATCGAAGCGCGCGCGGGGCTCGCCGAAGCCGAGGCCCGCGTGGTGGCCGCCGAGCAGCAGGCCGCGGCCGCAGAGCGCGTGGCCGGCGCGGCGTCCCAGTCGGCGGGAGCGGCGTCGCAGTCCGCACGCGCCGCGAGCGCCCAGGCCCGCGCCCTCACCGCGCAGAGCCAGTCTGCCGTGCGCGAGTCGGAGCGCCTGGGCAGCGTGTCGACCGACGTGAGCCAGGCCCTGCAGGACCGGGCGCGGTTCGGTGCGGAGGGCGCCATGGCGTCCGTGGAGGCCGCAGATGCCCAGCGCCAGGCGGGCCGCGCGCAGGCCCGGGCGGCATCCAGCCAGGCGGAGGCGGCCGCTGCACAGGCCGAAGCCGCGCAGAGCCAGGTGGAGGCGGCGCGAGCGGCCCTCGAGCGCGCGAAGCTCGCGGTGTCCGAGTGCGACGTCACCGCGCCGATCGCAGGCACCGTGCAGCTGCTGCCCTGGGAGGTCGGCGAGCTCGTGCCGCCGGGCGCGACGCTGGCGACCGTCGTGGACATCCGGGAGGCCCGCGCGGCGTTCTACCTGCCGAACGCAGACCTCGCGTCCGCGCGCATGGGCGAAGCGGCGGAGGTCCGCGCGGACGCGTGGCCGGGCAAGGTGTTCGACGGCCGGATCACCGAGGTCGCGACGGAAGCCGAGTTCACCCCGCGGAACATCCAGACCCGAACCGACCGCGATCGGCTCGTGTACCGGGTCGAGGTCGAGATCCACAACCCCGACGGCGAGCTGCGCCCCGGTATGCCCGTCGAGGTCGTGCTGCTGGAGCGCGAGTGACCCCGCTCGTCGCCCTCACCGACGTGCGCCGCAGCTTCGGAGCGGTCGAGGCCCTGCGAGGCCTGACGCTCCGCGTCGGCGAGGGCGAGATCGTCGGGCTGCTCGGTCCGGATGGCGCGGGCAAGACCACCGCGATCCGCTGCATCGCGGGCCTGCTCGACGTGGACTCGGGGTCGGTCGCGCTGTTCGGCGGCTCGCCGGACGCCCCGGGCGCGCGCGAGCAGATCGGGGTGATGCCGCAGCGCTTCAGCCTGTACGGCGACCTGTCGATCGCAGAGAACCTCGACTTCTTCCGGAAGCTGTTCCTGCTCTCGCCCGCCGCCGCGAAGCCCCGCATGGACCGCCTGCTCGACATCACGCGGCTCGGCCCGTTCCTCGACCGCCGGGCCGACGACCTGTCGGGCGGGATGTACAAGAAGCTCGCGCTCGCCTGTGCCCTGCTGCACCAGCCCCGGCTGCTGCTGCTCGACGAGCCCACGAACGGCGTCGATCCGGTGAGCCGACGCGAGCTGTGGGACCTGCTGGGCGAGTTCGTGAGCGACGGCATGGGGGTGCTCGTCAGCACGCCGTACATGGACGAAGCGGAGCGCTGCCACCGGGTGGGCCTGCTCCACGAGGGTCGGCTGCTGGTCGAGGGGAGCCCGCGTGCGCTCGTCGACGGCCTGGAGCACCCCGTGTGGATGGTCCGGTCTCCGCGGCTCGCCGACCTGCGGGCGCTCGTCGACACCCATCCGGCCGTGGTCGCGTCCTCCCCGGCGGGCGAGCGCGTGCGGGTGGTCGTGGACCCCACCCGCGAGCAGGCCTTCCGGGACGCCCTCGCGCCCCTCGACCCCGAGATCCGCCCCATGCGGCCGGACTTCGAGGACGTGTTCCTCGCGCGGGTGTCCGCATGACGGCGTCCATCGTCGTGGAGCACCTCACCCGCCGGTTCGGGTCGTTCACGGCGGTCGACGACGTGTCGTTCGAGGTCGGGCGCGGCGAGATCTTCGGGTACCTCGGCGCGAACGGAGCCGGGAAGACCACCACGATCCGCATGCTGTGCGGGCTCGTGCCCCCCACGGCCGGCGACGCGCGCGTGACGGGGCACTCCATCGGCCGCCACCCCGAGCAGGTGAAGCAGGCCATCGGGTACATGTCGCAGCGGTTCTCGCTCTACCCGGAGCTGCGCGTGGGCGAGAACCTGTCGTTCTTCGGAGGCGCCTACGGGCTCTGGGGACGGGGGCTGCGGTCGCGCATCGACGAGGTGCTCGAGCTGGTCGACCTGGTCGGGCACGAGCACGACCGTACGTCCGACCTCCCGGGGGGCATGCGCCAGCGCGTCGCGCTCGCGGGCGCCATCCTGCACCGCCCGGCCGTCGTGTTCCTCGACGAGCCCACGGCGGGCGTGGATCCGGTGGCGCGCCGGAGGTTCTGGTCGCTGATCCGGAGGTTGTCGGCCGAGGGAACCACGATCTTCGTCACCACGCACTACATGGACGAAGCCGAGTACTGCGCGCGGGTCGGCCTGATGGTGGCCGGACGCCTCCCGGCGCTCGACAGCCCCGCCGGTCTGAAGGCCACCTACGTGCCCGGCCGGGTGTGGTCCGTGCAGGGCCCCCACCTCCCGCGCGACACCCGGGCGCGGCTCTCCGCGGTCGAGGGGGTCACGGAGGTCCAGTCCATGGGCGCCGGATGGCGGGTGCGCACCGAGGAGCGCGTCCAGGCGGCCGATCTGGCGGGTCCCCTCGGTCCCGACGCGGTGGCCACCCTCGACGCCGCGACCCTCGAAGACGTGTTCCTCGCGGTCGTGAACGCCGACGCGCAGAAGGCCGGCACCGCACGGGCCCTGGGGGGCGCATGACCGTCTTCCTGCGCCGCGCGGCCGCCATGGCCCACAAGGAGACCCTCCACATCTCCCGCGATGCATGGACGCTCTACGTGGGCCTCGTGCTCCCGCTCGTGCTGCTCGTGCTGCTGGGCTTCGGGGTGTCGTTCGACCTCGACCACATGCCACTCCAGGTCGTCGATCTCGACCACTCGCCCGAGAGCCGCGCCCTCATCGAAGACTTCACAGCGGCCGGCGAGTTCGTGCTGGCCGGCAGCCTCGCGTCCGGCGACGAAGCCGCGCAGGCCTTCGCCGCGAAGCAGTCCGTCGCGGTCCTGACCATCCCGGAGGGCTACGCGCGGGCCCTGGCGCGGAGCGAGGTCGCGACGGTGGGCCTCCTCCTCGACGGCTCCGACGGGCAGTCCGCGCAGCAGGCCGTCACCCGCGCCGACGCGCTCGCGCGGATCGCGAGCCTCCGGTCCACGGGCCGGGCGGTCGTGCCTCCGCTGGCCGCCGCTACGTGGACGCGCTTCAACCCCGCCGGCCGCTCCGCGCTGTTCCTGGTGCCCGGCATCTCCGCCTACGTGCTCGCGCTGGTCGCGGTCCTGCTCACGGCGCTGTCGGTCGCACGCGAATGGGAGCGCGGCTCCATGGAGCAGCTGTTCTGCACGCCCGTGCGGCGCGGCGAGATCATCGTCGGCAAGCTCGTTCCATACCTGTGCATGGGCATCGTGCAGGTGCTCCTGGTGCTCGCCGCCGGTGCCTGGGTGTTCGGGGTCCCCGCCCGCGGCGACCTGTTCACCCTCGGGCTCGCGAGCCTGCTGTTCATGCTCGGGATGCTCGGTCAGGGCGTGCTGATCAGCATCATCACGCGCAACCAGATGGTCGCGACGCAGGCCTCCACGATGACGAGCATGCTCCCGAGCATGCTGCTGTCGGGGTTCATCTTCCCGGTCGACAACATGCCCCTGCTGCTCCAGGGAATCTCGCACCTCGTGCCGGCGCGGTACTACATCGACATCCTGCGCGGCGTGCTCCTGAAGGGGAACGGCCTGTCGGAGTCGCTGTTCGAGCTCGCCATGCTGGTGGCGTTCGCGAGCCTGATGATGGGCCTGTCGCTGGCGCGCTTCCGGAGGAAGCTCGCATGATGCGCATCCTCGTGCAGCTCTCCGCCGTGTTCGTGAAGGAGGTGCGGCAGACCGTTCAGGACAAGCGGGTGGTCGCGCTCCTCACGATGGTGCCGATCGTGCAGGTGCTCCTGTTCGGGTACGCCATCGACTTCGATGTCGACCGGGTTCCGACCGCCATCGTCGACCTCGACGACACCCCGGAGTCCCGCGAGGTGCTCCAGGGCGTGCTCGCCGACGGCACGCTCGCGAGCATCGGGCGCCTGCCGTCGATCCCGGCGGCCGAAGCGGCCCTGGAGTCGAGTGAAGCGGCCGTCGTGCTGATCGTCCCGGAGGGCTTCGCGCGCGCGCACGCCCGACGGGAGCCCGCGCGCCTCCAGGTGCTCGTGGACGGGTCGGATCCGACGCGGTCGTCCGTGGCGGCCGGCGCGGTGAACGGGTTCGTGGCGAGCCGTCTGAGCGCGCTCGCGACGGCCGGTCCGCGGATCGAGGTGCGCTCGCGCCTGTTCTTCAACCCGGCGCTGTCGACGCCCGTGTACATGGTGCCCGGCATCGCGGGCATGCTGCTCCTGCTCGTCACCACGGTGGTCACCGCCATGGGCCTCGCTCGCGAGCGCGAGGTGGGCACCCTGGAGCAGATCCGGGTCACCCCGCTCCCGAGCAGCGTGCTGATGGTCGGGAAGGTCACGCCGTACATCCTGATCGGCCTGGTCGACGTGTCCGCCGCGCTCGGGGTGGGGGCCTGGCTGTTCGGCGTGCCGATCCGGGGCAGCCTGCTGCTGTTCTACGCGGTCACGGCGGCGTACCTGCTCACCACGGTGGGCATCGGGCTGCTCATCTCCACCCTGACGAACAGCCAGCAACAGGCCTACATCGGCGCGTTCATGTTCATGCTGCCGGCCATGCTGCTGTCCGGCACGATGACGCCCGTGCACTCGATGCCGGGCTGGCTCCAGCCGCTCACGTACGTGAACCCGCTGCGGTACTACACGGAGTGCGTGCGCGCGATCCTGCTGAAGGGCGCGACCGCGGGCGACCTGTGGGTCCAGATCCTCGCACTCGTCGTCATCGGCCTGCTCGTGATCACCACAGCCACACGGCGCTTCCACGCCGGTGCCCACTGACGGGACGGTGGTGGGTCAGCGTGCGCTGCGGCGCACGAACAGCAGGACGAGCCCGACGAGGGGCGTGAAGAGCCCACCGCCGCCGGCTCCGTTGCAACCCGTGCAGCTGCCCCCGAGGTACTGACCGTCGGAGTCTTCGCCCACGTCGGTGTCGGTGTCGGCATCGCTGTCGGTGTCGGTGTCGGCATCCGCGTCGGAGTCGGTGTCGGCGTCGGTGTCGGCATCGACATCCGTGTCGGCATCGGAGTCGGTGTCGGCATCCGCATCGGTGTCGGAGTCGGCATCGGCGTCGGTATCGACATCGCTGTCGGGCAGGCCGTCGGTGTCGAGACCCGTGCCGCCCGTGCCCGCAGTGTCGAGCCCGGTGTCCGTGTCGGTGTCGGCATCCGTGTCGCTGTCGGTGTCGGCATCCGTGTCGGCGTCGGTATCGGCGTCGCTGTCGGCGTCCGTGTCGGCGTCGGCATCGGCATCGGCGTCGCTGTCGGCATCGCTGTCGCTGTCGGCATCACTGTCGGCGTCGGCGTCGGTGTCGGCGTCGCCCGTCTCCAGGCAGTCGGGGATGCCGTTCATGTCGAGGTCGATCCGGTCGTCGGCACCGGGGCACGCATCGCAGCGGTTCCCCACGCCGTCGCCATCGGAGTCGGCCTGACCGGTGTTCGCGTTCATCGGGCAGTTGTCGGTGTCGTTGCACACGCCGTCGTTGTCGGAGTCGCCGCTCGCATCGGCGCCCGCGCACAGGTCGATGTCGTTGCAGATGCCGTCGTTGTCGCTGTCGCCCGAGGCATCGTCTCCCGTGCACTGGTCGCAGACGTTGCCCACCCCGTCGTTGTCGCTGTCGGCCTGGTTCGCGTTCGCGTCGTTCGGGCAGTTGTCGCAGGCGTTGCCGTCCCCGTCGCCGTCGGCGTCCTGCTGGCCCGGGTTCGCCGCGTTCCGGCAGTTGTCGCAGGAGTTGCCCACGCCGTCGTTGTCGCTGTCGGCCTGGTTCGCGTTCGCGGTGGTCGGGCAGTTGTCGACGTCGTCGCAGTACCCGTCGCCGTCCGAGTCGCCGGTCGCGCCGTTCCCGATGCACTCGCCGAGATCGCAGGTACCGTCGCCGTCCGTGTCGAGCCCGTCGTTGAAGATGTCGCCGCCCGAGCCGTCGGCACCGGTGACCGAGCAGTCGTCACAGGTGTCGTTGTCGCGGTCGATGCAGCGGAAGGGGTCGGTGGGGGCGACGTCGGGGCCGGCGACGCAGAAGGGCGCGTGGTCGATCCCGTCGATGCACACGCCGTCCCCGTCGGCGTCGACCGGGATGCACAGCGTGTCCGGCGTGGGGCAGACGTAGCCGGGCTCGATGGTGCAGGTGTCGCTGCAGCCGTCACCGTCGGTGGTGTTGCCGTCGTCGCACTGCTCTCCGAACGACGCGTCGATCGCGCCGTTCCCACAGAGCGGATCACACACGCTCGGGGTGGTGGGCAGCCCGCTGTTGTCGCAGCTGTAGCCGGGCTCCACCTGACAGAACGCGTCGCAGCCGTCTCCGGGCTCCTGGTTGCCGTCGTCGCACGTCTCTGCGGCGTCGAGCATCAGGTTGCCGCACGAGTTCACGACGTTGAACACGAACCGGCCGGTGTCGCAGTGGTCGGGAGCACCCGGATCGAGGAAGTTCGACGGCGCGCTCTCGAGGTCCTCCACCCCGTCGATCGCGGCATCCTGGTTCACGAGGTCGGCGCCGTTCGTGAGCGAGAGCGGGTGCGAGAGGTAGGAGATCCCGTCACCCGCATCGAAGCCGGACTGTGCCGGGGTTCCGCCGAAGCCCAGGAAGCCCCCCGAGAAGTCTCCGGTGGTCCACCAGATCTCCTCGAACCGGAACTCGACGTCGAAGTCGCCAGGGGCGCGGTCGTCGCGGTTGGTGAGGATGAGCTGGAACGTGTTCCGACCCGGGAAGTCGGAGCGCGCGAAGTACTCGACGTCGTACCAGGTGACGATCAGCCGGCCCCGCGGGCTCGACGTGTCGAGGTGGTAGAAGACGGAGTTCCGCCCCTGCGGCCCGTTGTCGCGCACGTCGACGTCTGCGAAGAACGGCGCGATCATCGGGGGGACGCCGGACGGGATCGGGAACGCGAACGGCGTGTACACCGTATACCCGCTTCCGAACGTCACATTCCCGTTCGTGTTGATGTACAGGTCGGTGTAGTTGGTGTCGCCGAAGTAGTCGAGACCGCTCGGGAACACCGACGAGATGTCGATGTTCACGGTCTCGTCGTCGGTGCTGGCCAGCACCTCGGTGCCGAGGTTCGCCGGGCCGGCCCCCCCGAAGTTGTCGAGGATGGGGCAACTGCCGAACGCCGGTGTGGCCGCCGCGAGCGCCAGAGCGACGAGACCGCCCGAGCGGGCGATTCCCATCGGCGATCCACCACGGGAGGACTTCGGCGAGGGCTTCGACAGGGTGAGATCGGACATGGGACCGCTCCGGGTGCGCTCCCCCATCCTACAGGGTGCTCACCCGTTCGTCCGCACCCCTGAGCGCCGACGACAGACCCCTGCAAGGGCGCCTCCGACGCTAGGATGCCCGCGAACCGCCCGGGAGCGCCCGTGCCGAAGCGAGACGACATCGACAGGATCGTGCGGAGGGCGTGGCGACGGCCCCGTGATTCCGCCCGCCAGGACGCCCTGATCGCGGCATGGGCCGAAGATCCCGACGCGGTGGAGGCCGCCTTCGAACGCCTCGACGAGCCTGCCCAGCGCCATGCCCGCGAGCCGCGGCCACCCCGCGTCGGCTGGGATCCGCGCGGACAGCAGCGGGCACGCTGGGAGAACCCCATCGGCACGCGACAGGTGGAGCCCCTGCTGTACTTCCACCCCGAGACGACGGACCAGGTGGCGCACGTGCTCGCGACGGCCATCCACCACCGGCGCCGCGCACGCGCCGTCGGGAACGGCCACTCGGCGACCGACTGCATGGTGTGCGGCGACTACCTCGTGTCCACCGCCGGTCTCGATCAGCCCCTGCCGCTCGGGGTCGAGCTGCTGCGCCCGCACGTCGACCCCACGAACCTGTTCCGCGTGCAGGCGGGCATCCGGATCGACGCGCTCAACGACGCCCTGTCCGCGGCCGGGAAGTGCATGCCGAACAACACGGCGTTCGACGGGCAGACGCTCGTGGGGGTGTTCGCGACCGGGAGTCACGGGGCGGGCATGGAGTTCGGGGCGGTCGCGGACGTCGCCGCCTCCCTCACGGTGGTCGGCGAGGGCGGACACATCCAGCGCATCGAGCCGGCCGCGGGCATCACCGACCCCGGCGCGTTCGCGCGCACCCACCCCCGCCAGACGCTCGTGCAGGACGACGACGCGTTCGCTGCGCACCTCGTGGCGATGGGGTGTCTCGGCATCGTCACGGAGGTCGTGCTCCAGGTGGAGCCCGACTATTTCCTGGAGGAGGTGCGGCTGCTCATGGAGTGGGAAGAGGTGAAAGCCCTGCTCACTCCCGCCTTCCTGCGCGAGCATCGCCACGTGGCCGTGCTGGTGAACCCGTACCGGGTGGACGACCGTCGCTCGGGCATCTCCGGGCGGACGGCCAGCGTCGCGCTCCGCAATCGTCACCCCGGTCCGGCGTCCCGTCACAGCCGGTACGGGCCCCTCGTCGCGCTCGCGAACCTGGCGCCCGAGCTCCCCTCGAAGATCATGCTGCACCGGCCCGATCGCACACCCGCCCTGCTGAACCAGGCGCTCCGCACGCTCGCGAGCCGGGAGGGCAGGCGCTTCGTGGGGCGTGGGTGCGACGTGCTGAACTTCGGCGGCACCCAGCGCAACAGCGCGTACGCCCTGAACGTGGGGGTCGACACGTCCGTCGCGTTCGAGGCCATCGACGCCGTGATCGCCGAGATCTGCGCGCGTGCCGAAGAGGGGCGCCAGTTCGCCACCGCGCCGCTCTCGCTCCGCTGGACGGGCCCCTCCCGCGCCTTCCTGGCCCCGATGTTCGGCCGCGACACCTGCATGATCGAGCCCCCGTGCCTGCACCCCACGGTCGGCGGGCCCGAGATCCTGCACTCGCTGCAGCACGTGCTGTACCGGTTCGGCGGGCGCCCGCACTGGGGGCTCGAGTTCAACCTCACGGGCGCAGGCGGACGCGTGCGCGAGCTGTGGGGAGACGCGTACGACGCGTGGCTCACGCAGTACCGCCGCTTCAACGCACACGGCACGTTCGACAGCATCTTCACGGAGCGGGTCGGCTTCCACCGGTGATAGGCGCAGGCATGTCCTCGCCTCTCCAGCCTTCCAGCGACGAGTTCGAGCTCGAGGGTGTCCCGCGCACCCCGTTCGCCGACGCGTACCACATCTTCCTCCGCGCCCCGCTGTGGCTGTCGATCGTGATGATCGTCGGCTTCTACCTGTTGGTGAACGCGGCGTTCGCCGTGCTGTTCTGGCTCACGGGAGGGATCGCCCACGCGTCGGGCTCGTTCGTCGACGCGTTCTTCTTCAGCGTCCAGACGATGGGCACCATCGGGTATGGCTCGATGTACCCCGAGACCCCGCTCGCCCACGCGCTCGTCACGGCCGAGGCCGTGGCCGGCCTGCTCATCACGGCCATCTCGACGGGCCTCGTGTTCGCGAAGATCTCGCTGCCCGGCGCCCGCATCCAGTTCAGCGAGAAGGCCACGATCTCGCCCATGAACGGTCTCCCCACGCTCCAGATCCGCGTCGGGAACCAGCGCGCCAACATGGTCGTGGAGCCCGAGATCCGGCTCGTGCTCACCCGCTTCGAGCGCACGACCGAAGGCGTCGCGTTCTACCGGATGCACGACCTGAAGCTCGAGCGCGGGCGCTCCCCCACGCTCACGCGCACGTGGACGGTCCTGCACCGCATCACACCCGAGAGCCCGCTCTGGGGCGCGTCGCAGGCGTCGCTGAAGGAATCGGAGTCGGAGCTCGTCGCCACCGTGACGGGCACCGACGACACCACACTACAGCCCGTGCATGCCGGCATCCGGTACTCGGATGACGACATCGTGTTCGGGATGCGCCCCACCGACGTCCTGTCGATGCTCCCCAACGGGCGACTCCTGGTCGATCTCCGCAACTTCCACGGCATCACTCCCGCAGACCCCGTGGTCTGGGAGCTGCCCGAGAGCATCCTCCACGAATGAGCCGTACCCGTGCCCTCGCCGTCCTGGCCGCGCTCTCCGCGGGCTGCGTCCCCGAGGATCCCGATGATACGCGGTCCTTCGAGGTCGGCCCGCTCGACCTCCACTTCGACGCCACGCTGCTCGGCTCGCCGGTGCAGGGATGCGCGCTCCGACCCGACGGCACGGCGTTCTGCTTCGGCGAGGGCTCCCCGCTCCGCGGGCTCGATGCCCCCGCCCTGATCCACGCCGAGCTCACCGACGTGCTCGACCTCTCGTTCGACTGCGTCCTCGGGACCGATGGAACCGCCCGATGTGGTGCCGAGACGTTCACGCCCGAGGCGCTGGGCACCCCGATCCGCCGCGTGGGGAGCCCACGGGCGCTCGCGCTGGCAGACGGCTCGCTGGCCTGGAACCCGCAAGCCCTCGCCACCGACGTGCTCTACCGGTGGAGCCGGGCCGGAGACCCCGTCGTGGACGTGTTCGATGGACAGGGCCCGTGCGCGCTCCTCGAGAGCGGCGACCTCTGGTGTGCGCGAGACTACGACGGCGACGGATACGGGGGCTTCGACCGCCCTCCCGAGCAACGGGCGCGCAACGTACGCACCGTGGGCACCGACGGCCGCTGCTGGGTCACCCACGACGACGTGTGGGACTGCATGCCATTCTCGAACGCCCCGCACGACCTCGATGGCACCGGCATCGTCGCGGTGGCCGGGTTCCAGCCCACCTGCGGCCTGCACGAGTCGGGCACGGTTCGATGCGCTCAGAACGGCGACGGCTCCGTGGTCGAGATCACGTTCCCGAAGCCCGCCGTCGGGCTCGCCAGCCGGTACGACTCCCAGATCTGCACCGTGCTCGAAGACCGCGAGGTGTGGTGCTGGATCGGGTACGGGGGCGACCCGATCACCCGGTGGCACCCCTCCCCCTGAGCGTCAGCGCGCGGAGAGTGTGGGCTCGGGGCCAGGTGGGAGAGGCCGGCGCCAGACGCCGAGCACGCTCGCGAGCGCCGCCACCGGGTACATCACGAGGGAATGCGGACGGCGGCTGCGCTCTCCGGCCCGATGGCGCTCGCGCTCCTTCAACGGCAGCCAGTCCCGCTCCGGTGCCGTCGCCACCTCGGGCAGTCCGCGCTTCATGCGCCGCATCACGAGCACCGTGTTGAGCTCGAGCGACACGGCGTGCCGCGCCCCCCAGCTGCGCATCAGCGTGCGGAGCAGGTTCGCGTGGCCCGTGTGCGACGCGACCCCGATGGTGCGGTAGCCGAGCGAGTCGACCATCTCGAGCGCGTAGGCCGCGTTCTGGTCGCTGTGGAGCGCCTGGGTCTCGGTGTGGATGCGGTCGGAGGGAACCCCGAGCGCGACCATGCCCGCCTTCAGGGCCTCCGCCTCGACGTACGGGTTGTACACCGCGCTCCCCGACGTGATGAACGCGCCCACCACGCGGTCCTCCCACAGCTGGGCCGCCCAGACCGCCCGCTGCCATTGGCACGGCGAGAGGCTGCCGTCGTCCTGGCTCGGACAGCCCGGCACGATCGCGACCTCGAGCTTCCGGTGCGGACCCCAGGTGATCGGCCGCGACGACTTGAAGCAGCCGGTGGTCGCCAGCAGCACGCAGATCAGCACGGTGAGCGCGGTCACGCGGGTCATGCGACGTCCATAGCATGAATCCCGTGACAGGCCTCCGTGCGCTCGCGGTCAGGCGCCCGGCACCTGGAAGGCGTGCACGATGACGGGCTCCGACACGCCCTTCACCGCGATCGGCCCGATCCGCACGAAGCGATCGTCACCCGATGCCGCCCAGACCGCCTCGGACACGAGCACCTGGCCGGCCTCCGCCTTGGAGCACAGCCGGGCGGACACGTTCACGCCCTCCCCGATGGCGGTGTACTCCAGCTTCTCCGGACTCCCGATGCATCCCACGACGACCGGGCCCGTGGCGATTCCGATCCCGGTGTGCACCGGAGGCTCCCCGCGTGCGACGCGCTCGGCGTTCCAGGCCGCGAGACGCTCGAGGATGCGCGTGGCCGCCCGGGTCGCACGGGCCTGGTGGTCGGCGCACGGGCGGATGGGCGAGCCGAACCAGCACAGCATGGCGTCGCCCATGAACTTGTCGACGTGGCCGTTCTCCGCGATCACGATCTCCACCACGATCGCGAAGTACTCGTTGAGCAGCTGCACGATCTCGTTCGCGCCGAGCGCTTCGGTGAGCGGCGTGTACCCGCGGATGTCGGACTCCATCACGGTGAGCTCGGCGAGCTGGCCCTCCACCTTCACCGCGCCGTCGTCGACCAGGCGCTGCACGAACTCCGCCGACACGTACTTGCCGAACGCGTCGCGGATCTCCTCCCGCTGTCGAAGTCCCCGCGTCATCTCGTTGATCGCGACCGCCAGCTGGCCGACCTCGTCACGGCCGCTCTCTTCGACCTCCACGCCGAGATCCCCGCTCTGGATGCGGCGTGCCGCAGACGCGATCCGCTGGATGGGACGCGCCACGGTGCGGGCCGTCCACACGGCAGTGACGAACGCGAACGCACAGCCCCCGAGCGCGAACAGCAGGCGGCGCAGGCTCCGGTTGCGGTGGTCGGAGATGAGCGCGGTGATCTCGGAGTCGGCCTGGACCACTCCCACGGTCTGGCCGGAGGCATCCTTCAGCGGGGCCCACGCGCTGAGCCAGCTCCCGTGGGCATCGTGGTAGGGCCCGTCGAAGCCCGGCGTGCCCTGCTCGAACGACCGGCGCAGCCCGGGACGCAGCTCGTACGGGTCGCCGATGTACGGCACCTCGTTCGTCATCACGACGAACCGCACCCGGTCGCCGTCGCGGCGGAAGGTGTACACCTCCTCGTCGAGCTGCGCGTTCTCCTTCACCGCGCGCAGCACGTTCCGGAGCTCGAGGAAGTCGCTGGACGTGGGGTCGGCGGACTCCGCGACACGCTGGTGCTTCAGCACGTCGATCTGCGGGGCGGCCACCCTCACGGTCGTTCCCAGCCGATCGTGGAGGTTCTCGACGAGCTCCAGGTACGACTGCTGGTGGTCGAGCCAGCCCACCACGAGCACGGCCGCGAGCACCGCAGCCGACCCGGACAGCCCGATGCGCACGGAGATGCTGCTCCCGAGCAGGTTCCGGAAGCCCCCGATCGGACCGCCGCTCACGAGCGCCGGCGCCACCCACGCCACCCCCGCACCCACGAGCGCCAGCAGCACGGCCAGGAGCTGGAGCGTCGTACGCCACGAGGCGAGCGCGTCGGCATGGGCGTCGACACACACCACGGCCTCGACCGACCCGTCGGCGCGCTGGATCGGCGCGAAGCCCGACACGTAGGTGCCGGTGGCGGTCGTGTAGATGCCCGTCCACGCGGGCTCGCCCCGCTGGGCGTCCCACAGGGCGGAGGGCGGTGCGTAGCGGTCGCCCACGAAGGGCGTCTCGTTCGTCATGGCCACGAAGGACGCCGTGCGGTCGTCGTTCGGACGGAGCGTGTAGATGGGCGTCGAGATGTCGTGCTCGTCCATCACCGAGCGCAGGTGGTGCACGATCGCGTCGAACTCGGGCGACGCGGCGTCTTCGCGACCCTGCACCCGAGCATGCGCGGTGGCGTCGATGCCGCCGGCCGCCTCGTTCGCGATCGACGCGAGCATCTCGGCCGTTCCGAGCGCCTCCCGACGCACCTGGAGCCGTGCCAGCGTGACGCCGAGCACGGCGATCACCAGGAAGGCCCACAGGGATCGATACCGGTTCAGCACGCCCGGGAGCATACACCCCGGGTGGGTCTACACGTCGGTGAGGGTCTGCTCGAAGTCGAGCGAGCCGTCCTTCGCGTAGAACGCCACGTGCACCGAGCCCGCCACCGGATCGAAGGTGAGCACCGGGAAGTGCGGCCGCGCGTCGACGAACGGGAACTGCGTCGGAGACAGCCCGGTCGCGAGCGGGTTCGTGTTCCCCGAGGTGACACACACCTCCCACAGCTGGTCGGACACCGCCGTTCCCTGCTCGGTGACCCGCCCGAGGTAGTTCATGTGGATGTCGCCCGCGACGAACACCACGTGCCGCGCGTCCAGCGCGTCGATCGCATCGGTCACGCGCTGCCGCTGCGCTTCGTAGGCCTCCCAGCGGTCCTGGTTGTCGGCAGACAGCTGCGTCGAGCTCGTGATGATCGAGAACGGACGCGGGGTCGCCACACAGACGAACCGGCACGGGCTGGTCTCGATGCGCTCCACGAGCCAGGCCAGCTGCGCTTCGGTCATGAGCGTGTCGGGACCGAGCTCGTACCGACAGTCGAGCAGCACGAGCTCCACCGCCTGGCCCCACCGGAAGCTCCGCCACACGCTCTGCGGAGCGGTCGCGTCGATCGGCATGACCTTGAACCACGCCTCCTGGGCGTTCGCGAGCTTCTCCTGGTCTGCGGGGCTCATGTCCCACGGGTCGAACTGGGAGTTGTCCGTCGACTCGTGGTCGTCCCACGTCATGTAGACCGGCGCCAGCGGGTACAGGTCGCGGTACCCACCGCCATGGTAGAAGCCCCACGCGTGCAGGTAGCGCTCGAGCGTGCCGCCCTCGAGCGACCACACGTAGTCGAGGTACGCCTGGTCTCCGAGGTGCACGAGCGCGTCGAGCCCGAGCTCGGCCTTGTTCGTGAACACCTCCCACTGGAAGGGCTCGGAGGTCGGCGCCGGCGTGCCCTCGGGGAAGTAGTAGTCCGGGAGCACGTTGCCCTGCCCCACACACGCCAGGATCGCGATCCGCACCGTCTCGAGCGCGTCTTCCGCGGGTGCCGTGCGGAACTGCCCGATCAGGCTGCGGTCTTCGAAGGACGGCGCCGCTCCGCCGAACACCGCGTACCGGTAGCTCGTACCCGGCACCAGATCGTCGACCATCACCTTGTGGAACCCGTCTCCACTGGGCTCCACGGTCTGGTCCACCACGACGTCCTCTCCGGTCCACACGCGCAGCGTGACCGCGGTGTCGTCCGCGACGAAGAACGCGAGCACCGCGCGGGTCGACGTGACGTCCCCCGCCATCGGGGTGCGTGGGAAGCGGACGACCGACTCGGGGACGGCGTCCGGATCGAACGCCTCTCCCGAGCACCCGATCACGAGCCCCGGCACGGCGGCCGCGGCGAGCTTCAGGAGGGTGCGACGCGTCAGCATGGGGGTCTCCATCTCAGGCCTCGGTCTGGAGGGCGCTCGGCAGGTGCCCGACATCGTTGAAGCGGATGCCCTTGATGCGCCCGTCGGCGTGCACCCGGAACCGCGTGAGGCTCCCGTTGTGGATGGACAGCGTCCACCACGCGAGCGGATCGAGGCCGAGCGCACGCGTCCACAGGTACCGCGTGACGTTGCCGTGGCAGGCCAGCACCATGTGCCGGTCGGTGCCACGCGCCCGCTTCACGAGCTTCGCCAGGATCTTGTCGAGGCGCGCACGCCCCTTCGCGATGCTCTCCTCCGGGAAGTCCGCGAACGCCTTGGGAGGCGGGTCGGGGCGCGAGGGCACGGCTTCGGCGATGGCCATGATGGTGCGGGGCTCCAGGTCGAACGCCGCCGCCAGGATGCGCCCGGTGTGCTGGGCGCGAGGCTGGGGGCTCACCCACAGCTTCGTGGGCGCGCCCTCGTCGCGGTAGCGAGCCGCGAGACGCTCGATCTGCTCGACCCCGAGCGGGGTGAGCTCACCATCGGGCCCGTACTGACCGTGTCGGATGAGGTCTACCGTGCGAGTCGCCACCCGTGCTCCGTCGCGATGCCCCACTCTACGGCACGTCAGCGCCCGCAGCGACCCCTGGCGAACGCGCGAACGTCTCCCACGAAGGCGTGGTCGGCGACGAAGGCCCCCTGACCGGGAGGCCCGTGCAGCCAGCCGTCTCCGTGCGCGATGAGCGCGAAGGGCTCGGTACGACCGGGCTCCGTGCCGTCGGGGATGCCCACGCGGATGTGCTGGAACGCGCGGCCCTCGTGCTCCCACGGACCCCGGAAGTCGACCAGGTAGCCCCCGACCGGCGCCACGATCGGGCGCACGGCACACAGCTCGGGGGCGCCCTCCCCGCTGTCGTGCAGGACGAGGAGCGCGCGCGTGACGGCTTCGGTGGGCGCGATGGGGTCGAGGGTGGGGTCGGGGTAGTACGCCGCCTGGATCGCGGGTGCGTGCAGGCAGGCAGTGAGCAGGAAGGGGAGCATGTCGACCTCGGTTCTCCTCCTGGATTGCACAGGGGATGCCAGAGCGCGTACACAACGTTCCAGCCCATGTCGGTCGGAGATTCTTCGATGGAACAGGCGACACCGAGCTCCTCGATCCGTCCGGCGATCTCGGATTCGTGTACGCAGCGAAGCAGGTCGGCGCGGCCGCGACCCTCCGCGCGACCGACCCCGGCGGATGCTACGCTCCCTCCGATGCATCGCTTCCTCCTGCCCGCTGTGATCGCGCTCGCCAGCGCCGGCTGCTCCAGCCGCTGCGACACGAACCCGTGGTCGTCCCTCGAGGTGGGGATCGGCACGCGAGACTTCATCTACGTGCCGTACGACGGCGAGGTCTGGCCCGACTCCCCCCTGGGTGCCGAAGCGCCCTACTACAACGTCGCGCTGCGCGGGTGGGGGCTCGATCGCTCCGGTCTGGACGTGCACCTCGAGGCCTGGGTGGGCGAGACGCGCTACGCCGCGAGCGACCACGAGGGGGTCGCGCTCCGGTGCCGTGGGCGCGGCCGTCAGGAGGTCGGCGGTCTGAGGCTCCCGCTCGATCCCCGCGATCTGCCGCCGCCCGTCGAGCGCGAGGTCCCGGTCGTCATCGACACGGGGTGGCTCTATCGCGACTCCGGCATCTGGTACGAGCCCGAGTCCACGGGCGATGTCCGCATCGTCGCCACCGTCACCGAGCGCTCCGGTCGGGTCACGTCCACCGAGTCGTACTGGCACGTCTACCGCTGACCCTGTGCGATCCCGTGGGGTCTGCTGTGGATTCCCGCACAGCACGACACAGCACGACCGTGTGAAACGCCCGTCTCCGCCGGAGGTTCCCCAGCGGCATGGAGCTTGCTCTCCGGTCGGTGCGGAGGCGGTCGATGAAGGAACTGGTGATCCTCGGTGGGGGCACGGGCGGGTCGCTCACGGCGAACAAGATGGTGCGCATGCTGCCGGACGGCTGGCGCGTCACGGTGGTCGACCGCGACGACCAGCACGTCTACCAGCCCGGGCTGCTGTTCGTCCCGTTCGGGGAGAAGCGCCGCGCCGACCTCGTGCGGCCGCGTCGCCGCCTGCTCGATCCCGCCGTGCGGCTCGTGCTCGCGGGCATCGACCGCATCGACCCCGAAGCCCGCGTCGTCGCCCTCGACGACGGCCAGCGCCTGTCCTGGGACCTGCTGGTCATCGCGACGGGCGCCCACCTGCACCCCGAGCAGACCACCGGGCTGACCGGCCCCCACTGGCGTCGGGACGTGCACGAGTTCTACAGCCTCGACGGGGCCGAAGCGCTCGCCGCCCGCCTCGAGCGCTGGGAGGGTGGACGCCTGATCGTGAACCTCGTGGACATGCCGATCAAGTGCCCGGTCGCGCCGCTCGAGCTCGCGTTCCTCACGGACGCGTGGCTCACGAAGCGCGGCCTGCGCAGCAAGACCGAGCTCGTGTTCGCGACCCCGCTCGACGGCGCGTTCACCAAGCCCACCGCGTCCGCGTCGCTCGGCGGCATGCTGAAGAGCCGCGGCATCGAGCAGGTGTCGAGCTTCGCGGTGGAGTCGGTCGACGACACGAAGCGGTCCGTGCGGGCCTACGACGGGCGCACGCTCGACTTCGACCTGCTCGTCACGGTCCCGCTGCACGCCGGGGCCGAGCAGGTCCGTGCCAGCGGGCTCGGCGACGATCTCGGCTTCGTCCCGACCGACCGGCACACGCTCCAGAGCCAGGCGTACGACCACGTCTTCGTCATCGGCGACGCCACCGACCTGCCGAGCTCGAAAGCCGGCGCCGTCGCGCACTTCCAGGGAGACGTGCTGCCCGGGAACCTGCTGCGCCGGATCGAAGGCCGCCCGCTCCTGCCCGAGTTCGACGGCCACACGAACTGCTTCATCGAGACGGGCCACGGAAAGGCCATGCTCATCGACTTCAACTACGACACGGAGCCGCTCCCGGGCCGGTTCCCCCTGCCCGGAATCGGGCCGTTCACCCTGCTCGAGGAGAGCCACGTGAACCACTGGGGCAAGCTCGCGTTCGAGTGGGTGTACTGGAACGTCCTCGTGAAGGGCGAGGAGCTTCCGATGGAATCGAAGATGCTCATGTACGGCAAGAGGACCGCCTGATGGACACCGACCTGACCCGCAGCCTCGACGCCCTCCACGCCAAGCTCGACTACGTCGTGGAGCGTCAGCGCTACACCGAGGAGCTCGTGCGCGACATGACGCCGGTCGCGCGGGAAGCCATGACCGCCACGGCCGCACGCCTGGCGGAGTGGGAGGAGCGCGGCTGGTTCCTGCTCGCCGGCGAGCTGGTGGCGCTGTTCGACCGCATCGCGGGGGCGTACGGCCCGGACGACGTGCGCGAGCTCTCCGACAGCGTCGTCCAGATCCTCGACACGGTGCGCAACGTCACGCAGCCCGACGTGCTCGCGTTCGCGAACGACGCCACCGACGTGCTCCACCACGCGGGCGACGTGAAGCCGGTGGGTCCTCTGGGCGTGCTCGGCGCCTCGACCGACCGCGACGTGCAGCGCGGCACCGCCATCGCGCTCGAGATCCTGCGCCACCTCGGTCGGGCCGGGAATGCTGGCACGACACGCCGCGCGGCCCCGAAGGCCGAGCGCACCCCGAGCGCCCCGTCTCCAGCGCCCGCTCCTGCGGCCTGTGACCCGATCCGTCCGTCTCCACCGCCCTCTTCGGAGGTCGTGGTGTGGGAGGGACACCGGTTCACGGCGGAGGGCTTCCTGCTCGACACCGAAGCCTGGGACCGCGCGCTCGCCGAGAAGATGGCCGCCGGGCTCCAGATCGAGCTCACCGACGCCCACTGGGCCGTGCTCGACTGGGCGCGCAGCGACTTCCTGGCGTCCGGCGCGAGCCCGAACGTGCGCCGCGTCGCGTCCGGCTCCGGAGTCGGGACGAAGCGCATGTACGAGCTGTTCCCGGGCACGCCCGGCAAGACCACCGCGATGCTCGCCGGGATCCCGAAGCCCGTCGGCTGCCTGTAGGAGGCCCCATGACGTTCCCGTTCGCTCCGACCGTCCCGTCCCGCGAGCCCCGTGCGCCCGACGCCCCCCGCCGGATCGCCCTGATCTGCGCCAAGGGCGGGCTCGACGAGTGCTTCCCGGTCCTGATCATGGCGAACGCCGCCCGGATGACCGGCATCGAGTGCAGCGTGTTCTTCACGTTCTACGGGCTCGACGTGATCACGGAGTCCCGGGTCGATCACCTGCACGTGAACTTCGTGGGCAACCCGATGAGCCCGATGCCGAACATGGTCGCGGGTCTGCCTGGGATGGAGCGGCTCGGCACCAGCTTCATGCAGAAGAAGATGGACGACCTCGATCTCCCCCGTCCACGCGAGATGATCACCATCCTGAGCGAGTCCGGGTGCGAGCTCTACGCCTGCGAGCTCGCGATGAAGATGTTCGACCGCACCGCCGAAGACCTGCTGCCCGAGGTGCAGGACATCATCACGGCCACCGCGTTCTTCGAGAAGACCACCGGCGCCGACATCATCTTCGTGTAGCGCTCACAGCGCGTGCCCACAGCTCCAGCACTCGTCGAACCCGGCTTCCCAGGGCGATTCGCAGGCCGGGCACTGCTCGGGGTCGCTGCGGCTGGCCGGTTCGTCGGCCACCGCGAACAAGGCCAGGGCAGCGCGGGCCTCGTCGAGCAGGTCCTCGCGAATCAACACCCGGCACGGAGCGACCGACGGCAACAGCCCGAGGTTCGAGGCCAGGTGCGCACCCTGGAGGGCCGTCACGATGCCGTGGTCGAGCAGCCGGTTCTGCAGGAGCTGGGCCTCCACCGTCGAGCCGAACCGGCACAGCTCCACCATGTCGGGGGTCTTCGCCATTCGCGGGGTCCTCGCGGTCCGGGGGTGGGCACAGCTCCGCAGCATATGCGGAACGGGCTTCCCGTATAGTGGGCGAGCCCTGGGAGGCGTGGTCCCGTGCAGAAGCTCGAGCTCTCCCGCCGAAACGTCCTGCTGCTCGGCTCCGGCGCGGTGGCGCTGCTGCTCGGCGTGTACCCCGCGATGAGGCAGATCGGGTGCTATCCGGCACCTCCCGAGCCGTTCGAGCACCTCGGGGCGAAGTCCGCGGCCATCTATGCCCTGCTCGGCGACTTCCTGGCTCCGCCCGGCGGCCCGCTGCCCGGATCCGGGGGCGACCTCGAGTCGCTGCGGCGGCTCGATCGCCTGCTGGGCTCGGTCCCGTCGACCACCGCCACGCTCCTGCGCGCGCTCCCCCTCGCGTTCGAGCACTCCACGGCCCTCGACCGCTACGGGGCCCGCAGCCTCTACCACCTGCCGCCCGACCGCCAGCGCGAGTTCCTGGTGGAGTGGGCCGAGGCCGACGACCTCATCCGCGCCCAGCTGTTCATGGCGCTGCGGAGCACGGTCGGCATGATGTACTTCGAGCGGCCCGAGGTGGTTCGCGCCATGCACATCGCGCCCGGGTGCGGCTGATGTGGTGGTCGGCCCCCGAAGCGTCGTTCGACGCGCGCGCGAAGGTGGTCGTCGTCGGGTCCGGTGCGGGCGGCGCGTTCGTGGCGCTCACCCTCGCCGAGGCCGGTGTGGACGTGCTCCTGCTCGAAGACGGCGCTCCGTACCTGCACGACCCGCTCGATCAGGGGGAGTGTCTCGCCGAGCACTACATGGAGGGCGGGTTCCGCGTCGCCGATGGCACCCCGACGCTGCCCGTGACCGGGGGACGCGCGCTCGGCGGGTCGACCATCGTGAACTCCGCGCTCTGCTTCCGCACGCCCGACGAGCGGATCGACGAGTGGAACGAGCTGTCTGGAGACGCCCTGGACGTCGCCCACTGGAAGCAGACCCAGCACGCGATCGAGGCGGTGATGCGCGTCGCCGAGACGCCCGACGCCCTGCTGTCCGGGAACGACCGCATCCAGCGCGACGCCGCGCGCGCTCTCGGCTGGAAGGAGGGCAACCTCCGGCGGAACGCGCCCGCGTGCACGGGCTGCGGGCGGTGCAACCAGGGCTGTACGGTGGCCGGCAAGAACAGCGTCGACCGCGAGATCCTGCCCCGCGCAGCCGCTGCAGGCGCGCGCATCACGACCGGGTGCCGCGTCCAGCGCGTGCGCACGGGCCGCGTGGAGGGCGTGCTCCGGAACGGCGCGCCGTTCTCGGTCTCCGCCGACGCCGTCGTGCTCTGCGCAGGCGCCATCGCGACCCCCACCCTGCTGCACGACTCCGGGGTGGTCGACGCCGAGAAGGGCGTCGGAGAGGGCCTGCGCGTGCAGCCCGTCGTGTCGGTGCTCGGCTACTTCCCGAACCGCCAGGTGTTCGCGCCCGGCGCCACGCAGGGCCACTGGATCGACGAGTTCGTGCACGACGACATCGTTATCGAGGCCAACCCCACGTTCGCGTCCGCATTGGCCGCGCTCCCCTTCCACGGGGCCGAGCTGGCGGAGGTCTGCGCGAGCGCCCACCACATCGCGAACACCGGCCTGCTCGTCCGCGACCGCACCCGCGGGCGCGTCGGTCCCAGCAGCTCGGGCCGCGCGTCGATCGCGTACGACCTCGTCGAGGAGGACCGCGCCCGGTTCGCTCGCGCCCTCGAGATCGGGGCGCGCCTGTGGTTCGAGGGCGCGGGTGCCGAGTGGGTCGTGCTGTCGCTGTTCGGTCGCAGCCGGTTCACCGATATGGGCCAGGTGCGGGCACGGCTGGCCGACCTCGAAGCGGGCCGGCTGGTGCTGTACTCCTCGCACCCCCAGGCGAGCTGCGGCCTCGGCCGGGTCACCGACCGTGACGGCCAGCTCCTCGAGGTCCCCGGCGTGTACTGCATGGACGCCAGCGTGCTGCCCAGCAACGTCGGTCGGAATCCGCAGATCAGCGTGATGACGATGGCCCGGGTCCTCTCCGAGCGCCTCGCCGTCCAGCTCGGCGGCACGCCGGTCCCCCTGGTCCACCTTCCTCCCCCAGCCGATCCGGGATAGCAGCGCGTCGAGCCTCGACCCTGGAGTCCCGATGCTGTCGATCGCGCTGACCCTCCTCGCCTGCAAGGGCGACCCGCCCGACGAGACGGGCGACCCCACCGTCGACGCCGATGCAGACGGCTTCTCCGAGGCCGACGACTGCAACGACGCCGACGCGGACGTGAATCCCGGCGCTGTCGAGCGCTGCAACGGCATCGACGACGACTGCGACGGCACCATCGACAGCGGCGCCGACGACGCCGACGACTTCTTCGCCGACGATGACGGCGACGCCTTCGGGGCCGGCGCGGCCGTGTCCGCGTGCGAGGCCCCGGCGGGCCACGTGAGCAACGACGGCGACTGCAACGACTCCGACGCGAGCATCCACCCGGGGGCCGACGAGCTGTGCGACGCGGCCGACCGGAACTGCGACGGCAGCCCGACCCAGGGCGCCACCGACACCGACACCTGGTACGCCGACGCCGACGCCGATGGCTACGGCGACCCCTTCGCGCCGACCGAGGCGTGCACGCAGCCCGCGAACACGGTCGCCAACGACGACGACTGCGACGACAGCGACGACACCCGCACGCCGAACACGGTCTGGTACGACGACCTGGACTTCGACGGCTACGGCGACAACACCGCCACCACGACCTCCTGCGAGCCGCCGGCCGCTTCGGCGGCGGTGGGCGGAGACTGCGACGACACGGAGTCCACCGTGAACCCCGGCGAGACCGAGGTGTGCGACGGGCTCGACAACGACTGCGACGGCACCCTCGACGCCGCGCTGTGCACCACGCTGTCCGGCACGTGGACGGGCACCTTCCAGCTCGGCGCCGTCGAGCAGGTGGGCTCGTTCATCGTGAACAACATGCAGTGCCAGAACGGGAGCGCGACGCTCGTGGTCGATCCGGCCGCCACGCCCGTCGTGCAGGGAACGGCCACGTGCACCTACTCCGGCGGGCTCGGGGGATTCTCGGGCACCCAGTCGGGCACGTTCGAGGGCGACCTCGCGGTCGACGGCACGATCTCGGGCACCTACCTGCACGAGTACGGCAGCAACCCCGACGACACCTACTCGTTCTCGGGCGATCTGAACGCGCCTGCCGGACTCGACGGGTCGGGCGGCTACTACCCGAGCTCGTTCTCGGCGGTGGCCTGGAACGTCACGTTCAGCAGCGACCTCACGCAGCAGTGACGCGGCCCAGCACCTCCAGCACGCCGTTCGCGAGCGCTTCGCTCGTGAACGGCTTGCGGAGCACCGACCGGTCGTCCATCCCGAGCTCGCCGCCCGTGTGACCCGAGATGAACAGCACGGGCATCGCGCGCTCCGCCTGGACGCGCTCGGCGAGCTCGGTGCCGCTCACCTCGGGCATGAGCACATCCGTCACCAGCAGGTCGAACGGCTCGGCGCGCACGGCTTCCAGCGCCGCGTCGGCCGTCGCCACTGCACGCACAACGGCGCCGCGCAGACCGAGCTGGAGCGCGACCGTGCCGCGCACGTCGTCGTCGTCGTCGACCAGGAGCACGCGCACCCCCTCGATGAGCGCGGCGGGCTCGGGCGGATCGGACCGCACCGGCGATCCGGACACCTCCGGCAGGCGGATCTCGAACGTGGTGCCGCGCCCCACCTCCGAGCGCACGCGGATCGTGCCGCCCGCCTCCTCCACCGCCCCGTGCACGGTGGCGAGCCCGAGCCCCGTGCCTCGCCCCTCGCGCTTCGTCGTGAAGTAGGGCTCGAAGATCCGCTCGACGGTCTCGGGTGGGATGCCGGTGCCGTCGTCCTCGACGGTCAGCACGGCCCAGGCGCCGTCGCCGTCGACCTCCCGTGCGAGCCGCACGGACACGGTCCCCTTCACGAGGATGGCGTCGCGGGCGTTCACGCAGAGGTTCGTGAGCATCTGCTCGAGCCGGCTGCGCTCGATGCGCACCGACACCCCCGAGCCCACGTCGATCTCGAGCGCGACGCCCGTGCGCATGAGCCGATCGAGCAGGTCCCGGGCGTTCTGGATCGCGAGCCCGAGGTCGAGCGCCGCAGACTCCTGACCGTCCTCGCGGCCGAGCGCCAGCAGCTGCTGGGTGAGTGCAGCGGCCCGCTCCGCGGCGCTCACGACGGCTTCGGCATCCGCCGCCACCTCGGGGTCGGGGTGGGTGCGGAGGAGATCCATGCGCCCCAGGATGACGCTCAGCAGGTTGTTGAAGTCGTGCGCCACCCCGCCGGCGAGCCGACCCACGGCCTCCAGCCGGCGCGCACGGGCGAGCTCCCAGGCCGCCAGCTCGTTCTCGGCCTGCTGCTCGCGCAGGAGCTCCTCGGCGCGCAGCCGCTGGTGCACCTCGCGCCGGAGCTCCTCGTTCTGGCGGGTCGTGCGCCGCACCCGCCACAACAGCAGCGCGAGCACGGTCCCGATGCCGAACAGCGGTAGGAACACCCGTGCCAGTCGGGTCTCCCACCACTCGGGCGCGCGAACGAACGTCAGGGACGCCGGCTCGCTCCACACCCCGCGCGCGCTCCTCGCCTGCACCTCGAACCGGTACGCGCCGGGCGGCAGGTCGACGAAGCGCTCGTGGCGAGCGGTGGTGAGGGGCGTCCAGCCGTCGCGGTGCCCGACCAGCCGGTGCCGGAAGCGCACGCCGAGGGGGTCGTCGAAGCTCAGCGCCGTGTAGCGCACCGTCATGTCGAACGCGCCTTCCACCACCTCGCCGTCGTCGAGCGGCTCGTCCCCGTGCGAGGCCTCCTCGATCTGCACGAGCGGGGGCACGGCCGCCTCGAAGGCCGTGCTCGCATCGATCTCGACCGCTCCGCGGATCGTCGGCAGGAACAGCCGGTCTCCGGGCGCCCACACACCGCCCGAGCCGTTCGCTTCGCCCGAGTCGACCAGCTCGCAGAGCACGGTGCCGATCTCCCGGGACGCGAACCCCGCCAGCTCCGAGGCCTCGATGCGCCCGGCACCGCGGTTCGTGTTCATCCACACGTAGCCGTCGGAGGTCGGCAGCATCCGGGACACCGCGTTGTCGCAGCCCCCCTCGGCCGCCGTGAGCGACCCGCGCGAGCCGTCCGCGCCGAACCACTGCACGCCCCCGCCATACGTGGCCGCCCAGATCCCGTGCTCCACGCGCAGCACGTCGCGCACGGGCGCTTCGCCGATCGGCTCCACCTGCTCGGCGACCCCGTCGCGTGTCGTGCGGAACAGGGAGCTCGGCCCCTCTGCCCACACCCCGCCTGCCGGATCCGCCCGCACCACGTGCGCAGCCGAGGTGCCCTCGGGCAGGGGGAGCGCGACCAGCTCTGCGCCGTCCACCGCGAACACCTGGGCACCCGCCGAGATGTACGGGCCGTCGACGACCTCCACCACGACCGCGCCCAGCGGGTGCTCCACGACCGTGCCGTCTGGATCGCGCCGCACGAGCGTGTGCCCCATGCCGTCGTCGTGCAGCCGGTCCCACCACACCGCGCCATCCGGGGCCCACACGCCGGTGAGCGCGCCCCCGTCGATGTCTTCGGCGCACGTGGGATCTCCGTCGACCACCCAGTGCCCCCGCTCGCTCCAGACCACCACGCACGACGCCGAGGCCGTGATGTCGGCGCTGGTCGGGCTGATCGACCGCACGCCCGTGAGCCGGGCCCGCGCGAGCCCACCGCCGTTGAGGCCCATCCACAGGCCGCCTTCGCGATCGACCCGGAGCACGCGGACCCCTTCGGTGGGCGGGAGCGCCAGGGGCACGCGCTGGGGCGGGGACTCCAGGTGGATCAGCTCACGCTGATCGGCCGTCCACAGCGCGCCGTGCCACCGCACGGGGGTGGGCACGAGCCAGCCGGTGTCCGACGAGAACATCTCGATCCACCGGCCGTGGGCCAGCCGGAAGATGGAGCCCGACGAAGCGGCGTACGCGACGCCGTCGACCCCGTCGGCGAACCCCGAAGCGCGGGCGCGCAGCGGTGGGAGCGTCTCACACGGCCCCTCCACGCACACGAGCCCGTCGGCGGCCCCCAGCCACCGCGATCCGTCCGCGCGCCGTGTGACCGAGCTGCTGGGGCGGGGGTCGCGCAGCACGAGCGCCCCGTCCACCACCTCGAACGTGCCGGCGTCCGAGGCGATCCACACCGTGCCGTCGATCGTCGTGATGTCCCACACCGCGCCCAGGTCGGGCGGGCCCGCGGGCACGAAGGCGTGCGTGCCGCGGTCGTAGCGGATGACCCCATCGTGCTCCGACCCGAACCACAGGGTGCCGTCGCTCCCCTCGGCCAGCGCGACGAACCGCGTGGTGGTGAGCGACGGGGTGTTCGCGGGGTCGAAGTAGGTGAACCGCACGCCGTCGAAGCGCGCGATCCCGCCGAAGGTCGTGAGCCAGATGTAGCCGTCGTGCGTCTGCTCGATGTCGGTGACCGTGTTCTGAGGCAGGCCGTCGCGGGACGACCACGAATCCACCTCGATGGTGCCGCCGTCCCACGCCCGGGACGCGGGCACGGCCAGCCAGAACACGAGCATGCGCGACTATCGCACGTTCGACACGACCACGGCGTGTGGCAAGCTCGCGGCGTCCCGCAGCTCGCCGGCACCGGATGCGAGCCCAGGAGTGAACGTGTCGAACCCCGGATCCCTCTCCGACGCGCTGCGCGAAGCCCGCTACTCCGAGGCGCTCGACCTCGCCCTCGCGCTCTGGGCCATCACCCCCGATCCCGACCTCGGGCGTCTGTGCGCCCTGATCGCCGCGAAGCTCGACCCGGACGAGTCTCCCGCAGACCCGTGGAAGGCGGAGCTCGAGGCGCGCGGGTCCGTGCCGGTGGACGTGCTGATCCGCGCCCTCCTGCCGGCCCGCACGAGCGAGCAGCTCGCGGAGCGCGTCGAGGCCCTCGGCCGCCGGACCTACGACCCGCGCATCGGCGTGGCGCTCGAGGCCCTGCTCCGGGCCGTACCCTTCACGAGCAGCTCGGCCCGTCAGAACCTCGCGCGCATCTTCGACGCCGTGGGGCGGCTCGGAGCCCGCGACCCGCGGTTCGTGGGCATCGCGGCGACCCTCGACGCCGACTGGAACGTGCGGGAAGCGCAGAAGGAGTGGATGTTCAAGCGGTTCGCCCGGGTCGCGACGGCCATCGACGCGGCCTGGCCGACCGTTCCGCGCTTCGACGACCCCGAGCTGCTGGCGTCGTGGCTCGCCACCTTCGCGGAAGCGGATGCGCCGGCCACCACCATCGGCGACCTGTTCGACAACGTGTACGCGCACCCGCACGACCCCGGCGTGCGCATGGTGCTCCAGGACGCCCTGCTCGAAGCGGGCGATCCGCGCGGTGAGCTCATGGCCCTCGCGTCCACGGGCACCGATCCGGCCCGCCAGCAGGAGCTGATCGACGCACATGGTGCGGAATGGCTCGGCGAGATCGCGCCGTTCGCCACGGTCTCCGAGTGGCGCCACGGCTTCCCGTGGCGCGCCGACGTGCGGTTCCCCCAGCCCCGCGACGTGACGAACCACGGCACGCATCCGCTCTGGCGCGTGATCGGCGACATCCGTGTCGAAGGCGACAAGGTCGGCCCCGTGCTCGAGCCCTTCCTCGCGCACATCGCGCCCACGGTGAAGGTGCTGCGCTCGTCCGGGCACCGGCTGGTGCCGCTGCTCGCCGGCCGCGAGCTCCCCTCGATCGAGCGCCTCGACCTGTACGCCCCCAACCGGGAGGAGGGCCTGGGCCTCGCGCGCACGCCCCTGCCGACGCTCCGCCACCTGAACCTGCGCACCCAGGAGGCGACCTGGCTGGGTGAAGCCGTGTGGCTCGACACCCTCGAGGTGCTCGAGCTCGGCGGCGCCAGCGTGCGCCTGCTCGCGTCCCTGTGGCCCGATCTGGTCGAGCGGCGTGGGCTCGTCGCGGCGCGGAGCGTGCGTGGCACCCTGTCCCGCGGGCCCGATGGCCGTATCAGCGCGCTCACGCTGCGCCCCTACCAGACGAAGTACTCCGACCCCGACCGCGATCGCGGGCGCGACACCCTGCCGCTCGCGCTCGAGCTCCTCCCCGACTCCGCCCTCACCTCGATCACCGTGGAGGAGGGCACGCCGGACGGGTGGGACACCGCCGTCGAGCCGCTGATCGCCCGGTCCACACGGCTCCGTCGCGCGGTCGTCCACGGGGTCGAGCGCACCTTCCAGCGCGACGGCGAGCTGGTGGTGGAAGCCCCGCTCCCCGTCCTCCGTCCTCCCGAGTTCGCAGGCGCCGGGCCCGCAGGCCTGTGGGTGGCCCAGGACGGGCAGCTGCTCCGGGTCGAGCCGGGCACCGACACCGTGCTCGAGGCCGTGGATGCGGGCTTCGTGCGGGCCATCGCGAGCGGCGAGGAGCTGGCGTACAGCACGATGGGGACCGTCACCTGGGTGGGCCGATGGCAGCGCTCCGGGATGCCGTACGCCCTCCGGTTCGGCAGCCCCGGGCTGCTCGCGATCGGAGACCTCGTGGAGGCCGTGGCGGCCGACGGCACCGTGCTGCTGTCGTACACGGTCGGCTCGCAGAGCTTCCGCGGGGGCGACTTCTCGCCCGAGGGCGACCGCGTGGCGCTCACCGGGTGGAGCAGCCGCCTGCGGATCGTGCCGCTCGGGGGCGGCAAGGCGAAGATGCTGGGGAGCTCGAAGCGCACGCGGTCCGTGGCATGGACGCGGGCGGGCCTGTGGCTGGCCGCGAACGAGCACGACCTGTGGTGCATGGACGACACCGGGGCCGTGAAGCGCGAGATCCCGTTCCGTCCGTTCGCGCTCCAGGCCTGGCAGGACGGCGTGATCGCCGCGGATGGCCACGAGATCCGCGTGTACGACGCGGCAGGCGAGGAGGTGATGCGCGAACCGGGCGTGCGGGGCTGGGGAACCGAGGCCGGGCTCGTGGTGATGCGCGCGGCGATCCGCGGCCTGCCGAGCCCCTCGGATCCGCCGTGGTTCCGCACGGTTCCGTGGCGGTAGGCGCTCAGCCGGAGAGCGCGAGGCCCTCGCACACCGAGGTGAACGCGTCGCCACTGCGCAGGCGGTCGGCGCCGAAGCGCTCTGCGAACCGCCGCTGCACGAACGGGAGCTGCGACGTGCCGCCTGTGAGGAACACCTCGTCGATGGCGTCCTGCCCGAGCCCCGCGCCCGCGAGGGCCTCGTCGACCGCCGAAGCGTAGCGGTCGAGCAGCGTCGCGGAGCCTTGCTCGTACGTCGGGAGGTCGACCTCGGTCTCGATGTCGAGGCGCTCCGAGTAGAACTCGTCGAACCGGAACCGGGTGACGGATTCCTCCGACAGCGCGCGCTTCGCGGCCTCGATCGCCCACGCCATCGGGTAGCCGAGATCGTCGAACACGAGCCGGTGCATCCGATCGACCACCGCGGGGTCGCTCACCCGATCGCGCACGCCCAGCAGCCGCCGCTCGAGCGCGTCGTCGCGGAGCAGGTGGATGTAGTACAGCCGCAGGATCTGCCGCTGGAGCGGGTGATCCCAGTCGATCCACTCGTCGGCGCCGCTCTCGGACCGCGGCCGAACCCGCGCCCCCCGGCCGAACCAGGGCATCAGGAACGTGTCCATGAAGCGGCCGTCGAGGGCGTCGCCGGCCGCAGCGACGCCGGACGTCGCGAGCACGTCTTCGAACCGGTCGCGACCGATGCGGTCGGGACCCACGCGCAGCACGGCGAAGTCGGCCGTACCCCCTCCGAAGTCGCCGACCAGCACGATGCGTTCGCCGGACAGGCTGCGCTCGTACGCGTGGGCAGCGGCCACCGGCTCCAGCTGGAACACGGGGTCGGGGAGGCCGGCATCCCGCACCGCACGCTCGAGACGCCCGGTCGCGAGGGCTTCCCGCTCGGCGTCATGGCTGAAGCGCACCGGACGCCCCACGACCACCGACGTGATGGAGCGACCCGTCGTGCTCTCCGTGCGCTCGACCAGGAACCGCAGGTACGTCGTGACGAGGTCGGTGAACGACATCCGGCGCCCGGCGAACGTGGTGGTCGTCACGTCGCTCGGCAGGAACGCCTTCAACGAGCGGAGGAACCGACCCATCAGGTCGCCCTCGACGTAGGCCCGGAACGCCGGGTTCCCGAACGACACGTCGCCCTCGGGGCTGGCGTGGATCACGGTGCGCTGCACCTTCTCGCCCGGGTACAGCTCCAGCATGCGGGGCACGCCGTGCTCCACCACCGCCACCGCCGAGTTGGTGGTGCCGAAGTCGATGCCGATCTTCATGCCGGGGAGGATAGCGGATGCCTGGACGGGCGGCCGCTGAGCTTGGCGAGCTCCGCCCATCCGAAGGCAGCGAGCCCGGAGAGCCCCGCGACCACGGCCTCGACGGGGCCCAGGGCCTGGAAGTGCAGCGCACCGTTCAGCCCGGGTGCGTACAGCACGACGCCCAGCACCGCGAGCGCTCCCAGCACGACGGCCCGGTACGCGCGGTTCGGACGCACGAGCAGCTGCAGCGCGCCGAGCTCCCACGAGCGGTTCGACGTGATCAGGCCGACGTTCCCGATCATCAGGGTCGCGAACGCCACGCTCCGCGCGAGCATGGGGTCGTCGGCACGCGACAGTCCCCATGCGTACACGCCGATGCACGCCACGAGCAGCCCGAGCCCCTGCGCGACGGCCAGAGCGAGCACCCGACCGTCCAGCATGCGGTCGTCCGCGGCCCGGGGCGGCCTTCGCATCGCGTCGGGGTCGGCGGGCTCGGCCTCGAAGACCAGCGAGCACGCGGGGTCGATGACGAGCTCCAGGAACACGATGTGCACGGGGAGCAGCGCCACCGGCCACCCCGCCAGCACGGGCACGGTCGCGAGCCCCGCCAGAGGCACGTGGATGGACACCACGTAGACCATCGCCTTGCGCAGGTTGTCGAAGATGCGCCGCCCGAGCGCCACGGCGTCCACGATGCTGCTGAAGTCGTCGTCGAGGAGCACCAGCGCCGCGGCCTCGCGCGCGACGTCCGTGCCGCGCCCGCCCATCGCGACCCCGATGTGCGCCGCCTTCAGCGCGGGGGCGTCGTTCACGCCGTCTCCGGTCATCGCCACCACGTCTCCGCGTGCCTGGAGCGCCTGGACGAGTCGGAGCTTGTCCTCGGGCACGATGCGGGCGGCCACGGTCACGTCGCCGAGGCGGGACGCGAGCGCGGCATCGTCCAGCGCTTCGAGCTCGGGACCCGTGAGGGGCTCCGCCGCGGGGATCCCCGCCTGCCTCGCGATGCTCTGGGCGGTCACCGCATAGTCGCCCGTGATCATCAGAACGCGGATGCCGGCCTCGCGGCACTGCGCCACTGCGCCCGGCACGGCGGGCCGGATGGGGTCTTCGAGGCCGATGAGCCCCTCCAGGACGAACGCGAACCCGTGCTGGTGGTCGGGGAGCGCACCGGAGTGGCGCGCACTGGCCACCGCGAGCACACGCAGCCCGCGGGCGGCGAGCGCCTCGACCTCGTGCGTCAGGGTCGCGACCTCGGACGCTGGCAGATGACAGAGGTCGAAGATCGCCTCGGGCGCACCCTTCGCGGAGACCGTGCCCACCCGCTCGCCGCCGGGCTCCTCCCACGTGCGGGTCATCGCGAGCAGGTCGGACGACAGCGGGTACTCCCGACCGGGGGACCAGTCCGGATGCAGGTGCTCCGTACCGGACAGCGCATCGAGCCCGAGGCTCCGGAACGCCTGCTCCATCGGGTCGAACGGGTCGACCTGGCTCGCCAGGATGGCGTGCTCCACGAGCGCGTGGAAGGGCTCGGCGAGCGAGGACACCCGGCCGTCGAGATCGACGGTGCCGTGCGGCGTCCACAGGGCCCGCACGACCATCTGGTTCTGCGTGAGCGTGCCCGTCTTGTCGGTGCACAGCACGGTGGTCGACCCGAGCGTCTCGATCGCGGCCATGCGTCGCGTCAGCACGTTCTGGCGGGAGATCCGCCAGGCGCCGAGCGCGAGGAACACGGTGAGCACGACCGGGAACTCCTCCGGCAGCAGGGCCATGGCGGTCGACAGGCCGGTGAGCAGGCCCTCGAGCCACGCGCCGCGCGTGAGCCCGTAGAACACGACCAGACCGACGCAGAGCGCCGAGCCAGCGGTCGCCACGACCCGCACGATGCGCCGGGTCTCCTCCTGCAGGCGACTCCGGCCCGTCTCGACCCCCGCCAGAGCGGTGCCGATGCGACCCATGGCCGTGGCCGCGCCGATGGCAGCGACCTCCACGACGGCCTGCCCGCTCACGACCAGGGTGCCGCTGAACAGCCACGGCGTGTCGTCGCCTCCGGCCGGACCGAGCGCGGCATCCTCCGCTCCGCGGACCTGCTTCCGCACGGGCGCGGCCTCCCCGGTGACCAGGCTCTCGTCCGCCGACACCCCTCGCCCGGCGACCATGAAGCCGTCGGCCGGCACCCGGTCGCCTTCGGACACCACCACGAGGTCGCCCCGGACGAGGTCCGCACTCGGGATCCGCCGCCGCTGGCCCCCCCGGATGACCGACGCCCGCGGGCTGGATCGGTCCCGCAGCGCGTCCAGCGCCCGCTCGGTGCGGCGCTCCTGCACGACCGTGATCGCCACGACCAGGACCACGAAGCCGAGCAGCATCGCGGCTTCGGTGGGGTCGCCCAGCACCAGGTAGAGCGTGCCGCAGCTCACGAGGAGCAGGAACATCGGCTCCCGAACGACCTCACCGACGATGGCGAGCGTCGAGCGCCGCCCTTCGTCGGGGAGGGTGTTCGGCCCCTCTTCGACCGCCCGGCGCGCGGCCTCGTCTTCGGAGAGGCCCTGGAGCGCGGGGCGATCGTCGGGTGCGGTCATCCGGGCATGCTATCCCGGGACCGCCACCGCGAGGGGTGGGCGAAACCGCCCGTTCAGCCGGACCGCTCCATGCACTGCACGATGCGGTCGCCGACGGCCTCGAGCCGGCGCCCCTGGGCGTCCGTGCCCATCGTGTACTCGTGCCGCTCCATCAGCTGCTCGAGCTCCATGAGACCCTGGAGCTTGCACATCTGGTCGGCAGGAGCGCACGCGCACACGGCCTTCTCCACGCGCTCCATGTCGCGGATGGCGACTTCGCCTTCCGGGGTCGCCGCCGGGTCGCATGCGAGCGAGCCACCGAGCGCGAGCAGGGGGACGAGGATGCGAAGCGTAGGGAGAAGGCGGGTCATCAGGACTCCAGGGAGCGAGGTTCGTACCGTTCGTCACGGTAGATGACATGTAGGCACGACCCGTGACGGCCCTACCGGCGGTCCCGCGTCAGGACCGCTGCAACACGCCGAGAGCCGGCGTTCGAGCGTACTGCGACCCCGATGGTTGCAGTGTGTAGCAGCCCGAGTCGCTACGAAACGTCGCCGGAACGGGGCTCTCCGGAGACCTGACTCTCCTCCCGGAACTGCGTCGGCGCATTGTCGGTGGACGTGACCCGGCGCAGGGTGTCGCTCGCGATGATCTGCTCGAGCGGGCCCACCTCGAGCCCGTCCGCGAAGGCCTGCATCTCCGCGGCCACCTGTGCGCTCGCGGGCCGTGCGTCGGGCTCCTCGGACAGGCAGGCCGCGATCAGCCCGGCGCACGCGGGCGGGACGGCCGCCTCGCCCGCTCGGTCCGGGTGGGCACCGGTGAACATCAGGTGTGCCACGATGCCGAGCGCGTACACGTCCGTCGGGGGCCCCACCCCGCCCCCCTCGCGCTGCTCCGGGCTCATGAAGCGCGGCGTACCGACCACGACCCCCGTGCGCGTGTGGGGACCCGCGGGGTCGTCGGGACCGAGCAGGGTGGCTTCGGAGGGGTCGTCGAGATCGACCGCGAGCTTCGAGATCCCGAAGTCGACGAGCCGCAGGCCGGGCGCGTCGGGCGTGAGGATGACATTGGCGGGCTTCACGTCGCGATGCACGATGCCGTGCTCGTGCGCGGCCGCGAGCGCGTCGGCCAGCACCGCGAGCACGCGTGCCGCCACTCCGGGGGCCAGGCGTCCGTTGCGGGTGAGGCAGCCCTGGAGGGTCTCCCCCGACACGAACTCCTGCACCTGGAACAGCAGCCCGTCGTCGTGGATGTCGACGTGGAGCATCCGGACGACCGCGGGATGCGCGATGGACGCCGCGCTGCGAGCCTCCCGGAGGAACCGCTCCAGGAGCGCGAGCGGGGTGGACGACGACGCCCGGATCACCTTGATCGCCACCACCTCGCCCGTGCTGCGATCGGTGCCCTCGTACACGGCCCCCATCCCGCCGGCCGCCACGCGACGGAGCACCTCGAAACGCCCGCCCAGCACGAGCCCCGTGAGGTCGGCTTCGTTCTCGGGCGTCTGCTCGCCGAGTCGGCGCAGGGCCTGTGCGAGCGCGAGGGACCGATCGCGCACCTGCTCCTGGAGCTGCGCGTTCAGCCGCTCGACCTCGGCGTTCCGCTGGGTGAGCGCGGCCACCTGCTCGGCCACGCGCTCCTCGAGGTGCTCGTTCAGCTCGGCCAGATCGCGGCGCTGGCGGTCGACCGTGAGCCGCAGACGGAAGTCGCGGCGCCGCGCACCCTCCAGGAAGCCGCCGAACGCCATCCCCACGGCCGCGAGCACGCCCGACTGCACGAGCACGGCGCGCGTGTGCGAGGCCTCGGTGTGCTGCGCCAGCACCACGACCGCGACGAACGCGAGCCCCGCGCCGAGCAGACCGCCGAGCACGCGCGGCGACACCGCGAACAGCACCACCACCATGAGCACGGCCCGCAGGAACGGGCCCGCCCCACCGCCCAGCGCCTGTGCGGCCCCCATCAGCCCGGCTGCGTGCAGCAGGAACGCGACCCCCGCGCCGGTCGTGACCCGCGTGGTCGTCGGACCGTGGCCCGCGCGCAGGTACAGGACCGCCGTGAGCCCCGCGTACACGACGAGCGTGAGGGCGTGCACCCACCACGCCTGGTCGACGTACGCGATCTGGGCCGCGCTGGCGTCGAGGCGGTGCGACGGCGAGAGGCGCGAGCCCAGGACGCTCAGCGCCTGCACGCCGATCATCAGCGGCAGGATGACGCGGAGCCGACGCTCGTTGGTCTCCTGCTCCTCGATCGCGTATGCGACCGCGTCTTCGGCGCCGAACGGCTCTCCCCCGCGCAGCCAGGTCGTCCAGGACTCGTCCGGATCCGCCATCGACGAAGTGTATCCGGTGATACCCACTCGGTGCGTGACCCCCCAGGATCCCGGCACGAAGCCCCCACCGGCGAGCCCACCGCAGGCGAACCGCCGTCTCTGCGGTCCGTTCGAGCTCGTCGGTCCGCTCGCGCGCGGAGGGATGGGCGAGGTCTGGAAGGCCCGGCACGGCGAGACTCCCGCCGTGATCAAGCTCGTCACGCTCGGGAGCCCCGACGCCCGGCGCTGGTTCGCGGAGGAGGTCCGGGCGCACGCACGCCTGCAGCACCCCCACATCCTCCAGGTGCTCGATCTCGGCACGCTCGACGCCGACCTGCCCGACGGCCCGAAGGCGGGCACGCCGTGGATGGCCCTCGAGTACGCGTCCGCTGGCGACCTGCGCACGATGGTGAAGCGCGGTCTCGACTGGTCGGCCACGCGCATCCTCCTGCTGGCGGTGCTCGACGCGCTGGCGCACGCCCACGCGAATGGCGTCGTCCACCGCGATCTCAAGCCTGCGAACGTGCTGATCGCCGGACCGAACGATCTCCGGCCCGGCCTGAAGCTCGCGGACTTCGGCATCGCGCACGTCGTGGGGTCGTCCGAGCCCGAAGGCGTGATCGCGGGCTCTCCGATGACCATCGCTCCCGAGCAGGTGGCGGGCGAGGTGCGCGCCCAGGGCCCGTGGACCGACCTGTACGCCCTCGGCTGCATGGCCTACCGCATGGTGTGCGGGCGCTACCCGTTCACGGGGAAGGGCGCGCTCTCGCAGCACCTGTTGAGCCCGTTCCCCGCGGTCGAGCCCCGGATCGCCGTGCCCGTCGGGCTCCCAGAGTGGATCCTCCGCATGACCGCCAAGGAGCCGGCCGACCGGTTCCAGTGCGCCGCCGACGCCGCGCACGCGCTGTGGGGCCTGCCCCATTCGGAAGGTCCCGCCGACTCCCTGCCCGGAGCGCTCGCCTCGAGCCGCACGCTCGCCCTCACGGCGCTCCGCACGGCCTGGGGGGCCCCCGAGCCCACGCCCACCGCGTCGATCGCGCCTCCCGCCCGCGAGTGGCGCCGTCCGGCGAGCCCTCCGACCCCTCCCCTCCTGGTCGACGCGGGCCTCACGCTGTTCGCCCTGCGCCGGTGGGAGACCGTCGGTCGCGAGGCCGAGCGGGACGCCCTGTGGCGCGTGCTCCTCGACGTCCGCGCCACGCGACGCCCGGCCGTCGTGCTGCTCCGTGGGCCGCGTGGCATCGGCCTGTCGCACCTGGGTCGGTGGCTGTGTACACGCGCCCATGCGCTCGGGGCCGCCGAGGCGTTCGCCACCCACGCCTCCACGGAGGACCGCCCCGACGGTGCGCTCCTGCGCAGCATGCGCGCGATCCTCCGTGCAGACGGCCTGTCCGGGGAGGAGCTCCGCGAGGCGATCGAAGCCAGCAACGCGTTCTGGGGGGTCGCGAGCCCCGAGCTGGACGGGATCCTCCAGCAGCTGCTCGAAGGCACGTCCACCGAGACGGTCGTGAGGCGGGGCGCCATGCGACGGCTGCTGTTCGACCGGGCGACGCGGCGTGCAGCGGTGTGGTGGATGGACGACGCCCACCGGAGCCCGGACGCCCTCCGGCTCGCGTGGAGCACCGTCCGGAACGCCACCGACGCGCCGCTGCTGATGGTGCTGGGCGTCGGAGAGGCCGAGAGCGACGCACTCGACGCGCTGGAGGCGTGCGAGCGGGTGCACACGGTGCGGCTCGGCCCGCTGTCGCTCCGCGAGTCGAACCAGCTGGGGATCCGGTCGCTCCGCCTGACGGGCGGGCTGGTGTCTCAGGTGTCGAAGGACTCCCGGGGGCTGCCGTCCCTGCTCCAGCGCCGACTCGAGCAGCTGCTCGACGACCGCCTGCTCACCAGCACCCCCGGCGGCTATGCGCTGGCGGCAGGCGCCACCTGGAAGCCGCTCGGCCACGGCGACGGGCTCGACGTGCAGGGCCTGCTCGACAGCCTCGATCCCCTCGCGCTCCGCCTCGTGCACGCTGCGGCGGTGTGGGGGGACGAGGTCGAGCACGACGCGTGGGTGGCGAGCGTGGCCCCCGACGGCGCCGGTCCCGGCGAGATCCCACTCCAGCACGCGATGGCCGCCGTGCGGGTCGCCGAGCGCCTGATTCGACGGGGGTGGATGGAGGCGACCCCCAGCGGGTGGCGATTCACCAGCCGCGCGTTCGTCGACGCGCTGATGGCCCACCTCCCGGAAGGCGCCCTCCACACGGCCCGCCGGGGCGTCGCACGCGCGCTCGCCTCGCAGGAGCGGGTCGATCCGGTCCGGCTCGCGCGACTCCACGAGCAGCTGGGCGAGCCGGCGCTGGCCCTGGAGCGCATCCTCGCGACGCTCCTCGGAGACGACTCCACCTTCGATCGGCACAGCCTGGGGTCGGCCAGCCTGAGCGCACTCGCCACCCGCTACGCGGACGCCGTCGGTCTGCCCGCCGACCACCCCACCCGCGAGATCCTCGCCGCCTGGGACCTCCACGGGGTGTTCGACCAGGAAGAGGCCCGCCTCCGGGCGGCCGCTGCGCTCGAGACCGCCCGCCGACACGGCTGGACGCTCGTCGAAGGCATCGCCGAGGCCGCGCTGGCGGGCTCGTCGGGGCCCGATGCGTTCGATGGGCACATCCGGGCGGCGATCTCGGCGCTGGGTCGCTCCGAGCCGACGTTCACCCGCGCGTTCGCGTACGACGAGCTCACGGCCATGCTGCTGTCGCGGGGCCGGCTCGACGAGGCGCTGCAGACCCTCGAGACGCTCCACGAGTCGGCCATCGCCTACGCCTCGCCGCGCCTCATGGCGCTGTGGCGCGCACGTGTGGCGGCCGTCCGCCGCGCGAAGGGCGAGCACGAGCCCATGCAGGACCTCCTCGACAGCGCGAACGAGCTGATCCGCACCGGCTACAACTTCGCGGCCGCTTCTCTGCTCCTGCTCGCCGGGGACTCGGCCCGCCTGGAAGGCGACCTCGACGCCTCGGATGTCCTGAACCTGCGGGCCTCCGCGCTGTACGATGCCACCGGCCTCGAAGAGCCCGCGGTGTACTTCAACCTGGCGTTCAACGCGCTGAGGCGCGGAGACGCCGTGAAGGCGCGGTCGCACCTCGACGAGGGCCGCCGCATCCACGCGCAGCCGTGGTGGGACCGCGTGTTCGCGGTATTCGACCTCGGCTGGGCCAGCCTCGTCGGGGATCCCGGCATCCTCGCAGAGCGCTGGGCCCACCTCTCCGGGGTGTACGCCGCAGCACCCGAGGTGCTGGATCAGGACGAGGTGGACGTGCTGCTCGAGGCCGCCGACCGCATCGCGGCCCGGGATCCGGGGCTGGCCGACGCCATGCGCGCGCTGGCTAGCGGCTCGTGAGCCTCCGGGCGCTGGGGTTCCTGCTGATGGCCCCGGCCTGCGTGCACCCTGGCCTGCCGGGCCACTCCCACCGCGGCCCGGTTCCTGCGGCGGACGCCGGGCTGGAGGAGAGCGCGCAGCGGATCGCCGCCACGGTCGAGGTGCTCGCGGGCGACATCGGGCCTCGCAGCGCCCACGAGCAGCCCGCCGCACTCGCCCGTGCCGCCGGGTACATCGAAGCCACGTGGCGCGAACAGGGCTTCGTGGTCGAGCGTCAGCCCGTGGTGTCGTACGGAGGGCACCGCACCGACAACCTGATCGTGCGCTTCCCGGGCTCGGGCCCGCCCCTCGTGGTGGGCGCCCACTACGACACCGTGCCGGAGACCCCGGGGGCCGACGACAACGCGTCGGGCGTCGCGGCCCTCCTCGAGCTGACGCGCGCGTTCCGACCCTCGGGGAGCCCTCCACGGGGCCGCGCGATCGAGTTCGTGGCGTGGACCACCGAGGAGCCACCGTTCTTCCGGAGCCCGTCGCAGGGGAGCGCGGTGCACGCGGCTTCGCTGGATGCCCTGTACGGCGCCGTGTCGATCGAGTCGGTCGGGGTGTACGACGACGCCCGGGGATCCCAGCGTTCCCCCTTCCCGCTCGGCCTCGTCGTGCCTTCGCGCGCGCGGTTCGTGTCGTTCGTGTCCAACAACCGGAGCCGCGCGTTCGTCCGCCAGGTGGGCCGGCTGTTCCGGGAGTCCGAGCCCTTCCCCACCTTCGGGGGCACGGCGCCCGCGAGCATCCCCGGGATCGACTGGAGTGACCACCGCTCCTACTGGTCACTGGGGCCGTCGGTCATGGTCACCGACACCGCCACCTTCCGGGCTCCGCACTACCACCGCCCGTCCGACACCCCGGAGACCGTCGATCCCCTCGCCATCGCGCGCGTCACGAGGGGTCTGCAAGCCGTCGTGCTGGCGCTCCAGCAGACGGCCGCCGCTCCGCCCCCTGTCGCACCCACACTCACCACGGTGCGCCCGGACCACCTCGACATGACGCGGGGTGGGCTCGTCACCCTCGAGGGCTCCGGGCTCGACGACCTGATCGAGGTGTTCGTGGGCGACGAGCGCGTGCCGGTCGTGCGCCGCGAGGGCGGACACCTCGCAGTGGTCCGGATCGACGACGGGATCGCAGGCGTCTACGACCTCGAGGTCCGCAGCCCCGGGGGTTCCGCGCGCCTCGAGCGCGGGCTGTCCCTGGATGCCGGGGTCCCGACCTCCCAGCCCTGTGAAGCCGTCGTGGGGTTCGAGACGGGCGACGCCACGCTCTCCACCGACGCCGCGCTCACCCTCGAGCGGCTGCGGCACTGCCTGCCGGTCGGAGAGGGAACCGTCGAGGTCGTGGGGTACGCCGACCCGCGGGGGAGCGCCGCGTACAACGAAGCGCTCGGCCTCGAGCGCGCCCGCGCGGTGGCGGTCTTCCTCGAGCGCTTCCAGGTGCCGCGCCTGCAGGTGGTCACGCGCGGCGAGGCCTGCGACGACGAGCCGATGGAGGCGTGCCGACGCGTGGAGGTCGGCGTCGTGCGTCCAGACCGGTCCCGGTCTATTCTCCCTCCATGACGCGGATTCCCCCCGGCGCTCCCCCACGCCCGATCTGGCTCACGGTGCCGGGTGTGTTCCTGCAGCTCGCGGGGATGTTCCTGCTGCCGTTCATCGTGGGGCTCGCCGCGGCGGTGTTCTTCGACGTGGCGGAGGTCGCCGAGACGTTCCCCGCTCTGATGACGTTCACGGCGTTGATCCTGCTCCCCGTGAGCCTGGCGCAGGTCGTCGGGCTGGCCGTGAAGTCGTTCCGTGAGCTCCGCTTCCACCGGAGCCGGCGCACGCTGACGTTCGGCCGGGTGTTCGATGTGCTGTACACCCACCTGCGGGTGATCACGGGGCGGGGCTGGTCGCTGCTGTTCATGTCGCTGATGCTCGTGCTGGCGTCGCTGTCGTGGAAGTGGGCGTCGCTCGGGCTCATGGCCACCATCGGGCTGTTCCTGTTCTACATGGTGGTCGGGTGGACGGTGTTCACGTCCACGTTCTTCGTCCGCACGTTCGAAGCGGGCATCGGGCGTGCACGGTCGGGCATCGAGCGCCAGGTCCAGCCCGCGGTGTGCCTCGCGGGGGCACCCGCCGAGGAGGTGTTCCTGTTCCGGCGCACGCCCGTGCCGTGGGGCTACAACCTGCTCGTCGAGGAGGTGCTGCCCGCGCGCCTGAAGACCGAGAGCCGCTACCAGGTGGGCCCGGCGGCACGGGGCGGCGAGCTCGAGCGTCGCGGTCGGCTGCGCGCCACGCCACGCGGCGTCTACCTGCTGGGCCCCGCGAACCTCTGGTACTCCGACGCCCTCGGCATCACGCGCATCAGCGTCGCGAGCCTCGCGACGGCCGAGCTCAAGGTCCTCCCCCGCATCCGGCCCATCGAGATCCTCGAGCCTCCGCGCACGAACCGCCAGTCCCCCGACGTGCTGACCCGTCCGCATCGCTTCGCCACCGACGACTACTTCCGGTTCAGCGAGTACGCGCACGGCGACGACACGCGCCGCATCCACTGGCGACTCTCGATGAAGACCGGCGCGCTCCAGGTCCGCAGGCCCGAGACGCGCGAGGTGCACCGCCGCGACATCATGCTGGTGGTCGACAGCTACCTGCCGCCGGGGCGGGCCCTCCAGGCCGCGCACGGGGCCGACGACATCCTGGATGCCGTGGTGGAGGCCGCCCTCGCGATCACGCGCACGCTCGTGGAAGACGGCAACCGCATCCTGCTCGTGGCCGCAGCGCTCGCGCCCGACAACCAGACCATGGCGATCGAGCAGCTGCACGCGAAGAAGGGCACGGCCACGCGCTGGCAGGACCTCGGCGCGCGCATCCGCTGGCAGTCCGAGCACGACGTGCCGAAGCTGATGGAGTCGCTCGGAGAGTCCGTGCACGCGGTCGTGGTGACGGCGCGCTTCACCGCGAGCCCGCCCACACCGGTGGAAGGGCTGTCGACCACGTGGGTGTTCCTCGACCCCGCCGAAGCCCTGGGTCCACCGGATCGGCACTGGCTGTCGCAGGTGCTCGACCGCCCCGCGGGTCCGCTGCTGGCCCTGTTCACCCGCCCGCACCCCGTGGGCTCGGAGGAGAACTCCATCGCTCGCCGTGTGCGTGCAGGCTGGGCGACGTGGCGCCTGTGGCGGGCCCGCAAGGTGCTCCGCCAGATCGCCACGCGTCGGTCGGGCACCACCCAGCGGGAGCTCGTGACGCGCGGAGACGCCGTGTACCGGATCGAGCGCACCCCGTCGCACCTGCGCATCCGCGGGCTCTCGGCGGGCGCGGGCGGGCTCGGATGATCCGCAACCACTGGATGGTTCGCGAGCTGCTCGCGCTCGCACAGCCGGTGCTGCTGTACTGGCTCACGGTCGTGCTCGGGCTGGTCGTGCTGTCGGTGGCCGTGGTGCTCACGAACACCCCGCTCGAGTCCCGCGACATCATCGTGCTCGCGATGTTCTGGGTGGCGAGCCTCGGCGGCGTGGCGTTCGGTCAGGTCGCGAGCGTGTCGCGCGTGCGGTCGGGACTGTTCCTCCCTGCGCTGTTCGTGGCGTTCTGGGTCGCGGTGTACATCATCGCGTCCTACGAGAAGGTGCTGAACGGCATCCTGGGCGAGGTCGTGGTCGTGGTGCTGGGTGTCGGCGCGATGCTCGGCTGCATCATGGCCAGCGGGGGCTTCTGGAGCCTGCGCGTGAACCGCGGGCTGGCCGCGGCGTGGGCGCCTGCGATCCTGTTCACTGGCGGGATCATCATGATCACCGAGGACTCCGGCCGCGTGGCCGCGTGGCACCAGGGCGCGAAGTACGCGATCTGGTCGGCGGGGACCATCTCCATCCTCGCGCTGGCCATCGTGCTGCAGCTCACCTTCATGGCGGCACGCGAGCGCCACCGCCTGCACCGGTGGCGGTCCGCGCCCCAGGCTCCGGAGCTCGTCGAAGAGCGGTCCGACCCGTTCCGTCCGTTCGCCGGGCTCGGCACCCTCGTGATGCTGGGCCTGCTCGTGGTCGCGCTCACGGGCGCCTCCGCGGTGGTCGCGCCGTACCTGTGGCGCACCGGGAAGGGAGACGACGGCGACAACGGGCACACGATGGACGACCCGGATGACGACCCCGCCGACGATCCGGTCGACGGGAACGGGGCGCCCGACCTGCGCCGCGTCGGGAAGTACGTCCAGCAGGGCGCACAGATGGGGTGTGCGCTCCTCACGATGCTCGTCCTCGCGCTCGCGGGGCTCGTGGTGTTCGGTCCGCCCACCCGCCGCCAGTTCCTGCTCTCGCACCTGCGCGACCCGATGTGGCCCGTGCCCCCGAGTCGAAGAGCCCGCCTCCACTGGCGTCTCGCGGAGATCGCACTTGGAGATGCGGGCATCCACCGCAAGCCGGGCGACTCGTCGCGCGACGTCGCGCTGCGTGCCGTCGCCCGCTACCCCGACGTCAACCTCGAAGCGCTCGTGTCCGCCGCCGAGATCGCGGATCGCGTGATGTACGGATACGCTCTGGACGCCGGCGACGCGGACACCATCCGCCGCGCGGCCGAGATGACCTACCAGGCCGTCTGGGACAACCTCGGAGAGGCCGAACGCCTCAAAGCGACCTATCGGCTCCTCTGACATGCACATCGCCCTGTTCCTGCTGTCCGCCCCTGCGCACGCCATCGACACCGACCACGACGGACTCGACGACATCGACGAGATCCTCGGCACCCTCGGTCCGGCCACCGATCCCGCGGTCTTCGACACCGATGGCGACGGCATCGGCGACGGCGGCGAGGTCCTCGAGCTCGGGTCCGACCCCACCGTCGACGAGGGCACGCCCGCGCCCGACGGCGACAGCGACGGTCTGCCCGACGCCGACGAGGCGGTGCTGGGGACCGACCCCGCGCGCGCCGACACCGATCGCGACCGCCTCGACGACGGGGAGGAGGTCGCCCGCGGCACCGACCCGCGCCGCTTCGACACCGACATGGGCGGGGTGAGCGACGGCTACGAGGTGCTGTACTGCAGCGACGACCCCCTCGATCCGGCCGACGACGACGGGTGCCACGTCGCCGATACAGATGGCGACGGGCTCCGCAACGAAGACGAGTCCCTCATCCTCGGCACGGACCTGTCCCTCGCCGACACCGACGGGGGTGGAACGAGTGACGGCCAGGAGGTGCTGCTGCGCCGGTCCGATCCGCTGGTGGCCCCCGACCCGCCGTCCTGCCCCGACACCGACGGGGACGGCGCGTTCGATGCCTCGTGCGGCGGGCGGGACTGCGACGACAGCGATGCGGGGGTGGGTCCCGGGCAGGCCGACCCGCCGATGGACGGCACCGACCAGGACTGCGACGGGCTCGACGGAGACGTGGGGATCGCGGCCCTGGCTCCGGGCGACCTCGTGATCACGGAGATCCTGCGCAGCCCAGCCGCCGTTCCGGTGTCCGACGGGCAGTGGATCGAGCTCGAGAACCGCACGGCGTTCGCGGTCGACCTGCGCGGGCTCGACGTGTACGAGCTGGGCGGGCAGTCCTTCCGCGTGGGCACCTCGCTGGTCGTGCCCGCCGGTGAGCGCGTCGTGCTCGGGGTGAACGACAGCCTGGCGTCGAACGGGGGCGCGCCCGTCGACTTCGACTGGGGCACGCCTGCGGACTTCACGGTGCAGGCGGGCGACACGATCCGGGTGTCCGTGGGCCTGGTGCTGCTCGACGCCGTGGTGCTCGACGACTCCTTCCCGGTGCCGGTCGGCGCCAGCCTGTCGCTCGATGCCGGGGGCAGCGACACCGACAACGACGACGGAGGCCGGTGGTGCTGGGGCCAGGCGGCCTTCGGTGCGGGCGACCGCGGAACGCCGGGCGCTCCCAACCCCGCGTGCGCGACCGACGCCGACCAGGACGGCCATCCCGCGCTGTCCGCCGGCGGCGACGACTGCGACGACACGAACGCGAACGTGCACCCCGGTGCGCCCGAGATCTGCGACGGGCTCGACTCCGACTGCGACGGCTCGACGCCCGCGAACGAAGCCGACGACGACGACGACGGCTCTCCGGTGTGTGCAGGAGACTGCGACGAAGACGACGACACGGTGTTCCCCGGCGCGCCCGAGCTGTGCGACGGCGTCGACAACGACTGCAACGGGCTGGCCGACTTCGGTGGGCTCGACGGCTCGGAGTCCGACGACGATGCCGACGGGTTCGCGGAGTGCGACGGCGACTGCGACGATACGAGCGACGACGTGTCCCCGGCAGCGGTCGAGACGTGCGATGGGCGCGACGAAGACTGCAACGGGCTCGACGACTTCGGGGGGTTCGCGGGCTCGGAGACCGACGACGACGGCGATGGGCTGTCGGAGTGCGAAGACGACTGCGACGATGCCGATCCGGGCACGAGCATCGACGCGGTGGAGTACTGCGACGGGGTCGACAACGACTGCAACGGGCTCGTCGACGACGACGCGGTGCTGCTGCCCCTGTGGCCCGACCTCGACGGTGACGGGCACGGCGACGCGCTCGCGAGCCCCACGATGGCCTGCCCGGCGCCCGCGAACACGGCCTCGAACGACCTCGACTGCGACGACACGAACGCGGCGGTGAGCCCGGATGCGGTCGAGATCCCGGGGAACCCGGTCGACGAGGACTGCGACGGGCTCGCATCCGGGCTCGACACCGCAGGCACCGCAGACACGGGCATGGCTCCGATCCCCACGGCGGAGACGGGCTCCCCGGACACCGGCGAAGCCGATGCCGACACGGATACCGATTCGGATGCCGACACCGACGCCGATGCCGACACCGACAGTGATGCCGACAGCGACGCGGATGCCGACGCCGACACCGATCCGGTCGACCCGTTCGACCCGTCGTACACGGGAGGTGGGTGCTCGTGCGGAACCTCCGGTGCGGCCGGCGGATGGGCGGTCGCCCTCCTGGCGCTCGCATGGACGCGCGGTCGGCGTTCGTCAGCGAGTCGCGGATCCGGCGGAGAGCCCCGCCCCCACTGACAGATTGTCGGGCACCCGCCCGAGAGGTCCCGTGCGCAGGGCGTGTTCGCCGGGTACGGGGCTTGCAGGTCCACCGGTACATGCGCACCCTCGCCTCCATCGTCGTGTCCCTCGCGCTCGTCACGTGCTTCGTGGCGTGGCGCGCGATGCCCGCCGACGACGGCGCGGCGACGCCCGATCCCGAGCCGCCCGCGCACAGCCAGATCGCGCAGCTCCCTCCGTCGGATGTCGACACCACGGTGCGCCTGCACGACGCCTCGCTCCGCATCGCTGTAGCGGCCCGTACGGCCCTCGACGCGCCGCCCCGTGGGTTCCGCCGCGACTGCAGTGGCTACGTGGCGGGCGCGCTCCAGGCGGCCGGAGTGCTCGACGTGGCGGGGGTGCCCGAGGATGCCCGCGTCATCGACTTCTGGACGCGCGCCGAGGCCGAGGGCCGCACGCACCACAACCCGATTCCGTCCATCGGAGACCTCGTGTTCTTCGACAATACGCACGACCGCGACGGGAACGGCAAGATGGACGACACCCGCACCCACATCGCCATCGTGGTCGACGTGGAGCCCGACGGCACCGTGGTGATGGCCCACAAGGGCAGCCGCTACGCGCTGATCCGCATGAACCTGCTGCACCCCACGGATCGCGAATCCCCTGACGGGCTCGAGTGGAACAGCTGGCTGCGCCGCTCCGGCGATCGGGGCAACCCGCTCGGGATGTACAAGACGGCCGAGCTGTGGACGGGCTTCGCGAGCCTCGACCCCACCGCGGTGGTCAGCGCACCCAGATGAACCACGCGGCGCCGGCGTTCGTGACGCCGCACTTCACCGCGTCGTCGTCTTCGCCCCAGTCCGTGCCGTCGTACTGGTTGGAGTCCATGCCGCGGTCGTCGAAGTCGACCGTGAAGTCGTCGCGGCTGTCGCACTGGTCTTCGCCTTCGAGGTACCCGTCGTCCCAGTGGTTGCCCTCCGCGCGCTGCTGACCCGTGAGCAGGTTCTTCCGGGCGGGCGGCGGGAGGTCGTACCCCACGCCATCGTCTTCGTTGAAGCAGGTGATCTCGTCGGGACCGGAGGTGAGCTCCCGGTACCAGTGGATGTCGTAGAACACGAGATCGACGGCCATGGCGTCGTCTTCGAGCTCGGTCTTGCAGGAGAACCGCAGGTCGGAGTTGCCCGGGATGACCGCGCGCATGCCCGTCCAGAGGCCGGTCATGGGGGCCGTGGGAGCGAGCGTGGAGAGCTGGAGCGAGTACGGCGCGGCTTCGTCGTCGACGGGGTCGTTCGAGCTCACCACGAGCGTCCAGCCGCCCCCGTCGGCGGTCTGGTCGCACCACACCTGGCGCGGGCCGTTGCCGTCGCCCGGATCGATGGCGTACACGCCATCTTCGGTCTCGCCCTCCTGGAGCAGCGCGAGGCAGCTGGGGCGGGGGCACACGGGGTCGCGCCCGTCGCAGTCGGCATCGATGCCGTCCTCGCATGCATCGAACGCGCCGGGCTGCACGGTGGGCGCGGTGTCGTCGCAGTCCTCGCCGAGGAGCACGCGCACGTACCCGGGTGCCGGACGCACACACAGCGCGCCCGTCGTCGGGCCCGTGCCGTACCCGTCGCCATCGGCGTCGAACCACCACGGGGTGGGCGGCCCCACGGAAGGCCGCGTGTCGTCGCAGTCCATCTGGTTCGTCACGCGATCGGCGGGCTGCACACAGAACGGGTCGCCGGACGTGGGGTCTCCGAACCCGTCGCCGTCGGCATCCTCGTAGAAGTACGCGGCTCCGGTGGTGTCGAGCAGCGGGTCGCCATCGTCGATGTACCCGTTGCAGTCGTCGTCGACGCCTTCGTTGCAGATCTCGGTCTGGCCCGGGTACACGAAGGGGTTCGTGTCGTCGCAGTCTCCGCCTTCCGGCACGGCTCCGCCGGGCGGATTGCACAGCCACACCGGCGGGCCGCCGTACCCGTCGCCATCGCCGTCGACGACGTAGAGGTTCGCGGTGTCGGTATCGAGCGAGGGGTCGTCGCTGTCGACCGCGCCGTCGCAGTCGTTGTCGGCGCCGTCGCAGATCTCCGTGAGGAGCGGGCTGTTGTCGGGGTCGCTGTCGTCGCAGTCGTCGCCGACCAGCGCAGGCACCATTCCGGGTGCGGGCGGCGAGCAGCCCGGTGCGGACGGAGTTCCCGCGCCCACCCCATCTCCGTCGAGATCGAGCAGCCAGACCGTGGTGTCGGGCCCGGACACGAAGGGGTCGGTGTCATCGCAGTCGGTCGCGTCGAGCACGCGGTACCAGGGCTGGGTGCAGGCGAGCAGGCCCGTGGACGGGTCGCCGAAGCCGTCGCCGTCGAGGTCGGTGAACCACTCGGACTGCGTGATGGTGAGCAGGCCGGGGTCGGAGTCGTCGAACAGCCCGTCGCAGTCGTTGTCGGCGTTGTCGCACACCTCGAAGGCATCGGGGTTCACGAGCGCGTTCCCGTCGTCGCAGTCGGTGCCGTCGAGCACGCCATTCGCCGGCACGATGCACGCGAACCGCTCGTCGTCGAAGTCGCCGAAGCCGTCGCCATCGAGGTCGGGGTACCAGACCTGCCCGGTGGACGCGTCGAGATCGGGGTCGGCGTCGTCGACGAGCGTGTCACAGTCGTTGTCGACGCCGTCGCACACCTCGGGAGCCCCGGGATGGCGCGAGGGGTCGCCATCGTTGCAGTCGCCCGCCACCAGCGCGGCGTCGGGCGGCACGAAGCACGCGGAGACGCGCGAGAGCGCCAGCCCGAACCCGTCTCCGTCGGCATCGACGAAGTAGTCGAACCGAGGGAGCCCCTCGTCGACGGCCAGATCACAGTCGTTGTCGACGCCGTCGCACGTCTCGGAGGCCCCCGGGAACACCGCCGGCCGGAGGTCGTCGCAGTCGTCGGGATTCGCGACCCACCCCTGCGGAACGCCCGCCGCACACGTGAAGATCGCGACCAGGGGGTTGCCCGAGCCGTCGCGGTCGCGGTCTTCGAACCACACTTCGTCCTGCTGGTGCGCACAGGGGTCCGGCTCGGCCGGGCACCCGAGCAAGAACCCGAGCAGGACCCCGGGCGTCATGGCAGGAGGTCGATGCTCACGAAGTAGGGCTTGTTGTCGGAGCCGTCGTTGGCATCGAGGATGATGAACACGACCTGGTCGGAGCCCATGTCGTTCGTCCAGTCGACGGTCTCGAAGGTTCCGTTCTGCGCGCGGTCGTTGTCGCCCACGAGGCACGCGGCCGCCGAGAAGCAGCTCGGCACGACGTACAACGCGGAGTCGCCGCCGATGATGCGGTACTCGACGTGGAGGGTCTCCCCGGCAGGCACGAGCACGGGCAGGATCTCCTCCGGACCGGAGGCTCCACCGGGTGCCGTGCAGCCCGTGAAGCCCGGGTCGAGCACGTTCGCGGAGTCGTTCAGGTTGCCCTCGATCTCCTGGCCCTGCGGCAGCAGCGGGTTGAACGACTGGGCCTCGTCGCAGGTGTGCGGGAGGTCGAGCTCGCACGTGCCCGTGGTGTCGAAGTCGTTGCCGTCGCAGCCCTGGTCGATGCCGTCGTAGCAGATCTCGGGACCGGAGTACGCGAGGGGGTCGTCGGGCGCACAGTCGGGCTCGCTCGTGACGTAGCGAGGCACGTAGCCCGGGAAGGGCGGCGCACACGTGGCGGGCGCCACGGGCACGCCCGCACCCTGACCATCCCCGTCGGTGTCGGCCCACCAGGTGGTCGGCACGGTGAGGAACGGGTCGGAGTCGTCGCAGTCGCCGTACTGGGTGACGTAGCCGTCGGGCTGGATGCAGGCGCGCGTGAGCACGTTGATGTCGCCCCAGCCATCGCCGTCGGCATCGCGCACGTAGATCTCGGCGGCATCGAGGTCGAGCCCCGGGTCGAGGTCGTCGGCGAGCACGTTGCAGTCGTCGTCGATGCCCCCGTTGCAGATCTCGAGCTGGCCGGGGTTGATCGTCTCGTCGTCGTCGCGGCAGTCGTCGGGGTTGCCGACGAGCCCGCTCGGCTGCGCACAGGCCAGGAAGCCCTGCGTCACGTCGCCGTAGCCGTCGCCATCGGCGTCGACCCACCACGGGAACATCGACGCGATGCTCACGCCGCCGGGCTGGTCGAACGCGTCGTCGTCGTCGATCAGGTCGTCGCAGTCGTTGTCGATGCCGTCGCAGATCTCCAGCGCGCCCGGATTCACGGCGGGATCGAGCTCGTCACAATCGACACCGGCCACCTCGGAGGCCCAGCCCGTGGCGTCGGGGGGCGTGCACGCGGGGTCGCTCGGCGTTCCCGACCCGTACCCGTCGCCATCGCCATCCATCAGCCAGCGGGTGTCGGTCTCGGACAGGACGAGCGGATTGGCGTCGTCGCAGTCGTCGTCGTTCATGGCGTAGAACCACGGCGACGTGCAGGTGAGCACCCCGGTGCCCGGCACGCCGTACCCGTCGGCGTCCTCGTCGAGGAACCACTCGGTCTGGGTGGCCGTGCTCAGCGAGTCGTCGGAGTCGTCGTAGAGCTGGTCGCAGTCGTTGTCGACCCCGTCGCAGACCTCCATCGCGTCGGGGTTGATCTCGGGATCGGCGTCGTTGCAGTCGGCGCTGTCGGCGACCGTCCCCGGAGGGGCCTCGCACGCGCGGACCTCGAGGTCGCGGTCGCCGTAGGTGTCCATGTCGGCGTCGGGGTGCCACACGAGCGTGGTGGTCGTGTCGAGCCCGCCGTCGACGAGCGGAAGGGCGTCGTCGTCGTCGACCAGACCGTCGCAGTCGTTGTCGATGCCATCGCACACCTCGGTGGCGATGGGGTTGATCGCGGCGTCGGTGTCGAGGCAGTCGCCGGGCACCTCCGCGGCGCCCTCGGGCACCGAGCAGGCCTGGAGCTGGAGCTGGGGGTTGCCGAACCCGTCGCCGTCGCTGTCGATCCAGAAGTCCTGGAACACGAGACCGTCGTCGATGGCGAGGTTGCAGTTGTTGTCGAGACCGTCGCAGAGCTCGGTGGCGCCGGGGAACACGGACGGACGCAGATCGTCGCAGTCGGTGGGGTTCACGCGCGTCCAGCCGAGGCCCGGATCGTCGCAGTCCATGATGAAGGCCGTGGCGTTGCCGAACCCGTCGCGATCGCGGTCTTCGAAGTACTGGTCGAGGGGGAGGCCGCGGTATTCACAGCTGGTGCGGTCGACCTTGCAGCCCGAGAAGAGGGCCAGGAAGGGGACGAGCAGCGGGAGGACGTGGGGCAGACGGGCAGTCAAGGAGCACTCACGGTGAAGGGGCTGGACATCGCGGACTGCAGGGTACCGTCCGCGAGCGGGATCGACACCTGGATTCGGTATGTGCCGACCAGATCCGGCAGGCCCACGGCGTGTTGGTGGCGCACGGGCATCTCGAAGATCCATCGGAACGTGCGGGACTGCGCGTCGGGCGCCTCCGCGTAGGACGGGTCGGGAACGAGCTCGACCGTGAACGCTTCACCATCGCTGTCGATCGCGTGCCCGCCCGCGCGCGTGACGACCGCGCCGGTGCTGTCCGTCAGGACGGCGAGCGGAGCTCCGAGCCACGGGTCGGTACCCGCGACCTCGACGACCAGGGTGTCGGTCCACGACAGAGACGCGGGAGCGTCGACCAGGAAGTCGCCCACCGACTCGCCGACCGTCGGGACGTACCGCTCGAACTCGCCCACCTCGAACGGCTCGATGATGGCGGGCTGCTCGCCCGGCGTGCCGCCGAACGTCCAGTCGAACGCATCGATCGCGCGGGCCGACAGGTACTCGCCCTGGCGGGGACCCCAGAGCGCGCCACTCGCTTCGTAGTCGCCGTTCCACCAGTCTTCCTCGAGGATCGAGTACCCGAGGTAGTCCTGGCTGTACCCGAAGAACGCGAGGTCGGTGGCTTCGGGGTGGGCCGCGCGGATGCCGTCGAGCACGTGCTCGGCGAGCAGGGTGCCGGGCTCGCCCGGGAACGTGACGAAGTGCAGATCCCCCACCCTGCCCGCGCTGATCTCGGTCTGCATGGGGGCCGGGAAGTCGTCGGGGAACGGCAGGCAGGAGTGGTCGAGGTCGTCGAAGTGGTTGCCGCCGTCGCAGTTCAGGAGGTCTTCCGACACGCTGCAGTAGACGGCCCCGTTGTCGTACGGGAACGTTCCGGCGTCGTACCCGATGGCCTCGCGATCGATCGCCACGCGCCAGGTGGCCATGGCGATCTCGGGCTCGTCGTACCAGGTGAGCCCGGACACGGCCGTCTCGACGGCATCGGCCACGGAGAGCCCGACGCGCTCGATGCGATCGAAGCCCGACTCCTGCGCGGCCCCCTCCCGCACGTCGGCGGGCGGATCGTCGGGCGCCATGTCGGCCCCCCAGCTGTTGAACATCTGCACGTGCACGCCATCGAAGCGGTCCTGCACGGCCTGCTCGATGGCCCCCGACACGTCCTGCGAGAGCAGCAGGTCGTCGCGGCCGAACACGGTGCCGTGGATGGCGAGCGCCATGTGCAAGCCCGTGAGGGTGCCCTCCTGCTCCACCGCGACGATGGGCATCGTGGGGTTCTCGTAGTCGAGCCCGTCGGCGCAGCGGCGGTCGCGGATGGCATCCCCGGCGGAAGCGAAACCGTAGCCCACCCGACCCGGCTTCAGGTCGGCCAGCGCGAGCTCGACGGCGTCGGCCATCGCGTCGACCATGCGCTCGTAGAACTCCGGGAGGAACCGGTCGGCGATGATGTCGAACAGCCCGCCGGCCTGGACGATCCGCCCCGGGCCCGAGTGGGTGTGCGTGGCACCGATGATCAGCGCGTGGTCGAGGTCGCGGCCCGTGCGCTCCTGGAGCTCGAGCACGACGGCCCGGCGGAGCTGCTGGAACATGCCGATGGTGTCGGCCCGCAGGAACACGAGCTCGAAGCCCTCGCCCCGGCTGATGGCGACCGCGCGGAAGTCGGGGTGGTTGTGGATGCGGGTGGTGCCCGGGTAGATCTCGGCGAACGGAGACGGGCTGTTGAGGCCGATCTCGGGGCCGTAGCCCACCGTGCCGATGCCCAGGGGTGCGGGCATGCGGACGCGCGCGGTGCCCACCATGAGCGCGCCCGGCTCGGGCGGCGGCGGCACGTCGGTCTCGGAATCCCCCTTGCAGGAGAGCAGTGCGGCCAGGACAAGGGCGTTCACGTTCACCTCGGCGACCCCCATCCGTAGCCGGAGAACGCGCCTTCCGCCATTCCCGAGGCTCCCTGCAATACGCGCCTCGGGGCTCGCGTAGCCATCCAGCGTTGCATCGAGCGCCGCTTTCCCACCCTGGGCATCCGTGCTAAGGCCCCCCACCGCCAACCACGAGTCACCCGCATTGACGTTCTGCAAGCTCGCCCCGATCGGGCTCCTCGTCCTCCCGACCCTCGCCCGAGCCGCAGAAGTGGAGTTCGAGGGCTCCTACCAGGTCCGGGGGCGGTACTACAACAGCCTGTCGCTCACCACGCTCGGTGACGTCGGGCTCCCCGAGGGCAGCACCACCTACGCGGAGCACCGGCTCTGGCTCCGCCCGCGCTTCCTCCTCTCCGACCGCGTGCGGCTCACGGTCGACTTCAAGGGCCTCGACAACGTGGCCTGGGGCGACCGGCCCGACGTTCCGGTGTCCTTCACGAACCAGCCCACCCTGGCCGAAGGGCTCACGGCCCCCACGAGCGACTCCGATCCCACCTCCCCCCTGCTCGACTTCACGGTGTGGCGCGCCTGGGCCGAGGTCGACACCGACTACGGCCGCATCTCGGTCGGTCGCCAGCCGCTCCACTGGGGTGCGGGCATCTGGCAGAACGACGGTCTGTCCATCAACAGCGAGTACGGCGACACGGCCGACCGCCTGGCGTTCGAAGGGCTGGTGCAGGAGAGCATCTTCGTGCGCCTGGCGTTCGACATGCACGCCGAGAACTTCGTGAACGACCAGGACGACACGTACGCGCTCTCCATCGCGGCTGCGTACAAGTCCGAGCGCGTCGTGGGCGGTCTGCAGGTGCACTACCGCCGCACCGACCGCGCGGCGCCCGCGAACGACCTGAACCTCGTCACGGTCGACGGCGCGCTCGAAGCCGAGGTCGGCAAGCTGGCCATCACGGCCGAGGCCATCGCCCAGTTCGGTGGCGGCGATCTCGATGGCGGGCTGAACGACGTCACGGCCACCACGTTCGGTGGCGTGCTCGAAGCCCAGCTCAACGTGAAGCCCTTCACGCTGCGGGTCGAAGGCGGGTACGCGTCGGGTGATGGCGACGACACCGACAACAAGCTGAAGACCTTCTCGTTCGACCGCGACTACAACATCAGCATCATGATGTTCGAGCAGCCGATGCCGATCTTCGCGCAGGCCGCACCGAACGAGCTCAACGGCAACCGCGACTTCTCCACCGTGCAGCTCGGCAACAGCGTGTCGAACGCGCTTTACGTGAAGCCGACCATCCGCCGCGAGATCGCCCTGGGCTTCTCCGCGCAGGCCTCCGCGCTGCTCGCACGGGCCGCGGCCCTGCCCGACCGCCTGGGCGACCGGAAGGGCTACGGAACCGAGATCCTCGGGGGCATCGCGTACGACGGGCTCGAGCACGTCGAGCTCGACGCGCGCGGCGGCGTCTTCCTGCCCGGTACGTACTTCCGGAACTACACCCAGGACACCTTCCAGGGCTTCGACCGCCCTGCGGTGGGTGTGCAGCTCACGGGTCGCGTCCGCTTCTGAGAGGCTCTCGATGCACGGCATCCACACCGCAGTCGTCACCCCCTTCACGCCTGACGGCGCGCTCGACCTCGACGCCTTCACCCGACTGCTCGAGCAGCAGCTCGAGGGCGGCGTGCACGGCATCGTCGCGTGCGGCACCACCGGCGAGACGCCCACGCTCACCGACGACGAGTGGCAGACCGTGGTGCGCACGGCCGTCGAGGTCGTGAACGGCCGGGTGCCGGTCACCGCGGGCATCGGCACGAACAGCACCGCTACCTCGGTCGAGAACGCGCGCAAGGCCCGCGAGCTCGGCGCCGACGCCGGCCTGCTGGTGTTCCCGTACTACAACAAGCCCAACCCGGCGGGCCATCGCGCCCACGTGCGCGCGGTCGCCGATGCAGGCCTGCCGCTGGTGCTGTACCACGTGCCCGGGCGCACGGGGCAGCGCCTGTCCGCGGCCCTCGTCGCAGAGCTCGCGGGCTTCCCGGGTGTGATCGGCGTGAAGGAGGCCACGGGCGACCTCCTGTTCGGCGGCGACGTGCTCACCGCCACGCAGACCCCCATCCTGTCGGGCGACGACTTCACGTTCCTGCCGCTCCTCTCGATGGGCGGAGCCGGGTGCATCAGCGTGGTGTCGAACACCGCCCCGAAGACCACCGTGGCCGTCTACGACGCCTTCCGCGCGGGCGACACCGCGGCGGCCCGCACCCACATGCACCGCCTGTGGCCGCTCGTGCAGTTCCTGTTCAGCGACACCAACCCCGTGCCCTGCAAGGCCGTGCTCGCGGCCAAGGGCATCTGCGGGGCCCACGTGCGCCTCCCGCTCGCGGCGTCCGATACCGCCGTGCCCCCCGAGCTCGCGGCGCTCGGGTGAGCCTGCGCATCGCGGTCCTCGGTGCGCCCGGCCGGATGGGCCGGCAGGTCGTCGAGCAGGTGCTTCGCTCCGACGATCTCGTGCTCGCTGCGGCCATCGCGCGTGATGGGTCCGATCTCGTCGGGCGCGATGCGGGCACGCTGTGCGGGCTCGAGGCCGGCGTGCCGCTCACCGTGGTGTCCGACGGGCTCGGCCAGGCCGACGTGGTGGTCGACTTCTCGCTCCCCGAGGGCACGCTCGCCGCACTGCCGGGGCTCGACGGGAGGCCCCTGGTGTCGGGCGTCACGGGCTTCGATACCGACGCGCTCGACACGCTGCATCGCTACGCGTCCACGGGCCCGCTCCTGCACGCCGCGAACTTCAGCACCGGCGTGAACGTGCTCCTCTCGCTCGTCGCCGCTGCGGCACGGGCGCTGCCCGACTTCGACATCGAGATCGTGGAGGCGCACCACACACGGAAGGTCGACGCACCGAGCGGCACGGCCCTCGCGCTCGGTCGGGCCGCCGCGGAGGCGCGCGGCTGGAACCTCGACGCCGTGCGCACCGATGGCCGCACGGGCCGCGTCGGGGCCCGTCCACACGAGCAGATCGGGATCCATGCCCTGCGCGCCGGCGTGATCACGGGGCACCACGAGGTGTGGCTCGCGGGGCCCACCGAGCAGGTCCAGCTCGTCCACACCGCCACGTCCCGCGACGTGTTCGCGGCGGGAGCCCTGAGGGCCGCGCGGTGGATCGCCGGGCGCGCGCCCGGCACCTACGTGATGGCAGACGTGTTGGGGCTTTCCGGAGCGTGAGCGCGCTCCGCCGGTGGTATGGTCGGGAGGCGTCTCCTCATCGCCCGTGGTTTGGATGAGCAAACAGAAACCCATGAAGTTCCTGCCGCCCGACGACCCCACGGCCGTCTACCCGATCCGCTCCGCCAAGGAGGAGGAGGAGGAGCTCCCGCCACCCCCGCCGGAGCCGACGCCCGCGCCGATCGACGAGATCTTCGTGCCCGACCCGGTCGCCACCGTGCCCCCGCCCGCCGCGCCAGGTGGCCCCAACCCGCTCGTGCTGCTAGCTCTGTTCGCCGGCGGGATGATCCTCGCCGCTGGAGTCCTCGCCGCTGCTGCGGTGCTGCTGCTGTTGGTGCAATGATCCTCGTCTCCCCGTCCTGGCGCCGCTTCTCCGGGCTCGCGTCACTGTCCTCCCTGCTGCTCCTCGGCGCCTGCCAGACGCCCTGCCAGCGGGTGTGCGTGCGCATGGCCGACTACGCCGAGGAGTGCGGGTTCACGGTGTCCGACGCCGAGCTCCAGACGTGCCTCGACGAACAGGCCGACGCCGACGATCAGGGCGCCTGCCGCCGCGCGGGAGCGCCGGTCACCATCCGGAACGAGTGGTCCTGCGAGGATCTGGAGATCTTCTTCCGGTAGTCGCCGGAACGAGCCCTACTTCGGCGCCGCGCGAATCGTGACGGTCGCGCCCCCCGACACCACCACCGACTCCGTGTGGTCGATCCCGAGCCCCTCGTTGCTCACGCGGATCTCGTGCGGACCCGACGCGATCTCCAGGTCGCGCAGCGGGGCGGTCTTCGGCTGCTTCACCCCGTCGACGAACACGTTCGCCCAGCCGCCCCCGACGAGGAGCACGGTGAGCTTCCCGGCAGCGCGCGCATCCGGGAGGGAGCGCTCGAACGACACGCTCGAGCCCGCCTCACCCACGGTGACCGACCCCGACATCGCCTCGTGCCCCTCGAGCTCGTAGCGCACGGACACCTGCGCACCCGCCGGGGCGTCGGCCCAGGTGAGCGGGGTGGTGCCGAGCAGCACTCCGTCCGCGAACACCCGCGCTCCGGACGGGCTGCTCGCGAACACGACCTTCGGCGGACCCGCCGAGACCCCGGCGGCCACGGGCTTCTCGGGCTTCGTGGGCTTCACGGGAGTCGCCGACGATCCGGGAGTCGGCTTGCCCGTCTTCACGGGCTCTTCGGGCTCGGGCGGGGGAACGGGCTGGAGCACGGCTTCGATCCGGAGGGCATCCCCGGCCGGAACGTCGACGCGGAGCTCCTGGGCCACGTGCCCTTCGGCCTCCAGGCGCAGGAGGTGCTCCCCGGGCTCGACCCGGGAAACCACGACCGTCGCGCCGGTGCCGCGGAGCACGTCGTCGAGGTAGACCCGCGCATCGGGCTCGACGACCACGTCGATGTCGCCCACTTCCGCCGTCTCCGACGACCCCTGGAGGCTGATCGCGATCACGACCCCGGCGACCGCGAGCCCCACCGTGCCCGCCAGGATCGTCGACAGCAGCACCAGCACGGGCCAGATGCGTGGGCCGTCGACCGCGGGGGGCGGACGCATGGAGGTGGTCGGACCATCCCAGTCGCCGGGCTCCCGCCGCAGCCGCTGGGCCACCTCGCTGTTCGCCTCGAGCCGGGCGCGCTCCTCGCGGATCTCGTCGGCGAAGAAGCCCTCGAGGTACTTCTGGAACCGCTGACGCACGCCGTCGGGAGTGGACGGCATCAGCGTCGCGCGCAGCTCGTCGGCCATCGCGCCGGCATCCGGGTAGCGGTCGGCTGGGTCCTTCGACAGCGCGCGGAGGGCGATGCGCTCGAGCGCCTCGGGCACCTCGGCGTTCACGGAGCGAGGCGGTGGCACGTCGGCGTTCTGGATCGCCCGCAGCGTGCTGATGTCGTTGTCGGTCTTGAACAGGCGGTGACCGGTCAGCATCTCCCACAGCAGGATGCCCACCGCGAAGATGTCGGACCGCGCGTCGAGCGGGCGCCCTTCGGCCTGCTCGGGGCTCATGTACTCGAACTTGCCCTTCAGCACGCCATCGCGCGTCTGGTAGGCGTTCGACTCCGCCTTCGCGATGCCGAAGTCGGCGATCTTCACCTGGGCGTCGTACCCGACGAGCACGTTCGAAGGCGAGATGTCGCGGTGCACGATGCCGTACGGGTTCCCGTTCAGGTCGGCCTTCGTGTGCGCGTAGAAGAGCCCCTTGCACGTCTCGTGGGCGACATAGGCGGCGTACTCGGGCGGCAGGTTCAGGCCGTCTTTCACGTGCTTCCGGAGCATCGCGCGGACGTCCTTCCCCTCCACGCACTCCATCGCGATGAAGTAGTCCTCGAGGATCTGCCCGAAGTCGTACACCCGCACGATGTTCGGGTGCTGCAGCGCGACGCTCACCTTCGCCTCGTCGATGAACATGCCCACGAAGTCTTCGTTGGCACCGACGTGCGGGAGGATCCGCTTGATGACGAGGAGGTTCTCGAACCCGCCCTGCCCGTACGTCTTGGCCTTGAAGATCTCGGCCATCCCCCCGGTCGCGATCTTGTCGACCAGGAAGTACTTTCCGAACGTCACGGGCGAGAAGGTGGGCAAAGACGACCCGATGCGAGGTCCGTCGCGCGGGCGCACGACGGTTGTGCGTAACACCCCAGCCGATCAGAGCCAGGACTATTGGGCCTTCGCCCTCAATTGCTCGGCGAGCGCGCGAGCGCGGGGGTCTTTCGTGGCCACCGCGATCTGCTCGACGATATCGGCCGCTTCGGCGAACCGGCCCGTCTGCGTGGCCACCGCCATCAGCGCCACGAGCAGCTTGTCGTCGGTGCGGCGCTCGGCAGCATCGAGCACCACCTGGTAGGCCGCTTCGGCCTGACCGGCCGCGAGCAGCGCGTCTGCGTAGGCGATCTGGGCGTCGGAGTCGTACCGGCGCCGCTCCGACAGGGCCTTCATGGCGGCGATGGCCTGGTCGTGCTGCTTCGCGCCCGAGAGCGCGCGGCCCCACGCGATGCCGAGCGAGGCATCCCATGGACGGGCGCGCACGGCCTTCTCGAGGTGCGGGAGGGCGTCGGCGGGGCGCTTCTGCTGGAGGAGGACCAGGCCGTACGCCCCCTGGAGCTCCGCCTCGTCGGGGTCGAGCGCGGTGGCCTTCTCGAGGTCGGACGTGGCGCCCGCGAGATCGCCGGCCGAGAGGCGCGCCTGGGACCGCGCGGCCCAGACGACCGCGGACTTCGGGTACTTCGTGACCAGAGCGTCGAACCCGCCCTTGCCCTCGCGAGCCGCCACGAGCGCGCGGTACCCCGCGAGGTCGAGCGTTCCGGACGCGATGGCCCGCGCGAACAGCTTCACCTTGAGCGCCGCGGGCTCGGTGGGATCGATGGCGAGGGCCGCATCGGCCGCCGCGATGGCGCCTTTCGCCTCGTCGTCGCCCAGCCGCACCTCGGCGAGCGTGGCATGGACCCGCGGATCGCCCGGAGCCCACTTCGCGGCCTGCTCCAGCGTCGCCCGCGCGTTCGCCGGGTCGAGCACGGCGACGGTGAGGTAGGCGTCGGGATCCCGCGGGGCGGCCTCCATCGCGCGCTTGCTGACGGCGAGCGCCTCGGGCACCTCGCCCTTCGCGAGGTGGGCGCGCGACAGGCCGAGCCAGGCCTCCGCCAGTGTGCTGTCGAACCGGGTGGCCCGGCTGTACGCGGCGATCGCGCCGTCGAAGTCGCCAGAGGCCGTGTACACCGCGCCCAGACCCATGTGCGAGCGCGCGTGGGTCGGCTCGAACTTGAGGGCCCGCTCGTAGGCCTGCCGTGCGGCCGCAGCATCGGGCAGCGCGCGACCGAGCAGGTAGTGGGCATCGGGATCCGTGGGGTTCTTCGCCACCCTCGCCTGCTGGATCTCGACCGCACGGTCGTACAGGCCGAGCGTCAGCAGCACGTCGATCTGGCGCTCCTGCGCGCCGAGGTCGGACGGATCGGCCTCCGCCTCGCGCCGGGCCTCCCGGAGCGCGCTCTCGACATCGCCCGCGTACATGAGCGCTTCGGACACCGGCGCGGCCGCGACCGCGGGGCCTCCGAGAAAGAGCACCCCGAGGAGGAACGCTCGCTTGCACACCTGGTAGCAACCCGTCATCTTCGTCCTCATGACCCGTTGCCTCGCCCTGAGCATCCCCCTCTTCTGGGCGACCCCCGCATTCGCAGCCGATACCCCGGTCATCGCTGTAGTGGGCCTGCACCAGCCCGGCGTTCACCTCGACGACGAACGAAAGGTGTCGAGAGCGCTGGCGGCGGCCGTCGAGCGCACGCATCGCGCGGCCACCCTCGTGGGCATGGAGGTCGGTCCGAGCATCGTGGGGCGCCAGCAGATCATCCTGGAGGAAGCCCTGCTCGCGGGCGGTCGCAAGCTGCTCGCGGAAGGCCAGAACCTCTACAACCAGGCGCAGCCGGAGGCGGCGGTGCCCGTGCTGACCGAGGCGATCGCGGCCCTGGAGGATGGCGTGGTCGTGAGCGGGGAGCTGCGCGACCTCTGGGAGGCGAAGCTCGCCCTCGGCACCTCGCACGTGGCGCTCGGCGACGAGGCCTCCGCGCGCGCGGCCTTCCGCGACGCCATCGCGCTCAACGCGGCCCGCTCGCCCGACCCCGTGCTCTATCCGCCCGACGTCACGGGCCTGTTCGACGAGGTCCGCGCCGAGAGCCGCGCAAACCCGGTGGTGCTCAAGGTGGTCGCGGCGGAGCCCCTCGACGTGTGGGTCGACGGCACGTCGGTGGGCAAGACCCCCGTCACCGTGCCCGACGTGCTGCCCGGCGTGCATCACATCCGTGCCCGCGGGCCCGAGCGCATGGCGACCGACCACGTGATGCTCGACGGCACGTCGGTCACCGTCGAGCTCACCCCCACGGAGCCCACCCTCGGGGGGGCCGCAGACTCCCCCGTGCTCCGGGCCCGGGAGACCACCGCGCTGTACCGGGCGTTCGGCCGGCACACCGAGAAGGTCGACTTCGTGCTGCTCGCGGGCACCGACGAAACGCTGCTGCATCTGCAGCTCTACGACGTGTCGGCCGACACGTTCAGCATGCCCACGAGCATCCCGTACGCCGACGGCGCCGAAGACGAAGCGCTCAAGACCGTGCCGCTGCTGCTGAACCTGCTCGACCCCTCCGGACGCCTGCCGTCCAACGCCACCGCGCCGTCCGCCGTGCCTCTCGACCGCGGCACGAATCCCCAGCTCGCCGCGCTGCTCACCGAGCCGATCACCCCGGTGGCAGCGGGCCGGAAGCGCGGAGGCCGCGCTGGGTGGATCGTCGGCATCGGGGTGGGCGTGCTCGCCGCGAGTGGTGCGGGCATCGGCATCGCGGCTGCGAACAGCGGTCCCCGGTACGACGGCACGGTGACGATCGGCCCGCTGTAGTCCGCCGACAGACGTCCGTCGTCCGCCCGACATCGGTCCGCGCGATCGTTCGAAGAGCCCGTGCCCGTCGGTGGTTCGGTCCTTGCTTGGCCCTCCTGCATCACCAGGAGGCCGACATGACGGGCATCGAGACCATTCGCATCGAGGGTTGGGGCGGCGGAGCCGAGCTTCGGGGGCTCACGGTCGAAGCGGACTACCAGCCGGGCGTGTTCGAGCTCGCCCAGCTCGCCGCTGCTGTGTTCGCGCTGTGCACGGCGGCCGGAGCCCTCGTGCTCGGGCTCGGCATGGCGGCGGTCGGGCTCGGAGCGCTCGCCTGGGTCGCGTACGGCGGTGCCATCGTGAGCCTGATCACCGCGATCGCCATGTGGTGCGAGGCGTTCGACGGGTTGCGCTGCCGAGGGTCCCGCTCGGTCGACCTCGCGCGGGGCTGGGTCGCGGTGGGGGCCGAGCTCCGCCCCCTGCGCGACGCGACCGTCGACGTCGAGATCGCCCGCATCGGCGTGATCGAGCCGTTCTCCCGCCTCTCGCTGGTCTTCCCGGACGGCGCCGAGGTGCGCCTGGCGCAGGGTCCGCACGCCCGCATCCGCGACTTCGTGCACGCGCTCCGGCACGCCCCGTGCGTCGCGCACGTCCCGGTGCGCCTGGCCGCGTGAGCCGCCACCTTCGGATGCACCCCGCAGCCCGCCATCCACGGCGGGCTACGCCTTGTTCAGGGAGGAGTCAGCGAGCCAGCTCGCTGAAGGCTCCCGGTCACGGGAATTCCAGGGAGCCTCGTCGGGCCGGCCCGAGACGCTTCCACAGGAGGTGTCCGATGGACCGATTCGAGTCCGCCGTCGAGCAGATGATCCAGGCCGCGATGCGCCAGGGAGACTTCGACCACCTGCCGGGCAAGGGGAAGCCCATCGAAGACCTCGACCAGAACGACCCCGACTGGTGGATCAAGAAGAAGATGAAGGACGAGGGGGTCGACGGCGTGCCGCCGGTGCCCAGCCTGGCGCTCCGGGCCGAGCTCCCCGGCGAGCTCGCGCGGATCCGGGCCCTCACCGACGAGCGGCAGATGCGGGCCGAGCTGATCCTGCTCAACAAGCGCATCCGCGCCGTGAACAGCCGCCAGACGAAGGGGCCCTCGTCGAACGCCCTGCCGGTCGACATCGACGCGTTCGTGGCGAAGGCCCGCGCCGACCGTTCGTAGCCCGCCAGCGCTACTCGGCCGCGGGGACCGACCAGCTGCCCTCGTAGACCTTGTCGCCGTCGGGGTGCGGCCCGGTGAGCTTGTACTTGCAGTCCTGCTTGCCGTACTTGCCCGGGCTCGTGATGGTCCAAAGGGGCTGCAGGCGGTACCCGCGGTCGGCGCCCGCGTAGATCACGTCGTATTCCTTGCTCTGCGTGGACGTGGTGGTCGACTCGCCGTTCGTGGTGGCCTTCGTGGTCGTGCAGTCGAGGTCGAACTTGAGCTTCCAGGTGCCCTTCTCGCCCGTCTTCGGCACGGCCAGCTCGGCGCGCAGCATGTAGTCCCCCTCGGGGAGGTCGCCCGAGGACGACATGCCCAGGTACTCGTCGCACTCCTTGCCGCTCGCCTTGCACAGCCCGATTCCCTCGGGCCCGAAGGGGCGCACACCCTCGCGGATGTCGGACAGCAGGGGGTTCAGCAGCTCGTTCTCGTAGGCCGTCATCGCGCCGCCTCCGGACGGAGCGGGCGCAGCGACCGGCGCGGGGCCGGGGCCCGGCGTGGGGGTGGGCATCGCGGCGTCTCCACAGACGTCCGCGCACTCTGCGGGGCCGCATTCCGCGGGGGCCCCTCCACAACCGACGATGAACGAGATCAACCACATGTGCCGTGTTCCTCCCTGGGCCGAGACGATAGAGCAGTCGGCCCCTCGTGCAAAGCGGAGCCTGCGTGACCCTTGCCAAGGCGACCCTCCCCGACGGCCAGCCCGCCGACCTGCCCGGTGAAGCTCCCTTCCCTGCGGAGTCCCTGCGAGCGCTGGTCGACGAGCGCTTCGACCTGCCGTGCGGCGATCCCTGGCTCCAGGCCACCGGCGATCGCGGCCACGCCTACCTCGACGCGTCCCGCCAGGCCTGGCTCGATCACCCCGAGTACATGGACTTCCTGGCGATGGACAGCCCGGTCTGGGACCTGAAGCGAGCCGAGCGAGACCTGTACCTCGAGGCCCTCGGCGACCGGATGGGCGCGAAGACCGTGCTGGACGTGGGCTGCGGCATCGGTCGCCTCACCCAGCCCTTCCTGGACGAGGGCGCAACGGTGTACGGCTGCGACGGCGACCTCGACAGCCTGCGTCGGTGCGCCTGGTACGCGGCGGGGCGGGCCGGGCGGCTGGATCTGTTCTGGACCAGCGTGTTCGCGCTCCCCGACGTGAAGGTCGACCTGATCCTGGCCGTCGAGGTGCTCTGCTACGTGGAGGACCCGGTGGCCGTGCTCCGGGAGCTGCGCGAGCGGCTGAACCCGGGCGGTGCGCTGCTCCTCGCCATGGAGGCGCGGTGGGGCTGGGCGACCTCCCCCGATGCCCCGGCCGACGGGCTCGACGTGGCGCTCGGCGAGGGGGGCCCGCTGGAGCTCGACGACCGCTTCGTGCACGTGCTGGAGGGCGAGCAGGTCGACGCGATGCTCGAAGAAGCGGGGTTCACCGTGGAGTCGCGCCTGGCGACCCACTACTTCACGACCGGCCCCCTCGAAGCCCTGCTCCCGGTCGACCTGTCGCGCGAGCTGCTGCTCGAGATCGAGGACCGCGCGCGTCGGCACCCCGTGTGGGGCCCGCTCAACCGCATCTGGACGGTCATCGCGACGCGCTGAGCACCGCGCGCACGAGGGCGTGGTGCAGCGCATGCGTGCCGCGCACCACCTCGAAGCGACCGCGGAGCGGCAGGCCTGCGAGCGCGAGGTCTCCCAGCAGATCGAGCGCCTTGTGGCGCACGCACTCGTCGGGGCCGCGCACGGGCACCAGCGGGCCGCGCGCCCCCAGCAGCACGACGGAGCCGGGCTCCGCGCCCCGACCGCGCCCCGCGGCGACCACCGCGTCGAGCATCGCGTGCGGGAGGAAGGTGCGCGCCCACGCGAGCTCGCGCCGGAACGACCCGGGATCGACCGCGAGCGCGAACGAGCCCCGGCAGGCCGGCCCGAAGTCGACGTCGACCCACAGCTCGAGCCCGTCGGACGGGAGCGCGCGCGCCCATCCCCCGTCGACGGCCACCTCGACGGGCGCGGACACGGCCAGACCGCGCGACACCCCCGTGATCACGGGCTCTCCGAGGGCCTCGACCCACGTCAGTGCGCTCCCGTCGAGCGCCGGGACCTCCGGACCGTCGACGTGCACCTCCAGGTCGGTGATGCCGAGCCCCACCACGGCCGCGAGCAGGTGCTCGGGGGTTTCGACACAGCCGGGGAACCGCGTGGAACCGCCCGGTGCATCGGCATGATCGACGTGCACGGGCGTGACCCGCCCGCCCTTCACGAACCGGAGCCCGCCCCCCTGCGCCGGGCGCAGCTCGACGCGGCACGGAGCCCCCGAGTGGAGCCCGGCACCCTCCAGGGAGACCGTGTGGGCGAGCGTCTTCGCGGGGGTGTTGAACATCTGTGCAGGGGTGGTAGGGTGAGCCCTCCTATGGTCGTCTTCGGCATCGATCCAGGCAGCACAGTCACGGGCTTCGGGGTGGTCGAGAGTCGCCGCGGTCGCCTGCGACACGTCGCGTCCGGCTGCATCCGCACCGCCGCGAGCGATCCCATGGAGCAGCGCCTGCTGCGCATCCACGACGGGCTCGACGCCGCGCTCCGCGACCATCCGGTCGATGCCGTCGCGATCGAGGCGATCTTCCACCACAAGTCGGCGGAGAGCGCCATCCGGCTCGGCCAGGCGCGAGGGGTCGCCCTGCTCGCCGCCGCCCGGAACGGCTACGCTCCCATCCCGTACAACGCGATGACCGTGAAGCGCTCGATCGGCGCCCACGGCAAGGCCGACAAGAACGGAGTGGCCCGCATGGTGAAGATGCTGCTCGGCGAGGTGCCCGAGGGTCCGGCCGACATCACGGACGCCCTCGCCATCGCGATCACCCACATCCACCACGCGAAGGCCCTGGCAGCGGGGATGACCCGATGATCGCGATGCTCACGGGCAACCTCGTGTCGAGCCAGGCGAACCGCGGCATCCTCGACGTGAACGGCGTCGGGTACGAGGTGTTCGCGACCACCACGGCGCTGGCGCGCTGGGCGGATGCGGCGTCCGTCATGGTGCACGTGTCCACGCAGGTGCGCGAAGACTCCATCGCGCTGTACGGCTTCGACGACGACCGCGAGCGGGCCGCGTTCCTGGCGCTGCTCACGGTGTCCGGGGTCGGTCCGAAGGTCGCGCTCGGAACCCTCGAGACGCTCGGTGCAGACGGGCTCGCAGCCGCGGTGGCCAGCGACGATGTCGCCGCGCTCTCGCGCATCCCCGGAGTCGGCAAGAAGACCGCCCAGCGGCTCGCGCTCGAGCTGAAGGGCAAGCTGCCCACCGGCGGGTTCACGGCCACGGCACGCACCCCCGTGAAGACGAAGGACGCCGACCCGCTGCCGCTCGCACTCGCCCGCCTCGGGTACACGAAGTCCGAGATCGACCGCGCGCAGGCCGCGCTGAGCGATGCCGGCATCTCCGCCGATGCCGAGGTCGGTGAGCGCCTGCGCCACGCCCTGAAGACGCTGTCGGGCAGCCACCCGTGAGCGAGGATCCCCGCACCACCGCCGATCGCGAGCACGACCCCGCGCTCCGTCCGCGCAAGCTCGACGAGTACATCGGGCAGCGCAAGATCGTCGACAACCTGCGGGTGTACATCCGCGCGGCGATCAACCGAGGAGAGCCCCTCGATCACGTGCTGCTCGCGGGCCCGCCGGGGCTCGGCAAGACCAGCCTCGCGTACATCCTCGCCGAGGAGCTCGGCGTCGACATCCGCACGGCCAGCGGCCCCACGATCGAGCGCGGCGGCGACCTCGCGGCCATCCTCACCAACCTGGGCGAGCGCGAGGTCCTGTTCATCGACGAGGTGCACCGCCTGCCCCGGTCCGTCGAGGAGGTCCTGTACCCGGCCCTCGAGGACTTCGAGATCGACGTGGTCATCGGCCAGGGCCCGGGCGCGCAGTCCGTGAAGCTCCCGCTCAGCCGGTTCACGCTCGTGGCCGCCACCACCCGCAGTGGCATGCTCACCCAGCCCCTGCGCGCGCGGTTCGGGATCCACGCCACCTTCGACTTCTACAGCGTGGTCGAGCTCCACACGATCATCGAGCGCTCCGCGGCCCGTCTGGGCGTGGTGATCACGCAGGACGGCTGTCGCGAGCTCGCCTCCCGGTCCCGGGGCACCCCGCGCATCGCGAACCGCCTGCTGCGCCGGGTCCGCGACTTCGCGGAGGTCGAGGGCGACGGCACGATCGACGCCGCCGTCGCGAAGAGCGCGCTGAAGCGCCTCGAGATCGACGAGCTCGGCCTCGACAAGATGGACCTCCGCATCCTGCGCACGATCGGCGAGAAGTTCGCGGGCGGCCCCGTCGGGCTCGGCACCCTGTCGGCCGCGATCGGCGAGAGTGCCGACACCATCGAAGACACGTACGAGCCCTACCTGATCCAGCAGGGCTTCCTCGCGCGCACGCCCCGGGGGCGCATCCTCACCCCTCTGGGGAGGAAGCACATCGGTCTGCCGGATATGGACCCGCAGGGAGGTCTGTTCTGACTGCCGCGCTCGTCCTGCTCGCCCTCGGCTGCTCCGCCAAGCAGTTCCCCACCACCACCCTCGACGTGGGCGGCCATGCCGTGGTGGCGGAGCTGGCCGTGAACGACAAAGACCGCGGGCGCGGGCTCATGCACCGCGCCTCCATGGCCGAAGACGACGGCATGCTGTTCATCTACCCCGACAGCGCGCCGCGCTCGTTCTGGATGAAGGACACCAAGCTGCCCCTGTCGATCGCGTTCATCGACGCCAGCGGCGAGATCGTGAAGATCGCCGACATGTCGCCCCTCACCACGAGCTCCACGAAGTCGATCTACCCGGCGAAGTACGCCCTCGAGATGAACCAGGGCTGGTTCGAGCGGCACCAGGTCGCGAAGGGCGCGAAGGTCACGGGCATCCCGTCCGACGCCGACGCCAAGGTGGAGTAGCGATGCTCGGCTTGTTCCTGGCGGCCTGTACCGGTCCGGCCACCCCGGTCCCCACGCCGCCCGATCCGCCCGCCACGGGCGACACCGGAGCGCCCCCCACTCCCGTCCACACCGCCGACACGGGGCTCCCGGCCCTCGAGTGCGCTTCCATCCCGTCCGGGCCGTGGTCTGCGACGCAGCTCACCGGTCCGCCGGCCACTGAGGACTTCGCGTTCGACGGTCCCGACCTCATCAGCCACGAGAACGGGTTCCTGACGCGCTCCGCCCATCCTCCGGGCCCGGTCGTCCCGTGGGTGTCCGCGCAGCCCGGCACGGTCGGCCCTTCGTCGCTGCGCCGGCTCCCGTCGGGCGACCTCGTCTACCACAACGTCGACACGGGCACGCTGTACCGGGTGCAGCCCGACGGCGCGACCACCGTGGTGTTCTCGGGCTTCGGCTACGCGGGCGGCATCGAGGTGCACCCGGCCGGGCACATCTACGTCGTCGACATCGTGGGCCTGCGTCGCATCGATCCCGTCACGCAGGACCAGGTGCTCGGGTTCCAGACGGCGCCGTGGCAGTCGCCCAACGGGATCACGCTCTCGGTCGACTCCAGCGTCTTGTACATCAGCGCACACAACGGCATCTGGGCCGTCCCCCTCGATGCTGCGGGCGCGCCCTCGGGGGGAGCCACGCTGTGGGCCGACGCGCCGGCGGGCCAGTTCGAGCTGCTCGGGATGGGCACCGACCGCTGCGACAACGTGTACGTCGTGACCACGTCGTTCACGGGCAGCAGCACGCTATGGCGCTATCCAGCCGGTGGAGGCGCGCCCGTCGAGGTGTTCGCGGTCACCGGCGGCTACCTGTCGAACCTCCAGTGGGGCTCGGGCGCAGGCGGGTGGGACGCCCAGACGATCTACGTGGTGGATCGCTCCGTCTCGGCGGGCGGCTACTGGGCCGTCGATGTGGGTGTGGGCGAGAAGCCCCGCTGACGGGGCCCGCACCGACCAACGCTATCCGGCGCCCGTGAAGTCGATGAGCACGTGCATGGAACCCCCTGACGGGAATCCTACCCCACCTTGAACTCGCGCCTCAGCGCGTCGAGCTCCTTGAGGCGGCCGAGCGTGCGCCACTGGGAGAACGCGATCTCGGCGGTCGTCTGCGCGGCGTCTGCGTTTCCGCGCTCCCGGCACAGCCGCGCGGCGACCTCCATACAGTGCGCGATGTCGGGATCCACGATCTGCGTGTCGCGGAGCTGGCGGCGCGCGGCCTGCAGGTGCCGGGTGAACGCCCGCCAGTCCTTCACGGCGGCGAAGCACGGCAGCAGCGCGGTGTGACAGATCGCGAGCAGCCCGGCCCGGCGGGCCCGCTTCATGTCGTCGAGGATCGGCAGCAACCCCTCGCGAGCCTCCGTCCACCGCTCGAGCGTGACGTCGACCAGCGCCCGGTTCAGCGCAGCCACGCGGTACTCCGGCGAGCCGAGCGCCCGCAGGCCCGACTCCGCGTGCTCGTACTCCCGCGACGCCTCGTCGAGCTCTCCCGTGGCGCGCAGCACGTCACCGAGCGAGTTCTGCGCGCTCGCGACCCCGAACCGCGCGCCCACCGTGTCGAACCGCTCGATGGCCGCGCGACAGTAGCGCTCCGCCTGCTCGAGCTGGCCCATGCCCAGGCACACGCCAGCGAGCGCGTTGTACGCCTCGCCCTGCCCCCGCGTGTCGTCGAGGGCCTTGAACCGCGACAGCGCCTTCCGGCAGTGCCCGGCGGCCTCCTCGTACGCGCCCTGGAGCCGCGCGACCTCGCCGAGGAACAAGCGACACCGGGCCGCTTCGCGCTCGTTGCCCCCGAAGTGCGCGGCCTCGATGGCTCGCGACAGCCGCCGCTGTGCCGCCGTGAACAGGCCGCGCTTGCCCGACGCGATGGCCGCATGGCGGAGGGCCGGCGCCATCAGCGCCTCCCAGTACTTGCGCCGGCCCACCTCCACGACGCGGTTCGCCCAGCTCTCCGCCTCTTCGAGCCGACCCATGCAGATCAGCACGTCGGCGCGCGCCACCCAGCCCTCGCCGCGGCGGGGATCGGTCGGCGGCACGGCCACGTCGTCGAGCAGGCGGTCGCGGCGGTCGAGCACCCCGATGGCGCCCGTGTAGTCGGACATCGCGCGACGCTCGCGAGCCCCGGCCAGCAGCGGACCCAGCGCTTCCTCCTCACGCCCGCCGAGTGCCAGGTGCCGCCCGAGCCGCTCGGCCAGACCACGCTGGGGATTCGCATCCCACCGGATCTGGAGCGTGGTCGCGCACGCGCGATGGAGCATCTGGAAGCGCCCGGTCTCACGGGCCGAACGCTCGAGGGACTCGCGAAGCATGCCGTGGGAGAACGACCAGGCGTCCTCGCCGTGCCGGGCGAGCCCGTTGCGCACCATCGACGCGATGAGGCCCGGGTGGATCGTGAGCCCGGCCACCCGGGAAGCGCCGCGCCACTCGGAGTCGTCGACGTCGGTTCCGAGGATGGCTGCGAGCTCCAGCAGCGCGAGCTGGCCCTCCCCCTCCTCCTCGAGCACGCGCTCGACGCGCGAGGCCCACAGCTGGTGGATGTCGTCGGGGATGACCGCGCGCTCGCCGGGACGCAGCACGAAGCCGGTCTGGCCGACCTCGAGCACCCCGCGCCGGACCCAGTCGCCCACGAGCTGCACCGCGAACAGCGGGTTCCCCTGAGTGCGCTTCTCGACCTGCTCGGCGAGCTCGCCTTCGAGGTGGAGCAGCTCCTGGACCAGGATCGTGCGGTTCCTGGCGGACAGCGGCCCGACGAGCACCGTGCGCACGGCCTGGGAGGCCTCGATGGCCGCGAGACGCTCGGCCTCGACGGGACGGGTGGGCAGCGCCTCGTCCTGGGCGGTCATCACGAGGAGCATGGGCGGACCGGACTGTGCGCCCTGCTCCAGGAGCCACTGCACGAGACCCAGGGAGTCCTGGCCCCACTGCACGTCGTCGAGCCACAACAGCACCGGACGCGGCTCGAGGCCGTCGGTGTGGGACTTGGCGACCGCCGCGAGCACCCGCTGCACGAGGGCATGCCGCTCGTTGGCGGACGCGAGCATGGGCTCGTCGCCCCCGCGCGGCGCGATGATCTCGAGCAGGGCACGCGCTTCGCGGCCGTCGTGGATGCCGCGGGCCCGCAGCCACCGCACCAACCACGCGCCCAGGGCGTCGCGATCGAGCCCCACGCAGCGCGTGAGCTGGCTCATCATCCGGCCGAGCCCATCCGCGGGACCGCCACCCGGGCTGTGGGACGCGCGCACCACCATGGCGCTCCCGACACTGTCGGCCAGGCGACACATCCACTGCGCCAGCCGGCTCTTCCCGGTGCCCGACCGACCACGCAGCACGACTGCACGGGTGCCTTCGCCCGCTCGCACCTCGGTGAGCGCGCGCCACAGGAGCGTGCGCTCGTCGTTCCGCGCGACGAGCGGGATCGACCGCAGCCCGTACAGCCCGAGACCGGCGCCGATGAGCTGCATCGACGGGCGATGCGGGAGCTCGGCGCGCCACGTGCCGGGGAGCGGGGGCAGGGCCCGCGGACAGTAGTCGTCCTCGGGCTCGTCGATGGTGACGTCCAGCTCCGCGACCTCGACATCGACATCGACCGTGCCGGTCTGGGTGCCCTCGGTCGCTTCGGTCTGGAAGGTCATCTCGGTGGCCGTCTCGACGAGCATCTCGTCGGACTGCGCAGTCGGCGGAGACCACGTGGGACGGGCATCTGCGGGCAGCACCCCCTCGAATCCCGGCCCGTCACCGGGCTCTCCGAGCGACACCAGCGCGTGCGCGGCGTCGGCGGCGCGCTGGAACCGCCGGTCGGGACGCTTGTGCATCAGGCGCCGGAGCCACCCGTCGAAGCCCTCGGGCACCGGGAAGCGGGCGACCAGCGGCGGCGCGTGCTCGGACAGGTGCGCGTTCATGAGCTCGCCGATCTCGCGGGCCCGGAACGGGGTGGTGCCCGCAGCGAGCGTGTACGCCATGCACCCGAGCGCGTACAGGTCGGTGGGGGGCCCGAACTCCCGCCACCGCCCCCGGAACTGCTCCGGTGCCATGAAGATCGGGGTGCCCGCGGTGCCCTTCAGCACGGACCCACCGTCGGTGGCGTGCGCGAGCCCGAAGTCCGTGAGGCGCAGACGGCTCGCGCCATCGGCATCGCCCGGCACCGCCGGGTGCTCGAACACGAGCACGTTCCCGGGCTTCAGATCGCGGTGGATCACCCCGAGCGCATGCGCGTGGCCGAGGATGTCGAGCAGCCACAGGAGCCACAGGCGCAGGTCGTCGAAGGTGAGCGGCAGCAGCGCCTGGCGCAGGGACCCCCGCTCCGCGAGCTCCATCGCGAGGTACGGCGCCCCCGACACGATCTGGCCGTTCGACCGCTTCTCGGCCTCGGCGTCGACGATCCCGTAGTCGAGGACCGTCACGATTCCCGGGTGATCGAGGCCCGCCACCGCGCGGACCTCGTTCTCGAAGGCCTGCTGGTACTTCTCGTCGCGCGCGCGGTCGGCCGTGATCACCTTCACGGCCACAGGCACGCCCTGCCGTACGTGCATGCCGCTCCACACCTCGCCGCCGCCCCCGACCCCGATGCGGCTGGAGAGCTGGAAGGGACCGAGGGGGATGCCGACCGCGCGGGTCATCCGCGGCCCCAGTCGACCGTGGGCCACGACCGCGCCGACGCCAGGCGCGACAGCTTCACGTCGGGGTTCACCGCGACGGGCGCCCCCACGGCCTCCATCACGGACAGATCGGTGATCGAGTCGGTGTAGAAGGTGCAGTCGCCGAGATCGACCGCGTGCTCACGGGCCCACTCCCGCACGCGCTCGAGCTTCGCCTCTCCGTACGCGAGCCCGCTGATGCGCCCCGTGAACCGCCCGTCGCGCACCTCGAGCCGCGTGCACACGAGGTCGTCGAAGCCCCACAGCTTCTGGGCCGCCAGCGCCGAGTACAGCGTGCTGGACGTGGCGAGCACGAGCCGATCGCCCGCCGCACGGTGCTTCTCGAGGGCCTCCGCCGCTCCCGGGCGCAGGCGCGACGCACACTCGTCGTCGAACCACGCTTGGGTGCGCTGCTTCACGAGCTCCTCTTCGACGCCCTCGAACGACGCGACGGCGATCTCGAACACGTCTTCCATGCCCTCCGCCATGCCGAGCGTGTAGCGGGCGAGCCACCACGACGCCCACGCGGCATCCCGCCACCCGATGCGGCCCTGACGCCACTCGTGCGCGACCCAGAGCCGACCGGAGTTGCAGTCGAGCAGCGTGCGATCGAGATCGAACAGCGCTGCGCCCACGTGGCTATTCCCCGCTGACGAGCTGGACCTTGGGGGCCTCGCCCTTCACGCGCTCCCCGCCGCCGAGCAGCACGTCGAGCACCAGGCAGATGCCGGTGAGCCGGGAGTCGACGAGGGTGAACGTGACCCCACCCTCGGTGACGAGCCGCACCGAGCTCCCGAGCCCGAAGTCGCGGCTGTAGCTGACGATCTCGCTCCAGGTGAGGTAGCACGGGCCCTCGAGGAAGCGCGCCGACAGCCCGCCCTCGTACAGCCCCATCACCTCGACCTTGTCGAGCCCGACGCGGCACACGCACTGTTCGCCGATCGGCGCGACGGCTGCGAGATCGCCGCTGGCGATGGGCCCGCTCGCGATCTGCACGGCGTTCCACTTCACCGACTGCATCACCTCGATGATGCGTGCCGTGGTGAAGCGCGAGTGCGAGGGCTCCATCTCGCGCAGCACACGATCGACCGCGAACCGCGGCAGACCCAGCGTTCCGGCGAGGTTCGACAGGAACGAGCGCTCCTCCTCCTGCAGCTCGCCGTCTTTCCAGGCCATGCGGGCCGTGAAGCGCAGGCACGTCCACCGCATGTCGTCGTCGGTGATGGCCTCCGCGACCTCGTCGAGCAGCGGCGGCTCGCTGCCCACGTCGGCCACCCACGCCCGGAGCGACTCTGGCGACCGCCCCGGCAGGATGGTCTGGAGGAACTGCATCTCTCCCTCGTGGAGGACTCCGTCGGAGTTCGCCATGTGGGCCAGCAGGTGCAGGATTGCATCCGCGGCCGGGTCGCCGGGCGTGAGAACGCTCGGCAGGACGGCGGTTCCGGAGAGATCGAGGGTGTCCTGGACGGTGGCCAAGCTTCGCTCCTGTCTGACGCTGGAGTGTACCGCAGATAGGGGGGCGCGTGCCCGGCTCCGACGCCATCCCCCCGACCGACCTGCCGACGCCCCCGGAGGCCGTTCAGCAGCGTCTGGCCCGGCAGGCGCTGGTGGTGCGGTCGCTGTGGTTCCCCACCCGCTCCGAGCTGTTGGCGTGGGGATCGTCCGGCTGCCCGGTGTACTTCACCCCGCTCCGGCCGGGCCGTTTCGCGGTCGGGCCGCGGCTCGGGGCCATGTGGGCGAGCGTGTTCTCGCCGTGCTTCGTGGGCGAGATCGTGGCGACCGGCACGGGCAGCCGGGTCGAGTGGACCACCGCATACCCCCCGACCACCGTGGCGGTCCTGGCGGTGTGGGGCGTCGTCGTGTCGGTGTGGGGGCTCGCGATCCTGTTCGGGCTCCAGCCGAACGGCGTGCCGTGGTGGATCATCGTGACCGTGAGCACGGCCGCAGCCCCGACGGTGGGCTCGATCCGCGGGGGCATCGCGCTCTCCGAGACGGTGCCGTGGCTCACCGAGGTGCTGCTGGCGCCCGACGACGAAGAGGACTGGTAGGCCGCTCGTCGGTCGCTTCCGACGCGGGTCCGAAAAAGGGGCTGGCGCAACTCCTGTCACCAAGTGAAAATGAAAATCACTTTCATTCTCCACCAGGAGTCCTCGATGAAGTCCGTCGCGCCCCTCGCCCTCCTCCTCGCCGCCGCCTGCACCCCCGACGAGCCGGAGGGCTTCGTGTGGCCCGAGTCCACCGCGTCCGCCGTGTCCGACCACGCCGCCCACGTCGAGCAGAGCTACGCCGACGCGCTCACGGGTGCCCGCGCGCTCGACACCGCTCTCGAGGCCCTCGTGGCGGGCCCGACGGAGTCCACCCTCGCGTCGGCCCGTCAGGCGTGGCTCGATTCGCGTCCCGCGTACCTGCGCACCGAGGTGTTCCGGTTCTCCGACGGCCCGATCGACAACCCCGACGACGGCCCCGAGGGGCTGCTCAACGCGTGGCCGCTCGACGAGAACTACATCGACTACGTCGTCGGGAACGACGCCGCCGGCATCGTGAACGGCACCGACCTCATCGACGGCGACGCGCTCGCGTCCCTCAACGAGCAGGGCGGCGAGAAGAACATCGCCACGGGCTACCACGCGATCGAGTTCCTGCTGTGGGGACAGGACCTGAGCGACACGGGCCCGGGCGAGCGCCCGCACACCGACTTCGTGACCGACGGGTCGGGCACGGCCGCGAACCAGGACCGTCGCGGGCAGTACCTCACCGTCGCGGGGGACCTCCTCGTGGCGAACCTCGAGCAGGTGCACGACGCCTGGGCTCCCACCGCGCCGTACCGCACGGGCTTCGAGGGCGCTCCGGAGGAGTCGTTCGGGCGCGTGCTCACCGGGATGATCATCCTGTCGGGCTTCGAAACCGGCGGCGAGCGCCTCCAGGCCGCGCTCGACAGCGGCGATCGGGAAGACGAGCACTCCTGCTTCTCGGACAATACGAAGGTCGACATGGTGGAAGACGTGCGAGGCATCCAGGCCGCGTGGGCGGGCTCGATCGAAGGTGTGGTGGCCGAGGCCGAGCCCGAGCTCGCCGCCCAGATCACCGCGCGCATCGACGAGAGCCTGCAGCTGGCCGAAGCGCTCGAGAACCCCTTCGAGCACGAGATCGATCCGACGAATGCCGCCGGGAACGCCCGCGTGCAGGCCCTGATCGACTCCCTGCGCACGCAGGAGGGCCTGCTGGAAGACGTGTTCATCGCCTTCGGCCTCTCGGTGCCGGTCCCCGAATGAGGGCGGCGGGCTGGGTCGGGCTGCTCGCGATCGGCTGTGGGCCGAGGCTCGCGGCTGTCGAAGACGGGGAGTGGCTGCCGGGCGGCGGAGCGACGAACACGTTCACGCTCGGCACGAACGCCTTCCTGCGCCCGGCCGACCTGCTGACGCCCGAGCACGACAGCCTGTTCTACGCGGGCAACTCGTTCTTCAGCGCGGCATGGGTCGAAGCGCCCGCGTCCACCGAGAACCGCGACGGGCTCGGCCCGATCTTCAATGCGCGCTCGTGCTCTGCATGCCACGCGCGCGACGGTCGGGCGGCGCCTCCCGAAGACGGGCAGGGGCCCATGATCGGCCTGCTGTTCCGCATCTCGGGTCCCGATGGCCAGCCCGACCCCGTGTACGGCGGCCAGCTCCAGGATCTCGGCAACCCGGGGGTGCCCGCGGAGGTGCGTCCGGTCGCCACCTGGGCAGAGCGCGCCGGCACCTTCGCGGATGGCGAGCCGTGGTCGCTGGGTGTCCCCGACTACCGGTTCGAGGATCCCGCGTACGGCCCGCTCGACCCCGCGCTCCAGGTCTCGCCCCGCATCGCCCCGCAGATGATCGGGCTCGGCCTGCTCGAAGCCATCCCCGAAGACGCGCTCGTGGCGCGGGCCGACCCCGACGACGCCGACGGAGACGGGATCTCCGGGCGGGTGCAGCGCTCGATCGACGCCGAGACCGGCGCGCTCGCGATGGGTCGGTTCGGCTGGAAGGGCGACGCTCCGACGGTCCTCCACCAGGTGGCGGGGGCGTTCGCGGGAGACCTCGGGATCACGAGCACGCTGGTCCCCACCGACGACTGCACGCCGGCCCAGGAGGCCTGCGCCACCGCCCTCGATGGCGGAGACCCCGAGCTCGACCCCGACGTGCTCGCCCGGGTCGCGCTGTACTCGCGGGCTCTCGCCGTGCCCGTCCGCCGCAGCTGGGAGGATCCCGAGGTGCTGCGCGGGAAGTGGCTGTTCTCACGGCTCGGTTGCGACGCGTGCCACACGCCGTCCCACACCACCGGCCCGTTCCCTCCCCTCCCCGAGCTCGAGGGTCAGGCGATCTGGCCGTACACCGACCTCCTGCTCCACGACATGGGGCCCGACCTCGCCGACGATCGTCCGCTCGGAGAAGCGAGCGGCACCGAGTGGAAGACCCCACCCCTGTGGGGGCTCGGCCTGATCCCCGACGTGAACGGCCACTCCCGCTACCTGCACGACGGGCGCGCGCGGAACCTCGAGGAGGCCGTGCTCTGGCATGGCGGCGAAGCGGAGGAGGCGCGCGACGCGTACACCGAGCTCGACGCCGGCGACCGCGCGGCCGTGCTCACCTTCCTGGCGGATCTCTGAGCGGCACGATCCAGCCGGTCTCCCAGCCGGTGAGCGTGGTGAGGTCGACGTCCGGCGACACCAGGCGCTGGCTCGGCCGCCCGTTCAGGCTCGCGTAGCTCTCGGCGTACACCGCCACGTCCCGCCCGGCGGCCGCCTCGCGCTCCGCCAGGTGGTGCGCGTAGTCGAGGATCATGTCGGGCTGCGTGCGCATCTGCTTGTGCTGCAGCTCCGTGAGCTCCTGTCGGGGACTGGTGGTCCACGAGCGCCCGGTCGCACGGTCGACCACGCGGTAGTCGACCTGACCGGTCTTCTCGATCAGCAGCACGCGCCACGAGAACCGGAAGCCCTGCTCGGTCCACATCACGTCGCCCGGGATCAGCGCGCTCCGGGCGGGCCAGATCGCGAGCAGCACCGCGAAGGCCCCCACCAGCACGGCGGTCCCCACGGGCATGCTTCCGGGCTCCGGCTCCAGGGCGGGCCCGAGCGACGGGAGCACGCGCCGCGGCCACGACTCGGGCAGGAACAGCAGCGCACCGAGCAGCATCACCCACGGGAACACGCCGATCGGGAACAGCAGCCCCGTGATCGCATGGAAGCCCACCAGCAGCACGAACCCGAGCGGGCGCGTCCGCTCGACCAGCAGCAGCGGCGCGATGCCGAGATCGAAGGCGGCGCCGCCCCAGCTCATCGCGAGCGCCGTCTCCGGCAGCCCGAGCCACGGGCCGATCCACGGCAGCTCCATGCGGGCGCGCAGCCAGGTGTGCAGGGGCTCGCCGCGGAGCATCCAGTCGGCGTTGAGCTTGCAGATGCCCGCCCACGTCCACACGAGCCCGAGCTCGAGCCGCAGCAGCCCCACGACCCATCGGGGCACCCGGTCGGAGCGGCCCGGGAGCGGCACCACCGCGAGGGTGACCAGCAGGAGCGTCACGAGCACGTAGTGGTTGAGGTACAGCGTCTTGTCGAGCAGCTCGAGGTACCCGAACCCCACGAGATAGGCCCACAGGGCGGGCCTCACCGCGACCCCGGCGGCGATCGCGACCCCACACGCGGCCAGCCCGACGTGCATCGCGTACAGCACACCGGCCGGGGGCACGACGGCCCAGCTCACCCACGCGAAGTGGTAGGTGGGAGCGAGGTAGAGCTCCTCGATCCAGCCGTAGGCCGCGAACCGTACGGGCATCACGGCCAGGAGCGCCCCGAACAGCACGCGGAACGCCCACACGCTCGCGCCATCGACGCGGAGCCCGAGCGCGTCGGTCACGCGGGCACGGCTCGACACGGACCGGCCGGCCTCAGTCGCCGTCGTTGTCGTTGAACGCGAGCGTGACGCCGAGCGCCTGCGCCATGTCGACCTGGATCGATACCTGCACCTCGCGCAGCGCGTCCTGCGCGGCCACCACGCGATCGGGCGCCGCCACCACGCTCTCCTCGAGGGTCTCGGGGATGGCTTCGAGCGCTTCGCGAGCCAGCCGACGACGCTCGGCGAAGTCCTCGAAGAACCCGATGGGCGTGCGCGAGTCGGGCATCAGCTCCTGGAACCCCGTGGGCTCGCCTTCGAACAGGCGCTCGACCCCGGCGAAGGCATCGCGCGTGTCGCGCAGCGACCGACCGCTGTACCGGGACTCCACGGCATCGGTCAGCGGCACCCCGCCCGAGCTGTCGCCCAGCGGTTTTCCGAGCTTCTCGGCGCGGATGTCGTCGATCGTGAACAGCATGCGGTTCACCCACTCGTCGACGACCTCCTGCGTGTCGGCGTACGGCAGGGTGCCTGCGGCCGCTGGGTCTTCGAGGGCGGGAGCGTACGCGACCCACGCGGCTTCGAGCGCTGCGGCGTTCGTGTGCAGATCGGCGGAGAGCGAAGCGACGTACGTGCAGCGACGGGGGCTCGCGACGAACGCATCGAGGCTGCCTTCTCCGGGGCCCCACAGGAGGTAGTCGAGCACGGGGAATCCGCGGGTGGACGCGCCGAACGTCGCGACGTCGGCGGGCCCGACGGGCGCCTCGGACGCCAGGAGGTCGTCGACGACGGTCTCGCGGACCGGCCAGAAGTCGAGCAGCGGACCGAACCGGTACGGCTCGTCGACCACGGGGCCGAACCCGACGACCTCGAGCTGTTTCCACGGGGTGCGCGCCTCGAGCCAGGCGGTGCGCACGGCCTCGAGCCCTGCGGCATCGGGAGCCGTGCAGAACGCGCTCGCGGCGTCGGACAGCACCGCCGAGCGGGCCGTGAGATCGGCGTAGCCGGCCGCGACGACCTCGGTGTGCAGCGCGTGCAGGACGTCGCGCCGCAGCGCGAGCTCCGACTCCACGGGGGCGGTGGAAGGGACACAGCCAGCGAAGATCACCGGCACCAGCAGCAGGCGGATGGACACGACCTCGTCCTCCTCGAACCGCCAGTATACTGAAAATGATATTCATTTGCAACCTTTGGATCCGGCCGGGACGGCACCCCCGCCGATTTGCCTTGTGCATCGGCCGGCCTTCCGATCTAGGCTGCTGCCGGAAGGAGGACGCGTGACGCTCGAGGCCGTGCTGGACGCCTGGATCTGGCCCCCCGGCGCGACCGTCGTCGATGCCGGCTCGGGGTTGATCAACCAGACGCACGGGGTCGCCGTGCGTGGGCGGCTGATGGGCGTGCTGCAGCGGCTGAACACCGCGATCTTCCGGGCGGAGGTGCACCACGACATCGAGGCCGTCACGCGGCACCTGGCTGCACGGGGGGAGCCCACCACCCGCCTGGTGCCCACGAAGACGGGGGGCCTCTGGCACACCGACCCGGAGGGCGGCGTGTGGCGGGTGCTCCTGCCGGTGGGAGACCGCACGATCGACAAGATCGCGGATCCGGCCGATGCACGCGAGGCCGGAGCGCTGGTGGCCCGCTTCCATGCCGCCACGGCCGACCTCGAGCACGAGTTCCACTTCACGCGGCCCGGGGCGCACGACACCGACGCCCACATCACCGGCCTGCGCACGGCCCTGATGCTCCATCGCGGGCATCGCCTGTACAGCGAGGTCGCGCGCCTGGCCGACCCCCTGCTCGACGCCTGGGATGCGTGGTCGGGGCCCACGGATCTGCCGGTGCGCATCATCCACGGCGACCTGAAGATCTCGAACGTGCGCTTCACGGGGCCCGCTGCGACGGCCCTGATCGACCTCGACACCCTCGCGCACGGCACCATCGACGTGGAGCTCGGCGACGCGATGCGGTCGTGGTGCAACCCCGCGAGCGAGAACGTCACGCGGGCGGAGCTCGATCTCGACCTCTTCCGCGCGGCGATGGAAGGCTACCGGTCGAGCGCTTCGCTCACCCCGGAGGAGTGGGCGGCCATCGGGCCGGGCCTCGAGCGCATCTGCATCGAGCTGGCCGCACGGTTCGCCCGCGACGCGCTCGAGGAGTCGTACTTCGGGTTCGACCCAGCGTACGGGGGCCGTGGCGAGCACAACCTGCTGCGGGCCCGTGGCCAGGCGTCGCTCGCGGCCTCGGTGCGCGAACGACGCGGCGCGATCGAGGCGATCACCACCGGTCGGAGGTGACGTCGCCCTGGAGCTTGTTCCGCAGGTACTTCTTCTTCGCCTGCGGCATCCACTTGTTGAGGTTCTTGATCCGCTGCTCGTCGGACGGGTGCGTGGACAGGAAGGTGGGCGGCTTCTCGCCCCCGAGCTGACCCATGCGCACCCACACCTCCGTGGACTCCTCGGGCGGGTAGCCGGAGTCGGCCATGTACATCATGCCGATGACGTCGGCCTCGGACTCGTGGAGGCGCGAGAACGGGAGCAGCACGCCGACCTCGGCACCGAGCCCGAGCGCGCCGAACAGCGCGGCCTTCTGCTCGGGGGTGAGCTTGCTCTTGCCCTGGATCCAGGCCTCGATGACCGTGAGGCCGCCGATCACGCCGATCTGCTGGCTCAGGCGCTCGGCGCCGTGCTTCGCGACGGCGTGCCCGACCTCGTGGCCCATGACGAACGCCATGCCGGACTCGTTCTTCAGTGTGGGCAGGATGCCCGAGTAGAAGCCGATGTACCCACCGGGCAGGCACCAGGCGTTGACCGTGGGATCGTCGAGCAGGTTGTACTGCCAGTCGAACTTCGGCTGGTTCGCGACCTTGCTGATGCGGCCGCCGACCCGCTTGAGCGTCTTCACGTCGTCGTCGCCCGTACGCACCTGCACCTCGGCGAGCGTGGCCGAGTACGTCTGGGCGCCGGCCGCGTTCATGATGCCGCCGGGGATGACGTTGAGCTGCTTGCGGTCGGTGTACGGGACCTTGTTGCACGCCATGAGGCCCAGGGCGGCGACACACAGGAAGGACGTGGTGCGGGTCATGCGATCTCCTCCGACGGCTCCTATCGCAGCGCGCCGGGGAGGAAACTCACAGGCTCATGACCACGCCGTCGAGCTTCCCGATGACGTCGTACACGTCGAGCACGACCTCCGCGCCGTCCATGTCGGCCTGGACGTGGAGGGACATGTAGTTGCCCGCACGCGAGGCGCGCTCGACGACATCACGCACCGAGCCCCGCTCCCCGAGCGCGGCGGCGATCGCGGTCACGACGCCCGTCGTGAAGTCGGGTCGGACGACGACCCGGAACGTGTACACCCCCGGAAAGGTGTGCTGGCTCCGAAGCAACTCCAGAGCCCCCTCGCGATCCAGCCTGCGTCCATTTCCCATGGGGTCTATTATCGCGCACATGACACAGCAGATCACCGGCACGGTCATCGGCGACCGCTACAGGATCACCGGCTACCTCCGCGACGGCCGCATGGGGAACGTCTACGTGGCCCGTCGCCTCGACGACAACGCCATGTTCGCCGTGAAGATCCTCGACTCCGCGCTGTTCGGGGAAGAGGAGGCGATGCGGCGGTTCGAGCGTGAGATTCGTGTGCAGTCGCGCATCCAGCACCCGAACAGCGTGCACGTGTTCGAGGCCGGCAAGACGCCCGACGGGCTGCCCTGGCTCGTGCAGGAGTTCATCGAGGGCGACACCCTCGCCGAGCGCCTCGAAGAGAAGGGCAAGATGGATCCGAAGCGCGCCGTCGACGTGGCGGCGCAGGTCGCGCTGGCGCTCGAGGCCGCGCACGACATCGGGATCGTCCACCGCGACCTGTCGCCCGACAACATCCTGCTGATCGAGAACGTCACCGACGAAGGCGTGCGGGTGAAGGTGCTGGACTTCGGTCTGGCTGGCGTGGCCGACAAGTCCGCCGACGAGGACACCAGTCTCACCGCCGTGGGCGTGCGCGTCGGCACTCCGAACTACATGGCGCCCGAGTACATCGAGGACTTCGAGTGCGATCACCGCGCCGACCTCTACGCGCTCGGCATCGTGATGTACGAGATGATCGTGGGGAAACCCCCGTTCACGGGCCGTCCGTACAAGGTGATGGACAAGCACGTCAACGAGGTGCCCGCGCCCCTCTCGTCCAAGGTGAAGGGCGTCGACGAGTGGCTCGACGTGCTCGTGGCGAAGCTGCTCGAGAAGCAGCCCGACGACCGTCCGGCCAGCGCCCGTGCCGTCGTGGCCGCCATCGAGAACGGCACCGGCGCGCCCATCCGCCCGATCGCGGATGCGGTGGTCCAGCAGGACATGGAGGAGCAGGCCGAGCCGAGCGAGCAGACGATGATCGGGCACGCGAGCGTGGCCGACCCCGTGCTCGAGAAGTTCCGCGCCGACATCGTGAAGACGCTCGACCGCCGCACTGGTGCCGCGCCCCCCGCGCGTGACTGCCTCGTGGTGGAGCGCGTGTCGAAGTACTCCATCCCGCACGAGCTCGGCGTGAAGCCCGGCACGCTCGTGCAGGTCGAGGAGCAGGACGAGGGCCTGCTCGACCCCACGCTGCTCGCCACCCCCACGAACGAGCACACGTACGTCTTCCACCAGGACGGCGAGATCATCCGCCTGAAGACCACCGCCGCGCTGATGGGCATGACGCTCGCCCGCAGCGTGGAGAACATCCGCACCTACTACAACCCCGGCTCCGACGGCCCCGATGCGCTGCTCGAGCTGTGGAAGCAGGGCTCGTGGGAGGTCCTCGAGCGGCTGTCGCTGCGGGCGCTGTCCGGCAACAGCGCGCTCACGTCGGGCCTGTTCGCGAAGTTCATCGGCGGCGGCAAGCCGAAGCCCCAGAACCACCCGGCCACGCTGTTCTACGGCGCGGCGCTCGTCGAGACCGGGCGCGGAGACGAGGGCTTCCCGTTCGTGAAGGAGTTCAAGCACGTCCACGCGCACAACTGGCCCGACGTGTACCACGCAGTCGCCACGGCCTACATGGGCCTGCAACGGCTCCGGTCGGGCAAGCGCGACCTCGGCGTGCAGCTCCTCGAGGAGTCGTTCCTGATGGAGCCGCTCCAGAAGGTGCGGCGAGCCCTCGAGAAGACCACCGGGAAGACGCCCGAGCTGCGCACGCTCTACAAGCGGAAGTTCCCGCAGTACGAGCTGTACCGCACCGACGGCTACCCGGGCGCGAACCTCCAGCAGACGCTCTCCCAGATGGACGACTCGCAGATCCTGCTCATCACGCTGATGGGCGGGTTCCGCGGAAACCTCCGGTACAACGAGTTCATGCTGCGGTTCCTGAACTACGCGGCGCACTTCCCCGACTTCGTGGTCGGGCTGCACGTGTGCACCACCGTGAAAGACCGCACGTCCGACCACCACCCCGAGTGGTTCACCGGCGAAGACATGGCGGCGGCGGCCGGCCTGCCCTTCCTCGTGCTCGAAGACTATCGGGCGTTCGTCCAGCGAGAAGCGAAGCCGACGCGAATTCCGACGGTGTACGCGGTCAATCGCGACGGCGCCGTGCTACACGAGGGGTCCTGCGACCCGACCGACCTGTGGAACGCCATCGGTCGCGCGGGCCAGCTCCGCATGAACAAGTTCGCCGGCAACGGCTGATCCCACACGAGGCTCCGACCCGATGCGCGATCTCTTCCTCACCCACCCGGGCCAGTCCTGGGCTGTCGACCTGACCTGTGCCCTGCTCACGGAGGCCGACCTCGATCGCCTCGACTGGAGCGGGGCGTTCGCAGACATGGAGGGCCTCGAGGCCGGAAACGTCGCGAACCCCGACGAGGGGCGCCAGGTCGGCCACTACTGGCTGCGGGCTCCCGAGCGGGCGCCCACCATCGCCCAGGGCGAGCAGATCGGAACCACGCGCGACGCCGTGCTGGCCTTCGCCGACGGCGTGCGGTCCGGTGAGATCACGGCGCCCGACGGCGAGCGGTTCACCGACGTGATCCACATCGGCATCGGCGGCAGCGCGCTCGGTCCGCAGCTGCTGATCGACGCTCTCGGGGTGCCCGGCCTGCAGCTGCACTTCGTCGACAACACCGACCCCGACGGCATCGCGCGGGTGCTCGCCGCCGTCGGTGATCGCCTGCGTCACACGCTGGTGGTCGGCGTGTCGAAGTCCGGCGGCACGGCCGAGACCGCCAACGGCATCACGCTCGTGCGGCGGGCATTCGCGCGCTCGGGCCTCGAGATCGGCGGGCACTTCGTGGCCGTCACCGGGCTCGGGAGCCGGCTCGACCACCAGGCCCGCGAAGAGGGCTGGCTCGCGCGCTTCGAGATGTGGGACTGGGTCGGTGGGCGCACCA
>JAWKRP010000014.1:0-223882 GCA_041389565.1 Myxococcota bacterium
GACCGAAGTTCTGCCCCGTGTCGCGAATGGTGGAGGCGGCGGGAGTCGAACCCGCGTCCGAAATCACTCAGCTGAAACGTCTACGTGTGTAGCCCCAGTGAATCTCCCCCGGTCGTCCCTGAGGCAGAACGACAGTCGGGTTCGACGGCGACGGTTTGTGGTTTATCGTCCCCTGGTCAGCGCGCCGCGCTCAGCCTCAGGACTATTCTGGTGGCATACGCCCAGTCGGACCCCCAGACAGGTCTCGACCAGACGGCTGTGCCGGGGTTTTAGGCCGGCATCTCGAGTAGCTTAGGCAGCCATCCGAGCAGCGAAGTGATTGTTGTTGTTGGCAACTATCGTTGGTTTGCATGGATGTTTTACGAGGTGACCACACATCCTCGACACGCAGTTCCTGGCCTACCATGACCCCGTCGAAACCGTTGCGCCCCCGGATGAGCGTACTCCGCCAGGCAGACCGCCCGGCCCCTGATCTGTGCTCCCCTCACCCCGTCCCGTCAAGCCCGACCGCCCGATCCCCTCAGCCGCCGCACTTCTGCGCGTGCTCCGACACATGCGCCGCGAAGTCGTCGAACTCCGGCTTCTCGGGCTTCGTCATCGCCGCACAGTCGCCGTAGAGCGCGTCCCACTGCTTGTCGTACGTGCCCTTCTTCACGAGCACCGACGCCTCCGCGCCCTTCTTCCAGACCAGGTACGACTTCAGCATCCCGCCCGAGATCTGGACCCCGCCCACCCCCACTCCGCTCGTCTCGCGGCCCGCCGGGTCGGCGAAGATGTGCATCGTCGAGTCGAACCCCCGGTTCAGGTGCTGGAGGATCGCCGGCTTCCCGTTCGGGAGCTTCGCCGGGACGAAGAACGCGTAGTCCTTCGACCACACGTCGCTGTTGTTCGACATCGCCACGATGGACCCGCCCGCGCTCGACATCTTCGCCAGCTTGTTCGGCTTGAGCGCGAAGCTCTGCAGGTCCGCCGGGCCGAGCTTCATCTTCGTGCCATCCTCGAGCTTCAGCGTGAGCTTCTTGATGTTGCCCACCCCCTTCGGGATGATCAGCGGGTTGCCCGTCACCTCCGAACCGTCCGCGAGCACGGCGATGCCCTCGGGCCCCATCAGGCTCTTGATCGGAGACTCGAAGCTCTGCGCCCAGGCCGAGAAGCAGGCCAACACCATCCACATCTGAACACTCCTGGTCGGTCGGAACGCACCGGAGTCTCCGCGCGTTCGGTCGCCAGCATCTTGGTCCGGAACGTCGGACGCCGCCCTTTCAGCCCCACGTCAGGCGACCTCAGGACCGCGCCGGCATCCCGCCCACGACCATGCCCGGGAAGCGGCTCAGGTACGTGACGAGCCGCTCTCCGACGGCCTGTTCCGCGAGGTAGGCGGGGGTGTACGGCGGCCGTACGGGCTCCCACCCGGCGTCGCGCGAAGACCCCGGCCAGTCGGGGTTCCCGATGGCCACCTTGCCGAGCACCACGACGTCCGCGCCCGCACCGTGGACCCGCTCCGCATCCGCCCGCGTCCACACGCCCCCCGCCGCGAACACCGCGACCTCGGCGGGCAAGGCATCCCGGAGCGCACGCACCACGACGCCGGCGTCGGGCTCGAAGGGCGGCGGACCGGCCGCATCGCGCAGGGACAGGTGCACGAAGTCGACCCCGTCCTCCGCCAGCCAGCCGCCCACCTGGACGCCGTCCGCCAGCACGAGCCCCCGCTGCGCCCACGTGTCGACCACGGAGAGCCGCACGCCCACCGCGAAGCCCGGCGACACCGCGGAACGCACGGCCCGCACGGCCTCCCGGAGCAGTCGGGCCCGATTCTCGAGGCTCCCGCCGTACGCATCCGTGCGCGGGTTGTCGGCGGGCGCCAGGAACTGGGTGAACAGGTACCCGTTCGCGCCATGGACCTCGACCCCGTCGAACCCCGCCCGCTCCGCACGGACCGCCGCATCCACGAAGTCCCGCACCACCCGCGCCAGGTCCTCGGGAGTCGCGGCCCGCGCGCCGTCCGGCCCGCCGGTGCTGATCGGATCCGGCGCGAGCTTCGCTTCCACCCCGCCGTGGTGCAGCTGGACCACCGAGACCGCGCCCGCATCCCGCAGCGCCGCGGCCATCCGCGTCAGCCCGGGCAGGTGCGCGTCGGACGCGATGCCGAGCTGACCGTCCCACGCATGCCCCTCCTCGGACACGAACGCCGCGCACGTGCTCACGAACCGGAACCCACCCGTCGCCCGCCGCACGAGCCATCGGAGCTCCACGTCGTCGAGCGTGCCGTCCGTGTGGCTCTGGGTGTTGGTGAGCGGCGCGAGCGCGATCCGCTCGGGAATCACGAGCCCGCAGCGCAGGGTCAGCGGCGAGGTCAGCATGCATCCTCCAGGAGTCGCGAACGCGTCGGGTCCGCCGACAGCTGCGACGGTTCGACCATCGGAGCCCCGTCCTAGCCCCGCGACGGCCCGGATCCCACCCATCACACCCCGTCGTCAGGCGTAGTCCCACCGAACGTCGCACCGACGCGCCGTAGCCCACCCGAACGTCGCACCGCCCGGCCGTAGCCCGCCCGAACGTCGCGGCGTCCCAAACCCATCACGCCGACACCACGAGGAAACCGTCACAATCCGGCCCTTCGACACGTGGTCACCACCCAGCGTCCGCCCCACCGCGACGTTCGACCCGACTACGACTCCCCGACGCGACATTCGACCCGACTACGCCTCCCCGAAGCGACACTCGACCCGACTACGCCCCCCGTACGCGACAGAAGACCCGGCATAGCGACACCATGCCCCCCGATCTGGCGCGTCACCGACCGACACGCGCATCTCCCCCACCCCATCCGCGACAAACGACCCCCATAGCGTCACGGACGCGACAGAAGACCCGGCATAGCGTCTCCATCCCCGCCAAAGTGTCGCCACCCACCCACCGACCTCTCACCCGCGACCCTCCAGAGCCGCGCCGAACCTCCCGCCCGCGCCGTTCGACGCCCCACCCCTCCTTCGCCGGGAACTTTTCCTTTGCGGTTCGGGGTCCTGGCGGGTCCAATCCCCGCAGAGACAGGAGACCCCCATGCGCCACACCCCCAAGCTCGCCGCCGTCGCCATCGCGATCCTCGCGTCCGTCGCGTGCAAGAGCGTCGTCACCGGCAACGAAGGCAACTTCCGCTTCAGCTACCTCGCCGACGAAGCGTTCCTCGACTTCAACAAGGCCATCGCCGTCGGCGCCAAGCTCGACGTCAACGTCACCCAGGTCGGCGACGACCAGCCCGTCGGGCTCACCGACGCCGCCGCCGAAGACCCCGCCGTGTTCGGCACCGAGATCACCGGCGCCAACATCGTCACCATCACCGGGCTCGCCGAAGGCAACACCGAGCTCCAGGTCAAGGGCACCAACACCTCCGGCGAAGAGCAGACCGACTCCGTCAACCTCCGCGTGCTCGTGCCCGACATCCACCGCATGCGCCACAGCTGCCAGAACTTCAACGGCGTCGAAGCCACCGACTACGCCTACCTCACTGGCCAGTCCGTCTACGTCCCCTTCGACTTCGAGGCCAACGCCAACAGCGGCACCGAGCCCGTCATCGGCTACGGCTACTACCCCATCCAGATCGACGGTCCCGCCACCCTCGACGCGTCCTTCCAGGGCAGCCAGTACATGCGCATCGACATGGGCGCCCCCGGCAGCGTCACGTTCACCAGCGACATCGACGCCAGCACCCTCGACCTCACCATCGTCGACGAAGCCGACATCGACGGCGTCCTCCAGCCCATCGCCTTCGTCCTCGAAGACATCGACGTGGGCGACGTGAACCCCTTCTACGTCCTCCCCAGCGCCGCCGGCATGCCCATCTGCCAGGCCGACGTCACGCTCGCCGTCGCGTCCACCACGCCCGACATCTGCGACGTGCGCCTCGCCAACAGCCTCGCCGGCAACGGGTCCGATCAGGGCAAGGAGTTCGGCTGGTTCGAGATCGAAGGCGTCGCCGCCGGCATGTGCGAGTACACCGTCACCTACCCGACGGGCGCAGACGGAGCCGGCGCCACCCAGGCGTTCACGTACGAGATCCAGCCGTAGATCCGGGCTTCTTCTGGGCGGCCCGCCCCCCGGCCCTCCGGTCCGGCGGTCGGCGGGCGTCCTCCGGGCTCGCGCATGCGCGCTCGGTCCTCCCTCCGGTCGGACTGCGGCTCCGCCGCACCCTCCGGCCTCCCTGCCGCGGCGCGCCGAACGCGTCATGGCAGGGCTCCCGTCGACAGAATCCGCGGATCCCGGGTAGAGGGTGCACGGCGGCTCCGCGGTTCGACGCGGACATCCCGCCCTCCGTTGGAGGCCCCGTGCCCATGGACACCCAGCTCACCACCGTCGGAAACCTCGACCCCAAGCTCGCGAGCGCGCTCTGCTACGTGCCGGTCATGTCGGTGAACCTCATCGCCAGCGCCGCGTTCTTCATCACCGAGAAGGAGAACCGCACCGTCCGGTTCCACGCGGCTCAGGGCCTGCTCGTGGTCGGGGCCATCATCGTGAGTGCCGTGGTCTTCTCGCTCCTCACCGTCCTGCTGTCCGTGGGCGGCGGCATCGTCGACGCGATCCTCGGGCTCGGGGGCCTGCTGTCCATCCTGTCGTCGCTGCTCGTGCTGCTGATCTCACTCGTCTACATCCTCGCGCTCATCGGGATCCCGTTCGGGCTCGCCGCGATGGCCTACATGGAGAAGCCCGCACGCGTGCCCATGCTGGCGGGCTTCGCCGAGAGGATGGCCGGGCTCGAGGCCGGCTGGAACGACTGATCCGTGCCGATCGGACGCACGGCTGAGCTCGCCGAGGTCCGCGCGCTGCTCGACAGCGGCGCCGTCGTGCTCGTGGTGGGTCCGGCGGGCATCGGGAAGACCACCCTCGTCGAAGCCCTCGAGCCCTCCCGCACCGTCGAGCTCGACGGGGTCGCGACCCCCGACGCCCTGCGCACCGCCCTCGCGCGCGCGCTCGAGAGCCCCGTCGACACCTACGAGGGCGTGCTCGCCGCCGTCGAGCGCACGCCCCTCCTCCTGCTCGACGCCGCCGACGAAGCCGCGCCCGCCCTCGCGGCCGTGCTCCCCGACCTCGCCGCGCGTGCCTCCGTCCTGCTCACGGCCCGCCGCCGCCTCGACCTCCCCGAGGCGCTCGTGTTCGAGCTCGGTCCGCTCGACGAGGCCCACGGGGCCGCGCTGCTCAGGGAGCGCGTGCGGAGCGCCCGCCTGCGCGCAGCGTTCGACGACGCCGACCTCGCCGAGCTCGCGCGCACCCTCGACTGCGTCCCGCTGGCGCTCGAGCTCGCCGCGACCCTCCTGCGGCTGTACGCACCCGCCGACCTCCGCTCGCGTGTCCTCGAGGTCCTGCGCACCGGAGCGGGCAGCCAGCTCTTCGGAGCCGTGCAGCAAGGCGTCGCCGCCGTGTCGGACCCCGCGCGGCACGTCCTGGCCGTCGCGTCCGCGCTCCCCGGTGCGTTCGACGTGCCCCTCCTGGCCGCCGCAGCCGACCTCCCCGTCGACCAGCCCCTGCTCGAGCTGCTCGACGCCGCGCTCGTGCACCCGCTGGGCACGGTTCCGCCCACGTTCCGCGTGCTCGCGCCCATCCGCGCGGTCGCCGCCGTTCCCGGAGATCCCCGGGCCGTCCAGGGCCGCGCCGCACCCACGATCCTCGCGCGCGCCGAAGCCGCCGCCGCCGACCTCGATGGCGCCGCACCCGCTGGGTCCGCGCCCGCGCTCCAGCGCCTGCTGCCGGCCCTCGAGTGGCTGCTCGACTCCTCCGACCCCGCCATCCGCCTCCGTGCCGCGCTCGCCCTCGCGACGCACGAGCGCCGGGCGGGACCCCAGCGCGCCACGGTCGAGCGCGACCTCGCGCTGCCCGACGAAGGCCCGCCCGCGCTCCGCGTGCAGTGGGGGCTCGCAGTCGCCACCGCGGCCTGCAACCTCCACGACCCCGCGCACGCCGACCGCGCCCTCGCCCGCATCGAGCCCGCGCTCACCGACGCCGAGCGCCCGTACTGGCAGTCGATGCGCGCCATGTGGCGCACCACGCGCGGAGAGCTCGACCTCGCGCTCGACCTCGCCCGGCAGGCCTGTGCCGCCGCCGAAGCCGCGAGCCCCACGGCCCCCGACCCCTGGCTGCGGTTCCGGCTCGGCGCCGTGTTCTTCGCCATGGGCCGGCCTGCCGAGGCCGCGGAAGCGTTCGCCATCGCGCGCGCCGTGCCGGGCTCCTTCCGCCGGGCGCAGGCCACGTACGCCCTGTGCGCGTCGCTCCGCGACTCCGGACACCCTCCCGACCTCGTGCTGGCCGAGCTCGATGCCGTGGAGGCCCCCGCAGACCTCGCCGGGTTCACCTGGCTCGCCCCGCGCTTCCTGGGCGTGCGCGCCGTGCTCCACGCAGACCTCGGTCACATCGACGCCGCCCGGCTCGACTTCCTGGGGTGCGCCGACCAGCTGCGCCAGCTCGGCGAGCCCGACGACGCGCTCGGGCAGTGGCTGAACGCGCACAGCATGGACGTGCTCGAGGGTCGACCGCCCGAAGCCGTGCTCGGCCCGGTGCCCCCGCACACCGAGCGCACGCGCGGCCCGCTCGATGCCTGGCGTGCCATCACACACGCCATGCTCGGGCACGGCGCGGCCGCAGCAGCGCTCGCACCGGTCGCCGTGGCGGAGCTGAGAGCGCGCACCGACATCCGCTCGGCCGAGCTCACCGCCGCGCTGGCCGTCGCGCTCGCGCCCCACGATCCCGCGCAGTCCGCGGCCCTGGCCAGCGAGGTGCCCGAAGGCCCGTACCGCGCGCTCACCCTCGCTGCGCTCGCCGGAGAGCCCGTCGTCGCGGGCCCGCGGTTCGAGCAGCGCTGGCTGGCGGCGCTCTCCGCGCTCCTCGTCACGCAGGCCCGTGTCCGGCGGGACGGAGGCGGGTTCGTGCCGCCGGGGGGCGAGCCCGTCGACATCAGCGGTCGGCGCGTGCTGAAGCGCATCCTCGCCACCCTCGTGGCCTCCGGAGAGCCCCTCGACGTGTCCGCCATCTGCACGGCCGTCTGGCCGGGCGAGAAGCTGGTCGGCGAGAGCGGCACGCGGCGCGTACACGTCGCGATCTCCACGCTCCGCGGGCTCGGGCTCCGCGAAGCGATCGTCACGCACACCGACGACGACGGCACCACACGCTGGTCGCTCGCCGCCGACCTCGTCGACTGATCGGCTGCCGACTTTGAGCGCGCTTTGAGCGGAGCGTGAGCGGGCGGTCGCCTACCTGGGGTGCGTCCAGGAGGTCCTATGAATCGCTCTCTCGCTCTGTTCTTCGCGCTCTCTGCCTGCACTCCCTTCGAGCCCGGCGACCTGCCCGACGAGGCCGAGTACGGCGTCGGCGTGTACGAGCGCGTCACGTGCGACCCGCAGATGCACGTGTTCCCCATCGCCGACGACCACAACATCGGGTACGACCACGCCTCCTGCGGCACGGACACCTGCGAGATCAGCTGCCCCGACGCGCACGCGAACTCCGACTGGGGCGGCGCACACCACGGCATCGACGTGTTCGCGTACCAGGGCGCGCCCCTGGTGGCCGTCGCGGATGCCGACGTGGTCGCGGTGGGCGTCGTGAGCGCGACCTCGGGCCTGCGCGTGCGGCTCCGCGATGCGTGCGGCTGGGAGTACTACTACGGCCACATGGACGAGGAGTTCGTGAGCGTCGGCCAGCACGTCCACGCGGGCGACCTCATCGGCACGATGGGGCGCACGGGCACCCAGTCCACGCACCTGCACTTCAACGTGTCGCCGAACGGCCAGTACTCGAGCGACATCAACCCGTTCAACCTGCTCCAGAGCACGAGCGCCACGGCGTGTGCGGCCGCTCCGCCGCCCGTCTCCACGCCGCAGCCCGCCCCCCAGCCCGCTCCGGCGCCCGCCCCCGCGCCCGCAGGCTGCGGAACGGTCGGCGGAACCACGATCTACACGGCCAACCAGTCCCTCGGCTCGTGCGACGGGCGGTTCTCGCTCGTGATGCAGGGCGACGGCAACCTCGTGCTGTACCGCGCGGGCGGCACGGCGCTCTGGCACACCCAGACCCACGGGAATCCCGGCGCCTGGGCCGTGATGCAGGGGGACGGCAACCTCGTCGTGTACTCGGTCTGGGGCACGCCCCTGTGGTCCAGCGGCACGCACGGGCATGCGGGCTCGACGCTCGCGGTCCAGAACGACGGCAACGTCGTGATCTACGCGCCGAACGGGGCTCCGCTCTGGAACACGGGCACCTGGGGCAACTGACCGTCCCCTCGGACCGCGACTCCCGGGGTCCACCGGTCCCATCGGTGGTACCCTGAGCCGGTGAACGAGGACTCCCGGAACGCCGTTCTCGGCCTGATGCGGTCCGCCACCGACGACGTGAGCTCGATCGCGAACCGCATCCGCCTCGCGATCATCGCGTTGATCTTCCTGCGCCTCGTGGTGTTCGTCGGCGACGAGATGCTCGCCGGCGAGTTCAAGCACTGGCTCACCACGGGCTTCCTCGTCCTCGGAGCGCTCGCGTCGTTCGGCCTCACGCGGGCGTCCGGCAACTCGATGGAGACCGACACCCGCCTGATGGCCTCCACCCTGCTGGATGCCGTCATCGCCACGCTGGTCGTGCTCCCCAGTGTGCTCTGGCCCCGGGAGACCCATCTCGGCGTGCTCCGCGCGCCCGACATCCTGATCTTCCCCGTCGTGGCGGCCGCAGGCGGGCTCCGCCTCACCTATCGGGCCGCCGCCACGGGAGCGGCATCCGCCATCGCCGGGCTCGGGCTGCTGGTGGCGATCGACCAGCTCCAGAACGCCGCCGTCATCCGGTACGGGTTCGCAGAGATCCTGCTGGCCGCGGCCGTCATGATCGGCGCCGGGCTCCTCGCGCTCGGCACGGTGCGGTTCGTCGAGAAGCTCATCCTCCAGACCGCCACCCGCACCACCGAGGCCGTGCGCGTGCGCACCCAGTTCGGCGCGTACATGGCCGAGGAGTTCGCGCAGATCGTGCTCGACACGCCCGGCCAGCCGGCCGCCCGGCGGGTGCACGTCGCGGTGCTCTTCTCCGACCTGCGCGGGTTCACCCAGTACAGCGAAGGGGCCGACCCGAACGCGCTGATCGAGGAGCTCAACGCCTACCTGGCCGCGGTCGTCGACGCCGTGCACGCCTACGGAGGCGTGGTCGACAAGTACATCGGCGACTCCGTCATGGCGGTGTTCGGCCTCCCCACACCCCGCGACGACGACCACACGCGCGCCATCCTCGCCGCGTTCGCGATGCAGGAGGCCCTGGCGGTCCACAACCAGCGCCGCGCCCAGCTCGGGCTGCCGCCGCTCCGCCAGGGCATCGGGGTGCACGCGGGTGAGGTCGTGGCCGGTCCGGTCGGCTCGGCGGAGCGCCTGCAGTACACCGTGCTCGGCGACACCGTGAACGTCGCAGCACGCCTCGAGACCGAGACGAAGTCCGTCGGCTCGCCCATCCTGCTGTCCGCGGCGGTCGTCGAGGGCGCAATCCGCGAGAACGGCGAGCTGCCCGAGCTCGCGAAGGGCCCGTCGCTCCAGCTCCGCGGGCGCACCGAAGCCGTGCGCACCTACGTGCCAGCAGGTGAAGTCGGGGTGTAGGGCCGTCTCCCGCGAGCCTCGGGTACCATCCGCCGAGGGAGAGTGGATGCTGCTCGTACTGAACGCCATCTTCGCCGTGCTCGTGGGCTCCGCGCACGCCCAGGTCGTGCCCAACAACGACATGGAGTCGAGCTGCGGCGGCGACCAGTGCAACTGGACGCGCATCAACGGCGTCGGCCAGTGCAAGTTCAAGAACATCGGGTACAACGGGTCCACGAACTCGATGGAGCTGAAAGACGGCGCACACTGCCGGTCCGACGCGTTCCTGATCACCACCGAGTCGCTGATCTTCCACGCCGACGGCAAGGGCGGCGACGATCAGACGGGTCGCCTGGAGCTGATCCCGAACGGCGGGGGCACCGCGTTCGACTTCTGGGAGGAGTTCGTCGAGGGCGCCAACCCGTGGCTCACCCGCACGCTCGACAGCTCGGGGGCGTGTGCGCAGCAGGTGCAGCTCATCGCCCGCAACCAGCTCACGAACGGCAGCGACGACTGGCTGCTCGACCAGATCGACCTCGACTACACCGCGCCGTGCACCGAGTACCAGGACCTCGACGACGACGGCTACTGCCCCGGCGGCCGCGACGTCAACGGCGACGGCGACTGCTCCCGTCCCACCGATGTCCAGGGCGGCCCCTACGACTGCGACGACTCCGATCCCGACATCGGTCCCAACGCGGCCGAGGATCCGTGCGACTTCATCGACAACGACTGCGACGGCACCACCGACGAGGGCGTGTGCACGTCGTTCTTCCCCGACTCCGACGGCGACGGGTTCGGCGACTCCGGAGCGGTCGGCGGCATCTACCAGCTCGGCTACGTGCTGAACAACTCCGACTGCGACGACACCGACCCCAACGTGAACCCCGGCGAGGTCGAGCTCACGTGCAACGGGGTCGACGACGACTGCAGCGCGGCCACCCCCGACTCCGTCGACGGCGACGGCGACGGCGAGAGCGCCTGCACCGACTGCGCCGACGGCAACCCCCTCCGGTTCCACGGCAACCCCGAGGTGTGCGACGGCATCGACAACGACTGCGACAACGCGGTCGACGACGGGCTCGTGTTCCAGAACTGGTACACCGACGGCGACTCCGACGGGTACGGGTCCGGCAGCCCCCTCAACGCCTGCCAGGCCCCGGTCGGCCGCGTCGCCGACAACACCGACTGCCGCGACAACGACCCCAACGTGAACCCCGGGCAGCCCGAGGTCACGTGCAACAACAAGAACGACGACTGCGACGGGTCCACGGCCGACCGTCCCGACCTCGACGGCGACGGCGTCGACATCTGCCCCACCGGCGGGGTCGACTGCGACGACACCGACGCGAACAACTACCCGGGCAACACCGAGATCTACTGCAACGGGCAGGACGAGGACTGCGGTGCCGTGCCGGACGACGCCGACCTCGACAACGACGGTTACTCCACCTGTGGCGCCACGCCCGACTGCAACGACAGCAACCCGAACGTGAACCCGGGCCGCGCCGAGGTCGAGTGCAACGGCATCAACGACGACTGCGACACGTCCACGCTCGACGGGCCCGACCTCGACGGCGACGGGGTCGCGACGTGCGTCGACTGTGACGACGCCGACCCCGACAACTTCCCCGGCAACACCGAGGCGTGCGACGGCATCGACAACGACTGCAACGGCGTCGCCGACAACGGGCTCACGTTCCTCGCGTACTACGTGGACGACGACGGCGACGGGTACGGGGTGAGCCCCGGCCAGAGCTCGTGCACGAACCTCGGCGCCGGGTACGCCACGTCCTCGGGCGACTGCAACGACGACAACCCGTCCGTGCGGCCCAACGCGCCCGAGCAGTGCAACGGGATCGACGACAACTGCAACGGGTTCGCCGACGTGAACGGTCCGGGCTCCGAGGTCGACCAGGACAACGACGGCTACCGGATCTGCGACGGCGACTGCCTCGACACGACGTTCGCGGCCAACCCGGGCCAGGCCGAGGCGTGCGACGGCATCGACACCGACTGCAGCGGGGGCGCGAACTTCCCGGGCGGCGAGACCGACAACGACGGCGACGGGTTCCGCACCTGCGCCGGCGACTGCAACGACAACAACACGGCGGTCTACCCGACGGCCGCGGAGATCTGCGACGGCCAGGACAACGACTGCGCGAACGGCGTCGACGACGGCCTCGTGTTCCTCGACTACTACAACGACGCCGATGGAGACGGCTTCGGCGACGGTGCGGCCGTGAACAGCTGCACGCCCATCGCCGGCTGGGTCACGGAGGCGAACGACTGCCTGCCTCTCGATCCCACGGCGTACCCGGGAGCCCCCGAGGAGTGCGACGGCGTCGACGACGACTGCGACGGCACGCCCGACGACGGCATCGTGTCGCGCGACTACTACGAAGACCTCGACGGCGATGGGTTCGGCGACCCGAACGCGTTCGTGGGCAACGACTGCCAGCCCCCGGCTGGAGCCACGAACCCGGTCCTGTCGAACACCGACTGCAACGACACGAACGCGGCCATCCGGCCCGGTGCCACCGAGATCTGCGACGGGGTCGACAACGACTGCGACCTCGCGATCGACGAAGGCCTCCCGGTCCTCATGTACTACACCGACACCGACAACGACGGCTTCGGCAACCCGGCGTCCACGCCCATCGCGTCGTGCGCGCCCGTCCCCGGGCGAGTGGCCGACAACACCGACTGCAACCCGCTCGTCGCGTTCACGTACCCCGGAGCGCCCGAGGTCTGCGACGGGCTCGACAACGACTGCGACCTCGCGGTCGACGAGGGCCTGCCCACCGAGACGTTCTACGAGGATCTCGACGGAGACGGCTTCGGCGACGACGCGTCCCCGACGAACCGGTGCTTCCAGCCCGCGGGCTTCGTGGCGCTCGACGGCGACTGCAACGACGCCGACCCCGACGTGAACCCGAACGCGGTCGAGGTGTGCGACGGCAACGACAACGACTGCGACGGCGTGCCCGACGACGGCCTCACGTTCTACGACTACTTCGTCGACGCCGACAGCGACGGCTACGGCGACGAGAACGCGACCCCGACCTCCGACTGCCTCGTGCCCGCAGGCTTCGTCACGAACGACTTCGACTGCGACGACTCCGACGACGGCGTGTACCCCGACGCCCTCGAGCAGTGCGACGGCATCGACAACGACTGTGACGGCATCGCTCAGGACGACGCGCCGTCCACCCAGTGGTACCCCGACGGCGACAACGACGGCTACGGCGGCCAGGGAACCCCACAGCTCGCCTGCTCGGAGCCCGCCAACGGCGACTGGGCGCCGAACTCGAACGACTGCGACGACACCTCGGCGCTCGTGCGTCCGAACGCGCCGGAGATCTGCGACGGCGCCGACAACGACTGCGACGGCGATGTCGACGACGACGACCCCGGCGTCGTGGCGCCCATCTACTACCCCGACAACGACTCCGACGGGTACGGCTCGAACAGCGGGTTCGGGGTCGCGTCGTGCAGCCCGCTCGGCGGCTACTCGACCACCTCCAACGACTGCGACGACTCCAACGCGAACGTGAACATCGCGGCGGTCGACGCGGGCGGGTCCACGTGCGCCGACGGGATCGACAACGACTGCGACGGGGTGCCCGACAGCGACACCCAGATCGACGAGCTCACGTTCTGGTACGACCAGGACGGCGACGGCTACGGCACTCCGTCGCTCGTCGCCATCGGATGTCCGGGCACGGCCCCGTTCGGGTACGTCTCGTCCCTCGAGGGCTTCGACTGCGACGACGGCGAGTTCCTCGTGAACGTGGGTGCCGTCGACGAGTGCGACGGGCTCGACAACGACTGCGACGGCACGCCCGACGACGGCTTCCCGATGATCGCGTTCTACCCCGACGAAGACGGCGACGAGTTCGGCGACGGCACGGCCGACCCCGTGGAGGCGTGCGGTGCGTTCGTGCCGGCCGTCGGGGGGCTCGTGCCCGACGACACCGACTGCGACGACCAGGCGCCCGGCATCAACCCCGCGGCGACCGAGTACTGCGACGAGGTCGACAACGACTGCGACGGCGACATCGACGAGGGCCAGACCGACACCTTCTTCCAGGACGCCGACGGAGACGGGTTCGGCGCGGGCTCCCCCGTGGTCGGCTGCATCGACGAGCCCCCGTTCGGCGTGGCCAGTGTGCTCATCGGAGGCGACTGCCTCGACTCGGGAGCGGGTGCCGCCGACGTGAACCCCGATGCCACCGAGGTGTGCGGGAACGGGCTCGACGACGACTGCGACGGCACGGCCCAGGAGACGACCACCTGGTACCCCGACCTCGACGAAGATGGGGTCGCGGCCGACGGTGCGGCCGGCGAGGAGTCCTGCACGGGCGAAGATCTCGGCGGGAACTGGGTCCAGGAGGCCGGCGACGACTGCGACGACAGCGATGCCTCGGTGGTCGACTGCACCGAGGTGAGCCGCCGCGCGGGCTGCAAGTGCGACAGCGGGCTCGGAGGGTCGTCTGCGTGGGGGCTCGTGCTGCTCGGCGTGCTGGCGCTCCGCCGCAGGGTGCGCCCGGCGGCCTGACCGGCGCGCGGCCTCTCCGGCTCAGCTCAGTACGGCAGGCCCACGGCCTCGCACAGCAGCTCGACGAGCGGCGCACCGTCCGAGAACGCCGCGGCCAGGTGACCCTGGAAGTCGGGCGCGGTGACCTCGGCGTCCGTGAGGCTGCGGTGTACGGCGAGGCTCTTGCGGCGCAGGTCGTCGGCGTGCGGGTGGTTCGCGTCGAAGCCGCGCGGCACCCGCTTGAGGTCGTGCTCCCCGTCCATGAACGACAGGCCGGCCTCCGCGAAGCCCGCCTTCAGGGCGCTCCAGCGCTCCGACTGCGCGACGATGGTGCCGCGAAGCGTGTTCAGCACGGGCGTGGGCGGCATCCAGATCCCCACCCCGACGCCCGACGCTCCCGGCTCGAGGTGCAGGTAGAAGCCCGGTGCGTGCACGTCGCGGCTCGCGTCGCGGTGGCGGAACTGCATGGCCGTGTGCGTCTTGTAGGGCGTCTTGTCGGCGCTGAACCGGGTGTCGCGATGGATCCGGAACAGGCTGCCCCCCTGGGCCTTCGGCTCGGCCAGGAAGTGCGGTGACAGGTCGGCGAGCGGACCCTGGAACGCGTCGATGAACGCGAGGGCAGGGTCGCGCACGTCGCGCTCGTAGCGCTTCTTGTTCGCGTTGAACCACTCGCGGTCGTTGTGCTCGGCCAGGTCGGTCAGGAAGCGGAACAGGGCGGCGGGAATCGTGGGCATGGTCGGTCCTCCACTCCGAAGACGGTCGACCCTCCGGTCGATCGACACGAGCCTACCAACGAGTTCGCTTGCGAGGGGTGTGGCGCCCATCTACGCTCCCGATACCGCGTCGAGACGCACGCGGTGGAGGCGTCCATGGTGATCTGGTTGCTCGCCACGCTCTACGCACAGGCCTCTGGCATCGACACCGACGGAGACGGCCTCTCCGACGCCGCCGAAGGCATCGCCGGAACCGATCCGAACGATCCCGACACCGACGACGACGGCCTGTCCGACGGTCTCGAGCTCCAGCAGTACGGCACGAACCCCTTCGTCGCCGACTCCGATGGCGGCGGGGTGCTCGACGGTCCTGAGGTCACGGGGGGCACCAACCCGAACAACCCGAACGACGACAATGCCGCCGAAGACTCCGACGGAGACGGTCTGCGCGACGTCGACGAAGCGCTCAACAACACCGATCCCAACAACCCCGACTCCGACGGGGATCAGCTGTACGACGGTCAGGAGGTCCTGCAGTACCAGACCGACCCGAACGATCCCGACACCGACGGCGGCGGCGTCCCCGACGGTCAGGAGGTCTTCCAGGGCGACGACCCGAACGACCCCACCGACGACATCGCCGGAGACGACGACGGCGACGGCGTCGAGAACCTCGACGAGATCCTCGCGGGCACGGATCCGAACGACCCCGACAGCGATGGCGACGGCCTCACCGACGGTGAGGAGCTGTTCACGTACAACACCGACCCGCTCGCGGCCGATACCGATGGCGGCGGGATGGACGACGCCACCGAGCTCCAGCTCGGCCAGAACCCCAACAACGCGAGCGACGACGCCGACGCCGCCGACGCCGACTTCGACGGGCTGCAGGACTTCGAGGAAGCGCTGTTCGGCACCGACCCGAACAACCCCGACACCGACGGCGACGGCCTCACCGACTACCAGGAAGAGGTGCTGCTCGGCATCGACGGCACCGACCCCGACACCGACAACGGCGGCACCAACGACGGCGACGAGATCGCGAACGGCACCAACCCGTCGAACCCGGCCGACGACGACGTCTCCGACGACGACGGCGACGGCATCATCAACCGCCTCGAGACGAACACCTACAACACCGATCCGAACAACCCCGACTCCGACGGAGACGGCCTCTCCGACGGCGACGAGGTGTTCCTCTACGGCACCGACCCGAACGACATCGACACCGATGGCGGCGAGGTTCCCGACAACATCGAGATCGACCAGGGCACCGATCCCGAGAACCCCGCCGACGACCTCGCGGGCGACTTCGACGGCGACGGTCTGCGCGACTTCGAGGAGTCGCTGCTCGGCACCAACATCTCGAACCCCGACACCGACGGCGACGGACTCTCCGACGGCGACGAGTTCAACATCTACAACACCGACGGCACGGTGGCCGACACCGACGGTGGCGGCACGAACGACGGCGACGAGGTGCTCAACGGCACCAACCCGCACATCCCGAGCGACGACGCCATCACCGACCTCGACAACGACGGTCTCGACTCGAACGAAGAGCAGTTCTACGGCACCGATCCGTACGACGCCGACACCGACGGAGACGGCATCACCGACGGCGACGAGATCGACATCTGGAGCACCGATCCCACCATCGCCGACACCGACGGCGGCGGCATGATCGACGGCGCCGAGCTCGCCTTCGGCCTGAACCCGAACAACGGCCAGGACGACGGAGACCTCGACGACGCCGACGGCGACGGGCTCACCACCGTCGAAGAGGTCCAGTCGTTCGGCACCGACCCGTTCAATGCCGACACCGACGGAGACGGCCTGATCGACTCGATCGAGGTCATCTTCTGGGACACCGACCCCCTGAACCCCGACAGCGACAACGGCGGCGTGAACGACGGCGACGAGGTGAACCAGGGCACCGACCCCGGGCTGCCCAGCGACGACATGGTCACCGACGCCGACCAGGATGGCCTGTCCAACATCGACGAGGGCTTCTTCGGCACCGACCCCACGAACCCCGACACCGACGCCGACGGCATCATCGACGGCGACGAAGTGCTCGTGTACAGCACCGATCCGCTGGTCGCCGACACCGACGGCGGCGGGATCCTCGACGGCGTCGAGGTGTTCCAGGGCACGAACCCCAACAACGGCCAAGACGACCAGGATCTCATCGACGCCGACGGCGACGGCCTGCGTGACTTCGAGGAGCCGGGCTTCGGCACCTCCCCCGCCAACCCCGACAGCGATGGCGACGGCATTCCCGACGGGCTCGAGGTGCTCCAGCACGGCACCGATCCGGCGAACCCCGACACCGACGGCGGGGGCGTGAACGACGGTGCGGAGCTCGCGAACGGAACCGACCCCCTCGACGATCAGGACGACGCGGTGTCCGACGCCGACGGAGACGGCCTCACGAACCTCCAGGAGAACTACTACCACACCGATCCGAACGACGAAGACTCCGACGGAGACGGCCTCACCGACGGTGAAGAGATCCTGGTGTACTCCACCGATCCGCTCGACGAAGACACGGATGGCGGTGGAGCACCCGATGGCGCCGAGATCCTGTTCGGCACGAACCCGAACAACCCGGTCGACGACGGCGACAGCATCGACCTCGACGGCGACCTCCTGCCGAACGTCGTGGAGCTGCTGCTCGGCACCGATCCGAACGACCGCGACACCGACGACGACGGCCTGTGGGACAGCCTCGAGATCCTGCTCGGAACCGACCCCCTCCTGTTCGACACCGACGGCGGCGGCGTGGGCGACGGCGAAGAGGTGGTGCGCGGCACCGATCCCGACAACGACCTCGACGACGGCGTCACCGACGACACCGATGGCGACGGGCTGAACGACGTCACCGAGGGTCTGGTGGGCACGAACCCGAACCTCGTCGACACCGACGGAGACGGCCTGTCCGACGGTGACGAGATGCTGTTCCACGACACCGACCCGCTCGACACCGACAGCGACGGTGGCGGAGTGAGCGACGGCGACGAGGTGAACGCGGTGCCGCCCCGCAATCCCACCAACGCGGGCGACGACGCCGAGCTGCTCGACTCCGACGGAGACGGCCTCACCGACGCGTTCGAGCACGACATCGGGAGCGACCCGTTCGACGCCGACAGCGACGGAGACGGGGTGTCCGACGGCGACGAGGTCAACATCTATGGGTCCAACCCACGCCGGCAGGACAGCGACCAGGACGGCATCTCCGACGGCGACGAGATCGCGGCGGGGATGGACCCCACGAACAACGACTCCGACGGAGACGGCATCCTCGACTCGATCGAGCTCTCCCTCGGTCTCGACCCCACCACCGACGACTCCGACGGAGACGGCTTCCCCGACGCCGACGAGATCGCATTCGGCACCGATCCCCTCGATCCCGACTCCGACAACGACGGTCTGTCCGACGGCGACGAGATCGCCATGGGCGCCAACCCGCTCATCACCGACACCGACGGCGACGGCATCTCCGACGGCGACGAGGTGGCGATGGGGCTCGATCCCGCGTCTCTCGACTCCGACGGCGATGGCGTGAACGACGACGACGAGATCGCCCAGGGCCTCGACCCCACGAGCAGCGACTCCGACGGTGACGGCGTGTCCGACGGCGACGAGGTGGCCGCGGGGACCGATCCGCTGTCCACCGACTCCGACGGAGACGGCGTGTCCGACGGCGACGAGATCGCGATGGGCACCGACCCGCTCAACGAGGACTCCGACGGCGACTTCGTGAGCGACGGCGACGAGATCGCGGCGGGCACCGACCCGAACAACCACGACTCCGACGGCGACGGCATCTGGGACGGCGACGAGCTCGCGGCCGGAACGGATCCGAACAACCCGAACGACTTCCCGTTCAACGGCCGCATCGAGGAGCGGAAGGGCTGCGGCTGCTCGAGCTCCAGCAGCGCTCCCAGCGTGCTCGGCGCGCTCGGGCTCCTCGTGGCGCTGGTCCGTCGGCGCCGGTAGGCGTCAGTTCAGGGGGTCGTCAGGGCGGCGGCCCAGCACGCCCTCGAGCGTCTGCTGGGTGCCGTCGCGCAGCACGACCGCCCGGAACGGCTGCCCCGCGCCCGTGAACGCGACCTGCGCGCGGAACGACTGCATCGTGCGCGTGTCGGATCCGTTGAACGACACCACGATGTCGCCGGGCATCAGGCCGGCCGCCGAGGCCGCGCCCCCGTCGTTGATCTCGGTGAGCACGACGCCCGCCTCGGTGTCCGCCAGCACGACACCGAGCCAGCCCCGGTCGACCCGACCGTCTTCGAGGATGTCTTCCGTGACGGCGCGCGCCATCCGGCTCGGGATCGCGAACGAGATGCCCGAGAAGCCCCCGGTCTTGCTGAAGATCGCCGTGGGGATGCCGACGAGATCGCCGTTCAGGTCGACCAGCGCTCCGCCCGAGTTCCCCGGGTTGATCGCGGCATCCGTCTGGATGAAGTCTTCGTACTCCGCGACCCCCACCCGTGCGCGGCCCTTCGCCGACACGATGCCGCGCGTCAGGGTGTGCCCGATCCCATAGGGGTTCCCGACCGCCACCACGGTCTCGCCGAGCCTCACCGCGTCGGAGTCGCCCCAGGTGAGCGGATCGAGGTGCTTCGGCGGGTCGACGATGCGCAGCACCGCGACATCCGAGCGCGGGTCGGACCCCACGAGCTCCACGCCATACGACTTGCCGTCCGACAGCGTGACCCGAACCGAGAGCGCTCCGTCGATCACGTGGTGGTTCGTGACCACCGTGCCCGTGCCGTCGACGATCACCCCGGAGCCCATGCCCTTCACCTCGCCGCCCGACGAGCGCTGGGTGTTCACGGCCACCACGCCCTTCACGACGCGCTCGGCGACGTCGGGCAGCGACACCAGCGCGTCGGTGGTGACGGTGGGGATCTCACGTACCGGGGTGGCCGCCGACCCGTCGGGAACGGCCAGCGAGCACCCCGAGGCCAGGAGCGCGAGGAACACAGGCTTCACGGAACCTCCTACGAGATCCCCTACGGTGGCCGGTGGCTCCCTGTTCGGCCGCTGACACCAAGTGACAGGCTACCGCTCGACGCCCGCTTCCTCGAGCCGCGCGTCGAGCGCACGGCGGGTGGCGCGCCCGACCACCAGGGTGGCGAGGATGGTGGCGGCCAGCCCTCCCCAGTAGATCGCCTGCTCGGCAGGGCTGCTCCCCGACTTGCCCTGTACGACCTCCGAGAGCCGCGTGAACGTGCTGCCCACGTACACGTACAGGAGCGCGGGCAGCGCGGTTCCGATGAGGGTGGCGAGCAGGTAGCGCGGCGCCGAGAGCTTCGTGAGCGCCATGCTGTAGTTGAGCACGCTGAACGGCATGATCGGGGAGTGGCGCAGCAGCACGAGCAGCGAGAAGCCGCGGTCGGCCATCGCGCGATCGAGCGCCTGGAGCGTGGGGCTGCTCTCGACCATCTTCGCCACGTACGGCCGCGCGACGAACCTCCCGAGCACGAAGCACGCCAGAGCGGCGACGTTCTCGGAGATCCACACCACGAAGAACCCCGTGAACGGACCGAACACGAACCCACCCCCGACCGTGAGCACGGACGTGGGCAGGAACACGAGCGTCACGACGAGGTACACCAGCCCGTACCCGAACCACCCGAGCGGACCGGCCGTCTCGAACCAGGCGAGCGCATCGAGCGTCCACGCGCGGATCGGGAACATCCAGAGGGCGCCGAGCAACACCGCCACGAAGACCGCGACGGCGGCTCCGCGAGCGATCCAGGGTCCGCGTGCTGGAGGGGGCTCGACCACGCCCGCCCTTAACCGAAGTTCAGCGCGGGCAGGACCTCTCCCGCGCGCCCTTCCACAACTAGGTCGGCCAGGCGATCCCCGCGCGTCGGGCCCAGGTTCACGATCGCCACGCGTCGGCCCCACTCCGACGCCCGTTTCACGAACCGGTAGCCCGAGAACACCGTGAGAGACGAGCCGACGACGAGCAGGACCTCCGCCGAGCGCACGAGATCGAAGGCGGCATCGACCCGGTCGCGCGGCACGCTCTCTCCGAAGAACACGACATCCGGCTTGAGCACGCCTCCACACCGCGCGCACGCGGGGTGATCGGCGCCCTGGACGAGCTCTGCGTCGCCGTCGGGCGCCAGCTCGGCGGTCTGTCCGACGAGGTGCGGGTTCCGGGCCAGCAGCGCTTCCTGGAACGCAGCGCGCGAGATCCGGTCGCGGCACCCCAGACACACGACGTGCGCGAGGCTCCCGTGGAGCTCGACCACCTCCCGCGACCCGGCCGCCTGGTGGAGCCCGTCGACGTTCTGCGTGACGATCGGCCAGCCCAGCTCGGCGAGCGCCAGGTGTGCGGGGTTCGGGCGCGCGAGCTGCACGCGGGGCCACCCGACCGCCGAGCGCGCCCAGTACCGCGCGCGCCACGCCGGGTTGCCCACGAACTCCCTGAACTGGATGGGGTTCCGCGCGCGTCGGGCGGTGCCGGGACCGCGGTAGTCGGGGATCCCGGACTCCGTGCTGCACCCGGCCCCGGTCAGCACGCACACGGAGCGGCCGTCCAGCAGTTCCCGCAGCGCGTCGACGCTCATCCCGACCCCTCCGTGCTCCAGACCTATCGAGGCCCGGGCGCGGGCATCACATCGAGATCGAGCCCTTCCGGAAGTCGGTCGAGCCGATGTGCACGTTCACCAGCACGGGGTGCCCCTCGCGGGACAGCTTGAGCGCGCGCTTCAGGGCCGCCTTCACGGACGCCGGGTCTTTCACGAGGATCCCCCGCGCTCCGCAGCCCTTCGCGACCTCGTGGTAGTCCATCCGCGTCAGCATGCAGCCCACGTCGTCTTCGAGGATCACGATCTGGTCGCGCAGGATCTGCGTCCAGCAGCCGTCGTTCCCGACCACCGCGATCACCGGGAGCCCATGCCGGACGAACGAGTCGAACTCCATGATGCTGAAGCCCGCCGCCCCGTCTCCGTAGATCAGCCACACGTCGTCGTTCGGACGGGCGATCTTCGCGCCCATCGCGAAGCCCGCGCCCACCCCCAGCGTTCCGAACACGCCGGGGTCGAGCCAGGTGAGCGGGCCGCGGGGGCTCAGCGTGTACGCCGCGCTGGCGACGAAGTCGCCCCCATCGCCGATGAGCAGGCTGTTGTCGGTGAGCTGGTCTTCCAGCTCGAGGAAGAACGCGAGCGGGTTCACGCCCTCCACGCCCTCTCCGGACATCGACGCGATCTCGTCGTTCCGGGCGGCCTCGCGGGCCCTCAGGGTGTCGAACCACCCGGTGCGCGCCGGGGCTCCACCGCGGAGCTCGCTCGCGATCCGCACGAGCGTGGTGTGGGGGTCGGCGAGGATCCCGAGGTCGGGCTTGCGGTTCTTGTCGAGGTCGGCCTTCGACAGGTTGAGCCCGATCACCTTCGAGCGGCTCACATGGGCCCCGTAGTCGAGCCGGAAGTCGGACGGCACGCCGGCCAGCAGGACCACGTCGGCTTCCTTGAGGGCCGCGCGGCGCTTGTGGCGCATCTGGAGCTCGTGCCCGCGCCCGAGCAGCCCGCGGGCCATCCCACTCAGGTAGACGGGCACTCCGATCCTCTCGACCGCGCGCACGAGCTCCGCGGCCTGGGCGGTGCGCAGCATCGTCTGGCTCCCGAGCACCATCACGGGGCGCTCGGCCGACTCGAGCATGCGCGCGGCCTTCGCGACGGCACGCGACCTGGGCTCGTCGGGCTGGAACAGGGCCGGCGGCGTGATCGTGGGGCTGTCGGTGCCGATGAACAGCTGCGCGAGGTGGGCCTTGATGTACGCGGCCGTAGCGTGCTCCGCGAGGTTCTTGTCGGGCTTGTCGGTGGACTTCGCGTACCACTCGCGCACCGTGGCCTCGGGGTACAGCAGATCGACCGCGAGCTCGACGAACACGGGGCCGGGCACCCCTTCCATCGCGATGCGGAACGCCTTCTCGAGCGCGGGGATCACGTCGCGCACGCGGTTCGGACGGGCCGCGAACTTCACGTGGGGCTCGATCAGCGCCATCTGATCGATGTCCTGGAGGGATCCGCGCCCGCGGAGCATCGTCGCCGTGGCCCCACCGAGCAGGACGAGCGGGACCTGGGCGAGCTGCGCGTTCTTGATCGCGGTGATCGTGTTCGTGACGCCGGGACCGGCCGTGACCGCCGCGACGCCCGGCACCCCCGTGAGGCGCGCCATGGCATCGGCCGCGAACACGGCGTTCTTCTCGTCACGCACGTCGACGACGCGGATCCCGAGGCGCTTGGCGTGGACGACGATGGGCGAGATGTGCCCGCCGATCAGCGTGAAGAGCGTGGACACGCCGTGGGCCCGCAGGACCTCGGCGACGCGTGTACCCCCGTCCATCAGGACCTCCGGGATGTCGGCTTCAGAGCGCGGCGGGCAGCAGGAACAGGACGGCGAGGATCCCGAGCATCTGGAGCGCGGAGATCACGAAGCCCGCGGCTCCGAGCCCGAGGGCTCCCCACGGATGCCAGGAGGGCACGAGCCGCTTGTGCTCGGGCTGCATGGTGAACACCCGGACGGCCGCGTTGACGCCGGCGGCCATCGACAGGAAGCCCAGCACGAAGATCGGGATCAGCATCATCCCGGGGGACAGGACGTTCGTGGCCCGCACGGGGATGCAGCAGCCCGCGAACAGCGACATCGCGAGCGAGAGCCCACCGGACCACCAGGTGCTCCGCATGACGCCGACCGCAATCGCCAGGTCCCAGGGATCGACAACATCGTTGCCGTAGGGGTCTTTGGCCATTCATCATCCTCGCCCGGCCCAATTAAAGGATCGGGGGCCCGGAGGCCACCCCGACGACGGCGATTCCGGGAACCGATTCCACGACCGGACGTCTGAGGTACTGGGTTTGCGAGAAAATCTGCAGACCTTGTTTACACACGAATCCTATCGGGTTACATTCACACTGTGAACGGGGGAGAGCCCCCGCAAGAGAGGCGGAGCACCCTCCCCTTCTCGTTCAGGAGTCCGAGTTCCATGTTCCGGCAAGCCGCCATCACCACCGTCACGAACCGCGCCTCCTCGCGAAGCGCGGGCCGTAGCCTGCATACGGCCGCACGACCGTCGTTGTCGTGGCCGGTCGGTCGTGGTCTGGTCGGTGCCTCGTCCTCGAGGACTGGCGGTCTGGCACCCGTGGCACCCGTCGATCTGCTTCTGGATTCCAAGCTTTCCTGCCGTGATTTCGCCTACCCCGTGAAGGGAGCCACCAAGCCCGCGTTCGTGTTCGGCACGCGTGGGATGAACATCGAAGATTCGAGCGCGCCGGGAGGCGGCGGATGAGGTAGCGGCACAGCCGAAACCCTCGTCGAAGCCCCCGGCTCCCTCTGCGGACCCGGGGGCTTCGTCGTTTCTGCCCCCGGTGCTCGGCGAAGTATGTCTGCACACTTTTGTGTGGTTGTATATCTGCGCCTGTTTTCCACTCCTCGCTCGGAGGAGTGCTGTTCGTTGACATCGCTGATGTCGTGGTCGACGTGCGACCCCGGTCCGCGCCCTTGCCAAGGGTGGGGTCGGAGTCGCGGGATCTCGAGGGAGATCCCATCGGACCGCGCCGATCCGCTCCCGGCAACGGGCTGTCCGACTGGGACGAGCCCACCGGAAGAGCGGAGGCGGGGTCCATGAACGCTGGAGGCCCAATGGATGGGCGTCGCCGTGCGAAGGCGAAGGCTGCGGGTTCGAGTCCCGCCCAGCGTATGTCCCGTGTGCGTCGAGAGAATCACACGGGGACCCTGGTGAGCGTGTTCCAAAGGAAGGATGCCCGACTGTGACTCGGGCGGTACCGGGTTCGATTCCCGTCGTTCACCCTCATGCTGCGTTGCTTCTGTCGTGGGGCGGTCCGGGTCGACCTCGGTCCGGGCCGCCCCCGGGAATGGAGCTTCGCAAGCATGTTCCGAAGATTTGCGCCTGTAGCTCAACTGGCAGAGCATCGGACTCTTAATCCGACAGGTGGGGGTTCGAAGCCCTCCGGGCGCACTCCTGGGTCTGTAGCTCAGTGGTAGAGCGGGTGGCTGTTAACCACCGTCATGCGTGGGTTCGATCCCCACCCGACCCGTGTTCCTCTGGTGGGCAAGTGGGCAAGCCGCCTCGTTCTCAGCGAGGAGATCCCCGGTTCGAACCCGGGTCAGAGGACTCATTTTGCGGACGTAGCTCAGAAGCAGAGCGCTGGACTGCCAAGCCAGAGGCCCCGGGTGCGAGTCCCGGCTTCCGCATCGATGCGCGCGGGTAGTTCAAAGGTAGAACGGCTGTCTTACACACAGTCTGGTGGGGGTTCGAGTCCTCCCCTGCGCACTTCGTCTGTCGAGCACGAGTGGCAGTGCACGGTCCTCGTAAGACCGGAGGTCGGGGTTCGAGCCCCCGGACAGGCATCCGCCCACGGGCGGTCCCGACGAGAAGCTCAGCAGGTTCGAGCACCCGTCTGATACGCGGGAGGTCGTGGGTTCGAGTCCCACCTCGTCGACTCACGTGGTGTCGCGCCCTCTGGCGCGGCTCCTGGATGGGTAGCTCCAATGGTAGAGCGCAGGCTTGAAGAGTCTGGCGATGTGGGTTCGAGTCCCACCCCATCCACTCCTGCCGTCTTGGCCCAAAGGCAAGGCACCCGCGTGGTAAGCGGGAGAGTCCGGGTTCGAGTCCCGGAGACGGCATCGCATGCCGGAGACGGCATCGTAGGCCTCTTCTCGCGGATTTGGTGTAACTGGCAGCATCGGAGGCTTCCAACCTCTCGGCGCGGGTTCGAACCCCGCAGTCCGCATCATCGAGCACTGTTCCAACGGCAGGATGTCCGGCTCTGAACCGGGCGGTCCGGGTTCGACCCCCGGGTGCTCCACTCACGGGTGTTGGTCCAACGGACAGGACGCCGGGCTTCGAACCCGGAGGTCGGGGTTCGACTCCCTGACGCCCGATGGGCGCTGGTCCAACGGAAGGATGTCCGCCTTTGAAGCGGAGGGTTCGGGTTCGACTCCCGGGCGCCCTTCCACACGTACGGTTGGTCTAGAGGCAGGACGCCGGTCTGTTCAAACCGGAAGCTCGGGTTCGAGTCCCGGACCGTACACCCTCTCTGGGGTCGCATGTGCCGAGGTAGGCGACGATCGCTCGCACCGATCGTGAGGTGAGTTCGACTCTCACCGGCTCCACTTCCGTCGATGAGCCGACGGGCACGGGTTCTCTGGTAAGCCCTTCGGGGCGAGGAGTTCGAGTCTCCGACGCACCCTCGGGTGCGGCACCCGTCCCACCTCTCGCTCCTCGACTCCGCGGTCGGGTTCCCCTCGACCGTCTTCGTCTCCTGGTCAGGTACAGCCAACTGGTAGAGCGCGTCGGTCGAGAGCCGGCGGGATGTGGGTTCGACTCCCACTCTGACCACTCCCTGCGAACCGAAGGACTCCGGTTCTCCCTTTCCCGGATGGCCCTTGGCCACGCGCTTCGGCGCATCCGGAGTCCATCCCTCGTTCGCGTCCCTCTCGGTCAGGTGCAGCCAACGGAAGAGCGGGTCGGTTCAGAACCGGCTGGTTGTGGGTTCGACTCCCACCCTGACCACTCCTTGCGAACCGAAGGGTCCGGTTCTCGAACCTCTGTGAGCTCGCTCGCATGGTGCGCTTCGGCGCGCTCCGGACCCATCCCTCGTTCGCTCACGCTCCGGTGGGCAAGCGGTCAAGCCTCCCGGTTTTCAACCGGGCAATCCCGAGTTCGAATCTCGGTCGGAGTACTCCGGGCTCGCAGGAGCCCCCCTGGTGTGGCCACCCGACAGCTGGCGACGGGACTTCGTTGGAAGCGAAGCGAGCCTCATGGCCTTGCGAGTTCGACCCTCGCCCACACCGCTCTCTTTCATCCATGGTGCGGCAACCCGACAGTCGGCGACGGGACCCGGTTGCTATCCGGACGAGCCTACAGGCCTTGCGAGTTCGACCCTCGCCCGCACCGCTCCTCCACCTTCTGGTGTGGCTACCCGACAGCCGGCGACGGGACTCCCTTCGAACGGGAGCGAGCCTACAGGCCTTGAGGGTTCGACCCCCTCCCACACCGCTTCTGGAACGGCAAGCCGACTGGCGACGGCAGCTGGCTTGAACCCAGCCGAGCTCGAGAGCCTTGGGGGTTCGAGTCCCTCCCGTTCCGCTTCGTCTCTTCCCTTCCTGGGGCGTAGCTCAGTGGCTGAGCACCGGTCTCATACGCCGAGGGACGTTGGTTCGACTCCAACCGCCCCAACCATCTCTACGCAGCGCGCTGGGCCGCGCCCGTGACTCCAAATCACAGGTCGCTTGGTTCGATTCCAAGGCTGCGTGTCCCCCGGGGTGCCATCGGAGGCACACCCGTCTTCTAAACGGGTCGTCGCGGGTTCGAGTCCCGTCGGGGGTGTCTGGGAGAGTGGCGTGCTGTTGGTAGGCCGCGCCTGGCTGTAAACCAGGTTCATCGCGACATCGGGGGTTCGATTCCCTCCTCTCTCACTTCGTTCGGGGTCTCATGTGCCAAGGAGGCGAGGGCGGCTGGCAGCCGACCTGAGGCGGGTTCGATTCCCGCAGGCTCCACTCGTGTCGGTGCCCAGTGGGCTGGAAGCCAGGCTGCAACCCTGACTGTGTCGGTTCGATTCCGACCGCCGATTCTCCGTTTTCGGGACGTAGCGCAGTTGGAAGCGCGGGTGCCTTGGACGCACCAGGTCGCTGGTTCGAGCCCAGCCGTTCCGACTCCTCCCTGAAATTCTCATGGAGCCGTGGTCCAGTGGCGAGGATGCCTGGTTGTCTCCCAGGCGGCACGGGTTCGATTCCCGTCGGTTCCGTACATCGGGGTGTAGCGCAGAGGGAGCGCGGGCGTCTGGGAGGCGCCAGGTCGCAGGTTCGAGTCCTGCCACCCCGACCACTTCACGAGGTGTGGCGCAGAGGGAGCGCGGGTGTTTCGGATACACCAGGCCGCAGGTTCGAGTCCTGCCACCTCGATCTCTTCCGTCCCTGACAGGGCGGGCGCACCGGTGTCGTAGAATCCCGGCATGGCCGACGAGCCCCAGCGTCCCCTCGACGTGCTGTCCCCCCTCGAGTCCGCCCGCACCGAGGTCGAGGACGCTCTGCTCGCGTCCGCCGGCAGCCTCGTCATCCCCGGGGCCGCGTGGATGTGCGTCGCGTGGCTCACCCTCACCGGAAACCCCATCGGGGCCGGGCTCGCTGCGATGTTCGCCCTCGCGGGGCTCCTCGTGACGGCGCGCTCCACCCTCGAGAGCGCGTTCCACGCCTGGCGTGGCGGCCGCTCGCGGTACCGCCTGCAGCGCAACCTCGGCTGCATCGGGTTCGGCACGAGCGGCATGGCCCTGCTCGCCGACCTCGTCGTGCTCGCCCTGTACACCTTCCTCCTCTGACCCCTCCGGGGGGTCCGAGGCCCTCTCTGGAGCCGTGGTCCACTGGCTACGACGCCCGGTTGTCGTCCGGGAGAAACGGGTTCGATTCCCGTCGGTTCCGCTCCGTCGCTCGCTGCATCCCGCAGCGCGTGGCCACACCCCAAGCAGCCAGGAGGCCCTGATGGGCATCATGGACAAGACCCACGTCAACGTGGGCACCATCGGGCATGTGGATCACGGAAAGACGACGCTGACCGCCGCGATCACCCAGGTGCAGGCCATCCGGGTGGGCGGCATCGGCGTGGCGTTCGACCAGATCGACAAGGCCCCCGAAGAGCGCGCGCGTGGCATCACCATCAACACCTCGCACGTGCAGTACGAGTCCGCCGACCGTCACTACGCGCACATCGATTGTCCGGGACACGCCGACTACATCAAGAACATGATCACCGGCGCTTCCCAGATGGACGGTGCCATCCTGCTCGTGGACGGCTCGCAGGGCCCGCAGAAGCAGACCGTCGAGCACATCCTCCTGGCCCGCCAGGTCGGCGTGCAGCACCTGGTCGTGTTCGTGAACAAGGTCGACATCGCCGACCCCGAGCTCCTCGAGCTCGTGGAGATGGAGGTCACCGAGCAGCTCGAAGCCCACGGATACTCCGATGTCCCGTTCGTCTACGGCTCGGCCCTCAACGCGCTGGAAGCCGTCCGCGCCGGGTCCACCGAAGGAACCGCGTGCATCGCCGAGCTGGTCGACGCCCTCGACCGCACGATCCCGGACCCGGTGCGCGACCTGGACGCCCCGTTCCTCATGCCCATCGAAGGCGTCGTGACCATCCCCGGTCGCGGGACCGTCGTGACCGGGCGCGTGGACCGCGGACGCCTGAAGGTCGGCGACACGGTCGAGATCGTCGGGCTCCTGGGAGCGGACGCCAAGCCCCGTCCCGTCGTGGTCACCGGAACGCAGGCGTTCCACGAGAACGTCCCCGAGGCCGCGGCCGGCATGAACGTCGGCCTGCTGCTCCGCGGCGTTCGCAAGGACGAGGTCCGGCGCGGTCAGATCCTCGCGGCGCCCGGCAGCATCACTCCCCACCGGAGCGGTGACGCCGAGCTCTTCGTGCTGACCGCTCAGGAAGGCGGACGCCACACGCCCTTCGGCGCGGGCTACACGCCTCAGTTCTTCTTCGGCACGACCGACGTCACCGGCGTCATCCACACGGACGCGCCCGTGAGCCCCGGCGACCGGGCCACCGTGCACTTCGAGCTCCACAAGCCCGTTGGCATCGAGCCCGGCATGCGCTTCGCCATCCGCGAGGGCGGCAAGACCGTCGGAGCCGGCGTCGTCACCCGAATCGCCTGAGTGGCACGCGTCCCCCGGAATCGTCCGGGGGACGCCCACTCCCCGTCATCCACCCTTCACCGAGCGTACCGCCCGTCGGCACGCGAACCGCCTCTGTAGCTCAGTCGGTAGAGCAACGTACGTCCTCCCCGACCCCTTGCTCGAGTCCTTCGAGCCGCAGGACGAGGATTATCGATTCGAAATCCGTAGGCCGCAGGTTCGAGTCCTGCCAGAGGCATCGTCTCCGTAGCTCAATTGGACAGAGCAAATCTCCTCCGCGTCCACTCGTCCGCCCTCGGGCAGGACCGATTGTAGAGGATCATCGACTGTTACTCGAAGGATGCGGGTTCGAGTCCCGCCGGAGACACCTTTCCACACTCCCGAGGCCCAGCGGATGGGCGCCTCCGTCCGAAGGAGGAAGTCGCAGGTTCGACTCCTGCCGGGAGTACTCGCTCCCGCGTGCAATCCAGCCCGCGGACACGGGGGAATTCCGTACGGAACCCCAAGGAGGAGGCCATGCAGGACGTACTCTTGCTGAACGCCGACTACCGCCCCGTACAGGTCGTGTCCTGGGAGCGAGCCGTGTGCCTGCTCCTCGAGAGGAAGGCCCGCACGGTGGCGGAGTACACCGACCGGTTCATCCGGTCGGAGAACCTGACCATCGCCTGGCCCGCCGTCGTCACGCTCGTCGAGTACGCGCGTGTGAAGGCCGGACCCAAGCTCAACCGCCGCAACCTGCTCGCGCGTGACGAGTTCACGTGTGCGTACTGCGGCGTCGCGCCCGTGCACAAGAACGGACGCCCGGACACCGGAGCGCTCACGCTCGATCACGTCGTGCCCCGCTCGCACGCCATCCGCGGAAAGGTCGTCCTCCCGTGGTCCGGCGAGCGCGTGAACGCCACGTCGTGGGAGAACCTCGTGACCGCGTGTGCGCCGTGCAACCACGACAAGGCCGACCGTACGCCGGCGGTCGCGGGACTCGTCCTGCACCGCAAGCCGCGCCGGCCCAATGCCGCGGACACGCTGCGCATCGCGCTCTCCCGGGCCCCCGTGCCCGTCGAGTGGCACGACTACCTCGAGGCATGAGCGCGTGGTTGTCGCCCGGGAGGCCCGTCCTCCCGGGCGCCTTCTCAGCCCTGCTCCGCGCGGGCCTTCAGGTCTGCGCCCCACTGGTCGAACGACGGCTGGAGGTCCGGGATCATCTTCGTGATGAGCGGTGCCATCAGCCCCGTGAACACCTCCTCCATCGAGAACTCCGTTCCCCCGTCCTTCTCCACCAGCTCGTAGGTGCGCGCCCCGCGGAACAGCCCGAGCGGCATCCCGTCGGACCACACCATGCGCCGATTCGGCTCGAGCGCCTCGACCGTCAGGTTGAACGCCCGCTTCGGGTTCACCGTCGCGACCAGCGCGATACGCTCGCCCTCCGCGATGGTGCCGTCGATCTTCACCACCGTGCTGTTCCAGCCCGGATAGCCCGCCGCATCGGTGAGCAGCGCCCAGACCACGTCTGGCTTCGCCGCGATGTGCGTGCGCACACTGAACTTCATGCCGCCTCCTCGAATGCAGCCAGGACGTGCGCCCAGGCCTTCGTGAACAGCACCGCCGTCGCCGGGAAGTCCGGCAGGGGCGGCGTTCCGTCGGAGTGCACGACCTCGACGAGCGTGCCCCCCTCGCGCTCCGCGAACGAGATCGTCACCGAGGTCGCGAGGCCCGTGGGCGCCCCCAGCCTCCAGCCCAGCGTCACCGACGCCGGAGGGTTCCACTCCGTGACGAACCCGATCTCGAGCGCCTCCCCGTCGGCGTGCTCCACCAGCGTTCCGCCCGTGCCCAACGGCTCGAGCGCGATGCGCGACCCCTGCAGACGCCGGTGGCTCGCGGGCCACCAGCCGTCGATGCGCTCGGTGAACACCGTGAACGCGTGCTCGACCGGGCAGCGCACGAACACGCTCTGCCGAACCGGCTCGAAGCTCATCCTCCCTCCTGCGTGGCTTCGGCCAGGGCTGCGAACTGCGCCAGGCTCTCCGACCAGAACGTCTCGAGCCAGGCCCGCGCCGCGAGAAACCCCGCCCGGTCGAGCTCGTAGAGGTTCTTTGTTCCAGACTCCGTGAACCGGACGAGCTCCGCCTGCTCCAGCACCCGCAGGTGCTGCGACACCGCCGGCCGGCTCACGGGGAGCTCCAACGCAATCGCCCCCACCGTGAGCGGGCCGCCCGCCAGCACGCGCACGATCGAGCGTCGCGTCGCGTTCCCGAGGGCATCCAGCACGGCATCCGAAGTCACCATGCACCATTGGTAAGCCATGTCTTACCAAGATGCAAGGCCCAACGAGCCCATCCCGCTCCCGAAATCGTCGACCACGCATCGCCGATGTCCCCCGGCTCGCGCCCATCCGGGTGCGTTCCCCGCTCGCTCTGCGAGCCGTTCCCCCCGGTCGTACCGGTGGAGGTGTCCCATGATCGACAAGCTCCTGAAGCACTTCAGCCCCACGAAGACCCCGCAGTCGCAGCCCCTCCCGGGCTCGACGCAGGTGCCCAACAGCGCCGGCGGATTCTCGTGGACCGTCGATGACTGGACCCGCCTCGACCGGTTCCTGATCCTCGGCTCCGAGGGCAACACGTACTACGCCACCGAGCAGAAGATGACGCGCGAGAACGCCGAGAGCGTGCTCCGCTGCATCCGTGCCGACGGCGTGCGCACGGTCGCCCGCATCGTCGAGATCTCGCACGCAGGCCGTGCCCCCAAGAACGACCCCGCCATCTTCGCGCTCGCCATGGCCCTCAAGCTCGGCGACCTCGAGACCCGTCGCGCCGCGCGTGCGGCGGTCCCGGCGGTGTGTCGCACCGGCACGCACGTGTTCTCGCTCGCCGAGGCCGTGCAGGTGTTCGGTGGCTGGGGCCGCGTGACCCAGGGTGCCTTCGCCGACTGGTACACCACGCGCGACCCCGCGTCGCTCGCGTACCAGGCCGTGAAGTACCAGGGTCGGAACGGCTGGACCGGCCGCGACATCCTCCGGAAGGCGCACGCCACTCCGCCCACTGCGGAGCACGACGCGATCTTCAAGTGGATGACCGCCGGCTGGACCGAGCCCGTCCCCGAGACCGTGCCGGAGACCGCCCTCGCGACCCTCGTCGCGTTCGAGAAGGCCAAGCGGGCCGACTCGGCCGCGGAGATCGTGCGGCTGATCACCGACCATGGACTCGTGCGCGAGGCCATCCCGACGCGGTTCCTCAACGATCCGTCCGTGTGGGACGCGCTCCTGGACAACCAGGGCCGCGGCATGCCCATCACGGCGCTCGTCCGGAACCTCGCCAAGATGACCACCGTGGGCCTGCTCGCCCCGATGTCGCCCGCCCTCCGCAAGGTGGTCGCGCGGCTCACCGACGGCGACGCGCTCCGGAAGGGCCGTGTCCACCCCCTCGCGGTGCTCAACGCGCTCACCACGTACCGTCGCGGTCGCGGTGTGCGGGGCAGCCTCGTGTGGGAGCCGGTCCGCCAGGTCGTCGACGCGCTCGACCAGGCCTTCTACCTCGCCTTCGACGCCATCGAGCCGACGGGCAAGCGGTGGATGCTCGGTCTCGACGTGTCGGGCTCCATGGCGTGCGGCATGCTCGCGGGCATGCCTGCGCTCTCCCCACGGGAGGGTGCGGCCGCCATGGCGATGGTCACGGCGCGGACGGAGCCGGCGTACGAGATCGCGGCCTTCACGGGCAAGCTCGTGAAGCTCGACATCTCGCCACGCCAGCGTCTCGACGAGGTCCTGCGGGCCACGAACGGCCTGCCGTTCGGTGCGACCGACTGCGCGCAGCCCATGCTGTACGCGCTCGAGAACCGCATCCCCGTCGACGTGTTCGTGGTCTACACGGACTCCGAGACGTGGTTCGGCAAGGTCCACCCGGCGCAGGCCCTGAAGGAGTACCGCCAGAAGACGGGCATCCCCGCGAAGCTCGTGGTCGTGGGCATGGTGGCGAACAAGTTCACCATCGCCGACCCCACGGATCCGGGCATGCTCGACATCGTGGGCTTCGACACCGCAGCGCCGGGCATCCTCCGGGACTTCGCGCTGTAGGGTCGGATTCGGCCTCGGGCCGCTCCCAGCTCGCTGGGGACGGCCCTCTCGCGTCTCAGGGCGCGGGGATCACCGGGTGCCGCACGCGCGCGAACAGGCGCACCAGCGTCAGCGTCAGACCGAACGCCCCCACGAGCCCGATGCCCCCGCTGCACGCCAGCCCGCTCCACGTGATGTCGTCGATCAGGCTCGCCACCAGGAACACCGCGATCAGCAACAGCGAGCCGCCGATGCTCGAGATCGCCTCCCACGGGCTCTCGATCGTGAACCCGTGCCCGCACACCGTGCATCGGTAGCGGTACTCCGTACCGGTCGGCACGCCGTTCAGCCGGTTCGCGATCACCTCGTGGCAGCGCACCGGATAGCCGCACGAGCACCGCCGGATCGGCTCGCGCTGCGTGAACCGCACCACCGGCTCCACGGCGTCCGGCACCACTGGCGACGCCAGCACGATCAGCACCGGGCGCCCGATCACGAACAGGGCCGTCCAGCCCATCACCGACACCACCGTGCCCACCGCCAGCCCGGCGAACCCGGCGTCCCAGCCCTCCGCCAGACCGGCGATCACGCCCCCGATCAGGCCCGTCAGCCCCATCCCGATCATCGGGAGCGCGAACAACACGATGCCGATCCAGTGGCGCACGTGGCTCGACACGTGGAACCCCGTGCCGCACGACTGGCACACGTAGTCCTCGGCCAGCACGCGCCCCGTCTTCACCAGACCGAACAAGGCCGACTCCGCGTACTGCCGCACCGGGACCGCCATCGGCTCCCGGCACCGACGACAGCGGCGCACCTGGCTCAGGGGGCCGCCTCGCACGTGCCCGACTTCGCGCACGCCCGCAGGTCCTGCTCGATGTCGGCGTCGTCTTCGCGCACCTTGAACCAGAACGCGCCCACCCGGTAGCGCCCCATCGGCAGCAGACCGTCGAACGCCCCCGTCTCCGCGAGGATCTCGGCGGCCCGGTCGACCACGCGCGCCCGCTCGGCGTCGAAGTGCCGCCGCTCCACCTCCAGCTTCGCGCCGGGATCGACCTTCAGCGTCACCCGCGTGTACTGCCGGCTGTAGGTGGTGAGCCACGCGAGCACCTCGGGGTCGCGCTCCAGCTCGTACGCCGACAGCAGCCGCTGCCGGGCCTCCGTCGCATCGCCGATCTGCATGCTCGACCGCGCACCCGTCAGGTGCATCGCCGCGGACAGCGGGGCGCCGGTCTCCACCGCCCGCAGGTACGTGCGCTCCACGCCCTGCCAGGCCCCCTTCTGCACGAGCCGGGTGGCCTCTTCGCTCAACCGGTACGCCTCCGCCGCCGCCTCACGCTCCGAAGAGCCCGCCAGCACGGGGGTTCCCGCCAGCATCAGTCCCACTGCCCACATGCGCCCAGCATACCAGCCGGAGGTCACGGACAGCCGAGCTCCGAGCACACCGGCGCGTACGCGCTCTCGAAGGCCACGCCGCACACGTCCGCAGGCGTGCTCGCACCCGTGTTCGCCGTGCCCGTCACGGTGCCGCCCGCGATCCACACCGCGCAGCCCGAGGCCGTGAGGTCGCACACCTGCACATCCACCGTCGCTCCGCCGGTGACGTACAGCGCGCCCTCCAGCGCCGCGCCATCCACGACGGTCGTGCCCACCAGCGTGCCCGTGCCGCCGGACACCACGGCCGCAGCGCCCTGATCCGCGTCCACCGACAGGAACGCCGACCCGGAGTCCGACCACGCCACCCCCTCCAGGAAGAACCCGCCCCCCTGCCCCGCAGACGTGCCGTCGATCTCCGCCAGCACCGACTCCAGCGCGCCGCCAGCGAGCCACACCGCACCGCCGATCCCGGCCGACGAGTCGCGGAACCGCGGGAGCGACAGATCGACGATGGACACGCGGAGATCGAGGATCTGGCCCGCGTCGAGCACCCCGGCGATGCCGCCGCCCGCCCCCGTCGCGACGCCCCCGTCGAGGTCGCAGCCCGAGATCTGGGCGCCCGCGTGGTCGAGGTAGAGGCTGGCGCCGTTCACGGCCGTGTGCCCCGCGAAGTGGACGTCCACCGCGACGAGGGACCCGGTCGTGTACACCCCGCCGCCGTCTCCGAGGGCCGACCCGTCGAGGACCTCGACATCGCGGAGCTCTCCGCCCGACAGCCACGCATTCCCGCCGTCCGTGGCGGCTCCGCCGACCCACCGACCGCCGCGGGCCACGAGGTCGCCGTTGGCGGGGCCGAGCAGGTTGCCCCCCCGAGTGGCGCTTCCCCCACGGAGCGAGACCCCGTCGAGGACGAGGGAGCCCGCGAGCTCCGCCGACAGGGCGCCTCCGCCGAGCGCGCCGGCGTCTCCGCCCTCGAGGTCGATGCCGGACAGGACGACGTGTCCGCCCACGACCTGGAGGGTCGGCCCCGTCGCGGGGGGCAGCACCACGGGGACGTCGGCCCCGACACCCCGCAGCGTGAGGTCGGACGTGACCACCCCGCCGCCCGCGTGGGTGCCGCCGCACACCGACACGTCGGCCGCGGACCAGGCCTCCGCGAGCGACCCCACGGGAACGCCGTCCGCGACGATGTCGCCCAGCGCCGTGACGCCCGCGAGCTCGTCGAAGCAGTCCGACACCGCAGAGACCCCGTCTCCGTCGCAGTCGTCGTGCACCACGCGCGCGAGCACGGACGCCGAGTCGTCGCCGCACGCGGAGATCACCTGCACCTCGAACAGGTCGCGCGTGCGGTCGTCGAGGTCAGCACACCGGGCGTCGGCGAGGTCGGCGAGGTCGGCGAGCCACACATCCCCCGCCAGCGCACCGTCGAGCAGCTCGCACACGCCATCGGCATCGCACGCGCGCACCACCACCTCGCTCACCACGCCCAGATCCGCGTGCGGATCCGAGAACCGCGCGCCCACCGCGCCCACCGCCACGGCGTCGATCCAGGGGGAGGCTGCGGAGAGAACGTCCACAGCGGCCTGATCGAGCACCACCGACCCGTTCCACAGCCCGGCTTCGGTGATCTGGGGAGGCTCCGGTGCGCGCACGTCGAAGGGCAGCACCACGTCGACCTGTTTCCCGCCCACCTCGAACCGTCCGTGCACCGGCCCCCGTTCGGGGTCCCAGTCGAAGGCGACGGGCACGTCGAGGCCCGCGAGCCCCTCCCACAGCACGGTCCCGTCGGCCCCCACGAGCCGCGCCGGGCCCGCCACGTCGGAGGGGAACCCCACCGTGTACACGAGCGACGCCGAGTCCGCGCAGCCCGACACCTCGGGCTCTCCGCGCACGTCTACCGCGAGCGGGGTCACGTCGGTGTCGACCGTCTCCCCCGTGCAGGCCGACAGCAGCGCCAGGCTACATGCCAGTCGCATCGACCCGCTCAGGCCAGTCGACGAGCGTGCCCTCGAGCGCCAGGCACATCGCGTCGAACCGCGGCGTGCCGTCGGAGTGGTGCAGCAGGTCGACGATCTCCACGAGCCGGCCGATCTCGACGGTGTCGACCGGACGCACCCAGATCCGGTCGGGCACCTCGCCGTCGCCGAACTCCTGCGCCGCCGACATCGCCTCGCGCGCGACCTGGATCTCCTGCTCGGCCTCCTTCCCCCGCGCTTCCACCTCGTCTCCCGCGGCCCCGAACGCGAGGCGCACCTCCGTCGACGACACCGAGAGACGCAGGCTCGCCGGGCCTTCGCACGCATCGAACCCGATGCCGTACACAGGCGCTTCCTCGCCGAGCGTGCCCTCGGGGGGCAGCACGGCCAGCCAGCCCCCGCGGTCGGCCTCGGCGGCCACGGCGCTCGCGGGTGTGCGGGCCCCCATCACCCACACCGGGACCGGTCCCTCGCCCGGCAGGGGCAGCGGCGCGAGCACGTTCCGGGCCTCGGGCAGCACACGGTCGTCGGCCATGGCCGCGATCGACCCGTACCGACCGGGGATCCGTCCCCCCTCCATCCCCGCCAGCCGCTGCCCGACGGCCCGCGCGAGGTCCTTGTCGATCCCGCCCTCCTCGAGCCGGCCCGCGATCGTCCAGCCCAGCAGCAGCGCCCGGGGCCCCACGGCGTCCTCCGCCTTCCAGCCGCGGATCCGACAGGTCTTCTGCACGCCCTTCATGCGCGCCTCGAACCCCGGCGACACCGCCCGCTTCAGGTCGCCCTTCGCGCGAGGACAGGCCAGTCCGGCCCGTGGAGACGGGGCCCCCGCGGCGCGGGCCTGCATCCACTCGCCCGCTTCCGGGGGCATGCCGGGGCACGCCGCCAGCACGCCGGCCGCGAACACGCCCAGGTCCGACGCCTCGAGGGCGGTCTGCAGGCCGGCCGCGTCACAGGCGTCCTGCTTCGGGTTGCCGGGGATCGGCGGCTTCCCGGCCAGCGCGAGCGAGACCCAGATCACCGGACGGACTTCGCGATCTTCTTGTCGTCGAGCAGCACCCGCACGAGGCTGGTGTCTTCGGTGCCCGTGCACCCGCCGAGCAGCGCCGGCTGAGCGCACCAGCCGCCCGGGGGGGCCTGCTTCGCGAGCACCACGTCGGCACGGTCGAGCACCGGGGATGCGAGCGCCGCGCGGCGCGCACGGGTCGCTTCGTCGACCTTCTTCGCCGCATCGGACATCCCGCGCAGCGCCTCCTTGTCGGCGCCCTGCTCGATGGCCGCTTCGAACGGCAGCCGCGCGTCTTCGTCGGCCTGGTCGATCGACCGCAGCGCGTCGCGCATGCCCGCATGGAACACCTCCGACACGCTCACCCAGCGCTCGCCCCCCACGGGAGCCACGGGCTCGGCGTCGAGGCCGAGCGCAGGCCAGGGGCGCGCGAGCACCCCGGCCAGATCGGACGCCAGCGTGGGGTCGGCATCCATCGAGGCCGCGAGCGCGGCGTTCAGATCGTCGCCCTGGCACTCGGGATTGGCGGTCGTGCGCTGCGGGATGCCCGGCAGACGCGGCCCGCTCGGGATCTGCCCCTGACACCGCACGGCACCGGGATGCGCCGCCAGCGCGCGCTCCAGCGCCCGGCCGAACGCGCCGTCGAAGTCCTGCACCATCGCGTCGGCGAAGGCCTGCAGCGCGGCGAAGTCGCGGTTGTAGCGCTTCTCGAGGGCCGCGTGGCGGTCGCGCTGACCGGCGGGCTCGCGCGAGCCCAGCAGATCGAGCGCCTCTTCGAAGCGTCGCAGGGCTTCGGCGTGGGCCCGCACCCCCGACTGGGCGTCGGAGGCCGCGGCGGCCGAGCGCTCGCTCGCCTTCCCGAAGGCCTCGCTCTGCGCGGCGACCTCGGCCGGATGGTAGAAGCCCGCGAGCGCGGCGGGGATCAGGGCGAACAGCATCAGGTCTCCCGAACGAACAGATCGGTCTGCAGGGCGCTTCCCGGCACCACCGAGTAGCCCGAGAAGTCGGTGACACCCCGTTCGCGGAGCAGATCCTCGTCGAGGAAGCTGTTCCCCGTGACCTCGCGGGCCTTCGACGTGAGGATCGCGAACGCGGCGTCGGCCATGATCTCGGGCGTGCGGCTCACCTTCATCAGCGCGTCTCCGCCGAGCATCTCGACGGCGGCAGTCGCGATGGTGGTGCGCGGCCACAGCGTGTTCGACGCGATGCCCGTGGCGCGCAGCTCCTCGGCGAGGCCGAGCGCGGTCATCGTCATCCCGAACTTGCTGACGGTGTACGCCGTGTGGCCCGTGAACCAGCGGGGGTAGTCGAGGTCGACGGGCGGCGAGAGCGTGAGGACGTGGGCGTTCTCCGACCGCTTCAGGTGCGGGAGCGCGGCCTGGGCGAGCAGCCACGGGGCGCGGATGTTGAGCTGCACCATGAGGTCGTAGCGCTTCGGCTGCAGGTGCTCGGTGGGCAGGAGCTGGATCGCGCCCGCGTTGTTCACGATCGCGTCGATCCCGCCGAACCGATCCGCCGCCTGCTCCACCGCGGCCGCGATTCCGTCGGCGTCGCGCACGTCGAGCTGCACGCCGAGCCCGTGCCCGCCGGCCTCGTCGATCTCCCGGGCCGCTTCGTGGATGGTGCCGGGCGTGCGGGGCGTGGACACCACGGTCTTCGCCGCGATCACGACGTTCGCGCCCGCTCGTGCGCATCGGAGCGCAATCGCCTTCCCAATCCCGCGCGTGCCCCCCGTGATGAACACCGTCTTCCCGTGCAGCGCCATGGCGGTTTCCTCCTGCGCGCGAACCCTAGCACTGTGGGCCCCGAGCGCCCCTCCTGGTATTGACGGAGCCCGGCTGGTTCCCGGGGAGGGTCTTGATCGCTTGCACGAGCCGCGAGAATGTGGTGATGCATCCGACCGTCCACCTGGCCCGGCCTCATTCTCTCGTGCGGGGCCAGGTGGACGGGCGGATACCCCGCTCCCGCCCTACGGAACCCGCTTCAGGTCGACTCGCGGGCTGCCTTCGCCCACCGACACTGCCACGAGGCGCGACGCCTCGATGCCCGCAGCCACGAGCGCGAGGCGGATCGCGTCGGCCCGCTCTTGTTGGACGGCCGTGGCGCGGACCTCGATCTGCACCTTCAGCGACGGGTCGGACGCGAGGATCCACGCGATCTGGCCCAGCACGGCGGCGCTCCGCGGCTCGAGGTCTGCGGTGGTGCCGACGAACCGGATGGGGTCGAGGAGCTGGAGGCGGTCGGCCTGCAGGCGGACGTGGGGCGGCTCGAGCGGCAGCACGAGCTCGGTGGTGTCGCCCGAGCGCACGTCGAGCGCACCACGCCAGGCGGCGAACGGCCCGCTGGCATCGGCTTCGACCGCGACACGGCCCGGCGGCACCGCGATCTCGGCGACCCCATCCGTCACCGGCACCACGAACCCGACGGCATCGCCCGACGCCCCTCCGGAGCCGCCCACACGCACGGTGTAGCCCGACGGGATCGACCCGCCCGACGCCCGCACCGACACCCGCGCCACCCCCGGAGGCACCCGCTCGAGCACGAGGCGCACGCCCTCGTCCGCATCGGTGCCGACCTCGAAGGTCGTCTGCGCCGACTTGAAGCCGCCCGCGAACGCCACGGCCATGTAGGTGCCGGGGTGGAGCTCGAGGTCGGTGTCCGACGTGGGCTCGATCCCATCGCCCGACACCTGCAGGATCGCGCCCTCCACGGGAACGTCCTGCGCGTCGACCACGCGCACCACCACACGGATCTTGGGGTCGGGGCACCCGTCGTCGTCCTGGAAGCCGTCGAGGTCCTCGGCCTCGTCGGGACACGCATCCTCTTCGTCGTCGAGGCCGTCGGTGTCGTTGTCCCAGTCGGGACAGCCATCGGAGTCGGCGTGCCCGTCGAGATCCTCGGGGTCGTCGCGGCACGTGTCGTCGCGGTCGACCACACCGTCGTGATCGCGATCCCGGGGCGCGAATCGGGGCGTGAAGACGAGGTCGAGCATGGCGCGGACCCGCGGCGTGCCGATGCCCTTCGACAGCCCCGTGCCGAGCGCCGCTCGCAGCGACAGCCCGTCGACCGGCGTGAACCAGCCTCCGGCGAGCACCTCGGCCGGCGTGGGGGCCCCACGGGAATCCCCGATGGGCGCGGTGTCGGACGTGGCGGGAACCACCGCTGCCACGGCCTCCACGAGCACACCGCCCTGTTCGGAGAGGGTGTACGTGCCCGCGAGGCGGGCGAACAGCAGGTCGTTCCACACGACGTTGTAGAGCGGCTCGCGAGGCAGGCCGCGATACCCGAGGTTCGCCGCGAGGCTCAGGCTCCCGAACGCCCGCTCGCCCGCGACCGCCAGCTCGTAGCCGGGACGCGGGCTGCCCACGGCGCTGTCGGCGTCGGGGCTCGGGAGGTCGAAGCGCGCGATCAGCCCGATACCGACGGGCGCTTCGGTGGGATCGAGCACCGTGAGCCGGGCGTCGATCCCGGCGTTCCCGAGTGCCGTGCGGTCGGGCCCGAGATCACTCGTGGCCACCGCGTAGATCGGGAGGTCGAGCCCGACTCTCAGCCGGTCGTGCTCGAGCGTCGCGATGAGGTCGAGCACGAACGCGTCGCGCAGCACCGCCGCCGACTCGCGCCCGGAACCGGTGTCCCACGACACCACGAGGGGTGCGTTCGCGTAGCCCATGCCGAGCTGGAACCCGGCGACCGGCGTGTCGCGGATGCGCCCTGCATCCTCGGTGACGAAGGTGTGCTGCGTCGCGAGCGCGCGATGCAGGAGGTCGGCATCGAGCTCCGGGATCCCGATGTTGTCGGAATCGGGCGGAGTCTGGGCCAGTGCCAGGGAGAGGAGGAGCATCCGGTCAGCGGGCCGGGGTGACGGTGAGCGTGAGCATACGGGTTCCGAGCGCGTCGGTGAAGGTGACCGAGTACACCTCGCCGCTCCGCGAGCCCACGAGGGCGGTGGTTCGCATGCCGGCCATGTTCTTGTGGTCGGACATCACCTCGATGCCCTCCGCCGCGAACCACTCGGTGTAGAACGCCACCACGGCCTCGGCATCGTCGTCGGGACCCAGGCGATACGACAGGGTGGACGCGCCCTTCCCCTCGGGGGCCACCACGGAGTCGAGGGTGGGCTGGCCCGGAGGCAGCGGCAGCGGGAAGTCGGCCGGCGCCTCGGCATGCTCGCCCTGCGTGATGACCTGGCGCGAGCCGTCGGCGTTGGTGAGCACCACCCGGTCGCCTTCGACCTCGATCTCGCTGCCGGACACCCACTCGGCGACGGACTCGGCGAACCCCGAGCACCCGAGCAGGACAGCGATGCTCGCGATGTGGACTGCCCGACGCATGGGCCTCCTGCCGGACCGGCGCGGACGTTCTACCATCCCGGCGATACTCTCGTGGCCGGAGGTTGCCCATGTGCGGACGCTACTCGCTCACCGCTCCCGCGAACGTCATCGCCGAGGTCTTCGAGGTCGACGTTCTGCCCGAGGTCCTGCCCCGCTACAACGTGGCCCCGTCCCAGTCGGTGCCCGTGATCGTCGAGAGCGACGGCCTCCGGTCCCTCCAGATGTACAAGTGGGGGCTCATCCCGTTCTGGGCGAAAGACGCCAAGATCGCGTACAAGACCACCAACGCGCGCGGCGAGACCGTCGCAGAGAAGCCCGCCTTCCGGGCGTCGTTCAAGAACAAGCGCTGTCTCATCGTGGCCGACGGGTTCTACGAGTGGAAGCGGCTCACGAAGACGAACAAGATCCCGCACCACATCCAGGTGTCCGACGGCAGGCCGTTCGCGATGGCGGGCCTGTGGGCGAAGTGGACGAACCCGGCCGACGGCGAGGACGTCCTGTCGTGCAGCATCGTCACCATCGGCCCGAACTCGCTGATGGAAGACATCCACGACCGCATGCCCGTGATCCTCGATCCGGCCGACTGGGCCGCCTGGCTCGCGCCGAACACGCCGAAAGAGCACCTGCAGGAGCTCATCCGGCCGTTCCCGGCCGAGCGGATGAAGGCGCGGAGCGTGTCGGCGTACGTCAACAACGCCCGCAACCAGGGCCCCGACTGCCAGGCCGACTACGTGGCCGAGGAAGCGGGCGCGTAGCGCACCAGTGCCGGGAACCCCGCGCGGGCCCGCTGCGCGTACTCCTCCGAGCGCTCGAGCCCGATCGCGCCGTACCCGAGGGCCTCCGCGGCCGCGAGGGTGCTGCCGCCACCCGAGAACGGGTCGAGCACGAGCCCCTCTCCGAGAGGCAGGCTGGCCCGAACGATCTCGCGCATGAACGCCTGCGGCTTCAGGGAGGGGTGGCGCACGAGGCTCCGCTCGCGAGACGACGTGGGGGCCGACCGGATCACGTCGCGGAACGGCGACTCCTCCGAGGTGCGCCGGAGCGCCCCCGTGCCGTGCGTCTCGAGGCAGTGCGCCACCGTGCCGGTGAACGGCTTTCGGAACAGCCCCCAGGGCTCCCACGCCGACCTCGGCATCACGGTGACGTCCGCGAATCGCTCGTGGGCGCCCTTCGGACGGTCGCCGCCCCGCAGGGTCTGCACGAGCCGGATGATCTCGCCGCGCTTCTCGAGCCCGGCCGCTTCGAGGGCCGTGAACACGCGGCTCGACACCAGCGGGTTGCTCGCGAGGAACAGGTGACCGCCGGGCTTCAGCACGTGCAGCGCCAGGCGCCCGAACCCCTCGAACCGCTCGGCCAGACGGGCCCGTTCGTCGTCCGACAGCACGCTGAAGCGCGGCACCGGCTGTCGCTGCGACCCGTCGAGCGTGGGAGGCACGCGCCACAGCCCCCCCGACCCGGCGTCCTTCTTGGCGAGCTGCTCGGGGGCGAACTCGTCGAGGCCGTACGGAGGATCCGTCACGATGGCGTGCACACACCCGGCGGGCGCGCCGGCCATCCACGCCGCGGAATCCGTGACGATCAGGCCCACGCGATCCGACAGTCGGTCGGAGACGGGAACGAGAGCTTCGAACATCGGCCTTGCGGTGGGCATGGCCGCGTAACTATACGCTCGCGTGCCGATCGACCCGCCCAGCAACGACGCCCTGCCCCAGGAGTGGGAGCCGCACTTCGAGTGGCTCGCCGAGCTCCTGTCCGACTCGCGGTCCGTCGTCGCGTCCCTGCTGTGGGAGCCGCTCTTCCCGCTCGACGAGCTGCGCCGGCAGGTCGAGGCCTACCGCACCCTCATCGACCAGGCGGGCCCCCAGGCGGATCACGACCTCGGCACGAACCTCGCCGACCGCACGCTCCGCCTCATCGACACCATGGCGGCGGGCTGCTCCGATCTCCACCACCGGATGACGCAGGTCACGGTCCGGTACTTCGTGCTCGACGACGACGGCGACGACGATCTGATGAGCCCGTTCGGCTTCGATGACGACGTCGAGGTCTTCAACGCCGTCGTCGCCCGCCTCGGGCTCCCCGAGCTCGTCATCGACGGCTGAGATCCGCCCCGTACGCGCGGCTCACTCGCAGACCAGCCGGTTCTCCCGCACCTCGCACGTCACCTCCGCAGACGACCACTGCGCCCGCTTCAGCTGCGACATCGACGTGCACTCGGTGCCTTCCGGAGCGAGGATCTCGAGGGTCTCGCCCGGCTCCACGCGAGCTCGCCGCCAGTCGCATCGCACCTCCACCGTGGCCGGGCTGAGGTTGTGGACGATGCGGATCTCGGTGGCCGGCTCCTGGATCGGCGCGACTGCGCCCATGAGCACGGGCGGATGCTGCGGAGGCGGGGGCTGTGGGACCGGCTCGATCTCGCCCTGCGTCGGTCCGACCGACAGGACCCAGTCCACCAGCCACTCGCCCCAGCCCTGAGCCTCCGGGTCGGCCGCGCGTCCCCCTGCCTGGGCGGGCGCCGCGGTGAGCACGGCCGCCATCACCATCGCGGCCGCGGACAGGTGCGACGGCCGGAAGCGCACGTCTCCAGCGGCGTCGGTGCGGAACCGGGCGCACACCCCGGGCGTGGCGAGCAGCGCCTGCGCTTCCTCCTCGGTGTACAGCGACAGATCGTGCACGTGCTTGTCGCAGTGATCGCAGAACCGCCGGGCCTCCGTGCCCGACATCCCGTTCCAGTCCGCGCTGCAGGGCTCTTTCACGACCAGCTTCATCTCGACCTCCGCCTGCCGAACGGGGGTCGTGGACCCGGGCTTACGAAGAAGTTTGCAGGAGATCGGCGCCGCGGTGTCTCACCTCCGGAGGTACCCATGCGCCTGACCCCCGTGCTGCTCGCGAGCCTCGCGGCCTGCGGCACCCACGTCCCCGACAACCCGTTCGACGGGGCTCCGTTCAAGGATCTCGAGTGGAGCGAGTCGTACGAAGCGTCCCTCGAGCGCGGGCTCGCCGAGGACAAGCCCGTGTTCGTCGTGCTCGCTGCGGGCCCTCTGTCCGGGTTCACTTGAATCGGTGCCAATGCGCTTCGGGACGAAGCGCTCGAAGACGAAGAGGTGCTCGCCACGCTCGACGCGTCGTTCGTCGTGCAGTGGGTGAACATCCGCAAGGAGCCCATCCCCGACTTCCCGTTCCTCGACGACATCCTGCTGGGCGCCCAGATCGACGCCGACCGCCGCGTCCGGGATCCGCAGAGCCTGGGGTTCTTCCTGCGTGAGCTCGTGATCGACCCGCGCGACGAGCGCTTGCTCAATCCGCAGGCGGAGTCGAGCTGGGCGTCGGTCGAGACCTTCGCGTCCGACGGGAACTTCGCGTACGCGCAGGTGCACCCCGACGCCGTGATGGAGGTGCTCGAGACGAGCCTCGAGGCCTACTCCGAGCTCTGATCCTCCAGGGATGCCGGTTTCCGGGAGCGTTCAGCGAGCGGGCTCGCTGGCTCCTCCGTCCGTCTCGAACGCGTCGGGCTGCCGGAGGGCGATCTTGCCCATCCTGTGGTGCCGCTCGGGGTTCTCGTCGGGCACGATCCCCGTGTCCACGGGCTCCACGCTGGGGGTCGTGACCTCGGGGATGACGTCGCTCGGCGTCTCGTCGGCCGACAGGCCCAGGCGGTCCGAGACCCAACCGACGATCCGGTCCAGCAGGGACGGGTCGCTCGCAGCCTGGCCCCCCGCGAACGCCGGTGTCGACACGACGGCAGCGGCCAGGAGCAGCATGCGGGCCGACCGGCGCGGGCGGAACACGATGTCACCCGAGCGGTCGACCTCGTAGCGCACGCACACGTCGGGCTGCGCGACCACCTCGGCCGCCTGGGCTTCCGTGAGCGCGGACAGGTGGTGCACGTGCTTGCTGCACTGGCCGCAGAAGCGGCGGCGCTCGTCGCCGGACATCCCGGTCCAGTCGACCGAGCAGGGTTCCTCGATGGGGAGCTGGCTGGCGTGCATCGCGACCTCCGCCCGGCGAACGGAGGGAGGGCGCGCTGGCTTACACCTCGATCAGTCCTGCTCGCCCGTCACGGCGTTCCACGAGTCCCAGTCGTTGTACTGGTCGTCGGACAGGAACAGCTCGGGCTCGGCGTCGACCTGGTGCCACTGGAAGCCGCCGCGCGTCACGTGGTTCCACGAGCCCAGATCCTCGAGCGCGTGATCGAGGCCGTACACGAGCCCCTGCTGCAGTGCGTCAACCCGCACCGCACGGCGGCTGTCGCTCGCGTACCCGGTGTCGAGCTCGACCGTCTGCCCGTTCACGTCGACCTCGCACTCCAGCCACTGGTAGCCCCACAGGTCGTTCGGGTCGGGCGCCACGAACCGGTACGTCCAGTGCGCGGCGCTCGCGCGGAACTCGTCCGTGTACACGCGGTCGGTCTCGAACCACAGCACGTCGAACCACGGCCCCTCTTCGAGCGCCATGGCGTCCTGGCAGAGCGCGTGCGCGGCTTCGAGGTGGTCGCGCGGGTCGAAGTCGTCGGACACCACACAGACCCCGTCGGCACAGTGCGCGTCGAACCACTCGGGGTCTCCGGGCTCGGCGGGGACGGGCGGCTCGGCCTCCTCGTCCGCGTCGTCGGTCGTGGGCCACAGCCACCACCAGCCCTGGTCGGTCACATCGCCGGTCGCGCGACCGTCGCCATATGCGTCGAGCCCGCCGTCGCACGCGACGAGGGGGAGGAGCAGGAACACGACGAGAGCGCGGCTGGACATCAGAACCTCCAGAACGGGCGGCGGAACACAGTTCCGTCGAGCGCCGGCCGTATAACGCAACGCAACATCGTGTCCACGAGATTCTTGCTGCAAGACAGCATGCGTATCCGTGCGGCCGTTTCGTGGGAGGATTCTTCCCTGGAGGTCGCATGATCGCGCTCTGGGCGCTGCTCTCGGCTCATGCGTCGGAGGTCACGGGCACGATGACCGAGGCGTGGTGGTACCTCGATCGCGGGTGTGCGCACGAGGCCTGGGTGCGGGCCTCGGAGGCCCTGCGAGCCGCGCCGGACGACGCGGGTGCGCATCGGGCGCGGGTGAACGCCCGGATCGCGGAAGGCTGGACCCAGCGACTCGAGATCACGGCGGAGTACGAAGCGCTCCACGCCACCTACCCGGATCTCTTCGGGATCCGCGTGGGCCTCGCCTCCGCGCTCGCGCAAGACCCGCAGAGCCCCGCCTGCACGCGGATCGCGGAGCTCCTGGCCGACCGCGCCGAGCAGCCGCCGGAAGCGCGCTACCACGCGGTGCGGGCCCTGCTCCGGGCGGCCGGGAAGTGCTCCGACCTCCCGAAGGACCGTCTGGACGCCGAGATCGAAGCCATCGGCGCCGAAGGGGTCTCCGCCGCGGCGACGCTCGCCGTGTGGAACCGGCTGCAGCGAGACCCCCTGTCCGTGGGTGCCGACGAGATGCTGGCGAGCGCCCGGTCGTACCCCGACCGCGCACCCTCCTACGCCCGGGAGCTCGAGAAGGCCGGGGCCGCCGGCCGGAAGTCACGTGCGGCCCTCGTCGACCTCGCGAAGACCTGGCTCGGGTCCGACGATCTCGTGCTCGTGCTCGCGGGCGCCCGCGTGCTGAAGGCCTCGGGGCGCGACACGTCCGACGTCCTCGCTCGCATCGACGCCGAAGCGCCGTGCCGGCCGCGCGAAGCCTACGAGCCCCCCTCCGACCTCGTCCGCACGATCTACGAGGCCGGCAAGCAGCCCACCCACGAGCTCGCGCTCGACGGGCTCGACGCGATCGCGAAGAAGATCCCCGCGTCCGGGCCGGAACGCACGCTCTGGCAGCGGGAGCGGGCCGAGCGCCTCGAAGCGCTGGGGCGCGACGCCGAGTGGTACGCCGCCATCAAGGACGCCTCGCAGGCCTCCCCCGACGACGGCCGACTCGCCAACCAGTTCGCGTGGGCCGCGTCCGAGCGCGGACAGGATCTGGAAGCCGCCCTCACGGCCATCACGCACGTGCTCCCCTCCCTCGACACCGAGACGTGGGACACGCGCATGACGCTCGAGGGCTGGCAGGGGGTCCACCGGAACCGGGTCGCCAACTGGGCCGACACCCGCGGCTGGCTGCTCCACCAGCTCGGGCGCGACGAGGAGGCCCGCGAAGCGCTCCAGCGGGCGATCGTGGCGACGAAGAGCGGCAACATCCTCGCGCACACGGGGATCGTGCTGCACGCGCTCGGCGAGGACGACGCGGCGTACGCCCACCTCAGGGCCGCCTACGCGATCCCGGGCGGCGTGCGCGACGCAACCACGGACGCCGAAGCACGTCCGCACCTCGAAGCGCTCTGGCTCGCCGATGGCGGCTGGCATCCCGATGGGTTCGAGGGCTGGGTCGGTTCGCTCGCCCCCCGGAAGGAGGGCGCGAAGGACGGCGCGAAGCCCGAGCCGCGGGCGACCGGGCCCCGCAACGACGGGCCGCTCGTGGGGTCCGCGTTCCCGATGCCCGACGCCGCCGGGCTCGCGAAGGGCGCGACGCGCGTGGGGCTGCGCGATCCCGAGCACCTGCTGGTCGTCGACCTGTGGGCCACGTGGTGCGGTCCCTGCGTGGACGGCATGCCCCACCTCGCGGAGGTCCAGGCGGCCTACGCGGACCGCGGCGTTCGGGTGGTCGGGCTGTCCGTCGACAAGGAGGCGAAGACCGCGCGCGCGTTCATGAGCGCAGCACCACCCGCCTACGACCTCGGCTGGGTCGGTCTGTCGGCCTACCAGACCCTCGTGCTGTCGGGCATCCCGGAGCTGTTCGTGATCGATCGCGATGGCGTCGTCCGGCACCGGATCACGGGGTATGGCCGCGGAGACACGCGGCTCGAGCGCGCCCTCGACGCGATGCTCGCGACGTCGGAGCCCTGAGGTCTGCGAAGACCCCGCGCGCCGGGTGGGTTAGTGGGACCGGTCACGGAGACGACATGCAGGTCCTGACCGAATCCGAAGCCCGGCTCGTCCGCCAGCTGGGCCAGGCCGCCTTTCCGCGGGACACCTCCGACATCCCCGACGGGATCGACGCGGACGTCGTCGGGTACGTCGACACCCTGCTGCACGAGAGCATGCCGTTCGAGCGCGCCCAGATCCGGGCGTTGTTCCAGCTGTTCGACAAGGGCTTCACGGTGTGGTCGGCGAACCCGCGCGCCCGGCTGGCCACCGCGAGCCTCGAAGACGTGGGCGACTACCTGCGCACCTGGGAGGAGTCGAACCTCTACGCGCGGCGCATGGCGCACGAAGGCATCCGGTCCCTCCTGCTGATGGCCTGGTTCGGCAGCCAGAAGGTGAGCGAGGTGCTCGGGATCCTCGAAGCGGAAGACCTCGACGTGCCGCTCGACACCACGCCGAAGCCCACGGCCGAGGCGCGCGCAGCGCTCGATGCCCGCTTCATGGCCCGTCCCGACGGGCTGATGGAGTTCGAAGACTACGGCGGGTCCGTCCAGGAGACGTGCGATGTCGTGGTCGTCGGGTCGGGTCCCGGCGGCGCGCTCGTCGCGCTTGAGCTCGCGCGTGCGGGCAAGCGGGTGATCCTGGTCGAAGCGGGTCCCGTGGCGCGCAAGGCCGACCTCGTGCGCGACGGTGGGCTCACGATGGCCCGGTACTTCTGGGACTCCGGGATGCGAACCACGCGCGGCAACGTCATCCTGCCCACGATGCAGGCCAAGCTGCTCGGCGGCGGCTCCGTCGTGAACAGCGCGATCTGCCTGCGCGCGCTCGACTCCGCGCTCGAGGCCTGGGCCGACGACTGGGGCGTCGAGGGCCACAGCGCCGAAGAGCTCGCGCCGCACTACGACTTCGTGGAGTCCTTCATGGGCATCCGCGACGTCGCCGACGACGTGATGGGTCCGCGGAACGACCTGTTCGCGCAGGCCTGCAGCAACCTGGGCCTCGAAGCCACCCGCATCCGCCGCAACGAAGACGGGTGTCTCGGCTCGGCGGCCTGTCTGTACGGGTGTCCCAACGGGGCGAAGCTGTCCACCGACCGTCGTGGCGTGCCCGAGCTGCTCGAGGCCGGCGGGCGCGTCCTCACGTCCATCCACGTCGACGAGGTCCTGGTCCGCCACGGCGTGGCCACCGGCATCAGCGGCCACATCTCGGAGCCGTTCACCGCCCGAGACGCCGGGCCCGTGAAGATCTTCGCCAAGGCCGTCGTGCTCGCCGCCGGCGTCATCCACACGCCCGTCATCGCCCAGCGGTCTGGCCTCACGGCCTCCCCCATCGGCAGCAACCTGCTCATGCACCCGAGCACGATGGTGTCGGGGCAGCTCGCCGACGACGTGATGCCGTGGTTCGGGGCCACCCAGGGCTACCACTCGCTGTCGCTCCTCGACTACGGCATCAAGCTCGAGAGCCTGTGGGCCGACCCCGCGCTGATGGCCTTCCGCATGCAGGGCATCGGCAAGGGCCTGAAGCGCCAGCTCGCGCAGTACCGCCACATCGCCACCTGGGACGCCTGGGTGAGCGGCGACGACAGCGTGGGCCGCGTGCGGTGGGTGCGCGGGTCCCCCCGTCCGAGCATCACGTACGACATCGGCCACGGCGACATGCGGCGCCTCCAGGAAGCCACGGCGGTGCTGTCCGAGATGCTGTTCTCGGTCGGTGCGACGAAGGTGTTCCCGGGCATCCACGGTCTGGCGCCCACGCTCACCGACCCGTCCGACGTGGCGTCGATCCGCGCCGCCCGGCTCGAGCCGCAAGACCTGCCGTCCGGAAGCAACCACGTGTTCGGCACGATGCCGATGGGCGACGACCCCGAGCGCGCGGCCACGGGCTCCGACTACAGCGTGCACGGCGTCGAGGGCCTCTACGTCAGCGACACGAGCCTCTTCCCCACCTCGCCGGGCGTGAACCCCATGCTCACCGCGATGGCCCTCGGTCACCGGCTCGGCGGCATCCTCTCGGAGCGACTCTGATGCCCACGTGGACCCAAGCCGACGGCACCTGCGAGATCTTCACCTACAAGGCGGGCCTCCTGGCCGCGGTGGGGCACGATCTGAAGCTGCGCTGCACCCGGTTCTCGCTCACGCTCGAAGACGGCGCCGTGCACGGAGACTTCGACGGCACCGCCCTCGAGGTGGTGGGCGCGATGCGCGACGGCACGCTGCACCCCGAGACGCTGTCCGAGAAGGACAAGCGCGACATCCTCGACAACATCCGGAACGGCGTGTTCAAGCGGCACGATCAGCAGCGCATCCACTTCGGGTGCGACGACCTCGACGGCGACGACGAGGTGCTCGAGGGCGACGGCATCCTCACGATCCCGCCGAACGAGCACCGCATCGCGTTCGAGGTGCAGGTCCACGACGACGAGGCGGTGTGCGAGGTCACGCTGCACCAGCCCGACTGGGGCATCTCGCCGTTCAAGGCACTCATGGGCACGCTGAAGATCCAGCCCGACGTGCGCGTGCGCATCACGGTGCCATGGACGACCTGAGCCCGTCCGAGCGGGCCGAGCTGCATGCGCTCCTGCTGAAGGTGCAGCGGGAGCTGCAGAGCACGGGCGACACGATGGCCGACCACGCGACCACCGTGCACCTCGACCAGGCGGCCGTCGGCCGGGTGAGCCGGGTGGATGCGCTGCAGCAGCAACAGATGGCCGACGCGCAGAAGCGTCGGAACGAGCTCCGGCTGAAGCAGGTGGCGGTCGCGTTGAGAGCGTTCGAAGACGACAGCTACGGCGACTGCAAGGTGTGCGGCGAGCCCATCGGGTACCGCCGACTCCTCGCGCGGCCCGAGTCTCCAGCGTGTGTCGCCTGCATGGCGGAGCTCGAGCGCTCCTAGACTCACGGCCGTCCCTGCGAGCCCTCGGGACTCACGGCCGTCCGTGCGAGCCCTCGGGACTCACGGGCCGTCCCCGCGAGCCCTCGGGACTCAGGGACTCTCGACGACGTGGAACGACTCGCCCGCACGCAGGGTGACCGCCGTCTTCGCGCCGCTCGGCCACTCCACGAGCGCGTCGGCCTCGTCGCGCCCGCTGAGCGTGACCACCTGCACCAGGCTGTTCTGGCTCTGGAAGCCCTGCATCCCGCGCACCCGGTAGTAGTGGTTCTGCTCGCCGAACACGGTGATGCGCGCCCCGATGGCGTCGCGGTTGCTCACGGTGCCCTCGAGCTTCACGCGTGCGGTCTTCGTGCCTTCCACGGCCTTGCGCACGAACATGCGCGGCTGCTCGCGGCTGTCGACGGTGTCGTTCACCGCGCGGTCGTACTCCGGGTTGCCCCCGAGCCCGAAGAACACGTCGATGTCGCCGTCGCCGTCGAAGTCGGACGCCGCCGAGCCGTGCCCGCGCGTCGCGAGGTGCGGGTCTTCCGGTGAGAAGAACGCGTCGGCGCACCGCTCGAAGTACGCGCCGCCCTGGTTGCAGTACAGGAGATCGGGCGCGGCCACGATGGGGTCGCCCGTTCCGATGAACAGGTCGGGCCAGCCGTCTTCGCCGAGGTCGTAGGTCGACAGACCCATCGTGTTCTCGAACGCCTCGCCTTCCGCCGCGTACCCCACGTCGGTGAACGGGACCTCGACGTCGAACTCCGCGCACGCCGTCTGCGTGTGGATGCCGAGCACGGCGTCGATCCCGCGATCCGGGCCCACGGGCGTGAACGTGCCGCCCTCGTTGAGCCACAGGAGATCCTGGCGGCTCCACCGACCCATGTACAGGTCGTCGTCGCCATCCTGGTCGAAGTCTTCGGCGACCGCCGCGAACACGTGGATGCGGTCGCTCGTGCGCACGAGGTCGGTGCGGTCGACGAACCCCGCCGGCGTGGACTCGAACAGGCGCTGGTCGAACGTGCCGGCGAGGTACAGGTCGAGGTCGCCGTCGGCGTCCATGTCGAAGTGGACCGGGTTCTTCATGTCGGTGACGTTCGGGAAGCCCACCGCCAGCGTGGAGCCGATCTCGGTGAACCCGCCCACGCCGTTGTTCCGGAGCAGCGCCGGACGGCCGCGGAGCCGGGTGACGGTGGCGTCGAGGAACCCGTCGTTGTCGACGTCGGCCACCGCGATGCCCCACCAGCGCTGCGGGAGGAGCATGGCCGGAGGCAGCACGAGCGCATGGTCGCGGTTCACGAACCGCCCTTCCTCCGCCATCCGGTTCTCGTAGAAGTGCAGCCGTGCGTCGTGCGTGTAGCCGCCGAGCGCCAGGATCACGTCGGGATCGCCGTCGTTGTCGAAGTCGTTGAACGCCGCGCTCCACACCGGCGAGAGGTGCTCGAGGTCGAACCCCACGTCGACCTCGACGAAGTGCCCGTCGTCGTTGCGGAACAGGCGCGACCGGCCGTTCCAGCGGTGGTGACCGTCGGCGTCGGACACGAACACATCGTCGTCGCCATCGCTGTCGAAGTCGGTGAACGTGACGCCCCGCCCGTAGGTGAGGAGGTCGGACAGGCCCAGCGCGTCGGTCTGCTCGCAGAACGTGCCCTCGGAGCACGGGCTCCGGTCGGGCGGATTCGGCGTGCCTTCGTCGGGAGCGGGCGCGCACGCGGCGAGGGGGACCAACGACAACAGCAGGCAACGGACCATGCCCGCATCCTATCGCGCGGCAGGGGTCGCCCGGGCGTTAGACCTCGTCATGTTCTTGTGGGCATGGCTCGCTTGCGGCGGTGGAGCCGCACCGGTCGACACCCCACCCGACCTCGTGGGGGTGGTGCTGTACGCCGGGGATCACACCGTGCTCGTCGAGCCCGACGGGGCCCCGGGCGTGCGCCGTCTCGAAGCCGGCACGGAGCGTCCGACGCCCGGCGCCACCCACGCCTTCTGGCTCGAGGGCGACCACGTCCAGCGGTCCGCGGAGCGGGGGGCCGGCACGGTGCCCGAGGGGTGGTCGGCGGAAGGGCTGCCCGTGCGCGGCACCGTGATGGAGCGCTCCGAGTCGCGCGTGGTGCTCGACCACTCCGCGATCCCGACCGTGATGGACGCCATGGTGATGGGCTTCACGGTCGCTCCCCACGAGGCCGCGCCGCTGATGCCGGGCGACACGGTGGAGGCCCGCATCGTGCGGAGCCGGTACGGCTGGCAGCTCGTGGAGCCCGTGAAGACCGGCACGGCCGACGTGTGGACCGATGCTGGCGTCCCGGCGCTGCTGGTGGGCGACACCCTGGAGAGCGTGACGCTCGAGGGTCCGGACGGCCCCGTGACCGTCGGCGCGGGCCAGGGGGAGCCCACGCTGCTGACGTTCGTGTACACCCGCTGCCCCGACCCCTCGTTCTGTCCGGCGATCGCGGCACGCCTGGCCGCGCTGGAGTCCCAGCTCGTCGGGGGCCGCATCCTGACCGTCACGCTCGACCCCGACCACGACACGCTGCCCGTGCTCGCGCGGTGGTCGAAGAGCGTGGGGGCGGGCGAGCGCTGGGTGACGGCCCGCCTGACCGGCGACGCGCTGCGAGCCCTGGCCCTGCGCAGCGGTCAGCACGTCACCGTGCAGGGAGCCCGGATCTCGCACCTCCACCGGGTGCTCGTGCTCGACGCCGAGGGCGTGCTGATCGAGCGGTACGACGACGACGCCTGGCCCGCCGACCGCGTCGTGCGCCAGCTCGCCACCGGGCAGCCCCGCGCGCGGGAGGGCACGGTCGGGACCGAGTCTCCGTGAGTCCCGGTAGCGTCAGCGCAGCTTCGGCCGGTCCTTCGACAGCACGACGATCGCGTCGCCCGTCTTCACCACGTGCGTCGGCGGTGGGTTCACCATGCCGCCCACGCTGATCAGGACGGCGCTGTACTCGAGGTGCAGGGCGGTCACGAGGTCCGACACCGGCCTCCCACCCCACGACTCGGGCGCCGGCACGCTGTGGAAGCTGTTCCCGCGGGTGGACGTGAGGATCTCGTCCAGCACCGCCACGAGCCCACGGTTCCGGGTCGCCGACCCGATGATGCGCCCGGCGAACCAGTCCCCCACCACGATCTCCTCGACGCCGGCGAGGCGGAGGATCTCGGTGTGCTGGGGGCTCGTGAGCTGTGCCACCGTGAACAGGCCCGGCGCCATGCGCTCGATCGTCAGCGCCGCTGCTACCGTGCGGGCATCGCGGTCGGCCGCCGACCGCCGGACCAGGTGGTCGGTCAGCAGGATCGCGATCCGGGCCCGCGGCATCTGCAGGGTCTCCAGCACGTCGATCCGCACGTAGTCGCCCACGTGGTGCAGGAAGAGGTCGGGGTGGATGTCCTCCAGCGGCACCGACGAGGGCAGCGGACCCTCTTCGGTCACGAGCACCACGCCGCCCGACACGTCGGACCCCGGCCCGAACAGCTCCCGGAACAGCGCCGGCCCCGCGTCGTTCCACCCGAACACCACGACGTGCCCGTCCAGCTCGTCCAGTTCCATGCGTTGTAGCCCCAGTCCCGTGGACAACCGCGTCACCATCCCGGCGCTCACGGTCGCGATGAACACACCGAAGATCGACAGCCCGCCGAGCATCAGGCCCAGCGTGGTCCAGCGTCCGAGCTCGGTCTGCGGAGTGCCGCCGATGGGCTCTCCGCCCACCACCGACAGCATCGCGAACCAGAGCGCGTCGTCGAAGTCGCGGAAGTCCGCGTTCTGTGCCCCTTCGCCGACGTTCAGCACCATGGCGGCCGCCAGCACGAGCACGACCGACCCGAAGGCCAGCGCGATCAGGTCGTTCGCGCTCGACCCGATGCCTCCGCGGAAGGCCCCCACGCGGCGCGACAGCAGCACGCCCGCGCGGAACAGCCGGAGCACGCGGAGGATCCGGAACACGCGCAGCGGACGCGCGAGCGGCAGCACCGAGAGGATGTCGACCCAGTAGCGTGCGAAGAACCGCCGCTTCTTGCGCGCCACCCAGAACCGGATCGCCAGCTCGACCCAGAACACGACCGTGAGCACGTCGCCCGCCATCACGAACGCCTGCTCGATCGGGCCGTGCACGAAGAACAGCTCGAGCACCAGCAGGGCGACCGAGAGCGAGATCAGGCCGAGGAGCACCAGCTCCACCGTGCGATGGTGGATGAACCGGTCTGCCCGCTGCCGCAGCGTGACGGGAGGCTTCATGCCTCGGCGGACAGCGTTCCGATCAGCACGGTGACGTCGCCTTCCTCGAGCCCGAGGGCCATCCCGGCCTCGAGCAGCACCGACATCTCCTCCTCGGCGAGCTCGTCGGCCGCGCTGGCCGCGAACAGGAGCGCGAAGATCTCCTGCTTCTCCTCGGCCGTCACGAGCGTGGGCAGCACGTTGTGCGCCATGTCGCGGTACTCGTGGAAGCGCTCGGTGAGGTGCCCGTCGACCCCGAGGAAGCCCGCCTGGCGCAGGAGCGTGCGCGGGAAGATCTCGCCGAGCAGGCTGTACTCCTCGAACGACTCCACGCCGTCCGCGGCGACGATCCGGCTCGCGTACTCCAGCGCGAACGCGAGCTTGAGGTACTGGCGGTGTTCGGTCTCCATCGTTCCTCCGGGCGCTCCGCCTATCCCGTTCTGGTCGGGCGCGGTTAGCCCGTGTTCCGGCATGGAGGCTTCGTGTTCTGGCTCATCCTCGGCTGCGGCGGTCCGTCTGCGCCCCCGCCCCCCGACCCCGACGCGTGCTTCTCGGAGGCTCAGCGCCTGCTCACCGCCACTCCGGGAGACCCCGCCGCACGGGCCCCGCTCGACTGCGCCTGCGACGGGGGGCGTCCCATCGCGTGCACCACGCTGGCGGCCTGGGCGCGCGACGGCACGAACCAGGACCCGAACCTGCTCCAGGCCGCGGAGCTCTTCGAGCGCGCCTGCGATCTGGGGGATGGCTGGGGCTGCGCGTCGCTCGGCCTCGCGTACCTCGAGGGGCGCGGGGTGACCGTCGATACCGATCGGGGGCTCGCGCTGCAGATCCAGGGCTGCGAGGTCCCGAAGATGGCGAGCGCGAAGGGGTGCTCGAACGCCGGGAAGAACCTCCTCACCGGCCGGTGGGGCACGCAGGATCCGCTGCGGGCGGTCGCGCTGCTCGAGCGCGGCTGCAAGCTGCAGGACGAGACGAGCTGCATGCAGCTCCAGATCGCGAAGCGCCCCGACGCGTACATCGAGGCCATGCGCCCTCTGTGTGCGTCCGGCGACCTGAAGTCGTGCGGGAACCTCGGCAGCATGCTGCCCCTGGGGTCCGAGGAGCGCGACGAAGCGCTGAACAAGGCCTGCGCGGGCGGCATCTCGCTGGCCTGCCGGACGCTCGAGGCGGCCGCCGGGAACCAGGCGGTTAAGGCGGCCCCATGAACAGCCAAGTCTTCCGTGACGGCCTGCTCGACGGGCAGGTCGCCATCGTCACCGGCGGCGGAACCGGGATCGGCGCGTCCATCGCGCGCGAGCTCACGCGGCTCGGGGCCCACGTGGTCATCGCGAGCCGGAAGCCCGAGAACATCGAGCCCGCCGCGAAGGGCCTCAGCGCCGAGCTCGGCCGCGAGGTGTTCGGCGAGGTCTGCGACATCCGGAACCGCGACAGCGTGGCCGAGATGGTCGGGCGCACGGTCGAGCGCTTCGGCCGGCTCGATCACCTCGTGAACAACGGCGGTGGCCAGTTCTTCTCGCCCGCCGAGGGAATCACACCGAACGGCTTCGATGCGGTCGTGCAGACGAACCTCACGGGCACCTGGAACGTCACCCGGGCCGTCGCAGACGCGTGGATGCTGAAGCACGGCGGCGTCGTCACGAACATCACGATGCTCACGCGGCGCGCGTTCCCCGGCATGGCGCACTCGGTGGCCGCACGCGCGGGCGTCGAGGCGCTCACCCGCACCCTGGCCGTCGAGTGGGCTCCGCGCGGCATCCGCCTGAACAGCGTGGCCCCGGGATTCGTCGCCAGCTCGGGCATCAACCGGTACCCCAAGGGGCTCGGGCTGATCGAGAAGATGCAGTCGGTCGTGCCGATGAAGCGCCTGGCGACGTGTGACGAGGTCGCGTGGATGGTCGCGTTCCTGCACACGCATGCGGCCGCCTACATCACCGGCGAGACCGTCACGATCGACGGCGGCAAGGAGCTGTGGGGCGACTACTGGCCCATCCCCGACACCGTGCCGATGCCGGAGATCCACATCCCGGTGGAGCCCTGGGAGACCGAGTGAGCCCCCGAGCCCTCGTGCTGGCGGGCCTCCTCGCCCTGGGAGCGTGCAAGAAGAGCCCCGGTCCGGTCGAGGTGATCACGAACCCCGCGCCCGTCGACTCCTGGTCCGACGAAGCGCTCGACGCGTACGTCGACGAGATCGTGCCGCTGGTCGAGAAGCACGCCGGGCGGCGCTTCACGTCGCGTCCGCCCCTCGAGGTCTTCGATCCGCAGGCCTTCGCGGTGTACGTCGGGAAGGAATCGAAGCTCATCATGGACACCATCTACCGGGACACCCCGGAGCCGGTGCGCCAGGCTCAGGCCGACCTCGCCGCGAAGGCCCAGATGGGCGGGCTGTTCGGCAAGTTCGGCATCTACGACGGCAAGACGTACATCGTGCCGCAGTCGATCACCCAGGCCGGCGCGGAGCTCGGCGACGACGGCCCCGTCCGTCTCGCGAAGATCGTCATCGCGCACGAGATCACGCACGCGCTCCAGAACCAGGAGTACGACGCCCGCGAGCAGCTCGAGCACATCGTCGATCTCGACCACTTCCACGGGTGGAGCGCGGTGAGCGAGGGCGGCGCGAACTACGTCGCGTACCGGGTCGCGCAGGACCTCGGGCTCGAGTCGGAGTTCTGGACGCTCTGCTCGCACCAGGGCTGGGGCAAGGACGGCCTCGAAGAGCCCTTCGCGTACGAGATCTGGATGCGGTACGGCCGCGGCATGGACATGCTCGACGAGGTCGTGCGCGCGAACGGCATGGACGCCTTCTGGGCCTGGCACGCCGCCCCCCCCATCAGCTCGTCGATGATCTTCCGGCCCGAGACCTACGGAACCGAGCTACCCGACCGTGAGGTCGACCTCGCCGACGTGCTCCGCGGCACCGACCAGGACCTCACGCGCGGCGAGTGGATGGCGAGCAACACCCGGCTCGGGGAGTACACCCTGCGCGGCGAGGCCATCCGCACCGGGAAGGAAGCGGAGTTCGACCCCATCCTCGCGCACCTCCTCGACGCCCAGCACCTCGACCTCACGCTGCCCGACCGCACCGGCGACATCCGGGTGATGGTGTTCGACGCCCCCGACCAGGCGCTCGCGTACCTCGCCCTGCTGCGCGCCGAGCAGACGGTGGAGGGCCAGCTCCTCGCCAAGATGCTCGGCGTCACGGTCGAGGTCACGTACAGCGACGTGAACGGGGTCGACGGGGATGCGAGCCTGCTCCGCACGCAGCGCATCCCGGTGGGGGCCGGCGTGTACCGCGAGGAGCGCACGGCGTGGGTCGTGCGCGGGCCGAACGTGGTGGCCGTGAAGGCCGCCAGCTTCCGTCCCGGGCTGCGGCTCGCGGCCACCCTGAACGCGGTGTTCGACCGCCTCGAGCGTGGCGCAGCCGGCAGCCCCTGAGCGGCGTCAGTCGAGCGTGTACTCGATCTTCAGGTGGCCTCCACACGGCGACCCGTCGCGCTTCCAGGTGCCCGTGCCGGTGGCCTGCGCCCACGCGGGATCGGCGGCAGGCGCCACGTAGCCCGCACCCGTGAGGGACTCCGGCAGCTCCACCCCACGCCAGGCCGGCTCGGGAGTGGCGAGCGCACACAGGGCGGCCGCATCCCACTCGACTGGTGCCGGCTCGATCCATGCCGTTCCGGTCACCTCCGTCCCCTTCACGTCGTCCTCCAGGCACCCGAACCCGTGGTCGATCGAGATCTGCGCGGGCTTCGCGAACGTCTGCCCACACAGCACGTCGACGACCGACGGCCCGCTGAGCCCCGCCGCCACGCGCAGGATTCCGGGCGACCCCTCGGTGAAGCCCGACGCCACGGCGTCTGCGACCTCGACCTCGTGCAGCTCGCTCGTGCCGGACTCACAGGCCGCCAGCAGCCCTACGACCCCGGCCAGCACTCCACATCGAACCATCGTGTCTCCCACCGTGCCCGCACCGAGCCTACTCGGTGGGACCGCCATCCGCACCCGGCCGGTCGTTCCGGGCGTTCCGTAGGCGCCTGCGAAGCTGGCGAGCCCGTGGAACCTCCGATTCCGGGACCGGTCGTAGCGCACCCTTGCGAATCACCCACGACGACGCGGCCCCCAACGAATGGCCATCGAGGTCGTGCACCGAGAGGGTGTACTCGCCGTCCCACCCCAGCTTCCAGCTCACGGGGTTGCTGGCGGCGTGCGACACCGCGATGAGGGCCTCCCGACCCGACATCACCCCGCTGGGCACCCACGCGTCGGGCACGATGTGGCGCCCACCCGTGGTGGTGGCGTACCCCGCGTTCGTGAGGAGGTGGGCGAGGAACCCGTTGATGTCGATCTGGTCCCCTCTGCGAAACGCGGCTCGCACGGGATCGTCTGCGCCTGGAAGGGTCAGCGGCACGGAGAGGATGGGGGTCGCTGCGACCCATGCACCCGCTTCGTTCCGGCGCTCCGTCGGTACGATCGAGAAGCCACCTTCCCAGGCCTGCATCCCGAATCGGACGCAGGGCTCGTCGGACGTGTTCACCTGGTCGATCAGGTCTTCCAGGACCGCGAGGGATGGACTGGCTCCGACGAGAGGCATGCGCACCCATGCGCCCGGCCACGCATGCCGGTCCTCCCACGGGTCGCCGAAGTGGGAGTCACCGGACAGGGGTTGGTGGAACTCCACGGACACGGGAACCCCCCACTGTTCCTCCAACAGCTTCGCGCCATGGGACAGGCCGTAGGTCTCGAAGTGGAACATCGCGCCGGCCGCCGCCGCCAGGCGAGCGTCGCCGTCCGGGTCGACCGGAGCCTGGGCCCACCCGATTCCCGCGAGCGCCGAGAACATCATCATCCATCCCATCCGCCGCCTACAGGTTGACGTCGCGAGATCGTGCCCGGACGACGGAGGATGGTTGTCGCTCCAGGACCCCGGCGTGCCGGGCGTCCACTTCCCACTGGAGCGATAGGCGAACCTCCGCGGCTCACGGCCACGACCGAACCCGCCGGAACCCGTGCGTGAACATCCCGCGGAACGCAGGCGAGAAGCCCCGGGTCGCGCACCGCACGCTCGTCTTGCCGCTCCCCCAGCTCCCGCCCCGGCTGGCATGGCCGTTCTCGTGAAGGGCCAGCGGCGGGACCTCGACCCACGGACCCACCGGTTCGGGGTGGTCGCGCTCCTCGAGGCACCACTCCGACACCGCACCCGCCATCGCGAGCACGCCGTACGGGCTGCAGTCGACCGGCCGCTCGTCGGCGGGCACGAGCGCGACCCCGTCGTGGTACTCGACCGCCGCCCACGTGAGATCCAGGTGGTCGCCCCACGGATACACGCGCCGGTCGACCCCTCTCGCGGCCTTCTCCCACTCGAGGTCGGCCGGGAAACGGTACGCGTGACCGGTGCGCTCGGAGATCCAGGCGAGGTACGCCAGCGCCGAGGGCACGTCGATCATCATCACCGGCCAGTCGGGGCCCCACAGATCTCCGTCGGCGTCCGGAGCGATGAAGAACGTGCCGTCCTCCCGCCGACCCCAGAGCTGCGACGCGTCCTCGCGGTCGCGGTGGTAGTCGCGCGGGGCGTAGCGGAGCGCGAGCGCGTCGTCTCCGCGCGCCACCAGAGCGTCGAGGAACTCCAGGTACTCCGCGTTGGTGACCGGTGCGGCCGCCATCACGAACCGTCGGCTTCAGCGGCGCGCTCCGACCCGTCGAGCCAGGCCTCGAGCGCCGCGCCGACCTCCGCGGCATCGGCCGGACGTTCGCCCGGCTCCACGGCCATGCACGCATCGACCAGCGCGATCAGCGCGTGTGGGCCGGCCGATTCCGGGATGGGCGCGCCACGCAGCACCTGGTCGAGCACCGAAGCGATGCTGCCCGAGCGCGGGGGCCGACCGTTCAGGATCTCGTACAGGATGCCGCCCAGCGCGTACACGTCCGTGCGCGGGGTCAGCGCGCCCCCCCGGATCTGCTCCGGCGCCATGTACGCGGGCGTCCCGAGCACTCCGCCGGTCTGGGTCAGCCGGCTCTCGTCGGCCAGCGAGCAGTCCCCCGGATCCCCCGCGACCGTCCCGGACCGCCGCGCGATCCCCCAGTCCAGCACGAGCACCTCGCCGTGCGCGCCGATCATGAGGTTCTCGGGCTTCAGGTCGCGGTGCACGACCCCATGGGCGTGCGCGTGCGCCAGCGGCTCCGTCGCGCGGTGGAGCACGCGGATCAGGGCCTTCAGGCCGGGCGTCCCGGTCTCGTGGTGCGCGCGGATCCGCACGGCCAGCTCGTCGCCCCGGATCTCGGGCATCGTGTAGAACGGCCGCCCGTCCGGCAGCACGCCGAGCGCGTGGATCGCGATCACCCCGGGATGCTGGAGCCCGGCGGTCATCCGGGCTTCGCGCAGGAACCGATCGAGCGCTCCATCCGCCGTGCGACCCCGGTGCTGGCGCACGGTCTTCAGCGCGACCGAGCGCTGCAGGTCGGCGTCGCGCACGCGGAACACCTCGCCCATCCCGCCCTGACCGAGCCTCTCGGCGCCCGAGTACGTGTCGGGCAGCGCCAGCGCCGGGCCTGCGGTCGGCAGGGAGTCCCGGGGGGCGGGATTCGGGTCCGCGTCTCCCGGGAGCAGGGTGGTGCCGTCGGCAGAGCCCTCGGCGTCCGCGAGGGTCCACCCGTCCACGAACTGCCGCACGCCGTCGGCCGTTCCGAGGATCGACCCGGCATCGCGGTCGGCCGCCAACAGGCGCCTCACCTGCTCTGCGACACCGGGCTCCACACCGCCGAGCACGACGGACCGCTCGACCGCCGAAGCGTCGCAGAGGCGCAGGAACAGCTCGACCACACGGGGGTCGAGCGCGGGCGCCGGCTCGTGGAGCTCACCTGGCATCCCCCGAGACTACCGCGTGCGCTGCAGCTCCCGCAGCCGCCGGATGCGCTCTTCGATCGGCGGGTGCGTGCTCATCAGGTTCGACAGCCCGCCCGCGAACCCGTTGACGATCATGTGCACGTTCTGCGCGGCCGGCTCGTCCATCGGGATTCGGTGCACGCCGCGCGCGAGGCCTTCGAGGGCGTCCGCGAGACCGCCCGGATCGCCGCTGATCTGCGCCGCGCGGAGGTCGGCCGCGTACTCACGGGTGCGGCTGATCGCCATTCGGAGGATGGTCGCGGAGATCGGCGCGAGCAGCATCACGAGCAGGCGCACGGCCGGGTGGATGTCGCGGTCGCGCGAGTACATCACCATGTACGCCACCCACGTGATGGCGCCCGCGATCGACGCCGCAATCGCGTTGATCAGCGTGTCGCGGTGCGCGATGTGCCCGATCTCGTGCGCGAGCACGCCGCGGATCTCGCGACGGTCGAGCGTGCGGAGCAGCCCGTCGGTCACGGCCACGACGCCCTTGCTCGGGCTGCGGCCGGTGGCGAACGCGTTGGGCGACGGGTCGGGGGTCCAGTACAGGCGAGGCTTCGGGATCCCGGCGTTCTTCGCGAGGTCTTCGAGGTCCTCGTGGAGCCAGCCGAGCTCACCGCGGGGCACGGGCTGGGCACCGGTGCTCCGCAGCACCATGGTGTCCGCGAAGAACCAGGTCCCGAAGTTCAGGGCCGTCGACACGAGCAGCATGACCACGAGACCGTCCCGACCCCCCACGAGCCCGCCGATCAGGAGCAGGACGCCCGTGAGCAGTCCGAGGAGCGCAGTGGTCTTGAGGAAGTTCATGGGGTCCTCCAATCGCTCGCAATCTGCGAACCGCCCGCGCAGCCGGCAAGCGTTCCAGACGAACCGTGACCGCCGTCCCGAGGGCCCCGCAGGTCAGTAGGAGATGGTCGGCAGCACGAACTTGAGGGCGGCCTTCATCCGGTCGTCGGTGGGCCGCACATCGGCGCCGAAGCGCTCCGACAGGTAGCCATCCCCGTCGATGACGAACTTCTCGAAGTCCGACAGCACCGGGAGGCCCGACGGCGCGGTGAGATCCTCGAACAGCTTGTGGGGGCGCCGCCCGGCCGTGCGCATCCGCTGCGTGACCGAGAACGACACGCGCAGATCGAGCTCGTACCGGGCCCGCACCGACTCGTCTCCGCCGGGCTCGCCGCCGAAGTCGTTCGTGGGCACGCCCAGCACCATGAGCCCCATCTGCCCGTAGACCCCGTTGATCTGGTCGAGCTCGGCCAGCTGATCCGCGTGCCGCCCACGGCTCCCGAGCGTGCAGATCAGGAGCCCCAGACCGCGGTACACGCCGAGGCTGAACGTGTCCCCGTCGAGCATCCGGATCTCGTGATCGATGATGAGGGGGTCGGCCATCCCGGGCTCTATAGCGCGTCCGACAGGAACGTCTCCAGATCGTCTTCGACCTCCGGCGCGGCCGCGAACATCTGCGTTCCATGGGCACCGTCGGCGTACTCCAGGAACGACCACGAGCCCGGATCCAGGGGCTGCTGATCGACCGACCACGCGCGCTCGGCCGTGGAGTAGGTGAACACCGCGGGGACCGTGAGCGCGCTCATGGCGGTCTGGTTCTCGGTGTACGCGCCCCCCGTCATGAAGCCCAGCGCCACGGGCTCGGGCAGCCCTTCGGAGCCCGCCCACGCCGCGTAGTCGAGCGCGCTCGTCGTGCCGTTCGACGCACCCACGATCGCCAGCGGGCCGGCTCCGATGCGCTGCAGCTCCAGCACGGCGGCTTCGACGTCGTACTTCCCGGCCGGACCGTCGAAGGCATCCTCCGCGACCCCTCCGCTGTCGCCCGCACCGCGCCGGTCGAGCGCGAGCACCGTGAAGCCCGCGCCCGTGAGCTTCTCGACGAACGAGGCCGGCCAGTCCGTGCGGTTCCAGCCTCCGAGGGGCGTCATGTGCAGCAACACCACGCCACCCGCGCCCGCCGTTCCGGGCACGAGGTCGCCCACGAGCGTCACGCCATCGCGCGTCTCGAGCGACACGACCATGGCTTCAGCGGGCAGGACCCGATCCGTGTCGGTGTCGACGGGATCGGGGGATGTACAGGCCGACAGCACGGCGAGCCACATGAGCACCTCCAGCCCTCCTGTATCGCTCGCGGCGCCGGAGCTACATTGCGGCATGCTCACGCTGGTCGACCGCGGCGGCACGTTCACGGATGTCGTCCGGATCGCGCCCGACGGAACCGTGACGATCGCCAAGGTGCGGTCCGACGAGGCCGTGATCGGCGCGCTCGCCGAGGGGGATCTCCGCTTCGGCACCACGGTCGCGACCAACGCGCTGCTCGAGCGCACCGGCGTCCGCACGCTCGCGCTCGTCACCGAGGGCCTCGGGGACCTGCCGTGGATCGGCGACATGACGCGCCCCGCGCTGTTCGACCCCGACGCGCGCCGCAGCCCCCCTCTGTGTGAGCGGGCCATCGGGGTGCGCGGCCGCATCGACGCCCACGGGCACGAGATCGAGCCGCTCGAGCTGCCCGATCCCGCCGTGCTGGACGGCTTCGCAGCGGTCGCCATCGCGCTCGTGAACAGCCACCGGAACCCCGCGCACGAGGAGGCGCTCGCAGCCTGGGTCGCCCGGGTCGCGCCCCACGTGTTCGTGGCCGTCGGGCATCGCGTCTCCCCCGAGCTCGGCCTGCTGCCCCGCCTCGAGACCGCCCTCGTGCATGCCGCGCTCACGCCGGTGCTCCGCGAAGCGCTCGACCGCGACGCCATCCCCGACGGTGCGCTCGCGATGCGGTCCGACGGGAGCCTGTGTCCCGCGCCTGCGCTCATCGCGCCGGATGCCGTCCTGTCCGGTCCGGCGGGCGGGGTGCTCGCCGTGCGTGAGATCGCGCGCCGCGCGGGCTTCGACAGCGCGGTGGGCCTCGACATGGGCGGCACGAGCACCGACGTCTGCCGCGTCTCGAATGGCGATCTGCCCCGTCGCACCGGGCGGGTCGAGGTCGCGGGCATCCACCTGCGCCGCCCGATCCTGGCCGTAGACACCATCGCCGCCGGTGGAGGCTCCATCTGCGGGTCCGACGGCACCCGCCTGTCCGTCGGGCCCCGGTCTGCCGGCGCCGATCCCGGTCCCCAGTGCTACGGGCGCGGCGGTCCCCCCACCCTCACCGACGCCGCGCTCGCCCTCGGCCTGGTCGACCCCGACGCGTTCGACCCACCGCTCGACCCCGCCGCAGTGGACCTCCCGGGCCCTCCCGCCGCGTTCCTCGAGGTCGCGCGGGAGCAGATGGCTGCCGCCGTGCGCCGCCTCGCCCTGGCCGAAGGGGCCGACCTCGCAGACCACGCCCTCGTCGCGTTCGGCGGGGCCGCGGGGCAGCACGCCGCGGGCGTCGCGGAGCGCCTCGGCATCCGCACCGTCCTCGTCCACCCGTGCGCTTCCGTCCTGTCGGCCTGGGGCCAGGCGCTCGCCTGCCGCGAGGAGTCCGCCGTGGCCGACCTCCACATCGGCCTCGACGCGTGGGACGCCGTCTCCGACGCCCTCGATCGCCTGCGCACGTCCCTGCGCCCCACGCTGGACGCCGTCCACGCCGAGCAGGTCGACGTGGTGGTCCGCTACACCGGGACCGACGGCGAGATCCGGCTGCCGCTGCCCTCCGGTCCCGCCTCCGAGGCCGCGGACCGCCTCGCCGACGCCTTCGCCGACGCCCACGCCGCCCGGTTCGGCTTCGTCCGCGACGCCCCGCTCGAGCTGTGCAGCCTGCACCTCCGGCTCCGCGGCGCTGCGCTGCCGGTCGCTCCGGAGCCCCGCCTGGAGGTCCGCGAGGCCGGCTCGGTCCTCCACTTCGGGACCACCTCGGTGTGGGTGCCGCCCGGGTGGAAGACCTCCGAGCACGCGGGCCTGTTGCGCCTCGACCACGTGGATGCGCCCGTGCGTACGGCTTCTGTGGACCGGAGCCCCGCGGGCGTCGCGCTGTGGTCGGCCCGGTTCATGGGGGTCGCCGAGCAGGGGGGCGCGGTGCTCCAGCGGGTCGCGAGATCTGTGAACGTGAGGGAGCGCCTCGACTTCAGCTGTGCCGTGTTCGACGCGGCAGGCGTGCTGGTGGCGAACGCGCCGCACATCCCGGTGCACCTGGGGGCGATGGGCGTCACGGTGCGCGACCTGATCTCCGCTCGCGGACCGGAAGCCGGCTCGCACTGGCTGTGCAACGACCCCGCAGCGGGGGGCTCGCACCTGCCCGACCTCACGGTGGTCTCCGTGGGGTCGCTCGGCGATCGGCCCGTGTACGTGGCCTCCCGCGCGCACCACGTCGACGTCGGGGGCTCGACCCCGGGCAGCATGCCGCCCCACTCCGCCCGGCTCGACGAGGAGGGGCTCGTGTTCCGCCATGTGCGCGTGCACGAAGACGGGAGCGGTCCCGACCTCACCGGGAGCCGCCAGCCCGACATCGTGCGCGCCGACCTCGCCGCGCAGGTCGCCGCCAACCGCGCCATGCTGGAGGGCCTCGCGGGCCTCGGTCCGCCAGACGTCGTGCACGCGTGGCTCGCGCACGTGCTCGATGCCGCGGAAGACCTCACGGCCGCGCTCGTCGCGAGGTTGCCGCGCACGACGGGTCCGGTGGCAGACACCCTGCGCGACCTCCCGCTCCAGCTCGCGACCCGCATCGAAGACGGCGTGCTGGTGGTCGACTTCGCGGGCACGGAGGGCCCGCACGCGGGCAACCTGAACGCGCCGTCCGCGGTGGTGCGCGCCGCCGTGCTGTACGCCATCCGGGTGCTGCTCGACGACGACCTCCCGCTGAACGAGGGGGTGCTGCGCCGCGTGCGCATCCTGACGCCCAGCCCCAGCGTGCTCGCACCGCCGCCGGGTGCCGCCGTGGCAGGCGGGAACGTCGAGACGTCGATGCGCATCGCCGACCTGCTCCTGCGCGCGACCGGACGTGCCGCGGGCTCGGCGGGCACGATGAGCAACCTCACGATCGGGGGCGAGGGCTGGGCGTACTACGAGACGCTGGGCGCGGGTCAGGGGGGCACGGACCGCGGTCCCGGCGCGCACGCCCGCCAGCTCCACATGACGAACACCCGCGCCACCGACCCCGAGATCCTGGAGCACCGGCTCCCCCTTCGCGTGCGGGCCTTCTCGCGGCGGTCCGGGAGCGGCGGTGCCGGCGCGCATCCCGGCGGAGACGGGCTGATCCGCGAGCTCGAGGTCCTCGCGCCGTGCACGGCGGCCCTCCTCGCCACCCGACGTCGCTCCGGAGCCGCCGGGCTCGGGGGTGCCGACGGCCAGCCCGGCCGCGACACGCTCGTCCGCGGGGGGCACGAACACCCCTGGGACGGCCGGCCCACCCCGCTCCAGCCCGGCGACCGCGTGCGCGTGGAGACGCCGGGCGGCGGAGGTTACGCGCCCGTCACCCCTCCGGAGGAGTCGCGATGAAGGTCGAGGTCGTCCACGAGTTCCCGTGCCCGCCGGAGCGGTTCTTCGACATCCTCGAAGGCGACGCGCTCGAAGCGGCCATCGCGCAGCACTCCACGTCCCGACGGGAGCTGCTCGAGCAGAAGCGCGAGGGCGCCGTGCTCGTGCGGAGCTGGCGCATCACCCCGTCGCGCGAGCTCCCCACGGTCATCCAGAAGCTCATCGGTGCGAAGAGCCTGGCCTACGTGCAGACGAGCCGCGTCGACCGCTCGCGCAACCGGGTCGACTGGCGCATCGACGTGGAGCAGGCCCGTGGCCGCGCCGACATCCTGGGGGTGCTCGAGGTGGTCCCGACGCCCACGGGGTGCCGCCGCACGATGACGGGCACGGTGGAGATCCGCGTGCCGCTGGTGGGTCGCAAGGTGGAGGAGGCCATCGCGAAGGATGTCACCCGCACCTACGAGCGCTCGCACCGCCTGATCAGCTCGCTCCTCGCGGATTGAGCCGGAGGCACGGGCCTAAGCGGCGGCCGACTTCGCGGGAGCTCGGTGGGCGCGGCGCTTCTCGAGGTCGCGCTGCTCACGCTCCGTGCCGACGTAGGGCTCGCGCGTGCCCATCCAGTCGTCCATCCACGGGCGGGTGACGCACCAGTTGGCATCCTGGTTCGGGCCCATGTGGTGGTCGTAGTGCCACGACAGGTGCTCGCGCGCCCACTCGGGATCGAGGTGCGACCGGCGGTGCACGTACCAGTAGTAGCCGGCGCTGTACCAGACGGTGGCCGTGAACAGCGGGGCCACGGGCAGCAGCGGCACGTGGATCGCCGACAGCACGACCAGGCCGAGGATCTCGCGGTTCTGCGCGTTGTCGCGGAGCTCGGACTTCTCGTAGTCGGGATCGCGGAACGCGTTCTTGCGCGCGGCCCGGTGGTGCTCGTGGAAGTGGAACGACCAGAAGCTCTCGCGCTTCTTCCCACGCCCGTGCAGCACGTACTTGTGGATGAGCCACTCGCTGGCGTTCGCGTACACGAGACCGAGGGGGATTCCCAACATGGCGCGCCTCCGGGAAGTTTCTGACACCGTCGTCATTTATTTATGACGATGTCGTCAGTTCTGTCAAGCACCAATCCTTCGCGCGCCAGCGCAGCGCGGGCCTCGCCCTCCTCCTCGGCCCGGACCCGCCTGGGTCCATCGTGGTTCTTGGCGGTTCGAGACCTGATTTTCGCGCGGTACGGGATCGGCCCGTCGGGACGCTGAGCATTCGCTGACATCGGATGGCCACGAATGCTCAGCGCTCCGCGAGGGAGGGGTGCAAGAGCCCGAGGACCATAGTGGGACCTGGGTCGTTGCATGTCTGGGAACCGCCACGACGCTGTCCCCACCGTCGAACAGCCGCCATCGCCCCGCCGCAGCCGTCGCTTCGGGGTCGTGGTCGTGGTCGTCGTCGTGGTCGGTCGAGTGTGCCCCGGGGACCCCAGCCTGGCGCGCAGACGGGAGGTCGGTCGGCTATAGGATGAAAGTCACTTTCATTGGAAGCTCTGCTGGCCCTCCTCGACGCCTTGCTCGACCCGTTCGTCGATCCCGGGAGCCGCACGTTCGTGCCGCTCCTGCTGGGCTCGCTGGTCGTGGTCGGTGGGCTCGCGATGGCCGGGAGCCGAGGGGCCCGCGCGACCCTTTCGGCGTTCGCCACCCGCTCGAGCCGGCTCGACGTGCAGCTGCTGCTCGCCCGGCAGCTCCTGCGGGCGCTCGGCGCGCTCCCTGGCCTTGTGTCCGCGCTCTGGCTGGCCTCCTGGGTCGTGGCCCTGCTGGATCGGCTCGGAACCCCGGAGATCTCGCTGCCGAGCCCCGTGGTGACGCTGCTGTACTCCGTCGTGCTGTTCGTGGTGTGGGACGCCAGCCGGTATGCGGTGCATCGCCTGATGCACGAGATCCCCGCGTTGTGGGCGTTCCACCAGGTCCACCACTCCGCGGAGGCGCTCACTCCGCTCACGTTCCACCGCGTGCACCCCGTGGAGTCGGTGCTGTACCAGGTGCGCGGTGCGCTCGTCACCGGGCTCGTGGCGGGCGTGTTCTTCTGGCTGTTCCGCGGCTCGGCCCAGCCCGCCGAGCTGTTCGGGGTGCACGCCATCGGGTTCGTGCTGAACGCGGTGTCGGGCAACCTGCGCCACAGCCACGTGTGGTGGAGCTTCGGCGCGGCCGAGCGGTGGCTCGTGAGCCCGGCCCAGCACCAGCTGCACCACGGCCTGGGTCGCGACCGCAGCAACTACGGCACGTGGCTGGCCCTGTGGGATCGGCTCGGCGGCAGCCTCGAGCTCGCGGAGAGCCCGCCGGAGCGGTTCGGCATCGCTGACGACGCGCGAAACCACGGCGACGACCTGGTGTCGGCGTGGCTCGGCCCCCTCGCCGACCTCGCCAGTCTCAGCGGCCGGCGGACACGTCCAGCGCGGGAACCGGAGAGCCCGGCAGCACCCGGTAGCGCTCGAGCAGCGCCTGGTGGCGGTTCTCCAGCGACTGCCGCTCCCCGTCGATAGCGACGACCAGCACGCGGGTGCCGATCTCGAGGGGGTCGCCCGACCATGCGACGAGGTTCGCGACCTGCCCGACCTCGAGCGTGCCGTGGTCGTCGAGGCCGTACGCCACGGCCGGACCCCGCGTACACGCGAGGATCGCGCCGGCCGGGCTCATCCCGCCCCGCACGGCGTTCCCGGCGACGAACCGGAGCGCAGGCGCGTTGTAGTTGTGGTCGGAGCGGAGCGCGACTGTGACCCCGGCGGCTTCGAGCAGCGCGGCGTTGTCGGGGCGCGCGTGGATCTGGTCGAACGAGCCCGGCCCGTACACGAGCGGCGTGACGATGACGGGGATCTTCGCGGCGGCGAGGGCGTCCGCGAGCTTCCAGGCCTCGGCACCGCCTTCCAGCACGAGCCGGATGCCCTCCTCGTCCGCGAGGCGGAGCACGGCTTCGATGTCGGAGGCGCGGTCGACCGACACGATGAGGGGGCGCTCACCCGTCACGACGGGACCGAGCGCTTCGAGGTCGCGGTAGCTCGCCCCCTCCACGAAGGCGCGGAACGCGTTCCGGTCGACCGCCGCTTTGTTCTTGGCGTACGCCCGGGCGTCCTGGAGCAGCTCGCGAAGCGTCTCGAGGGCCTCGGCCTTGGAGTCGCCGGAGAGGTCGGCGTGCACGCCGAGGCTCGGCTCGACCACGGCATCCGCCTGGGTCGCCCCCGACAGCCGCACCCACCCGGCCTGTCCGGCGACCTTGCCTCCGCCCGGGATCACGACGGCGTCGGTGATTCCGCCTGCCCGGTGCACGGGGATGTGCACGGACGCGGGGTTGTACGCGTCGGTGATGCGCAGGCTGGCGCGGATCGGGTCGGACCCGGGCCCGGTGTCGTCGACCGTCGCGCTCTCGAGCCCGATCTCGGCGAGCCCGATGCGCGACCATGCATCGACGAATCCCGGCGTGATGCGCGCGTCTGCGGGCAGCTCCGCGACGTCGCAGTCCCGGCCGGCGTACTTCCCGCCCGACAGCGCCGGGATCTTCGTGCCCACGGCCGCGATGCGACCGTCGACCGCGACGAGGTCGGCGCGCTCGAAGCCCTCGCCGTCGAACACCTGGGCGCCCGTCATCACGAGGCAGCCCGCCCATGCGGTGGAGAGCAGCGCGAACATCAGCGCACCTCCTGGCCGGCCGACTGCCCGACCTCGAAGTCCGACCACACCTGCGGACGCTCGGCGTCCCAGCGGAGCACCCCGTCGACGAACACGAGGTCGGCGCCGGCGTACACGGAGAACGGGTGGGCGTCCCACACGACGAGGTCGGCGCGCTTGCCCACCTCGATCGACCCGGTGACGTCGTCGATCCCGAGCGCCCAGGCCGCGTTGAGGGTGATCCACCGCAGGGCCTCCTCCTCGGGGAGGTCGATGCCTGCTTCCAGCCCGCTGTGCCAGGCTTTTCCGGCCTCCTGGTTGAGGCGCTGGATGCCGACCGACGAGTCGCTGTGGATGACGGCGCGCCCGCCGGCCTGAGCGACGAGCGCGGCGTTCTGGGGGATGCCGTCGTACGACTCGAGCTTGAAGCCCCACCAGTCGGCCCAGGTGGACACGCTGATGCTGCGCTCGGCGAGGATGTCGCGGATCTTGTACGCCTCGACGGCATGGTGGAACGAGCGGATGTCGAACCCGAACTCGTCGGAGACCTGGACCATCGAGAGCATGTCGTCGGCGCGGTAGCAGTGGATCTGCGGGAGGATGCGCCCCTCCATCACGCCCACGAGGGTCTCCTTGTTCAGGTCGCGGTCGGGCGGCATGGGCGGCTCTGCGGGCTTCCCATCGCCCTTCTTGCGCTTCGGCTTCCCTCCGGGCTCCGCCTGCTTCGCCAGCTTCGCGTCGTACTCCGCCCACTTCCGGCCGTACGACTGGGCGTCGAGGAAGGTCTGGCGGAGGCGGTACAGGTTGCCCATCCGCGTGCCCGGCCCGCCCTTCTCGCCGTAGACGCGCTTGGGGTTCTCGCCGCACGCGAGCTTGACGGTCTCGGGAGCGCCCGGGAACCGCATCGCGCGGCTCCCCCGCGCGGGCACGTTCTGCACGACGACGCCGCGCCCGCCGATCAGGTTCGCGGAGCCCGGGAGCAGCTGGAGCGTGGTGATTCCGCCCGCGATGGCGAGCTCGAAGCCGGGGTCTTGCGGGAACGCGCTGTGCTCGGCCCACACCCCCGCCGTGGCCGGGGCGGTCATCTCGTTGCCGTCGCCATGGGCCCGCGCCGCGGGCGACGGGTACACGCCGAGGTGGGAGTGCGTGTCGATGATGCCGGGGGTGACGAAGCGCCCCTTCAGGTCGAGCACCACGGCGCCCTCGCGCTGGGGGGGCGCGCCCTCGCCGAGCGCCTGGATCCGGCCGTCAGCGACCACCACGTAGCCCTTCGCGATGGCGGGCCCCGAAGCGGGCATCAAGGTGGCGTTCGCCAGCACCACGGGCGGCGGATCCTCGGTGGCGACGAGCTCCACGGGCTTCAGTGCGCGGCTCTCGAGGGTGACGAGCACCTCGGTCGTCGACCGATCGTCCTCCTCGCCCATCGCGCCGTCTGCGGCCAATGCCGCCATGAGCCACACCATGCGGAACCTCCCGACCGGTGCGAGCATATTGGACTCGCTGCGCCGCCGCCCGCGGCCGCCCCCATTCGGGTAGACTCACGGACCATCGCGGCAGGTGGCGAACCTGGTTCGTCCCTTCGGGACCGCGACTCACGAACCCTTCCCCGACTGGAGACCCGGTGCCCATGTCTTTCGGACGCAGCCACCTCTTCGTGCTGGCCGCCCTGACCCTCGCCGCAGGGTGCAAGAAACCCGCCGTCGACACGGGGCCGAAGGGGCCCGTCGGCATCACGCACCCCGAGCTCCCCTGCGCCGAGGGCACGATCGGGCTCGGGGCCCCGCCCCCCGAAGGCAACGAGATCTACTGCGCGCGGGTCTACCCCGACGGGAAGATCACGCGGCAGGGCCCGGCGATCGAGTGGTACAGCGCGAGCCGGAAGAAGGCCCAGGGCGCCTACATGGAAGACAAGAAGTCCGGCCCGTGGCAGGTGTGGCACCCGAACGGCGCGGTGCAGGAGCAGGGGAGCTACGTCGCGGGGAACAAAGAGGGCCCGTGGGTGGCGTTCCACGCGAACGGCGAGCGGGCGAGCGAAGGCGAGTTCATCGGCGGGAACGAGGCCGGAACGTGGACGTTCTGGTCGGAGGACGGCCTCACGCGCACCGAAGGCAAGTACGACAACTTCGGGCAGCGCACCGGCACCTGGGTCGACCACTCCGCCGACGACAAGCCGCTGCGTGAGCGGAACTACCGCAACGGCCGCCTGATCAACCAGCGCGAATACGACAACTGAACCCCGTCGCAGCCATCCTCGAGCTCGCGTTCGGGCTGCTGCGCGCGCTCGTCGCAGGCCTGCTCGGGGCCTTCGGGATCGCGGCCCGGCGTGCGGTCACGCCGATCGAGGTGCGCCGGGCGGAGCCCGAGGACGTGATCGACGTGCGCCACGCGGTCCTGCGCCCCGGGAAGCCCCGCGAGACGGCCGTGTTCGACGGCGACACGCGGAAGGCCACGCGCCACTGGGTGGCCGTGCAGGCCGACCGCACGGTGGGCGTGGTGAGCGTGATGCCTTCCGAGATGCCCGCACCGCACCCCGAGCCGCAGCCCCGCTGGCAGCTGCGCGGGATGGCGGTGTTGGCCGAGCTCCAGGGCTCGGGCGTGGGGAGGGCGATGCTCGTGGCCGTGCAGACCGACGTCAACGACGCGATGTGGTGCAACGCGCGCGCGCACGTCGAGGGGTTCTATGCCCGTGAGGGCTGGATCCGGCAGGGCGACGTGTTCGAGATCGAGGGGGTGGGCCCGCACGTGCGGATGACGTGGGCGCCCTGACGCGCCACGCGCTCGGCGACCGGGTGGTGCACTGGGATGCCCGCTCCGGCCGAGGGTTCATGCTGCCCGCGGACGCCGACGCCCGCACGATCGAGCTGCGGACGCAGCGCCTCCAGCCCGACGCCGACCGGTCGTCGTGGGTGGTGCATCGATCGAGGCGCGTGCTGCTGTTGCCCGACGAGCGGGCGCTGTGGGTGCCCTGCCCTTCCCTGCGCACGTCCGGGGGGTTCCCGTACCGCGCGCTCCCGCTCGACGACGCGACGCTGGCGGTGTGGTCCGCGGTGAACGACAGCCGCACGGTCGCAGACCTCGAGCGCGCCGGGCTCGACGTGTCCCACGCGATCGATGCGCTCGCGGGCTTCGACGTGCAGGCGCTCCAGCTCTGGCCGCAGCGCGTGCCGGTCGCGCGGCTGCGCCATCTCGAAGCGCCCGTGCGGCCCGACCACGAGCGAACCGCGGATCAGTTCGACACGACGGGGTCCACGGCGCTGGGCGCGTACCACGACGCCATCGCGGACGCGTCCGTTCAGTTCGACGACCGCGAGACGACCGTGGCCCACGCCCTGGCCGTGCCCCACCCCGGCCTGGGTGGGGTGGCGTTCGGAGCCCGCCTGCGCACTGCTCTGGAGGCGCGGGGCTTCGACACCTCGGCGACCGTGGAGGTGGGCTGCGGCACGGGCGAGCTGGCGCGCGACTGGCGGTCCGGGTCCGCGGGAGGCCCGTACACGCGGGTCGATCGCTCGCTGGGTCTGCTCGCGGCCCAGCAGGAGCGGGCTCCGGGGAGTGTGGGGGTGCTCGGAGATGCGACGTGCCTGCCTCTGAAGACGGGGTCCGTGCGCTGCCTGGTGTCGAACGAGGTGCTCGCCGACCTCCCGAGCCAGCGCACCCCGACGGGCTGGGACAACACGGGGGCACGCGCCATGGTCGACGAGGTGGCGCGGGTGCTCGAGCCGGGGGGTCGGGCGTACCTCTCGGAGTTCGGCGTCGTGGAGGGCGAGGTCGAGGAGGCCTGTCAGCTCGATCATCCGGAGGTCGCGATCGCGTTCGGTCCGCTCGCGCGCCATGCCCGCGAACAGGGCCTGCGGGCCGAGATCGTTCGCCTGGACGACCTGCTCGGCGCCGACCTGCACGCCCCCCAGCTGGCGCGGCACTCGTGGGAGGCCGTGCGGGCGCTGGGGAGGTCACGCGGGTTCCCGCTGTCCGCGCGCGCCTGGACGCCCGACTCGCTGACCCTCCCGTGGGCGGTCGAGGGCCTCGAGTACACCACACTGGCGGACGAAGGCCCCGGTCCGCTGATCACGCGGTTCTGGGCGCTGCTGCTCCACGCGCCGTAGCGCTACCGCGGCAGGGCGCGTCCGAGCGCCTGCTCCAGCGCCTCGCGAACCTCGGTGGGGTCCGCGGACGCGGCGCGCAGGTCCCACCTCCGCATGCGCCGGTCCCACCCTCCGGACACGAACACCTCCTCGTCGACCCAGCCGATCCCCCCGACCCGCCGGCCGTGGGCGGTCGCATCGAACACGACGCCGAGGTCCTCGAGGCGGAGCACGGTGATGCCGCCGTTCCAGTCGCCCATCGCGAGGTACCGCCCCTGGGGCGAGAACGCGAGCACCGTCAGCGCGCGGTCGACTTCGATGGGCACGCGGGCCTGGGTGCCGATGCGGAGGTCCTGGACCCACACGGCGGGCTCGTCGGTGGCGAACGCCAGGCGGGTACCGTCGGCATCGAGCGCGACCGCGCGCACCCGGTTGCCGGGCGTTCGCTCCACGATCGAGGTGCGGCCCTCCCACACGGAGATCGTGTCGTTGCGCACGGTGACGAAGCGTCGCCGGTCTCCGGAGGGCTCGAGGTAGTCGGCCGCGGGGAGCGTCGCGGCGATGGGCCCGTCGGGACCGAGCGCCTGGACCGGGTAGGAGTAGGGCGACACGAGGACCTCGTCGGCCAGCACGGCGACGCGGCGATACCGAACCGGACCGATCTCGTGCTGCACGACGCCGCTCGGACCCATCTCCGCGATGCCCCGGTCGTCCATCCCGACGAGCACCATCCCCGACTCCGTGAGGTCGAGGTCCTTCACGAGGCCGCTCCACGGGGCCGCGACGGTGCGGAAGCCGTGGTCGGGGTCGTACGTGCCGACCACACCGACAGAGCCGCACGCGACGCGCCCGTCGCGGTCTGCGCAGCTGGACACCCCGTCGGGCAGGGGGTGGTCGTTCACGAGCGGCGCGATGCGCCACACCTGGCTCTGGCGCGCGCCCCACACGAGCAGGTCGCCGTCGAGCTCGGTGGCCCCGCGCGCCCGCACGCCCGGCACGGAGATCCGCACGAGCGAGCGCTGGACGAGGTCGAGCATCGCGACCTGATCAGCCGTGCCGAGCGCTACGACACGGCGCTCGCTGACCGCGACGAGGTCGACGATCTCGCCGAACCCGGGGATCTCGTAGCGCAGCATCCCGTCGGGCCGCACCCAGAACAGGTCGCCGTCGCTCGTGAGCTCGAAGCGGTCGTCCCCGACGAGTGCGATCTTGCGGACGCGCGCGAGCCGGGACTCGGGCTCGGCACACCTCCCGGACGCGAGGTCGCAGCGGACGGATCCCCCGGAAGAGGCCATCCACACGGTGCCATCTCGAACCGCGTAGCCATCCACGCCGCCCACGAAGGGGGCGTCGAGCTGTCGGGACGTGAACTCGCCGGTGTGCACGTCGATCCGGTCGATACGCGCGCCCGTTCCCGAGGCCTGCAGGCTCCACAGCACGTCGCCTTCCGGGACGAGCCCGCGATCGGCCCCCCCGACCTCCGCCACCCGCGAGTCCCCGAGGTGCCCGGAGGCATCGACGTCGACGAGGAGGGTGTGGGGGGTGCGCAGGACCGCGAGCCAGCCGTCGCCTGCGACCAGCCCACCCGCGGGACCGACCTCGCGCTGGTCCACGATGGCGCCGTCGCGGTCGCGGCGCACCTCGATGCGGTCGCCACACATCGCGACGTGAAGCCCCCCGGCGAGCCGCTGGAGGTTGTTGCAGGCCTCTCCGGGGAGCGTGGTGACGAGGCGCATCGCCCGGAGGTCGTCGCCGAGCGCGAGGACGGAGCGCGCCCGGGCCCGGTCGGGAGAGAGCTCGAGCGCCGTGGAGGCCGCGAGCCCGGCGTCCGCGATCCGCCCTTCTCCGAGGGCCTGCACGGCGTCGGCTTCGAGGGCGTCGGCGAGGGCCTCCCACGCCCGGTTCCGCTCCTGCATGGCCTGAACGCGCCCGGCCACCAGCCCGCTCACCGCGACGGCCGCGGCGACGAGCACGACCCCGCCGAACGCCATGAGCCCGAGCACCCCCCACCGGAAGCGCCACGCCGCCCGCCGCACGAGCTCGGTGGCGGAATACGCGTGAGCGCCGACGAACCGGCCCTCGAGGAAGGCATCGATGTCGCGGAGCAGCGCGCTGGCGTCGGGGTAGCGGTCTTCCGGGCGCGACTGGAGGGCCTTGCTGGCGATGTCGACGAGCTCGCGGGGTGCGTCGGGCTCGATTCGGTCGGCGCGGACGACCACTCCCGCTGCGACGGCGCGGAGGACGGCGGCGAGGTCGTCTTCCCGGAACGGCGGACCTCCGGTGAGCAGCTCGTACAGGATCGCGCCGAGCCCCCACACGTCGGCGCGCGCATCGACGGCGTGCCCGCGGGCCTGCTCCGGCGCCATGTACGAGGGGGTGCCGACGATCCGTCCGAGCTGCGTGGACTCGTCGTCGACCGCACGGCCGAGACCCCAGTCGACGACCATGACGCGTCCGAACGCCCCGATCATGAGGTTGGCGGGCTTGAGGTCGCGGTGGATGACCCCTTCGCTGTGCGCGTACGCGAGGGTCTCGCACACCGACCGGAACGCGGGCAGGAGCCGGAGGCGCGACGCGAGCCCGTCACAGCGCGCGAGCACGGCATCCATGGGCTCACCGCGGATCTCGGCCATGGTGTACGCGATGGTGCCGTCGTCGCCGACCTCGAGGTCGTACACGGCCACGACGCCCGGATGGTCGAGGTGGGCGGTGAGCCGGGCCTCGCGCATCGCGAAGCGCCGCTCGCGCACGCTGTTCGGGCGCATCACCTTGCGGGCGACGGTGCGGGCGAGCTGGGCGTCGTACACGCGATCGACGCGTCCGAACGCCCCCCGGCCGAGCTCCCCTTCGACGCGATAGCGCTGGGAAGGCGCGTCGGGCGCGCCCCCACCGGGCTCGTCACGCCAGGTGTCGTCCGACAGGACCCGGGCCTAGCGGCGGCGGAGGGCGGCGAGCGTACCGAAGGCGAGCAGACCGAGCCAGCTCGACGGGACCACGGAACCCGGCGCCGTGGAGCAGCCGTCGCCGCCCCCGCGGATAGCGAGGTTGTCGCAGACGTTCCCGAGGCCGTCGAGATCTTCGTCGGCCTGGTCGGCATTGGCGGTGAACGGGCAGTTGTCGCACTGGTCGCCCACCCCGTCTCCGTCGGAGTCGAGGTTCATCGGGGGATCCGGGACGACTTCCTCGAGCGGGCAGAAGTCGCACGCATCGCCGAACCCGTCGAAGTCACGGTCGGACTGGTCGGGATTCGCGACCAGCGGGCAGTTGTCGCACGGGTCGCCGAAGCCGTCGCCGTCGGTGTCGGTCTGGTCGGTGTTCGGGATGAACGGGCACACGTCGCAGACATCGCCCACGAGGTCCTGGTCGGTGTCTGCCTGCGTGCTGTTGGAGTTCAGCATGCAGTTGTCGCAGGCATCCCCCACCCCGTCGAGGTCGGCGTCGGCCTGGTCGGCGTTCTCGGTGATGACGCAGTTGTCGCACGCATCGCCCACGAGGTCGCCGTCGGCGTCGTCGGTGTCGCGCGGCTTGCTGAGGTCGGCGGACTCCGGCTGCTGCGGGCACAGGTCGCACGCGTCGCCGAGCGCATCGCCCGGACGCGAGAACCCGGTGACGGGATCGACGATGGTGTCGGAGTTCGTCTGCGTCGGGTTCGCGACGAACGGGCAGTTGTCGCAGAGGTCGCCCACGCCGTCCATGTCGGTGTCGGTCTGGTCGGGGTTCTGGAGATCCTCTTCGATGCTCTCCCAGTAGATCACCGGGTTGTTCGCCGAGCAGTTGTCGCAGACCTCACCCACCCCGTCTTCGTCGAAGTCGGCCTGGTCGTCGTTGGGGATGAGCGGACAGTTGTCGCAGTCATCGCCCCACATGTCGCCGTCTTCGTTCTCCTGCAGCGGGTTGGCCAGCATCGGGCAGTTGTCGCAGGCCGTGCCCCAGCAGTCGCCGTCGTCCATGACGCCGTCGGGGATCCAGCCGTTGAACTGGTCGGGGTTCGGCGTGTACAGGCAGTTGTCGCAGAGATCGCCGACCTGGTCGCAGTCGACGTCCTGCTGCTCGGGGTTGAAGTCGTCGGCGCAGTTGTCGCAGAGGTTGAACGTCCCCCATGGGATCATCTGGCCGTCGGGCCGCGGGATCATGATCTGGCCGCCGCCCAGGAGGTCGCCGTCGGCGTCGAGGGGCGGCGTGAAGAACATGCAGCCGTACGACGCGTAGTCGTAGTAGTAATCGGCGCTCTCGAACGGCTGGCCGTTCTCGTCGACGTTGATCAGGCACTCGGGGTCGGTGAGGTCGACCAGCTCGTCGTCTTCCACGTCGACCGAGTTGCAGTTGTAGTCCTGCCCGACGAAGTCCTGGTAGCAGGTGCTGGCGGGGCGCTCGAGGCGCATGGCGTACAGCAGGCCCTGGGAGAGCGCGCGGTCGCCGTCGGACGCGGGGTCGCCGTCGGCGTCTTCGGGGAGGAAGTCCCAGAAGTTCGGGTTCACCAGGTTGTTCACCGGGTAGTAGTTCAGCGCGACCATGCGACCGGGCACGGACGTGGTGACGGGCGGCGCGAGCACGGTGACGAGGGGCTCTCGGGAGCCGTCTTCGTGGATCCACTCGGCGAGGTTCTCGCCCAGGGGGTTCGGACGCAGGCCGTCGATGTGGAGCGAGCCGTTGCCGTCGAACGTGTTGAAGCCGTAGACGGCCCAGCGCGTGTAGTCGAGGCGCTCGAAGGTCATGTTGGCTTCGGACACGATGCCCGCGCCATCGGTGATGTCGAGCGGGAAGAAGCCGTTGTCGAGCAGGGCGCCCTGGATGTTCGTGCCGCCTGCGAGGTCGAGCGCACCGCCGGCGAGCACGACGCCGCCGCCGGCGAGCACGTACTCGTGGAGCGCATCGCCGAACGCTGCGGGATCCGCGAAGCCCACACCGGGCTCGGTGAACACGAGCACCGCGAAGTACTGCTGGAGGGCGGCGAGATCGGGGGTCTCGGCCGCGGCGTCGATGGTGTCGACGGCCACGAACTCCTGCGTGCAGAAGAGGGTCTCCTGGACGTTCTGGAGATGCGTGGGGTCGGACACGGCGCCGTACACCGCCACCGACTGCGCGTACGCGTCAGCGCCGAACAGCCCGGAGACCGCGGTGAGAGCGAGGGTCCCGAGGGCCCAGCGCGCAGCGTCGAGAGGCATCCGCATCGGTCTCACTCCTCGCCCTTCCGGCGGAACATCGTCATCAGGCCGATCAGGCCCATCAAGCCGACCGGAGCGCCCGCTCCGCTGTCGCAGTTCGCACCGCCCCCGCGGATGGCGAGCTTGTCGCACGCATCCCCCACGAGATCGCCGTCGCTGTCGAGCTGATCGACGTTCACCGTGAACGGGCAGTTGTCGCAGTTGTCGCCCCAGCCGTCGCCATCGGAGTCGAGGTTGGCGTTCGGGATGTCGGCGGGCACGTCGCTCCGACACACATCGCACTCGTCGCCGTAGCCATCCCGGTCGAAGTCGTCCTGGTCGTTCGCGATGTTGGGGCAGTTGTCGCACGGGTCGCCGACGTTGTCGTTGTCCTGGTCGGCCTGATCCGGGTTCGAGATCGCCGGGCAGGTGTCGCACACATCGCCCACACCGTCGCCGTCGCCGTCGGTCTGGTCGGCGTTCGTGAAGAACGGGCAGTTGTCACAGGCGTCGCCGATGCCGTCCTGGTCGGTGTCGGACTGGTCGGGGTTGAACACGTTGGGGCAGATGTCGCAGCCGTCGCCGATGCCGTCGCCGTCGGTGTCGAGCGTGTCGTCGCCGTCGGTCTGCGCGATCGTGGGACACAGGTCGCAGGCGTCGCCCAGCATGTCGCCGTCGGTGTCGATCTGCGTGGGGTTCGGCGTGTCGGGACAGTTGTCACAGACGTTCCCGAGCCCGTCGTTGTCGTCGTCTTCCTGCCCCGGGTTGGGGAAGACGGTCTGGTCGGTGGCGTTCGGGTGCGTGCTGGGCGTGCAGTTGTCGCAGGCCGTTCCGACGCCGTCGCGGTCTTCGTCGTCCTGATCGGGGTTGAAGATCTCGGGGCAGTTGTCGCACACGTCGCCGACGCCGTCGGGCGTCGGGGTGGGCGGCGTGGTGGAGTCGTCGACGTCCTGGTCGAGCTGGTCGTCGTTGGCATCCTGCGGGCAGTTGTCGCAGGCATCGCCCCAGCAGTCGTCGTCGGTGTTCTGGCCCATGTCGTTGGGCGGACCGACGAAGATGCAGACGTCACAGAGGTCGCCGCGGCCGTCGCAGTCGACGTCCTGCTGGTCGGGATTGAAGATGTCGGCGCAGTTGTCGCAGAGCTGGTAGCGCGACCACGGCACGTTGGGGTCGTCGACCCGGGGGACCTGGATCTCGCCACCGCCGAGCAGGTCGTGATCCATGTCGTCGAAAGGCGGCGTGAAGACTGCACAACCGAGGTTGTGGTAGTCGTAGTAGTAGTCGGCGCTCTCGAACGGGTTGCCGTCGTCGTCGGTGTTCTGCTGGCACTCGGGGTCGGTGAGGTCGACCAGCACTTCGTCGGCGACATCGACCAGGTTGCAGTTGAAGTCCTGCTCGACGAAGGTGTTGTAGCAGATTCCCTGCGGACGAACGACGTTCGCGGCGAACAGCAGGCTCTGCGCGATGAGGTGGTCGCCGTCGCCCTCGCTGTCCCAGAACGCGGGGTTCGCGTTGGAGGACGGCGGGTACATGTTGAGCGCCACGACGTTGCCGGGCATGCCCTCGACGTTCGGCGGGGGCTGCTTCACGATGGCGAGCGGCTCGAGCGTGCCGTCCATGTGGACCCAGTTCGCCGCCACGTACGCACCGGTCGTGAGCGTGAGCCCATCGACGTGCAGGGCCTGACCCGGGTTGAACTCGTTGAACCCGTACACCTCCCAGGCCAGCATCTCCGTCATGAAGGTGTTGGGGTCCTGGAAGACGTCGGGGATGATCACGCGCTCCGCCGTGACCGTGGGGTCGGGCTGGAAGGGCGTGGTGGCCGAGATGTCGACGGGGAGGAACTCGGATCGACGCAGGTTCCCCGCGATGGCGGTGGACGTGAGCGGATCGGGGTTCGAGCCGTCGAGCGCCGCACCGGCGATGACCACGCCGCCGCCGTTCACCACGAACTGGTGCAGCACGTCGCCGAGCGCCACGGCATTGTCGAACGGCGCACCGGGCTCGGTGAACACGAGCACGGCGGCGCGGCCCTCGAGCTGACCGTCGTTCGGGGTGAAGGTGGACGCATCGAAGATCGGGATGTCGGCCCCGAACTCCTGCACGCACCAGAGGTACTGGCGCACGTCCATCGCGTGGTTCGGGTCCTGGCTCGCGCTGATGATCGCGACAGGCACGTTCTGTGCGAACGCATCGGCACCGACGAACAGGGCGAGACCGGTGAGGAGGCTACGCATCATTCGTTCCCGTCTTCCGCGGGCGGAGTGCCGGAATCCCCGGGGCCGTCTTCGGGTGCGTCGTCTTTCTTCGGGGCGCCATCCTTCTTCGGGGTGTCGCCGATGCCGATGTCGTCGGACGTGTTGAAGAAGTCGGGCTCTTCCGCGGGCTTCTCGACCTCGGGCTTCTTCGGGCTCTGCACCTTGATCGGCTGACCGTTCCACGGCGCGATCACGGCGGTCTCCTCGTAGAACTTCGGCGACTCGTCGGTGGTGGGGTCGAGCTGACGGACGACGTAGAACTCGATGCGCCGGTTCTCCTGGAGCTTTGCTTCGTTCTCCTCGTCCTTCACGACGACGCGCGGGACGACTTCGCCGCGACCCCGGAAGCTGACGCGCTCGGGGTGGATGCCCGCCTTCACGAACTCTTCCCAGACCGTGCGCGCGCGGCCCTGCGAGAGATCGTAGTTGTACTCGTACGAGCCTTCGATGGACGCGTGGCCCTCGATGACGATGTGGCCGATCTCCCACCGATCGCGCACGAACTCCGCGACGTTCTTGACCATCGCGCGGTCTTTGTCGGTGAGGAACTGGGTGGTGCCCTTGACGAACTGCGGCTCTTCCTTGAACTCGATCTTGTCGGCCTTGTAGACGATCACCTCCGTCTCGATCACCGGCTCGGGCTCGATGATGTCGATGATGGGGGGCGGCTCCTTCGGGGGCGGCTCGATGACGGGGGGCGGCGGGACGATCGGCTCCTTCGGCACGAACTCGACGGTGATGCCGCCCAGCACGCGCAGATCGGTGGTGGCGTAGCCCTGGGTGAGCCCGCGGCCCGCGGAGAAGTCGAGCGTGATGTTGTGCTGCGGGTAGATCTGCACGCCGGCGAGCCCTTCGAGCGCGTTCTCGGCGCCGCCGCCGAGGAAGTTCGCGAAGCCCGCGCGCGTGAGCACCTGGCCCGTGAACCCGAGGCGCGTGGCATCGGGCAGCTTGTGACGGAGGCCGAAATTCGCGTTGAGCTCGGAGCCCAGCACGAAGTCCTCCTTCGTCTTCAGGGTGTCGGGACGGCCCATCACGCCGATGTCGGTACCGATGAGGGTGCGCCCGAACTCGACGTGGGCGAGCAGCCCGCCGTGCGGACGGAACCCGGCATCGCCGAGGTAGGCCTCACGAGCACCGGACGGGAAGATGAGCCCGGCGCGGATGCCGAGACCGAAGTGCTTGCTCTTGATGGCGACCATGCGAGCACCGATGCCGATGTCTTGCATGCCGAAGCCCGGAGCCTCGAAGTCTTTCGGGCTCCCGGTGCCGACCACGCCGATCGCCTCGCCCGGGCTGTTCACCGCGGCCGGGATCAGCGCGTTCAGCGTGAACCGATCGGAGAGATCGAGGCTGGCCCCGAGCATGAACGAGCCGCGGTCGGTGACGACGGCGCCGATCTCGCGGCCTTCGAGACGATCGTACAGCGTGACGGGATCGCGCGTGTACATGAGGACGAGGCCCGAGCGGAACGTGAACGGCTTGCGCGTCGTCGCCACATCGGTGGCGGAGAAGCTGTCGTTCCCGAAGGTGGGCCGGACGAACTCTGCGTCGACGGAGTAGGAGGTCTGGGCCATGGCGACGCCCGGAAGGACGGTGGCCAGGGCCAGGATGAGACTCCTCGATGTCATGCGGGTGCTCCAGATGCGTCCGTGATCACGGCGGGAACGATACCGGATGAAGCGGCTCGTCGCATCCCCGAGTCCGCATCGACGCCGCCCCGTAACGTCTCGGACGCCATCGGGCAGTCTCTCGCGGCGATGTGGCTCCACGGGCACCTCTCTCGCCCCCCAGATGCCCACCGCGCCCGTGGACCTTCACCGGGCGCGAGAGAATTCCGCGGCACCACCGAGCTCCGGCACCGTCCGCTCAGTCCCAGGTCTTCTCGATCGCCTCGTGGAGGGCGTCGCGCATCTCGGCAGCCGAGGCGTACCGGTCCTGGACGCGGCCGCGTGTGGCGCGGCTCACGATCGGGAGCAGCGCGGGTGGCAGCTGCGGGTACGCGATCTCGTCGACCCCGATGGCGTACAGGTCGGGCGGCGGACGGGCGTTGCCGGACAGCAGGTTGAACAGCGTCGCGCCCGTCGCGTAGATGTCGGACTGCGGCACCACCAGGCGCGGATCGGCGCGCTGCTCGGGCGCCATGTAGCCGAGCGTGCCGAGGTAGTCGCCGGTGTTGGTGAGCCGGGCGACCCCCATCGTGTCGTACCGGGCCACCCCGAAGTCGGCGAGCTTGTACCGACCCGGCTCGGTGATCAGGATGTTCGCCGGCTTCACGTCGCGATGGATGCAGTTGTGCTGGTGCGCGTACTCGAGCGCGTCGAGCACCTGGAGCACGACCTCGGCCGCGAGCTTCGGGCTCACGTCGCCGCGGTCGAACTGCTGGCGAGCCGTGCCGAGCGACGCGTACTCCATCACGAAGTACACGCGGTCGGAGAACTCCCCGAGCGAGAACACGGGCAGCACGTGGGGGTGCTGGAGCTCGGCCATGATGCGGGCTTCCGTCAGGAAGCGCTGACGCAGCGTGTGTGTGCCGAGCTGGTCGTCGTAGAGCAGCTTCAGCGCGCGCTCGGCCTCCGTGACGGCGTCGCGCACGCGGTACACGTCGCCCGCACCGCCGAAACCGAGCGTATCGAGCACCTCGAACCGCTCGTCGATCCAGTCGCCGTTGTCGAGCTCCATCGCGAATGGCCCTCCGAAGCCCAGCTCAGACCTCCAGGAGGATGCGCTCCGGATCCTCGACGCACTGCTTGATGCGCACGAGGAAGCTGACCGCCTCCCGACCATCGATGATGCGGTGATCGTACGACAGCGCGAGGTACATCATCGGGCGGATCACGATCTGCCCGTCGACCACCACCGGGCGCTCGACGATGTTGTGCATGCCGAGGATGCCGACCTGGGGCGGATTCAGGATGGGCGTGCTCATCATCGAGCCGAAGATGCCGCCGTTGCTGATCGTGAACGTGCCGTCCTTGAAGTCGTCGAGGCGGAGCTTGTTGTCGCGCGCGCGGACCGCGACCTCCTTGATGGCGAGCTCGGTGTCGGCGAACGAGAACCGGTCGGCGTCGCGCAGCACCGGGACCACCAGGCCCTTCGGACCGCTGACCGCCACGCCGATGTTGTAGAAGTTCTTGTAGATGACGTCGTCGCCGTCGATCTCGGCGTTCACCGACGGGAACTCCTTCAGGGCCTCGATCGCGGCCTTCAGGAAGAAGCTCATGAACCCGAGCTTGATGCCGTACTTCGCGACGAACTGGTCCTGGTAGCGCTTGCGCAGATCCAGGATGCCGCTCATGTCGACCTCGTTGAAGGTCGTGAGCATCGCGGCGGTCTGCTGGGCCTCGACCAGGCGTCGCGCGATCGTGCGGCGCAGCGGCGTCATCGGGACGCGCTCGGTGAGCGCACCGACATCCTGCTTTGCGGGGGCCTTCGGCGCCGGAGCCTTCGCGGCCGCGGGAGCCTTGGCGTCAGCCGGAGCCTTCGCGCCGGCGGAGTTCACGTCGGCGGACGTGACGCGCCCGCGGGGACCCGTGCCCTTCACGGCGTCGAGGTCGACCCCCTTCTCCGTGGCCGCCTGACGCGCGGCGGGGCCCGCACGGGTTCCCGAGGCCTTCGCATCGGCCTCTTCCGGTGCGGGCGTCGCGGCTGCCGGGGCCGCCGAAGCGCTCGCACTGGGATCGATGCGCGCCACCACTGCGCCGATCGCGATCTCGTCGCCTTCTTCGGCGAGCGTCTCGCTCAGCACCCCCGACACCGGCGCCGGCACCTCCATGCTGGCCTTGTCGCTGTCGAGCTCCAGGATGCCCTGGCCTTCCGTGACGGCCTGGCCGGGCTGGACGATCCAGCGGCTCACGAACACGTGCGTGATGGATTCGCCAATCTGGGGGATCGGGACGTCGATCATGGAATGGGGCCCTCGGTGGGTGTGAAGGGGGGAACTCTAGCCCAGCGCGGCGTCGATGACCGCCTGCTGCTCAGCCTTGTGCGCCTTGTTCGATCCAGTCGCCGGGCTCGCGGCCGCCAGGCGACCGACGTACCGCACCTGACCCGATCCGAACTGCTCGGCGAGCCAGTGCGCGATGACCGGCCACGCCCCCATGTTCCGGGGCTCCTCCTGGCACCACACGATCTCCGCGCCGGGGTAGGCCTCGACCACACCCGCGAGCTGGAGCGCCGGGTACGGGTACAGCATCTCGACGCGCACCAGCGCCACGTCGTCGAGCGTGCGCTCCCGACGGGCCTCGAGCAGGTCGTAGTAGATCTTGCCCGAGCACAGCACGACGCGACGCACCTTCCCGAGCGGGTCGACCTCCGGGAGCACCGGCTGGAAGCGCCCGTTCGCGAAGTCCTCGAGCGTGCTCGTGGCCAGTGCGTGCCGGAGCAGGCTCTTCGGGGTCATCACGATGAGCGGCTTGCGAACGCCCCGGCACACCTGGTTCCGGAGCATGTGGAAGTACTGCGAGGGCGTGGTGACGTTCGCCACCTGCATGTTGTCCTCGGCGCACATCACGAGGTAGCGCTCGAGCCGGGCACTGGAGTGCTCGGGCCCCTGCCCCTCGTACCCGTGCGGCAGCATCATCACGAGCCCCGAGAGCCGGTTCCACTTCTGCTCGGTGGACGCGATGAACTGGTCGATGATGACCTGCGCGCCGTTCGCGAAGTCGCCGAACTGCGCCTCCCACATCACGAGCCCGTCGGGCGTGTCGTAGGAGTAGCCGAGCTCGAAGCCCAGCACGCCGGCCTCGGACAGGCTGCTGTCGAGCACGTCGAAGCGCGCCGAGCCCACGTGCGCGAGCGGGTAGTACTCGCGGCCCGTGCTGATGTCGGTGATCACGGCGTGGCGGTGGGAGAACGTGCCGCGCCCGCAGTCCTGGCCGGACAGGCGCACGGAATGGCCCTGCGACAGGAGCGTCGCGAACGCCGCCTGCTCGCCCATCGACCAGTCCATGCCGCGCTCGCCCGAGATCATCTCGAGGCGCTGTGCCAGAAGGCGCTTCACCTTCGCGTGGGGCTTCAGGTCGGACGGGAGCGTGTTGGCCCGGACCAGCAGGTCGCGGAGCTTCGCGGCATCGAACCCCGTGTCGCCGATCGTGCGGATGTCGCCGTCGCGGTACTGATCCCAGCGCTCCTTCACGGGAGACGCGTCGACCTCCTCGCGCCGCGTGGTGGTCGCGAGGGCCTCGTCGGCGCTGAAGTACAGCTCGACGTCGGGATCCGCGGACTTCAGCTCGACGGTGCGCTCGCTGGCCGGCGCGGACGGCACCTCGCCCTGGGGCTCCGCGGCCGTCTGCATCTCGGCGAGGCTCGCCTCGAAGATCGCCTTGGCCTCGGCGTCTTCGAGATCCCCGCGCGTGACCAGGTGGTCCTGGTAGACCTCCCGCGGCGTCGGCCGGGCGCGGATGAGCTTGTACATCAGCGGCTGCGTGTAGCTCGGCTCGTCACCCTCGTTGTGGCCGTGCTTCCGGTAGCAGTACATGTCGATGACGACGTCGCGGTGGAACCGCTTGCGCCACTCGAGCGAGATCTGCACGACGGCCGCGACCGCCCGCGGGTCTTCGCCGTTCACGTGGAACAGCGGCACGCCGAGCATGCGCGCGACACCCGTGGCGTACGGCGTGGACCGCGCCTCGCGCGGAGCCGTGGTGAACCCGATCTGGTTGTTCACGATGATGTGGATCGACCCGCCCGTGCGGTAGCCGGCCAGCTCCGAGAGGTTCAGGACCTCGGGCACCAGCCCCTGGCCCGCGAACGCGGCGTCGCCGTGGATGAGCAGCGCCATGCACTGGTTGCGCTCCCGATCGCCCGCGCGGTCCTGCTTGGCGCGCACGCGCCCTTCGACGATGGCGTTCACCGCCTCGAGGTGCGACGGGTTCGGGGTGAGCGACAGGTGGATCTTGTGACCGCCCACCGTGTGCGTGTTCGCGGAGTACCCGAGGTGGTACTTCACGTCGCCGGACTTCAGGTTGTCGCCGTACTTGCCCTCGAACTCCGCGACGACCGCGCTGACCGGCTTCTCCATGATGTTGACCAGCGTGTTCAGTCGGCCGCGGTGGGCCATGCCGATCACGACCTCGCGCACACCGCTCCCGGCGGCGGCGTCGTTCACCATGTCGAGCAGCGGGATGAGCGTCTCGGCGCCCTCGAGCGAGAACCGCTTCGTGCCCGGGAAGCGCGTGTGGAGCATGCGCTCGAAGTTCTCGGCGTCGCACAGCTTGCGGAGGATGCGCTTCTGCTGGTCGCGGTTCAGCACCTCGCGAACCGGGAGCGTCTCGAGCTGCTCCTGGACCCAGCGCTTCTCCTCGAGGTTGTCGATGTTCATGAACTCGGCGCCGATGGAGCCGGTGTACGCGGCCTGGCAGCGCTCGAGCACCGCCCGGAGGGGCGCACGCGCGGGCATCCCGAACATCGGACGCGTGGAGACCTCGGCAGCGAGGTCGGCCTCGGACAGGCCGTAGTACGCGGGCGCGAGCTCGGGGTGCTCGACCTTCTCGCGCCGACCCAGCGGATCGATGTTCGCCTTGAAGTGCCCGCGAACGCGGTACGCGTTGATCATCTGCACCGTCGCCGCCTGGCGCTCGACGGCGGCATCCGACGCGCCTTCGACCACCGTGCTGCCCGCGAAGATGCTGCGCGGCACGAACGACGGGCCGACCCGCGTGGACCCGTTCGTGTGGTGCTCGGTGAGCCCTCGAACAGGTCGCGGAGCTCCTGATCCACGGACTGGGGGTCGTGCGCCCAGCGCTCGTACTCGGCATCGAGGAAGGTGGCGTTGTCGCCGTTCAGGAGACTGTCGGGAATCACGTGGACCTCGCGAAGGCTCGGATGCTATCGCGGTGGGGTGCCGTTTTGCATCGGAGTGCCGCCATGCGCAGCCTGTTCGTCCTGTTCGCCCTGGCAAGCTGCGGACGAAAGACCCCGCCCGCCCCACCGGAGCCCGCTCCGCGGCCCGCGCCGGTGTCGGTTCCCGTGAGCCCTGCGGCCCTCGGGATCCAGGATCCCCTCCTGGCCGACATCCTGATCGAGCACTGGGATGCACTGATGCAGCGCTATCCCACCTGGGCGAGCGATGTCGGCGACCACCGCTTCGACGACCGCGTGACGGACGTGTCGCTGTCGAGCGAAGAGCAGTTCCGAGGCCGGTCGAGCGACTGGAAGCAGCGCCTGGAGGCCCTCGAGGGTCTGTCGCCTTCCGACGCCCTGAACCGCGATCTCCTCGTGCACTCCCTGCGCACGTCGCTCGCCGAGTCGGTGTGCCAGCACTCCCTGTGGTCGTTCAGCCCGCGCAGCAATCCCCTGCTCGACGGCAACCGCCTGGCCGAAGCGAACGACCTCGCGACGGCCGACGACGTCCGCAACCTGGTCCGTCGGATCGACGGGCTCACCGAGCAGCTGCCCGTGCACATCGAGAACACTCGCATGGGGCTCGGGAAGGGTCTGGTGGCGAACCGCGCGTCCACCGAACTCGTGATCCAGCAGACGCGCGCGGCCCTCGCGACCCCGCTCGCTGAGAGCCCCATGGTCACGGCCTTCTCCGGCCGCAAGGGCACGCTCGAGCCCGCGGAGCAGGCCGAGCTGCAGGGTGAGGTCGAGCGCGCCACGAAGGCCTGGCGCGCTGGAATCACCGCGTGGGTCGCGTTCCTGGAGTCCGAGGTGCTCCCGAAGGCGCGCACGGAAGCGGTCGGGCTCACGGGGATCCCCGGTGGCGCCGAGTGCTACGCCGCGCTCGTGGAGTCCGAGACCAGCCTGCCGCTCGACCCCGACACCCTCCACCAGACCGGCCTCGACGAGATCGCCCGGCTGCACACCGAGATGGCGGTGCTCGGGAAGAAGGCGCTCGGGAAGTCCGACATCCCGCAGATCTTCGAGTACCTCCGCACCGACCCGCACCTGTACTTCACGACGGAAGCCGAGGTCGAAGCGAAGGCCACAGAGGCCCTGTCCCGCGCGAAGGCCGCCATCCCGCAGTGGTTCGGACGGCTCCCGCAGGCCGACTGCGAGGTGCGTCGCATCCCGGACTACGAGGCGCCCTACACGACCATCGCGTACTACATGCCGCTCGTTTCCGGCGAGAAGCCCGGTTATTACTACATCAATACGTACAAGCCGGAGACGCGTCCGCGGCACGAGGCCGAGGTGCTCGCGTTCCACGAGTCCATCCCCGGGCACCACCTGCAGATCGCCATCGCCACCGAGCTCGACGCGCTCCCGATGTTCCGCAAGCACATCCAGGCCACGGCCTTCGTGGAGGGTTGGGGCCTGTACAGCGAGCAGCTCGCCGAGGAGATGGGCCTGTACAGCAACGACACCGACCGCCTGGGCATGTACAGCTTCGAGCTCTGGCGGGCCTCGCGCCTGGTCGTCGACACGGGCATCCACGCCAAGGGCTGGACGCGGGAACAGGCCGTCGAGTTCATGGTCGAGAACACGCCGCTCGCCCGGAACAACATCGAGAACGAGGTCGACCGCTACATCACGACGCCCGGGCAGGCCCTCGCCTACAAGACCGGCCAGCTCGAGATCTGGCGCCTGCGACGCGACGCGGAGGCCCGGCTGGGCGAGCGCTTCGACATCAAGGGCTTCCACGACACCGTGCTGGGCGCGGGCGCCGTCCCGCTCCCCGTGCTCGGCGCTCAGGTCGAACGATGGATCGCCGCGCAGCGATGAACGCGCTGACGGCCGGCTCCGTCCTCGGGCGGTTCACGATCGAAGGAGTGCTCGGCGAGGGCGCTCTGGCCGTCGTGTACCGCGTGAAGCACAAGGATCTCGGCACGCGGCACGCGCTGAAGGTGCTCAAGGTCCCCCACGAGATCGTGGTGGAGCGCCTGATGAACGAGGGGCGCGCGCAGGCCGCCCTGCGGCACCCGAACGTGGTGTCGGTCACCGACATCGTCGACGTGAACGGCTCGCCCGGCCTGCTCATGGAGTACGTCGAGGGCGCGACGCTGAAGGAGGTCCTCAAGATGGGCCGGCTGTCGCTCCAGCAGGCCGCTGCCGTCGGGAGGGGCCTGCTCGCGGGCGTGTCGGCCGCCCATCGGGCCGGGCTGATCCACCGCGACCTCAAGCCCGCGAACGTCCTGATGGCCATCCAGGGCCACCGCATGGTGCCGAAGATCACGGACTTCGGGCTCGTGAAGGCGCTCGACGGCGACGCGCAGGGCTCCCTCGAGACGCGCACGGGCATCGTGCTCGGAACCCCCCAGTACATGGCGCCCGAGCAGTTCGACGACGCGCGCGGGGTCGACCGGCGCGCCGACGTGTTCTCGATGGGCGTCATCCTGTACGAGATCGTGTGCGGAGAGCGTCCGTACACGGGCAAGGGCCTGCTCGAGATCGTCGACCACGCGCGCAAGGGCGCGTTCGTGCCCATCGAGGAGCGCGTGCCAGACGTGCCAGAAGGCATGAGGGCCGCGATCGAGGCCGCGCTACAGCCTGAGGTCGACGACCGCGTCGGGAACTGCGAGGTCCTGTACCGGATGTGGACCGAGACGGACTCCGGCGCCGACCTCGACGCCCTGTTCCAGACCGACCTCATCGAGCGCCTGAAGTTCGACGTCGAGGCGTCGCTCGAGCGCTCGATCGACCGCCAGCCGCCGCGCACGCCGATCGAGCTCCGGGAGTCCGGCGGGTCGCCCGACACCGACGACACGCACGAGGCTCCCCGGCCGGCCAGCGAGCCCGACCCAGCGTCCGAGGCGTCGGATGCCCGCTCTCCCCTCCTGTTCGCGGCCATCGCGCTGCTCGCATTGTTCGTGGTCGGGCTGTCTGGCGCCGCGCTCGTCGGAGCGGGGGCGCTCGCGATGCTCACCCCCGGACCGACCCCGCGAGCTCTCGGGACTCCGCCCGCCCCCGAGGTCCCCGAGGTCCCCGACCCTCCGGGTCCCACGGCCCCCGAGCCCGCACCCGAGCCGGTGGGCACGGTCGCTCCGGTCCCCGACCCCATACCCGAGCCGGTGGGCACGGTCGCGCCGGTCCCTCAGCCCGCACCCGAGCCGGTGGGCACGGTCGCCCCGGTCCCCGGCCCCGCACCCGAGCCGGTGGGCACGGTCGCCCCGGTCCCGGAGCCCGTCCCTCCCGCCCCGCTGTCGCCGGACGCCTCCGTCGTGTCCGTCGTCGGCGACCACACGTCCTTCTCGCTGCTCGCGAGCGACGGGCGCACGTTCGGTCCGGGCGAGGTCCCCCCCGGCACCTACACGATCTACGCGGCCTTCCCGGACGATCCCGTGAACGCCCGCGGCACGATCGAGGTCCGCACGGGCGATCGCCTGAAGCTCAAGTGTGACGGGGTCGTCCGCTACTCCTGCGACCCGTTCTGACGCGTCGCGCTATGCTCCCGGCCGTGCTGCTCCTCTTCGCTCAGGCCGCTGTGGCGGGGTGTCCCGCACCCACCACCCCCGATCGCATCGTGCAGTCCGTGGTGCGCGGGGAGATCGCGATCCAGAACGGCGACGCCGTCGGGCTGAACCAGGCCGCGCTCACCGCCCGGGTCGACCTGCCGTGCCTCGATGCGCTGCTCGACGCCGGTCAGGTCGCGGCCATGGCGCGCCTGTTCGGGTACGACGCGTTCGTCGGCCGCCGACGGGACGAAGCGGCCGTGTGGTTCGCCATCGCACGCGACCTCGAGCCGTCCTACCAGCTCCCGCTCGTCGTCGTGCCCGAGCACCACCCGATGCGCACGCTGTACGACAGCACCGTGCCGCCGCGCACCGGAACGCGCCTGCTCGACCTGCCCGCCGGGAACACGGCCCGCGTGAACGGGCTCGAGAGCGTCACGTACCCGGTCGGCCAGCCGTGGGTGCTCCAGCAGGTCGACGGCACCGGGCGCGTCGCGCTGTCCGCGCTCGTGGCGGCCGATGCTCCGCCCCCGGTGATCGAGGGCGCGAAGGGGGCCCCGCTCGACTGGGGCCTGTCGGTGCGGGGGGATCTGGCCGGCTGGGCCCGAAAGGGACGTACCCAGCTGACGCTCGGGCCGTCCGTCCGCTTCGACCTCCCGCTCGCGGGCTCGCTCGGCGCCGATGCCGTGCTCGGGTTCGGGTTCGGGCTCGTCCAGGAGGGGCTCACGCTCGTGCCGTCGCTGAGGGTGGGCGCGCGGTGGGAGCTCGAGGGCGGTCCACGGCTGCGGTTCGGGGCTGCCCTGCTGTTCGCGTCGCACGGCTACGCGCCGGTCGCTCCGGGGGCTGCCATCGTCGTGGGGGTGCGCCCGGGCGGCCTCGATGCCGACCTGCAGCTCGGCTACAGCGGTGCTCTCACTGCCGGGCTCGCCGTGGGTCGCGCCTTCCGCTGACGCCACGCGACGAGGGCCAGCGCGAAGAGCGTCCAGGACGGGGGAATCGCAGGGCCGCACAGCACGTGGCCCGCTGGGGGCGGGGTCTCGGGGAGAGGGTCTGGGATCGGCCCCGGATCGTCGGTGTCGAGGCCCGTGTCGCACTCGAACTCCGAGTCGGCCGACTCGCACACCGCACCGGCGCCCTCTGCCGAGCACGGCACGTCGTTGAAGCCGTGGACCTGGGCGCCCGACACCGCGAAGTACCACGCGCAGTCCTCGGTTCCCGTGAGGTCGTCGGGCTGGGTGGCGCTCCACGGGACGTACGTGGCGAGCTCTCCGTCGCTCCACCGGTACGTGTTGGGGGTGCTGTCGGAGAGGCCCGTCCAGTACGTCTGGAGCAGGCTGAGCTCCGGCAGCAGCGCCGCGTTCTCGGCCTCGGACTGCACGTCGACGAGGTGGTACCCGAAGCCCTCGCACAGCGCGGAAGCCGCGGCGCGGTCGGTCTGATCGTCTTCACAGACGAGGTAGCTGCGCGTCTCGAAGTTCAGCTGGCGGCACCCCGTGCACACCGCGCCGTCGTCGACGAGCCCGTTCTCGTCGTCGTCGACGCCGTTGCAGACCTCGGGGGTGCCGGTGGAGCTGGCGAGCGCTGCGAACAGGGTGAGCCACACTGGTAGACCTCCTACCGTCGTCCGGGTGCCGAAGCACCGATGGATGACAGCAGGAGGCCCCCGTTCGAACCGTGCGTGCGGTTTTCCCGCACACGGCTCACCGATGATCTCTCGGGTCGTGGCATTGCGCAGCTCCAGGGTAGCGGGTGGTGCCGAGCAGACGGAGTAGCCTCGAGGCTCCAGAAGAATTTGTGGGACCACTTCGCGCTGTCCCCGCCTTCAGGTGTCGGCCCTTGCGAGCCTTCATCAGGCGGTTGAGACGCCACCCACAGGTGGTGGTCGATCTCCTGGAAGCGCTCCGAGGCATTCCCGGTCCGGAAGTAGTTGCCCCAACCACGGAGCAAAGGATTCAGGCGGGAGATGACCTCCCGTACGTCCTTGATCCGCAGCCAACGTCGGTCGGTCAGCTCTCGGATGACACGGCGCATCTCCTTCATCGAGGACCGCGACGGCCATCGTTGTAGGTAGTAGCGACGTTTCCGTACTTCTCCCAGAGTCGGCCGCTCATCCGCTTCCGCAGGTGGCGGCCCAGGAAGTCGAACCCACCTCTGCCTTCTCGGTAGATCGACCCGTTCGGTCTTCTCGGGGTGCAGCTCCAAACCCAGTTCGCCTTCCCAGGATCCCCGGACGACGCCCTCGGCTTCCTCGCATGCCTCCGCGGTGTCGCACATCACCACGAAATCGTCGGCGTAGCGGACGAGTGTACCCAGATGGGCGTGCTCGTCCGTCCAGCGCTGATCGAGGACGTGCAGGTAGATGTTGGCGAGAAGCGGCGAGATCACGCCGCCCTGTGGGGTCCCCGTCGTGCTCCGAAGGACCTCCCCGTCTTCCATCACCCTGCCTGGAGCCACTGGCGCAACAGCGAGCACCCGACGGTCGCTGATCCGCTTCTTCACCTGCTCCATCAGCACCGACTGGTCGATGTTGTCGAAGAAGCCCGTGATATCGGCGTCCAGCACGTGGTTCCCCTCGCGATCGCGGCAGGCCCGCTTCCGGAGGTCTCCAGCGCATCGGTCGCGCTCCGGCGAGGGCGGAACCCGTGCGAGCACGGGAGGAAATCCGCCTCGAAGATCGGTTCGATGACCATCTTCGTCGCCATCTGCACGACACGATCACGCACCGTGGGGATGCCCAGAGGCCGCCGCTTGCCATTGGCCTTCGGGATGTACCGCCGTTGGACCGCCGACGGTCGGTACCTGCCTGCCGGAGATCGGACTGGAGGTCCGCGAGGAACACTCGGGTCCCATCTCCTCGATGTCGGCCAGTGTCTGTCTGTCGACGCCGGCCGCACCGCGGTTTGCCCTCACCTTCTTCCACGCCGCCCACAGGATGTCACTCCGGTGGACACGGTCGTAAAGAGCGTGGAAGCGGCGCTCTGGAGACCGCTTGGCTGCGGCCCACAGACGTCGTTGGAGGTAGCGTGCTTTGGCACCGCCTGATAGGACGATGGGGGTTGGACCGGATCTGATGCCCGGACATGCCTCACACGTGGCTCCTTCTTCGCCGTGATCAAAGTGGGGACCCTTCGCTCCTCCAGCGTTCTGTTCCGCCGGTCTCAACACTACTATGGACCCCTCGGACTCCCGCTGCGCAGCGGCCGACTTCACACTCGGCTTATACGGCGCGCCTTGCCCTGACACAGGCGACGCAGACGGGTCTCTCGCGTTCCGTGCTCCTCCTTCCACACGTTCCACCACCCTTACGCCGCCGAGGCCCAACGAGCGTTTCGGAACCAGCTCGATGGAGGTCGCCTTCGCCGTGACATGACCGGCTCGGCCCTCGGATTGTGAATCTGTCGACGCTGCAGTGTTCGCTTGATGCTGCGGACCGCGTGCTTGCTCCCTCTCTCGAGGCTTTCGACATCCCGCTCGGGTCCCGGGGATCTCTCCCCGAGCCTGGGATCTGCTACCCGGCGCTCCGACGCCTACCGGGGCTGGACTCTCACCAGCTGGAGGAGCGCAGCGTGACAGGACGCCCATCAACCCGAAGGGCAGCGGGAGCTGTTCGTCCTCGTCGTCGCGACGCACCATGCGCACAGCCTACCCCGGGACGGCCCCGGATGACCGCTGTCGACCACGGTCGCGGGACGGACACCGCGCATCACGGTCGAACGCCGATAACCGGATGGCACCGGATCTGCTGAAGGGGGCCGCGACACCAACAAGGAGGATGTCACCATGAAGGGACTCAACAAGATCGTTCTCATCGGCCGTCTCGGTTCCCACCCGGAGGTCCGCCAGGCCAAGGCCGGCGGCGCCTGGTGCAGCCTGTCGGTCGCGACCGACCGCGCCCGGAAGGAGGGCGATGAGTGGAAGACCGAGACCGACTGGCACCAGGTGCGTGTGTTCGGGAAGGACGCCGAGCGCTGTGAGCAGATGCTCCGCAGCGGCAGCCTCGTGTCCGTCGAGGGCACGATGACCTACGACAAGTGGGAGGACGAGGACGGCAAGAAGCGCGTGGCGGCGCGCATCCTGGCCGACCGCGTCGGCTTCCTGTCCGACCTGCGGGAGCGCGCTTCGGCGTGAGCCCCGAGCCCGCGGTCCCCGGGGTGTGCGCCCCGGGGGCCCGGCCCCTCATCGTGCGCTGAGCACCCGCTCGATGCCCGCCGTGAGCGCATCGGGAGGCGCGTCGAGCCATCGCACGCACAGCAGGCGCACCCAGCCCTCGACGAACAGGGCGTCGAGGTCGTCGAGGTCGGACACGACGCTGAGCTCCGGCCGGTCGCGGACCTCGTCGAGCACCGCCGCCATCGTGACGCGCGCGGCGTCCGGGAGGGCTTCCCAGGCTTCGAAGGCGACACACCGGGCCAGCTGCCAGCCGGAGTGCTCGGACAGGTCGTACAGGTCGGCCGCATCGACGCTCGGCGGGTCGGCCGGGCCCGGCACCCAGGGGAGCGGCCGGATGCGGATGGGGCGCGACAGCCACGGAGCCAGCTCGCCGACCGACGCCGTGACGACCCGCTGCTCGTCGTCGAAGAGCGCAGGGAGGTCCGGAAACCCCTGCGGGGACGGCACGCTCGCCTCCGGGAGCGCGCCCAGCTGCGCCAGCCAGCGCTCCTCGGAGCACCGGAGCGCGGCGCCGAGCCCGATCTGGGCCGCGAAGTCGGTCGGATCGAGCCGGACCGCACGCGAGAGGTGCTCGACCGCGCGGACGGGGTCCTTCGACCGCAGGCAGGACTCCCCCGCCGCCAGGAGCGCGCGGAGGTCGTCGGGGTCACGAGCCAGGGCGTCGAGCGCGGGGTTCCCGAGCCGGGTGGGGTGCACGAGAGCACGGTCGTCGGGCGTGGCGTCCAGGCGCATCCGATGCCCGAGCACCCAGTGGTTACCGCCGCTGCGAGCGCGGAGGTCGCCGCTCTTCGCCAGGTCTCGAAGCGGATCGAACCCTTCGTCGAGCTCCGCGCGGACCTCCCGTCGGACGGACGCTCCCACACCCCGCAGCCGCTCGGCGCGCGCCAGCTCCTCGGCATCGAGCAGGCGCCCCCGGTTCGCAGAGCCGAACGCCTCGAGCGACCCCGCGATCTCGAGCGCTTCGTCGAGCTGGCCGTCGGCGAGGAGGAGGTCGGCGCGGATCTCCAGCAGGTCGGGCTCGTCGGGCCGGCGGGCGAGGACCGCGAGCGCTTCCCCGGTGCGACCGGCAGCTGCGAGGATGCGCGCCAGCGCGCCGAGGGCGGACACACTGTTCGGCCGGACCTCGAGCGCCCGCTCGCAGACCCGCACGGCGAAGTCCGTGTCGCCGGTGGAGGTCGCGAGGAGCTCGGCGTGGCCGGTCGCGATCACGGGATCGATGCGTGCGAGCTCGGCCAGCGCGCGCTTTCCGGCGTCGAAGGCGTCGTCGAGCAGGAAGTCCCGCATCATCTGGAACAGCACCTCCACCCGGAACCGCGCGGGAATCGCCGCGAGCGCCGGACCGGGATCGCCGTTCAGGAAGCCCTGTCGCAGCGCTTCGATCCGCGCGGCCGACGGAGCGGACAGGAACAACCACCAGACCGCGGCGGCGGCGACCACCGCGAGCGCGACCCCGATCACCGACGCGCCCACCCGAGCCGCCAGACGACCGCCACCAGGGTCGCGAGCCCGACCCAGGGTGCTGCGTGCACCGTGGCTTCCGATCCGATCCATCCGAGCTCGAAGCGTTCGACCGACAGCGGGAACCAGAGCTGGTAGCCCTGACCGTGGTGGTCCTGCAGGATGTCGAGCCCGAAGTGCAGAGCCACGCCCGCGAGCATGCCGAGCCAGGCCTCACGCCGGTCGACGGCCGCGAAGAGCATGGCGACCGCACTGACCACGAGCACCTGGGACAGCGGCTGGTGCAGCACGTCGAACGCCCACAGCACGGCGTCGGGCAGCGGCACGTCGAACATCACGAACGCCATCTGGGGCACGCGCCCGGTGGCGTCGGGGAGCACGGTTCCGAGGGCCAGCGGACCCATCAGGCGCGGCGCGAGCAGGGCTGCGGGCAGGAGCCCCGACCCGAGGTGGGTGACGAGATCAGCCACGGAGCACGGCCCCTTCGCGTCGGAAGCCGACCGTGAACGGGAGCACGAGCCCGGTCGCGAGCAGCCCCAGGATTCCGAGGGCCTTCTTGCTGGACCGCTGCGGCGCCAGCTCGCGCCACTCCTCCACCACGCGCAGCCCGTCGGACTGGAAGCGCCCCCCGACGTACAGCTCGACGCCCGGATCGAGCCCGTCGGGCGTACCGAGCACCTCGAACTGCTGCTTCCCGGAGCGCACGGCGTAGCGGTCGTCTCCGACCTCGACGACCTTCACGAGCGACAGGACGATATCCTGCCCGTCCATCTGCTCGGGGTGGAGCAGCAGACGGCCCTGGGCCACGCGACCGCTGGAGAAGGCGTACGACCACGCCGCTCCATTCGCGATCAACAGGCCGAGGATCCCGGTAATCACCAGGGCTCGCTTCAGGACCTCGTCGCTTCCCACCATTGCCGCTTGACCGCCTCGCGCCCCGTCGATATACCCGACAGCGCTTCCGGGCGATTAACTCAGCGGGAGAGTGCCACCTTCACACGGTGGAAGTCACTGGTTCAAATCCAGTATCGCCCATTCAATCAGGACGGTCGCTGGCGCTCCCTCGAAGGGGCGCCGCCCCTTCCACCCCGCCGGGGTTCCGGCCCCGGACGACGGGCGGTGGTTGCCGGGCCGTCCCTGCGGGCCCTCGGGACTCCCGGGGACTGGCTTCGGTCAGTCCCCGGTGGACGCGCCTTGCCGGGACGCCGCTGACGCGGACGTCCGCCCCATCGACGGCCGCAGGCGTCGGGCGCAGTCCTCACCGGTCGAGCCAGGCCCGGAACTCCGCGGCGACCTCCGCGCTCACGATGGCGTCCTGACCCGACGGCGGCTCGAGCTCGAGCCTCAGGCGACCCTTCCCACACGGCCGGAACGCACGCACGGACCCCACGGAGACCAGCCAGCTGCGGCCGATCCGGAAGAAGCGGCGCGGATCGAGCTCTGACGCGAGTGCCGAGAGCGTCTGGTCGACCACGAACCGCTCACCCGCCGTCGTGACCAGGTACACGAGCCGGTGCTCCGTGCAGAACCACGCGATGTCCTCGGTGTCGATCGGGCGCTGGGCACGCGCCCGCCGCACGACGATGCGCTGGCGGCCGGACTCTCGGGTGCGGAAGTGCGCGTGCAGCCGGTCGACCTTGTCGAGCGCCCGCGCGACGTGGTGGTCCTCCACGGGCTTGAGCAGGTAGTCGATCCCGCCCGCTTCCAGGGCCTCGAGCGTGTACCGGTCGTACGCGGTGACGAACACGATGGGGCACGACAGCGGCAGGCGCGCGAACAGGTCGAGCGAGCGCCCATCCGTGAGCCGGACGTCCGCGAACACGAGGTCGGGCTCCGGCTGCGTCGCGAACCACGCCTCGGCGCTCGCCAGGCTGTCGTGGGTGGCCTCGATCACGGACTGCGGACGGCACCGGGCGATGGCCGCACACAGATCCTCGAGCGCAGGCCGCTCGTCCTCCAGCACGACGATCCTCATCCGAGCGCCACCATGGGCAACCGCACGCGGAACCAGGCGTCGCTGGCCTCGACCTCGAGCTCGCGCTGCATGGAGAGGCGCGCCCGCTCCGCGAGGTTCGCCAGGCCGAGCCCCTCACCCTCCGCCCCACGCGGCCGGACCGGATTCACGACCTCGATGTGATCCGCCCGCAGGGACAGGGTGATCGGGAGGGGCTCCCGCTCGCTGAACGCGTTGTGCTTCACGGCGTTCTCGAGCAACACCTGCAGGCTGATCGGCGGAACGAGCCATCGGTCGAGCGGACCGTCGAACCCGGTGCGGTCGACCTGGAGCGCCCGGCCGAACCGCACCTGGAGCAGGTGGTGGCAGTCGTCGAAGAACGCGAGCTCCTCGGGCAGCTGGACGAGCTCGCGCTCGCGGTTGGCCAGGATGTAGCGGTACACGGCCGCGAGCCGGCTGGTGTAGTCGGCGGCGGCCGTGGGGTCGCGCTCGATGAGCCAGCGCAGCGAGGTGAGCGAGTTGAACAGGAAGTGGGGGTCGAGCTGGCTGCGCAGCGCGGCGAGCTCGCCCTCCGCACGGGCCCGCTCGAGCTCGGCGACGACGATCCGGTCGTCCTGGCGGGCCTTGATCAGGAACACGGTCTCGTACACGTGCGTCACGACGAGCACGCAGATGACGTTGAGCAGCACGACCGTCCCGATGCGCTCGACGTCCACGGGCCCGGGGAGCGCGAGCACGTCCCACAGCCAGAGCACGACGGCCGTGACGGGGGCGGTGTAGACGACGCAGCCGAGGAACAGGAACACGACCTTGCTGACGGGGGACGTGAACCAGTCGAGCCGCTCGCGCTGACGGAACAACAGCCAGCGGTTGCCGTGCCAGATGAGGAACGCGAGCGCGACGAACACGACAGTACCGACCCAGAAGCGCGGATCCCCGGCACCGAGCGGGCCGAACAGCCCGGTGGCCCACGGGATCACGAGGCCGAACCCGAGGCTCCCGAGCCGGCGGGCGAGGCGGTCGTCGATGTCGTTCACGTGCTCCATGCACGCGCAGCATATTCGTCGGACGAACGGTCCGGTTCGTCGGGAAGTCCGGGATCGCGCGCGCCTCCCGGGTGACAACGCACGGGGAGGTGTTCGATGGAGTGGCGGGTTCCCGTGATCGGGGGTGTGGTGCTGGGCGTGATGGTGGTGATCTGGCAGCTGGTGTCCGCCGCGATCGGCGCCACGGCGCTGTTCCCGCTGGTCGCCACGCTCCTGGAGCTGATCGTGGTGATCGGCGCGATGGCGCAGACCCGTCAGGTGCACGGCTACGGGCAGCAGGTCGCGGCGGGCGTGACGATCGCCGCACTGGCATGCGTGTTCATCGTTCCGGGCGCGGTCGCGGTGGGCGCGACGACCGCCGACATCGCCGCCGGCGGCATCGGCACGCTCGTGACGGGCGTCGTGGTGGCGCTCCTCGCGGCCATCCCGCTGCGGCGTCGGGACGGCTGAGTCCCGCGGGTCGGCGAGCTCACACGACGGTGCCGAACAGGGCCCCGATGCCAGCGGTGATGGCCATTGCGAGCGCACCCCAGAAGGTGACGCGGGCCGTCGCCACCCCCACTGGAGCCCCGCCCAGCCGGGCGCTCAGCGCGCCGAGCGACGCGAGGGCCACGAGCGACGACACCCCGACGACGGGCACGACGGACGCGGGCGCGAGCGTGGCGGTGATCAGCGGCATCGCGGCGCCCACGGCGAACATCGCAGCCGACGAGAGGGCCGCCTGCACGGGCTGGGCGCCCTCCCCCACCACGATCCCGAGCTCGTCGCGACCATGGGCGCGGAGCGGGTCCTTCGCGCTGAGCTGCTCGGCCACCTGACGCGCGAGCTCGGGCTCGAGCCCACGCCCGACGTAGATCCCGGCGAGCTCGGCGAGCTCCCGCTCGGGGTCCTCCCGGAGCTCCCGCCGCTCCCGCTCGAGGTCGGCGCGCTCGGTGTCGGCCTGCGAGCTCACCGACACGTACTCCCCCGCGGCCATCGACATCGCGCCGGCGACGAGACCCGCGACGCCGGCCGTCAGCAGCTCGCCCCGCCCGGCATCGGCCGCGGCGACCCCGATGAGCAGGCTCGCCGTGGAGACGATGCCGTCGTTCGCCCCCAGCACGGCGGCCCGGAGCCAGCCGATGCGGTGGGCGCGGTGGCGCTCGGGGTGCGACCCGCTCACGCGCGCACGATCTCGGGCGGGATGCTCCCCATGCGCCCGGCCTGGCAGTCGGCGTAGGCCTGGAGGACCTCCTCGCGGGTGTTCATCACGAACGGACCGCCCCAGGCGATGGGCTCGCCGAGCGGACGCCCTCCGAGCACGAGCGCCTGGGCCCGCCCGCTGGCCCGCATCGCGATGGACCCGCCCGCGCCGAGCAGCGCGAGCTGGCCAGCGCTCACGGTCGTGCCGTCGACCGACAGGAAACCCTCGAAGACGTAGACCCCGATGTTGTGGTCTTCCGGGACGGGCAGCGTGACGTCGGCGCCCTCCGCGAACGTCCAGTGGTGGTACAGGACGGGGGTGCGCGTGCGGACGACCGCAGACGTGCCCAGCGCTTCGCCCGCGAGGATGCGGACCGTCGCGCGCCCGTCGTCGGTCTGCACCGTCGGGAGCGTGCTGCCTGCGATCTCCTGGTACCGCGGAGCCACGCCCTTCTCAGAGCTCGGCAGGTTCACCCAGAGCTGGAATCCGTGCATCGTGCCGCCGTCCCGCTGTATCGCGACCGACGGCATCTCGCGGTGCACGACCCCGGACCCGGCGGTCATCCACTGAACGTCGCCCGGACGGAGCGTGCCCGCGTGCCCCGCGCTGTCGGCGTGCTCCGACTCGCCCTGGAGCACGTAGGTGACGGTCTCGAAGCCGCGGTGCGGGTGGTCGGGGGCGCCGATGGCCTCACCGGGCGCATAGGTGACGGGACCGAGCTCGTCGAGCATGAGCAGCGGGTCGAGGTGATCGAGACCGCGTGTGGGGAACGGGCGGCGCACGACGAAGCCGCCCCCTTCGGTCTGCTGGTGGGCGGTGATGACGCGCACGACGGGTCGGACGGACATGGGGGACTCCAGGGCACCGGTGGTCTCGAGGACCACGAGGGGTGCCGACGGCAGGATGGGCGGTGGATCGGGGGACCGCAACACGGCGCCGCCGATCGACGCACGGCCCTCGGTACCCTCGGTCCGTCCATCGATCTCCACCATTGGATTTCCCTTGTCGCCACCTATGCGGCACGCCCGAGTGCAGGTTGCTTCCACGCCTTCGGGGCGTGCCGGCCTGTCGACGTCAGGGAAATCGACCTGTGGACGGGCCGGGCGCACTGTGCGACCGAGCCCGCTCCCCCATCCTGTGCACGGATCCGGATTCCGGCAACCGGGCCTGGCGCAAAGGCACCGTCCATGGCGACGTTCTCGACACCGTGAGATAGGCGTGGAGCGGAGGAACTCCCCGACATGCGCCTCACGCTCGCACTCCTGATGCTCGCGGCCTGCAAGGGCTCGACGACCCCTTCGGAAGAAGCAGACACCGACACCGACGCGGACACCGACACCGACACCGATGCCGACGCGGACACCGATGCCGACGCCGACACCGATGCCGATGCGGACACCGATGCCGACGCGGACACCGACGCCGATGCGGACGCCGACACGGACAGCGACACCGACGCCGACACGGACACCGACACCGACACCGACGCCGACACGGACACCGACGCCGATACGGACACGGACACGGACACGGACACGGACACCGACGCGGACACCGACGCCGACACCGATGCGGACACCGACACCGACACCGACCCGGTCTACTCGTACAACTGCGGCATCTTCACGACCGACCCCGGCTGGACGGTGCGCCCGGGCTTCCGCGCGGTGGTCGTGGCCGACAGCACGGACGGCCTTTCCGACCCGGTCGCGCTGACCTTCGCCGAGGGCGCGTTCAATGGGCGCCTGTTCGTCGTGAACCAGGGAGACGACACGCTCCGCGAGGTCGATGTGGCGACGGGCGACGTCACGCTGCGCGTGGGCGCGACGGACTGGGGGATGACCCCCGCCCTGCTCACCTCCATGGTGTGGGACGCCGACTCCGTGTTCGACGGCAGCCTGTACGTGGCCGACCAGGGCAGCGACAGCGACGGCGACAGCCGGGTGTACCGCGTGGAGGCCAACGGCACGGTCTCCCTGCTCGCTGCCGGACCGAACGCCGGGTTCGACGACATCTACGGGCTCGCGTTCTCTCCGCCCGGCTCCGCCTACCCGCCCGGGCTCCTGGTCACCGGAGACACCGACGGAGGCGGCGTGGATTGGGGGGTGGTCGACGCACAGGGCACGGTGACGGCCTTCTCGGAGGTCGCCGGTGTGGAGGGGCTCGCGTTCGACCCCACCGGGCTGTACCCGGGCCTGTGGGCCTCGCGCCCCCTCGGCGGTGGGTACGCAGGCGACGGCTCGGTCACGCCCATCGATGCGAGCGGCATGGCGGGCACTCCCCTCGCCACGGGGCTGGGTGGCGTGCATGCCGTCACGTTCTCGAACGGCGGCGCGTTCGGGCAGCGGATGTTCGTGGCGAACTGGTCGACCGGCACGCTCTCGGAGATCGATCCCACCGGGACGATCACCGAGCTGGCGTCCGGCCTGGTGCTCACGAACTACGACGGGAACGTGCTGGCCGCGTCGAGCGACGGGCAGGTGCTGTTCGTGGCCGACCGGGCCGCCGACCGCATCGTGTGCATCGAGCCCATCTCCACTCCCTGACGACCGACCGCACGCGGTAGGCTCCACGTCTGGGAGCTTCATGGCCCGACGCTGGCAGATCGCAGAGTTCGGGGTCGACCACCTCACGTGCGTCGACACCGACCCCGTAGACCCGGGGCCGGGCGAGGTGCGCCTGCGGATGTCGGCCGTGTCGCTGAACTACCGCGACCTGCTGATGGTCCGCGGAGAGTACGACCCCCGCGTGCGGCGTCCGCTGGTGCCGTGCTCGGATGGCGTGGGCGTCGTGGAGGCCGTCGGTCCCGGCGTGACCGCCAGCGTGGGAGAGCGCCGCATCCCGCTGTTCGCGGCCGGCTGGCTGTCGGGTCCGCCGCGGGCCGAGCACCTGGCGACCACCCGCGGAGGTCCGCTCCCGGGAACGCTCCAGACGCACCTCACGCTGCCGGTCGAGGCGACGGTGCGCGCTCCGGAGGGCCTGTCGGACGCCGAGTGCGCCACCCTGCCCTGCGCCGGGGTGACCGCCTGGCACGCCCTCCAAGCCGCGGGCGTGACGGCGGGGAGCACGGTGGTGACGCTCGGGACGGGGGGAGTGTCGATCTTCGCGCTCCAGCTCGCGCGTGCGATGGGCGCTCGGGTGGCGGTGACCTCGAGCTCCGACGCGAAGCTCGAGCGCGCCCGGGAGCTCGGCGCCGAGCTCACCGTGAACTACGCGATCGATCCCGGCTGGGGTCGCGAGGTGGCCCGCTGGGCGGGCGGTTCCGGGGTGGATGCCGTGATCGAGGTCGGCGGGGCTGGCACGATCGCGGAGAGCCTGCGCGCGGTCCGTGTGGGCGGCACGATCGCGATGATCGGCGTGCTCGACGGAGGGGTCGGCGAGGTTCCGCTCGTGCGCGCGCTGATGCGCAGCGTGCGCATCCAGGGCATCCTCGTCGGCAGCCGCGATCACCTCGAGGCGCTCGTGCGCGTGCTGAGCCCTGGGGTACGGCCCGTGATCGACAGCACCTTCGGGTTCGAGGAAGCCCCCGAGGCCTTCGAGCACCTCGCTTCGGCGGCCCACTTCGGCAAGGTGGTCGTCCACGTCGACAGCCCGGAGGGCGCATGACCGAACGCTTCGACGAGAAAGACCCGATCGGCGAAGGCGGGATGTCCACGGTCATCCGCGCGTACGACCGCCTGCTCGCGCGTCACACCGCCCACAAGGTGCTGAAGCCGCGGTACCTGCACAGCCCGCGTCACATCGACCGCTTCACGGGCGAAGCCCGCATGACCGGCCAGCTCGAGCACCCGAACATCGTGCCCGTGCACGACCTCGGTCAGTCCGGCGAGGGCGACTGGTTCATCAACATGAAGCTCGTCGAGGGCGCCACGCTCGACGAGCTCGTCACCCAGGCCGGCGACGAGCGGCTCGACGCCGACCGGATGTCGGAGTTCGTCCAGATCCTCCTCAAGGTGTGCGACGCCCTGTCGTTCGCGCACAGCCGGAAGGTCGTGCACCGCGACCTGAAGCCGTCGAACATCATGGTCGGCCGGTTCGGGGAGGTCTACCTGATGGACTGGGGCGTCGCGGTGCGGCTCGAGGAGTCGCAGTCCCCCACCGACGACCTCACGGGAACGCCCGCGTTCATGGCCCCGGAGCAGGTGTCCGGCACGGGGATCGACGCTCGCACCGACGTGTTCGCGCTCGGCGCCACGCTCTACTACTGCGTCACGGGGCGCCCGCCGTACCCCGGTCCCACGGCCATCCAGGCCCTCACCCAGGCACTCGACTGCGCGTGGACGCCGCTCCACGAGGTCCTGGGCGACCGCGTGCCTCCGGGCGTCGACGCCATCCTCGGCCGCGCCATGACGAAGCACCCGGAAGACCGGTACGAGAGCGTCGCCGACCTCAAGCGCGACCTCGAGCACTGGCTACGCGGGCGCTGGCACCTGCCGACCCGCAGCTACGCGGCCGGCGAAGCGGTGGTCCGCGAAGGCGACACGGGCGACGAGGCGTTCCTCATCCAGTCCGGCACGTGCGTGGTCACGAAGCGCATCGGAGGCGTCGAGGTGGAGCTCGCGGAGCTCGGCCCCGGCGACGTGTTCGGGGAGATGGCGATCTTCAGCCAGCACAACCGCACGTCCACCGTCACGGCCCGCACGCCGCTCGACCTCCAGGTGGTCACGCGCCAGACGCTCACGGCCGCCACGGGGCTCGACAGCTGGGTCGGCCAGTTCATCACGGTGCTCGCGAAGCGGTTCCTCGACGCCGAGGAGCGCCTGCATCAGCTCGAGGAGCGCGTGAAGACCCAGGAGGCGTCGGACGAGCGCTCGGGGTCGAAGGCGTAGCCCTCGGCGTCGAAGCCCTTCAGGTCTTCGCGGCGCTCGATGCGGTGCTCGACGAGGTACCGGGCCATCAGCCCCCGCGCGCGCTTCGCAAAGAACGAGATGATGCGGGCGTCGCCGTCGCGCACCTCCTTGAACTCCACCGACAGCCACGGCGCCTTCAGCACCTTGCGGTCGATCACCTTGCTGTACTCGCGCGACGCGAGGTCGACGACGACGGGGTCGGCGTGGCCCTCGAGCGCCTTGTCGAGGTGACGCGCGATGCGGTCGCCCCAGAACGCGTAGAGGTCGGCGCCACGCCGCGTCTTCAGGCGCGTGCCCATCTCGAGGCGGTACGGGTGGGTGCGGTCGAGCGGACGGAGCAGGCCGTACAGGCCCGACAGGATGGCGACGTGCCCCTGGGCCCACGCGAGGTCGTCGTCGGACAGCGAGCGTGCGTCGAGGCCCTTGTACACGTCGCCGTCGAACAGGTGGGCCGCCGCGAGCGCCTCGGGCTCGACCGGGATCTCGAGGGACTGGTGCCGCTCGTGGTTGAGCTCGGCGAGCTTGTCGCTGATGCCCATCAACGCCTTCAGCTGCGCGGGCCGCAGGCGCTTCACGGACTTGAGCAGCTGCGTGGTGTCGGCCCCGAACGCGTGGTCGGTGCGCGGGAGGCCCGACGAGACGGGGCTCTCGTCGAGGGACTTTGCCGGAGACAGGATGGCGAGCATGGCGCCCCCCTATCCGGGGACGCGCGCAGATCACACCCGGCGCGTCACTCGCGCACGGCGTCGAGCCGCTCGAGCAGCTTCTCGCAGGTGCCGAGCCGGCGATCCGCCTTCGGCTGGAGCAGATCGCGGATGATCGCCACGAGCTCGGCCGGGGCATCGGGGCTGTGTACGGCGGGATCCACGAAGTCGCCCTTCGCGGCCTTGTAGAGCACGTCGACCGGCGCAGGCGCCTCGAACGCGACGTGGCCCGTGACGAGCTCGTACAGGAGCGCCCCCAGGCTGAACAGGTCGGCGCGGGTGTCGACCCGGCCCGGATCGCGCGCCTGCTCGGGCGCCATGTACTCGGGCGTGCCGATGAAGCCGAACGAGACCGAGAGCCCGCTGGGCTCCGGCGGACGGCCCGGCTCGAGCAGCTTGGCCATGCCGAAGTCGCACACCTTGGGCACGACGCGCCCCTCTTCGGTGGCGAGCAGGAGGTTCTCGGGCTTGAGGTCGCGGTGGACGATGTTGTTCACGTGGAGCGCGCGCACGCCGCGAACGACCCCGCGGAACAGCGACAGCGAGCTGCGGAGCGGGAGGGCCTGCATGCGCTCCATGAGGTCGGCGAGCGACTCGGACCGCACGTAGTCCATCACGAGCACGACCCGGCGCTCCCACTCGAACGCATCGGACACGACGAGCACGTTGCGGTGCCGCACGGACGACTGGAGGCGTGCTTCGTGGAGCAGTGACTCGGGGATCTCCTCGGGCACCTGCACGTTCTGGATCTTGAGGGCGTGGCGAGACCCGAGGAAGCGATGCTTCGCCCGGAACACCGACGCGTACTCGCCCCCGTACAGCTCCTTCTCGATCGTGTATCGGTCGACCCGCTGTCCCTCGATCACCCAATCCCCTCGGCGCCAGTGTGCCACTCGAGCCACCGCGATGCACCGACGAGTCGAAAGAGGTCTGCCGCGGCGCCATGCTCGCCCGACCGGAATCGTTGCCGGAGTGACGCGATCTGGCGCGCCGAGCGCCACGGGGCGAGGAGGTCGAGCCGCAGATCGAGCGTGGCGGACCGGAGAGGCTCGTCGAGGCCCCTCGACAGATCGGACTTGTCGGGCCGGCGGTGCACCTCGGGGGGCAGCACATCGGCGAAGGCCTCGCGAACCACCCAGCGCGTGCGACCCCGACGCACCATGCGACGGCTCGGGATGCCCAGACACACGGCGGCGACGCGCGGATCGAGCAGCGGCATCACCATGGGGGTGCCGACGAGGGCCGCGAGCCGGGCCTGCTCCTCGCGGCTGCGCAGGATCAGCGGGTGCGTGACGGTCTCGACGCGGCGCTGGAATGCTCCACGAGGCCGGTCGGGACGGCGGATCTGCGCGCGATCGGGCAGCATCGCGCGCACCCAGCGAGCTCCCCAGCTCCGGAGCGCGCGGGCCTGGCTCATCTCGGCGTGACGGTACCGGCGCGCGAGCCACGCGGCCTCCCAGGCGGCGCGCAGGCTGCGACCGTCGCGGGCGAGCTCGGTGACGAGATCGAGGCCGTGCCCGAACACCTCGTCACCGCCGAAGCCGGTCCACAGGGGGCCGTCGGCGGCCCGGAGCAGCGCGAGGTTGAGGTGGTGGTTCACGAGCACGGGGGGGAACCCCGGCGGGGCGAGCCGGTCGAGCACCTCGAGGGGGTCGAGCGTGCGGGAGTCGACGGGCACGGGCTGGAGCCGGTGCCGCTCGGCGACGGCCCGGATGTACGGCCCCTCGTCGGCGGTCCAGCCGTCGAAGCGGTTGCTGACGACCCCGAGCGGGCCGTGCCCCGCCAGAACGCCGGCCAGCACGGACGAATCGAGCCCACCGCTGAGGGCGAGCACGGGTCGCTCCCGGTGCTGCGCCACCCGGTCGCGCACGGCCCCTTCGACCGCCGCGCGGAGCTCGAGGGCCGGACGCTCGACCGGGAGGGGCCGCGGCAGCCAGATCCGGGCGATCACCCCACGCTCGCCGGTGGTGCCCCCGAAGCCGCCGGGCACGCGCGTCACCCCGCGCACGAGGGTGCGGGTGGGGTCGCCGAGCAGGCCCGTGAGCTGGGCCTCGATGCCCGCGGGGTCGAGGGGCCGGGTGCGGAGGTCGGTGACGTGCTCGGGCGCAGAAGCGACCGTGGTTCCGTCGGTGTACAGCACGCGCCCGCCGAACGGGTCGACCGCGACGACGAGCCCTGCGCGGCCGTGGCGCTTGAGCGCGACCGCCCAGTCGCCGGGCCAGTCGGCGATGCTCGCGAGCCCCCGCTCGACCAGTGAACGCGCCAGCGCTTCGGGCCCCGCGGGAGTCCAGCCGTCGATCCATGCCGTGAAGTCGGGCGCTTCGACCACGTGGTCTGCGGTTCCCTCGGCGGAGAGGCCCTGATCCGACACCTGCATCAGGCGGCCCCCCGCCACAGCTCCCGGAACTCCGGCGCTTCGTGCCCACCGGTGACCACGACCCCGTCGACCTCGACCCACGCGTGGGCCCCGAAGGGGCGCGTACGGATGCCGATCACGAGCACGGGGCGGTGGCCGTGGTGGCGCAGGAGGGCCGCGGCCGCGAGCGCCTGTGGGTAGCACCCCCGGGCACCCGGGATGCGGGCCCCGATGCGCTCGATGCGGCGCCCGAGACGGTCGGCGGGCTCTCCGGGACCCGCGGGCGGTACGTCCCGGATGGCGTCCCACAGCGTGGGGAGCGGCAGTCGGGGCGCCGCGAGGGCCGCGATGGCGAGGACCACGGCGGCCTCGACCCGGGGGCCCGTGAAGACGGAGCCGAGCATCTCAGACGACCTCGACGAGTCCCCGATCGACCAGCTCCTGGAGGAGCTCGACGACATCGGACTCGCACTCCTCGGGCCCGACCTCGAAGCGGTCCATCAACGCGGCGCAGATCCCGCGGACGGTGTGGGGACGAGCGAGGAGGCGCCACACCTCGCCGCCCACGTCTTCGAGGCCGAAGTACAGGCCCGACCTCGGATCGAGGATGGTGACCTCGCCATCGAGCTCGGTGGACGCCACGGCGGGGGAGATGCGGTACTGGAGGCGGTCCGGCATCCCACCTCGCTAACTGACCGACTCGACCCTGGCGACGACAGCCTGCAAGGCGTCGAGGGGCCCCGGCAGACCGACCCGGAACACGGGGACCCGGCGGACGAGGCCGGACATCGCGTCGAGCCAGCGTGCGTTCCCCTCGGGGGTGAGGATCTCGGGCAGCCGATGGTTCGCGAGGAGGTGGAGCAGGGCCTCGGACCCCGACACGCGCTCGAAGCGCTCGCTGCGCTCGATCAGCAGGACGCGCGCCAGAGGTCGAGGGCCCTCCGCGAAGGGCACGCGCACGCGGTACTTCGCGTGGTCGGGGTGGATCCGGTCGAGCGAGGCGGGGTCGTGGCCGAACGCACGCGCGGTGTCCTCCCACAGCTTGAGGAACGGCACTCCCGGCCGCACGCAGTGCCCGTCGAGCGCGGAGATGTCGTCGGCGACCAGTGAGGCGCCGCGCGCGACCCAGGTGGCCGCGAGGGTCGACTTGCCCATGCCACTCGGCCCCACGACGAGCACGTCGCCCACCGGCGTTCGCAGCGTGGTGCCGTGCACGACCGGAAGGGTGCGGCTCAAGATGCCCGCGATGCCGGGCCCGAGGACCAGCAGGCGTGCAATGGACTCGTCGACGTCGGGCCGGAGACGGACGGTGATCGTGTCGCCCGCGAGGATCAGGCGTGCGGTGCCCTCACCGTAGCCGTACTCGGCATCGGGAGGGGTGTACGACCAGCCGTCGGGACCGACGTGGTCGGCGCGCTCGACCCGCACACGCACGACGTGCGCCCCGTTCGTGGGGGTGCCGGGTGCGGGCAGGAATCCGGGGAGCGCGAGCTCGGAGTGGAGCTGGAGGCCGAAGCCCCCCTCCGCGTGCTTCAGGACGCCGTGCCGAGCCCGGAGTCGACGCCACCCGGGGACTTCGCGCGGGTGAGCGTGGCGAGATCGCCGTGCACCTGCAGCTTGGGCTTGGCCCAGGCGAGGCGTGCGACACCTTCGGACGCGTGACGATCGGACGAGGAGGCGGACGGGATCCGCTGCTTGGCCATTTGGGGCTCCAGGGACAACGGATGCACACTACCCTCCGCAGCGGGAACTGACAATGTCAGACTGGGGATCAACCGGCGACGTGCTCGGAGTCGGTGAGCTGGGCCTGGGTGAAGCCGAAGCGGATGCGGAGGGTCATCTCGGAGTCGGTGATGACGAGCTCGAGGTCTTCGACGCCCATCTTCATCTTGAGCGGCCCTCCCATGGGGCCCACCATGTCCTCGACCTGATCGCGCTTCAGGATGGGCACGGGATTGACGCGGGGGAGCTGCTGCTCGAGCGCGTACTCGGCGAGGCGGGAGAGCAGCTGGAGCACGGCGTTGTCGCCGAGATAGACCCCGAGGTCGCGCACGGACCCGATGACGGCGCGATGGCCCGGGTCGTACCGGATGTCTTTCAGGGCCACGGACGCGCCGATGCGCTTCTCGATCAGGAACGGGAACTCGACGTTCTCCTTCAGCAGGTAGACCGTGCCCTCCGCGACGCCCTTCACGAACGCGTCGGCGCCGACCTTCTGGTCGCCGTACGTGAGATCCGTGCCGAGGGAGTCGAGCTCGACGCGCCACGTGCCGTCGACCCGGATGAGGTCGTTCGCGCGCTGGTAGAAGCCGTCGCGACGCTTCGCCCACATCGCCTTCGCGCGATCCTTCACGCGGATCAGGCTGTCGGGGGGGTTGCGATCCTCGAGCAGGCCCGCGACCCGCTCGCGCACTCCGAGCTGCTTGAGGCCCTGGCGCACGTTCTGCGCGAGGTCGAGCTCTCCTGTTGCCAGCTTGATGGGCAGGGCCGCGCGCAGCAGCTCCCGCCACAGCTCACGACTCAGGGACAGGGAGATGTGCGACATCGAGCCTCCGCGATGTGGGAACCATAGCCCAGTCCGAGCGCGCTGCGGTAGCGGGTCCCACACGCACGGAAGCCCGGCAGCGCGAACGCCACCGGGCTTCTGAGGGGAGTCGCGGAGCCCGATGGACCCCGCGTGCGGAGGTCAGCTGACCTCGGTGCTCCGGAAGAAGTACGCACACTCGATGGCGGCGTTCTCGGCGCTGTCGCTGCCGTGCACGGAGTTCTCGCCGATGCTCTTGGCGAACATCTTGCGGATCGTGCCCGGGGCGGCGTCGGCCGGGTTCGTGGCGCCCATGATCTCGCGGTTCCGCACGACGGCGTTCTCGCCCTCGAGGATCATGAGGACGACCGGCGAGCGGGTCATGAACTCGACGAGCTCGCCGAAGAACGGACGCGCCTTGTGCACCGCGTAGAAGCCTTCGGCCTCCTGGCGGGACAGGTGCTGCTTGCGCATCGCGGCGATGCGCAGGCCGTCTTCCTCGAAGCGGGCCACGATCTTGCCGATCAGGTTCCGCTCGACAGCGTCGGGCTTGATGATGGAGAAGGTGCGTTCGATGGCCATTCTGGCCTCCAGAGAGTAAGGGATGGGGACTAGCGGCCGAGGACTTCGCGCATCTTCTCGCCCATGCCACCGGGGCTGCGGACGATGTGCACGCCTGCGGACTGCAGCGCTGCGAACTTGCTCTCCGCAGTGCCCTGACCGCCGCTGATGATGGCGCCGGCGTGGCCCATGCGGCGACCGGGAGGCGCGGTGGCCCCCGCGATGAAGCTCACGACGGGCTTCTTCATGTTCGCCTTGATCCACTCGGCGGCCTCTTCTTCCGCCGTGCCGCCGATCTCGCCGATCATGATGACGGCTTCGGTGTCGGGGTCGGCGTTGAAGAGCTTCAGCACGTCGATGAACTTCGTGCCGATGATGGGGTCGCCGCCGATGCCCACGCAGGAGGACTGGCCGAGACCGACCCCGGAGAGCTGACCGACGGCTTCGTAGGTGAGCGTTCCGGAGCGCGACAGCACGCCGATGGAGCCGGGCGTGTGGATGTGGCCCGGCATGATGCCCATCTTGCACTGACCGGGCGTGATCACGCCGGGGCAGTTGGGCCCGATGAGGCGGGTGCCGCTCTTCTCGACGTAGGCCCACACGGTGACCATGTCGCGAACGGGGATGCCTTCCGTGATGGCGACGGCGAGCTCGATTCCGGCGTCGGCGGCCTCGAGGATGCCGTCGGCCGCGAAGGGCGGGGGCACGAAGATCATCGACGCGTTGGCGCCGGTCTCGCGGACCGCATCGGCGACGGTGTCGAAGATCGGGATGCCCGTGTCTTCGAAGGTGGTGCCGCCCTTCCCGGGAACGACGCCACCCACGATGTTCGAGCCGTACTCGAGGCACTGGCGGGTGTGGAACGCACCGGACTTACCGGTGATCCCCTGGGTGATGACCCGCGTTTCACTGTTGACGAGAATGGCCATGACTTACGCCCCCACTGCCTTGACGATGGCGTTGGCGGCCTCCTCGAGGGTCGAGGCCGGGATGATGTCGAGGTCGGTCTTGGAGAGGATCTCCCGACCGAGCTCGGCGTTCGTGCCGGAGAGCCGGACGACCAGAGGAACGGCCAGGCCGACCTCCTGGACCGCCGCGATCACGCCCTCGGCGATGACATCGCACTTCATGATGCCGCCGAAGATGTTCACGAGGATGCCCTTCACCGCGGGATCGCTCGTGATGATGCGGAAGGCGGCGGACACCTGGTCCTTGCCGGCCCCGCCCCCGACGTCGAGGAAGTTGGCGGGCTGCGCACCCTTGAACTGGATGATGTCCATCGTGGACATCGCGAGCCCGGCGCCGTTCACCATGCAGCCGATGTTCCCGTCGAGCTTCACGTACGACAGGTTCCACTTGCCGGCGGCGATCTCGGCGGGGTCTTCCTCGTGCTCGTCGCGGTACTCGAGCAGATCCTTGTGCCGGAACATCGCGTTGTCGTCGAACGTCATCTTGGCGTCGAGCGCGATCACGTCACCGCCCTTCGTCGTGACGAGCGGGTTGATCTCGATCATCGAGCAGTCGCACTCGACGTACGCCCGGTAGATGCCCTGGAGCAGCTTCACGGCGTTCCGCACGGCGGCGCCCTTGATGCCGAGGCCGAACGCGAGCTCGCGAGCCTGCCAGCCGCCCAGACCGGTGACGGGGTTCACCCACACCTTCTTGATGGCGTCGGGGTTGTGCTCGGCGACCTCCTCGATGTCCATCCCGCCCGCCTCGGACGCCATGAACAGGATCTGGTGCCGGCTGCGGTCGAGCAGCACGGAGAGGTAGAGCTCGCGGTCGATGTCGCAGCCCGCTTCGACGTACACGGTGCGGACGACCTTGCCCTCGATGCCCGACTGCTTCGTGACGAGCGTCTGACCGAGCATGTCGGCGGCGTGCTGACGGACCTCGTCGACGCTGCGGGCCAGGCGGACCCCGCCCTTTCCGGGGGCGTCCTTGCCGTCGGCAGCGAGCGCGATGGCGCTGGCGTCGACCTGCTCGACGAAGCGGCCCTTCCCGCGCCCACCGGCGTGGATCTGGCTCTTCACGACCCAGAGGGACCCTCCGACCTTGCCGGCCGCTTCCACCGCACCGTCCGGAGTCGTCGCGGCGCCTCCGGCCAGCAGCGGCACTCCGAAGCGCCGCAGCACTTCCTTCGCCTGATACTCGTGGATCTTCATCGGCTCCTCACATGACGCCGGGGCTCAGGATCGCTCCTGACCCTCGGCGATGAACTTCGGTCGGTAGATCGGCGCGCCCTTCCCGCCGCGGAAGCGGAGTCGCTCGTCGACGATCTGGGCAGAGATCCCGGTGATCCGGGAGAGCCCGAACAACACGGTGTAGTAGTTGCTGTCGGTGAGCCCGCACGCGTTGAGCAGCGTTCCGGACACCGCGTCGACGTTCGGGTGCGGGTTGCTGACCTTGTCCATGCTGGAGAGGACGCGCACGGCGACCTCGCGGAGGGTCAGCGCGGTACGGAACAGCGGGTCGTCGGGGCAGATCTGCTCTCCGAGCGCGTACTCGATGGTGGCGCGCGGATCCTCGGCGCGCAGCACGGCGTGCCCGAAGCCGTAGATCTTCTCCTTGTTCGCGAGCGCGTCGCGAACGAACCGTTCCACCTCGGCCGGATCGGAGGTGCCGACCTTGCGCACGAAGTCGAGGCAGTCCTGGTTGGCACGGCCGTGCAGCGGGCCGTACAGCGCGGCCATCGAGCCCATCATGCTCGCGTACATGTCGGCGTGACCGGACGCGACGGCCTTGCCCACGAACGTGGAGAGGTTCCCACCGCCGTGGTCCATGTGGAGGTTGTAGAACACGCGCAGCAGGCGGGCGAGCCGCTCGTTGTCGGCGCCGGGCACGCCGAGCATGTGCACGAAGTTCTCGATGAGCCCACGATCCGCGTCGGGCGCGATCGGAGCGCCCCAGCCGGACCGGATGCGGAAGATCGCGGCCACGAGCTCGGGCGCCCAGGCGATCAGGTTCCGGGCGTCTTCGCTGTAGTCGCCGGTCTTCGCGGTCATGCCGAGGAAGTTGAGGCCCGCCATGAGCCACTCCATCGGGTGACCCTCGCGGGGCAGCGCGCCGAGCATGTCGACGACCTTCGCCGGCATCCCGGAGCGGGCGCGGAGGTCGGCCTTGAACGTGGCGAGCTCGGTGGCGCTCGGCAGGTGACGCTCGAGCAGGAGGTGGATCACGGCCTCGGGATCCATCTCCGCGAGCTCGGCGATCGGGTAGCCGACGTAGGACACCCCGCGATCGGGATCGACGGCGGACGTGCGACAGGTACCCACGGGGATGCCGCGCATGCCCGTGTCGAGGTGCTTTCGGGTGATGGTGAAGAGCGGCGCGTCGGGATCGGACATGAGAGCCTCACCGGGGTCCTTGGAGGGAGGCACGGATAGCAACCCCGGGGACCCAGCGCTACCTCGGTCCGTGCGGTGGCTCTCCCCCCCTCCATGGGATACGAGCGCCGGCTCGTCTCACAGAAACGGATTGGAGTGCACCGCATGCCTCTCGAGAACTACCTCTTCACGTCCGAGTCCGTCACCGAAGGCCACCCGGACAAGATCTGCGACTGCGTGTCGGACGCCGTCCTCGACGCCCATCTCGCTCAGGACCCCACCGCTCGCGTCGCGTGCGAGACCGCCGTGAAGACGGGCTTCGTGCTGCTCGCCGGCGAGATCACGTCGCGCGCGAAGGTCGACTACCCGGCCATCGTCCGCAAGACCGTCCGGGAGATCGGGTACACCGACAGCGCGATGGGCTTCGACGCCGGAACGTGCGCCATCCTGGTCGCGGTCGAAGAGCAGAGCCCCGACATCAGCCAGGGCGTCACCGAGGGCGAAGGCCTGTACACCGAGCAGGGTGCGGGCGATCAGGGGATGATGTTCGGCTACGCGTGCACCGAGACCGATGCGCTGATGCCGATGAGCATCTACTACAGCCACCGCCTCACCGAGTCGCTGTCGTCGGCCCGCCGCGAAGGCCCGCTCGGGTTCCTCCGCCCCGACGGCAAGACCCAGGTCACGGTCGAGTACCGCGCGGGCAAGCCCGTCCGGATCGACGCCGTCGTCATCTCCTCGCAGCACGCCGAGTCGGCCACCTACGAGCAGATCCGCGAGGGCATCATCAGCGAGGTCATCGAGAAGACGCTCCCCGCGCACCTCCTCGACAGCAACACCCGCTACTTCATCAACCCCACCGGCCGGTTCGTCATCGGCGGTCCGATGGGCGACGCGGGCCTCACCGGCCGCAAGATCATCGTCGACACCTACGGCGGTCACGGATCGCACGGCGGCGGCGCGTTCTCCGGCAAGGATCCCTCGAAGGTCGACCGCTCGGCCGCGTACATGGGCCGCTACGTCGCGAAGAACCTCGTGGCGTCGGGCTTCTGCGACCGCGCGCTCGTGCAGGTGGCGTACGCGATCGGCGTGGCCGACCCGGTCTCCGTGATGGTCGACAGCTACGGCACGGGCAAGGTCAGCGACGAGAAGCTCACCGAGTGCGTGCGCGAGCTGTTCCCGCTCAAGCCGGCCGCGCTCATCAAGCACCTCGACCTGTTGAACCCGATCTACCGCCCCACGGCGGCGCACGGTCACTTCGGTCGCCCCCAGTTCAGCTGGGAGAACACCGACATGGCCGACTCCGTGAAGAGCTACCTCGCGTAGCTCGGCTCGGTACGGCGAACGGATTCGAGGGTCCACCGGAGCAGTCCGGTGGGCCCTCGTCGTCTCAGGGGGACGAAGCCCCCGTTCGTCAGGGGGACGCCTCTTCCAGGTCGTCGTCGTCGGAGTACTCGAATTCCGCGGCACCGTCCGCGGAACGATTGAAGTCGTCGCCGCCTTCGAAGCCGTCTTCACGGTCTCCGCCACGGCGGCGCTCCATCCGGCGCTCCTTCCGACGGCGCAGCTGCATCTCCATCGTGTGGAACACCTTGTCGAGGGCGGTTCGCAGCTCCTCGTGCTCCTCGGCGGCCTTCTGCGTGTCGCCCTTCGTCACGACCACGAGCTCCATGATCGCCTTGCCGTGCTCGACGTTCACCATGAGCGTTCCCTCTTCGTCCGGGTCGAGGAAGCGCTCGAGCTTCGCGTAGAGGACCTCCGCGCGATTGCGCACCTCTTCGCGCGGCCGGATGTTGCGGAAACTGACTTCCAGGGGCATGGGCACTCCAGTGAGGGATTCACAGGTGAGGGTGGAGACGCGTCAGAACAGCGTCTTCCGCTTGGAAGAGGACAGGATGCCGAGGGCTTCGCGGTACTTCGCGACGGTGCGCCGGGCGACGCGGATACCCTCCTTCTCGAGCTCGTCGGCGAGGGCCTGATCGGACAGCGGGTTCCGGAGATCCTCGTCGCCGATCATGGCCTTGATGCGCGACTTGATCGCCTCGCCCGACATGTCGCCACCGGTCTGCTGGCGCACACCGGCCGTGAAGAAGAACTTCAGCTCGTAGATGCCATGCGGCGTGTGCACGTACTTGTTCGTGGTGACGCGGCTCACCGTGCTCATGTGCACGCCGATGTCGTCGGCGACATCCTGGAGCACCATCGGGCGCAGACCCGACACGCCGTGGTCGAAGAAGTCGCGCTGGAACTTCAGGATGCTCTCCATCACCCGCCGGATCGTCTTCCGGCGCTTGTTGATGGACTTGATCAGGAACTCGGCGCCGCGGAGCTTGTCGAGCAGGTACTCCTTGTCGGTCTTCGACGCGCCCTTCATGATCTTCTGGTAGTACTTGCTGATCCGCAGATCCGGCATGCCGTCTTCGTTCAGCACCACGCGCCACTCGCCGTTGAACTCACGGACGTAGATGTCGGGCGTGATGTACCGCGGCTCCGAGCCGGAGTACCCGCGACCCGGGTGCGGCTCGAGGTCTTGCAGCATCTTGTGGTACTCGACCACGTCTTCGAGCTCGAGCTCGAGCTCCTTCGCGATCGCGTGGTAGTTCCGCCGCTCGAAGTTCTGCAGGTGCTCCGGCGTGAGGATGCGCTCGAACGTGTCGTCTTCGGGGAAGTGCACGCGGGCCTGCAGGATCAGGCACTCGGAGAGCGAGCGGGCACCACACCCGAGGGGGTCGAACGACTGCACGAGCTCGAGGGCATCCGCGACCATGTCGGGATCGAGCTCGGTCTGCGCGACGATCTCGTCGAGCGACACCTCGAGATACCCGCGGTCGTCGAGGTTCCCGATGATCGCCGCTGCGGCGAGCTCCTCGTCTTCGTTGCACTTGGCGAGCTGGAGCTGCCACATCAGGTGGTCGGACAGCGACTCGCCGTACGTGAGGTTCGTCTCGATGGGCGGCAGGTCGTCGTGGATCGTGCCGCCCGAGGTGGACGGGAGCGACGACTTGCTCTGGCTCATGTGCTCGAGGAACTTCTCCCAGTCGATCCCCTCGCCTTCGCCGTTGTTCTGCTCGTTCAGGTCGGACTGCTGGGCCTCGGACTTCTCGCGCAGGCGCAGCTCGCCATCGCTCTCGGTGCCGCCGTCGGAGTCGGGCACGGCTTCGAGCGTGGGGTTCTCGAGCATCGCTTCCTGGACGTGCTCGACCATCTCGAGGTGGTTGTACTGGAGCAGCTTGATGGCCTGCTGAAGACGGGGCGTCATCACCAGGCTCTGCGTCATCTTCGCTTCGAGACGGATATCGAGAGCCATCGTTCTACGGTCCCTTTCTCGTCGTCATCGGCGCACGCGGTTTCCTCATCGCACACGCGTACGCGCGTACACAGAAGTCGCTCATCTGCCAGGACCGCCCGAAGGAATCCGCGCCTGGCCCAACCCTGACCCATCCTACAGAGAGACCGTATCCCGTGTAAAGGGGGGCGTTGCTCTCAGAGAGCAATAAGCGTGCCCGAACCAACACACCCCGTCACGGCGTGTCTCCCATGGCTCCAGCCGAGCCCCTGGCGCTCGCGCGCAGGGCGTCAGGCGTCGGGCGTCGGGCGGACCTCGATGGGCGTCGGATTCTCGCGGGTTCGCGCAGCGGCTCCCTGACCACGGGCACGGCGCGACTCCACCACCGCCTTGATGTAGCTGGCGAACAGCGGGTGCGGGTCGATCGGGCGGCTCTTGAACTCGGGGTGGAACTGGCACCCGACGAACCACGGATGGTCGGTGAGCTCGATCATCTCGGCCAGCTTGCCGTCGGGCGACGTGCCGCTGATGACGAGCCCCCCGTCCCGCAGCCGCTGGTGGTACGCGGGGTTCACCTCGTACCGGTGGCGGTGGCGCTCGGAGATCGTGCCCGACCCGTAGATCCGGCGCGCGAGCGTGCCTTCGAGCAGCTCGCACGGCCAGGCGCCGAGCCGCATGGTGCCGCCCTTGTCGGTGACGTTGTGCTGGGCGTCCATCAGCTCGATCACGGGCTCCGACGGGTCGGTGTCGAACTCCCGCGACATCGCGCCCGTGATGCCGCACACGTTCCGAGCGTACTCGACCACGGCGAGCTGGAGGCCCCAGCAGATGCCGAAGAACGGGATCTTGTTCTCGCGGGCGTACCGGATGGCCGCCATCTTGCCCTCGGCGCCGCGCTCGCCGAAGCCGCCGGGCACGAGCACTCCGTCGACGTCCTCGAGCTGGGACTCGGGGTGATCGAGGTCGATCTCCTCGGAGTCGAGGAACAGCAGCTCGACCTTCGCGGAGCTCGTGAGACCGCCGTGGGCCAGGGCTTCGTTGAGGCTCTTGTAGGTGTCGGCGAGGTGCACGTACTTGCCGACGATCCCGATCTTCACCGTGTGGGCGGGCTTGCGGAGCGTCTGCACCACGTCTTCCCAGCGATCGAGGTTCGCGCGGCTCGCCCAGATCCCGAGCTTGTTGAGCACACGGTCGTCGACCCCTTCGGCCTGCAGGCGCAGCGGGAGCTCGTAGATGTGCGCCACGTCTTCGACCGCGATCACGTCTTCGATCGACACGTTGCAGAACAGCGCGATCTTCTGCTTGAGCTCGCGTGGAACGGCGTGCTCCGAGCGGCAGAACAGCAGGTCGGGCTGGATCCCCACCTGCATCATCTCCTTCACGGAGTGCTGGGTGGGCTTCGTCTTCAGCTCGCCGGAGGTCTTGATGTACGGCAGCAGCGTGAGGTGCACGTACAGCACGTTCTCGGGGCCCGCGTCGTTGCGGAACTGGCGGATGGCCTCGAGGAACGGCAGGCCCTCGATGTCGCCGACCGTACCGCCCACCTCGACGATCGCGAGGTCGGCACCCTTGCTGCCCTCCACGATCCGCCGCTTGATCTCGTCGGTGATGTGCGGAATCACCTGCACCGTGCGGCCGAGGTACTCCCCCGCCCGCTCGCGCTCGATGACGGACTGGTAGACGCGGCCCGTGCTGAAGCTGTTCCGCTGGGTCATCCGGACGGACGTGAACCGCTCGTAGTGCCCGAGATCCAGGTCGGTCTCGGCGCCGTCGTCGGTGACGAACACCTCGCCGTGCTGGTACGGCGACATGGTGCCCGGATCGACGTTGATGTACGGGTCCATCTTGATGTTGGTGATGCGCAGGCCACGGGCCTCGAGCACCGCGCCGAGCGCAGCGGCCGACAGCCCCTTGCCGAGGGACGAGAGCACGCCACCGGTGATGAAGATGTACTTCTGCCGCATGCGCTCAGCCTCCAGATGATGTTGCGCGGGCGCGCTCGAGCTGGACCATCGTGTCGATCGAGGACGCTGCCGCATCGACGAGCACGACGTGGATGGACGCTCCACCCTCGAGCCACGTGAGCTGCTCGAGACCCTCGGCACGTGCCCTCGTGCCGACCGGCCCCGACGTAACCCGCAGGAGTGCCTCGCGCGTGTAGGCGTACAGCCCGAGGTGTCGGTGGTCGAACCCGGGTGCGTCATCGCGGCGGAAGTCCCGTGCGACCGGGGTTCCCGGGTGCATCGCGACCTTCACGACCGCGGGATCGTCACGCTCGCCCGGACGCAGCGGGGTCGCCACGGTGGCGATCTCCGCACCCGAGCGCTCCATGTGGGCCACGAGATCCCGGATGTGGAACGGGCTCACCCGGGGCTGATCGCCCTGGACGTTCACGAAGATCGCGCGATCGAGCCGGCGCGCGACCTCGGCCACGCGGTGGGTGCCGGACGCCGCTGGACCGGTCGTCCACACATCGCCTCCGAACGACTGCACGACCTCGGCGATCTCGGGGCTGTCGGTCGCGACGATCACCGGCCCGACACCCGCCGCGATCGCCCTCGATCTCACGTGCTCGATCAACGGAAGGCCCTCCAGATCCTGGAGAGCCTTCCGGGGGATCCGCCTGCTGTCCAGGCGGCTCGGGATGACGACCGCTGCGAGCACGCAGCCGTCGATCAGCGCTTCGAGAACTGGAAGCGGCGACGAGCGCCAGCGCGACCGTACTTCTTGCGCTCGACCTTACGGGCGTCGCGGGTGAGCAGACCCTCGGGCTTCAGCGTGGCCCGGTGATCGGGGTTCAGCTGGAGCAGCGCGCGGGAGATGCCGAGCCGGATCGCGCCCGCCTGGCCGTTCATGCCGCCACCCTTCACGGTGATGTGGGCGTCGAACTGCTCGGCGAGGTCGGTGAGCACGAGGGGACGGCGGAGATCCATCACCAGCGTCTCGCGGGGGAAGTACTCCTCGAGCGGACGGTGGTTGACGAACACCCGACCGGTGCCCGGGCGGAGGAAGACGCGGGCCGTCGAGGTCTTGCGACGGCCGGTTCCGTAGTACTGGACGATTTCACGGGCCATGGACATTCACCTTCAGACGAGCGGCGCGGGCTTCTGGCCCGTGTGGGGGTGCTCGGCGCCGCCGTACACCTTGAGCTTCTTGATGAGCTGACGCGAGAGGATGTTCTTCGGGAGCATGCCCTTGACGGCCTGCCGGATCATCCGCTCGGGATCGTTCTCGCGAACCGTGCGGGCATCGATGGACTTGAGCCCACCCGGATGGCCGCTGTAGCGGTGGTAGTGCTTGGTGTCGAGCTTGCGGCCCGAGAGCTTCACCTGGCTCGCATTCACGACGATCACGAAGTCGCCCGTGTCGACGTGGGGCGTGAACTCGGGCTTGTGCTTGCCGCGGAGGACGGTCGCGATGCGCGTCGCGAGGCGGCCGAGCTCGTGCTCGCTCGCGTCGACGACGTACCAGTTGCGCTCGACCTCGCCGGGCTTCGCGGAGTAGGTGTTCATGGCTTTCCCTTGAATCGGGGTGACCCCGACAACCCAGCGGGAGTATCGAGACCACACAGGGGTGTCAACGGGGACGGCTCACTCGCGCGGCACGACCAGCAGGGCATCCATCTCGGTGCCCGCCGGGAACTGCTGATAGAACACGTCGGTCGTGCCGTTGCGGCCGTCGGTCCAGGCGGCCCGGATCGTGCCGTCGGCGGCGATCTCGAAGTTCACGTCGGTCTTGAAGGCGGTGCCCTCTCCGATCGAGTCGACGCGGAGGTCTTCGTTGTCGGCCCAGGTCTGGCCGCCGTCTTCGCTGTAGTTGTAGTGGATGTCGTTGAACCCGAAGTCCTGCTCGTCGGCGATCTCGTCGAGCCAGGCCGCCGCGATCAGGTCTCCCGCACAGGCCATGCTGACCTGGGTGGAGCCGCGCTGGCCTTCGGACTTGTAGGGGTCGAGCCGGAACTCGGCGCCGGCCCAGTTCCCCGCCATCGCGCGGTTGTAGAACGCGCGGAAGAACCCGCCCTCGCGCGCGTCGTGCCAGCCCACGTGCCCTACGTTCCCCGACACGCACACATCCGGGTAGAGCGACTGGAAGAGGCCGGCCTGGTTGGAGTTGGCGCGCTGGTCCTGGCTCCAGGTGTTCCCACCATCAGCCGAGTACGCCATGTACACGTCGTTCGCTTCGCCGTTCCGGTCGTCGTGCCACACCACGTAGACGTTGTTCCCGTCGTTCGCGATCTTCGGCACGAAGCTGTTGTGCATCCCGTCGCCGTCGGTGATGTCGAGGCGCTTGTCCTCCGAGAAGTTGATCCCGCCGTCGAACGACTTCGAGAAGTAGACGTCGGAGCCCGACGCGATGCCCGCGCCGCCGCCGCGGAAGTCTTCCCACGTGATGTAGACGTTCTCGGAGCCGTTGAGCGTGATCTGCGGGAACGCCGACCACGCCTCGCCGGGGTCGTCGCTCTCGATGCGGACCGGCGTGGTCTCCCACTCGATGCCGCGGTTGTACGACTGGGCCATCAGGATGTCGAACGCGCCGTTGATGTTGTCGGACCACACGACGTAGACCTTCGGATCGGCCGTGACGATGCGCGGGTTGAAGCTGTTCGACCGGCCGTCGGGATCCTGCTCGAGCAGGCGGTCTTCGGGGAGCCAGCTCGCCCCCTGGGTGTTCGACACCTGAGCGTAGATCTGGTGGCTCTCGACCTCGCCGTCGCGATCGTCTTCCCACACGATGTACACGAGCCCGTTGGCGTCGCACGCCACGTCGGGGTTCCACACGTTCGAGTCGCCGAACTGGTTCACCTGGACGGCCGCGGGCAGCCAGTCCTGGTCGCGTTCGCCCTGGGGCAGCTTGCGGTTCATCCACACGTTCGGGGTTCCGGTGCGGTCGTCGACCCACACCACGTACACAGCCCCATCGGGAGCCACGCACATCCGCGTGCTGTGGCTGTCGACGTTGTCGAGCTCCCCCGCGAGGTCGACCCGGAAGTCGCTCGACACGCCCTGTGCCAGGTCGCCGTTGCAGGTGGCGGCCACGCAGGTCAGTGCCAGGAAGGGAACCATACGCTTCATACGAGTCTCCAGCTGACGGGCTCGGCGCCCTCTAACGCACTCGGTGCATGTTGCCCGTCGGACGTGCGACCCGCGCGCACGCGCTTGACAGCAGTCGACGGCGTGGTAATCCTCGCCCCCCATCCGAGGTGTTCCTGATGCCGCTCGACAAGACCAAACTCGGTACCCGATTCACGTGTTTCTCGTGTGGGACCAAGTTCTACGACCTCAATCGTCCGGTCTCCACGTGCCCCGAGTGCGGCGCAGACCAGGCCGAGGCGCCGGTCCAGGACATGAAGGCCCTGCTCGCCCGCGGCAAGCGCGGCGGTGGTGACGCGAAGGATCGTCCCTTCGACGACGAAGACGAGGATCTGGGGGATGACGACGGCCTCTTCAGCGACGACGACGACGACGACGACGACGGCGGGGACGACGACGACGACGACGACGAGCTCGGCGGCGGCGGCGACGACGACGAGTGACGGACACTGCCCCGCTCCGGCGGGGCGAGTCCCTCGCAGGGACGGTGCGTGCGTCGATGATCTCGGGTGGGTAGGCACACTGAAGATGGCCGCCCACCCCCGAGACCTTCACTCCCCGTAGTCCACCCACTCGAGGGTGAGACCCTCCGGCGGCGCGGTCCGGCCGGCGGCTTCCCGCGAACGCGCCTCCAGAGCGCGCGCGAGGAGCCCCGGGTCCGCGCGGCCCTGGCCGACCTCGACCAGCGTGCCGGCGAGGATGCGCACCATGTGCTGCAGGAACCCGTTCCCGCGCACGCGGAAGCACACGACCTCGCCTTCGCGCCGGACGTCCGCGCCCTCGAGCGTACGGACCGGATGGGCCGCCTGACAGCCCGCCGCCCGGAAGCTCGTGAAGTCGTGCGTACCCGGCAGCACCCGCACGGCTTCCGCCATCGCGTCCACGTCGAGGCGGTCGCGCACGTGCCAGGCGCGCCCGGCCCACAGCGGAGAGCGAGCCGGACGGTCGAGCCAGGTGTACCGGTAGCTCTTCACCTTCGCGCTCCGCCGCGGATCGAAGTCCGGCGGCACGACCGCAGCACGCAGGACGGCCACGTCGGGCGGGAGGAACGCGTTCAGCCCGTCTCGGACGGCCTTCTCGGACCGGACCTTCGCGACCACGAAGCTCGCGACCTGCTGCTCGGCGTGCACGCCGGAGTCGGTGCGCCCGCTGGCCGAGACCCGCGTGCGCTCGCCGAACAGCCGCTCCACGGCGTCTTCGAGCACGCCCTGGACGCTCCGTGCACCGGGCTGGAGCTGCCAGCCCACGAAGTCACGCCCGTCGTACTCGAGGTCGATGCGCCAACGGGTCGGCTCCCGGTCGGCCATCAGTAGTCGAGCTTGAGCCCGACGGTGAGCATGCTGCCCGAGAAGTCGAACCCGTCGACCTCCTTGGGCGCCCACGGGAGGTTGCGGGAGTCGATGTTCTGCCGGCGCCACTCGATCGTGATGTACGTGTCGTTGATGCCGGTCTGGGCTTCGAGCAGGCTCGCACGCGCGGGAGCGAACGTGTCGAGCAGGATGCCGCCGCCGATGGCGTAGTGGTGCCCGAGCTTGCTGCCCGACACCTTGTCCTTCCCGCCCGCCGCGTTGTCGGTGAGCTCCGTCCACGGGACGAAGTCGGCCCCCAGGCGCGCGTACGGCACGATGATCTGCTCGTCGAGGATCTGCAGCCGGAACGAGCCCGACAGCCCGAGCGGATACCACGTGAGCATGGTCTTCACGTCGGACGAGCTCCCCGACGCACTCACGGTGGTCGCGAGCTCCTGGTAGAAGCCGACTTCGATGTCGAGCTCGAAGAAGCGCACGATCTGCGGGCCGAACTCGACCTGCAGCATGTTGTGCCCGCCCTCGCCGTACACCGACTTGATGTTCTCGTCGGCGAGGTTCAGGAAGCCACCGTACCGGATCTCGAAGTCACCGCGCTGCGGGCCGAGGTCGCCCTTGTCGTCGGCGGCGTGAGCCGGGAGCGCACACAGGAGCGCTGCGCCCCCGAGGACCACGCCGCGCCGGCGACGTGCGAACAGCGCCATGCCGGCGAGCGCACCCGCGAGCCAGCCTCCGGAAGGGCCCGTCGCGCACGGGCCTCCGCCCGTCTCGCCCGCCAGATCCGATGCCCGGTAGTCCTCCTCGGGCACGCCCTGGACGACGTTGCTCATGCTGCTCTCCTGTCCGCCGGTGTCCGTCGCGCGGACGCCAATGTAGTACGTGGTGCCGTTCACCAGGGGCGCCAGGCGCACGGTGACGGTCGCTCCGGGCTCTGCGGCCACGGTGATGGGGGTCTCGGGACCGGGGTCCGGCGCGGGGGGCGGAGCGTCTGCGGACGTCCACTCCTGGTCGGAGATCCAGATCGAGTACGACGCGAGATCTTCGTCTTCGATGCCGTCGAAGGACAGCACGAGCGCGCCGTTCGCGAAGCCGACGTTCGCGTCGGTGAGCTCGGGAGGCTTCGGGGGCCCGTCGATCGTGACGTCGACGCGGTCGTGGCCCTTGTAGCCGCGGCTGTTCGTGGCCACCGCGTAGATGCGGTTGTCGCCCTCGGCCCAGTTGTCGTTGATCGTGACGGACACCGTGACCGTCTCGTCGCGCGCGGTGGTCGTGCCGGCGGTGATGACCGAGCCGTTGCCCGTGCGGTCGCCGCCGCGGGTGACCACCCAGTTCGACGGGTCGTCGACCGTGAACGTGAGGTCGAACACGTCGCCCGTCGTGCCGGCGGTGGTGGACGCCGTGGCTTCGACCCACGGCCGTGCCGTGATGATCTGGATGTTCCCGCCACCGCCCCCACCGAACGTGTACTCGGCGTTCGCGACGGCATCCTGGATGTTGATGTCGGCGTCGAGGTTCTGGTACGTCGGCGTGCTGAAGTCGACGAAGTTCCCGCCCGACAGCTGGTAGATCCAGATGCCGAGCCCCGACACCATCAGCCACTCGTCGCCGACGACCGTGCTGGCGACGACGGCCTGCGGCTCGTCGAACCCGGTGTACGGGATGCCGAACGTGCCCTGCTGCGGCCGGTACTCGAACAGGTAGCCGTTGCTCGTGTCGACCGCCCAGAGCTTGCCGTTGCCGGACGCGATGTCGTCGATGCCGTACGCCGCTGTGACGAGCCCGCCGAACGTGACGTTGCCCGTGGCGAGGTTCACGAGGGTGGTGCGCCCGCTGCCGTGGGCCACGTACAGCGTGCCGTTGTCGACCACGCCTTCCTTGAAGCCCCCCGCGAACGTCTGCGGGTTGTTCTGGTAGTAGCTGTTCACCGTGCCGTTCACGGTGCCCGCGTAGGGCGAGAGCACGTGCATGTAGCCCTGCGCGCCCACGTCCTCGTACATGTAGAGGAGCGGCGTGCCCTGCGTCCCGTTCCACCAGATGCCCTTGAACGGGTCGCCATCCACGGTGATGCCGAACGACGTGTTCTCCTCGAGATCGCTGTCGTACACGGGCTGGAGCAGCTCGTCGGACCAGATCCACCAGTGCACGCTACCGTCGTCGCACGACACGAACACGTCTTGCGCGTCGTCGCTCGCTCCGTCGAGCGTGCTGGGCACGAGCGCCACGCCGGTGACGCCGCACGGGAGCTCGGCGGTCTGCGGCTCCCACGAGTCGACGGGCAGCACCCACAGGTTGCCCGTGGCACGGTCGCGCCCGGCCACCAGCTCGTCGTCGGAGCTGATCACCATGCGCTCGATCGCCCCGGATCCGACCTGGATACGGCCGGGGTTGCCATCGGGGGGGTCGGCTGCTGCGAGAGGGATCCACCACATCATGTCCCCTGCCTAGCAAGTCCCGCGCCAACCCAACCGCGCGAGAGACACCCGCGAAACCCCCGTGGACACGGCCTCCCCGCGGGTGCACCACGCGACGGACCCAGGCGCGCTGACACCCTGTCAGCCCGACCTGAGGGCGCCCCGGAGCCCTGACGATCTGTCAGCGCAGCAGGATGCCGCCGAGGCCGACGGCGACGGTCGCGCTCGCGCGGAGGTTGTCCATCGCGCCCCAGATGCGGAGCACCTCGCCGCGTTGGTCCACGCGAATGCGTCCCGCCTGGGCGAACGGACGCCCCTCGACGCGACGCGGGCGGGGCAGCGCACGTGCCGTGTCGCCGTCTTCCAGCTCCACACCGCCGTCACGCAGGATCTGCCCCACGAGGTCGACCACCGGCCGCTTCTGCGGCTCGATCCGGAGCTCCATCGACAGACCGGAGAACACTGGCACCCCCACGCGGACGGCCGTGAAGTCGATGTCGAGCAGCGCCCGCACCTGGTCGGCCACCCGCCCTTCGGAGGCTGTCCAGCCCGATCCGGTGGGCTCGCCCGCGCTCGGCAGCAGGTCGAACGCCAGGCCGTCGCGGAAGATCTTGCGGGGCGGCGTGCCCGCGTTGAACAGCGCGACCACCTGCGCAGACAGCTCCTGGATGGCGTCGCGGCCCGACATCGAGGCGGGCACGAAGAAGGTCGCCTCGCTCGGCCCCGCCAGGCCGGCCCGATCGAGGGGGCCGAGCACGGAAGCCGCGAGCACGGCCTCGGGACAGGGCACGCACAGCGCACGACCCGGTGCGGACGCGAGGGCTTCGGGGTTCACCCACGGGATGCCCATGGGCACCCCCGCTCCGTGCATCGCTCCCGACAGGTCGACGACCGCGACGCCCTGGCGGATCGCTTCGGTCCCCCACTCCATCGCGGCGTCGGGCGGCAGGGCGAGGAACAGCAGGTCGAGCCGGTCGAGCACCTCGTCGCGGATGTCGTCGACGGCGATGTCGCGGCCGTCGAACTCCACGAAGGGGGTCTTGGACGAGGCGCGCGCGAGCGGCACGACCTCGTCGGGCTTGTAGGGCACCGACTCCAGCGCCTTGATGATCTCGCGCCCGAGCGCCCCGGTGGCGCCGGCGACTCCGATGACTGCCATGGATCTCCCCTGACCGTTGAGCCGGGACCTATATGCCGGTGCGCGGGGGTTTGGCGTCGGGGGCGCGCACGTACACGGGGTGGACCTGGGCGGGATCTCCGGAACGCCCGCTCGCGAGCGCTTCTCGCGCGAGGAGGACCAGGCCGGCGACGCCCGGCTGGTCGGCGTGCTCGACCACGACTCCACCCGCGGCCTCGACGATGGCGCGGTAGACCAGCGCGCCCTCGCCCGTCGCCCGGAAGCCCGGAGCCGCCCCCGCCACGGCCGCTTCGGGCGCGATGTCGGCGGGCGCGAAGCCGTCGCGGGCCCACCCTGCATAGACCCGGCCCTTGCGGGCATCGAGCAGCGCGAGCTCGCATCCGGCCGCACGCGCGCGGGACTCCAGCGACCCGAACCCGAACAGGGGCACACCGAGCGCCTCCGCGAGCCCCTGACCCGTGGCGATGCCCACGCGCAGGCCGGTGAACGCCCCCGGACCGACGGCCACCGCGATGGCGGTGATCCCCGCAAGGCTGCCGCCCGCCAGCTCGAGGGCCCACGGGATCAGGCGCGTCTCGCCCCCGCGGGTGACGCGCTCGGTCCGGGTGCGTTCGTCACACGCCACGCCGAGCACGGGCCCGCACGTGTCGAGCGCCAGGATCACCCGGAGAGCCAGCGGTTCACGTCCATCACCGTGACCATCAGCATCAGTGCGGCGAGGGCGAGCACCCCGACCATCTGCACGCGCTCGCGGACCTCGAGAGACAGCGGCCGGCCGCGGATGCCCTCGATGGCGTAGAACACGATCTGGCCGCCGTCGAGCACGGGCACGGGCAGCAGGTTCACGATGCCGAGCGAGAAGCTGATCGTGCCGAGCAGCCGCGCGAAGCCGTGGAAGCCCGCTTCGGCGCCCGCTCCGGCGGCCCGGAAGATCTCGACCGGACCGCCCAGGGCTTCCTGGGGCTTGAGGTCGAACGTGAGCAGCTTTCCGAGCACGCCGACCGTGAGCCGGAACACCTCGGCGCCCTGCTCGACGGCCCGCGGAACGGCCTCGAAGAACGAGTAGTACTTCTGGACGGTGGGCCCGTCGACGTACGCCGTGGGGTGCCGCTCGACGCCCATGATCGGGCGGAACCGCACCTCGCCGCGCACGACCTCGCGCGTGAGCTGGGGCGTCAGGGTGAGCATCTCGCGCTTGCCGTCGCGGATGATCTCGAGATCGAGGGGCAGCGGACCCTGGGCTTCGGTGCGCCCGTCCATCGACGCGCCCACGAGGTCCATCAGATCGGACCAGCTGCGCACCGACTCCCCGTTGATGCTGTACAGACGGTCGAGCGGACGGATGCCGGCCGCGAACGCGGCGGTGGGCACGCTCGATCCGGGGGCGCAGCCCGTGCCGGCGGTGACCTGACGCTCGGGGATGACGCTGCCGACGTAGACCATCACGGGGACGATGCCCCACGGGTTCTGCCAGAAGTCGTCGTCGCGGGCACGCCAGGCGCGGTCGGGCTCGATCACGGCGTGCATCTCGACCGGAGCCACGCCTTCTTCGGCCCGCAGGAACTTCACGTCGTGCTTCACGCCCGGCACGAGCGCGCCCATCATCTCGTGCCAGGTGTCGACCTCGGTGCCGTCGACCGAAGTGACGAGGTCGCCGATCTTCAGCCCGGCGGCCCACGCGGGGCTCGTGGGGTCGTCGACGCCGATGCGGGACGAGCGGCTCGAGGCCTGCAGACCGACGGTCTCGAGGTCGACGTAGCCATCGAACGAGAACCCGACCGTGCCGCCCGGCACCACGATGGCCCGACGGGTGCCGTCGCGCTCGACCACCAGCGTGAGGTCGCGCTCGGGCGCGTCTTCCATGATCCGGATGACGTCGGAGAACACCTCCACGGGCGTTCCGTTGGCCTCGACGATCGTGTCGCCGATCTCGAAACCGAGGCGCTCCGCCGGGCTGTCTTCGAGCACGAGCCCGACCACGGGCGCGATCTGGGGCTCGCCGAGCATCATCACCGCGGTGAACACGATGAACGGGAGCGCGAGGTTGAACGCGGGGCCCGCGAACATGACGATCAGGCGCTGCCACACGGGCTTGCGCATGAAGTCGATCTCCGGATCGACCCGTGCCGACGCGTCTTCCTCGCCGAACGGGTCGGCGCCGGCCATCTGCACGTACCCGCCGATGGGGAGCGCGCTGACGCGGTAGTCGGTGCCGCGCCACCGGATGCCGAACAGCCGTGGACCCATGCCGACCGAGAACACCGGCACGCCGATGCGGAACAGCTTCGCGAACAGGAAGTGGCCGAACTCGTGGATGACGACGAGCACGCCGATCATCACCAGTCCGGCGACGATGTTCCGGAGGATTCCGGTGACTGCGAGTGCGGGCAGGACGGTCATCTGAAGGTAGCGTAGCCGTACACCAGGGCCCCGACGAACAGGACGCTGTCGATACGGTCCAGTAGCCCGCCGTGGCCCGGCATGATGGCGCCGGCGTCCTTCACGCCGAACGTGCGCTTCACCATCGACTCCGCGAGATCTCCGAGGATGCCCCCGATGCAGCCCACGACGCCGAGCACGAGGCAGTCGACCGGGGTGAGCGACGGGAGCCCGAGGTACGCGATCACGAACACACCGATCGTGGCCGTGATCACCCCGCCCACCGCGCCCTCGACGGTCTTGTTCGGGCTGATGCGCTCGTACAGCCGGGTGCGCCCGAGCGAGCGGCCCGCGAAGTACGCGCCCGTGTCGCCGAGCCAGGAGATCCCGAGCACGACGAAGCACCAGGCGAGCCCGTCGGGAAGGGCCCGGAGCAGCACGAGGCTCACGAGGAGCCCGATCCACGCGACGCCGAGCAGGTAGCGACCCGCGAGATCGGCGGCCTGCTCGAGGTCGTCGCCCGGCCGCACCGTGACGAAGATCAGCGTGGCCACGGTGTAGAGCGCCATCATCACGGCGTGCTGGCCGGACAGCCACACGAGGCCGGTGTAGTGCGTGACCAGCCCGAGCACGACCCACAGCATGGCCGGGATGCGGTCTTCCGCGAAGGCCATGCCGGCGAACTCGAACGCGCAGATCAGGAGCGACAGCGAGACGATGATGTGAACGGCGAGCTCACCGCCGTAGATCACGGCGGGAAGGAGCACCGCGAGCCCCGACAGACCGGCGATCAGGCGCGTTCTCACCTCGACTCCCCCGCCACCTGGGCGCCGGTCTTGCCGAAGCGGCGCTCCCGGTCGTCGTACGCCGCGATCGCGGCATCGAGGTGCTCTACCTGGAAGTCGGGCCACGGAACGTCGGTGACCCAGAACTCGGCGTAGGCCAGCTGCCAGAGCAGGAAGTTCGACAGCCGCAGCTCGCCCGACGTTCGGATCATCAGGTCGGGGTCGGGGAGGTCGGCCATGTACAGGCGCCGCGCGACCGCTGCCTCGTCGACGTCCTGCGGGCGCAGCTTCCCGGCCTTCACGTCGTACGCGATCTGCTGCACGGCCCGCACGATCTCCGCCCGGCCTCCGTACGACAGCGCGAGGTTCAGCCACATCCCGGTGTTCTTCGCGGTGTACCGCGTGACCTGCTTCAGCAGCAGCTGCACGTGCAGGGGAAGCCGCTCCACCTGGCCGATGCCGCGCAGGCGCACCTTGTTGAGCATGAGCTCTTCGGCTTCTTCGGCGAGATAGCGCGCGAGCAGCGCCATCAGCGCCTGCACCTCGAACTCGGGGCGGCGCCAGTTCTCGGTGGAGAAGCTGTACAACGTGAGCGCTTCGACGCCGCGCTCGCCGCACGCACGCACGATCTTGCGCACGGTGTCGGCACCGGCCTCGTGGCCCTTCACGCGCTCGAGCCCCCGGCTCTCCGCCCAGCGGCCGTTGCCATCCATGATGATGGCGATGTGCCGAGGCGGCATCAGACCTCCAGGACTTCGGCTTCCTTGGCCTGGACCTTGCCGTCGGCGGTGGCCGTGTACTTGTCCGTGAGGTCTTGCACGAGCTTCAGGTAGCGGTGTGACTGGTCTTCCGAGATCTCGCCGTCTTTCTCGGCCTGCTTGAAGGTGTCGTTGTACTCGCGACGGACGTGGCGCATGCGGACCTTCGACTCCTCGCCGGCCGCGCGGCACATCTTCACGAGCTCCTGCCGGCGTTCCTTCGTGAGCGCGGGCACGGGCAGGCGGATGACCTGACCGTCGCTGCTCGGGTTGAGCCCGAGCCCGGCGGCCATGATGCCCTTCTCGATGTCGGTGATCGTGGACTTGTCCCACGGGGTGATCACCAGGAGGCGCGCGTCGGGCGCCTGGACCGTGGCCAGCTGGTTGAGCGGCATCACGGCACCGTAGGAGTGCACCTGGACCTGGAGCTCGTCGACCAGCTTGGGCGAAGCCCGCCCGGTACGCACCTTCGAGAGGTCGTTCACGAGGGCCCCGAGGGCTCCCTTCAGATCGTCTTCCATCGACTCGAGGTACTCGTCCATCCGCTCCTCCGGGAACCTCGTTGCTAACCGGTGGTCCGCGCCCGGCAACAATCGGTGACAACGGGTCGCGGATCCCGCTATGATGTGTCGTCCGCCGCGGACGTCTTTGTCTTGTATGGAGCACTGCATGCCCACCGCACGCATGCCGATGGTTTGGAGAGACGCCCTCTGGTTGCTGCCGGCTGCAGCCACCGTCGCCATGATCGGCTGGAGCTGCGTCCCCGAAGAGGAAGAGGTCCCCATCCCGACGTCCGGCGTGCACGCGGAGTTCCCGCTCACGGGCGCCCACAGCGCGCAGAACTGCGAGCGCTGCCACATCGACGCCGCGGCCGAGCAGGGCCTCACGCCCGCGAACGACCCCGAGTTCGTCACGCAGCTCGGCATCGACTGCCTCGGCTGCCACACCGACACGGTGCAGCAGAAGTTCCCGGGCGGCCACATGGACGGCCGCACGTGCGCCGATGGGGGTGGGTGCCACTCCACGAGCGACTGGTGCTGGAAGCAGGTGCGCACCGACTGCGGCGACATCCTCGTCGACGACACCGGCATCGAGATCGACCATTCGGTGGAGCCGCTGCTCGACATCTTCCCGCTCGACGGCCCGCACCAGCTCGGCTGCAGCTCGTGCCACGCGGGCGCCGAGTCGAACGAGCGCGGCTACGCGAAGTTCTGCGACAACTGCCACGCCGACGACCGTCCGGCCGACCACTACCCGCCCCCGCGCGACGGCGCGGAGAGCAAGGAGCGCGGCTGCAAGGCCTGTCACTCCGGTGAGAACGCACAGCGCCAGCTCCTCGTGCCCGCGTCCTGGGCGTCGAACGCCACGCGGCACGACTTCATCTGGCCCCATGCCGTCGTTCAGGACTGGGACGTGAGCCCGCCGGTGCTCCGCGCCGAAGACGACTGGACGTACTCCTGCGACGGCTGCCACCTCACGGCGCAGTACACGACGTACACCTGCAGCGAGGCGTGCCACACGCGCGCCGAGATCAATCCGCTGAGCTCGCTCCACGAGAACGCCACCTACGACATCTGCGCCGACTGCCACGAGGAGGGAATCCAGTGAGACCGTTCGTCACGCTCCTCTCGGCGGCCGTGGTGCTCGGCGCGTTCGCGAGCTGCGAGAAGTACGAGGCCCAGCCCGTCGAGCCGTTCCACTCGGGCTTCGTGTGGGGTCCGGCGCACGGGCCCTCGCTGGAGACGCTGCAGTACGACGCCTCGGTCGACACCGACACCGTGTACGACGCCAACAACTTCTGCGACAAGTGCCACCTCGGCGCGGCCTCCCAGCAGGTGACCGACGGCGTGGTGAACCTCGACGGCGACCTCGTGGTGTTCTCCGACCCCACGCTGGGCTGGGCGACGAAGCTCTCGCCCCTCTGCCAGGACTGCCACCCGCTCCGCGTCGGTGCCGTGAACGAGCCTCCCGACTGCAACGCCCAGGCGGGCCTCGAGTACTGCCGGTACGAAGCGCAGACGGCCCACAACAACGTGAATCCGGTGAACGGCTGCACGGGCGCGGCGTGCCACCAGATCGATCCCCCCACCTCGTGGGCCGTCGGAGGGGGGCCCGGTGGGGCCGGCCACGACGACCCGCCCCTGTCGAACGTCTTCCCCCTCGACGGTGGGCACGCGACGGCCGACTGCGCAGACTGTCACGCGGATCTCGCGAACGCCGCCAACGAGCGCGGGCAGGCGGCCTACTGCGGCAACTGCCACGACCGTGCGGGCGAGGGCAAAGACGCCACGCACTACCCGCCCGACCGCGCCGGCTGGACCGACGAACGCGAGCGCGACTGCCGTGCCTGCCACTCCACGGTCACGCCGACGAATGCGCTGGTCACGCCGAACAACTGGGCGGCGAACAACGACCATCAGTTCCGGGTACCGCACAACACGGTCGTCGACTGGGACACGTACCCGGCCGTCACCGCGAATCCCGACACCGACTGGAAGGCCGACTGCGCCGGATGCCACGACGTGGGCGCGGTGACGGGCGGCGCGACCTACATCGCACCCGACGATGGCCGCTTCAGCTGCGGGGTGTCGTGCCACGACCTCGCCGCGCTCGAAGCGCAGTACCCGGCGTTCCACTCGAACCTCGTCAACAGCCCGGCCGGGTGCAACGACGCCAACTGCCACCCGAGCGGCACGATCGAAGGCGTGAACGAGCCGAACTGATCCGGCGGTCCTTCCGGAACCCGAGCATCCCAACGACAGAAGCCGCCCGATCCCGGAGGATCGAGCGGCTTCTCTGTGTGCGGAGCCGGCCGGGGCCGGCACGGCATCAGCCGCCGACGGCCGCAGCGACCTCGGCCGCGAAGTCGTCCTGGCGCTTCTCGAGACCCTCGCCCAGCACGAAGCGCGCGAAGCGACGGACCCGGATGTTCTCGCCGATGCGGGCGACGCGAGCCGTGAGGATGTCCTCGACGGTCTTCTTGTCGTCCATGATGAACTTCTGGTTCATGAGGACCTTGTCCTCGTAGAACTTGTTCATGCGGCCCTCGACGATCTTGTCGGCGATGGCGGCCGGCTTGCCCTCTTCGAGGACGAGCGCCTTCTGGACTTCCCGCTCCTTGGCGAGGTCGGCCGCGGGCACGTCCTCCGCCGTGACGTACTCGGGCGCGGCGGCCGCGATGTGCATCGCGATCTCCTTGCAGAGCTGCTGGAAGTCTTCGTTCATCGCCACGAAGTCGGTCTCGCAGTTCACCTCGACGAGCACGCCGATCTTGCCACCCGCGTGGATGTAGCTGAACACGAGCCCTTCGGTGGCCGCACGGCCCGCCTTCTTCGCGGCCTTGGCGATGCCCTTGCTGCGAAGCCAGTCGACGGCCTTCTCGATGTCGTTGTCGCTCTCGGCGAGCGCCTTCTTGCAGTCGAGCATGCCGGCACCGGTCCGCTCACGAAGCTGCTTGATCTCTTCCATGCCCATGGTGGTCTCCTGATGGACGAGGGGGGTTCTGCGTGGAACTCAGTTGTCGTCGTCGCTGTCGTCGTCGTACGGGAGGCCGCTCGCATCGGCGTCGTAGGAGAGGTCGGTGGCCGCGGGGCGCTTGATGACCTCGGCGTCGCCGTCTTCGGCGCCCTGGAAGTCAGCGGACGCGCGAGACGTACCGGCCTGGTTGCCCTCGATGGCGGCGTCGGCGATGGCGCCCGTGAACAGGCGGATCGACTTGAGCGCGTCGTCGTTGCCCGGGATCACGTGGGTGATCGGGCTGGGGTCGCAGTTCGTGTCGCACAGGGCCACGACGGGAATGCCGAGCTTCTGGGCTTCCTTGACCGCGAGGTGCTCCTTCTTCGGGTCGATCACGAACATCGCGTCGGGGATGCCCTTCAGCGACTTGATGCCACCGAGGTTCTTCTCCATCTTGAGGATCTCGCGGCTGAGCTCGAGGGCCTCCTTCTTCGTGAGGAGATCGAACCGGCCTTCGTCGCGGGCGTGCTCGAGCTGGTTGAGGCGCTCGAGCGACTTCTTCACGGTCATCCAGTTCGTGAGCGTGCCGCCGAGCCAGCGGTTGTTCACGTAGTACATGCCGCAGCGCTCGGCCTCTTCCGCCACGATCTCGCGAGCGGCGCGCTTCGTGCCGACGAACAGGATGTTGCCGCCGTGCGCGACCGTCTGGGTGACGAACCGGCTGGCATCGACGAGGCCCTTGGCCGTGGCCTGCAGGTCGAGGATGTGGATGCCGTTCTTGGCGCCGTAGATGTACGGGCGCATCCGGGGGTTCCACCGACGGGTCTGGTGGCCGAAGTGCACGCCGGCCTGGAGGAGATCGCGAAGAGAGATGTTCATGGTATTCCTCGGTTTGGTTGGTCGACCGCCAGCTCTCCGCGTCCGACCCGAAGGCACCGAGGACGTGGAGAAGGAGTGCTGGCGTGGTGAATCGCCCGCACGCGAAGCGCGCGGCCCTGTCAGTTAGCGCACACCCCGGAGCGGGGCAACGCTACTTCGTGGCAGGCGGCGGTGCGCTGTCGGACGCCACGGCTTCCCCCTCGGGGTCGTCGACGGCGTAGCAGCACTTCTTGAACTTCTGCCCGCTGCCGCAAGGACAGGGATCGTTCCGACGCACCCCGTGCTCGAGCCCGAACCGCTTGGCGGACAGCCCCTTCTCGGGACGGGCCGGCGGAGCGCTCTGGAACACCGGCTGCTGGAGCGGGAGCTGGTCGAGCAGGCTCTGCGGCTCCTCTTCGGGCATCTGGAAGTTCTGCGCGGCCAGGCGCCGGGCCGTGGCCTTCTGGTTGCTCGCGCCGTGCGCGGCCTGCGCCACCTCGGTCTGCGCGTGGACGAGGTTCGACAGCAGCGTCTCGTCGCGCATCGCGTTCATCATCAGGTACATCTGCAGGGCTTCGCGCTTGTACTCGAGCAGCGGGTTGCGCTGGCCGTAGCCCCGCAGCCCCACGCCCTGACGCAGGCGGTCGAGCGCCAGCAGGTGATCCTTCCAGAGGTCGTCGGTGAACTGGAGGATGAGCATCCGGGCGAAGTCGAGGAACACCTCCTCACCCATCGACTCCTTCACGCCCCCGAGCTTGCCCCGGGCATCCGCCAGCAAGCGGTTCTTCAGCTCGATACGCGAGAAGTCGCGCAGCTCGTCGTCGGACTCCTCCCACGACAGGTCGAGCACGCGCTCGATGTTCTCGCGCACCCCCTGGATGTTCCAGTGCTCCGGGTGCACGCCTTCTTCGAGGAAGTCGTCCATCACGTCTTCCACGACGCCGTTCACGGCCTCGTCGACCATCTCCTGGATGTTCTCGCCACCCAGCGCACGCCGGCGCAGGTCGTACACGCCCTTGCGCTGGTAGTTCATCACGTCGTCGTACTCGAGGAGGTTCTTCCGCGAGTTGAAGTGATGCCCTTCCACCTTCATCTGGGCGTTCTCGACGGCCCGGGTGATCCAGCGATGCTCGATGGGCTCGTCGTCCTGCAGGCCCATCCGCTCCATCCAGACCGTGATCTTGTCGGACCCGAAGATCCGCATCAGGTCGTCTTCGAGCGACAGGTAGAACCGCGACGAGCCGGGATCGCCCTGACGGCCCGACCGACCGCGAAGCTGGTTGTCGACCCGGCGCGACTCGTGCCGCTCGGTGCCGATCACGTGCAGACCGCCGGCGGCGAGCACCTGCTTGCGCTCGGTCTCCACCTGGGCTTCGTACCGCTCCACCGCGGCCGCGTACTCCTCGGGCTGCGCGATGGGATCGAACTGCTCCTTCGCGAGCTCCTCGGCGTTCCCGCCGAGCTTGATGTCGGTGCCGCGACCCGCCATGTTCGTCGAGATCGTGATCCCGCCGAGCCGCCCGGCCTGCGAGATGATGTGCGCCTCGCGCCCGTGGTTCTTGGCGTTCAGCACCTCGTGCGGGATGTCCTTCCGGCGCAGCAGCTGCGACAGGATCTCGGACTTCTCGACCGACGTCGTGCCCACCAGCACGGGCTGACCGCGCTTGTGGCACTCGACGATCTCCTCCATCGCCGCCTGGAACTTCTCCATCTGCGTCTTGTAGATGACGTCGTCGTCGTCGCGCCGCGCGATGGGCTTGTTCGTGGGGATGACCAGCGTGTCGAGGTCGTAGATCTCCGCGAACTCCGCGGCCTCGGTGGCGGCCGTTCCCGTCATGCCGGCCAGCTTGTCGTACATCCGGAACAGGTTCTGGAACGTGATGGTCGCGTAGGTCTGCGACTCCTGCTCGACGTTCAGCTTCTCCTTCGCCTCGACCGCCTGGTGCAGACCGTCGGACCACCGGCGCCCGTGCATCAGGCGGCCCGTGAACTCGTCGACGATGACGACCTTGCCGTCGCGAACGACGTAGTCGCGGTCGCGCTTGAACAGGTAGTGCGCCTTCAGCGACTGGCTGATGTGGTGCAGCACCTCCATGTTCTGCGGGTCGTACAGGTTGTCGATCCCGAGCTTCTGCTCGACGTTGGAGATGCCGTCTTCGGTGAGGGTGGCCGCGCGCGACTTCTCGTCGACGACGAAGTCGACCTCCTCCTGCAGGAGCGGGATGACGGAGTCGCAGATCCGGTACAGGTCGACCGGAGCGTTCATCGGGCCGCTGATGATGAGCGGCGTACGCGCTTCGTCGATCAGGATCGAGTCGACCTCGTCGACGATCGCGTAGTGGTGCCCGCGCTGCACGTAGCGGTCGAGCGAGAACTTCATGTTGTCGCGCAGGTAGTCGAAGCCGAACTCGTTGTTCGTGCCGTACGTGATGTCGGCGAGGTACGCGTCGCGCTTCACCTGGTCGCTGCGCTCGTTCGAAAGGATCGAGCCCACCCGCATGCCGAGGAAGTTGTAGATCGGCGACATCCACTGGGCATCGCGCTCGGCGAGGTAGTCGTTCACCGTGACGACGTGCGCGCCCTTGCCCTCCAGCGCGTTCAGGTACACGGCGAGCGTGGCCGTGAGGGTCTTGCCCTCCCCCGTGCGCATCTCGGCGATCCGACCCTGGTGCAGCGCCAGCCCTCCGATGAGCTGACAGTCGTAGTGGCGCATGCCCATCCGGCGGAAGGCCGTCTCGCGGACCGTCGCGAAGGCATCCGTGATGAGGTCGTCGACCTTGGCCCCGTTCTCGAGCTTCGCCTTGAACTCGGCCGTCTTCGCGGCCAGCTCGGCATCGGAGAGGGCCTTGTAGCGCGCTTCGGCCGCATTGATCAGGTCGACCTGGGCGTGCAGCTTCTTCAGCTCGCGCTCGTTGGCGTCGCCGAAGAGCCGCTTGGCGAGGTTGGTGATCGCATCGAACATCGTCGGAACTCCCGATGGCCCTCGTTCAGCGCCAGACCCGGCGAAGCTGCGCACCGCCGGCACGAGGTCAACCGCACGCTTGTAACGTACTGCGCCCATCCGGGAAGGACCGCAACGCGTCAGCGCTGGAGCACGCGGGGCAGGTAGTCCATCGGGTCGACCGAGTTGCCGTCGAGCCGCACCTCGAAGTGCAGGTGCGGGCCCGTCGACTTGCCCGTGGTGCCCACGGTCGAGATCTTCTGACCCTGCGCCACGTGCTCGCCCTCCTTCACGAAGATCGTCGTACAGTGGGCGTAGATCGTCGTGATTCCGTAGCCGTGGTCGATCTCCACGAGCTTGCCGTACCCCCCGCTCCAGCCCGCGCGGATGACCGTGCCCGCCGACGCCGCGAAGATGGGCGTTCCCCGACGGTTCGCGACATCGAGCCCGCTGTGGAACTTGTAGCTGCGGTTCACGGGGTCGCGTCGCCACCCGTACCCCGACGAGAGCGAGCCCGAAGAAGGCCAGCGCCCCGGGAGCGCCGCCTCGAGGGCACGGATGTCCTCGAGCTCCACCACGAGGTCGGTCAGGTTGGGCTCCGCGCGCTCGAAGCTCTCGATGAACGCGTCAGCGCGGCCCGACACGGCTTCTGCCCACGCATCGGCCGAGCGCAGACCGAAGTCCTCGGCATCCACCATCTCGCCCGCCACGATGCCATCGGGACCCACGTTCGCGAAGTCGATCCGGCTGAGCTCCTCCTCCGTGTAGTCGACCGGCCCGTGGTCGCCCTTCGGGGTCGACAGCGACTTCAGCTGGGAGTCGTACAGCCGCAGCCGCAGCAGCATCCGGTCGACCTCCGACATCTTGTCGTCGATGTCGTCGAGCCGCTCCTTCAGCGCGAGGTTCTCGTCGAGCACGCGGCTGTACGCCAGGCTCCGCGGGACCGTGTACACGAGCAGGGCCAGCAGACCCGCGATCACCACGCCGTTCGCGGCCGCTGCCAGGCGCAGCCACTTCAGCCGGCGCGTGGGGATCTGCATGACGGGCTCGCTGCCATGGGGGCCGGCCCCCGGCGTCGTGCTCGGCGCATCCACGGCGTCAGACCTCTTCCATCCGGGAGATGACGACCGTGATGTTGTCTTCGCCACCACGCTCGCACGCCAGCTCGATGAGCTTTCGCGCGGCTTCCTGGGGGCGGTAGTTCATCAGGTGCTCTTCCATCTCCTGATCCTCGACGTGGCCCGACAGCCCGTCGGAGCACAGCAGGAACTGGTCGCCACGGCGCACCGCACGCACCGTGAGATCGACCTCGACGTCTTCCTGGTATCCCAGCGACCGCGTGATCACGTTGCGCATGCGGTGGTTCTTCGCTTCTTCCGGCGTGATCAGGCCGTGCCGGATCTTCTCGGCGATCAGCGAGTGATCCTCGGTGACCTGCTCGATGCGGTTGTCGCGCAGCATGTACACCCGGCTGTCGCCCACGTGCGCCACGAACGCGTTCCCACCGTCGACCACGAGCACCACGGCCGTCGTGCCCATCCCGTGGTACTCGGGCTGCTCCTTCGCCTTCTCGAAGATCCGCCGCCCGGCGAGCCGGATCGCGTGCGTGATCTTGTGACGGGTGATCTCGACCGGATCCGTCACGTCGCCCAGGGCGGCCTCGTCGACCTCCATCGACGTGACGATCTCCTCCACCGTGTTCACGGCGATCGCCGAAGCGTACTCCCCTCCTGCGTGACCCCCCATCCCGTCGGCGACGACGAAGAGGTTCAGCTCTTCGTTGATCAGGTAGTTGTCTTCGTTGTGCCCGCGCTTGAGCCCAACGTCGGTGATGCCGCAGGAGGTGATCTGCACGTCGGTCCGCCCCTTGACGTTCCCGCTCATCTACTGCGCTGTGCCCGCCTCCGCCAATGCCGCTGCGATGGCACGGAAGTCGTCGACCGTCAGGGACTCCGCGCGCGCCTGTGCCGGAAGACCCCGATCCGACAGGGCCCGCGCGATGGCCTCCTTGTCGAAGAGCCCGCCCATGCTGTTCGTCAGCGTCTTCCGTCGCTGGCTGAACGCGGCCTTCACCACCTTGTCGAAGAACCTCGGCTCCACCGTTCCGACCCGCGCTCCCCCCTCGAACACGTCGAACCGGATCACCGCCGACCGCACCTTCGGCGGCGGATGGAACGCGCCCGGCTCGACCGTCATCACGTAGACGGGCTCGCCGCGCACCGCGGCCTCCACCGTGAGCGCCCCGTACTGACGGCTGTTCGGCGAGGCCATGAGCCGATCGACGACCTCCTTCTGGAGCATGACCGTGATGCTCGCGAACCGATCGGGGGTGCGCAGCATCTGCATGAGCACCTTCGTACCCACGTTGTACGGGAGGTTCGCGACCACCTTCGCACCCGGCTCGACCACCGTTGCCCAGTCGACCCGCGCAGCGTCGCCTTCGATCAGCGTGACCTCGGGCAGCGCCTCGCGGATGTACGCCGCCAGGTCGCGATCGAGCTCGACCGCCGTGACCTTCGCCTCCGCGCGCAGCAGTGCCCGCGTGAGGATGCCGAGACCGGGACCGATCTCGACCACCCGGTCTCCCGGCTCGACCCGGGCGCCCCGCACGATGCGGTCGACCGTCTCGGGACGCGTGAGGAAGTGCTGCCCGAACCGCTTGCGGGCGCGGGTCTCGAGCTGGCGCAGCAGCGCGCGGGGGTCGTCCGACATGCGTGCCTGGTAACGGCTCGGCCGCTGCCGGTCGCGGGCGGACTACGCCGGCTGCCACCCGGCCCGTGCGCCAGCGTCGAGAGAGTCGCGCTGGCCGGCCATCAACCGCAGCCGACCCGCATTCGCGATCATCGCGCCGTTGTCGGTGCACCGGTGCCGGGCCGGCAGCACCACGGTGAGATCGAGCTCCGCGGCCCGCCGCCGCAGCTCGGAGTTGGCCGCCACCCCACCCGCCAGCGCGAGCGTGCGGATGCCCGTGTCACGCGACGCGCGGACGACGCGGTCGAGCAGAACGTCGACCACCGCGGCCTGGAACGACGCACACACGTCTTCGGGCGCCGGAGGATCGGGCCTCTGGAGCACCTGACGCACGGCGGTCTTCAGCCCCGAGAACGACCAGTCGAGCCCCGTGGCCCGCGGACGCGGCAGCTCCACCGACGTGGGGTCGCCCTTCGCCGCCATTCGGTCGACCACCGGGCCCCCGGGGTACCCGAGCCCCATCATGCGCGCGACCTTGTCGTACGCCTCGCCCGCCGCATCGTCGACCGTCGCGGCCAGCACGGCGTAGTCGCCGAGACCCCGCGCTTCGTACAGCGTGGTGTGCCCGCCGCTCACGACGAGCGCCAGGAACGGGAACTCCGGTGCCGGATCCTCCAGCAGGCCCGACAGCAGGTGGCCCTCGAGGTGGTTCACCCCCAGGAACGGCACGCCCCAGCCCGCGGCCAGGCCCTTCCCGTACGAAAGCCCCACCAGTACGGCGCCGATCAACCCCGGACCCGCGGTCGCCACGACCGCATCGGGCTTCTCGAGGCCCGCCTCCGCGAGCGCCGCCCGCACGACCGTCGCGAGCTTCTCGGTGTGGGCCCGCGCCGCGTGCTCCGGGACCACGCCCCCGAACGCCAGGTGGATCTCCTGAGTGTGCACCACGTCGGAGAGGATGCCCGTCGCATCCACCACGGACGCGGCGGTCTCGTCACAGCTGGTCTCGATGCCGAGCACGCGCATGCCCGCCCGTAACGCGGCACCGCCGTCGGGTGCCTGAGCCGTCGTGGGTCGATACGCGTAGTCCTCCTCCAACCCGTGGAGTCCTCATGGATGTCGCAGTCGTCGGGGCCGGGCCCATCGGCGTCGAGATGGCGCTCGCCGCGCGCGAGGCCGGGCACACCGTCGTCGTGTTCGAGGCCGGCGAGGTCGGCCAGCACCTCGATCAGTGGGGCCACGTCACGCTGTTCACCCCGTGGTCGATGAACACCACTGCGCGCGGCCGGCGAATCCTCGGCGATGCCGCGTTCCTCTCCGACACCACGGTCTGCCCGACCGGCGCCGAGCTCCGCGAGCGCTACCTGAAGCCTCTGGCCGCCACGCTGGACGTCCGCCGCGGCCACCGGGTCGTCGCCATCAGCCGGCCGTGGAAGCCCAAGGGGGCCGAGCTCGGCCGGGCCTCGCGCACCGACACGCCGTTCCACCTCCTGCTCGACGGTCCGGAGGGCGAGCAGGAGCACGTGGCCGACGTGGTGGTCGACTGCACCGGGGTGTTCGGCGACCCCGCTCCGCTCGGTCCCGGGGGCGCGCCCGTGCCCGGGGAGCGCAACAACCCCGTCGTCCGCCATGGTCCGGTCGACGTGTCCGATCTCGCGGGCCGTCGTGTGCTGCTCGTAGGCGCCGGAGCCAGCGCCACCACCGTCCTGCGCGACCTCCTGGCGCTCCGGCCCGCCGCCGACATCCACTGGATCACGCCCGACGCCACGGTGCCCGGCTTCGTCAGCCCCCCCGACGATCCCCTGCCGCAGCGTCGCGAGCTCGTCGACGTCGCCGTGCGCGCGCTCGAGACCGTCACGCACCACCCCGGGGCCGCGATCACCCGCCTGCGTGGGGGCGATCTCACGCTCGACTCCGGCGAGGCCCTGTCCGTCGACGCCGTCATCGCGTGCACCGGCTTCCGGCCCGACCACTCCCTCTCCCGCGAGCTCCAGGTCCACGTGTGCTGGGGCAGCGAAGGCCCCATGAAGCTCGCGGCCGCGCTGCTCTCCGCGAAGGGCGACGGTCCGGCCGACTGCCTCGCTGGTGGAGCCGAGGGCCCCGACCTGCTGAAGAGCCCCGAGCCCCGGTTCTTCGTGCTCGGCAACAAGAGCTACGGGCGCCGCAGCGACTTCCTGCTGGGCGTCGGGTTCCGTCAGGTCGACGAGGTTCTCGAGCTGCTCTGAGCGCCCCCACTCACGGACCGTCGCGGCCGCTGGCGGACCTGGCCCGTCCCTTCGGGACCGCGACTCCTCCCTGAATGGCCCGCTCCACGGCCCGGCTGCCCGCTTCTCCCAGTCGGAGCAGGCCGGACGCGTCGACCGGGCCGCCGGTACCCGTGGCGAGCGCGAACACGATGTCGCCGTCGAACGGCGTGAACGCCGGACGGATGCACCGCGCGAGCCCCGCGACCGCCATCTGGGCGAGCACGTGGGCCTGTGCCCGGTCGAGGGGAGCATCCGTCGCGACCACGGCCAGCGTCGTGTGCATGCGCCACCCGCTCGCGAGCTCGGGCATCTCGGCGTCGTCGAGCGGACCTCCCGCGATCCACGCGCCCGTGCTGGGGTCGAGGACCGAGCCCACCGCGTTCACCGCGACGACGGCGCCCACCGTGAAGCCGTCGACCCGCACCGCCGCGCTCCCGAGCCACCCCGGGACCGGAGCCCCGGAGGCCCGGCCCACGGTCGCGCCCCGCCCGGCCCCCACGCGCCCGACCGCCAGCGGACCCGTGCCAGCCGCCTCCGCAGCGAGCCGTCCCTCGTTCGCGCCCGGCCGGACGGACGATCCGGTAGGCGAGTCGAGGTCGTACAGGATCGCGGCCGGCACGATCGGCACCACGCCGCCCGGCGTCGGGAACCCGTGGCCCCGCTCGGCGAGCACTGCCATCACCCCGTCGGCCGCCGCCAGCCCGAACGCGCTGCCTCCCGCGAGGCACACCCCGTGCACCCCGCCCGCGAGGTGGTGGGGCGACAGCGCCGCGAGCTCGCGCGATCCCGGCGCCGACCCCGGAACCACCACGGCCCCGCGGGCGCCCGCAGGGGTCAGGACCACCGTGACGCCGGTGTGCGCGCCGGTCCAGTGACCCGCGAGCACGCCCGGCACGGAGGTGATCGTCACTCGGCTGGGTCGGGGTGGGCGACCTTCGGCAGGTACTGCGCGAAGTCGAAGCGGCCCTCGTCCTGCTCCGGGGTGTGGCAGGCCCGGCACAGCGTCTCGGGCGGCGTCTTCACGGGATGGTGCTTCGTGGGGTCGGCCGCGTGGTCGCGACCGGGACCATGGCACGCCTCGCACTGCACGTTGTTGCCGCCACCGACGGACGTGGAGTCGGCGATCGTGACGGGATACCCCGCGATGCCCGCAGGTGCGGCTCCCGTGACGTGGCACGAGAAGCAGTCCTCGTCGCGGTGCCGATCGACCGCCACCAGCACCGAGATCGCCCGCGCGTGACCGGTCGATCGCCACTGGTTGTACTGCGTGGGGTGGCACGAGATGCACCCCTCGGTGCCCACGTACGGGCCGTGCTCGATGCGCATCGGACGCGAGATCACCTCGGCGCCCGTGGCGTCGTCGAGCTCGCTGAACGTGGCCTTCACGGCCTCGACGCGCTCGAAGGTGGGCGCGTGGTTGGGGATGTCCTCGTCGAGCGTGATCGAGCGCACCTCCATCCGGTTGTGCCCGCCCTGGAGGAACGCCTGGAGCTGCTGCTCGACCTCTTCGACCTGCACCGTCTGACCCGCGATCTGCCGCTCGAGCATCTCCTTCTTGCCCTTGCCCTTCGCGAGCACCTCACGGGCGTCGTCGATGCGGCGCTGCAGGCGCTTGCGGTCGTCTTCGAGGGACTCGCGGTAGCCGTCGGGGAAGTACCCCTTCCCGTCGCCGAGCTCGACCGTGACGATGCTCACCGACTTCGTCTTCATGCCGCCACCGAGCATCCAGGTGCTCCCGGCCCGCTGCGGGAGATCCTTCCCCGCGCGCCCGCTCGCATCGAGCAGGAAGTCGAAGTCGAGCCCCTCCCGCGCCCCGAAGTTGGCCTTCTCGAACCGGTCGGGCCACAGCAGCACCGTGACGTCGACGTCCTCGGGCAGCAGCGCGCGCGCCGCCACCGCGGCCTCGGCGGGGTCGGTGACCGCACACCCGTCGACCTCACCGGCCGTCACGCCCACCACGCCGACCTTCCGATCGCCGTGCTCGAACACCCGCGCCGCGGGGAACGGGCGCTTCCCGCCCTCGCACACGAGGTTCGCCGCCACCACCGGGTAGCCCGCACGCTTCGTGGTCTCGAGCACGAACGGCGTACCGAGGTTCCAGTCCATCTCACCCAGCGCGGCGGCATCGAGGCCGGACGCCACCCACTCCTCGGCGATCAGCCGCGCCTTCGCGCGGCGCTGGCCGAGGCCCGCCTCCGTCTTCCCGCGGACCTCCTTCCCGAGCGAGTCGCCGCCATCGAGGATCACCAGCGGGTGGCCCCTCTCGAGCTCCATGTCGATGAGTTGGTGTCTCCGGGGCAGACCGCCCGCGGGGTGACGCGGTCAACCACAGGGCTCGATCTCTCCGTCTCCACGGGACGCAGCGACGAGCGACAGCGCCGTGAGCGGCGCTCCGCCGGGCCCCTTCGTCGCCACCACCTCCATCGGGTCGGCCTGGTCGAGGTCGATCACCACCGGCTGCACGGGCCTCGGAGCCTCGAGCGGCGCGCGGATCTCCGTGGGCTTCGGCGCTTCTGCCCGGCGGGGCTCCACCTCGGGCGTCGGACCCGGATCGGTCGGGGTTCCGGAGCAGGCGATCAGCAGCGAGACGAGATGCAAGCGGGCCTCCCGGGGCCGCTCTTATCCGCCGAACCGCTGCAGCAGGTACAACATGACGGAAAAGGTGACGACGAACACGACGCTCACGAGCCCCAGCAGGAACACGCCTGCCAGCACGATCCGCATGATGCGCGCCGAGCCACGGGGCCTGCGCACCGCACGCGGCTCGGGAGCGGCGGGGAGCTCGGCCACGGGCGCGGTCTCGGGCTCGAGCACCTTTCGCGGCGCGGGAGGGGGCGTCCGGAGCACCGTCGGCTCGTCGAACGCCCGCATGTGCACCGTCATCTCCTGGTCGTTCGCATCCCAGTCGAGCTCGCGACCCACGTTGTCGGCCTGCGTCGGGTCGACCTCGTCCTCTTCGAACACCCGGCCGGACAGCAGCCCGGGGAGCACGCGCAGCTCGGGCCAGTCGCGATCCCGGCACCAGTGCAACACATCCTGGCCGGGCAGCCCGGGCGCCAGCTCCGCACACCGATCGCGCACCTCCGCTGCCGAAGGGCGCACGGACGGATCCCAGTCGGCCATCTGAGCGACCAGCTGCACCACGGGACCGGGCACGTCGCCCTGGAGCACCTGCAGGCGCGCCTCCAGAGCGAGCGCGTACCGCGAGTCGTTCATCACGAGCTTGTAGATCTCGGGCAGCGGCAGCATCCACAGCCGCTCGCCCGTGAGCGCCTCGTACAGTGTCGCGCCCAGCGCGTACACGTCGCCCGACGTGTCCATGTTCGCCGACAGGAAGCGCTCCGGGCCCATGTACGGGAAGCTCCCGAACACGTTGTCGGGGCTCGTGTGGGCCTCGCGCCCCACGTTCTCGGCGCGCGCGATGCCGAAGTCGAGCAGCTTCACCTGCGCGTTGCGGCCCACGCGGATGTTCGCGGGCTTCACGTCGCGGTGCACGAGCCCCAGCGTGCCGCCCGCGACCGGCGCATGATGCGCGCAGTGCAGGGCATCCGCGATGCGCCCGATGATCTCGACCGCCGCGCGTGCCGGCAGGGGGTTCTCGCCGAACGTGCACTTGTGGAGGTCCTGGCCCTCCACCCACTCCGTCACGAGGCCGATCCGGCCTTCGAGCACGACCAGATCGTGCACCCGCAGGATGGAGTCGTGCACCACGGCGGCCAGCATGCGTCGCTCGTCGCGCAGGCGCTGGACCGGCTGGCTCGACGAGTCGAGGTTCGCGTGCAGCACCTTGATCGCGACGTCGTGCTCGCCCTGCGCGCTGAACATGGTCGCGCGGTACACCTCTCCGTACCCGCCTCGTCCGATGCAGGCGTGGACCTTGAACGTCCGACGGGCAGGAGCGGCCATGCGGTGCGGAGCATAGCAGCGGACTAGACTGCCTCCATGTGGTTGCTCGCGACATGCATCGTCGCTCCGGCATCGGTGGTCGACCGCGTGGTGGCCGTCGTCGGCGATCAGGTCGTGCTATCGAGCGATATCGCCCTCGATCGCGACCTCGCGCCGCGCGACCCTGCACCCGTGCCGTTCTGGCGTCGCCGTGGCGCGGAGCGTCGCCAGGTCGACGCCGCCATCCTGCGTGCCGCCGCCGGAGATGTCGCGCTCTACCAGCCTTCCGACGAAGCCGCCCGCGTGCGGCTGGAGCGCTTGCGCGCCACCTTCGAAGACCGCGCCGGCTGGGTCGCCTTCCTCGACGGCTGGGGGCTCGACGAGACCAGCATGATGGCCGTGCTGCGGCGACGCATGGTCGTCGAGGCCTACCTGCAGCGCAACCTCCAGTCCCCCGCGTCCGACCCCGAGGCCTGGAACGCGGAGTGTACGAAGCTCCTCGCCGATCTCGCGCCCCGCGTGCGGGTGCGGTGGGTGCCCGAGGTCGAGTGATCCGGCGCGCCACGCCCGCCGACGCCGCGGAGATCGCGGCCCTCGAAGCGGTCGCTGCCTGGCATCCGTGGTCCGAGGCCTCCGTCCGGTCGACGCTCGAGGCCCGCACCACGCTCGCCTGGCTGTCCGCCGGGCAGGGCTATCTCCTGGCCACCGCCGTGGCCGGAGAAGGCGAGCTGCTCACGGTCGGCGTGCATCCCGACGCGCGGCGCCAGGGAATCGCGTCCGCCCTGCTCGGTGCGCTGCACGACGCATGGCGCGAACACGACGTGCAGCAGGGCTTCCTGGAGGTTCGCGCCACGAACGGGGGCGCACGGGCGCTCTACGTGGCGCACGGCTGGGAGGAGTCCGGGCTGCGCACGGGCTACTACGCAGACGGCGTCGATGCCGTGCTGATGAGGTGGACTCCGTGATCTGGTGGCTCCTGGCGCTCGCACAGGCCGCTCCGTGCGAGCTCGAAGGCCCGGCCGACGGCCCGTTCATGGTGCAGGCCCCCGACGACGCGCCGAACGTGATGGTCGTGCTGGCGCTCCACGTCAGCGACGCCGACCTCGATGTCGCGTGGGCGAAGCGCCTGCTCGCCGTGCTCGACGAGCGCGGCCTGAAGGCGGGCCTGTCCATCAAGGCGCGCGCACCGTCCGCCGCGCTCGAAGCCCTCGTGATCGACGCTGCCGCGCGGGGCCACGAGATCGTCGCGCGGCTCTCCGAGGCCCAGATCCCGCGCAACCCCACCTCCGGGCCCCGCGAGCTCCGCAAGAACCTCAAGCCGCTCACCAGTCGGTTCGGGCGCCTGAAGTCCGCGGAGGCCCCGCTGGGCGACCGCTCGGGCGAAGCCGTGCTCCACCGGATCGGCCTGCGCGCCGTGCTCGAGACGAACGGGCCCGCCACCGGCACCCCGCGCACCCAGATGCGGTTCGAGGGCCAGCCCGAGTCCGGGGTCGTGCTGCCCTCCGGCCCGTACAGCGGGAAGTGCGGCGGCGAGTCCGTGGTGAACGGGCTCACGCCCCCCGCCGCCGACCGCGTCACGCAGGCGCTCTACGGCGCTCGCTCCGGAGGCGCCGGCATCGTGCGCCTCACGCTCGACCCCGCGTCCGACGACGATTCCGTCGTGCTGGCCCGATGGCTCGACGAGGTCGTGAAGCCCGCGGGCATCGCGGTGGTCACGCCTCAGCAGGCCCGCGAGGCGTCCCTGCGCTCGCTGCGCTCCGGAACCGTCGACAGCGACGGGTCGCGCACGGAGGGCGGCCGGCTCGTGCGGGTCGACGAAGTGCAGCGCGCGGCCGCCGCGCTCGCGGAGGTGAAGTCCATCCCGCGCATGCTGCCCGGCGATCTCACGCCCACCGAGGCCTTCCAGGCCTTCCTGCTCGTGCTGATCGGCGAGGTCGAGGGCTCCGTCGTCCGTCTGGGCGCGCTCGACGGTCCGTCCGTGCTCTCGAAGAGCACGCTCACCGGCCCCACCCCGATCGACCGCGAAGCGCTCGTGTCCCTCGCGAAGACCCTCCACGCCGAGCTGCCGGAGTCCATCCCCGCGGCCCTGCCCGTGGGCGGCACCCTGCTCACCGCACCCGAGCTCCTCGTCGCGCTGGCGTCGGCGCTCGGCGAAGGTCCGGTCGAAGCCCGCCCCGTCGGGGTGCCCGAGCCGAACGCCGCGGGGCTCGGCTGGGGTCGGGCCACCACCCCGTGACGTCCGCTCCGCCCGCACCGGTCCCCATGGACGAGCCCGTCGCGCGCGCGCTCGTGCAGGTGCGCTGGCTGCTGATCCTGCTCGAGTCCGGGGTCGCGCTCGGCTTCCTGTGGGCGGGCGACCACGAGCATCGCCCCGTCGGCCTCCTCGTGGCGTGCGGCGCGCTGGCGCTCGTCGATCTCACGCGGTGGGCGGGCGTGCGCAGCCCTCCGCTCGTCCATGCGGGCGTCGATCTCGCGGCACTCGCCATCCTGTCGCTGCTCTGGGGTCCGCACCACCCGCTCCAGGCCCTCGCGCTCGTCGAGATGACCATCTGCGCGACCGTGCTGTCGGCCCGCCCCGCATGGGCGATCACCGCGCTCGCCATCGGGCTCCAGGGGCTCGACGCCGCGCTCCAGGCCCGCGGCGGCGAAGACGCCCTGCACCTCGTCTCGCACGTCGCCATCGGAGCCGTCGCGGCCATCTCGCTCACCTGGTTCGCCCAGGCCGTGGGTCGCGCGCTCGAGGCTCGCGATCAGGCCCGCCACGCCGCGGAGGTCGACCGCGAGCGCGCCGCCCGGCTCGCCGTCGTGGGCACGCTGGCCGCAGGCATCGCGCACGAGCTGTCCACGCCGCTCGGCAGCATCACCCTGCTCGCCGAGGAAGCCGACGCCGAGCTCCCCGACGGCCCGGGCCGCACGGCCCTCGCCTCGCTCCAGGCCCAGGTCCGCCGGTGCCGCGGCATCCTCGACCGCCTGCTCCAGCGCGGTGATGGCGACCTCGTCGACTGCGCCGCGTTCGGCCAGCACCTCCACACGTGGGTCGACGAGTGGCGGGCCGCCAACCCCGGCGTGCCCACCGAGCTCGCGGTCGACGCACCCGTGGCGGACGCGGTGGTCCCCGGCGACGAGGCCAGCTGGCGCGGCGCGATCTGGACGCTCCTCGACAACGCGCGCCGCGCAGGCGCTCCGATCCGCGTCCATGCCGAGGCGTCCGGACGCGGCGTGCGGGTCGACGTGCTCGACGGTGGGGCCGGTCCCACTCCCGAAGCCGCCGCACGAGCCGGTGAGCCGTTCTACAGCGCGTGGTCGGAGCGGGGCACCGGGCTCGGCCTGTACGCGCTGCGCACGTTCCTCGAGCGCGTCGGCGGCGCGTTCCAGCTCGACAGCTCTGGAGGCGGCGGCCGCGCGCGCCTCACCATCCCCCCGGTCCGTGGAGGCCCCCGATGACCGTGCTGATCGTCGAGGACGACGACGTGTACGGGCCCGCGCTCGTGCGAGCCCTCGAGCGGTCGGGCCTGCAGGCCGAGCTGGCCACGCGCCTCGACGCCGTGCTCCACGACACCCGGCCGCACCCCCTCGCGGTGGTCGACCTGAACCTGCCCGACGGCAGCGGGGTCGATGCCGTGCGGCACCTCACCGCGCTCGGCACGCGCGTGGTCGTGCTCACCGGCCACGGCAGCATCCCGGCCGCCGTGGAGTGCATGCGGGAGGGCGCGGTCGATTTCCTCACGAAGCCCGTCTCCACGGCCGAGCTCGCGACCGCCCTCGAGAACGCCCGCCAGCACGGGCCCGCCGCGGAGGTCCCCAGCGAACGGCTCGACGACGTCGAGCGCGCGCACATCCTCGCCGTGCTCGACGACTGCGGCGGCAACATCTCGGAGGCCGCGCGGCGCCTCGGTCTGTACCGCCGCACCCTGCAGCGGAAGCTCCAGAAGCTCTGACGGTGCGACATCGCGTCGCACCGGAGCGACGACGTGTCACATTCCGGGAAGCCGCGTGAACCGGTACATCGAGGGTCTCCCGGATCTGCCGTGCACCTGCTCCTCGCCCTCGCCCACGCCGACCCCGCGCCCGCCGAAGAAGTGGTCGTGCGCCAGGAGGAGCCTCCGAGCAGCGCGGCAGACCGCACGCTCGACCGGCAGGACATCGTGGCGATGCCCGGACGCTCCGCCGACGACCTGCTGCGCGCGACCCGCGGCCTGCACCAGTCCGCGCACAGCGGGCACGGGAAGGCGTTCCAGTACTTCCTGCGCGGCTTCGATGCCGTGCACGGCGCCGACATCGCGGTCGGCCTCGAAGGGGTGCCGCTGAACGAGCCGAGCAACGTGCACGGCCACGGCTATCTCGACCTGCACTTCCTCCCGCGCGACCTGCTGCTCGGCGCGGTCTTCCGGCCGGGCGTCACCCGCGCGGAGGTCGGGGACTTCGGGGTCGCGGGCTCCGGAGAGCTGTCGCTCGGCATGGCGACCGAGGGGCTCCAGGCCCAGGTGGGCGGCGGCACCGACCGCAGCGGCTCCATCGCGGTGGGGTTCCGTCCCGAGGGCCGCGGCACGGGCACGTTCGGCTGGTTCGACGCGGAGGGCGGCCAGGGCGTGGGCGAGTCGCGCCAGTGGACGCAGGTGCGCGCCGCCGTGGGGCTCGACGGCACCGTCGGGTCCACCGACCTGCGGGCGTTCGTGCTCGCCTACCGCGGGGACTTCGCCTCTCCGGGGGTGCTGCTCGAAGACGACGTGCAGTCCGGAGAACGCCGGTTCTACGACGCGTATCCGAACTCCGGGGGCGGGCGGTCGTCGCGCGTGCTGGGGGCCGTGCGCGCCGACACCCGGTTCGCCGGCTGGACGGGCCGCGCGACACTGTGGGCGGGCTGGCGCGGCCTGGAGCTCCGCCAGGACTTCACGGGCGCGTACGACTTCCCCGACACCGGCGACGCGACGCTGCAGACGCAGGACGGGGTGTCCGGAGGCCTGACCACACGGCTCGATCGCGCGATCACCCCGGCGATCGGCGTGAGCGCGGGGCTCGACGGCCGGATCGACGTGCTCACCCAGCGCGAGGCCGGCATCGACGAGGCGGGCGAGGTCTGGGATCCCCGCATCGACACCGACGTGTCCGAGCGGACGGCCGGGGTGTGGGCGTCGGTCCCGATGCGCCCCGCATCCTGGGTGGGCCTCGAGGCCGGGGCGCGGGTGCAGCAGTTCTCCATCGGCCTCGACCGCACCCTCGATGCGGGGCTCGGCACCGGCAAGGCCCGCGCGAACGCCCCCGTGTTCGCGCCGCGGGGCATCGTGCGCGTGTTGCCCGACGGCCCGGTCACCGTGTTCGTCGGCGGAGGCCGCGGGTTCCGCTCGCCGGAGGCCCGCGGGGTCGAGGACGGGCGCGCTCCGGTCTCGGTGTCGTCCGGCGGCGAGGTGTCCGCCGTGCTGCACGCGGTCGACGCGTTCGAGCTGCGCGGAGGCGCGTTCGGCACGTGGATCTCGAACGAGATCGTGTTCGACCACGCGTCCGCGCGCTTCCTGACCACCGGGAGCACACGCCGGCTCGGCGGGTACGGCGGGATCACGGTGCGCCCGGTGGACGTCGTGCAGGTCGACCTCGACGTGACCGCGACCGACGGCCGGTACACCGCGGGGCTCGAGCCCATCCCGTACGCGCCCCGCGTGCTGGTCGTCGGGCAGCTCACGACCGACGCGCTGGTCACCGGTCCGCTCGTGTGGACCGCCGGAATCCGGAGCTGGTGGCTCGGCCAGCGCCCCCTGCCGGGGGGATTCGCGAGCCATGCCGCGTTCGTCACGGATCTCACGGCACGCGCGACCGTGCGTCGCTGGATGCTCGACCTCGACATCGACAACGTGTTCGCGACCCGCTGGCGGGACGGCGAGTTCTTCTACGCGTCCGACTGGGACCCGACGGACGCCCCGGTCAGCGCCCTGCCCCGACGTCATTTCACCGCCGGCGCGCCCTTCGCGCTCCGCGCTTCGATCGGCTGGAGGATCTGATGGTGCTGCTGCTCCTGGCCTGTGTGGACGGGCGCGATCCGGTCGTCCTCCCCACCACGTTCACCGGCAGCCCGGCCTCCTTCGCGCTCGACTCCGGCACCGTGACGCTGGAGCGCGCCGAGCTCGTCGCCGCGGACCTCCGCCTCGAAGCCCCCCCGGTCGTCGCGTGGTTCCCGTCCCTCGTCGCGTCCGCCCGCGCCCACCCGGGCCACGAGTTCGCCGGGTCCGTCCGGGGTGAGCTGCTCGGGGAGTGGTCCCTGGACCTCGTCGGCGGCGACCAGGTCCTCGGCGCGGGTCAGGGCTGGGAGGGCGACGTGGCCACCGCTCGCTTCGACGCACACGGGCTCATCCTCGTGGGGACCTGGTCCGGACCCGACGGAGACGTGCCCTTCGACATCGCCCTCGACGTCGACCGGTCCATCGTGGGCATCGACGCGCTCCTCACCCTCGACGCGTCGCGTCCCGACGGCCTCGCCCTCGGTGTCGACCTGCCCCACGCCCTCGGCTTCGTGGAGTGGGACGACACCGACGGCGACGGCACCCTCACCGAGGCCGACGGCACCCTCGCGAACACCGTCGTGTTCGGCATCACCAGCAGCACCACCTGGGCGCTCGCGCCCGCCTCGGAGACCCCATGACCCGCCTCGTCCGCCTCGTCCCCCTCCTCCTCGCCGGCTGTTCCGGGACGGGGACCTGGACCGTGACCGCCTGGGGGGAGGAGTACATCGAAGAGGGCATCCCCGCCGAGGTCTTCGCGGACGGGTGCTCGGCGACCTTCACGACGTTCGACGTGGTGGTGACCGAAGCGGCGCTCGTGGACGGGGACGGCACGGAGGCCGCCGGCATCGGCACTCCCGTGACGCTGTCCCTCGTCGAGCCCGGCCCGCAGGCCCTCGCGACGCTGGAGGCCCGCGCGACCCACTACGACGAAGCGCGCTTCCGCATCGCGCCCGATGGGTCGGGGAGCTCGGTGCGCGTGGCGGGGACGCTCACCTGCGGTGCGGACGCGGTCGACTTCGACTGGGCGTTCGCGACGGACACCGTCTACCACTGCGAGCCCGAGGATCTCACGCTCCCGGCGGGCGGATCGGACGCCACCGAGCTCACGGTGCACGGCGACCACCTGTTCTACGACGGCCTGTCGAACGACGACGCGGAGGTCCGCGGGCTCGCGTGGATCGACGCCGACGCGAACGCGGACGGCACGCTCACCCAGGCCGAGCTGGCGGCGGTTCCGGTGGCTCCGCTGGGCTACCAGGTGGGCCCGTACGCCGAGGTCACCGACCTCGAGGCCTTCGTGGCGCACCTCACGCAGTCGGTCGGACACGTCGACGGCGAAGGGCACTGCGGCGTCGACCTGTAGGGCGAGTCCTGCAGGGACGGTCCGTGAGTCCCGAGAGCCCGCAGGGACGGTCCGTGAGTCCCGAGAGCCCGCAGGGACGGTCCGTGAGTCCCGTCAGTTCGGGCGGAAGCGCCAGGACTTCTCGACGGGCTGGGGACGTGCGATCTTGGCGAACTTCCACCGCGAGACGGTGCTCGCGAGGCACTTCTCGAGCTCACCATCGCTCATGTTCATGCCGGTGAACGCGATGTTCGTGGCGATGCCCTTCTCGTTCACCGTGAAGGCGGCGCGCCACCGGCCCTCGAGGTTCTCGTTCGTCTTGAGCGCGCTGTCGTAGCAGGCCTTGAGCGAGCCTTGGTTCTTCGCCATCGTGACGCGGATCATCTCGAAGATCTGCCCGGGGTCGGAGATGACCTCACCGTCGCGCTGGACATTGATGTCGATGTCGAAGCCCCCGAGCCCCTTCGGCTTGTCGACCTTGACCTCCGGCGGCTTCGTCGGATCGGCCACGCCGCCGCTGTTCGGCTGCGTGGTGGGCTGTGGACGCGGCGCCGGGTTCGTGCCGCTCGTGCCGCCGGGGTTCGGCTTCGGCGTGGGCTTGCCCGCGTCGGGGTCGGGGTTCTCCTCTTCGGGGTCGGCCGCCACGATGTCGTAGTCGATGCCCACCTCGAGCTCGTCGAAGTTCATGACCTCGACGGTGGGGTTCCGATTCCAGATGATGAAGCCGACGGCGAGCAGGAGCATCATGCCGACCACCGGTGCGGCGAGCGCGAGCGGAATCAGCGTGCGCACGAGCACACGGCGGTTGTCGGACCGCTGCTGGCGGGCCTTGACCTCTTCACCGGGATCGGTCGCCGCTTCCTCGCCGGGGATCTCGCCGAAGCACTTCGGACAAGAGCCCCCGTACATGAGGATGTCCCCATCGATGGGGGACTGGCAGAATGGGCACTTCGCCACGCGCTGCTCCACGTCGGGCCCAACCCACCCGACATCCGGGAAACTATAGCGCTCCAGACGGGCCGGTCCAACATCCGTCACCAATCGGGGACAGATGGGACGTTGCCTCCTCCGCTACGGCTCGATGATCCCGTACGCGGTGTCGAGGAACGCCACGGTGATGTTGCACCACGCGTGGAAGAACGCGCCCGCGATGATGTTGTCGGTGCGCGTGCGCAGCCATCCGAAGGCCAGGCTCGGCACGATGATCGCGAAGTGCCACCACTGCACCTGTACGATGCTGTGCCCGAACGCGAAGAGCACGCACGTCACGAGCAATCCGGGGCCGAGCTTCGCGCCGAGCACGTTCCAGCGGGGCTCCCAGAGCTCGTCGAAGCGCGACTGCATGTAGCCCCGGTAGAACATCTCCTCGGGGATGGCCACGAAGAACAGGTGGTAGCCGATCAGCATCAGGGGCTGGGAAGGCAGGGTTCCTTCGAATTCGAACCCGAACACGCGCGTCTGCCAGAAGTGGTAGAGCACGACGAACGGTACGGCGACGACCCCGATGATCATGGCGTTCAGCTTGAGCGCTTCGAGCCACGGGCCGCTGTCGCGGAAGGCCGGCAGGGCCAGCGGGTACGACCAGCTGTCGGCGCCGCGCAGGTTGCACGCCAGCACCGGCATGTACATGAACAGCACGGGCACGAGGGCGAGCACGATCTCGTGCACGCCGGCCTGGTTGATCATCACGACTGCGCGGATGAGCAGGAGCGTGAGCAGCCAGAGCACGACCTGCTCGGTGGCGATGGCTCGCGGGCTCGTCCAGCGCGGGGTGGTCATGGGCGGATCTGTCGGGAGCCGGCGACCAGCACGTCGACGCCGGCCTCACGGGACGCCGCCAGCGCATCCTTCCCGGAGGTGACGGGACACCCGGCGAGCTGCAGGCGGAGCGAGCGGAGCGCACGGACCCCCTGGGGCCGGAGCGCGTCGAACAGCCCGGCCACCGGGCCGTCTGCGAGGGGCACCAGCCGAACCCGGCCATCCGCGGCCGCGGCCGAGGGCGCGTCGAGGTGGAACTCCTCGGACATGGGCGTCGCGGCGCAGCCGTTGCGGAGGGCGTCGTGAAGGCCCGCGGGAACGGACGAGGGCAGGCCGGCCGCAGCATCCCAGAGCACCCGCTGGCCCGGCACGTGCGGACCGCGGTCGGCGCGCGACCAGATGCACCGGTCGTCCCACGAGCGGAGCCCGCTGCGGCCCGAGAGGTGCGCGACCCGGCCCCCGTCGGCGAGCACCTTCGCGATGTGCGTCCAGTCGACGGGGTCGCCGCCGAGACCGTCGAGCGGGTCGGAGCCGTGGCGCTCGTTCGCGCGCATGGGCAGCCCGGCGACCTGGGCGGCCGCACCCCACGCGAGGGCGCCGAACCCGGGCTCGCTCGGGCAGCTCACCGACTGCACGCCTTCGATCCCGAGCAGCGCGGACACCACGCGAGCGCTCTCGAACACCTCCCCTGCGACGGCCAGCTTGCCGATGCCGTGCTTGCGGACGTGGTACGCGACCACGCCAGTCACGGCCGTGGACAGGTTCTCGAGCACGCTCGCCGCACCGACCTCGACGGGAACCCGCCGCAGGGCGGCGTACGACACGGCGCGCTCGGGGAACGGGTAGCTGTTGCGCGACAGCAGACCCTGGAGCGGGCGCAGAGAGCCTGCGAGGGAGCGCACGAGGTCGGGGTCGGACTCGGGGCCGGCCGCCCCCCACATGTCGCGCGGATCGTGGAAGCCGAGCGCCTCGGCGCAGCGCCGCATGTGCACGTGGAGCGAGCTGAACCCCTTCTGCTCGAACACCCGGTCGATCTGTCCGTTCAGCCCGCGATGCACGGCCAGCGACACGCCGTCGCCCATCGGGTGCAGAGTGACGATCAGCACGTCGTCGTCGGCCTGGTTGCGGTACGCGGCGTTGGCGAGCGACGTGTGGATGTCGACCAGGAGGATGCGAGCCCGATAGCCCGCGCGGACGAACTGCCGCTCGAGCCACTCCGCCGTGCGGTCGGCCTCGAGCGCGCCCATGCCCGACTGCCTGAGCATGGCCTGGTAGAACACCGTGAGGTCGAGCGCCATCGAGAACGAGCTGCGCGCGACCTTCCGGAGCCCGGGCCGGCGTCGCAGGAAGAACGGCGGCGTGAACCGCCCGGCGACGGCGATCTCCTGGATGTCGCGGGGATCGAGGTGGTGCCGGCGGAGCACGTCGTCGGCGGCATCCCACGGGAACGCCCGGGATCGCGGGGCCCCGTCGAAGGAGGCCTGAGACTCGCAGGCGACGATGCGATCATCGATGGCGAGCGCAGCGCTCGCGTCGGGCCCGTCGCCGATCCCGAGAACGTTCACGTGGGGGTTCCTTCAGTCGCGGAGGTATTCCGGCTTGTTCATGTAGCTGCCGTGCGCTTCGACGCCAGCCCCGGCCTGGAGGAGCGCTCCGAACCCACCCTGCTTCTTCATCTCGAGCATCGCGAGCTGGCCGTTCGCGTACGCCAGCTGGTCGATCAGCGCGCGGATCATCGCGACCCGGAGCGCGCTCCCGACGCCGTCTCCGCGGTGCACGACCTCCGCGAACTTGATGCGGTCCATCGTGAGGCACACCGACTTCTCGCGCGCGATGCACGAGGCCATGCGGGTGTGGCGGTCCTGCACGAGCGCGCACATGCCGAAGGCCTCGCCGGCCTCGAGCGACGCGAGCGGCTCGACCTTCTCGCGCTTCGCGGCCACCACCACGTCGATCAGGCCGCTCGCCACGACGTACATCTCGTTCCCGGGCTCGCCTTCGGTGATCACGAGGTGCCCGCGGCGGAAGCCCACCGGGTAGAACTCCTTCGCGAGCGACGCGAGGTCGGACTCGGGGATGCCCCGGAACAGCGGGCTGCTCGCGAGCACGCCAGCGGCGTCCACCCGCCCCGGCACCATGAAGCCGCCCGAGCCGAACGCGCTGGACACCCGGTCGAAGAACCCCTGGCTGGGACGCAGGTGCTCGGCGTCGGTGCCCTCGGCGAGCTCGGAGATCCGGTGCGATGTGTGGCGCAGCCGCTCGGTGAGCTGGCGCAGCGCGTGCTCCTCGATCGCGAGCACGACGGGGCTGTTGAAGCTGCGGAGGCGTGCGAATCCGTCGACGTCGAGCAGGAGCAGCGTGACCTGCGTGACGGTCTGCACGGACGCCGTGCGCATGCCGTCGGAGAACAGCGCCATCTCACCGAGCATGCCGCCCGGCCGCACGTACCCGAGCTGGGTGTCGCCGGTGACCACCTCGAGCTCGCCGGACTCCACGATCGCGAGCGTCGGGTCGACGTCGCCCTCGGCGATCAGCTGCTGGCGATCCCCGACCTCGATCCGGTTGAAATGGCGAAGCGCCACCTTGATGTCCATCTCGGACATGCCGTCGAAGATGGAGGGGAGGTTGCTCATCAGCGGCTCCGGAGCCCCGCGGCGCCGTCCGCGGAACGAGTGAACTCCCGCGGCAGGGTCCGCGGAACAGGGTTTTCGCCACCGCACTGTCGTCGGAGGCCAGCGTGGTCCATACTAACGTCACTGCCCCCCCTTCTCCCTCCCCTTCCCCCGCCCTCTCCATGCTCCCTCTGATCGCCTTCCTGGCGTGGGGCTGCGCGTCGCACGTCCCCCGGATGCCCGGACCCCTCGGTCCCGTGGCTCACAGCGCGCCTGCGCCCCTCCACGTGCGCGACCTCCTCCCGTCCGAGGACGAGGCGCCGAGCTCGGGCACGTCCGAGGCCCCCGAGCCCGACGAGCCCCCGGAGATCGCGAAGCGCTCGCGGCGCGGTGGGATCGGCGACGACGCGGCGTCGTCCGCGCGCCACTACCTGACGCACACCCCTCCGTCGGGCTTCCGGAACGACTGCTCCGGCTTCGTGATGGCCGTGTACGCCCGTGCAGGCGCGCCGATCTCGGGGAGCTCGCGCACGCTGTGGGAAGACGCGAAGGGCCGCGGATCGACGCACTCCCACCTGCGCCCGGAGCCCGGCGACCTGGCGTTCTTCGACGACACGTACGACCGCAACGGGAACGGCCGGCGCGACGACGACCTCACGCACGTGGCAGTGGTGATCGAGGTCCACGAGGACGGCACGATCGTGATGGGGCACGGCGGCACCTCCAAGGGGCGCACGGAGCTCCGGATGAACCTGCTCCACCCCCACGACCGCACGTCACCCGACGGCGAGGTCTGGAACGACTACCTGCGCGCGCGCCGACGCGGAGAGCCCGAGAACGGGAAGTACCTGTCCGGCGAGCTGCTGCGGGGCTTCGCGCACGTGACGCCCGAGGGCAGCTGACCGCTCAGCGCCGCCGTGACGGGCCCGGGCGGGCCGGCGGCACGAGACACTCCGGACCGTGCCCGATGAGGTCGGTGCGGTTGGCCTCCGTGAGCGCTTCGCGGGCCAGATCCCACCACTCCTTGCTCCAGTACAGGAGCAGGGCCTTCTGGAGCTTCTTCTCACGCAGGCCCTTCGCGACGTAGACGGGGTCGCCCGTGAGGGGGTCGATGCCGGTGTGGTACATCGCGCTCGCGATGCTCATGGGCGTCGGGATGAAGTCCTGTACCTGGCGCGGACGGTAGCCCTGGCTCTTGAGCCACAGCGCGAGCTCGACCATGTCGGTGAGGTCGCAGCCGGGGTGCCCGCTGATGAAGTACGGGATGTCGTACTGCTCCTTGCCGGCGTCCTGGCTGGCGCACTGGAACATCGTGCGGAAGCGCTCGAACGACGCGATGCCGGGCTTCTTCATCTTGGCGAGCACACGGTCGCTCGAGTGCTCCGGAGCCACGGACAGGTGCCCGCCGACGTGGTGCTTCGCGAGGTCCCCGACGTACTCGGGGCTGCGCTCCGCGAGGTCGTAGCGAACGCCGCTCGCGATGAACACGTGCTTGACGCCCTCTTCCTGGCGCACGGCCTCCATCACCTCGATCACGGGCGCGTGGTCGGTGACGAGGTTCTTGCAGATGGTGAGGTGCACGCACGACAAGCGCTTGCAGGACGCCTCGATCGCTGGATCCCTGCACTTCATCTTGTACATGTTGGCGGTCGGACCGCCGAGATCCGTGATCGTGCCGTGGAAGTCGCCCATCCGGCGCAGCTCGCGCACCTCGCGCAGCACGCTCTCCTTCGAGCGGCTCTGGATGATGCGGCCCTCGTGCTCGGTGATCGAGCAGAACGTGCAGCCGCCGAAGCACCCGCGCATGAGCACGACGGAGTGCTTCACGGTCTCGTAGGCGGGGATGGGCGCGGGGTACGACGGGTGGGGCACGCGGTTGAACGGCAGGTCGTACAGCGAGTCCATGCTCACGCTGTGGGGCGACTCGGTGTTCGAGTCCGGAGGGCCCGCAGGGACGGTCCCTGAGTCATCGTCGAGCGGGAACGACGGTGGGTTGTAGAAGACCGCATTGTCGCCGTGCATCTGGAGCAGCGCGCGCGCGTTGCCCGGGTTGGTCTCCTTCTGGAAGGCCTTCGCCATGCGGGCGTACGCGACCTTGTCGTCCTTCACCTCCTCGTAGGCGGGGAGCACGACGAGCCCGCGGTCTTGCGGGGACGCCTTGAGCGCACGGCCCTCGAGCAGGTCGGGGATCTCGGCCTTGCGCGCGACCCAGGCCGTGCCGCGCACATCGCGGATGTCGCGGATGTCCTCGCCCGCGTCGAGCCTCCGCGCGACCTCCCAGATCGGGCGCTCCCCCATGCCGAACACGAGCATGTCGGCCTTGGAGTCGATCAGGATCGACCGCCGCACGGTCTCCGACCAGTAGTCGAAGTGCGCGATGCGCCGCAAGCTCGCTTCGATGCCGCCCAGGATGACGGGCACGCCCTTGAACGCCTCGCGGCAGCGCTGCGCATACACCATCGAGGCGCGATCGGGGCGCTGACCGGTGTCGCCACCCGGCGAGTACTGGTCTTCCCCGCGGTTCTTCTTCTGCGAGGTGAGCCGGTTGAGCATGCTGTCGAGGTTGCCGGCGCTCACCCCGAAGAACAGGCGCGGACGCCCGAGGGCCTTGAACGGCTCCGCGCTCTTCCAGTCGGGCTGCGCGATCAGGCCGACCCGGTAGCCGCGCCCCTCGAGGAATCGCGCGATCAGCACGGGCCCGAACGCGGGATGGTCGACGTACGCGTCGCCCGTGACGATCACGATGTCGACGGAGTCCCACCCGCGCTCCGCGAGATCCGCCCGGTTCATCGGCAGGAAGCGGTGGGTGTAGCTCACCCTCCCGCGCTGGTGGCGCGGTGGCTTCGCCTTCTTCGGAGGCTCGGTGGAGGCGAACCGCGAGCCGTGTGTGTCGCCCATTCCCATGGCGCCGACCTAACGGGGCCCGCGCCCCCGCGCCGGGCCTGCCTACTTGAACACCTTGTCCCAGAGCTTGCCGGCGGTCTCCTTCACGGTGGAGGCGCCCTTCCCGACGCGGTCGCCGGCGTCCTTCACCATCGCGGAGCTCACGTCTCCGAAGATCTGGCGGAACGGCGAGAAGCGGGGGTCGGCGAAGTCGCCCCGCACGTCGACCTCCGTGGTGAACGTCTTGTCGTTCCCGCCCGCGAGCCAGCTGGCGGTGGTGAGCAGCGCCTTGTTGAGCCCCGAGAACGCCGACGTCCGCGTGAACCGGACGTTGTACAGGCTGACGGGCCCGGTGACGGCCAGCGCGGAGCCGCGGAGCACCCAGTCGACCTCTGCGTCGAGCTTGCCCTCGCGGATCTCGACCCCGAACTTGTGTAGGTTCACCGAGAGGTACGGGTCGAACGCCTTGGCCTCGAGGTCGTCGGCCGACACATGGCCCGTGATCCTCCCGTCCGAAGCGATGTGCCCCCGCGAACGGACCGGCGCGCCCGCGGTGTACGCGGTCACCGTCCACGGGATGCGCTTGTCGGCCGGGCCGATCGAGGCCTTCGTGTTCGACAGCACCCACGTGGCCGGGCGCGACGCCATGAACCGGTCGGTCAGCACCACGCGCCCCTCGGCCGTGCCGTGGTCGGGCACCCACACCCAGGTCGCGGGCTCCCATCCCCACCACGGCTCGGGCTCGCCGGGCGCGGGAACGGCACGCCCACCGGCCCAGGTGGGGATCCACAGCTCGACGAGGGGCGGCCACACGGGCCATCCCGACACCTGGAGCGCAACCGAGCCCTCCACCCCGGTGGCCGCGAACACCCCGTCGTCGCCGAGCTCCAGGCGCGCGAGGTCGACCAGCTCGCGGCCCTCCACCGTGCTCGCGACCTCCTCGATCGTGGCGCGCGCGATCACCACGGGGCGCTCGGCCTCCACGTCGATCCGGAGATCCGTGGCCTCGCCGCGCGCGGAGGTGCCCGCGAGCACGCCCTTCTGGCCGCGCCCCTCGAAGGTGAGGCCCTCGAACACGAGCCGGTCGATCTGCACCCGTGGCGCGCCCTCGGACGATCCGTCGCCCCACACGAGATCCCAGGTGGCCGGCGGGAGCGCGAGCCCGTCGCCCGCTTCGTCGAGCCGCACGAACACGCCGTGCAGCGCGACCTCCGTGAGGTGCCAGTCGGACGTGGTGAGCGTGACCGGCTCGCACACCACGTCGATGCGCTCCACGCGCAGGACCTCCGTGCCGTTCGGATGCGTGATCGTGAGCCCGAACAGCTGCGCGCCGTCGTCGTGCAGGCTCACCGACGAGAAGTCGGCCTCACCGGACGTGAGCGTGCTCAGCGCCGTGCGCACGCTCTGCTGCCAGGCCCAGGCCGGGAACAGCACCGCTCCGATGCCACCGGCCCCCAGCACGACCGCGAACAGCCCGCCCGCCGCGGCCGAACAGCCGAGAAGCCCGTATGCAGTCCGCTTGCGGACGGTGAACGCCACGATCACCCCTCCAGTGCACTCTATGCCCCGCGAGCCCGACCGGCGCCCGATCGCGACCGCGGATCGATCCGACCCGTGCCAGAAGGAACCGATGGAGGTCGTCCTCGGGGTTCTTGACAGCCCGCCCCCTCCCGGTCCAGCCTCCGAGCGTTCGATGAGGCGTGCACCCGAGCTGCATTCCGTGCAGAATGGGCCGCCAGGAGGGAACACCAGATGACCAGGTGGATCACGTTCGGAGCGGCTTCGTCCGCCATCATCTTCAGCCTCGCTTGTGGGGGCGGCAGCTTCGCCAACCAGGCGGCGTGCAAGTCCTACATCGAAGCCCAGAACGCGCTTCCGTGTATGAAGATGGCCCAGACGGACGCGTCGCAGATTTGTCCGGACCAGCTCGACATGTCGCCCGTCGACATGACCGAGTACTACGGCTGCCTCGAAGAGAACGCCAAGTGCAACGGGGACATCCCCGATCTCGCCGGGCAGGCCAACTGCAGCATGCCCACGATGTAGAGCGCTTCCCGCGCACTGCACGAGGAACGCCCAGGTGACGTCGGAGCTCCCACCAGAGCCCGACCGCCTGGGCGTTCTTCGTTCTGCGCTGCTCGACCTGTCGTTCCGCAATCCCCTGCTGAGCTTCCGGTCGCGCTCCACGACGCTCCTGCTCGATGTGCCCGACCCGGGCGCGCTCGAAGACGTGCTGGCCATCGGAGAGCCCGTGCGGCTCGAGCCTCTGGTCACCGGGCTGTCCGAAGCGCGCCTGCAGAAGGTCGCGCGCAACGCGGCGCGCGCGGCGCGCACGATGCTCGACGAGGGCGGCCTGCACGGCCTGTTCCTCGCGCTCGGCTCGGTGCGCTTCCATGCGTCCGACGCGCCGGACGTGCCGCGGATCGCGCCCCTCCTCCTGGTCCCCGTCATGCTCGTGCGCCGCCAGCACCGGTGGTGGATCGAGCGGAGTGACGTCGAAGTCGAGCTGAACCCCGCCCTCGCGGAGCTGCTGCGGCGCGATCACGGGCTCGACCTCGCGGAGCTGCGCCCGCTCCCCGAAGACGAAGCCGGCGTCGACGTGAACGGCGTGCTCGACACCGTGGCGCGCCGACTGTCCGAGACGCCGACCACCGCGTCGTTCGAGGTGCGGCGCGACGCGTGCATCGCGATCCTGGCGTTCACGCGGATCCGGATGTGGCGCGACCTCGAAGACTGCGCAGACACGTTGCTCCAGCACCCCGTGGTGCGTCGGCTCACCCTGCGGGAAGCCCCGGAGGCGACGGCCTCTGCGCCGGTCCCCCAGGGAATCGACCGGACCTGGCGCCCCGCAGACGTGCTGTGCCCGCTCGATGCCGACGGATCGCAGCTTGCGGCCCTCGCGGCTGCGGACGCCGGGATGAGCTTCGTGCTCGAGGGTCCGCCGGGAACGGGCAAGAGCCAGACGATCGCCAACCTGATCGCGCACTCCCTCGCGCACGGGCGCACCGTGCTGTTCGTGAGCCAGAAGCGCGCCGCGCTGGAGGTGGTGCACGATCGCCTCGAGCGCATCGGGCTCGCGCCGTTCTGTCTGGAGCTGCACTCCAACAAGGCGAGCCGGCCGGCGTTCATCCAGCAGCTCCGCGAAGCCGCCGCGTTCCGCGCCCGACGTCCGCGCGGCGACTGGGAAGCCCGGGCCGCAGAGCTCCACCGCCAGATCGAGACGCTCTCGGCCACCGCCGAAGACCTGAACACGCCCCATCCGCCCGGCCGCACCGTGTTCGAAGCGATCGTGGAGCGCTGGGAGCGCGGTCCTGGCGAACCGGTGGCCTGCGACTTCGATCCGGCGCGCGCCACCGACCCCGCCTGGCGGGATGCGGCGCGCGACGCGCTCACGGTGCTGGGTCCGGCGCGGCATCGCCTGCACGCCGATCCTGCTGCACTCACCGCCATCCGCGCCACCGACTGGAACCCCGCGCGCATCGACGCTGCGCGCACCGCGCTGGACGCCGCCACCCGCGCCGTAGAGGCCGTGAAGGCCGCCTGCACCGGGCTGGATCCCTGGCTCGGTCGCACGGACCACGTCGACGTCGGCGCGCTCGCCGAGCTCGATGCGCTGCTCGAAGCCGTCGAGCGCACCCCCGGTCCCCGGCTCGCGCTCCTGAAGGGCGGCGAAGACGACGTGGAGGCGTGGCGCGATCGGGTGCGCGCGCTCGCGTGGGATCGCGACACCCTCGCAGAGCGGTTCCAGCCTCCGGTGCTCCGGGTCGACCTCCAAGCCGAGCGCACGCGCCTGGCCACGTGGATGTCGTGGTTCTGGCTGGTCTCCTGGGTGATGCTGTGGGGCGTGCGGAGTCGCGCCCGGCTGGTGCAGAAGGGCGGCGCACCCACCCACCAGGCGCTGTTCGAGGGCTACGAGCGGGCCGCCGCCGTCGCCGAGCGACGCGAGCACGAAGCGCGCAACACCGCGGCGATCGAGACGCTCATCGGGCCCGTGCCCGTCGACGAGTGGGGCATCCCCGTCGTTCCGGAGCTCGACCCGCTCCTCGCGTACACCCGCGATCTCCGGCGCCGCGCCCACCGGTTCCCCGGCGCGCTGGCCCTCGCGGCGTCCGACCGTCCCCACTCCGCCGCCCCGAAGGTGTCTGCATGGCGCGAGGCGTGGGCGGCCTGGCTCGCGAGCCGCGCGCACCTGGAAGCCACGCTCGAGCTCGAGCCGGGAGCGCTGGATGCCCAGGAATCGCGGCACCTGGACGCCGTCTCCGCGCATCTCGCCCGCTGGACCTCCCATCTCGCCGACCTCCCCGACTGGGGTGCCTACCGGGCGGTCCGCGACACGGCCCTCGAGCTCGGGCTCGCCGGGCCGGTCGGCGCGCTGGAGTCCGGTGCGATCGACGCCGAGCGCCTGCCCACCGCCTTCGACGACGCCTGGCGCCAGTGGTGGCTCGACCACCACATCGCGCGGTCCCCTGTCCTCTCGCGGTGGAGCACCCTGGATGCCGCGCAGCGCGAAGCCCGGTTCGCCGCCCTCGACGCGGAGGTCCTGGCAGCGACGCGCGCCCACGTGGTGGCCCGCATCGCGTCGCGACTGCCGCAGCTCGATGGGGGGGCGCCTCCCCGGTCCGCGGCGGGAATCCTGCTCCGTCAGTTCAAGCGGAAGAGCGGGTTCGCGAGCCCCCGCCGCCTGTTCGCGGAGTGTCCGGGCCTGCTCCGGCAGCTCAAGCCCTGCGTGCTCATGAGCCCGCTGTCCGTCGCGCAGTACCTCGACCCGTCGCAGGAGCCGTTCGACCTCGTGGTGTTCGACGAGGCCAGCCAGGTGCCCGTGCACGAGGCCATCGGCGCGATCGCCCGTGGGCGCCAGGTCGTCGTCGTGGGCGACAGCCAGCAGCTCCCGCCCACCACGTTCTTCACGAACACCCGCGACGACGACGAGGACACGCGGGAGGACGACCTGCTCGAAGAGCTCGACAGCGTGCTCGACGAGTGCGCGGCGTCCGGGCTGCCGTCGCTCCGGCTCAGCTGGCACTACCGGAGCCGGCACCACGGGCTCATCGCGTTCTCGAACCAGCGCTACTACGCCGGCGATCTCCAGGTCCTGCCGGCCGCCCGCGACCGCGATCCGCGCCTGGGAGTCCGTCTCGAGCGGGTCGACGGGGTGTACGACCGCGGGCGCACGTCCACGAACCCTCTCGAGGCCGAGGCGGTGGTCGCGGAGGTGCTGCGGCGCCTGCGCGACCCCGCGGAGGTCGGGCGCAGCCTGTGTGTCGTCACCTTCGGACGCCAGCAGCAGCGCGTGATCGAGGATCTCCTCGACGCCGCACGCGACGCCGACCCGACGCTGGACGCGTGCTTCGATCCCGAGCAGACCGCCGAGCCGGTGCTCGTGAAGAACCTGGAGAACGTCCAGGGCGACGAGCGCGACGTGGTGCTGTTCTCCATCGGCTACGGGCCCGACGAGACGGGTCGGATGACGAACCACTTCGGTCCGCTCGGCCAGGACGGGGGCGAGCGCAGGCTGAACGTCGCGATCACCCGCGCCCGCGAGCTCCTCGTGGTGTTCTGCAGCTTCCGGCCCCGCGAGCTCGACCTGTCCCGCACGGAGTCCCGCGGCCTGCACGACCTCCAGGCGTTCCTGCTCGCGGCCGATGCCGACCGCTCCGAGCTCCCGACGGCCGACGACGGGCCCGATCCCTCGGCGAAGCTCGTGGCCGACGCCATCGCGGCGCATCTCGTCCAGGCGGGGTTCGACGCACACACCGAAGTGGGTGTGGGCGACTGGCGGGTCGACGTGGCGGTCCGTCGGCAGGACGACCCCTCGGTGTGGGCACTCGGCATCGAGCTCGATGGCCCCCGACATGCGACCACGCCCACCACCCGCGACCGGGAGCGGCTGCGGCCCGAGGTGCTGGCCGGTCTCGGCTGGCATGCTTGGGTGCGGGTGCGCATCCTCGACTGGCTGCGCGACCCCGATGCGGTGCTCGCTGGGCTCGTGGAGGCCGCGAGCTGTGCACAGACTGCGGGCCCCACGATCCGCGATGTTGCACCGCAGCATGACCCCGCAGACTCAGAGCTGCTCGAGCCTCCGGAGCCCCTGGAGTCCGTGTACCGCGTGCACGAGGCACCACTCGGTCCGAGCGACGGGTTCCGCGAGGACCATCCTGGGCACGTGGCGTGGGTCCGCGCGCTCGTGGACACCGAGGGTCCGCTCACGCTGGAGCTGGCGGCGAGCCGGCTGGCGTCCGCGTGGTCCACCCGGGCGACCGTGCGCATCCAGCGGGCGCTCGCAACAGCGCTCGAAGCAAGCGGGATCCCCGTGGTGGACGGGGTGATCGGGCCCGCGCAGCGCGATGCCGGCTGGCGGGGGTACCGCGTGCCCGACCCCGAGCGTCCGAACACCCGGCGCGATCTCGACCAGATCCCGATGCAGGAGCTCGTCAACGCCGCGGACGCGCTCCTCGCACGGTTCGGTCGCACACCCGACGAGGACCTGCTCCGGGAGCTGGCCCGCACCTTCGGGTTCGCCTCGCTCGGGGCCCGCCTGCGCGAGCCCCTGGAGGCCGCGCTGGATCAGAGGCGGAGACCGCCATCGACCTCGATCGTGCGCCCCGTGAAGTAGCCGCACTTCACGATGAACTGCACGGCTTCCCAGATCTCGTCGGGCTCGCCGAGCCGCTGCAGCGGAACGGGCGCGATCACCTTCGCGAGCACGTCGTCGCGCATGGCCTCGACCATGGGGGTGCGAATGAAGCCCGGCGCGATGGCGCCCACGCGGATGCCGTACTTCGCGAGCTCCTTGCCCCACACGACCGTGTCGGACGCGATGCCCGCCTTCGTCGCGGAGTAGTTGCCCTGGCCCATGTTCCCGGCCTTGCTGATCGACGACATGTTCACGATGCAGGCATCCGTGATCTCGCGCTCGATGCACTGCAGCGTGAACGCGCGCGTGCACAGGAACGGACCCGTGAGGTTCACGGCCAGCACCTGGTTCCACTTCGCGAGCGACAGCGACGAGAACGCGCCCGTCGTGCGGTCCTTCTTCACGAGCAGCCCGTCGCGCGTGATGCCCGCGTTGTTCACGAGCACGTTCACGCCGCCGAGGGCTTCGCTCGCGTCGCGGATCATCGCCTCCACGCTCGCCTCGTCCGCCACGTCGGCCACGAAGCCCGGCACCCCGAGCTCTTCGGCAGCGGCCTTCACACCGTCGGCGTTCACGTCACAGAACGCGACCTTGGCGCCAGCGTCCCGAAAGCGCTCGACGAAACACCGGCCCATTCCCTGGGCGCCTCCGGTCACGAGGGCGCGCGCGGCTTCGATCTTCATGGACTTCGTCCTCCAGTGGGAGCGAACGTAGCCCGCATGCTGCGCCGCAGCAACCAGGAATCTAGGGCTCCAGACGCTTCATCGCGGGCTTGTCGAGCTTGCCCGACGCGGTTCGCGGGAGCTCGGGCATCACGATGATGTCCTTCGGCACCTTGAACCTCGCGAGACGCCCATCGAGCCACGCACGGACGGCGTCCGCGTCGACCGACTCGCCCGGACGGGGCTCCACGAACGCGCGGCCGACCTCTCCCCAGCGCGGGTGCGGCACGCCGATGACGGCTGCATGGGCGACGCCCGGACACGCGTGGATCACGGCCTCGATCTCGGCCGGGTACACGTTCTCGCCGCCGGAGATGAACATCTCCTTCAGACGTCCGCGCACGCGGAAGAACCCGTCGGCATCGCGCGACAGCATGTCTCCCGTGCGGAACCACCCGTCCACGAACGACTTCGCGTCGGCATCCGGGTTCCGGAAGTACCCCTTGAACACCGCCGGCCCCGACATCAGCAGCTCGCCGGGCTCGTCCACGTCGCACTCCGACCCGTCGGGACGCACGATCTTCGCCGCCACGTGGTGGATCGGCAGACCGACGCTCTCGATCTTCTCGCGCAGGCGGTCGTGCGGCATCGAGAAGCAGTTCGGGCCCACCTCGGTCATCCCGAAGCCCTGACGCAGCGGGATCCCGCGCTCCAGGTACCGCTCGAGCAGCGGCATCGACAGCGGTGCCCCGCCACACAGGGCATCGCGCACCGAGCTCACGTCACGCCCCGCGAAGGACGGGTGATCGGCGAGCATCTGGTAGATCGTCGGAACGCCCATCAGCAGCGTGATCTTCTCGTTCTCGATCAGATCCAGCGACTGCTCCACGTCGACGCCGCGCGTCAGCACGACCCGTCCGCCGCGATGCAGCAGAGGCGAGGACAGGCAGTTCAGCCCACCCGTGTGGAACAGCGGCGTGAAGGTCAGCGTGCTGTCGGACGGCGCCAGATCGCACGCCAGCGTCGTGTTCACGGCGTTCCAGTGGAGCTGACCGTGGGTGAGCAGCGCGCCCTTCGGCTTCCCGCTCGATCCCGACGTGTACATCAGCACCCACGGCTCTTCGAGCGTCGCACCGGGACCCTGCAGCGACCGTTCGCCCGGCCCGCTCTCGAGGTCGAGCATCTCGACGCGCAGCGTGTCCTGGAAGGCGCGATCCGCGAGGACCACCTTCGGCTCGCAGTTCCCGAGCTGCCACGACAGCTCCTCGGGGGCGAGCCGCCAGTTCATCGGGAACAGGATGGCGCCCAGCTCGGCGCACGCGAACATCAGCGCGAAGTGCTCCCCCCGGTTGTGCGCCAGGAGCGCCACCCGGTCGCCCCGCTCGACGCCCGCTGCCTGGAGGCGCCCCGCCCAGCGGAGCGAGTCGCGGTACAGCTCCGCGTAGGACCAGCGCCGGCCGTTGTCCACGTCGAGGATCGCCTCGGCGTTCGGACGGAACCGCGCATGCGCCTCCAGCCAGTTGCTCGTCGCCCTCACGCCGTCACCTCGAGCTCACGGGCTGCAGCCAGCCGAACCACCACCGGAAGGAAAGCCACCGGAATCGCCATCGCCATCGCCCCCAGCGCTGCCACGCCCGGGTTGCCCTGGACGAGGTTGAGGAGACCGTACGACACGAGGGCCACCGCCGTCGACGACAGCGCGCCCCAGGCCGGCAGGCGCCCCTGGCTGAACAGCCCGGCGAGCAGCGGACCGGCGGAGGCCGCCACCAGTCCGTACACGCCGAGCTGTCCAACGAGGAGCACGAGGCCGGGCGGGTTCAGCGAGATGCCGATCGTCAGCACCGCCAGCACCACCAGCACGAGCCGGTTCAGGAACACCGAGCCCTCGCCCGGGAAGATGTCGTTGCCCACACTCGCCGCGATCGCCACGAGCAGACCGTCCAGCGTCGACATCGCCGCCGCGAGGATGGCCACGCTCACCAGCGCCGACACCGCGGGGTTCCCGAACGCCACCTGGAGGTACTGCGCCATCATCGCATCCTGCGGAACGTCGGCGGGCAGCACCAGCCGCCCGTAGGCGCCAGCGAACAGCACCAGGCAGAACACCGAGAACGTCACCACACCCATCCCGAGGGTCTTCGTGAGCGCCTTGCGGTCCTCCACGTAGAGCGCCTTGGACAGGAGGTGCGGCTGCGTCGTGAGCGCGAACCCCATGCCCAGCTGCACCAGCCAGACCTCGCCATGCGTCGAGAACAGGCGCGACTCGGGCGCCGTCAGGCCCGTGGCCCACAGGTCCGGGCCGATCTGGCCCCACAGGTGCGCGCCCGACAGGAACACCAGCACCGCCATCGCCAGCATCACGATGCCCTGCAGGCTGTTCGTCCACGCGTGGGCGACCGCGCCACCGAGGCCCGTGTACGCGAACACGAACAGCACGATGCCGAACACCGAGGCCTCGTACGAGAGCCCCAGCGCGTCGCGCATGATGTAGGCGCAGCCCACGGTGATCAGCACGAGGTAGGCGATGTTCAGCACGTTCAGCGCGGCGAAGGTGCGTCGCAGCACGTCGCTCTCGTAGCGAGCGCCGAGCCAGTGCGGGACGGTGAGCGCACCCACCTTCGCACCGACGCTCTGGAAGCGGTACGCCATCGAGAACAGCCCCAGGGCGATGCCCGCGATGAACGGCACCGTGAAGCCGATGAGCGCCGGCAGCCCTTCCTTGTAGACGAAGCCGGGCACGATCGCGAAGGTCGACGACGAGGCCAGGCACGCGCCGAGCGTGATCCCCGCCATCCACGGGTTCATCTTGCCGCTGCCGATGGCGAAGCTCGAGCCGTCAGCGGTCGCGCTGCTGCTCCGCAACGCGAGACCGGCCGTAGCCACCGCATAGATCGCGAAAAAGGCCCATGCCCACATACCAGCCTCCTGAATACCGCAACGCAGTATCCTCCATGCTGCAACGCGTCAAGCTGCAATCTCGTGGGCGTCCCGGCCCCGGCCCTCCGGTCCGGGACCGGCGGGTGTCCTCCGGACTCGGCCGTTCGGCCTCGGTCGCTGCGCGACGGCGCTCCGCGCCCCCTCCGGCCCCCCTGACGCGGCGCGCCGGACGCGCCATGGCAAGGGATCTCCGCGGCACTCGACGCGAACCACCTCGCTCCGCCGCACCCGACGTGGAGCCTCGGATCTGCGGCGCTCGGCATTCGCGGACCTCGGATGTCAGCGAAACCCGAGCGTCAGGCATGCGGGGGTCGTCTCCGCGTCAACAGGCCGGGCGAACCGATGGAACCGAGGGAACCGAGGTCCATCCGCCGATTCCTGGCTCTCCGGCCGATATATTCCCGGCCTCCGCTGAACCTCCGGTCTCGGCCGTTCCAGGCGGCTACCGCATGTCGACATCTTGACGGTCAACACCCCTGAGATCGCCGGCCAGTCAGTGCAGGACCAGGTTCGAGGCGAGCCCGCGGGGCCATGGCCAACAGATTTCTCGTGGGAGGCCAATTTCTGTCCGCACGGGGACGTACGTTGAAGAGATGAACGCACCCGAACGCCAGAAGCTCATCCTGTTCACCCTGCGCGAGCGCAGCCACCGTCCCTCCCCGGCGCCGTGGCTCCAGGGTCGCTTCGGGCGACGTGTGCGGTTCACGGGCCGCATCTCCGCGCCCGAGCTCGCCTACACGTGCCGAACGTGCGTGCGCACGATCTACCGCGACGTCGCCGCGCTCCGTGCGCAGGGCTACACGATTGGAGGGCTCGGCGGCCGGGGTGGGGGCTTCTGGCTCTCGCCCGAGAGCCGGCCCTGCGGGCTCGCGCTCGAAGCCGAGGAGATCACGCGGCTCGCGCTCGCCCTGTCGGTGGCGCCGAGCGAGCCCGCGGCGCGGCGGGGTCCGCTGCTCACGAAGCTCCTGGATGCGCTGCCGAAGGCCGTCGAGGCCCAGGTCCGCGCGCTGCTCGGGATCGTCGAGGCGCCCGAGCTCGAGCCCGCGGGCGAGCCCGAGACCCACGTCGAGCCCGGCATCCTCACCGCGTGCCACCGGGCGTTCTACACCCAGCGTCCGATGTGGTTCCTCGCGAACACCCCGCGGGGGTTTGCCAACCTGGTGCCCGAGGCGCTGGTCGCGAAGGATGGCGCGTGGTTCCTGCGCGGGCGCGACGGGGTCTCCGGAGCACCGGAGGTCCACGCGATCGGCGCCGTCAGGCGAGTGCGGTTGCGTCCCTGCCGGGATCCGTGGCCCGAGCGGCCCGCGCCCGGCCCCTCCGACAGAATCAGGCCTGAACCTGGCGGAACCAGCGATCGAGCATCGGGTAGTACACCTTCGGGCCGAAGCCCCCCACCACACAGCCGATGTGGCCCGAGCTCAGCATCTCCAGCGTGACGTCCTCGGAGCCCACCACGTCCGCCAGAGGGGCGCACGCTTCGGGCGGCGCGATGAAGTCCTTCGCGCACGGGGTCACGAGCACCGGGCACCGGATGCTCCCGAGGTCCACGCGCTCGCCGTCCACCTCCCACGTGCCCGCCAGCAGGCGGTTCTCGCGGTAGGCGTTGGTGATGAACTCCACCGCGAAGCGTCCCGGGAGCGGCACGTTCTCCTCGAGCCAACGCTCGCGGGCCAGGGTGCGGGCGAGCGTGCGTGGGTCTTTCGAGGCGGCCTCGAGCGCCATGTACTTCGACACGTTCCCCATGGGGTCGAGCAGCTTGAACGCGCTCGACATGACGTCGATGTCGACGAGACCGTCGGGCCCGATCACCGAAGCCACGTCGCCGGCATTCGCGAAGTCGGAGAACCGACCGCCCTCCGTGAAGTCCACGGGGGTCGCGAGGCACGAGAGCGCGCCCACCTTCTGCGGGCGGAGGGCCGTGTACATCGCTGCCAGCGTGCCGCCCTGGCAGTAGCCGAGCAGCATCACCTTCTCTGCACGCGCGTGGTGACACGCACGCACCACGCTGCGATGCAGCAAGGTGAGCAGGATGTAGGCGACGCCTTCGTCGGCGTCCTCGGGCCCGGGAATCCCCCAGTCCACCAGGTAGACGGGGTGCCCGAGCTTGGCGAGCCCACCCACCAGCGACCGGTCGGGCTCGAGATCGCACACGTAGGCGCGGTTGATCAGCGACGGCACCACCACCACGGGAGCCAGCCGCTCCGACCCGACGGGTGCGTAGTAGCGCACCTCGAGCTTGTCCTGGCGGTGGATCACCGTGTGCGGCGTCGTTCCGACCGGCGGCCGCGGCAGCGTCGCGTGCAGCCACATGCCGCGGCGTACACGAGCGGTCTGGTCGGCGCCCCCGATCCCGGAGAGCACGGACTCGAGGCCCTGCAGGGGATCGGGGAGGTCCATCAGGCCTCCGGCTCGAGCGACCAGGCCGCGATGGCCTTCACGAGGCGGCTCGACAGGCAGATGCCCACGTGCCCGCCCTTGAGCTCGGTGCACTGAACGGGCCCGCCCCACACGTCCTTCGCGCCGAACGCGGCGGCCGGAGGACAGATGTGGTCGCGGTCGGCCGCGAACACGTGGAGCGGCGACATGACCTTGCGGAGGTCGGCCTTGCGGCCACCGATGGGCCATCCGTCCTGGAAGTACATGTTCTGGAAGTAGCAGTTCTTGATGTAGGAGCGGTAGGCCTCGCCCCAGAAGTCGATGCTGTCGGAGTTCCAGGCCTCGATCGCGGCCCAGGTGTCCTGGAAGCCCGGCTGGTCGAACCGCTCCCACAGGCCCTTCCACTTGTCCGGCGTGGTGGACGGCTTGAGCCACACGAAGCTCGTGCCCATCAGCTCGGCCGGGAAGTTCCCGTGGTTGTCGATGATCTGGTCGACCGGGAAGGTCTCGGGATCGGCCCAGGTCGCGAGGCGGCCGGCGTGCCGGAAGTCGATGGGCGCCGCGAGGAGGGCGACCCGACGGAACGAATCGGGGTACAGCCCGCAGTAGGCCGCGAGCACCGTGCCGCCCACGCAGTAGCCGAGCGCGTCGAGCGTCTCGGTGTTCCAGCGGTTGCGGGCGTGGCGGCGCGTGCGGTCGAGGGCGCGACGCATCACGCTGTCGAGCAGCTCCTCCATGCCGACGGGCGCGTCTTCGGCCTGGGGGGTGCCCCAGTCGAGCAGGTACACGGGGATGCCCGCGTCGACGAGGCCGCGGATGACGCTCTTGTGCGGGAGCAGGTCGAACACGGCCCACTTGTTGATGAGCGGCATGCTGATGAACAGCGGCTCGCCCTTGCGCTCGGCGGGCTCGAAGTACCGCACGCAGCTCTTGTTCTGGCGGAAGATCACCTCGTGGGGCGCCGTGCCGATGGCGTACCCGTCGAACTTGAACTTCGCGACGAACTTCGTGAACTCCATCATCTTGTCGAGCATCACGACTCCTTCTTCGCGCGCGGGCGACGGTTGGCGGACGAGGCCGGCGAGCCGCCCTCGAGCGCTTCGAGACGGGCTTCGAGGGCCGCGAGCTTCTCGCGCAGCTCGATCCGGGTCTCCGCCGCGTCGATGCGGGCAGTGATCGCTTCCTTCTCGATGCGGCCGAGCGTGTCCTGGATGTTCAGGAGGTGATCCTCGACGGTGAGGACCTTCTCCTCGAGCAGGGTGGCGATGCGCGCCACGCGCACGAGGTCACCGCGCGTGGGCAGGTGCATCTTGGTGAGGTTCTCGTCGACGGCCTTCGCGTAGGCCCCGCGCATGCGGGACTGGTTCGCGACGTTCTCGCCGAGCGCGGACAGGAACGCGGGGTTCTCGAGGACCTGGTCCCACCAGGCCGTCATCCCCTGCTCCCACTGCTCGTAGAACTGCTGGGACATCTTCGTGAGGTCGGGCATCTCGGACATCTCGTCTCCAGGGACAGCGGGCGATCTGGGGGTCGGACGCGCCGCAGCACGTCCGGCCCGGAGAACGACCGGGGTCGTTTACGGAACCGGTGAGGCTCAGGCCGCGGCGGTCTCGTCGGCGCCGAAGCTGTCGACGAACATCTGCTGCATCGCACGGGTGGCCTTGTGGTTGGCCTCGAGGACGTTGCGGTAGCCGTCGATCATGGCGTTGACCTGCTTCTGGCTCGCGAGCACCATGGTGGACTGCCAGTCCATCATCTGGCCGGCCACGTTGGTGGACAGCTCGAAGTTCGACTTGAGGTTCTTGCGCACGGTGTCGTTCATCGGGAACATGGGGAAGTCTCCTGTTCGGGTTGACGCCTGTAGTCTAGCCTCTTGCCGCACTGCGGCAAGCACTTTTCTTTGCGTCGCAACAAAACACGCTCCAAAGGACATCCTGGCGCGATGATCATCATCAAGAAGTACGGGAATCGACGGCTGTACGACACCACGAGCAGCGCCTACGTCAACCTGCAGCAGATCGCGGACCGGATCCGCGAGGGTCATCGGATCCAGGTGATCGACGCCAAGGAGGGAGACGATCTCACCCAGCAGACGCTGCTCCAGATCCTGCTCGAGCTCCAGGGCACCAAGCTCCTGCTGCCACCGGGACTGCTGCATCGCATGATCCGCAGCACCACCGACAACCCGGTCCAGCGCATGGCGATGACGCAGCTCGCCACGGGCCTGCAGATGCTCGACCAGCAGCTCGAGGCCTTCGAGGGGCAGACGGGCTGGATCCGTCCCGATCATCCGCCGCCCGTCGCGAAGCCCGAGCCCACGCCGCAGTCATCGCGAAAGCGGCGCCCACCGCCGCCCCCGGATCCTGTCGACGACGATCTGGACGACGACGACGGGCTGGAAGAAGACGACGACGCACCCGACACGGCGTCGAAGGTCGACGGGGAGCTCGACGATCTCCGCGCCCGCCTGGCTGCCCTCGAGAAGCGCCTGACCGGGAAGAAGTGAACGCGATGCTGCGGTGCAGCATTCTGCTCCTGGTGGGCTGCACCCCGCGGATGGGACGCCTCGATCTGGAGTCGCCCGCAGTCGTCTCGGAGCTCGGCCTCCCCGCCTCCGTCGCGGACACCACCCGGTTCGCGGTGCTCGGAGACTTCGGCCACCAGGACGACGGGGCGCTTCCCGCATCGTCGCGCACGCTGCTCGACCGCGTGCTCGAGGGCTGCCCGGACTGTGACTTCGTCGTGCTGGCCGGCGACAACGTGTATCCGAACGGGGTCCCGCGCTCGGGAGACACGCGGGTGCTCGACGCGATCGCGGATGCCGTGCCGATCCCCGTGGTCGTCGTGCTCGGGAACCACGACTGGGGGGCGTACTGGTGGCCCTTCGGAGGCGCGAGCCGGCAGCGGGCGACTCGCGAGCTCGAGTGGATCGCACGTCGCGACGACGTGGTGGGCGGGCACTTCTGGTCGCTCGACACTCCGGCGGCACGGCTCGTGGGGCTCGACTCCACGTACCTCGTGCGGCGCTGCAGCAAGACCGGCACGTGTCGCGGACAGGATGCCATCGCGATCCTCCGCCCGACGTTCGACACCGACCGGTGGACGGTCGCCGTGGGCCACCATCCCCTCGCCTCCGACGGATGGCACGGAGACGCGGGACACTACGCGGATCCGGTCGTCTCGCTCGGTCGCGGGCGGGGCTACCGCACGCTCCTGGAGGCCGTGTCGCCGGATCTGGTGGTGTCCGGGCACGACCACCACCTCCAGGTCGTCCCCGACGGGTCGATCCTCCAGGTCGTCTCGGGTTCCGGATCCGAGCAGCGCCCGGTCCGGGCCCGTGCGTCCAGCCTGTTCGCCTCCGACCAGGCCGGGTTCGCGCTCGTCACGCTCACGTCCGACGAGCTTCGGATCGAGATCCACACCGAAGGGGCCTGCACGGCCTTCACCCGCGACCGCACGAGCGCCCCCCGTCCGGCCCCCTGCGGTGGTATCTAGATCGCAGATGCCCACCTCCGTGCTCATCGCCATCGCTGTCGCGGTCGGCTTCGCGCTCTGGTTCTCGCTTCGCCCGAAGGGAGATCCCGCGGCCCTGCGCGCCTTCCTGGAGCGGGGCGCGCTCGTGCTCGACGTCCGCACGCCGGGCGAGTTCCGCAGGCTCCACGCGAAGACCGCCCGGAACATCCCGGTCGACGAGCTGGGGGCGCGTGTCGGAGAGCTCGGTGCGCCCGGTCCCATCGTCGTGTACTGCGCCTCCGGGATGCGGAGCCGCCGGGCTACGCAGATCCTCCAGGGTCAGGGCTTCGAGGTGCTCGACGTGGGGCGCGTGTCGGCATTCCCCGAGGATCTCCTCGAGAAGCAGCCGAACAACGCCTCGATCAGCTAGCGTCGGCGGGCAGCGGCACCCCGTGGCGCACGAGCGTCTCGGCGACGAGCGCGGCGGTCTCGGATGCCAGCCTCGTGCAGTGTGCGTGCCGCTGCGGGCCTCCGAACTCCCCCTGGTCCTGCACGAGCTCGTTGCACGACGACCGCCGCAAGCGCTCGGGCAGACGGGCCTCGTAGTCCATCATCGCCGCGCGGAGCGCACCGGTGACGGGCCCGGCCGGATCGGGGTCGCCGAGGATCTCGCCGAGGATCATCCGGCCGGACAGCGCCACTCCGCAGGGCCCGAGCCCCGTGAGCCCACCGCGCCGGAGCGCCTGGTACGCGGGCGTCGCGCGCCCGAACGTCGACGCCATCGCGATCCCGCAAGAGTGGTGCGGCACCTCGACGCCGTCGTACAGCACCCTCGCGGTCTCGCGGCACCGCTCCACCCAGGCGGCCTCGGCTTCGGTCAACGGGCGGTCCCAGTCCGCCATGCGGCCCTCCTCGCGGTACAACTGCCCCGGGAGGATGCCATGCGCGCAGCCCTGGTCATCACAGCAATCCTCGCGCTCGCGTGCGGTGGCGCCGCCACCGAGACGGTCGACGACGGCGCCATGCACGTCTGGACGGTCAGCCCGGGCGCCGGGCACCCTCAGGTCGAGCTGCACCTGGTGCTGGAAGACCGCGTGGCCGTGTACGTGGGCGGCAAGCACTCGGGCGAGATCACGATCCCCGTCATCCCCGAGAGTCGGCGCGACACGAAGGGCTTCGTGATGTCGGAGATCGACGTCGACTTCGACGGCGTGAACGACCTCCAGGTGCGCGACGACGACGCCAGCGGCGCGTACAACCACGCCACCTGGGTGTTCCGGTTCGACCCGAGCTCGAGCAGCTACACGAAGTGCGACGCGATCTCCGGCCTGCACAACCTCGGCGTCGACCCCGACACCGAGCGGGTGTACGCCACGTCCCTCGGCAATGGCGTGGGCTCCAGCGGCACCGAGACCTACTACCAGGCGAACGGGGGGTGTGCGTTCGAAGAGCTCGGCACGATGGGCTGGGATGTCGGCCTGTCGAACGGCCGCGGAGACGCCCGCTGCACGCTGGTGGGCGAAGAGGAGCCCGTGTGGCGCATGCAGGTCACCGAGAAGCCCGACCGGAAGTGCCCGGAATAGGCGCTACTCGCCCATCTGCCACTGCTTCACGACGTCGAGCGGGTAGACCAGCATCAGCACGTTCAGCAGCAGGCTGTCCTTGATCCAGGCCGCGAGCATCAGCTCGGTGACCGCAAAGCCCACGACCGACACCCACCAGGGCACGGCCGCTGCGAGCGCGTAGCCCGCGACACACGCGAGGATGTCGGACACCGAGTTCGCGACGGAGTCGCCGTAGTAGTCGAGCGAGATGGTGGTCTCGCGGTAGTGCTGGATGACGCTCTCGGTGTTCTCGAGCAGCTCCCATGCGGCCTCGAGACCCGCCGCGATCACGACCGCCACACGGGGGTACCGCCCGCGCAGCACGGCGAACAGGAGCCCGTAGAACACGACCCCGTGGAGCATGTGCGAGAACGTGTACGGGTCGAGCAGGTGCTGGGAGTTGTGCAGGCTCCAGATGTCCCACGACCACGGAGACGGGCTCGCGCACTTGCACCAGGGCACGCGACCCATCGCCGTGAGCGCGACCGCCGCTGCGACGCACACACCCAGCACACCGAGGATGGCCGGCCGCCAGTGCCGGAGCCTTTCGAGGTTCATGCCCCGCACACTACCGCGTGAGCCACGCGATGATCGCGGCCCGATCCTCGGGAGACAGCTTCGCCGTACCGTCCTCGACCACGCGGTACATCCCCGAGCCCACGAAGTCGCCGTCGGGCAGCATGCCCATCTCGAAGAACGACTCGAGATCGCCGTGCGTCCAGCTCGCGAGCGCCTCGCGATCGATGGGGGGCGCCTTGTTGAACGGGGGCGTGCCCCCTTCGAGGTAGGCGTCGCGATCGACCCGTCCGAGCCGGCTCCGCGGCGAGTGGCACTCCCCACAGTGCCCGACCACGTCGACGAGGTACTGCCCCCGCTGCTGCTCGGGCGTCGCGGTGGGGTCGGGCTCGAACGCGTGCGGACGGAACGCAAGCCGGCGCCACGCCCACCGCTTCCAGCCCGCCGGACCGTCGTGCTCGCGGTCGGGGGTCGCCACGGGCGCCACGGTCTGCAGGAACGCCCACAGGTCTTCGAGGTCGGCGTCGGTGAGTGCGTTGAACGACGTGTAGGGGAACGCCGGCCAGTACGCGCCATCCGGGCCCTTCCCGCGCCGCATCGCGGACACGAAGTCGGCGTACGCCCACGTCCCGATCCCGTGCTCGGGGTCGGGCGTGAGGTTGCTTCCGTAGAAGGTGCCGAACGGCGTCTCGACGGCGTGCCCGCCCGCGTAGGGCTCGCCGCCGTCGGCGGTGTGGCAGGCCGCGCACGCACCGAGGCCCGCGAGCCGCGCACCATGCTCGGCATCCCCGGCGAAGGCGGACGCCAGCGCGAGGACGATCAGTCCTCGTCCTTCCGGTACTCGTCGTGGCAGCCGCCGCAGCTCTTGCCGAGCGCACCGAAAGCCGGCTTGATCTCTTCCATCTTGCCACCCTCGGCGGCCTTCACGAACGCGGCGCTCGCTTCCTGGAACGTCTTGTTCGCCTTCACGAACCCATCCCAGTCGGCCCAGATCTTCGGGAGGGCTTCGGTCTTCGGCACGGCGTCGGGGCCGGAGCCCTTCGGGAACAGCTGGTCGAACGTGAGCGACGCATCGTGGATGGCCTTCGCGTGGACCGCGAGGTCGGACGTGCGGGACACCTCGCCCTTCACGATGAGCCCGCTCGCCTTCATGTGGGAGCCCACGCCATCCATCACGACGTGGCGGTAGCGGGCCGACATCTCGGGGGTGTCGTCGGCGACGGCGGTGGACGCGGCCAGGAGCGCCACCAGGGAGAGTGCACGGAACTTCATCGATCCTCCATCGCGGTCCGCTATGCCGCGTCCCGCAGGGGAGCAACCCGCCGACGGCCCGCGTCCGTCCCTACTTCAGCTCGATGTGCACGCGCTTCCCCTTCGCGTTCGTGCCCGAGTACAGCACGGTGGGTGTAGACCGGCGCAGCGGCGCGAGCAGGTCGTCGTCGTGCAGCGTGAGGTGGAGCCCGTCCACCGTGAGGTCGGCGTCGATGCTGGAGGCCGCGAGCTTCGCGGTGTCCTCCCCCAGATCGACGGTGACGCGGAGCCCGTTCCCGATGCCGAGATCCACGGAATGCACCGCGCCGTCGGCGACCGCGCGGTGCTCGAGCCCGAGCGACCCGTTCTGGAGGGCCCACGAGCGCTTCGCACCCTCGGCCTGACGTGCCAGACGGCCCACCTCGTCGTCGAGCACGAGCTCGCCGTCGCGGGTCTTCAGGGTGACCTTGCCCTCGTCCGACGTGAGCCACGAGGTCGGCACGGCCAGGTGTCGGTCGGGCTCGTCGACCACCAGCCACACGTCTCCCGCCTGCGCCAGTCCGAGCATCATCAGCAGCATCTGTCTCACCCTCCAGTCACATCCACTTTGCACGGCCGGGTTGGACTCGTGACGGCGAACGGGTGAAACGCATGTGAACGGGAGGTCGGTTGGCGGACGGTCTGGACGAGGTCCTGGATGACGCGACCGACCGCCTCCGGCGCGGCGACATCGCGGGCCTGCGCAAGCTGATCGACCGGTACGACCAGACCGTCGAGCGCAAGAAGCTCTCGAAAGACCCGCGTGCAGCGGCCACCTGGGGCCTCAGGCTCACGGCGGACCGCCTGGAGGGGCGCCCCGAGGATGCCATCGCGGCCGGAAGCCGACTGATGCGCGTCGCCCGGAGCCACGGCTGGCAGGTGCCCATGTCCGAGATCCTGCGGATCATGGCGCAGGCCGCGATGGACCTGTCGGACCTCGAGCGCGCACGCGTCTGGTTCGAGGAGGCCCACGACCACGCTCAGCGGGCCGGCTCGCTCACCCACCAGGCGTCGGCTCTGCGCGGGATCGGGCTCGTGTGGGAGCTCCGGGGCGAGCGGGCGCGGTTCCGGGAGTACACCCAGCGCTCGCTCGAGCTCGCGGAGCGGGCGGAAGACACCGTACAGATCGCCGAAGCGCTCACGGCGCTCGGGCGGTACCGCATCCAGTCGGGCGACGAGGGCGGCGAGGCCGACCTCCAGCGCGCCGCGCGCCTGTTCACGAAGGCCGGCGAGACCGTGAACGCCGTGAAGACCCTGTTCCACCGGCTCCCGCTCGCCATGCGGAACCACGACCGGGCCCTGGCACGCCAGATCATCGACACCGCGCGCACCGGTCTGGCCGAGACGGCCGACGCGCAGCTGGCAGGCATGGTGAGCCTCGACGGCGGCGAGGTGTCGCGCATGGAGGGCGACATCGAGGGCGCACGCGACCAGTACCGCAAGGCCCTCGAGCTGTTCGGAGACACCCACCCCCTCGCCCGCATCGCACGCATGAACCTCGTGCTCGCCGATGTCGCGGTCGGCGACATGAAGGCTGCGGCCGAGGCCATGCCCGCGCTGCTCGCCGAGACCCAGGACCACACCGTCCTCAACGGCATCGCCCACCTGCTCGGTCTCGCCATCGGTCCCACGCACCGGAAGGACACCGAGGACGACGTGTGGGCGCGTCACGGAACGCCCGCCCGGCTGGCCCTCGAAGACCACCCGTCCGATCCCGATGTCGTCGATCTGGCGCAGCGCGCGGTCCGTCGCATGGCGAAGCGGGCCGACGCCATCCAGGCCGGGCGCGCAGCGGTGGTCATGGGGCTGGCCACCGACGATGCCGCACCCGACCTCGTGAAGGAGCTGCGGCGCCGGAACGCCGCGCTGCCCATCGGCCCGTTCCTCGCGCTCCAGAAGCTCGGCGCGGGCGGGATGGGCGAGGTGTGGCTCGGGCGCCACGTCGACAGCGACACGCCCGCGGCCCTCAAGGTGGTCAGCCGCGAGATCAAGTACGGCGACGCGGCCTGGGAGATCTTCGACAACGAGATGAAGGCCGTCTCGGCCCTGTCGCATCCGAACATCGTCGGCATGCTCGACCACGGGCGCGCAGGCATGGGCGCAGAGCGCCTGTCCGGCGGGAAGATCCTCGGCAACAGCCCGTATCTCGCCCTCCAGTACGTGCGCGGAGGCACCCTCACCCGCTGGATCGGCCGCATGGACTGGGCCCAGGCGCGGGTCGTGCTCACCAGCCTGCTCGACGCTCTGGCCCACGCGCACGCCCGCAGCGTGCTGCACCTCGACCTGAAGCCCGACAACATCCTGCTGGCCGGCCGCGACCCGGCCGATGGCGTGCGGCTCACGGACTTCGGCCTGTCGCTGCTCCGACAGGACACCCGGCGCGGCATCGCCGGAACCCTCGAGTTCATGGCGCCCGAGCAGTACGTGGTGGGCTCCACCCACGGCCCGTGGACCGACCTCTACGCGCTCGGCTGCCTCGCCTGGGGGCTGCTCACGGAAGCGCCCCCCTTCCACAGCCGCACCAAGCTCGAGATGGCCGAGGCCCACTCCAGCGAGCCGCTGCCCGACTTCGAGCCCACGATGGCCCATCCTCCGGAGATCGAGGGCTGGATCCGCAAGCTGCTCGCGAAAGACCCGAACCACCGCTACACCCGGGCCTCCGACGCGCTCGTCGAGCTCGTGCAGCTCGATGCGGGCCTCCGCAAGCCCGACCTGCCTCCAGCCGACCGTCCGAGCGTCATGCCCACGCGGTCGTACAGCGAGGTCAGCCTGATCCCGACGCTCGGCGCGAATGCGCTCGAGACCATCGGGCGTCCGCGGGGAACCGTCGGGCACGTGCGCCTGCCCGAGACCTGGCGCATGCCCGAAGCCCAGCCCACGAGCGTGCCCGACGCCGGGCTGTCCCTCGTGCACGAGCGCGAGCCCGTGCTCGTCGCGCGTCGACGCGAGCGCGACCAGCTGTGGGACCTCGTACGCGCGTGCTTCGACGCGAGGCGTCCGCGAGCCGTCATGATCAGTGGGCCCGTCGGCAGCGGGCGGCGCGCGCTGCTCCAGTGGCTCGCGGCCCGTACCCACGAGCTCGGCTTCTCCGAGGTGGTCTGGCACGACGCCGAGGCCGGCTTCGGCGAGCTGCTCGAGGGGCGGGTGCCCGAGCACCCCGCGGCTCTCGCGGTCCGGGTGCTCCGCGCCCTCCACCAGCGCCGCGGGAACCGCCTCGCGCTCGTGCTCCTCGATGCCGAAGACCCCCTGGTGCCCGAGCTGGTCGACATCGTGCTGCGCGAAGGCGAGGGCGCGCTGTTCTTCGCCTTGCGTGCCCCCGCGCGACACGCACCCCGTCAGAACCGCCTGATCGAGTCCATCGAGCTCACCCGCCTCCAGGACGACGAGATCCGCCAGATCCTCACGTCCGTCCTGCCGCTCGATCCGCAGCTCATGGACACGCTCGTGGAGTGGTCCGACGGCAACCCCGGGCTGGCGCTGGCGACCCTGCGCGACCTCGCCCGACGCGGAGAGCTGCGCGCCAGCACCGATGGCTGGCGACGGCCCCACGGCGCCCGCCTGCGCGTGCCTCCCGCGCTCGCCACTACGCTTCGCGCCCAGCTGGAGCGGGTCGCGAACACCCCCGACCGCTGGGAGAGCCTCCAGATCGCGGCCGCCTACGGCAACCTCGTGCACCGGAAGGCCCTGACGACGCTGTGTGATGACGTGAGCGAGCTCACCCGGGGCCTGTGCGACGCGCGGGTGCTCGAGGAGAAGGGCGGCGCGTTCCGGTGGATCCAGCCGGCCGCACGTCACCTCGTGTGCGACGAGCCCGCCACGCGCATCGCCCACGGGCGCATCGCCGACCACCTCGCGACCACCGGCGCTCCGCCGGCCCTCGTCGCGCACCACTTCGTCGCCGCGCACCGCTACGCGGACGCCCACCGCCCCCTGCTCGACGCGGTGAAGTCCGCCATCGATCACGACGACGTGGAGCAGGCCACCGAGTTCTACCGGGCCTGGCTCGACGCCCTCGATCGCCTCGCCGTCCGCGCGGGCGACCCCCGTCGACTGGCCGGCCGCAAGTATGAGAGCCTGCTGCGATGAGAGACAAGCGCGTCGCCGTCGTCACCGGTGCCAACCGCGGCATCGGTCGGGAGTGTGTCCGTCAGCTCGGCCAGCTCGGCTATTCCGTGGTGCTCACCGCGCGAACCGCCGCCAAGGCCGAGGCCGCCGCCGAAGGGGTGCGCGCCACGCTGAACACCGAGCGCATCCATCCGTTCCCGCTCGAGGTCACGAGCGAAGCCCAGGCCACCGCCCTCGCCGCGTACGTCGAGAAGGAGTTCGGTCGCCTCGACGCGCTGGTGAACAACGCGGGCGCGATCTTCGACGACGCGAAGCACTCCGGCATCCTCGACACCACGCCCGACATCCTGCGGCGCACGTTCGAGAACAACGCGCTGTCGGCGTTCATGGTCACGAAGGCGCTCGTCCCGCTGCTCGTGAGGAGCCGCGGCAACGTCGTGAACGTCTCGTCCGGGATGGGCGGGCTGCACCAGATGGGCGGGGGGTTCCCGGGCTACCGCATCTCGAAGTCCGCCCTCTCCGCCATCACGCGCATCTTCCACAGCGAGCTCCACTCGAAGGGAGTGCGCGTCAATGCCGTCTGCCCGGGCTGGGTCCAGACCGACCTCGGCGGGCGCAACGCCACGCGCGATGTCGCGGCGGGCGCGAGCGGTGTGGTGTGGGCCGCCACCCTCGAGCCCGACGGGCCGAGCGGAGGGTTCTTCCGCGATGGGCTAGAGATCCCCTGGTAGAGGTCTCTCAGCGATGTGTTCCACCAAGCCCGAGCCCGACAGCCCCGCCTACCTCGCCGAGCAGGAAGCGGGCTTCGTGTCCGCCCTGCTGATCGCGCCCATCAAGCTCTACCAGCGCTTCCTGTCGCCGGCGCTGCCGCCCGCGTGTCGCTACCACCCGAGCTGCTCGCAGTACACCCGCGAAGCCATCGCGCTGTGGGGCATCCGCGGCGTGTGGATGGGCATGAAGCGCATCCTGCGGTGCCAGCCGTTCTTCCCGGGCGGCTACGACCCCGTCCCGCTGCCCCCGCACCTGCAGGTGAACGACACCCCGTGACTCACCGTCCGTCCCGGGCTCAACACTCGTCGCACATCGGGCCCGACATGTAGCCGAGCGCACACAGGCGGCAGGTCTCCGCACCGTCGACCTCGACCTCTTCGACCAGGGGCGCTCCGGACGCCGCCGTCGCGAGGTCGGCCTCGAGCTTCTGGGTGAGCGTGGCCACCCGTGCAGACGGCGCTTCTCCGCATACCGGAGAGCTCACCGCGGCGAGGTTCGCCTTCTCCCCCGCGTCGCTCACGAGGTCGAACAGCTCGACGGTCGGGAGGCCGCGCGGGTTGCCCTCGTTCGCGACGATCACCTTGAACCCGCCCGACTTCAGGGACGAGAGCACGTTCCCTTCGAAGTCCTGCTCCGCGTACACCACGCGATCGCCGGGCAGCTCGTACCGGTCGCACACGTCGGGCTCCGCATCCTCGGCCGCCAGGAGCTTCTCGGCGGCTTCGAGCTCCGCGAGGGCCTCCGCCGACAGCTGGCCCCCGTCGCGAAGCTCGGCGAGCTCGCCGACCTTGGAGCGGGCGTCTTCCACAGACTTCTCGCGCGCCGTCCGCAGCTCCACGTCGGACTCGAGCTGGCTCACCAGATCCCGGCCCATCCAGCCCCAGGCCTCGTCGATCGACACGCCCATGGCCGTCACGATCGTGGGCGCCACGTCGACGATGCGCGCCTGCCACGCCACCCGCTCGCCCGCATGACGGTTCTTCGGGAGCTTCACCACGAGCGGCACGTGGATCTGCTCCTCGTACAGCGTCGTGCCGTGCCAGAACCCGCCGTGCTCGCCGAACTCCTCGCCGTGATCGGCCGTGACCACGATCATCAGGTCGTCGTACAGGCCCTCCGAGCGCAGCCAGTCGAGGAAGGGCGCGAGCTTCCGGTCGAGGTGGCGCACCTCGTCGGCGTACACCTTCTTCAGGTATTCGGACTGCCCGAGCTCCGGGCTCTCCACCTCGGCGCGCGCGAAGCCCACGCCGTTGAACTCCGCTTCGCCCTGCCCCATCAGGTAGGGGTGCTCGAAGTACGGGTCGTGCGGCTCCATCAGGTGCACGCCGAGCATCCAGCGCGCGTCGCGGTTCGCCTGGATGAACCCCGTGGCGTCCTTCAGCACGACCTCGGCGGGCTGGTAGAAGGTGCCGACCTCCTTGCTGCCCCCGAGCTTCTCGCGGAGCTTGTGCACCACCTTGTAGAAGGTGAGCGAGAACACGCTCTCGGTCGCGCCGAAGTGGTAGTCGGGCGCTTCGTAGATGAACGTGTCGTAGCCCTGGTCGAAGTTGAACGTCGCCGTGACGTTGATGTTGTTCGCCAGGTTCGCGGTGGTCACGCCCGCATCGTGCAGCGACTCCGACAGCAGCACGAGATCGTCGCTCATCCGGCTCGCCTTCGTGTCGGCATTGTGCGACGACGGGATCCGGCTCGACCACAGCGAGGCGAACGAGCTGCGCGTCCAGCTCGCGTGCGCGCTGGCGCGCTCGAACACGATCGAGTCCGCCGCGAGCGCGTCGAGAGCGGGCGTGGGGTCGCCCTGGGCTCCGTACGACCCGAGGGCATCGGCCCGCAGCGTGTCGACCGCGATGATCAGCACGTTCGGGTTGTCGGCCATGCCGCCCGGAACGGGCTTGCCGTGCGCCCAGCTCGAGCGGGGATCGCCCGTGGGGATGGCCGAGAGCGTGCCCGTCAGCAGGACGAGCGCCACGTAGGCGCCCGCGCTGTGCAGCGCCTTCAGGCCGAGGCGCTTGTTCGTCCACGTGCCCGCCGTGAGCTCGAGGACCGCGTAGCCGACGACCACCGCGAGGATGGCGAGCTTGCCGGACATCGGCACGCCCTGCTCGGCGTACACGACCTTGTTGCCCAGGTAGAACAGGATGAACAGCAGCATCGGAGACACTGCGAACGTCGCCCCCATCGTGGTGGCGAGGTGGGGCTCCCAGGCGCCGAGGTCTCGCACGCGCGCGACGCCGACCGTGGCAATACCGCCCGCTATTCCGAACGGGAGACCGATCAGCCCGTACAGCAGCACCGCGTAGACCGGAGCCAGCAGATCCGGCACGCCCTGGGTCGCGAGGAGGAACGTCGCCTCGAAGAGCCCGAGCACACCGGCTCCGATGAGCCCTCCGAGCGCGGCGTTGACGAGGATCTGGACCTTGGACGACATGAGCACCCCGGAACGGTCTTCCGGATGTATCGGAACGCGCCGCGCGTGCCCACGACTGGCGCAGACTCGTGGCTCTACGAGAGCGGGAACCGCCGCGCGATGAGCGCCTTGCCCACGATGAGCATGTTCTCCGGCCGCTTGTCGGGTTCCTTCTCGAGGAGCGCCGCGATGAGCGCATCGAGCCAGTCGGGCACCTTCTGCTCGCACAGCTCGCTCGCCTTGTACGGCGTCTCGTTGACCTGCTTCAGCATCACGTCGCGCTTGCGTCCCACGAACGGCGGCTGCCCGCACAGCATCTCGAACATCAGGATGCCGAGCGCATACATGTCGGTCTTCGAGTTCAGCACGAAGTGCTCGATGTACTCCGGCGCCATGTACTCCACGTTGCCGAGCCGCTGCCCCACCTGCGTGAGCTGCTCGCCGCCGTAGATCTCGTCGAGGTGGGCCAGACCGAAGTCGAGCACCTTCACGTGGTGTTTGTCGCCGTACGCCTCGCACAGGAAGATGGCGTCGGGATTCAGGCCGCGATGCACGATTCCCTCGCGGTGCGCGGCGTACAGCACGGCGGCGATCTGGGCCGCGACGTACGTGACCTCGTCGACCTTCAGCGCCAGCGCGCTGATGTCCTCGGACAGGAGCCGGCCCTGGATGTACTCGGTGACCACCCACGGGACATCGGTGGGAGTACGCCCGTGATCGAGGACGCGAAGCAGGTTCGGGTGACGGAACTCGGAGAGCAGCTGGGCTTCGCGCTCGAAGCGCTTGAAGGCCTCGGGGTCGGAGAACATCTCGGGTTTGAGGAGCTTCACCGCCACGGTGCTGTTGGTCTTCTGGTCCTTCGCTTTCCAGAAGTCGCCGAAGCGACCCTCTTCGATGTGGTCGACGAGCTGGTAGCGTCCGGAGAGGACGCCGCCGATCATCTCGTCCCGAGTGCTCGACATCGCACTGCCTCTGATGGTCTCCGGCACAATGTCGCATACTCTCGCGCGCGAGTCGCCCTCAGTGTGGTGACAGCGAAACAGCACGGTGAGCAGGAGCGTCATGCCCTTCGACATCCCCCGGCCCGCACGGGTCGATCCGCCTTCCGGACAGCGTCTGCGTGCCGGATCCGCACGCGTCGACCTCACCCCCCGTCTGGGCGTCGGGCTCGGGGGTCACGGCCCCACCGCGAATGCCGCGCAGGGGTGTTTCGGACGGCTGTACGCCAACATCCTGCTCCTGGAGGACGACCTCGGCAACCGCGCCGCGCTCGTCGCCGCCGACCTGCACGCCGGCAGCCGCTACCTGCACGAGCGCCTCGGGTCCCGGCTCGCGTCCGAGGGCCTCACCACCGAGCGCATCTTCATCGCCGGGAGCCACACCCACCGGGGTCCGGCGTCGTTCTACGGGAACCACAGCTACGACCGCCTCGCGGGCCCCTCCTGGGTGAACACGAACTGGTCCGATCACTTCGATCAGGCCCTGTCCGACGCCCTCTCCGACCGCATCGAGGCCGGAATCCGCGCCATCCTCGGTCCCGCCACGCGCACGCCCGACCTCGTCACCCTGCGCCGCGCGAAGCTCGGTCTGGCCGCCCCACTCTGCTGGGACTGGCTCGTCAACCGCAGCGGCGCCGCCCTCGATGGCGAGCAGACCGCCCTCGATCCCGACGACTTCCAGTGGTCCGACCCGCCCCCGCTCTCCGACGCCGACCGCCGCGCGTTCGGAGCGCGCCTCACGGGCTCGCCGACGCCCGCATGGCTCGGAGGTGCCGTCCCGCCGGGCACCCCCGCGTTCGTGCCCGGCACGCTCGGCCCGAACCCCACGGCCACCTGGCAGCAGAAGGTGCCGTCCGGCCCGCTGTCCCCGGCGTCACCCGACGTGCTCGAAGACCTCATCGAGAACGGCTTCGGGAAGGGTCGCCTGCACCCGTTCATCGACATCGCGAAGGTCAAGATCCACAGCCGCCGCCGGTCGCTCCCGAAGAACCCCCTCGACCGCGCGCTCGTCGACGCCCGCATGCACCTCCTGGTCGCTCGCGAGCGCAACCCGAACGGCACCAACGGCCCGCTCATCGGCGCCTTCGGCACGTTCAACGCGACGCCGAGCCTCGTGAGCCACCGCCACGCCGTGTTCTGCGCCGATGCGTACGGCTTCGCGGCCGTGCACGCGCGCCAGAAGCTGGCCGTGCCCGTCCCGGTGGGGATCGGCGGGGGCTGCGTCGGCGACGCGAACGTGAAGCCCCGCGGCATGGACCTCGACGGCGTGAAGGACAAGAGCCGCGACCTCGATGGAGGGGTCGACATGGTGCGCGAGGTCGGAACCGCCCTCGGTGAAGCCCTCTTCGACGCCCTCGACCGCCAGGCGCTCGCGTACGCCGACGATCTCACGCTCTCCTTCGCGTACGACGACTTCGATCCCGTGTTCGCGGGCTGCGACGTGAACGGCATCCTCGGAGGGCCCGCGCTCGGCGGGTCCGAGCTCGCGGCCTCGCCCGTGAGCGCCCTGTTCGAGGAGGGCATGAAGGAGAAGCCCGAGTACGCCGACCAGCAGGCGCCCAAGGCCCGCATGCCGCGCCTCCAGTCGCCGCCGAACCCGTTCCCGCTGCGCCTGCTCACCCTGTCCCGCCCGTCCGGCCCCTGGTGGGGGCTCGCCGCGAGCACCGCCGAGACCAGCCAGGTCCTGGCGTCCCGCATCCGCGACACGATCACGTCCGGGCAGTGGCCCCTCACGGTCGTCAGCCCGAGCGGGGGCTTCGGCAGCTACGCCGGCACGCGGTGGGAGTACGTCAGCCAGGCCTACGAGGGCGCCGCCACCCTGTACGGCCGCTACCTCGGCGACGCCATCACGGCGCGGTTCGCGAGCCTCCCCACCGCCGCACCCTCGGGCGTCGCGCACTTCACGAGCACGCCCGGAACCCTCCCGCTGCGCCTGGGCGCGAAGTGCGAGCGCAAGCGCGACCGCCCGAACCTGTTCTCCAACGACATCGAGCTCCACGGCAGCGTGCTCGAGTCGCTGAAGGCCCGCGGGCGCCCCGACTTCGTCGCGCTCACCCAGGGCTCCGACCTCGTGCTGCGCGGCTCGTTCGAAGGGGTCACTCCGAACGCGCCCGTGTGGGACGGCCCGTGGGTGGGGGTGGGCACCGTCGACGCCGCCCGCACGACCGTCACCGCGATCCGCTACCCGGGCTCCAGCCTCCCCGCCGACGACCGCAACACGGCCGTCCTCGTGTGGTGCGACGTGCGGAAGTCCCGCAACCGCTGGTACGTCGAGGCGCGCATCCCCGGCGCCGCGGGCGCGCTGTCCACCGCCGTGCTCGCGCTGTTCCCGCCGCTGCTCGGGGGCTCCGTGCCGCGCTTCCTCGACGACTCCGGTCTGTTCGACGCCACCTGGGCGTAGGTCAGACCCGCACCACCACGACATCCGGGCGCAGCAGGTACCCCTTCCCCTTCTTCTGGATCAGGTCCTTCAGCCCGATCCGGCGGAGCGTCGCGATGGCGGTGTACACCCGCGACGCGCCCGCGCTCGGCACGATGCGCTCGCCCGGCCAGCCCGCCTCCACGAGGTCCGACACCTCCACCACAGTGCCCGGCGCCGTGCGTCGGGCCTCCAGCAGCCGCGCGAGCACCCGCCGGTTCGCCGCACGCGTCGCCAGGGACACGCGCTCCTCCCCGGGCCGCTCGAACCACGAGGCATCCACCGCGCACGTCAGGTCGACCTCCCGGAGCGCGGCGTCGCGCACGAGCGGCTCCAGCAGGCGCCCGATCACCCGCGCCTCCGTGCGCCAGCCCTCCTGGTGCGACAGGAGCGAAGCGGCCGCGGACCGGTGCAGCGCCCACCCCACGTCGTCGCCCGCGGCCTTGGCCTCGAGCGCGCGCCCGATCTCCAGGGCAGCGGTGGCAGCGCGCAGGGACGCCGTCGTGCGGGGTGTGTCGCCGCCCCGGGCCTCCTCCACGAGCCGGGCAGCCGTGACGAGCCCGCCGTGGAGGGCCTCGAACGACGCCGCCCAGCAGAAGACCACGGCGCACAGGGTCGCTTCGTCGTACTCCCTCGCTCGGGCCACCGCCTCGAGGAACGCAGCACGCGCGGCCTCGACGTGCCCCGCGTAGGCTTCCGCCATCCCGATCCCCGCCCGCGCGAACGCCTGCCAGCGCTGCTCTCCCACCGCGACCAGGCCGACGAGCGCCTGCTCGAAGCACGCGCGTGCCTCGCCGGAACCGCCCTCCAGCGCGAGCTCTCCGAGCGTGATCGTGTACAGCGCCGCGCCCCGGTCGTCGCCGATGGACCGCAGGATGTCGACCGCCTCGCGCGTGACGGCGCGCGCTTCGTGGCCGCGGCCCAGCTCCTGGTCCAGGATGCCCAGGAACCCGAGGATGCCCGCCTCGTAGCGCTTCTCGCCCTTGGCCTTCGCGACCTCGAGGCCCTTCTGGTACACGACGACGGCGTCGAGAGGCCGGCCGCTCTCGTGCAGCAGCTCGGCGTGGACCGCGTGGTTGCGGGCCTCCTGGGGCTGGAGCCGCACCGCTTCGGCCGCGAGCGCCACGGCCTTCGGGTAGTCGCACCGGTCGCCGTGATCCCGCCCGAGCGCCCGCAGACCCCACGGCTGCACGGGCCCCTCGGCCCCCGCGATGCGCTCGAGCCGCGCGACGTCCGGGGGGACGGCCCGCGCGTCGATGGCCGTGAGGAACACCTCGTCGGCGAGGGGGCCGCCGACCTCGACCGCCTGACGCAGCACCTCCCGGCGCCGGCGTACGGGACCTCGCGTCTTGAGGACCGGGTCGAGCGCGAGCGCTGCGTGGCCCGCGAGCTCCCCGTCGCCGTGTGCACGGCCCTCTTCGAAGGCGGCCTCGAGATCCGCCCGCCACAGCGCGAGCTGCTCGAGCACGGGCACCATCTCGGGGCCCCGGCTCCGCGAGGCCAGCGCGTACCCCCGCTCCGCCAGCCAGGCGGCGCACGAGGGCACGTCGGACTGGCGGTGCGCGAACTCCCGCACGCTCTCGTACATCCGGTACCACAGCACGCCGTGCAGCCCGGGAGGCTCCCAGGCCCGTACGAGCGAGTGATCCACGAGCCGCTGCAGCAGATCGACCGCCGTGAACGGGTCGCCCACGAGGGCTTCGACCGCCGCGAGCTCGAACCCGGACCGGAACCACGCGAGCCGCTCCACGAGCGCGCGCTCCTCGGGGTCGAGGAGGTCCCAGCTCGCCTGGAGCACGGCCTGGAGGGACCCCTCCGCACCCGACAGCAGGCGGAACCGCTCCGTCAGGTGCTCGAGCAGCTGGTGCGTGCCCAGGATGCGCAGACGGGCGGCCGCGAGCCCCACAGCGAGCGGGAGACCATCCAGTCGGCGCAGCACCTCCGCGATGGCCGGCAGCTCGTCGGGCTCGGGCGTCCACCCCGGCCGCACGGCGCGTGCGCGCTCCACGAACAGCTGCCCGGCCTCGCACGTCACGGCGTCGGCGTGCGTTCGGGGCAGCCCGAGCGGACCGACCTCCACGAGCAGCCCCACGGGCGGCCGCACCCGCGTGGTGAGCACGAGCCGCGCCGCGCCCCGCCACCGCGGAACACACGCCACCACGGCGTCGATCGCACGCTCACAGGCATCGAGCACCAGGATCACGGGGCCGTCTGCCCCTGCCCGCCCGGACAGCGCGCGACCGATGCGCTCCGGGTCGGCGTCGCCCTCCACCGGGATGCCCAGGGTCGCGGCGACGGCATCGACCACCCCCCGCAGGTCGGACACCACGGAGAGGTCGCACCACAGGCCGTCCACGACCTCCCGCACGAGCCGCGACTTCCCCGAGCCACCGGGCCCCACGACCGCGACGACCGCCGTGCCCTCCGAGGGCGTGAGACCGGCGCGGATGCGTGCAGCCTCCTCCGCGCGTCCGATCATCGCGTCACAGCACGCGCGCCTTCACCCAGACCGACGTTCCGGAGAGCTCGCACTCCAGCTCGATCCGCTTGCGGTCTTTCTGGAAGACGCCCACGAAGGGCGGCACGCTGGTCTGCTTCCACGTCCACCCGTTCCCGACGAGGCGCTCTTTGTAGTCCTCCCACTGGTACCCGGCGTCGAACGCCGAGATGTGCAGGACCTCCACCCGCTTCGCGTCGTTCACCTTCACCATACCGGACCCGACGGGGAAGCCGAGCTCACCGCCGAGACCGTCGCTCACGGCGTTCTCGTCGGGCTCGGGAGGGGGTGCGGGCTGCGACGCGAACTCGAGCGCACCGGCCCCCTGGTCGGGCGCACCCCCACCCCCGCCGACCCCTCCGCAGGCGAGGGAGACGAGGGCGACCGGAACCAGAACAGACAGCGTGCGCAGGGACATCGGCGGCATCCTACCGCAGTTCGACCTGCGTCACGCCGAACGTGATGGTCCGCGTGACCCGCCGCGCGGCGTCGGGATCGCCCTCCACGGCCTCCTGCGCGGACCCGAAGCCCCTCGACCCGAGCCGGGTGGGCGCGACCCCCCGGGCGACGAGGTACGCGACGACGGCCCGCGCATCGGCCCGCGCCTGGCCGAGAGCCTCTCCGGGATCGGGGCCCGACACCCGGCCCTGCACCTCGACGCGTCGGACCTCCGGGTGGGCCTCGAGCACCCGCGCCACGTCGTCGAGCACGGCGAGGGACGGCCCGGACAGGGCGTTGCCCGCGAACGAGACGGGTCGCTCCACGCGGATCTCCTGCCGGTCGAGGTCCAGCGTCGCCAGCGTCACTTCGGGAGCGGGCGCAGCGACGGGTGCCGGCGCGGGCTCTGGAGCGGGCACGGGATCCGGTGCCGGCACGGGCACGGGCACGGGATCCGGCACGGGCGCGGGAGCGGGCACGGGCACGGGAGCGGGCACGGGCACGGGATCCGGCACGGGCACAGGATCCGGGACAGGTTCTGGAGGCTCCGGGCGGACCACCAGGCGCACGAAGCCCCGCCACACGGGCGTTCCGAATCCGGGCGTCAGGCCGGGGCCCCCGCCCACATTCAGCGCGAACGGGCCGACCGGATCGAGCCCGAACGTCGCCCAGGCCTCTGCAGGCACGTGCACGGCGTCCGTCTCGCCGATCACCCAGGCGCCCACGGCCTCCAGGCCGAGCGCCGTGCGCGCCGTCGGGTGCACGCCGACCGACACGCCGACGCCCGCTTCGTGCCCCGCACGCACCCCCAGCACCCGCTCCGCGCCCGGCCGGAGCGTCGCCCCCAGGTCCACCGCGAGCCAGCCACGCTCTCCGTCCACGGCCGTCGACGCGTCGATCCTCCAGGACACCCCCGGTCCGCCCAGCAGGAAGCGGCTCGCCCCCGTGGGCAGGGTCACGGACGTTCCCAGCGCCAGGGCCCGATGCAGACGCACCACCGCATCCATCCCGACGTCGCCGGGCCCGATGCCGCCTCCCCCGGTCCCCAGCGCCGTGCCGACCGCCACCGGAGGGACGCCCCCCGACCCGAGCACCGGCACTCTCAGCCCCACCCCGAGGCGGCCGGCGAGCGCCACCCCGGCGCCGAGCTCGGCCCCCCCGAGGTGCTCCACCACCGCCGGACCGGCCTCGAGGCGGAGCGGTCGCGCCGCGTAGCTCCCGACGAGCCCCACCGTCCACGCGGCATCGAGGTCGGGCACGCCACGCACGGCCACGCGCTCGGGGACCCACGGCGCACCGGGGTGGAAGCGCTGCACGTCGAGCCCGGGAGCCGCCCAGGCGAGGCCCACGAGCATCATCGACGCCTCGCCAGCCACCGCGGCCAGTGCGGCATCCCCCAGGACGTGGCACACCCGAGCCCCCCGCCGCGGAGGCGGTCCGCGCGCTTCGGGTCCGTCTCCCCGGGCCCGACGAGCCCGTCTCCGTCGAGGTCTTCGAGCCCGTCGGGCAGGCCGTCGTCGTCGGAGTCGACGTCGAGCGCATCGATCAGGCCGTCGCCGTCGCTGTCGGCCGAGCCGTCGATGCCGTCGGACACGCCATCGCCGTCGGAGTCCGGGTCGTCCGGATCGGTCCCGAGCACGGCCTCGAGCTCGTCGGTCAGGCCGTCGCCGTCCGAGTCGGGACTCTCCGCGAAGTCGTCGGCGGGATCGAGTGGATCGCGCTCTCCGGGGTCGACGCGCCCGTTCCCGTCGAGGTCTTCGAGGCCGTCGTCTGCGCCGCCCCCGTCCGTGTCGGACAGCCGAGGGTCGGTCCACGTGGACGGATCGGCGTCGGGCACGAACACCGACAGGTCGGTGCCGGACCCCTGAGGGGCGTCGAGGCCCACCTCCAGCCCGTCGGAGAGCCCGTCGAAGTCGGAGTCGAAGATGTCGGCGAACAACCCGAGGTCGAGCTCGGTGCCGTCGAGCAGCCCGTCGTCGTCGGTGTCGTCGTCGAGCGGGTCGAGCCCCTCACGCACCTCCAGGCCGTCGGGGACGCCGTCGCGGTCGCTGTCGGGGACGAGGTCGGACAGGCCGAGCTCGAGCTCGCGATCCGCACAGAGCCCGTCGAGGTCGGCGTCTCCCGTCGCGTCGTCGCCCAGGCACAGGTCTTCGGTGTCGCACACCCCATCCCCGTCGGTGTCGACGAGGTCGGCGAGCGCCGGCTGGAGGAGGTGGACGAACAGGATCACCGTCGCGTTGTACAACGGGTGTGCGAACATCGCTGCGGAGAGACTGGTGGATTTCGACTCGCTCAAGTGCTTCGCGGCGGCCGCCGACACCTTGAACTTCCGCGCGGCGTCCCGTCGGGTGGCCCTGTCGCCCGGCGCTTTCAGCGAGCGCATCCGGCGGCTGGAGGAGGATCTCGGCGCGCGCTTGTTCGACCGCACGACCCGCCGCGCGCAGCTCACCGATGCCGGACGCCGCCTCCTGCCCCATGCGCGACAGCTCCTGCGCGATGCCGAGCGCTGCCAGGAGATCGCGCAGGACTCTGCGGCGATCGTGCCGTATGCGGTCACCGTGGGCACGCGCTTCGAGCTCGGCATCTCGTGGCTCACGCCGTCCCTCGCGCAGCTGGCGAAGCAGGCGCCCGAGCGCACGATCCATCTGTACATGGGCGACAGCCCCGACCTGATGGCCCGCATGCAGCGCGGCGAGATCGACGCCGCCATCACGTCCACCCGGCTCACGAGCGGCACGGTGCGCTACGCCACGCTCCACAACGAGGACTACGCGTTCGTCGGCACCACGCAGCGGGTGCGCGGCCCGAACGACGTGCACGACCTCACGCTGATCGACGTGAGCCCGGATCTCCCGCTGTTCCGGTACCTGCTCGACGCCCTGCCCGATGCCAGCCCGTGGCCGTTCGACAAGCAGCTCTACATGGGCGGCATCGCGGCGATCCGGTACCAGATCCTCGCCGGGCTCGGGGTGGGCGTGCTCCCGCGGTACTTCATCCGCGAAGACCTCGCTGCTGGGCGCCTCACGGAGCTCATGCCCGACCAGGCCCTCCGGGAAGACGCCTTCCGTCTGGTGTGGCGCGTACCGCACCCGTTCGAGCCCGAGCTGGTGCAGCTGGCCGAGGAGCTGCGCGCGATCCCGCTGACGTAGCTACGCCGAGCCGGCGGTCTCGGGGCGCACGCGGTGCGTGAGCGCGATGAGCGCGATGGTGAGCAGGAGGACCGCCAGCATCGCCCACGGCGGCGCCTGCATCCAGCCGGCCGCCACGGCTGCGGGCTCGAACAGGGCCTGCCCGACGGTCATCCCGCCGAGGTCTGGGGTGCTCGCGCTGGTCTGCAACAGCATCACCGCCCCACCATAACGCTGGTCCGCCCGACGTGCGACCCCGACACGGTCAACGTGCCGTCGGGAGCCCCCGCTCGACGGCCCGCTTCGCGACGGCGGCGTCGAGCTGGACTTCGAGCAGCTCCTGTCGCTCCCGGGCCACATCCGCGGCGAGCTCCCAGTACCGGTCGGGCGTCAGCCCCTCGCGCTCGGCCTCGAGCGCCGCGCTGGCTTCCTCCACGACCTCCGACAGCGACCGCACGGCGGCCACGGCAGCGGCGTGTGCGGCCCGGGACGCCTCCCGGCGCGAGGCCTCGGCCCGCGCCACCGCATCGAGCTCGACCCGACGGGCCTGGATCCGGGCATCGGCCGCGGACACCGCCCCATCGGTGAGCGAGAACACCGGCAGGCTCGCCGCCACCGCGATGCCGAAGCTCGGCACGCGCCCGGACTCCAGCACGACCTGACCCTCGACGAAGTCGAGCCACGGACGGTGCTCGGCCGCCACCTGCGCGCGCAGGGCCTCCTCCTCGGCGACCCGCGCCCGGATCCGCTCGACCTCCGCGGAGCCCTCGCCGGACTCTCCCCGTGTCGGCGGCTCCAACACCCAGTCGGCGAGATCGGGCCCGTCCAGTACGAGGGTATCGCCGGGCTCGAGGCCGACGAGCGCGCCGAGCTCGGCCCGCGCCGCGGCCCCGTCGCGCTGCACGCCCACCAGCCTCCGCACCGCGGACACCCGGGCCAGCTGGGCCTCCAGCACGTCGTCTGCAGCGCCCACCCCCGCATCGCGCCGCTTCTGGGCGATCCCGATCCAGGCGTCGCACGCGTCACGCTCGGCCGACACGAGGGCTTCGGCGGCTTCCAGGAATCGCGCGGCGTCGAACACCGCAGCCACCTCGTCGAACACCGCCGAGCGCAGCAGCTCGAGGTCGGCGGCCTCCGACCCGGCCTCGGCACGAGCGGCCCGCACGCGCGCCCGGATCGCGCCGATCGGCTCGATCTGCTGGCGCAGGCGGAGCGTCCACTGCGGAGCGTCGGTGCGCGAGCCCACGTTCTCCATGCGCCCGCGGAACTGGGGGTCGTCGGGAGCCCGCTCGGGCGCCACCGCGGCCTGGGCGGCGTCGAGGCGCGCCTGCTGGGCCAGCACGTCGGCGTGCTGCTCCCAGGCCCGCTGTACGGCATCGTCGAGCTCGAGTCGGACCTCCGCGGCCCACCCGAGCTGCATCAGCAGCAGCACCTACCGACTCCAGTCCGGGTAGGGGCGCGCCTGCTTGATGTACAGGGTGGGCTCGTCGTCGAACTGCTGGTCGAACTTGAACTCGACGTCCATCCCGTAGAACCCGCCGAGGTTGCCGTACGCGGGCGCGAAGTAGGCGTGGATGCCCTGCAGCGCCTGGCCGAGGCGGTTCACCTGGGGGTTCGTGAGCACCGTGGCGCCTTCGGGCACGAGGTTCGAGTGCGCGAGGTACACGATCGGCTGCCCGGGCTGGGTGTAGTAGTACAGGATCTGGTCGGTGGTGTCGCCGGGCTCGGGCCGCACGACCGGGTAGTCGCCCGCCTGCACGTTGATGTAGAAGGCGGGCTCGACGCCGGCCGTATCGAACACGTTGCCCGTGATGGCGACGCCGTTCGACTCCTCTTCGGGGAACGAGCGGTGGCACAGCAGCGCCATGCCGATGTTGCGGTGCTCGATGCTGTAGTAGCTGCGCTCGGCGAAGGCGCGGTCGCTCCACACGGAGGCCCAGGTGTCGCGGATGGCGTTCCGCACGGGCCGCGTGGGGTCGAGGGGGTCGCCCGTCTCGCTGGTGTACAGCCCGGCGCCGTTGAACCCGCTCACGTCTTCGGCGTTCGTGGACGAGCGGAAGCGGAACCGCGTGGTGACGTACCCGCCGTTGCTGATCTGGTCGATCACGTCCTGCTCGAGCACGGGGTCGAGCGGAGCGAACGCGATCTGGGCGCGGAGCTCGGCGAGCCGCTGCGTGCGCACCGCAGGGTCGTCGCGGAAGGCGGGGTCGGCCAGCATCGCATCCACGACCTCCCACAGGCCGTTGTCGGCCATGTGCTTGTCGTAGTGGTAGACCGGGATCACGAAGCCCGGCGGCACGGGCACGGGGTCGCCGATGGTCGACATCGCCCCGTAGTGGCTGGCCTTTCCGCCGTAGATCGGCACGGCTGCCGTGATGGCCTCGCGCAGATCCGGATGCGTGACGCGGTCGATCAGATCGTGCACGTCGACCAGGCTCGTGACCGAGGTGTCCATCGGCGGCACGTCGATGGGCTCGGGCCGGTTGGCCTCCCACCAGGCATCGGCCTCTTCGACGGGCACCTCGCGGATGGTCCACTCGAACGGGCCGACCGACAGCTCGACCCACTTGCCCTGGAGCGCGCGCAGGGTCTCGTTCTCCCACGCACCGCGCAGCCCCATGTTCGGCGTGCCGCGGTTCTGCGACAGCACGTTGATGTGCGACAGGGGCGTCTGGAACTGGTCGGTGATGATGCCGGCCGTGGCGGTGATGTCGTTCGGCACGACCTCGAGCACGACGATGGACCGGAAGTCGGGCGGCACCGCGAGGTCTTCCTCGGTGAGGAAGTCGAGCCGGCCCATGGACGTCGCGATGTTCAGCGGCTGGTACGTGATTCCGGCGAACAGCTCGTTCGTCGACACGATCTGGATGTCGTCGGGAAGCTGGGCCGCGACGGTCTCGATCTGCGCGGACGTGGGGTGGAAGCGGAGCTCCTGACCGAAATACGCGTGCTCCTGGATGCCGCGGTACGCGAGCTCGATCATCTCGGCCGACGCGGTGTCGTACGGCGAGAGCTCGTACGCCCAGACCGCGGGCTCCTCGTAGTACGTGATCGCGCCGAGCACGAAGCGACGGTCGGGGCTGTAGTACTCGACGGTGTTGAACTGCGCGAGCTGCTGCACGATGGGGAGGCCGTTGCCGGACAGGAAGGCCGACGCGAACTCCCAGTGGATCTGGTACAGCGTGCTGTTCTGGAAGTAGAGCGCGTTGCCGTCGGCGCGGTCGAGCACGGTCTTCATCGACCGCGCGCCGGGGATCGAGGCGTCGAGAGGCTCGGCCGCCAGCGCCTGGAAGTCGCCCAGGCAGCCGATGTCACGGGCGAAGTCGGGCTCCGCAGCGGCTTCTTCCTCGGTGAACGTGCAGGCCCAGTCGGGCGGCGGCGTCGGCACGGGAGTGGGTTCGGGCGACTTGCACGCAGACAGGACGGCGATGAGTGTCATCATGGTGGTGGGAACGTAGCCGGTCGCCGTGCCGTTCGTGTACGTTTGGTGCCGGAGGCGACATGCTGACCCTTTTGGCCCTGTGGGCCTGTTCGGGAACCCCGAAAGACACCGACACGGATGTCGACAGCGACACCGATACCGACGTCGACACCGACGACACCGACATCCCACCGCCCGAAGGCGACGCCGCCACGGTGGAGCTGCTCGGAACCTGCCCGCTCGACCGCCGCTGGGGCGGCTTCCGGATCGACTACGGGGAGGACTTCGGCTTCGTCGACGGCTCGGTGCTCGCGGGCGTCGTCCCGGCGACCGTTCCCGCACCGGTCGACTCGGGCAGCGGGTGCTCCCTCGATCAGCGCATCAACCCGTTCTGCGACCCGCCGTGCCCGGGCGATCAGACCTGCTCGAACGACAGCGTCTGCATCCCCTACCCGGCCTCGCAAGACCTCGGCACCATCACGGTCGCGGGTACGAATCCCCCCGTCCGGATGGACCCGTTCGTGCCTGGCTACAACTACTCGAACACGTCGGTGTCGAACCCGCCCGTCACGCCCGACGCGCTCGTCGAGATGCGCATCCCCGACAGCCCGTGGGGCGACATCCAGCTGCACGCGGTCGGGGTCGAGGGTCTGCAGACCCCCGAAGACGTCCTGATCGTCACCGACGACACCGACCTCCAGGTCACGTGGACGCCCGCGGGCGGTCTGGCGCGCAGCTCGATCTACTTCGAGCTCAACATCGATCAGCACGGCAACTCGCCCATCCTGCTGTCGTGCGAGTGGCCCGACAACGGGTCGGGGTCCGTGCCCTCGAGCCTGCTGGTGCAGCTCATCAACGCTGGCGTCACGGGCTTCCCGAGCGCGCGCGTCACCCGCTACACGGCCGACCGCACCGATGTCGGGGCCGACGGGTGCATGGAGCTCGAGGTCACCTCCCAGCGCCAGCGCGACGTCCGGGTCGACGGGTTCACGCCCTGCAACGGCCCCGGTCAGTGCCCGCCGCCGCAGGAGTGCAACCTGGCGATCGAGATCTGCGAGTAGCGCTCAGAACGAGAAGGCCGCCAGGGCTGCGAACGCGGGCTCCGCCACGATGGAGCCCGTGGTCTCGCCGTCGAGGACGGTCTTCTCGCCGATCAGGTTGAGCCCCGCTCGCGCTTCGACGCGGATGAGGTCGTTGATGCCGTACGACCCGACCACCCGCAGGGGCACCCGGCTCGGGAGCTGCAGCCCGACCAGCCCGCCCACGTCGATGCGTTCGGCGAGCGTGACCCCTCCGGACACGTGCAGCACGGGCGCGAGCGGCAGGGAGTGCGCGCTCTCGTCGCCCCCGAGGTACGCGTAGCGGCCGGCGAGCGCGATGTCGGCGCCCAGCGCGGCCCGTACCCACGCCATCTCGACCGGACGCAGCACTGCACCCACCTCGACCAGCGGACCGAGCTTCGCAGCCGGCTCGGTCACCTCGGCGATCTCGAAGCCCGGGCCCACGAGCGCTCCGAACCCCACGCCCACGTGGAGCGCCACCGGCAACCCGTCGCCCGCGGGCCGGTCGGGCTTCGGAGGCTTGATCGGCTTCTCGGGCTTGTCGGGCTTCGGCTCGGGTTCGGCGTCCGGCACGGGGTCGGGGACCACCGCGGACTTCGGGAGCTCGGGCAGACCCGTGGGCATCGTGATGGAGTCACCGGGACGGCCCCGGACGACGCGCCCGAAGAAGTGCTCGCCCCCGGACACCTGGAGCACGTGCAGCCCGGGGCTGAACGTGAGCAGATCGCCCTTCGCCTCCTTCCCGTCGATGCGGACGGCGTAGCCCTCCGGGAGGTCGGACAGGCGCAGGGTCGCCTCCCCCTCGAGGGGCACCGACGTGGACCAGATCTCGCGGAGGTCTTGCCCGAAAGCGTCGAGCCACAGGGACTCGTCGGCCACGCGCGCCGCGAGCAGTGCGGCGTCACGGTCGGCTTCGTCGCCCTCGAACGAGGCCAGCGCACCGGTGATGATCCAGAACTTCGCGATCTGGGCGGGCGTCGCGACGCCGCACCCGAAGGTGTCCTCCGCTTCGTCGAGCTGGGCGTGGCCCCCCTCGAGATCGAGCGCGAGCACGGCCTCGCGGGCCTGATCGAGCGCGGTGGTGGGGTCGCACGCGGCCGTGTCGTCGGCCCACGCCAGACCCGCGATCAGTAGAAGACCTGCCACTCACTGCCTCCTTTCCAGATGTACCGGACGGGGGCGCGCTTCCCGACCTCGATGTTGCGCGTCGCCTTGTCTTCGCCCATCCACATCTGGATCTCGTGGGTTCCGAGGGTCAGCGGGTGGCCGACCAGGGCGGTCTTCCCGACGAACCGCCCGTCGACGAACACCTTGGCGCCGACCGGGATGCTGCCGAACGTGATGGGGAGCGTCGCGGCGACGGGCGCAGGGCGGGGCTTGGGAGCGGGCCGCGGACGCGGGGGCGGCTTGGCGACCGGCGCGGGCGCCGGGGCGGGCTCGGGCTCGACCTCCGCGGTGCCTTCGGCGTCCGTGCCCTCGCCATCGGGGTCGACCGCATCGGGGTCGCCGTCGGGGTCGACCGCATCGGGGTCGGCGGCGTCGGGATCGGCCGCGTCGGGATCGGCCGCGTCGGGACCAGGCGCGTCAGGATCGGCCACGGCGTCGGTCGGGTCGGCCCCCTCGCGTCCGATGGGCACGGCGACGGGCTGCTCGACGACGACGGGAGCCGGCGGCATCGCCACGCCGGTCGAGCCGGACCCGGCGGCGAGGAATCCGACGGTCACCGAGATCGCCATCAGCGCGGCCATCACGAACCCGAGGCCCACCGCACCGACGCCCACGAGCACCAGCGGGTTCCGGCTCGCCGCCACCGGGGGCGCGGTGTGCTCGAACTGCGCGAGGTCCTTCCCGGCGGTGTCGAACCGGGGCAGGTACGCCATGGTCTCGGTGAGCACGCTGCCGACGAGCCTGTCGTCGTGGGTGAGCGAGACCTCGTGCACCTCCTTCTCGGCCCAGCGTCGCAGCGGACCGCCCCGCAGCAGCGGGCCGATCTCGGCACACCGGTCTTCGACCTCGCGTGCGGTGGGACGCTCCTCCGGCTCGGCCCCCTGCATGTCGCGTGCGAGCTCCCACACCTTCTGGAGGTCGGGGTCGCTCGAGATCCACTCCTCGATCTTCTCGCGGTTCTTGGCCGTGGGGCGCCGCCCACAGAGCAGCGCGGCGAGCACCACGCCGAGCGAGTAGATGTCGGCGGCCGGACCGTCGTTCCCTTCGAGCCGCTCGGGTGCGATGTAGCCGAACGTTCCGCCGATGTGCGTGGTGGTGCGCGACTCGCGGTTGCTGAACTGGGCCCGGGCGATGCCGAAGTCGAGGATCTTCACCGACCCGCCCGGCGTGACCTGGATGTTGCCGGGCTTGATGTCGCGGTGGATGAGCATCAGCGGCTCGCCATCCGGACCGATCTGGTTGTAGACGTTGTCGAGCGCGCGAGCGACCTCCTGCACGATCTCGACCGCGGGACGCGGCGGCACCGGGCCGGCCTTGAGCAGCCGCTCGCAGTTCGTGCCGTCGACGAACTCCATGACCACCGCCCACCGGCCGTCGAGACGCGTGGGGGGGTCGACCGTGACGATGGCGCGATCGCGGATGAGACCGAGAATCCTGGACTCGTCGCGGAACCGCTGCAGGACCTCTTCGGGCGCATCGGTGTCGGTGAGCAGCTTGATCGCGACGTCCTTCGCGAAGCCCTCTGCCCCTTCCAGGCGGGCGCGATACACCTTGCCGAACCCGCCCTCGCCGACGACGTCGAGGATCCGATACCTGCGGGATTCGTCTGTGCGGGTCTCTGCCACGGGCCCAGCATACCTCCGGAGATGGAAGTTTTGGAAAACCCCGAGGTTCCCCACGGACTGACCGCCGAGCCGGGCTGGTGGGCCGACATCGAAGCCCGCTATGCGACGCCGGTGCGCGCTTACCACTCGGCGGCGCACGTGCTCGAGGTGCTGGAGCACTGGGCCTGGGTCGACGCGAACGTCGGCTGGTCCGACCGCCCGAGCACCTGGGTGGCCATCCTGCTCCACGATGCCGTGTACGAAGTGGGCCATGGCGACAACGAGGCCCGCTCCGCCGAGCTCGTGGCGCCGTGGTGCGCGCGGTTCAAGGTGCCTGCGGTCGCGGCACGCTCCGCCGAGCTCATCCGGCTCACCGCCCACCACGGTCGCCTGAGCCGCTCCGACGTCGACGCCGACGCCGCGCTGTTCCTCGACTGCGACATGGCGATCCTCGGCGCGGAGCCCGCCCGATTCGAGTCGTACTGCGACCAGGTGCGCCAGGAGTACGCTCCCATCGCGTCGCCGCGGATCTTCGACGCGGGCAGGCGCCAGTTCCTGGAGCGCCTGCTGAGCCAGCCGATCTACCTGTCCGACGCCTTCGCCGACCGGCTGGAGGATCGCGCACGGGCCAACATCGAGCGCATCCTGGACGCCGTCGCGACCTGAAATCGGCGTGCGGTAGCCGCCTGGAACGGCCGAGACCGGAGGTTCTCGGCACGTTCACGGACTGCGATAGCGCGACGATTCGCCAACCGACCGAGGAACGAGGGAGGGCGGAGGCCGAGAATCGGCCGGAGATCGAGGAATCTCGGGGGGGGGCCGTTCGTTCCCTCGATCCAGGAGGGTGAGATCCGCGCGCCACTTATGCTAAAGTCATTTCTAGCAATAGTCTTGACGCATCAAGGGGCACACCATGGAGCTCACCGACACCGACCTCTCCGACCTCGCGGCCTTCTTCGGACGCCGGCTGGACGTCACGCTCACGCCCACCCCCGCTCCCCGCACGGCCGCCGAGGAGCGCCAGCGCGCCATGGCGTGGCTGCTCGCCCTCGAGGAAGCGCAGGACCACGGCAAGCTGTCGGCGCTGCTGTACCGGATCTCGCGCAAGTTCCCCGACGACCGGAACCTGCAGGAGGCCTGCTCGCTCCTCACGGATCCGGGCCGCTCCAGCGATCGCGCCGCCGGCCTGGTGTTCCTGGCAGCCGGTGGGGTCGGTGCCGCCGGCATGCTCGGGGCCACGGCCATCGCCGCCGCGCTGTTCTTCACGGGGCTCCCCACGGAGACCCCGCTGCTGATGGCCGACATCTCCACCACCGCGCCGCTCGCGCCCGCCCTCGAGATCGTCGGCGAGAGCCCGGCAGAGGCGCCCGGCCGGCTCGAGGTGCCCGTGCCGACCGGACGCTGCACGAGCCCCGACGGCGGGCTCGTCGGGTACTGGTACGCGGGATCGACCCGTCCTGGGCGCGTCGGTAGGGTCGTGACCTTCGATCGCGCCGTGAACGTGCGCGTGGACTACCCCGACACGCACAACGACTTCGACACCCGCTCGCACATCGAGTGCGTGCTCCAGCCGGGCGACCACGTGAAGCTCTCGGCCGCGCCCATCCTCGTTCCGGGCGGGCGGTACTGGGTTCCGCTCACCACCGGCGACCTGGTGCGCACCAGCGAGCGGTCCCGCACGCCGGAGATCCTGGCCGCGCTCTGACGTCGCAGGATCTCGAAGACATGAAAAAAGTTTCGTGTCTCCAGCCACGGGCGATCACGTCATCCAGCCCGTGATTCTCGGCACATTCACGCGGCGGTCGTCATCGGGCCCGCGGTCGGCGAGCCCGAACGGCCGTCGGCGTGCACACGCGCGTGGCTCGCGAGCCCCCTCCCCGGTGGCGTCGCTAGAGTGAAAAACAAAGATTCATCCTGACTCTTGAACGATTTCAGAGAGCCGATATCCATCAGGCGTCCAGACCAAGGAGGACCCTCGAAGATGTCCGGCTCCCCATTCCGAGTCGCCCCTCTCTCCACTCTGATCACGCACCTGTTGTTCCTGCTCGCCGCGCTCCAGGCTCCCATGGCGCGGCCCCGCCCCATCTTCCCGTCCGTGCCCGAGCTGAACCCCGTCATGCTCGTGCTGCAGGGGTGGTTCCTGGTCTGCTCGCTCGGCGCGCTCGACTGATTCCGTCCGTCTACGCGACCGTGACGCCCGCCGCGCGCAGCTGGTCCGCATACCAGGCGGCCGTGGCCGCGGCGCGTCCCGGGAGCGCGACCGTGCCCCAGATCACGCTCAGCGTGCGCACGGTGCCGTCGTGGGTCTTCGTGCGCTGGCTGTCCTTCACGGCGTTCGCGCACGGCCCCTCGGCATCGGACAGCACCAGCAGCCCGCCGATGTCGATCTCCTGACCGCTCGCGTTGAACACGTACCGGGCGCCCATCGGCGCGATGCCGACCGAGAGCGCGCCGACCGTGCGGTCGAGGTCGACCACCGAGATCGGCAGCCCGCTCCGGAAGGACGCCGCATTGCAGGCATCGACGGCCGCGTTGATGTCGCCCAGCTTCCCGGCTGGGATGGCGGCCTGCACGTACTCCGACGCGGGCTTGCTGCGTCCGGACGGCTTGAAGCCCCCGTGCCGGAGGAGGTCGCGCACGGGCCCCTTCGTGTCCACGTCGTCCAGCACGGGTGGATCGACCGCGAGCAGCGCGCCGAGCCCGAGGGCCGGCCAGCCCTCGCCCAGGGGACGCGGGAGCTCCGACACGAAGGCGGCGAGCTCGAGCAGCGGGTGGGGTTCGACGACGAGGTTCACAGGATCACCGTGGCGTAGAGGTACAGGAGCGCCATCCCGACCAGGAACACGATGCCCGCGACGTGGAACGCGAGGTACGCCGGAGACGGACGCCGCTCGGCGGGCACCTCCGCGCCCAGGATCGTGAGGAGGTTCAGGATGGCGAACAGGGGGGCCGTCAGGCCGGTGAGGGCCGTGGCGAGATCGACCAGCGCCTTGAGCTGCCCGGTGAAGTACACGCAGATCGCCTGCGCCACCGCCACGCACAGCGCGAGGCTCACCCAGTACACGCGGGTCCGGCCTTCGAGCGCCTCCCCCCGGAGCTGCGCGACCGCGCCCTCGAGCGCGCGCGGGAACCCGTCGGTCACCGCCACCGTCGTGGAGAGCATCGTGGAGAACGCGGCGACGAGGATGATGGGGCGCGACCACTCGCCCAGCGCGCTCGTGTAGGCGTCGACCAGCATCTTGGCGAAGGCCACCGACGAGCCCGGGATGTCGTCGACCTTGCCGTACAGCACGCTCGCGCCGAGGAACACGAACATGCACGCCAGCACGGCCGTGCCGATGTACCCGACGTCGAAGTCGAGCTTCGCCGAGCGCGGGGTGAGCGGCACGCCGGTGTCGCGCTGCTTCTCGAGCCCCCACAGCGAGTGCCAGACGGCCGTGTCGAGCGCGCTCGGCATCCACCCGACCAGCGCCACCAGGAACACCATGTGCGCCTTCTCGGCCGGTGGGACGGGCGGCCACCACGGGAGCGAGCCGAAGTCGGTGCCGGGAATCGCCAGCAGCACGCTCGCGAGCGTGGAGACCGTCAGCAGCAGCATCATGGCGGTCATGAAGCGCTCGAGCACCTGGAAGCGCCCGGCCGACAGCATCGCCACCGCGAGCAGCAGCAGGATGGCCGACCAGCCCCACACCGGGATGGAATCGGTGACGAGCGCAGACGCCATGCCCGCCGCGACGAACGTGACGGCCGCGATCACCGTGAACATCGTGCTGACGGTGAGGGCGAGGAACACCCAGAGGGCCCACACGCCTCGCCTCCGGTACCCCTCCAGCAGCGACGTGCCCGTGGCGGCCGCGTAGCGCGGACCCGTCTCGTACGCGGGGTACTTGAACGCATTGGCCGCGATCACCACGAGCAGCAGGGCGAATCCGTACCCGGCACCCGCGCGCGTCGACTGCACGAGGTGCGAGACGCCGATCGCGGTTCCCGCCCACACGAGGCCGGGACCGATGGCCTTCCAGAATGGCGGTTCACTGTCGGACAACGGACTCTCCGGCGCCGTCGGTACCCCACCACGCCGATGGAGTCCAGCCGGCCGAGCCCGCAGGAGTTGCGAGCCCGGGCCGCGGGAGGTATCCCCCACTCTTGCGGGGGCCTCGTGAATCCACAGCTCGAACACTGGTTGTCACGCTTCGAAGCCCTCTGTCGGCCGGGTCCCGACGGATACCGCTGGTCGCACCGGGAGCCTGGCACGCGGGCGGGCCGCGAGGTCGTGTTCAGCGCGATGATCCACGGCGACGAGTACGGCACGCTGCCCGCCACCGTTCGGCTGATCGAGGCCCTGAAGGCCGGCACGATCGCGTACACGGGCCCGGTCACCGTGCTGCTCGGCAACCCCGAGGCTGCCCGCGCCGAGCGCCGGTTCCTCGACTTCGACCTGAACCGGGCGTGGGTCTTCGAGATCGACCGGCCCGGGCACGAGCCCCGGCGCGCACGGGAGCTCCGCCCGATCCTCGATCGCGCGCACCTCCTCCTCGACATGCACCAGACCATCCTGGAGTCCGAGACATCCTTCTGGATCTTCCCATGGGACCCGGTGTTCGGGCTGTGGGCGCGCGTGCTGGGCTCCGCACCCGTCGGGCTCACCCGTACGCCCGGCCAGGCGTTCGCGGCCGGAGGCCTGCGCTGCGTCGACGAGTACGTCCGCGAGTCCGGCCGCACCGGCTTCTGCGTGGAGTTCGGCCGCAAGGGCTTCGACGACACGCAGGCCGACAACGCGTTCCGCTCCATGAAGCGCATGCTCGAGACGTTCGAGCGGATCGAGCTCGAGCACACCACGCTCGAAGCCGAGGCCGACCGGGGCGAGCCGATTCGCTGGTACACCACGATCCGCCAGGAGGACTGGGGCGATCCGGCCCGTCGCCTGCGGGCGGGGCTCAAGAACTGGAGCGCGGTGCAAGCCGGCGTCGACCTCGCGGATGCCGGGAGCCCCCCCATCGTCCCCATCGCCGACGGAGTGGTGCTGTTCCCGAAGTACCCCGACGCAGGCGAGCCGCTGCCGTCGCACCTGTTCCACCTCGCGATCCCGCTGAGTCGGCATCCGAGCGAGGAATTCGGCGGGTCCCCCATCGAGCTCGAGAAAAAGATCGACTGAATTTTCCAGACCGCCTCCGTCGCGCATCCCCCCTGAACGAAAGGCGCGGATGTCGAAGGAGGCAGCCATGTGGAGAGCAGCGACGAAGAGTGTGGTGATGGCGGTGGCGATGGTCGGTCTCGGGACCGGGTGCGACCTCGCGTCGATCCTGAACCAGATCGCCGATCAGATCGGTCAGCCGAACGATCCGACGGAGCCGGGCGACCCCGACCGTCCGGACGAGCCCGGCGATGTCGATCCGGGCGACCCCACCGACCCCGGGATCTTCTGCGAAGAAGCCCTGAACGACTGCCTGAACGCGGGCGTCGACGAACAGGTCTGCGTCCAGGACTTCGAGATCTGTCTCGACGACACCCGACCGGTCCCGCCCATCGACCCGAACGACCCGTGGCTCGTGTGCGAGCTCGAGCTCGAGCAGTGCCTCGATGGCGTGTACACACAGGGCTTCCCCGTCGACCTGCCGTGGCCGGGCCCCGAGGAGGGCTGCTTCCTCGCGTACGACGCGTGCATCGGCGACGTGTTCCCGCCCCCTCCGCCCGTCGACGAGTGCGAGATCGAGCTCCAGGAGTGCCTCGAGAACGTGTGGTCCGACCCGGGTGATCCCCAGATCCAGATCTGGCCGGTCCCCGGAGAGGAGGAGTGCTTCGTCCGCTACGACGCCTGCCTCGGCTGGACCGAGCCGCCGCCGCCTCAGTCCCCGTGTGACGAGCTCATCGGCCTGTGCCTGCAGACCGGCGTCGATCCCCAGCTCTGCGACGAGGTGTACTCCCAGTGCGTCGCCAACGGTCCCGACGAGCCGCCCTGCGACCTGCCGCTCCCGTACGAGGACGGCGATCCGGGCGACGAAGACGACGGGACCGCGTACTAGGCCGACATGACGACCGCCGCGCCGACGCTGGACCTGAACGTGCTCTACCGCGAGCACGGCCGGCTCGTGCTGCGGCGGATCCGTCGCTTCTACCGTGCAGACCAGGCGCCCGACATCCTCCAGGAGGTGTTCGCGCGGGCGGTGGAGAAGGCCGACACCTACCGGGGCGACGCCAGCCCGATCGCCTGGCTGTACGGGCTCACGACGCATCACTGCCTGGCCCGGCTGCGCGACGAGAAGCGCCGCCGTGAGCTGCTCGACGAGGTGGGCGAGGTTCCCTGGACGAGCCCCGTCTCCCCGTCGACCACGGAGTCCAAGGTGTTCCTCGCCGAGCTGTGGCGCACCGTGGACCCGGAGCTGGCGCAGATCGGCGTGTACTACTACCTCGACGGCATGAGCCAGGCGGACATCGGGGAGCTCCTCGGCGTCACCGGCCGGACCGTCTCCAACCGCTTGCAGCAGCTCTCCGACCTCGCTCGGGATGCTGCCGGAGGTTCGCCATGAACGGACTCCGTGAAGATGGCCACCTCACCGACCTCGCGCTCGAGTACGCGCTCGCCGGCACTCCCCTGCCCGCGACCGCCGCGCACCTCGACACCTGCGCGGAGTGCACCGCCCGCCTCGCTGCAGCCGACGACGTCGCGCTCCCGGAGCTCCCGGGCCTCCAGATGCCCGTCCAGGCGGCCGTGGTGGCGGACGCCGTCGCGCAGGCCCCGGAGCCCGCGAACCGCCCGTGGGTGTGGGCCGTGGGTGCGCTGGCGGCCGCGGCCGTCGCCCTGATCGCGGTCCCGCTGGCGATGGCCCCCCAGGACGACGGCGTGCGCGTGAAGGGCGCGGCGCTCTCCCTGCAGGTGTACCGGGACGAGGGCGAGACCAGCCCGCGGCTGAAGGACGGCGACCTCGTGTCGCCCGGCGATCGGCTCGGGTTCCGCATCCGCAACCGCGACCGCGGGTGGCTGATGGTGCTCGGTCTCGACGCAGCCGACGACCCGTACCTCTGCTACCCTCAGAACGAAGGGGGCCGCGCGGTCGAGACCGACGCCTCGCCCCGGCCCCGCCCGCTGCCCGAGGCCATCCGCATGGACGACACGCCCGGAACCGAGACGCTCGTGGCCGTGCTCTGCGACAGACCGTTCGCGTTCGAGGCGATGGCCGAGCGCGTGCGGGCGGACGATCTGCCGGAGGGGTGTGCAATCGACGAGCTGACGCTGGAGAAGCGGTGATCCCGCTCCTCGTCAGCCTCGCGGGGGCCACGGAGGTGCAGCGGTACGCCGTCGTGGTTGGGACGAACGAGGGCCTGCCCGCCGACGTGCCCCTGCTGTACGCCGAGCGCGACGCGGAGCGCATGGCCGACGTGCTCGTGGGGCTCGGCGACATCCGGTCGGAAGACGTGCTCGATCTGCGCTCGGTCGACGCCGACCGCGTGCGGAACGCCCTGCACGACCTCGCCGGGCGGGTGGAGCGCCGAAAGGGCGAGTCCGAGGCCCTGCTGTTCTTCTACTACTCGGGCCACGGCGACGAAGACGGGCTGCGGCTGTCGGGCACGGTCCTGCCGTTCTCCGAGCTCACCCAGCTCCTGCACGACATCCCGGTCGATGTGCGGGTGCTCGTGGTCGATGCCTGCCAGTCCGGAGAGCTCACGCGCCTCAAGGGGGCCGTGCCCGCCGAGCCGTTCGAGATCCGCGCCGAAGACCGGCTCGACACGGAGGGCATGGCCATCATCACGAGCAGCGCGATCGGCGAGGACTCCCAGGAGTCGGACCGCCTGCAGGGCGGCATCTTCACGCACCACTTCGTGGCCGGGCTCATGGGGGCGGCCGACGCCAGCGGGGATCACCGCATCACGCTCACCGAGGCGTACCGCTACGGCTACGCCGAGACCGTACGGGCCACGAGCCGCGCGCGGTTCGTGCAGCGGCCGAGCTTCGGGTTCCAGCTGTCCGGCCGCTCCGACCTCGTGCTCACCCGGGTCGAGGATCCGGGCCGGAACGCGGTGCTGGCCCTCTCCGGGCCCGGCCAGTGGCTCGTGTTCGAGGGCAATGGCGCTGGCGACCTCGTCACGGAGGTCGCGGTGGAGCAGGACGCCCTGCTGTCGATCTCGCCGGGCGTCTACCTCGTGCGGCACAGGGGGGACCGCGGGATCCGCGAGGAGTCGGTCGACGTGCCGCGGGGCGAGACCCGCGAGCTGGTCGCGCGCACGATGGATGCGATCAGCCCGGGCGAGACGGTCCGCAAGGGCATCGAAGACCGGCCGGCCGCACTGGCCTTCACGCTGGGCGCGGGCGTTCTCGGTCCCACCACCCCGGGCCTGCCCCCCGCTCCGCTCGGCCACGTCGGGCTCATGGTGGACTTCGAGGCCCTCACGGTCGCCGTCCGCGTGCTGGGCTCGGGCCTCCGCCACGCCAACGACCAGCTCGTGGTCCGCCAGGCCCGCGCGGGCGCCGACCTCGCCGGCGTGAAGAAGATCGACGCCGGTGTCGGGGCCTTCGGGCTCGGCGTCCGGGTGGGCGGCGACCTCACCACCCAGTGGTTCGACACCACCGGCAAGGCCCCGGCCCGTCGCGCGGCGACCGGTCGCCTCGGTCCCCTGCTCTCGCTCGACGTGCCCCTCGGCCGCACGCTCGTCGTGGTGTCGGGAGGCACGGACGTTCAGCTCTACCGGGGGTACGATGCCGACACCGACTCGAGTCCGCTGCAGACCCAGGTCGTGCCCACCCTCTCGCTGGAGCTCGCGCACTATGTCCGCTGAACGTCCCGTGCTGGTGGGCCTGCTCGCGCTCCTGTCGGGCTGCGGGAGCCTCGTGGGCGGCGACTATCGGGGGGAGGTGCTCTTCGAGATCGAGGGGCAGGTCTACACCGACGGGTTCCAGTCCGATGGCGACGTGGGCGTGGCCCTGGTGTGGTCGAACGGCTTCGACGAGGACCTCGGCGCGCAGTCCGTCGTGGTGAAGACCGCCTTCCCGGCCCGCTACACCATCCAGATCTACCAGCCGCCCGCCGAGACCACGCTCATCCCGTTCCTGGGCAACGAAGACCTGAGGGCGGCCGTGGGTGACATCGTGCTGTACGAAGACCTCGACGGCGACGGGCGGTGGAGCCGTGAGGTCGAGCCCATCGTGGGTGGAGCGTTCGATGCCGCGCTCATCTGGGTCGATGGCGCGTCTCCCACGTTCGCCGAGGCGTCGAGCCCCGTGCTCGACTGGGAGCCCGACCCCGGGTACAGCTTGATCGGCCGCGAAGGCATCTTCTCGTGCTACCAGGACTGGCAGGCGTTCCTGCGCCCCCTCCCCGACCGTCGCGCCGACCTCCAGGTGTCGTACTACTTCCCGGGCCTGTACGACTGGAACTGCGACGGCACCTGGGGCTGGGAAGACCCCAACCAGGGGCTCCCGCCCGACTTCGTGGAGGAGTGCGACCCCGAGATCGCGGCCGACGTGTGCACGCAGTACCTCCTGGAGTTCGCCGACCCCACCCAGGCCGACCCCCAGTTCCTGGCCGAGCAGGTGGCGTTCCTGCAAGACGATCCGTTCTTCCGTTCGTGCTTCGAGCAGGGCTGTCCGGAGCTGCTGGAGTCGCTGCTACCCACGCAGTGACTCAGGCGGTACAGTCGCCCCATTCAGGAGCGCGTCACATGGCCGACATCGAGAGCACGCTGACGGGGATCGAGCAGACCATCGAGTCCGCGGTCGCCGACGAGGCCACGCAGGGTCGTATCGCCCACGTGATCCGGGAGGCGGCGTCGAAGAACGGCGATGCGATCGACGACGCCGAGGTCGCACGCGGCGTCGACTTCGTCACCCGGTACGTCCGGAGCGTGCCTCGTGTGCTGCGCGAGGCGCTCGACCATGCGCGCGGCACCATCGCCGAAGACAAGATGACCCGCATGGCCGAGGCTGCGGCGGCGTACTGGGAGACCGACGAAGACGTGATCCCCGACGACCAGGGCCTGCTCGGCATCCTCGACGATGCGTACTGCTCGCTGTCGCTGGTCTCCACGCTGTCCGGCCGCTTCGAGCGCGACACCGGCACGCGGCTCGTGTCCATCGACCTCGCGGGGCCCACGGCGGCGGTCCGCAACCTGCTGGGCGACCCCATCGCCGACAAGCTCGACGACTACGTCGAGGTCGCGCTCGCTGATGCGAGCCTCACCGAGCTGCTCGAGAGCCTGAAGGAGGAGCCGCCGGCTCCGCCCCCCGCGAACTCGAGCTGGGCCGCCGACGACGACGAGCTGATCCTGAAGCTGTTCGGGGTCCTCGGCGACTGAGGTCGGCGTGGTCGGATAGACAGGGTCATGGCCACGATCACGAGCGTCAGTCTGTTCAAGCACCCGAAGATCGGCGATCTCACGATCGAGTTCGGGGGCGCGAAGCACCTGATCCTGACGGGGCCGAACGGGTCTGGGAAGAGCACGGCGCTGCTGGCGCTGGCGAACGAGCTGCAGAACCACAACCGCTACTCGCTGAGACGACAAATCGAGAGGATCTCAGCAGCGCTGACGCACGGGAATCTCCAAGACGGCCGAATCGCGCACAAGTTCGTCCAAGAGCAGGTGGCGCTCGACAGCCGACTCGCCACGGAGCGCGGCGGGGAGCTCTTGAATGGCACTTCGCCCCTGGCCAAGATCGAGCTGGGCTTGGCAGCGCACCTGGGTGCAGCCCGGGGGTTGAATGCGCGTCGAACGAGCCGACCTCCATCGCCGCCGGAGAAGAAGCAGTGGGAGGTGCGAGCAACTGCGTCCGGAGAGTTCTATGAATGGCTCAAACATCAGTACCTGCAGGCCCTTCTGGCACAGGCAGACGACCGCGACGACGAGGCTCGATCGCTACGGGCATGGCTGAAGTCCTTCGAAGACCTGCTGTCGGCCGCCTGGAACTGTCCACTGACCCTCTCTTTCGACAGGAGCACCTACGAGCTCCGATTCTCGGACCACGATGGGGCCACCTACTGGATCGAGGACCTCGCGGATGGCCACGCGTCTATCCTCGCCATGGTCGGGGAAATACTGATGCGGCTAGATGCCCAAGAATGGAAGGCGTCGCCTGGGGAAGTCGGTGGCGTCGTCCTCATCGACGAACCCGAGACCCACCTGCATCCCGAGCTCGAGGAGCGCATCCTCCCGTTCCTCACCGGAACCTTCCCGGGCGTGCAGTTCATCGTCGCCACCCACTCCCCCATCGTGGTCGCGAGCATCCCCGACGCGATGGTGTTCGACCTCCGCAGCCGCGAGGGCACGCTGTCGTCGGCGTTCGCTGGGAAGAAGTACGGCGAGCTCATGATGTCCCACTTCGGGATCGAGACCGACTTCGACCTCGCAACCACCCGAAAGCTGCACGAGCTCAAGGACCTGGCACTCCGGCCGGGCGGGCGCCGGGAGCCTCGATACAAGGCGCTGGTAGACGAGCTCAAGACCGTCGAGAATCCCGTGGTGATGTCCGAGCTGTTGAGGTCGCTGTCTGCGGCGGACGAGGCGTGATCTCCATCCAACGGTCGGAGACGCCCCCTGACAGTCTGGCGACCGGTCGGTACGACGGTGACGACATCCGAGCCCAGCTGCACGAGGACTTTCTGGGAAAGTGCTACCTGTGCGAGCGGGAGCTCTCCGGCAGTTGGCAGGTGGAGCACTTCCGCCCCAAGTCTGGCAGCTTCAAGAGCCTCCGAGCGCAGTGGACCAACCTCTTCCCGGCGGATTCCTGCAACCAGAATCGAAAGCGGTGGCCCGTTGCAGATCGGGTAGACGAGTCAACAGCATTCCCCGCGCGGCCTGCTCGACCCGAGCGACGACTCCTGCGATGTCGGAGACGCGCGGTGCAGCGCATCGACCCACGACCCGTCTCGGGCGACGAGCTGATCTTCGACTTCTCCGCAGTCGATCCGACGGACCTTCAGGAGCACAACACGGCAGCGAGCTCCCACATCCACACTTCTGGCGGACAGAACGGACGCCTCCGAGCCTCCACAGCCGTTGGACCTTGGTTCTTCACGACCTTCTGGCGCTCCAACGCGCCGTGGGCCGGGGGGACGACCCGACAGAGCCCATCAAACGGCTCCAGGTGCTCCTGCGCGCGACGGCGCCGTTCACCGCTGTGCTTCGCGGCACCATTCGGGCCCGATATCCCGACCTGATGGAGCATATCGAGGGGGACTGACTGCGGGCGTCGTACGACCCGCGCCGGGCGCCTGCCGCCGTGATGCACGGGTTATGGGGCCGTTCCCGAGGTCCCGATGAACGCACCCGCCCGCTACGAGCTCGCGAATCCCGTCCGCATCGTCACCGCCGCGTCGCTGTTCGACGGCCACGATGCCGCGATCAACATCATGCGCCGCATCCTCCAGTCCAGTGGCGCCGAGGTCATCCACCTCGGGCACAACCGGTCGGTGGCCGAGATCGTCGACTGCGCCATCCAGGAGGATGCCCAGGCCATCGCGCTCACGAGCTACCAGGGCGGGCACGTCGAGTACCTGAAGTACATGTTCGACATGCTGAAGGAGCGCGGAGCCGACATCCGCCTCTTCGCGGGCGGCGGCGGCACGATCCTCCCGACGGAGATCGAGGAGCTCCACGCCTACGGCATCGACCGCATCTACAGCCCCGACGACGGCCGCGAGCTCGGCCTGCAGGGCATGATCGACGACCTGTTGCAGAGGTCCGACTTCGCGGCCCGTGATCCGGGCGAGCTCGACGGGCTGATCGCGAGCCTGTCGTCGGATCGGCCCGACGTGATCGCGGGTCTCGTCACCCTGGCCGAGAACCACCCGGAGCTGCGCGCGCGCATCCATGCCGCCTGCGAGACCGACCGGGTCGTGCCCGTGCTCGGCATCACAGGTACCGGCGGCGCCGGGAAGTCCAGCCTGGTCGACGAGCTCGTGCGCCGCTTCCTGCGCGACCAGCCGGGCAAGAAGCTCGCCATCCTCTCCATCGACCCCAGCAAGCGGAAGACCGGCGGAGCCCTCCTCGGCGACCGCATCCGCATGAACAGCGTGCACGACCCGCGAATCTACATGCGCTCGCTGGCCACGCGCCAGGCGCACCTCGCGATGTCGGGGGTGGTCCCCGAAGCGGTGCAGATCTGCAAGAAGGCCGGGTTCGACTTCATCCTCGTCGAGACCAGCGGCATCGGTCAGTCCGACACCGCCATCACCGAGGTCGCCGACAGCACGCTGTACGTGATGACCTCCGAGTACGGCGCGGCCACGCAGCTCGAGAAGATCGACATGCTCGACTTCGCCGACCTCATCGCCATCAACAAGTTCGACAAGCGCGGCTCGCTCGACGCCCTCCGCGACGTGCGCAAGCAGGTGAAGCGGAACACCCAGCGCTTCATGGACGCCGACGAGACGCTCCCCGTCTACGGCACCATCGCGAGCCAGTTCAACGATCCCGGCACGAACCGGCTGTACCTCGCCGTCATGCAGCTCGTCGCCGACCGGTTCGACGCCGCGCTCGCCCCGAAGTCCGCCCTCGTCACGGGCGACTCCGAGAAGGTGTACGTCATCCCGCCCGACCGGTCGCGGTACCTCGCCGAGATCGCCGAGACGTCCGAGCGCGTCGACGCCGACATCGCGAAGGCCGTCGACACGGCCCGCCGGCTCTACCGCCTCGCCGGCGCCATCGCGGAGCTCCGACAGGACTCACAGACCGTCCAGGGCTGTCCGGCCGTGCCCGCCGGGCCCATCGAGCCCGATGAGTCCGACTCCGACGGCACGATCGACCTCGTCCGTCGCTACAACCTCCTCCGCGACACGCTCCACCACGAAGCGCGCGACCGCCTCGCCCGCTGGCCCGAGGTCCAGGCGCTCTACGGCAGCGAGGTGTTCGCGTACCAGGTCCGCGGGCGCACCATCGAGCAGCCCCTGTGGCGCGAGACCCTGTCGCAGAACAAGGTGCCCCGCGTGGCCCTGCCCACGTACGAGGACTGGGGCGACGTGCTGGCATGGCTCTCCCGCGAGAACGTGCCCGGAGAGTGGCCCTACACGGCAGGCGTGTTCCCGCTGAAGCGGTCCGGCGAAGACCCAGCGCGCATGTTCGCGGGCGAGGGCGGGCCGGAGCGGACGAACAAGCGCTTCCACTACGTGAGCCGCGGGCTCCCCGCCAAACGGCTGTCCACCGCGTTCGACAGCGTCACGCTGTACGGCGAGGACCCCGACTGGCGCCCCGACATCTACGGGAAGGTCGGCAACTCCGGCGTGTCCGTGGCGAACGTCGACGACGCGAAGAAGCTCTACTCGGGCTTCGACCTCTGCGATCCGAAGACCAGCGTGAGCATGACCATCAACGGTCCGGCGCCCATGCTGCTCGCGTTCTTCCTGAATGCCGCGATCGACCAGGGCTGCGAGAAGCACATCCGCAGCCAGGGCCGGGAAGCCGAGGTCACGGCGGCCATCGGGAAGCTCTACGCAGACCGCGGGGTGCCGCGTCCGGCCTACCAGGGCGCGCTCCCCGAGGGGAACGACGGGCTCGGGCTGCTGCTGCTGGGCGCGTCGGGTGACGAGGTGCTGGAGGCCGAGACGTACGAGC
>JAWKRP010000015.1:0-222068 GCA_041389565.1 Myxococcota bacterium
CTGCGTCGACCCGGAGGCTCGTGCGATCGGCCGAGACCTCGAGCCAGGCGTCGAGCTCGCGCCCGTTCGCGTCGAACACCGTGACGTCCCCCATGGCGACGGCCCCTTCATCGTTCCGCCACGTCCACCGGGTGCCCTGGTCGTGGAAGGTGCCGTCCGTCGCGATCCGACCGTCGATCACGAGGTCGTCGTCGAGGGGGAGCGGGGCCTCGATCACGAACTGCTGCTCGATCGACCGCGAGCCGCGCACATAGCGCTCCACGATCGATCCGCGCTCGAACGACACCGCGCTCCCGAGATCTCCCGACCGCGCGATCCGCTCGGCGGACACGGGCTCTCCGCCGATGGCGACGAGCTCCCACTCCCACGCGGGGCCCGCGTTCGGCGCGAGCTGGACGCCGGTGCCCTCGAACGACGCGTCGAGCCCGGCGACCTCCCAGCGAACGGGAGGCGGGTCGCCCGCGACCGGCGAGGAGGGAGCACAGCCCGAGAGGGCGGCGCCGAGCACCACGGATCGCGGGAGGAATCGGAGGGCGTGCATGGAGGCTCCACGGGAGCCCGAACCATACACAAGTCGAGACGGGAGTTCAGGCCTCGCGCGGCCCCGGCACCATGGTGACGAGCGCCACCGACCCGTGCGCCGAAACCTGCACGGGCTGCGCGAGCCTCCCGTCGTCGAGCACCGAACGCACGGCCTCGATCGTGGATCCGTCGGCCGCGAGCACCCGCAGCGCGAACGCGCCCGCTTCGGCCACGAAGATCCGCCCGTCGTCGGCGACCGCCACCCCGAGCGGGAACGCCAGCGAGCCCGGCGAGAGCAGCGTGTCGAAGGTGCGAGGGCCCGAGCGCACGAGCCCACCGGCGTACGTCAACACGACGAGCTGACCGTCGGGAGCCCACGCGACATCGCGGGGAACCGCACCCAGCTCCACGACGCGCACCAGCGACCCGTCTTCGCCCACGATCCGCACCTGCCCCCGCGTGGCCTCGCCGAGCGCCAGGGTTCCGTCGGCACCGATGGCGAGTGCCGTAGCGTCGGGCGCCTCGAGCACCGCCACCGGGAAGCCCGCCGGATCGAAGCGCTGCACGCGACCGTTCCCGCGGTCGAGCACCCAGGCGTCGCCGTTCGGCGCGAAGCCCACCTGCGCCGGACCGTTCAGCGCGCCCACCTCCGTGCCGAGCCCGCCCATCGTGGCCGTGACCGAGCCGTCTGCGTCGAACCGGACGACCAGGTGGCGTGCGGCCTCGATCTCCAGGCTGGCTCCCGAGGGACCCACGACCCGCGGCCGGGAGCCCAGCACGAGGGAGGTTCCTCCGGCCGACACGCGGGGTGTCGAGGGATCCTCGGCAGGCACGCACCCGACGGCCAGCAGCGCGGCGGTGGTGCCCAGGAAGGAGCGACGAAGCATGGAACCTCCAGGGGGCGCCGAAGTATAGTGCGCGCAACCCGGAGGGCGCGTGACTCCTTTCATCGGCCAGATCATGGCCGTCGCCTTCGACTTCGCACCGCCCGGCTGGGTCCCCTGCGATGGTCGGCCTCTCGCCATCGTCGACTTCCCCGCCCTGTTCTCGCTCATCGGCACCACGTTCGGCGGCGACGGCATCAACACGTTCGCGGTGCCGGATCTCCGCGGTCGCTCCCCGATCGGGGTGGGCCAGGGTCCCGGGCTCGCGGCCTACTCCTGGGGCCAGCGCGGCGGGGTCGAAGAGGTCACCCTCACCGAAGCGCAGATTCCCCAGCACTCCCATGCGCTTCGCGCCTCGGGTGCCGTGGCGGGCGATCAGGCGCCCGACGGGGGCCTCGCGGCCGAGACGGCCGAGGATGCCTATTCGTCCGATACGAGCGGCCTGGTCGCGATGTCGTCGTCCGCGATCGGGAACGCCGGGGGCAACGGGCCCCACTCGAACCTGTCGCCCTACCTGGCCGTGCACCACCTCATCGCGGTCGTCGGCATCTACCCCGAGCGCCCCTGATCGGAGGCCCCATGTCCCGAACCCCGCAGCAGCCCCTCCCCTCCGGGTTCGGCCGACACACGCCCGCATCGGAGGTCATCCAGGGGATCGACCTCTCCGGTCGGGTCGCCATCGTGACCGGTGGGTACTCGGGCATCGGCGTGGAGACCACCCGCGCGCTGGCGTCCGCGGGCGCCACGGTCTGGGTGCCCGTGCGAGACCGCGCCAAAGCGGCCGACACGCTCGCCGACCTCGACGGAGACGTGCGGATCGCCGACATGGATCTCCAGGACCTGCACAGCGTGCGGGCCTTCGCGGCCACCGTGAACGCGGCCCACGACGCCGTGCACATCCTCATCAACAACGCGGGCGTCATGGCGTGTCCGGAGGCCCGCCTCGGTCCGGGGTGGGAGTCCCAGCTCGCCATCAACCACCTCGCCCACTTCGTGCTCACCCGCGAGCTCCTCCCCGCGCTCCGGCGGGGGCACGCGCGGGTCGTCGCGCTGTCGTCCAGTGCCCACCGCATCTCCGACATCCGGTGGGACGACCCCCACTTCACGGCCGAGCCGTACGACAAGTGGAAGGCGTACGGTCAGTCGAAGACCGCCAACGCCCTGTTCGCCGTGGCGCTCGACGCACGCGAGTCCGCGAACGGCATCCGCGCCTTCGCGGTCCATCCAGGGGGCATCCAGACCCCGCTCCAGCGACACCTGCCCGTGGCCGAGATGGCCGCGCTCGGCTGGGTCGACGCCTCCGGCAAGCTCACACCGCAGGCCGCGGCCATGTTCAAGTCGGTCGAAGCGGGCGCGGCCACGGCCGTGTGGTGCGCGACGAGCCCCCAGCTCGACGGCATCGGCGGGGTCTTCTGTGAAGACTGCGACATCGCGGCCCCCGCAGGCGCCCAGCCCTACGTCGGGGTGCACGCCCACGCCGTCGATCCGGCGAGCGCGGAGCGGTTGTGGGCGCTCACCGAGGCGATGCTGGGCGACGCCTGAGGCGTTCAGGCCTCCTCAGGGAGTGGGCGCCGGGGCCTTCGAGATGCGCACGAGGCTGCGACCGATGCGCTCGAACACCGGCTCCAGCGCCTCGATCTCGGCTTCCGGAGCCGAGCACGACGCCACTCCTGCGAGCCCGTCGGACACCACGGTGTACGCCAGCACCCGTGTGCCCTGCCGCACCAGCGACGTGCGGTGCATCGGAACGCCCGCGACCTCGAAGTCGGTGTTCGTGATCGCGCCCACCTCTCCGGCCTGCTCCACGAAGTAGCGCGTGGCGGCCTCGGCATGGCTGGCGGCCGTCGCGTCGGGCTTCGCGGGCTCCGAGGCCGCCACACACATCGCCCCCGACGGAGGGCTCCCGTCCGCGACCGGTGGCGTGCACTTCACCGCCTGGCGCGCGGGCGTGGCCCCTTCGGCGTGCCAGCCTGCGGGGCAGGTGATCGCGACGGACGGCGTGCGCACCGTCGTGTTCCCGTCTGCGTCGACCACGGGCTCCGGACCCATCCGGATCCTCGGCGGCGCGCGCTGCGGCTCCGGGCTCGGCTCCGTCGGGCCCGCTTCGCCTCCGGGCTCGGCGGGCTTGGGGATCTCGGGCGTCGACGAGCAGGCGATCACGAAGAACAGCATGCCGTGCGGGTATCGTCTCGACCCGCGAGGAGGCCACCCCATGTCCGACCACGTCATCCAGGTCGCCGATGGATTCTGGAACATCCGGGGGTCGTTCAAGATCGCCGGCTTCGTCGACATCGGCACGCAGGCCTCGCTCGTTCGGCGTCCGAGCGGGCGCTTCCTGATGCTCGACAGCTACCCGCTCCGCGGAGCCGTGGAGACCGAGATCCTCGAGCTGACCGACGGGGGCCAGGCCGTCGAGGCCGTGCTCAACCTGCATCCGTTCCACACCATCCACGTGCACACGACCCATGCGCGCTTCCCGCACGCGAAGCTCTACGGCACCGACCGGCACGTCGCCCGGCGTCCGGAGCTCCCGTGGCAGCCGGAGCGCACCGATGGCCCCGAGATCCGCGCCCTGTTCGAGGAGCTCGTGTTCTCCGTGCCCGCAGGGGTCGACTTCATCCCGAGCGACGAGAACCTGCACTTCGCGTCGGTGCTCGCCTTCCACCCGTCCACGCGCACGCTCCACGTCGACGACACGCTCATGTACACCCGGCTCCCGTTCATGGGCGGCGTGCGCTTCCATCCCACGCTCGGCTCGGTCCTCCAGAAGCGCCCCGGCGCGGTTGCGGAGTTCCGGCAGTGGGCAGCGGAGCTCGTCGACCGGTGCAGCCTGGTCGACCACCTCTGTACGGCGCACACCCGCGCTCTGCTCGACTCGGAGGACTCCATCGCCGCGCAGGTGCAGAAGGCCCTCGACGCCGTGCGCTCCACGCTCGATGCGCACGAGAAGAAGCACGGCTGACTCACGTACCGTCCCTGCGGGCCCTCGGGACTCACGTACCGTCCCTGCGGCCGTCGGGACTCACGTACCGTCCCTGCGGGCCCTCGGGACTCACGTGGGGTTCGGCCGGCCGCTCGGCCGGAACATCACGGCGATGCGGGGATCCGCGTGGGACTCCTTCGGAACCGCGTGCTCGAAGGTCTCGTGGATGGTGCCCCCCATCACGAGCACGTCTCCGCCGTTCAGGTGGAGCGTGACGCTGCGCCCGCCCTCGCTCGGCCGGAGCAGGAACCGACGCTGAGCACCCAGGCTCAGGATGGCCATCACGCAGCTCGACCGCAGCTCGCCCATCCGGTCGCCGTGCCACGCCACCGAGTCGTTCCCGTCTCGATAGAGCGCGAGGCTGATGCGCTCGAGCGACCACCCCGTGTGCGCTTCGAGGCGCGCGCGAGCCTCCGACAGCAGCGGCTCGGGGGGATCCGGGGGCGCACCCAGCAACCGCGGGACGTCGACCACGCGGTCGTACATCTGCCGCTGCTGCGAGGCCCAGTGCGTCGCGGACCTCAGCCGCTCGAACAGCGCCACCTGCCCGTCGAGCCAGCCAGGCACGCGCTGGATCCACGCGCCCCGCCCCAGATCGACCCGAGGCCCCGACAACGCCCGGAACCGTGGGCTCCCCGAGGTGAACATCCCGAGCTGCACGCGTCCTCCACTGAACATACGTACAGTCTGTATACCCCGATTCTCAGAAGTAGTCGGACGCGAAGAGCTGCGCGGGGCTCACCGCCCACTCCCCTCGCACCATGGGCTGGGTCTTCCAGCGCGAGACGGGCTCCACGCGATCGGACATCCACGGGGTCGGGATGCCCCAGCCCTCGAGCGCGAGGTCCATCGCGGCGGCGAGCCCCGCAGCGGCCTGTACGACCGCGTCTTCGTGCGACTCCGGCACGAGGGCCTCGAGCAGCACGAGGGTTCCGGGCTCCCGACGGACCCGCAGCGTGCCCCCGCCTTCGACCGCGAACCACACGTCGTCGGGCGATCCGTCGATGCTCGCCTGCCACGACGCCGCGCCGCGCACGCGCCTGAGCCCGCGCCCGTAGGTGGTGTAGGCCTCGGCCAGGAGGTCGCGCTCGCGTCGCGGGTCGAGCGCGCGCAGCGCTGCGGCGTCGGACTCCGACAACAGCTCGAGAGGGTCGGCCTGACGCCAGGCACCGGCCGGCACGTCGACGAAGCCGAGCTTCGCGTACGGTCCGGCTCCGATCGCCGAGAACAGCAGGGCATCCCCGCCATCCCTGCGCTCCAGCACGTGCGTCATGAGCGCCGTGGCATGGCCGAGCCGACGGTGCGTGGCCAGCGTGGCGACCGAGCCGAAGCCCACCGCCGACCGTGTGGACACGCCATCGGTCAGCACGAGCGGGTAGGCGAGCAGAGCGGCCACGGGCGCACCGGAGTCCGTGAGCAGCCACCACTCCGCGCCCGATCGGGCGGGGCTCGCGAGCCGCTGGGCCGCGTACCAGCTGAACGGCAGCTTCACGTCGTTCGCCTCGTGCGCGACGTGGAGCACCGCGCGACGCTCGGCGATGGTGTGGGCAGGCGCGATGCGGACGTCTCGTGCGCTCATCTCGACCTCGAACGAACGGGCGTATCTCGGGCGCTCCTGCACGGGAACTGCACGGGCGGGATCTAGGTTGGAGTCATGCAACACACCGTCGTCGGCCATCCTCTCGCCTGGTCCCGTGACTTCGCCCTGCTCGGCATCGCGCTGGGGGGAGCCGCGCCCTTCTTCGTGATCTTCGACTTCAGCTTCGCCTTCGTCGGCGCACTGGTCGGCGGCACCTCGGGGGCGCTGCTCGGCGCTCTGTCGGCCGTCGTCGTGGAGCTCGCGCGCACGCGGGTGCCGATGTCGGTGCAGATTGCGGGGATGGCGGCTGTGGGCTCGCTGTGGGGAGCGTTGGCCGGCGTCGCGGGAGGGGCGTCGGGCACGATGTTCCACGAGGGCGGCATCGTGCTGGGCTTCGTGGTGGGCGGGTGCACGGGCATGGTCGCGCTGGGGCTGTTCTTCCCGGTGTACCTCTTCCTGTCGGTGCGCCGAGACCCCGTCTGGCCCGCGGTGGCTGCGGCCCTGCTCGCGGCCCCGATGATGGGGTGGCTCGGCATCGCCGCGCTCGGCGCGTCGCTGTTCGGGCTGTGGCTGTTCGCGCTGCCCGTCGCGATGTGGAGCGCCGTGGCACTCGATCGGTCGGTCGAGCGTGCGCGGCTGGCGATGCAGGTTTCGGACGCGAGACGGGAGCGTCTGGCGCCCCTGTGATATCCGATGTCCATGGAAAGTCTGATGGTGTCGGGTGTCGTGATCGGAGCCGTGGTCCTCGTGGGGCTGCTGCTCCTCGCTGTCGTGGTGGTCGGCGCGGTGCTGATGTTCCGTGGGAAGAAGGTCGACCCCGCCGTGCAGCGCGCCGAAGCGCTCGCAGGCCTCGGGTTCACGCCCCTGAAGGCGGGCACGTGGATCAAGCCGATCCAGGGCTCGAAGATGACCTTCGAAGACCGACCCGACGGGTTCCGCTGGCAGATGCAGCTGCCGCGCTACAACACGATGACGCTCGAGCTCGTGGAGTCGGGGAGCCCCGAGCCCGTGACGGGCCAGTTCGAGACCGAGATCGCCGCGATCGACGCCCGGTTCCGCGTCGGGAGCCCGCAGGCCGCACGGGTGGTCACGCTGCTCGGCCAGCCGAAGCTCCAGCGAGCCCTGCTCGCCACGCCGAACATCGCGATGAGCCTGTCGGCCGACGAGCTCATCATCCTCGATCCCGGCCGCGCCGGCCTGAAGCAGCTGAACCCCGGCACGCCACTCGATGCCGAGCTCGCGCTGCACACCCTCACGATGAACGTCGTGAACTCGCTGTTCGCGGTCCTCTACACGGAAGACGGCACCGTCATGGAAGCGTTCCGCTAGGTATCCTGTGCCCGGAGGTCCGATGCGCTACGCCCCCCTGCTCCTCGTCCTGACCCTCGGCTGCAAGCAGTACGTCTCGGTCGACACCGACTTCCGGGTCGTCGTGCCCGAGTCCGACACCGACACCGACACCGACGCGGATACGGACGCCGACGCAGACACTGACGCCGATGCGGACACCGACGCTGACGCCGATGCGGACACCGACGCAGACGCGGACACCGACGCGGACACCGACGCGGACGCGGACACCGACGCGGACACCGACACCGACACCGACACCGACGCCGACCCGTGCCTGGTGCTCGACAGCGCCGCGTGCACGGCCGATCCCACGTGCTCACCCGTCGATGCGCCCGTCTGCGACGGCTCGGGAACGACGCTCTACATGGGATGCCTCGGCGAGGACCAGGCCTGCGGCGACATCCTCTGGTACTGCCAGCCCGTGGGCGGTGGGTCGTGCGTCAGCATGCCGGGCGTGTGTGACGCGTGGCCCAACGGGTGCCCGTCCGGCTGGGAGCCGTGCACCGAGGACACCGGCACGCTCGTGTGCAACTGACCGTCCTGCGGGTCAGGTGGAATTCCGCCCCATGCCGGTGCCCCCCCGTCCCCGAACGCCCCACGGGCCTCAGGCCGGGAGCGGCAGGTAGACCTGCGCGGAGGTGCCTCGCCCGAGCGCGCTCTCGAACGTGATGAATCCCTCGTGGTCGCGGACGATCCCGTGGCTGACGGACATCCCGAGGCCCGTGCCCACCCCCACCGGCTTGGTCGTGTAGAACGGCTCGAACACGTGCCCGACCTGCTCGGCATCCATCCCGGTGCCGTGGTCGTCGACGCGGATGACCGCCCAACGGCCCCATCCGGACGGGCCTTCCCGCGTCTCGGTCGCGACGTCGACCTCGATCGTCGCCCCGGTGTCGGACGCCTGGATGGCGTTCGTCAGCAGGTTGATGACGACCTGCTGGAGCTGCTGCGAGTCGACATCGGCCCGCACGGGCTCCTCGCCCACGAGCGTGATGGTGACGCCCGCGCGCGAAGCCATGGGCCGCACGAACCCGATGGTCTGTGCCGCGAGCGCCCGGAGATCCTCCGAGGCCCGCTCGAGCTTGCGCGGACGGGCGAAGTTCAGCACCTGCCGGATGATGGACGCCATCCGCTCGCACTGCTCGGCGATCGATTTCGCGTTCTCCCGGGCCTCGTCGGGGTCCAACACCTCGGCCCGCTCGATCATGCGGGCGCGGATGAGCGCCACGTTCAGCGGTGTGCCGAGCTCGTGCGCGACGCCGGCCGCCAGAGTGCCGACGGTCATGAGGCGATCCGCGTGCCGTAGCTGGTTCACCGCACGCTCACGAGCCGCCTGCTCGGAGGCCACGCGTTCGGCGGCATCGCGCAGGGAGTCGGCCATCTGGTCGAGCTCGCGACCGAGCTGCCCCAGCTCGTCGGCGCTCGTGAACCGCACCCGCGACTCCAGATCGCCGGAACCGATCCGCCGGGCGTGCCCGATCAGCAGATCCACCGGATCGAGGACCATCCAGCGCAGCAGGAGGCTCAGCACGAGCGTGGTGGTGCCGAGCAGCACCACGAGCCACATCACGCTTCGCTTGGCGCTGTCGGACATGTAGCGCTCCTGCGCCACGAGCGACTCGCGGATCTCGATGCGCGCGCCCGTGCCGGGCGGATCGAGCACCGGCACGAAGGTGATGCGCCACAGGTCCTCGCCCTGCTCCACCACCCCGGAGACCTCGTGCAGCTCGGCCACCTCGCGGTCCATCCACGCGGCACCGTCGCTCGACTGGCCCTGCTCCAGCAGGCGGATGCGGACCGTGGGCTCACGGATGTCGAGGCGCTGGACGAGCGCCTGGGCCGCCGCCGCTCCGCCGTCGTCCCACTGGTCCTCGACCGCGTGACGCATCGCGCGCCCCATCACGAGGTGGTCGCGCACGGTCTCCGCCTCGAACAACGACTCCTCACGATCGAGCCGCAGGCGCACCTGGAGCGCGAGCACTCCCGCCGTGACCGCGACGACGGCCGCATGGAGCTTCCACGACAAGCGCATCGGTTCAGGCTCCCCCACCCCAGGCGATGCGCGCCGCCGCGCACAGGGCTTCGAGCTCGATGGGCTTCTCGAGCACCGTCACCGATCCTAGCACCTTGGCCGCGTGCCGCATCTCGGAGTCGGCGTACGCGGTGACCACGAGCACGGGGATGGGCCAGCGGTTCCGTCGGAGCGCGCTCACCACCCGCATCCCGCTCATCCCGGGCATGGCGAGGTCGGTGATCACGAGGTCGGGCAGCGGGTCGCCTCCGAGCACGGCCCGGTCGAGCTGGTTCGCCAGCGCGATGCCGTCGGGGAAGCTCAACACCTCCGCGCCCGCACGTCGGAGCGCGGCGCTCATCAGTCCGCGCAGCTGGGGATCGTCTTCGGCGAGCAGCACCGACCGACGGCGCGGAGCCTCCGACACGTCGGTCGGTTCGATGGGGTTCATGACCACACCTCCGAAGGGACGGGACTGCAACGGATGTGCCAGGTCACGTACACTGACGCATGGCCTGGGACGCATTCGCGGCGGAGGAGCTGATCGGATCGGGCGCGATGGGCCAGGTCTGGCGCGGGAGGCACGTCCGCTCCGGAACCCCGGTCGCCATCAAGCTCGTGCTGCCCCAGCGCGTGCGCGCGTCGATCGCCGCTGAGGCCGTTCGCCGCGAAGCCCGCGCGGTCGCGGGACTCGCGCACCCGAACGTCGTGTGGGTGTACGACCAGGGGGAGGTGGGCGCCGAGATGGCCCGCACCACGAACGTGCCGCGCGGCACGCCCTTCCTGGTCATGGAGCACCTCTCGGGAGGCGATCTCGCGCAGCGACACCGCCGTCCGTCGTGGCGTGCCGTCCGCGAAGACCTGCTGGCCATCCTCCACGCCCTCGCGCACTGCCACGCGCGTGGCGTGGTGCACCGCGATCTGAAGCCCGGGAACGTGCTGTTCGGCGACCGACACGACGCACGCGCGGGCCTCAAGCTGACGGACTTCGGCATCTCCGCGACGGCCGACCAGCACACCGGCTCGTACGGCACGCCCCAGTACTGCGCGCCCGAGCAGCACGGCGATGGCGCGCCCCTCGGCCCGTGGACCGACGTGTACGCCGTGGGTGCCCTCGGGTGGCGCCTGCTCACGGGGGTCACGCCGTTCGTGCGATGGCGGGGTGCCGGCGTGTATCTCGCCAAGGCCGACGAGCAGCTCCCGCGCTTCGAGCCCGTGTGCCCCGTGCCTCACGACATCGAGAGCTGGCTGCGGTGCTGCATGGCCGCCGCGGTGGGCTCGCGCTTCCAGTGCGCTCCCGACGCGGCCTTCGCGCTCGAGGCCCTCGGCCGGCCCCACACCCGCGGGCCTGCGAGCCGCCGTCGCGCGTCCGACGACGATGGGCTGACGACGCTCCTCCACCCCGGCCGCCCGACCGCTCCCGTCCGTGCAGCGCCACCACCCGCACCCTGGGACGCCCACCGACCGGGCGCCCTGTGGGAGCAGCCCGTGCCGCCACCCGCGCTCCGCGACGCCGGGCTGGGCCTGTGGGAGCACCGTCCCACCCCGCTGTTCGCACCGGGACCCCAGCGCACCGAGCTGGTCGACGCCTTCTTCGAGGCCGTGCGCACGGGCGGTCCCGTGTCCGTGTGCCTCCATGGAGACGCCGGCACCGGGCGCACCAGGCTGGCGCGGTGGATCGGTGAAGCCCTCGCGGAGCGGTGCGGCGTCGCGGCGTGGTTCGTGCCTGCTGGCGAGGACGCGCCGTCCCACGTGCTCTCGAGCACGGTCGGGTCGCCGCGCCAGGCCCTCGACTGGCTCGCGCTGCGGGGGCTCGACAGCCGGGCCGTGCACGATGCCGTGCAGCGCTGGACCACGGGAACCGGAGAGGCGGGTGCGACCGCCGCAGCGGTCGTGCGGGCGATCGCGCGCCAGCGCCCGGCGGTGCTCGTGATCGACGATGCCCCCGGATCCGTGCCGCTCGTCGACGATCTGCTCGACGGGCCGCGGGTGCCCGTGCTCGTCGTCCGGGTCGGGCTGCGCCCCGTCGCTGGCGCGCGCGCCCTCACCCGCATCGACCCCCTGCCGCCCGAGCCCATGGCACAGATGCTCGGCGAGACCCTCCCGCTCGATGCCGAAGCGGTGCGTGCCGTCGCCGAGGCGTCCGGAGGCCGTCCCGGACGGGCCCTGGCGCTGCTCCACGAGAGTGCCGCGCTCGGGCGATGGACGCTCGGCACCCACGGAATCGCGGTCGATCTCGAGGGTCCCGAGCGCGCTCCGCTCGACCTCCCCGCCCCGATCCGCACGGTGCTCGAGCGCATCGCCGTTCGGGGCGTGCGCACCGCCGTGCCCGCAGCCCTCGTCGCGTCGGAGGCGGGCGACACGGCCCGAGACGCGCTCCGCCAGGCGGAGTCCCTCGGTCTGGTCGACCTCTCCGACGGCTCGGTCGCCTTCCGACCCGGCGTGCGCCGCGCCCTGCTCGACACCTGTGCGGATCGCGCCTCCCACCACCGCGCGTGGGTGCGTCACCTCCCGATCTCACCCGATCGCGCCTGGCATCGCCTGCGCTCCGGCGACCTCGACGGCGGGATGGCCGAGCTGGCGGCCGTGCTCGAAGACCCGGCGACACGCGTGGGCCTCGCTGTGGTCGTCGCCCACGCCGAGCGCGCGCTGGCGCTGTGGACGCGCTGCGATCGCGCGCCGTCCGCGGGCCCGTGGGCGACCGTCACCCTGTGGCGGGCGGTCGGGCGACTGTCGCTCGGCGACGGGCTGGCGACCGTGCGTGAAGACCTCGCCCGAGCGCGCCGTGCCGGTCTGCGCGCCCTCGAAGCGCGCCTGCTGCTCCTCGAGGCCGAGCACCTGGGGATCGACGACGAGCCCACCCTGCGCGCGATCCACGACCTCGTGGCCGACGGGGATCCCGGCACGCGCGCCATCGTCGAGCGCGCCCTGCGCCTGGCCGCCGGGCGGGCCGAGGACTGGGAGGCCTGGGAGCACTGGCTCGCGACGTGCCGCACCACCGCCCATCGCTCGGCCGACCCCCGCATCCAGGACCTCCTGCACGAGCTCGAAGCGGACGCCGCCGCCTGGGAGGGCCGCTGGGTCGACGCCTACGCGCACATCCGGCGCTGCGACGACCTCCACCCGGGCTACACCGACACCCGGTGCGCGCTGTTCGCCCTCGCCGCCGGGGCCCTGCCCGAAGCCCGCCTCCATGCCCGGCGGGGCGTCGAGCAGAGCGCCGAGCGCCAGGACCGCCGGCACCTGCCCTGGGCGCTGCTCGCAGACGCGCTCGTGCACGCCCTCGCCGGCGAGCCGGAGTCCGCGCGCCGACGCCTGGAGGACGCCCGGCGCTCCACGGCCGAGCACGCCGGACGCTGGGGGGCCTCCGAAGCCCGGTTCGGGCTCGCCACCTTCGCGGTCGCGGTCGCGGAGGGCTCGGCGCGCCGGGCTCTCGCGGCCCTCGAGACCCTCGAGACCCCGCGGAACCCGAGCCCGCAGCACCATGCCGTGCTGGCGTGGGCCGAGTCGCGCACCAGCAGCTCCGCGCTCGCGGAGGCCGCCCGTGCGGCGCGCCTCAGGGTTCCCGGCCGCCGGAGGCCCGCCGACGCACGGCGGTGAGCAGCCCGAGGAGGAGCGCCCAGCCTCCCGGTCCCCGGGCCGTGGCGCAGCTCACGCCCTCGAGCTCCCCGAGATCCTCGCCATCCACGAACCATCGCACCGTGCTCTCGGGGTCGCAGTCGTTCGCGCCGTCGTACACGACCTCGAGCGTGCGCCCGTCCTGCACGAAGCTCGACCGGCCGGACAGCGACTCGTGCTCGCAGATCGACCCGTTCCGCAGCTGCTCCACCGTGCTCGCCTCCACGGAACCCCGTCCGGCAGCCCCGCCGATGCGGACGATGTGCCCGGATCCGCTGAAGCTGTCGCCCACCCCGTCGGGACGGCTCGACAGGGTTCCCGTGTAGTCGACCTCCATCTCGCGGTGCGCGTCGGTGTAGGCCGCTTCGTAGTCCCGCACCGTGCCGTCGGGCTCGGTGAGCCAGCCGCTGCCCGTGATCGCACCCCGCGTCTCGCCGGGGTCGGTCCGAGAGAACGCATCCCAGGTCACCGTCGTGCGCTCCGGAGTGGTCTCGACCGACACCGACCCCTCCCACGCGACCCCATCGGCGTCCGTACACCCGCCCACGAGCGTCACCTGCCCGCCTTCGACCGACACCTGCGGACAGGCCGCGTCCGGATCGGCGGACGCGGCGTCCTGGATGCCCTCGTACAGCGGCAGGAACACCGCGAACGCGCTGCCGATGTTCGCCCAGGACGCCGCGACGTCGGGATCGGTGAAGTCCGACGCCACCGGCCGGTCGATGTTCACACCGACACCCTTGCAGGCGACCAGGAGGGGCAGGACGACCATGGTCCATCCTACCCCCTGGCCATCGGCGTCAGTTCACCGTGAGCGTGAAGTCGCCGCTGTTCGCGCCGAATCCGTCCACCACCACGATGACCGTCTCGCCCGCCACCATCGTGCGCGACACGAGCGAGGTGAGCCCGGCGCCCGGGTTGTCGTCGTTGCACGCGAGCTCCGCGCCCCCACAGCCGTCGAGCAGGGCCATCACGGTGTCGAAGCCCGTTCCCGCCGTGCTGAACGTGTAGGTGCCGTCGGTGGGCGCGGTGAACGTGAACGTCGTGTCGGACGCCACGCTGGTGGCGCACGTCGGCGTCACCCCATTCGGGAGCCCGAGGGTAGAGCCCGTCACGGTGATCGGGAGCGTCCCCGCGAGCGTTCCGGCCGGGCAGGTCACCACACACGCGGCGTCTGCCGCGCAGTCGGTGTCCACACAGTCGACGTCACCGTCGAGGTCGTTGTCGACGGCGTCGGTGCAGTCCTCGACACACACGGGGTCGGCCGCGCAGTCCGAGTCGAAGCAGTCCACGTCGCCGTCGACGTCCTCGTCCACGCCGTCGTCGCAGGTGGTCTCGGAGGCAGCCACCTCGAAGACGTCGAGCTGGTAGGCCCCGGCGTCCGCGAACGAGTCGATGGCGATGGTGATGCTCTGGCCCGATGTCATCACGGCCACCGCGATCTCGCCACCGCCGGCACCGAACGAGAACTCGTCCTCACAGGCGACCTCGGTGCCGCCGCACGCCGAGTACAGGGCGAGCACCGAGTCGAAGTCGGTGCCACCGGGGTTCAGGGAGAACGCGTAGGTGCCATCCGCCGGAGCGACGAACTCGACCTGGGTGGACGAGCGCGGATCGGCGACGCCACAGGACGGGTCGACCTCGTCGGAGAGCCCGACGAGCGAGCCCGAGATCGAGCTCGGGGCCGTGGTGATCTGCTGCGCGGGACAGACCTGGACGCAGCCCGCGTCGGCCGCACAGTCGGTGTCGAGGCAGTCGATGGCGCCGTCGAGGTCGTCGTCGGTGCCGTCGGCGCACGAGATCTCCGTCGTCGGGATCTCGGTGATGTCGAGCTCGAACGCCCCGGACTCGCCGAACACCCCGTCGATCGACAGGATCACGGTGTCGCCAGCCGCGAGGTCTGCGATCACCTGCTCGCCGCCGTTGCCGCCGAAGTTGTCGTCGCACTCGATGAACGTGGACGGCGCGCACGCGGTGCGCACCTCGAGCACGGAGTCGAAGTCGGTGCCCGCGGGATCGAGCGTGAAGGCGTAGCGACCCGCGGCGGGCGCGGTGAAGTCGAGCGTGACGTCGGGGCCCGTGAACCCACCGCAGCTGTTCGTGCCGCTCTGCGACGCGCCCACCGTGGTGCCCGTGATGGTCGCGGGGACGGTGGAGCCCGCCGCGATGTCGGGGCAGGTGCCGATGCAGATGGGATCCAGCTCGCAGTCGGAGTCGAGGCAGTCGGAGTCGAAGTCGCCATCGTCGTCGATGCCGTTGTCGCAGATCTCCACGCAGATCCCGCCGCAGTCGTCGTCGGCGCAGTCCACCGCGCCGTCGTCGTCGAGATCGCGACCGTCGGTGCAGTCGGACTCGGTGGCCTCGAGCGGCGCGATGTTCAGCGTGAACGTGCCCTCGTTGGCCTGGTAGCCCGCCACGACCGCGATCACGGTCTGGTTGGCGGCGAGCGGGAGCACCAGGTGCGAGATGAGGCCGGGAAGGCCGTCGTCGTTGCAGGCGAGCTCGGAGCCGTTGCAACCGTCGAACACGGCCAGCACGGTGTCGTAGTCGGACCCCGCGAGGTCGAACACGTAGTCCCCGGCCGTCGGCGCGGTGAACGACACCGCGTAGTCGCCGGAGGTGGAGCTACCGCACGTCGATGCGAAGTCGTCGGACGCCCCCACCGTCGTACCAGACACCGACGCAGGAGGCGCCGCCGCCGCCGCATCGACACACGAGGCACACGCGGGATCGCCCGCGCAGGCGGGGTCGTCGCAGTCGGCGAGGTTGTTGCCGTCCTCGTCGCCAGGCGTGGCACAGTCCTCCACCGCGACGTCGGTGTCGGTGTCGGCATCCGTGTCGGTGTCGGCGTCGGCGTCCGTATCCGTGTCGGTGTCGGCTTCGTCGACGGGGTCGTCGTCCTTCTTGCACGAGGCCATGAGCGGCAGGAGAGCGAGCGCGTACAGGGCGAGCGAACGGGTGGTCATCGGGGTTCTCCGGAGCGAGAGGACGTGGAAACAGTCCGCGGACGAACGGCGGTATGCCATTGCGGGGCCCGGCCACGCGAGGGGTTCGCGCATCACCGGGATGTCAGTCGCCATAGTGTCGATTTGGACTACAGAATCCGCTCCGGGCACTGTAGGTTCGGATGCGGCGCCATTGCGGTCCCGCGGCGCGCACCGTCGGCGCTTCTGGGGGTCTCCCCTGCCACACCGGCCGTCCCGGGCGTCAGCGCGAACGGACCGCCTCGATCACCCGCGACAGTGCGCTGGTGCCCCATCCAGAGCCCGGAGCGTCCGTCGCCACATGCCTCTGACGAGACCCCTCGAGCACGGCGCGCGGCGCCACGTAGCCTTCGGCGGGCAGCTCGCGGCGGAGCACCCGCTCGGCATCCAGGTCGCCGTCGACCACCTGCAACGCCAGCAGATCCCACGCGAGGTCGGTGTGACCCGCACGGGCGATCTCCGCGGGGAGGCCCGACGGCACGGGGATTCCGCGCACCCAGCCCGCAACTGCGTGCCACACACGGTGCTCCGCGTCGTTGCCCGCCGGAGCCTCGCTCGCATCGAGGTAGTCGAGGGCGGCGTCGAGATCCGCGCCGGTCTCGAGGGCCCGCAGCACCCGAACGCCTGCGAGGAACGTGCGGATGTCGGCTGCCACTCCCTCCGGCAACGCGCGCACGGCGTCCGCGACCACGTCGTCCGCGTCGGCGCGACCGAGATCCACGACCGCCGCTGCACGTCGCACGATCGCGATGAAGCGCTGGTGGTCGTTCCCGAAGTGCTCGGCGAGCGCGAGCTGTCGCTCGAACGAGACGACTGCCTGCGCGTGGTCTCCGAGCAGCGTCTCCACCCGCGCGAGGTTCCCGATCGGGCTGAGCGTCAGCAGGGGGCTCTCCCGCTGCGTGACCTCGAGCGCGCGAACGAAGTGGCCCCGGGCCTTCCCGAGCGACCCGCGCTCCAGGGCCGCCCGCCCCTCCGACATCTCGAGCTCCCACGAGTGGACCGGGTCGCTGTCATCGGCGGTCTCGCGCGCACGGGCGAGGTGCTCGAGCTCGAGGTCGGCGTGACCCCGGGTGCGCGCGACCTTCGCGAGCCCCAGCCAGCATCGGCTCACCCACCGCGGCCCGAGCCCGAGCGCCAGCCCGCGCCGCGCGTACCCCTCGGCGTCGTCCATCCGCGTCTCGAGCACGGCGATCTGCGCGAGCGACGTGAGCTGTCGCCCCGTGAGGTCGAGGTGTCCGTCGGCCTCGGCCCGGTCGGCGACCCGCTCCACGTCCGCGACGTCCCGGCGGACCTGCGCCCGCAGTGCCTGCGCCCAGAGCCCCGCCTCGGTGTCGGGCGCCACCGCGGCCACGCGCTCGATCCATCCCGCCGACGACTCCCCCACCCTGAGCAGGAGCACGTACACGAACACCCGGAGGATCTCGCACGCCGCCTGCGGATCGTGCGCCACGCCGGTGTCGAGCGCCACCTCGAGCTCCGCTCGGGCCTCCATCACGTCGTCGACCACCTGCGCGCGCTCGGACGCGAACAGCCCCGCGTGCCAGGCCCGGCAAAGCGAGGCGAAGTGCGCGAGGTGCCGCAATCGCCCCGTGTGCACGGCCTCCGGAGCGATACCCGCCACCTCGGCGCGCAGGCACCCGAGCAGCCGGAGCCTCGCCCCCTCCCGCTGGAGCAGCCCGTTGGCGCGCAGCACCAGCAGCCGAGCCAGCGCCTCGCCGCCCAACACCGCCACCGCTTCGTCGACCCCGAAGCCGGCTCCGAACGCCGCGCACTGCGCGAGGGCGTCGCGGTGCACGGCATCGAGCAGCGCCCACGACCGCCGGAACGCTCCCGACAGCCCCGCCCCACCGGTCGGGCCGAGGGAGAGCGCGGTTCCCGACTCCAGCACGAGCGCGAGCGGCACGCCGTCACACCGGGCCACCACCGAGCGCGCTTCGTCCGCGCCGATCCCGGAGCGCGACCGCAGCAGCGCCGTGGCGGCGGGCGCATCGAGCGGACCGAGCTCGATCCGGTCGGCACCGTCGAGCGGGATCGCGATCCGGGTCGTGAGCACCACCGCCACGCCGGCGCGCATCCAGGTGGCGCACATGGGCTCGATGCCAGCCGCGAGGCCTTCGACACCGTCCAGCACCACCACGTCGACCCGGTCTGCGAGCCCCAGCCCCGCCTGCGCGATCTCGCCGGGGTTTCGCCGCGTTCCGAGCCGCTGCACCACTCTCCCGAGCGCGTCGTCCATCGACGTGCACCCCTCGAGATCGATCCAGGCCACCGGGCCCGGCCAGCGGTCGGCGAGCTCGAGCGCGACCCGGGTCTTGCCCATCCCCGGGCCTCCGTGGAGCACCACCCCGGCACCCCGCTCCAGCGCCGCGAGGGCGGATGCGACCTCCCGCTCGCGCCCCACGCACACCCCGCCCGGATGCGGGGGATGCAGCGCGTCGTCCCGCACGGGCCGGGCCTCGAGCGCGTAGCCCGAGCCCCGGTGCGTGAGGAGGTGCACGGGCTCGGCGGCGTCGACCTCGAGCTTCGCGCGCAGGCGGTTCACGGTGACGGTCACCGTGCGCGTCTGGACATTCTCCCCGTAGCCCCACACCGACTCGAGCAGCGCTTCCTGAGGGACTGCGTGGCCGAGCCGGGTCGCCAGGTGGCGGAGCAGGCGCACCTCGATGGGCGTCAGCCGCGCGGGCTCCGGACCCCGGACCACTCCCGCATCGAGGTCGAGCTCGCGATCGGTCAGCAACAGCCGCATGCGCCGAGACTACCTGATGGATTCCACGTTGTGACCTCCTGTGATGCAGCGGACCCCGGACCGGCGTGTAGGGTCCGGAACGACCCAGGAGGACTCCCATGATCGTGTTTTCCCTTGCCCTCTCACTCGCACACGGCGCGCAGGACTTCGACGCCGGCTCGAACGGGAGCTACGGCCCGCTCGTGGTGGCGGCCGGCACGAACGTGCAGCTGCCGCTCCCCGCCGATGGCGTGATCCACGCGACCGAGGTGACCATCGAGGCCGGCGCCACGCTGTCGTTCGCGGACAACACCCACAACACGCCCGTGTACGTGCTGTCCCAGGGCGACATCCGCATCGACGGCACCCTCGATCTCGCGGGCCTCCCGGCCACCGCCGACGTGGGCGGCGAGGGCGGTCCCGGCGGCTGGAACGGGGGAGCGGGCAGCCAGCTCGGCAACATCGACGCGCGCCCGAAGAGTGTCGAAGCCGACCCCGCCCTGCTGCACCTCACGGGAGGGGTCGGGGGCAACGGAGACGCCGATGCCGCACCGAACTGCGGGGGTGGCGGCGGCGGAGGGGCGCTGCTGCTGGCGTCCGACACCCGCGTCACGGTCGAGGGCGCCGTGCTGGCGGGGGGCGGCAGCGCGCAGTGCCCCGACTTCCCCATGGATCCGGGGGCCGCGGGCTATGGGGGCAACGTGCGGATCGTGGCGCCGGTCGTGGATGGCAGCGGCACCATCGACACGCTCGGGGGCGACGGGCTGCTCCAGCGCGCCGGGTACCTGCGGATCGACACGCTGGTCCCGTCCGCGTACGTCGGGCTCGGGTTCAACGGGGGTCCTCCGGCGGCGAGCGGGCGGTTCTCGTCGGGCTACACGATGCAGGGACGGCTCCCGGTGGTCCCCCAGGCGCGCATCCTCAGCGTCGCGGGCCAGACCGTCGCCACCGAGACGGGCCCGGTGAGCGTCACCCTCGCGGGAGGCACGGCACGCACGCAGGACGTCGTCGTCCAGATCACGGGCCTCGAGCCTGCCGGCACCGTCTCGGTGCGCATCGAGCAGTGGAAGTCCGGCATGTCGAACGCCACGTCCACCGATCAGGTCGTGCTCGACCTGTCCGTGAGCGACACGGCCACGATCCCCATCACGTTCGAGTCGATGACGGCGACCTGGCTGACCGCGGTGGTGCGTCCATGAGAGCGGTCCTCCTCGTCCTCGCGCTGGTCGCCTGCAAGGGCCAGGTCGACCCGGACACCGACGCCGACACCGACGCCGACACCGATGCGGATGCCGACACCGATGCGGATGCCGACACCGATGCGGACGCCGACACCGATGCGGATGCCGACACCGACGCCGACTCGGACACGGACACCGACGCCGACTCGGATGCCGACACCGACACCGACACCGATACCGACACCGACACCGATGCGGACACCGACACCGACACCGACACCGGAATCGCCGGGTGTGGGCTCACCACACTGGCCGACGAGATCGAGCCCAACGACACCGCGGTCCTCGCGGGGGACCTCGTCGGAGACCTCGTCCTGCGCGGCACCTGTGACCCGGCGTCCGACACCGTGGAGCGCTTCACGATCGCCGACGCCGGGTGCGGCGGTCCGGGGTCCCTCCTCCTCCGGTGGGCCGACCCCGGCACCACCGTGAGCGCGACCCTCACCGGCGCCGCCACGACGTCCGCGACCACCCACGCCGCAGCGGTTGCCGTGGCCGACCTCTCCGGGTCCCTCACCGTCGAGGTGCAGTGCAGCGCGGGCCCATCGACGGAGTGGACCGTCGTGATCGACCTCGACGCAGCGCTCGACCCCGACTGGGACGGCGACACGTGGAACAACGACTTCGAGCTCGCCATCACCGACTCCGATCCGGGTCGCGTGGATCTGCCCGTCGACACCGACCGCGACGGGCTCCTCGACTCGGAGGAGGCCACACGAGGGACGGATCCGAACGACCCCGACTCCGACGGAGACGGCGTGTGGGACGGCACCGAAGTGGAGAACGGCACGTCCCCCACGAACGCCGCCCAGTTCGACCTGTCGGACATCGTGTCGCCCAACCCGGCGCTCACGCTGCACCTGGGTCCCGTGGAGGCCGCGCTCGGCGACATCGTCGCGCCGAACCCCGTGAACGTGCCGGACTTCTGACGCGGCGTCAGAGCTTCTTGAGCTCGGTCCAGTCGATCCCGGGATCGAAGGTCGCGCCGCCGCCCACGAAGTCGCCCTGGCCGTTCGTCCACAGCCGATCCACCTCGGGCGCGTTCCACACCTGACCGCCGGCACCCACGTAGTCGGCGGTCTCGCGGATGCCGTTGATCGTCTGGTGGTGTGCGTGGTCGGACATGCCCTGCTGCGCGCGCCAGCTCTGCATCTGCATGTCGCTGATGTCCTGGTTCGCCTGCCAGGACGCCGTGGAGGCCGCACCCATCGCCGCGATGTCGTTCATGCGTTGCTGGTGGAGCTGCTGGGACATCCGCATCTGCTGCATGTGCTGCTGGTGCTGCATCGCCTGCATCTGCTGGACACGCGCGCGCTCCTGCTGCTGCCACCGCGGGTCGATCGTGAAGCTCTGCTGGATCCCGAGGAGGACGGGCAGCAGGCGGTCGAGCTCGGCGTCGGGCGCCTGCACGAAGCCCGCCATCACCGCACCCCAGTGCTCGGGACCCAGGAACGGCAGGCGGATCCCCTCCACGCGGATCACCCGGGTGGTGCCGTCGGGCAGGCCCATGCGCGCGAGCGCCGCCGTGGGCGACAGCTCTTCGATGCCGCGCAGCACGCTGCCCGGGATCGCGGCGATCCACCGGGGCACGTAGTGGTGCTCGATTGCGGGCCGCATCCCCTGGAACGGCATGCGCGTGGCCCCCGACATCGCTTCGTCGACCTGCTGCGCCATGCGGCCGAGGGTCGCGAAGAAGCCTTGCGGAGCGGGCGCTTCGCGCGGTCGGTCGAGGAACGGCACCATGGCGTCGACCTCGCACGCGACGAACGTGCGCCCCTCCGGATCCGCGACCACCCGACACCACGGCGTGCGCTGGCCCTGCGGCTGCGCGAACGTGTGGTGCACGACCCATCCCGCGGGCTGCATCACGTGGAAGCTGCCCTCGTGCGGATCCCGGAACGGAGCGCGCGGCGCGGGCTCGATCGGGGTGAGGCTCGCGAGCAGCTGGTTGCAGGCGGCATGGATGTCGAGCGTGGCCTCCTGCGTGCGCCCGTACACATAGAGGCCCCCCCGGCCCGACATGCGCACCTGGATCTGCCCGGACCACGGCCCTCCCTGGAAGCGGACCGTCGTGGCCGCCGGCTCGTCGCGCATCACGGTGACGTCGCCCGGCGGGAATCCCTGCAGGATGCCGCGCACGTGATCGGACGGCGTGGCGGTGGCGTGGGGCGGGAGCTTTCCGATCGCGAGCACGGACCCGTTCTCGGAGACGAACCGCACGCCCTGCGGACCCGGATGGGCCTCCCAGCCCTCGGGGCGATGCACGGAGAACCCCGACCATGCGTCGACGTAGGGCACGAAGCCCGGCGGAGGCGGAGGCGCCGCTGCAGAGCGCCCGGTTCGCGGGGCACCGCACTGAGAGCACGTGCGAGCGGCCGCTTCGAGCGGCGTGGAGCAGTAGGCACAGACGATCATGCGGGGGCCTCCGGCACTCCTGCCCTAACCGGTCATGGCGTTTTCACGGCGGTTCCGCGTGCGCGTCACCTGACGTGTCCAGGGTGTCGACGGAGGTGGACGTGCTCGTATGGCTCTCGCTGGTCTTCGGTTGTGCAACCCCAGCCCCAGACCCTGGCCTGTCGGCGGACGCGATCGAGGCCTGGATCCCTGCAGGCACGGCCTCGCGGGCCGAGTGGGCCGCAGCGGTGCACGACGCGCTGGAGGCTGCGGGCCAGCCGGTGGACGAGGACCATGTGTGCCAGGTGCTCGCGGTCGTCGAGCAGGAGTCCGGCTACCGCGCGGATCCAGCGGTCCCAGGGCTGGCGGGGATGGCCGAGCAGGCGCTGCTCGAGCGGCTGGAAGGGGCCGCCGGACCGCTCGGGGACGACGTGCTCGACCTGCTGCTCGACGCGACGGCGGAGGGCGCGACCGAGACGTTCCGCACCCGGCTGGCGGCGGTGCGGACGGAGCGCGACCTGGACCAGCTGTACCAGGACCTCGTGGATCACCACGAGTCGCGGGTCCCGGGCGTGTCCGCGGTGCGGTCCGTGCTCGCGCCTCGCTGGGTGGAGCGACACAACCCCGTCGAGACCGCGGGATCGATGCAGGTGGCGGTGGCCTGGGCGCTGGACCACCGCGGAGGCGCGTCCCGGGAGGACGTGCGGGACGCGCTGTACACGACGGAGGGCGGCGTTCGATACGGTACGGCGCGGCTGTTCGCGCACGACGCCGCGTACGACCACGCGGTCCATCGGTTCGCGGACTACAATGCCGGTCTGTACGCAAGCCGGAACGCGGCGTTCCAGGACCGCATCTCCGACCTGACCGGTGCGCGGCTGGCGCCGGACGGAGACCTCCTGGTGTGGAACCCCCGCGGGCGTCCGCGCCACCGCCAGGACGGCGAGACCCTGACCGCGCTCGTGGCCTGGGCGGAGCAGTCCGCCACCGGGCTCGATGCTGCGGCGGTCCGCCGGGACCTCCTGCACGAGAAGTCGGCGGAGCTGGAGCGCACGCGCACCTGGACGGTGGTGAACGACGCGTGGCGCGCGAACACCGGGCGCCCGCTCGAGGTCGCGCGGATCCCGGACGTCACGCTCGACTCCCCCAAGCTGTCGGGCACGTGGACCACCCGCACGTTCGCCGAGCGCACCGACCGCCGCTACCAGGCGTGCCTCGCGCGTCGCTGAGCACGGCGCGTATACTCCCGGCATGTGGTTCACCCTCGCAGCCCTGGCCCAGGTGCAGGCTCCTCGACTCACCGAGCATCCCGAGGCTCTGCCCGAACAGGCCGGCTGCGACCGCTACGAGGGCACGGCCTCCGGCAACGATCCCACCGTTCGGCTCGTGGTCGTGCTGTGCGAAGAAGGCTCGGCAGTCACGGGCCAGCTGCAGTGGTCGAGCCTGGTGAGCGGCTGGAACGTGCGCGACCTGGAGGGGGGCCGCGACGGCGACGTCTACACTATGAGAGATGTCGCCATCGTCGAGGAGAAGGCCGAGCCGGGCTGGCGGTTCTGCAAGATCGACCGGTACTCCCTCCGGCGCGAGGGCGACGCGATGCAGGGCGACTACCGCTCGCTCGTGTGCAACGACACGGCGCAGATCGCGCTCGCACGCATGGGTTCGGCGCCCGCACCCCACGATGGCCCGGTCGAGGCGACGCCCCTCGAGCCTCCGCAGCGGAGCTCGGGCCTGTGTTCGGTGGCCTCGACGGTCCCGGTGGGCGGAGGCCTCGTGTTGCTCGGGGCTCTCGGGATCCGCACCGGCCGACGGACGGCCACCTCGAAGTGAGGGTCAGACGGCGAGCACCGCCACCACACCGACGAACGCGAGGGTCGCGGCGAGCGCCACGAGGCTGCCGGCCGCGGCCGCTGCCCAGAGCGACGACGACGAGCTCGCGACCGGCGGACGGACCGCACGCTCGACAAGCGGAGCCGTGGGCGCCAGGCTGTCGAAGGTCGGGAGGTCGGGGAAGCTGTCGAAGCGCGGCGCGTTCATCGGGACCGATGGCGCGGGGCTCGGCGTGATCTCGCGCTGAACCGGCTCCGGGGTCTGCGGACGCGCGAAGACGGGCGGCGCCGGAATCGAGGGCGTCGACGCAGGCTGCGCACGGCGCGGAGCACGACGCGGGGTCGGCTCGACGAAGTCGTCGCCCATCATCAGACCGCAACCCTGGAGGTCGAGCAGCAGGCTGTGGAACTCCCCACGGACGATGGCGTCCTGGAGCTCCTCGGGGAGACGGGGTGCGGATTCGATCGAAACGCCGGTGTTTCCATCGAGAACAGCGGCGGCGGAGTCAGTGTGTGCCATGAACGATATATGCCACGCCACTGCCTGCCACTCCAATCACACCGCTGTGGCAACGATGGCAACACCTGACTCCTTGTCCATGTTCATCACCTTGGAACGGCATCTTTCGTCCACTCCTCGGGAACAGACCCCGGCGGAGGCGTCCGGGAGTCGATCTCAGGCCTGAGATCCATCCTCGAGGCCACAAATCCGCGTTGAATGACGTTACAACCTTGAAAATACTCAGATCCAAATAACAAAAATCGCGCCACGACCTGTCATCGGGCTGTCACTTTTTGAATACCGGGCGTGAATGACACTCGCCTGTCACCCTCGAAAAGTGACACCCGCCTTACACCCCCGTAGACCGCAGGGTCGCAGGGCTCAGAGCGCGAGTGCCCACACCGCGGTGACGAGCCCGACCAGCGCGAGCACGGCGAGAGTCGCGGCCAGGCCCGCAGGCCAGCGGGAAGCCGGCGAGGTCGGGGGTGTCGACGGACCCACCACGCGCTCGACCACGGGCTGTGTGGGCGCGAGGCTGTCGAGGCTCGGCGGTCCCGACGGGGGCTCCGGGACCGGAGCCGAGCCGGTGAACGAGACCACCGCCGGGGGATCCCGACGGGTCGTCGGAGGCACGGTGTCCTGCACGCCGAGCTGCCTACGGAGATCGAGCAGCTGTTGGTCGGGGAGTCGCAATGGCCTCGGTGGAGGCGGGGCGTGCGGACGATCCGTCAGCGGCGCGTCCTCCGTGTCGATGTCGGGCTCGAGCTTCGGGAGGTCGGGCTCGGTCGGCTCCTCGTCGAGCCCCAACATCAGGCCCGGGCCCTGGAGGTCGAGCAGCAGGCGCTCGAGCTCGCGCCCTGCGAGGGCCCGCTCGAGCTCGATGGGCAGGCGCCGGGGAGCCTCGGTACGGTCGGCCGTCCCGTTCACGGGCGTCGATGTGCGGGGTCGTGCCATGCGGAGTTTGTGGCACGAATGCCGAAACGCACCAATGGCAGTGCGATGACAACGCCCGGCATCGCTGGCGGACACCAAAGCCACGGAGATCGTCGGGAGTCCGGAGCGCCGTCCCGGAGTCCAGCTGCCCGCGGTGCCTGAACTGGAAACGAACCACTCCTGGGGAGTCCTCGAACACCCCTGGACGACCGATCCGAGCGACAGCAGGCCAACTATCTTCGTTAAATCACATTTATTCGCAAAATCGTAATAATCATATGACATGGGTTGCCTGACAATCGTGTCGGGATACGGGGGTCCGTCGAGCATCCACCGCACTTTCTACGCTCTGACACTCCTCTGACACCGCACGCAAATTATCGAAGCCGTATAACCGAATCGTCTGCGGCCCCGAACCAACTGCCGAGAACTCTCGACCGATCCAGCACGACCGGCTGAGCGGGACGGCTGTGTCCCAGCCCCGAACGCCCATTTCCATCCATCGCGGATGGAGCCCGCACCGCTGCGTTTCCAAGACGGGAAGTGAATGTCATGCGCCTCAACGCCAACAAACGTACACTCAGCGTCAAGATCGTCTACTACGGGCCCGGGCTGTGCGGGAAGACGACGAATCTGGAGTCCCTCCACGAGCAGTTCCCCGAGCGACAGCGCGGCGCGATGCTCCAGCTCACACGGAGACCGAGCGCACGCTGTTCTTCGACTACTTCCCGCTGAGCCTCGGCACGCTCGGGGGATTCCGCGTGAAGGTCGACTTCTTCACGGTCCCCGGCCAGTCGTTCTACCAGGCCACCCGACGGGTCGTGCTCGAGGGCGTCGACGGCATCGTGTTCGTGGCGGATTCCTCGCCCGACCGCGAGGACGCGAACGTCGTCAGTCGCGAGGACCTCGTCGCCAACCTGCAGCGAAACGGCAAGTCGCTCGACGACATCCCCCACGTGTACCAGTGGAACAAGCGTGACGTGCCGCGAGCCATCCCGCTCAGCGTGCTCGAGCGGTACCTGAACCCGGAGGGCGCGAAGAGCTTCGAAGCGGTCGCCGTCCGCGGCGAAGGCATCTGGGAGACCCAGTCCGCGCTGCTCCAGCAGGTGTTCGACTCCATCCGCCAGGCGACCCAGGCGAGGTCGCAGCATGGCTGAGTGCGCGCTGGATGCCGATCTGGAGGCCGTGCGCCTCGCGTCGCTGCTCCAGCTCGTCGAGAGCGAGATGTTCGACGGATGGCTCACGTGCCCGACCGGTCGCATCGGCTTTCGCGAGGGCACCATCGTGGCGGCGACCTGCGGCGAGCTCGCCGGCATGGACGCCATTCGCGAGCTCTTCCTCTGCCCGACCGGCCGGGTGCGGCTGGAGAAGGGCACGGCCAGTGGAAACCCGCTCGGGAATGCGCTCGCCGTCGTGATGGAGGGCGTGCGCGTGGCGGACGAGTGGGACCGCCTCGCCGCCCTCGTGCTCGACGAGGCGCCGGGCTTCGAGGCTCCCGCCACCGGTCCCATCGACCGGAGCATGCTCGACGACTTCGACGGTCTCCGCACCACCTTCGAGGTCGTGAAGCGCGCCTCCCTCGCACCCTCGCTCGCTACCGATGCACTCGGGCAGCTCTTCGACAACGGCTGGCTCGTGGAGGTCGCCCCCGCGCGACCCGACGAGGTGCGCCGGCAGCACGCGCTGCTCGTGCTCGGAGCGGCATCCACGTCCCCCGAGCCCACCGAGCCCGAGCCCGCCGAGCCCGCTCGAGAGCCCGCCTCCAGCGAGGACTACTACGCGCGGATCGAAGCCGGTCGAAGCGCGCTCAAGTCCGGCCAGCACGACGACGCCGAGGCGGACTTCCTCGCGGCCCTCGCCGCGCGGCCCGGCGACCGCATCGCCAGCCAGAACCTCAAGCGGGTCCGCGCTCTCCGCGCGCAGACCGCCTGATCCGACCCAACCCCAAGGAGCACCACCATGTCCCGAGTCGAGAACATCACCCGCGCACTCAAGGCCCTCAACACCAACACTCCCGACATCGAGGCCGCTGCGGTCGTCGACAACGACGGTCTCGTCATCGCCAGCGCGATGCCCGCCGACATCGACGACGACTCGGTCGCCGCGATGAGTGCCGCCCTGCTCGGCCTCTCCGAGCGCATCACCGGCGAGCTGGACCGCGGCGAGTTCGAGCTCGTCATGCTCCGCGGCGCCGAGGGCTACTCCGTGCTCGTGCGCTGCGGGCCCGACGCCGTGCTCACCGTCCTCGCCGCGAAGAGCGCGAAGCTCGGGCTGATCTTCCTGGACGTCATGCGCTCCAGCAAGGAAATCGCCCGGCTGCTGGGCTGATCATGCAGATCGGGATCGAGCTCAAGGTCACGAGCGTCCTCGACGCCATGAACGTGTTGGGCGGGTACCACCGCTCCCTCGTCTGCACCGAGGACGGCCTGCTCATCGCGTCGGCAGGAGACGGTGGGGTCGGCGACGGCGAAGACCTCGCGGCCTTCACCAGCCTGTTCGACACCGTGGTGGAGCGCGCGCGTCGTGACCTCGGATTCGACGGCGTCGACGAGGTGACGTTGCTCGATCCCCAGGGGCAACGCCTGGTGATCCGCCCGTTGCCCATCGTCGCCAAGCCGAGACTGTTCCTCGTGGTCCGGATGCCCAAGCACACCACGTGGCGACGAAACACGAACCAGGCATGCGCGCGGATCACCCCGCTGCTCGAGCCGCTCACCGAAGGGACGCAGGATGCCGACCCAGACCCCGCTTGAGCTCGAGTTCGACTTCTCCCCCGAGGCCCTCGCAGACGCGTTGATGGGCCGAGGGGACGAGCTCGCCATCGACCTCGACCACGAGGTCGACGAGCTCCAGGCGGTCGCCCGGCGCATCGCCGGCAACCACGTCGACGTCCTCGCCAGCTTCGCCCGCGCCGCGTTCGCGGGACAGGCGGGACGCGGCGACCACGAGCAGTTCGCGGGCGCGCTCGCCAGCCTGGCGCGCCTCGCCGAGGCGGCGGGAGACGAGGCGCAGTCCCTCGTCCTCGCTCAGATGCAGAAGGACATCGAGAGCCGCCTCACCCGGCTCCACGACCTCAACGATCGCAATCGCTTCCTCCCCCGCCTCCAGCGCTTCGTCGACGCGTTCGCAGCGTGTCTGGACGGCGACGATGCGGCGCGCCTCCACCGCCTCATCCACTTCGAGCCCGGCACGCTGCCGCTGCTCTCCGAGCTCGAGGGGCTGCGCGGCATCGGTCCGAAGCGGCTCTCGCGCCTGTACTGCTGCGGCCTCTACACGGTCGAGGTGGTCGCACCGGCAGACGCCACCGAGGTGGCGCAGGTCACCGGGCTCCCCGGCAAGCTCTCCACCGCCGTGGTCGAGGCCACCCGCCGGTGGGCGTACGAGCGTCGCGAGGCCTCGATCCACGAGATCCGCATGCGCGTCCGCGAGCTCGACCGCATGGCCGCATCCCTCCCGGGGCCCCTGCCCGCCGACCTCGTCGCCGAGGCGGAGCTCGCCATCACCGAGCTCCGGCAGACCCTGGATCTCCACACCCGAGGTGCACGATGAACTGGACCGACCTGATCACCACCGTCGCCGCGCGAGCCGGCACATCCATCGACGACACCCGCGAGGTGCTCAACGCGTTCGTCGACGTCTCCACACAGCAGATCGTCGACGGCGAGCGGGTGGTCGTCCGCGGGCTCGGAACGCTCGGTACCCGCTGGGTGGGCTCGCGCACGCTCCGGTCGGTGTCCGACGGGCGCAAGCTCCGGCTCGACGGGCGGCACGTGGCCCAGTTCCGGCCCTCGCGCAGCCTCAAGCAGTCGCTCGTGAAGCAGTCCCCCCAGCTGTGGCGGGACGAGCGGCACCAGAAGGCCTGGAAGGTCGCCGAGACCCTGGTCGCCGACCTCGCGCTGTACCACCCCACCCAGGCCCCGAAGCTCGACGCCGACGCGCCGAGCACCACGATCCAGGACGCCTGCTCCGCGAGCTTCGGACCGCTGTGGGCCCGCGTGCGCACCACCTACGAGGCCCAGGTGCCCGCCGAGATCCGCGCCTCCAAGGACTACCTCGCCCTCGCCGCCCACTCCCGCTGGGCCTGAACGCTCACATCACCCCTGAACCCAATGGAGATTCCGATGAACACCACCTACGACCACCGCCCCACCCTCGGTGACTTCAGCAGCATCGTCTGCTTCCGGGCCGTCGTGGTCGGCATGGAAGAAGCACTCGGCAAGCGCGCCGCCCTCGTCTCGCTCAAGGCCGCAGGCCGGCTCCGCGGGGCCCAGCTCGTCGAGAGCCTCGGCCTCACGGGGAAGGGACCCGACGACTCCGTCGCCCTCGCGAAGGCCCTCGACGACGCGCTCGGCGCCCAGGGCACGCGGCTCTGCTACGTGCCGCGGGTCGACCGGGACGGCGAGAACTTCACCGTCTACCTGAAGGAGACCATCTGCTCCGCCGACGAGCCGATGGGCTCGGACCGCGAGCTGTCGTTCACCTTCGGGGCCCTGCACGGCGCGATCGAAGCGCTGTACGGCGTGAAGCTCCGCGGCAAGCAGACCGGGAGCGTGCTCCGCGGGCAGGACTTCGACATCATCTCGCTCGAGCCTCGCTGATCGGCGCTCGGCGTGGGGCGGTCGGAGGTGTGGCCGGTGGACGGAGCCCGTCCCGCCATGCTCCACTCCCCACCCGAGGTCCGCACAGCGATGTCCGCGATCGAACCCGATCTCCCCCGCGATCTCGTCGACGCCCTGCGCGCCGCACCCGACGATCCCGACGTGTGGAGCGTGCTCGGAGACTGGCTCCAGCAGAGCGGACACGTGCGGGGCGAGCTGTGTGCGATCGATCGCGCGCGCCAGGACGCTCCGTGGGGCGCCCAGGGACGGCGGCTGCGGGAGCGCCGGTCCGCGCTGCTCGACGCCCACCGCGACGTGCTGGTCGGCCCCGTCGACACGCCCGGTCTCGCTACCACCCTGCGCTGGGACCGCGGCTATCCGAGCGCCCTCGAGCTCGACTGGACCGGCCCGTCCTCCCACGCCGCCGCCGCGTTCTCGGCGGTGCTCCACCATCCCGCGATGCGCTTCCTGCGCACGCTCACCCTCACCGGCACGCCGCTCCTGCTCACCAGCCTCGTCGACCAGCTGGCCGCGCGGGACTGGCCGCTGCTCGAGCGCCTCGCCCTCGGGCCGGGCACCCAGGGCATCCTGCCGGTGTTCGCCCCGCTCGAGCCCGCCCTCGCCCGCATGCCGTCGCTCCGCGAGCTCACGCTCACCGCCGAGTACGTCGACAGCTTCCTCGACGATCTCGACCCCGCGCCCGTCCAGACGCTCACCCTCCGCGGCGATGTGGGCCTGCACGGGCTCCGCGCGCTGCGCGGTCGCGGCCTGCGGTCCCTCACTCTCGACCTGTTCCGCGACCCACCCACGGGTCGAAACGCCTCCGACGCGCTCCACGGCATGCCACCCCTCGATCACCTCGGCCTGCGCGGGCTGGTCGACGTGGCCACCTTCGCGCCAGCCCCCCTCGACGTGCGGGTGCTCGACCTCTCCATGGGCGACCTCGACGACACCGGTGCCCGCGCGCTCGCCGCCCGCGCCGACCGGTTCCCCCGCCTCGAGCGTCTCGTCGTCCACGAGAGTCGCCTCACCGCCGCCGGCATCGACGCGCTGCGCGAGGCCTTCCCGGCGGTCGACGCCGAGGGCCAGGACCCCGAGCTCCGCGGGTCCGTCCACACCCGCGTCGCCGAGACCACCCGTGCCCGCAGGGACCAGGCGCGCACCGCCTTCGTAGAAGGCCGCTACGACGACTCCGGAGCCGTCTACCGTTCGCTGGAGCGCATCGCCGTCGCGCTCGGCCATCGATCCCTCGAGGAACAGGCCTGGCTGGGGCTCGCCACCGTGGCCAGCGCGCTCGGGCGACCCGACCGCGCCGCGGCCCTCCAGGAGCGGCTGCTCGAGCGTCCCCCCGAGACTCCCGACAAGCTCTCGGCCCTCGCGCAGACCCGCCGGTCCCAGGGCCACACGCACCACGCGGAGGAGCTGCTGGAGCGGGCCATCGCGCTGGGCGGGCCCAATGGGTCCAGCGCCATCCGGGTGGAGCTCGCCACCGTCCAGCTCACACGGGGAGACCTCGCCGCCGCGCTCGCGACGGTGCAGGCGGCCGCAGACCTCGAGCGCGAGGCCAGCACCGAGACCTCGCGCACCGCCAGCGTGCTCGGCATGGTCCAGCAGGCCCGCGGGAGGTTCGCCGAGGCCGAGCAAGCCTATGTCCGCGCCCTCGAGCTCGAGGACTGGGCACCCGCACGTCTCCCGATCCGCCTGAACCTCGGCCAGGCGCGGTGGCTGCTCGGGCGCGCCGCTGAAGCCCGGGAGGCCTACGAAGCCGTGGCGGCCGAGGCCCGGGAGCACGGCATCGTGCGGTTCGAGGCGTCTGCGTGGGCGGATCTCGGCCACCTCCACCTGAACGGCGGCCATCCCGCGGAAGCGGTCCGCGCGCTGGAGACGGCCGTTCCGCTCGTCCAGTCCGCGGGCGCCCTCCCGAAGCTGGGGGAGGTGTACGTGAACCTCGGCACCGCGAAGCTCGCGCTCGGCGACGTCGACGGCGCCGAACAGGCCCTGCGGGACGGGCTCGTCACGATGCAGCAGGTCGGAAGTCGCCAGTGGGTGGCCCTCGCCTGGTCGGGGCTCGCCGACGTGCACCTGCAGCGCGACGATCGCGCCGCCGGGCGGTCCGCCTGCGAGGAGGCGCTCGCGGTACAGGACGCCCTCGGCGATCGCTGGTGCTCGTGCCGCACGCGCACCCAGCTCGCCGACCTGAGCCTGGCCGGAGGCGACCTCGACGCCGCGTCCGCCCACCTCGAGCGCGCACACGCCGACGCCGTGTCGGCCGGCAATCGCCGGTACGCGGCCTGGATCACCTTCGAGCAGGCGCGGGTGGCGCACGCCCGCGGAGAGGATCCGGTCCCGGCGTACCGAGCCGCGCTCGACGCGCTCGAGCCCATCGGAGACCCTCTGATGCAGGGGCGCGCGCTCGCATGCCTGGGGATCGTCGAGCCGCACCGCCTCGACGAAGCACGCGCGCTGCTCGGAGCGGCGGGAGACCGCGAAGGTCTCGACCAGATCGAACAGATCGCGCATGCCCGCGTCGGACGCCCCATCGGGCCCGGCCTGTTCGCGGACTGGCTGCGCGCCGTCACCTGAAGCCACCGGGACTTGCTAGGATCCCTCCAGGTCCCACTCCTCGGGAGACCGCATGCCCATCCGCAAGCCCGCGACCCCGAAGGTCGCTGCGCCCACCACCGAGTCTCGGCCCGACAGGGTCCTCGAGGCTCCCGCCGCGTCCAACGCCGCGATCGCGTCGCAGGTCGAGGCTCCCGGCGAGGAGTCCACGTTCCTCGGGGGCCTGCTCGGTGGTCGAGGGGGCACGCCGGGCGTGTCGTCCCGCGATCAGCGCGACCGGAACGCCGCGAAGTCCGAGCTCGCGAGCCGGTTCCAGCTCGTGCCCGACGACTACCGGGGCCGCCGGCTCCCCCACCAGGTCACACAGGCCGAGTGGGAGCAGATCACCACGCTGTACAGCGACATCCGGCGTGGTCACACGTCCATCGACTTCGACAACACCGGGTCCGGCATGCGGTCGGGCGCGTTCCGCGACGCCGTGATGGGCGACATGGCCGACCTCCTCACCACCGAGCAGGGGCGCGCGCTCCTCACGCAGGTGGCCCGCGACGAAGACCACTCCACCACCATCGGGTGGTCTGCCCGGCCCGAAGCCGCGTCGGCCGTCATCGGTCCCGGCGGCGATCTGCGCGATGCGATCAACGGCCAGGGCACGAACACGGGTCTCGTCTACCAGCCCGGGGTCGACTTCGACCTCGCCTCGGTGAGCCCCGAGTGGGCGCGCGACGGCTACCGTCACTTCACGTCCGACACCATCCTGTTCCACGAGCTCGTCCACGCGAACCACGCGCGCACCGGCACGCTCGATGGCGAGTTCGACCCGCAGACCGGCGCGTTCGACCGTCCCGCCATCCGGAACCGCGAAGCCGTCGTCCCGAACGACCGCGGCGTGCCCCGCGAGGAGTACGCCACGGTCGGGATCGCCGGCCACGACGGTGAGTTCACCGAGAACAAGTACCGTGCGGAGCGGGCCCAGGTCACCGGCCGGGCCGTGCCGCGTCGCGGGAACTACAACGGCAGCGGGTCGTGATCGCGCTGCTCGCACTGGCGGCCGCCGCCCCGTCCGACCTCGAGGAAACCCCCATGACCACGGGCCCGAAGGCCGAGATCACCGCGACCCGCGAGCCCGGAGCGGTCGTGTTGCAGTGGTCGGTCGCGAATCCCGGTTCCGCGCCCGTCTGGCTCGCAGACCGCCTGCTCGTCCACACGAAGAAGGGCGCCGAGGCGGCCTCCGAGCGCGCCGTCGTCCGTCAGCCGCCTGCCGAGGGCGCGCCACTCCGGATCACGGTGGGCTACACCGCGCCGTACGGCATGCCGTTCCAGGAGCTGTACCCCGCGGTTCGCGAGGTCGCGCCGGGCTCCAAGGCCACCGGCACGGTGCGCGTGCCGCTCCCGCTCGCGTCCTACCACCCCATGGAGACGAACCCCGCTGCGCTCGCCGAGCCCACCCGGGCGGTCGTCGCCATCGGCTGGTTCGCGTCCGCCCCCGAGACGCGCGAGCTGAAGCTCGCCGACCGCTCCACCGTGTCGGTGCTCACGGCGGCTTCGGCGCGCGAGAGCCAGTGGCTGGAGGTCCCGGTCGACTGGCCGTGAGGCTCAGGGTGCCGACGCCGTATCGCTCGCGCCGGTGTCCGTCCCCGTGTCCGTCGAGGCGGTGTCCGTAGTGCCCGTGTCGCTCGTCGCCCCCGCCAGGCCCGTGTCTGCCGCGGTGTCCACGGCGACCCCGGTGTCCGGGCCCGTGTCGACGGACGTATCGGCGTCCGTGTCCGAGTCGGTGTCGGTGTCCGTGTCCGAATCGGTGTCGGTGTCCGTGTCCGAGTCGGTGTCGGTGTCCGTGTCCGAATCGGTGTCCGCGTCCGTGTCGGAGTCGGTGTCCGCGTCCGAATCGGAGTCTGCATCCGTGTCGGCGTCCGTGTCCGTGTCGGCGTCCGTGTCCGTGTCCGTGTCGGACTCGGCGGGACCGTCGATCCCGGTACCCGCGGTGCACCCCGCAGCTCCGAGCAGGACCGCGACCATCCAGTGCGAAGACATCGAACCTCCGGGCCGACTATACCGGCGCGCCGACCGGTCGGCCCGGGAACGCCCTCCGGTTCGCCCCTCAGCGGCGACGGCGCGCGAACACGCCTGCGCCGAAGACCGCCAACCAGGCCGGTGATCCGCTGCTCGAGCAGCCGCAGCCGTCTCCGGGCGGGTCGTCGGTGTCGGTGTCGGGATCCGTGTCGCTGTCGGCGTCTGTATCGACGTCGACGTCCACATCGACGTCCGTGTCCGCATCGGTGTCGGCGTCCGTGTCGGCATCCGCATCGGCGTCGGCATCCGTATCGGAGTCCGTGTCCGTGTCCGCATCGGAGTCCGTGTCCGCATCGGAGTCCGTGTCCGTGTCCGTGTCCGTGTCCGCGTCCGTGTCCGTGTCGGAGTCCGTGTCCGTGTCGGAGTCCGTGTCCGTGTCTGAATCGGAGTCCGTGTCCGTGTCCGTGTCCGCATCCGCGTCCGTGTCCGTGTCGGCGTCTGTGTCCGCATCCGCGTCCGTGTCCGCATCCGCGTCCGTGTCCGCATCCGCGTCCGTGTCCGCATCCGAGTCGGTGTCGGCGTCCGCATCCGTGTCCGCATCGGCATCCGCGTCGGTGTCGGCATCACCGGTGTCGGCCGGGAGGCCCGTGTCGCCGGTGCTCTCGACGAACCCGGTGTCGGCCGTGCCCGCCGAGACGCCCGTATCGCCCGTCGGCACCGTGACGAGGTCGGACCCGTCGCAGTCCTGGTCGATTCCGTCGTTCGGGATCTCCGTGCCGGTCGGGTTCGAGCTCGGATCGTCGTCGTCGCAGTCGGTGTCGTTCAGGACCGATCCCGAAGGCACCACACAGGCGTCCGTGGGCGCCGCCGCGTCGCCGAAGCCGTCGCCGTCCAGGTCACGCCAGGAGGCCGTCAGCGTGCCGTCGATGCCCGGATCGTCGTCGTCGCAGTCGACGTCCGCACACACCCCGTCCACGTCGTCGTCGATGCAGGGACACGCGGGGTCCGTGAACGGGGTGGACTGCAGCTGCAGCTCCAGGTCGTCCACGAAGATCTCCCCGCCCGAGGCGCCCGACGGGTCGGTCACCAGCAGGCCGATGCGCGAGAACGCCACGGCAGGGTCGAGCGCGTTGTCGAACTCGACGCAGCGCCAGTAGCCGGGCCGCAGCGTCGACGCGCGGTAGAACCGGCGGTTCTGGACCGGCACGTTCCCCCCGCCGCTGTTGAACTGCTCGAGGATGATCTCCACGTTCGCGTCGAGCGACGTGCCGCCGAACGGGTTCGACACGTGGCGGTACACCCACGCCACCGAGCGCGCATACCCCGGAGGCGGTGTCGTCACGTCCTGGTACACCCCACCCTGCTGGAAGCCCGAGGACACGGCCGTTCCGAGGTGCGCGCTGTACGTGCCCGTGCGGGGCTGGGTCGCCAGAACCTCGTTCGGCGAGCCGTACGGCGACCAGCTCGTGAAGTCACCCGTCTCGAAGCCCGGGTTGGACTGGCCGTACGCCACGAGGGAGAGCGCTGCGATCATGGATGGGACCTCCGCCGCCCACGATAGCAGCGGAGATCCGGGCGCGGATCAGTTCGAGCAGCCGCAGGGCAGGACCGCACGGAGCGTGGCGCTGCCGCGGGTCACCGTGAGCACGCCGTCGTACCGCGTGCCGCCCTCGCTCTCCTCGACCACGGTGTACGCGATGTCGACCGTGTAGCCATCCCCCGCGTAGTGCGACACCAGCCCCTCCCGACCGGTCAGCGACAGATCGTGAGGCGCGCCATCGATCTGCATCGCGTGCGCATCACCGTTGCTCTTGAACACCGAGCCGCCGGGCTCGTCGCACGTGCAGCCCGCGCCGTCGAACCGGGCGTCGGGACCCAGCAACCCCAGCACGGGCGGCGCGGACGCCGCGAGACCCGCCTCGGAGGTCGGCACCGCCCCACCACACCCGAGGCTCGCGAGACCCACCCACACACAAGCCACCCTGAATCCACACATGAGAGCTCCATTCCACCGGGAGACGGCCCGAAGCCGGCCGATCCCGGCAGAGGACCGGGGGTCGACGCGCGCCGAATATCAAACGATCGTTTGACGTCAATGACATTTCTTACTGACTCACAAGTAAGCGCAAGAAATCAACACCGGACGCCGGTCGGGGTACATCCTCCGCACGATGTCCCCCTGGTTCACCATCGCCACCTGGGTCCAGACCCATCGAGCCCTCTCCTGGCTCGTCGCTGCGGGCCTGTTCCTCGCCTGCCTCGCGGGGCTCCCCCGCCTGCAGACCGATCTCGGCCTCGAGACCCTCCTGCCGTCCGACCCCGAGGTCCGTGCGGCCCTCCAGGAGTCCGATCTCCGGTGGGGGCGCGACGATCAGGTGTTCGCAGCGGTCGTCACGGCGCCCGACGGGCAGGATCTCCTCACCCGCACCCACCTCGACCAGCTCGTCGCCGTGCGCGAAGCCCTCGTCGCGACGCCCGAGGTGCTCGGTGCGACCGACCTCACCACCCTGCCCACGCTCCAGCACGTGCCCGGCCTCATGGGGCCGCACCCGGGTCAGGTCCAGGCCCTCGACTTCCTCGCGACCGTGCCCCCGGAGGGCAGCCCGCGCACCGCCGCCTGGCGCGACCGCACGCTCCACGACGGGCTGCGGGTGCCCAGCCTGCTCTCCGCGGACGGGCGACGCGCGGTGGTGCTGCTCACGCTCGCGTCGGGGTTCGAGCAGCCGAAGGACCTCGAGGCCGCGCTCGACCGCGTCCGCGCCGCGGTGCCCGACACCCCGCTCGACGTCCAGCTCGCTGGCGCCCCCGTGCTCCGAACCGAGCTGCGCATCGCGCTCGCCGAGGACCAGGCCCGCCTGGCGCCCCGTGTGGGCGGGCTCCTCGCGCTGGTGCTCCTGCTCACGATGGGGCGGCTGCGGTCCGTCGGCTTCCCCGTCGTGCTGGCCCTCGCCTCCATCGCGTGCACGCTCGGGGTGCTCGGCTGGCTCGGGCGTCCCGTGGGCTTCCTGTCGCTCGCGTGGATGATGCTCATCCCGGTCGCCGCGGTGGCCGACGCCGTGCACCTCTCCCGTGCGCTCGGCGAGCAGCCCGACCTCCCCGAAGCCATGCGCGCCGTGGGCTCCGCCTGCTTCGTCACCACACTCACGAGCGCCATCGGCATCGGCTCGCTCGTCGTGAGCGGAATGCCGGCCGTCCGCCAGTTCGCGGTCGACGGGGCCATCGGGCTCGGCGTCACGTTCGCGCTGTTCCTGCTGCTCGGCCCGCTGCTCGCGAGCCCGGGCGGTGGAGGGCGCGCAGAGGCCCTGCTGGAGCGCCTCTCAGAGGGGTGTGCCCGCTTCGCGGTCCGTGCACGCGTGCCCGTCCTGGTCGTCGCCGCCCTGCTCGCCGTGGCCGGCATCGCGGCGGGCTCCACGGTCGCCGCGGACTACCGGCTCGTGGAGAACCTCGCCGTCGAGCGCCAGGTCGTGCAGACCACCCTCGCGGTCGACCGGGACCTCGGCGGCAGCATGCAGTTCTCGTTCGCGCTCGACGGGAACCTCGACCGGCCCGAGGTGGTGCGCGCCCTCCGCGACGTCCGCGCCGCCCATCGGCTCGACGGCGAGACCTGGCAGTCGCCGTTCGACGTGACCGAAGCCGTGCTCCGCACGCTCGCCGCCGATCGGTGGGCCGACAAGGACGACTGGGTGCAGGCCACCCTGAAGCGCGCTCCCCACGACCCCACGGTGCGCGCCCCCGACGGCCACACGCGCGTCGTCGTCCGCACGTCCGACCGCGGCGCCGCCTGGCTCGTGGCCCGCGCCGACACCATCGCGGACGCCCTCTCCGCCGCGCTGAACCCGCTCGGCATCACCGTCAGGTCCGGTGGCACCGCCCTCCACGCGTACCGCGGCCTGCTCGACCTCCCGCACGAGCTGCTCGGCGGGCTCGCCCTCGCAACCGTCGTGATCGGCGCGCTGATCGGCATGCTCCTGCGCAGCGTGAAGCTCGCGCTCGTCAGCCTGCTCCCGAACCTGCTCCCCCTCGCGCTCACCTGGGGCCTGCTCGCCGCGCTCGACTGGCCGCTCCAGCTCGGCACGGCCGTCGTGTTCACGCTCGGGCTCGGCCTCGCGGTCGACGACACCATCCACGTCATGGCGCGGTGGCGCGCACACCCCGGTCCCGACGCCATCCCACGCGCCGCCCACGACACCGGAACGGCCGTCGTCATCACGTCGCTCGCGCTCGGCGTCGGCGTGTTCGCCCTCACCTCCTCCCAGTTCCGGGGCATGGCCGAGTTCGGCGTGCTCGGTTGTGCGCTCGTGGCTACAGCCCTGCTCTCCGATCTGCTGGTCCTGCCGGCTCTCCTCTCGTTCCTCGCGGAGCCCGAATGACCCCCCGCCAGACCGTCCTCTCCGTGCTCTCCCGTGTGTCGGGCGTGCCCGAGGCGAAGATCGAAGACCACCACCACCTCACGGCCGACCTCGGGATGGACTCCGTCACCGCGGTCGAGTTCCTCGCCGAAGCCATGGAGGCCCTCGGAGTCGAGCTCGACATCGAGAGCACCGCGGGCGTCGAGACCGTCGCCGACTGCATCGCGATGGCGGAGCAGGCCTGTGGGTGAGCTCGCCGACACGCTGCTCGAGAGCTGGAGGGCCTCCGTGCCCTCGTCGGCTCGCGAGCACGACCGGCAGGGCACGCTCACGCCCCACACCCTCGGTCGCATCCGCGAGCTCGGGCTGCTCGGCCTCACGATCCCCGAGCGATTCGGCGGAGCGGGCGCGGGGCTCGACGAGGTCATCCCGCTGCTGCGCGGCATCGCCCGGTCCGACCGCGCCGTCGCCATGACGCTCGGGCTCCACATGGGGCCGGGCACCCGGCTGCTCGTGGCCCACGGAAGCGCCGACCAGCACGCGCGATTCCTGCCTCCCATCGCCGAGGGGCGCTGCCTCACGGCGTTCGGGGCCACCGAGCCTGCGGCCGGGTCCGACCTGTCGTCGATCCAGGCCACCGCCACGCTCGACGGCGACCACCTCGTGCTGTCCGGCGAGAAGCTGTACGTCACGAACGGCAGCTGGGCCGGCCTGCTCACGGTGTTCGTGCGCACGCCCGAGCTCGGGGGCCTCCGCGCGACCGCGATGGTCCTGCTCACCCCCGAAGACGGGTACACGGTGGGTGCCGAGGAGCACAAGCTCGGCCTGCGCGGCTCGAGCACCACGCCCATCCACCTCGACGGCGTGCGCGTGCCCGTGTCCCGCCTGCTCGGCGAGCCCGCCACCGGTCAGAAGATGTTCGAGCGAGCCATGTGCTGGGGGCGCACCGTGCTCGCCGGCGCGAGCCTCGGCGTGTTCGACGCCGTGTGTGCCGCGGCCCTCGAGCACACCGCGCACCGGCGCCAGGGGGGCCGCACGCTCGCCCAGCTCCCCGTCGTGCAGGAGAAGCTCGCGCGCCTGCTCGCCCGGAAGGCCGTGCTCGAGCGGCTCGTCGATCGTGTGGTGCACGCCGACGACGACGCCCTGCCGCTGCTCTCCCTGGCCGCGAAGGTCGCCGCGAGCGAAGCCGCCTGGGAGGCTGCCGACGAAGCCCTCCAGCTCCACGGGGCCGCCGGGTTCATGGAGAGCACCGACCTCCCCCTGCTGCTCCGCGATGCCCGGCCCGCGCGCATCTTCGAGGGCGCGAACGACGTGCTGCTGTGCCGGGCCGGCCTCGCGGTCGTGATGGACCCGTCCCAGGCGGGCCCGTGGTCCGGTCCGCTCGCGGACACCTGGAAGCGCACGCACGGCCTGCAGCTCGTGCGCGACACCCGCAAGCTGCTCCGGCTCGGCCGGGTGTGGCTCGAAGAGCAGCTGTCCGCCGGGCTCGACCCCGAAGACCCGCACACCGCCCTGTGGAACGCGGAGCGCGACGCCCGCCTCGCCCCTCACCTCTGCGCCGAGCCCGACCCCGCGCTGCTCGCCGCCGTGCTGGCCGGCTGACATGGGCGTCGACGTCAACGTCTGGGTCACCCTGCTCCTGGTCTCGTGCATGGCCGCCGAGGGGTTCGTGGGCTGGTGGCGCGCGACCCCCGTGTACCGGTTCGCCGACACCGTCTCCGACTTCGTGGCCGGGCTCGTCCAGCTCGCCGTGCAGGCCGCGCTCGGCGTGTCGCTCGTGCTGATCTACACCGGCTTCACGCGGTTCGCGCTGTTCGAGCTCCCGCTGTCGAGCCCGCTGGCATGGGGCTTCGCGTACCTCGTCACCGAGCTCGTCCTGTACTGGCGCCACCGCGCGGGCCACGAGATCGCAGCGCTGTGGGCGGTCCACGAGGTCCACCACCAGTCCTCCGAGTTCAACTACGCGGTCGGGCAGCGCATCAGCGTCTTCCAGTGGGTGCAGACCGCCCTGTTCGTCTGGCCACTCGCCCTCATCGGCATCCCCGTGCCCATGTTCGCGGCCCTGTTCGGGGTCATCCACTTCTACAACTTCCTGCTGCACACCAAGCTGATCGGGCAGCTCGGCCCGCTCGAGCACCTCCTGCAGACCCCCGCGCTCCACCGCGTGCACCACGGCCGGAACGGCGAGTACATCGACAAGAACTACGGCTTCAGCATCACGCTGTACGACCGCCTGTTCGGCACGCACCAGCCCGAGGAGCGCCCGGTCGACTACGGCACCACGCAGCCGCTCCCCACGTACCGCATGCTCCACAACCACTTCGCGCCCTTCGCCCACCTGGCCTCCCGGATGCGGAACGCGGGCTCTCCGCGGCTCGCGCTCGAGGTCGCGCTCCGCCATCCCGGCTGGGACCCGGCCACCCGAGCCCTCCAGCTCCCCGCGCCCGGGCCCGCCGGCCCCCGCGTCACCCCCGCCGCCCCCGTCGACGGCCCGCGCGCTGCACTGGCCATCGGAGCCCTGCTGGCCGGGCTCGTCGCGACCCTCGCCCTCACCCAGCTCACGCCCGTGCTGTCGTGGCCCGCACGGCTCGCGGGAGGCCTCGTCACCGCCGTGCTGCTCGGGGCCGCCACCCACTTCGCTCCGGGGGACCGATGACCGACCCAGCCTTCCGCTTCCGGCGCCCCCACCCGATCTTCGAGGACTGGGCCGAGCGGCCCGCACCGGGGCCCATCGACCGCCGCCTCGTGCACAAGAACGACGATGCCAACGTGCTGCTCGGACGGCTCGAGCGGGTCGGGGCCCACCGGTTCGCCGCGCAGCTCCACCTCGTGGCGGACCACCCGTTCTTCTTCGAGCACGCCTGCGACCACGTGCCCGGGCTCGCGCTCGTCGAGTGGGGGCGCCAGACCGGCATCGCCGTCGCGCACCGCTTCTACGACGTGCCGCTCGACGGGTTCGCGTTCGTCATCCGCGAGCTCTCCGTGACGTTCACGAGCTTCGCCGAGCTCGACGGGCCGGTGTTCGGCGAGAGCGAGGTCACCGAGGTGGTCGAGCGCCGCGGCGTGCTGCACCAGATGCGGTTCGGCGGGCACTTCCTGCAGCACGGCACGTCCATCGGCACGATCGAAGGCCAGTGGACCGTGCTCCCCGACGCCGTGATGCGCCGCCTGCGGAAGGGCCCGCGATGACGCCGTGTCCGTACGTCTACTGCGATGCGGCCCTCCCGGACGGGTCCGATGCGTGCCCCACCTGCGGGCACCCCCGCGATGTCGGGCGTCTCCAGAGCTCCGCGTGCTTCGCCGAGCTCGTGCTCGCCCTGAAGCCGCGCCTGCCCGACCGGCTGCTCGACCTGCACCAGATCCTGCCCGTGCACCCGCGCATCCTGCCGTACCAGCTGGGCGCCATGGACGCGCTGGGCATCGAGCACGCGCTGTTGCAGTCCGCGCCCGACGCCGCCACCACGCTGTCCGGCAATGCCGCGCTGCTCGAGGTCCAGCAGGCCCACCCGGACCGGTTCTGGACGAGCTGGTTCGTCGATCCCGCCGGTCCGGACGCCCACGCCGCGCTCGATGCCGCCGTGGCCGCGGGAGTCCGGGTGATCAAGCTGCTCCCGGTCACCGGCTGGGACCCCGACGACGACGCCCTGTGGCCCTTCTGGGACGCCCTGCAGGCCGCCGGGTGCGTCGCGATGGTCCACACCGGCTTCTTCACGGCGCGCCACCGCGACGAGGAGGCGCGTGCGGGGCGGTTCATGCGGTCGTGGCTCGGCGATCCCCTGCGCTTCGACCGCGTGTGCCGGGCCTTTCCCGACCTCCGCGTGATCCTGTGCCACGCGGGCGGCTCCGTGTACGCCCCCCAGGCCGCCGAGATGATGCGCCAGCACCCGAACGTCTGGGGCGACCTCTCGGGCAGCGGCCGGTTCGCGCTCAGACTCCTGCTGTCCCAGCCCTACCCGGTCGACTGGGCGAAGCTGTTCTGGGGCAACGACAGCCCGCCGTACGCGTACCCCCTGAACCTCCGCCTGCTGCTCCACGACCTCGAAGCCGCCGGGCGCACGGACCTCACGGAGCCCCTGCTGTACAGCAACGGCGCGAGGTTCGCAGCGGAGGCTCTGGCGCCCGTGGGCCCGGCGTGATCCCGCCACACGTCCATCAGCGCCGCTGGCGCTGGGCCCGATCGCTCGTCCGTGGCGCGGTGGGCCCATGGGCACGGGTCCGCGTGCCCCTCGACGGCGCGGAGCACCTGCCCACACGGGGCCCCGCGCTGGTCGTGTCGAACCACCGCAGCTACGCCGACACCCTGTGGCTGGCGTCGCACCTCCCGCCGTTCGTGCTGTGCGGCCCGAAGCCGCGCCTCATGCGCGACCCGCTCCGCCGCGCGTTCGTGGCCCTGGCCAACGGCGTGCCGGACACCGGTGAGGCCGAGTGGAAGGCCGATGTGGCCGAGCTCCTGTCGAAGGGAGAGATCGTGCTGACCTATCCCGAAGGGGGCCGGCGAGTGGCGCTGGACGAGCTCCGTCCCTGGGCGTCGGAAGCCGCACTGTCCGGGATGGTCCCGGTCTTCCCCATCGCCCACACCGGCACTCGCCTCGTCGCGGGACCGGCGCTCGCGCCCGAGGGGACGCCCGAGGCGCTCACGGCCCGGCTCCGACAGGCCCTGGTGGACCTGGGCGCCCCGTGCTGATGGTGACCGGCGCCACGGGCTTCGTGGGGCAGCGGGTGGTGAAGCGGCTCGTGGACACGGGGGTCCCGCACGAGGTGGTGCGCGGGCGGCTCGAGGATCCGGGGGTCTTTCGCGGGGTGGCCGCACGCGCCTCGGGGTGGCTGCACCTGGCCCGGAAGACGCGGGACCCCGACCACACGGGGTTCGACGTGAACGTCGCCATGGCCCGCAACCTCGCGGACGTCGCCGCCGGAACGCCGATGGTGACGCTGTCTTCGGTCGGGGTGTACGGGCACGGCGCGCACCGGTACGCCGACGAGTCCACGCCGGAGGCCCCCGACACCGCGCTCGGGCGCTCCCAGGCCGCTGCAGACGCCCTCCTCCGCGACGCGGGCGCTTCGATCCTGCGCCCGCGGTTCGTGGTCGGGCCCGGAGATCGGCACGTGGTCCCGGGCCTGTCGCGGTTGCTCGCACGCTCGCCCGTCTGGGTGGACGCCGGGCGCGCGGAGCTGTCGTTCGTGCACGTCGACGACCTCGCCCACGCGCTGATTGAAGCCCTGCCCTGGGAATCGGGCGTGTGGCACGTGACGGACGGGCACCCGATCCGCTTTCGCGACGTGGCCGCGGTGCTCGGCGCACGCCCCCGGGTGTCCGTGCCGTTCCGTGCGCTCTACGCGCCGGTCCGCCTGCGCGAGCGCCTGCTGGGGCTCGATCCCGAGGGGGTGTCGGGCCTGTCGTCGATCCGGCTGAAGCTGCTCGCCCGCGACCAGAGCTTCTCGAGCGCGCGCCTCCACGACCGGCTCGGCGTGCCGTTCCGCACGTTCCGCCAGGCGGTCACACCGGACGTGTCCGGATGCGCACCGGAGACGCCGGGCGCAGCGTGACGACCGGGAAGGGCTTCACCTCGCCGACCGTCTCCCAGTCCACCTGCTCCACCAGGCTCGCGAGCACGAGCACGCCCTCGAGCATCGCGAAGTGGTCGCCGATGCACTTCCGCGGGCCCGCCAGGAACGGCATGAACGCGTGCCGGTGCCGTGCCGCCTCGCGCTCGGGGGTGAACCGGTCGGGGTCCCAGCGGTCGGGATCGGGCCAGTGGTCGGGCAGGTGGTGCGTGGCGTACGGGCTCAGGAACACCCAGCTCCCGCGCGGGATGTCGAAGCCCCCCACCACGTCGTCCTCCACGGGGGTGCGACCGGCCGACCACACGGGAGGGTAGCGCCGGAGCGACTCGCAGAACACGGCGCGCGTGAGGGGCAGGGCCGCGAACGTGCCGCGGGTGACGGGCCCGCAGAAGGCTTCGCGCGCTTCGTCCCGCAGGCGCTCCCTCCACTCCGGGTGCCGGCCGAGCTCGTACACCGACCACACGAGCGCGTTCGACAGGGTCTCGAACCCCGCCATGAACAGGGTCTTCACCTGGCCGAGCAGCTCCGTGTCCGAGCGGTCTCCGGCGTCCAGGAAGTCGCCCAGCACGTCGTCCTGGCGGGGTGCCGTGCGCCGGGCCCGCACCACGTCGCCCAGGACGCGGTCGAGGTGCGCGACGGCCCGTCGGAACCGGCGGTTCACCGGGGTGGGCACCCAGAGCGGCGGCGTGACGGGCGCCACGATGCGACGGGTGGTGAGCGAGATGGCCTCGTCGAACGCGAGCCGGATCGTGTCCACGTGGCTCGCCATGGCGTCGCCGAGGAAGGCCTGCCCCGCGACCCGCATCGTGGTGCGCTGCAGATCCTCGAGCGTGTCGGGCTCCGGCGTGCGCGCCCAGCTCGCGGCCAGCGTGCGGCCAGCTTCGCGCATGCCCTCGGCCAGCCGATCGATGCGGTCGGCGCGGAAGGCGGGCCCCGCGACCCGCCGCTGCTCGGCCCAGGTGTCGCCGTCGGACGTGAGCAGCCCGTCTCCGAGCACCTCGCGGAACCTAAGGTACGCCTTCACGCCCTTCGTGTAGTTCCGGTAGTTCGACGACATCACGCGCCCGACGTGCTCGGGGTCGGCGACGCACACCACCGTGATCGGGCCGATGCGGTAGCGCGCGATGGGGTGCTCCGCCGCGACGCGCCTCAGGAGCTCGGCGCGGTCGTCGCGGAAGTCGAGCAGCGACCCGAGGACCGGCAACCCGGGATGGAGCGGCGGCAGCATGGGTCCTCGTACCCCGCGGGCCGCTATGCTGCGCCCGTGAAGCACCGCTGGCGAATGGACCTGAACTGGCTGTGTGGCGCCACCGCGTCGACGTGGCACCGCCTGCGGCGCGAGCACGGGGTGGATGCCGCGTACGCCCACCGGGCCGCCCAGATCACCGTGCTGTCGGCCTACAACTCCGCGGTGCGCCGCTTCGATCGGCACCCGCCCCGCCCGCTGAAGCGCGACCCCGTGTTCGTGCTCGGCCACTGGCGCAGCGGCACGACGTGGCTGTACCACCGCATGGCGGAAGCGCCCGGCCTCACGGCTCCGAATGCGTTCCAGGTCGTGAATCCCCTCACGTTCCGGGCCTCCGAGCCGGTGGCGTCGCGCGTGTTCGCCGGGCTGGTGCCCGAGAAGCGCGTGCAGGACGACGTGCCGCTGGGGTTCGCCCTGCCCGAGGAGGACGAGTACGCCATCGCCCTGCTCGCCGGCACGAGCCCGTACCTCGGGCGGAGCTTCCCGCGCGCGCTGCCGTTCTACGAGCGCTTCCTGACCCTCGACGCCTGCACGGACGCCGAGCGCACCGCCTTCCACCGCGCGATGCGGGTGTTCCTCGGGCGCCTGATGGACGGCGCGGACGCACGTCCGCTGCTGAAGTCCCCCGCCCACACGGCTCGCGTGAAGCACCTGCTGCGGTGGTTCCCGGACGCCCGGTTCGTGCACATCCACCGCGACCCGTTCGCGGTGTTCGCGTCGACCCGGCACCTGTACGACACGGTCGACTGGTTCTGGACGCTCCAGCGCCGCGACGGGAGCCCGGACGCCACGATCCTGCGGCAGTACCGCGCGGTCCACGACGCCTGGTTCGCCTCCCGGGACCTCATCGCGCCCGGCCACCTCGTGGAGCTCGCGTACGAGGATCTGGTCGCCGACCCGCAGGGCCAGCTCGACCGGGTGTTCGCGGGGCTCGGGCTGGGCGCGGCCCCCACCGTTCCGGCCCGTCCCCACCGAGCGAATCGCTTCCCGGACCTGTCGGAGGCCGACCAGGACGCCGTGCGCGACGTGGCGGCCGCGTGCTTCGACGCGTGGGGCTACCCGAGCAGGGCGCGCACCGCGACAGGCCAGCGGTAGGCCGAGCCCGTGGGGATGGTGGCCTTCAGGTAGCGGTCGCGGGTGCGGATCTCGAACGCCCGGTGGAACTCGACGTTCACGTTCAGCACGTCGGACAGGGGGATGCGCAGGTCGCCCACCTCGATGCGGTCGGGGAGCAGGCGCATGCAGCCCTCGGCGACGGGATGCGGCGCGGGACCGGTGTGATCGACCACCACGAGCGGGGCGGTCTGCAGCACGACCCCGCGAGCGTCCCGGCACCGCGCGGCCTCCCGGGCATCCTGCGCGGAGACGGCCGCTGCGAGCGGGGTGACCGAGCCATCCCGGCGCGTGAGCGCGAAGTCGCGGTCGACCGTGAGGACCTCGCCGCACGGACAGCACAGCGCGGTGCGCGTCTCCCACAGGCGGCCGCCACAGGCCGGACAGGCGTGCACGAGGTTCGACAACCCCTGGATGGACGGGCGGTGCACGGGGAGCTCGGGGTGGCTGTCGTGCGGGACCGTGAGGCGCTCGCGCAGGACCGCGATGCGGTCGGCATCCGGGAGGTCGGCGGGAGGGGTCCACGGAGCGTCGATCTCGATGCGCAGGCGCGCCCGACCCGGGTGCACGGCCCACCGCGGCCACTGGCGGTAGTGGTTGTGGATGCGGGCCGTCACGACAGGCACGCCCAGCAGGCGGATCAGCCCGGCCAGACCGGGCAGGAAGGGCTGCAGGGTGCCGTCCCACGTGCGCTCGCCCTCGGGAAACAGCCCGACCACCGACCCGACCTGCGCCCACTTCTTGAGCAGGTACACGGCCCGGAGGTCGCTGTGGAACCGCTTCTTCGGGACCGTGCCGAGCCAGCGCTGGAACGGGCCGATCACGGGGGCCGTCACGACGGTCTCGGTGCCCATCCACTGGATGCTGCGTCGCGCGGCGATGGGCAGCGTGATGGGGTCGAGCAGCGTGGCGTGGTTCGCGAGCAGGAGCGCGGGACCGTCGGGCAGCGAGCCATGCACGTCGAGCGACACGAGCCCGCGGAGCACGGCGCGGGACGGGGCCCACAGGGGTCGGAGGCGGCGCTCGACCTCCGCGAGGTGCGCGGCAGAGGGCTCGATCCACGGCTTCATCGCGCAGGCTCCGGTGCGCGGGGCACGAGCGTGCCGAGCCCGAGCGCGAGGCCCACACCGAGCAGGGCCGCCGCAATCCAGGGCGGGAACAGCACCGCGGACGCGGCCATCAGCGCGGCCCGTACGCGCTCCGACCCCATGCTGGGCGGGCGATTCTCGAGGTGCTGACCCACGCGGTGCAGCGCGACGAGGCCGTGCACGAGCAGCAAGGCAGCCGGCAGCCCGAGCGCGGGCCAGGCGGGGGCACTGAGCAGGAATCCGTTCGCGAGCGCGACCTCGAGGAGGGCCTGCGGCAGGGTCCGGCACGGCTCCTCCACCTTGCGCGGCGCGACACCGAAACCGGGATCCGAGCCATGCCCACCGGTGTTTCGCGTGGTCTCAGAGGAAACCTGGGTCTTCGGGTTCCAGCCGGGATGGCGGACCCACGCGAGCAGCCGGTGGGCCGGGCTCCAGCCCTCCGTGCGCTGCCAGGCTCGCGCGAACGGGCCGAACACCGAGCGGAGCGGCGAGTGGCCCGGCAGCGACGCCGCGATGCCGTACACCGGCGCCTCGCGCTCCGGCACGAAGGTGCCGAACAGGCGGTCCCACACGATCAGGTTCGCGCCGTAGTTGGCGTCCTGGTAGCCGGGCTGACAGCCGTGGTGCACGCGGTGGTGGCTCGGGGTGTTCACCACCCAGCCGAGCGCGTCGAGGCGCCCGATCCACCGCACGTGCAGCCAGTACTGGCCGGCGATGTGGATCACGAACAGCACGGCCGTCCACGCCATCGGCACGCCGAGCACGGCCAGCGGCAGGATCGTCGGCCAGTCGAGCGCGCTGCGGAACGGGGCCGTGCGCATCGCGACCGTGATGTTGTACTCCTCGGGCTGGTGGTGCACCTGGTGGACCGCCCAGCCGAGCGCGGTCTCGTGGGACGCCCGATGGAAGACGTACCCGAGCAGGTCGTACGCGAGGAACGCCCACACGTAGTCGACCGGACGCCCGGCCCACAGACCGAGCGAAGCGGACTCGAGCACCCAGCCGTACACCAGGATCAGCCAGAGCTTCCCGAAGAACGCGACACACCCGGTGAAGGCCTGCACGGCGATGGACTCGAGGCTGTCCGCCCAGCGATGCCAGGGCGCTCCGGCGGGCCTGCGCAGGCCCACGACCGCGTCGGCACCCACGCACACGGCCGCTTCCGTGAGGAAGAGCGCGTACGCGAGGGCCTCGAGGGACATCAGGAGGCCTGACCCGCGGGACGCACGAGGATGTCGGCGATCTCGACGTGCGGCGGTGCGGCCAGCACGTACGCGACGAGGTCCGCGATGTCGTCCGCCCGGAGCGGTTCGTACGGCAGCACGGCGCTCCGGTCGGGCTCACCGGGCTCGAGCGCGAACCGGGTGTCGACGTTGCCCGGGCTCACGACGCTCACGCGCACCGGGATGCCCGCCTGGCGGAGCTCCAGCCGGAGCGCTTCGGCCATGCCGCGCAGCGCGTGCTTCGACGCGGCGTACATGCCAGCACCCGCCGGAACGCGGTGCCCGGACATCGACCCGAGGAACACCACGTGTCCGCGGGCCTCCTGGAGGCCGGGCAGCAGGTGGCGCGCACACCGGGCGGCTGCGACGACGTTCACCTGTGCGAGCACGCTCCACTCCTCGGCGGTCCCCTCCAGCATGGACGCGCCCACCCCCGCTCCGGCGGAGTACACCAGGGCCGCGGGGCCCCCCACGGCGGACCGCGCGCGGTCGAGGGCCGCGTCGAGCCCGGCGTGCACGGACAGATCGCAGGGCACCCCCACGAAGGCCCCGCCCAGCTCGGCTTCGAGGGCCTGCAGGCGGTCTGCGCGCCGCGCGAGGCCGGCCACCCTCCAGCCGTCCGCCACCAGGCGCCGTGCCGTGGCCTCTCCGATGCCCGAAGACGCTCCCGTGACGATGGCTCCGCGCTGCTGCATGCGTCCCCCGGGCGTCCTGATATCCGACCGATGACATCGGCGGTCCGGAGCCCCCGAGAGCCCCGTGTCCACGGTAGGATGTGGGATGCTCCTCCTCCTCGCCGCTGCGGCCTTCGGTCAGCAGCTCGACCTGAACGTCGGCACGGGTGGCTTCTGCTCGGGCTGGGCCACGAACGGGAACGCCAGCACCCCCGGGTGCAACCTGCAGATCACGTCCGCGAGCGCAGGCGTGTCGGGGTCCGCGTACCACACGACCACCGTGCCGATCGTCGACCGCACCGGGTTCCGCGCGCACTTCCAGCTCGAGATGGCCGGCGGAGACGGGTCGGGCGGCGCGAGCGGCGCGACGTTCCTGATCCAGTCGCAGGCGTCCACCGCGCTCGACACGACAGGCGACGCCGACCTCGGCTACGGCGGGATCTCGCCGTCCGTGGTGGTCGAGTTCGACAACTGGGACTCGAGCGGCACCGACGATCCCAACGGGAACCACGTCGCCGTGCACCTCAACGGGGTCACGAACAACGACCAGTTCCGTGGAACCCCGGGCTTCGACATGAACGGCATCGGCGCCCCGTTCCACGTGTGGGTCGACTACGACGGGGTCGCGAACCAGATCGCGATCTACACCTCCCAGACGGCCACGAAGCCCGGAACGGCGACCACGTCGGGAACGGTCGACCTCGATGCCGTGCTCGGTCCGAACGCGTGGATCGGCTTCACGGCGCGCTCGGGCGGCTCCACCCAGAACCACCACCGGGTGTCCGCGATCGACGTGGTGCTCGACGTCGACACCGACGGAGACGGAACGCTCGACTTCGAGGAGGCGTGTTCGGGCGTGGACGGGTCGGGCGACGTCGACGGCGACGGCTGGTGCGCCGACCAGGACTGCGACGACGGGAACGCGGCCGTACACCCCGGCGGCACCGAGATCTGCGACGGTCTCGACAACGACTGTGCGAACGGGGTCGACGACGGCGTGCCCACCACGGCGTGGTGGCGCGACAGTGACGGCGACGGGTTCGGTTCGGAGGGCAGCACCCCCACCCTCGCGTGCGCGGCCCCGATGGGCTTCGTCGGCAACGACACCGACTGCGACGACACCTCCGGGTCGGCCTACCCGGGGAACGCGCTGCGCATCGTCGGAGACGGTCTCGACAACGACTGCGCGGGCGGCGAGGAGTGCTACGCCGACAGCGACGGCGACGGCGTGGGAATCGCGGTGTTCGTCGACGATCTCGACGGCGACGACCTGTGCACGACGGCCGGCGAGTCCGCGCTCGACACCGACTGCGACGACCTCGTGCCGGAGCGGTACCCCGGCAATGCCGAGGTGTGCGACGGCATCGACAACGACTGCAACGGCGTAGCCGACTTCGCGGGCGGGGAGCTCGACGCCGACTCCGACAGCGTGCTCGCCTGCGACGGCGACTGCGACGACTCCGATCCGTTCGCGTACCCCGGGAACCCCGAGGTGTGCGACGGCATCGACAACGACTGCGCGAACGGCGTCGACGACGGCGTGGCCGTGCAGGTGTGGTTCGCGGACGCCGACGGAGACGGCGTGGGCGGAGGCTCGACCACGGGCACCGCGTGCGCGGCCCCGAACGCGGGTGACGTGCTCACGAGCTCCGACTGCAACGACGCCGACTCCACGACGTACCCCGGCGCGACCGAGCAGTGCGACGCGATCGACCACGACTGCGACGGGCAGCCCGAGAACGGGGTCCCGCAGCTCACGTGGTGGCCCGACGCCGACGGAGACGGCTACGGCGACCCGGACGGCACGACCACCACGGCCTGCGCAGCACCTCCGGGGTCCGTCGCCGACGACGCCGACTGCGACGACTCCGAAGCGGGCGTGAACCCGGCAGCCCCCGAGGTCTGCGACGGTATCGACAACGACTGCAACGGGCTGGCCGATCTCGCCGACGGGCTCCCGAGCCAGTCGTACTACGCGGATCCCGATGGCGACGGCTGGGGGTCGGGTGCGGCCACCGTCGCGTGCGCACCCGTCCCGGGGCTCGTGACGCTCGTGGGCGACTGCGACGAGAGCGCTCCGGCCATCCATCCCGGCGCGCCCGAGGTCTGCGACAGCGTCGACAACGACTGCGACGGCACACCCGACGATGGGCTGCCCACGACCGACTACTGGGAAGACCTCGATGGAGACGGCTTCGGCACGGGCTCGCCCGTCGACGCGGCCTGCCAGCCGCCGCCGGGCTTCGCGCTGGCGTCCGGAGACTGCGACGACGACGACGACTCCGCGTACCCTGGTGGGGTCGAGCAGTGCGACGGCATCGACAACGACTGCGACGGCCTGATCGACGACGACGTGCTGACGACCGACTGGTACGCCGACGACGACGGAGACGGCTACGGCGGAGACTTCGTGGCCGCGGACTGTCTGCGGCCTGCGGGCACGGTCGCGAACGACCTCGACTGCGACGACGCCCCGAACGGCGGTGCAGACGTGAATCCCGATGCGCTCGAGGTGTGCGACGGCATCGACAACGACTGCGACGGCGACCTCGACGAAGCCGACGCCGACCTCGACGGCAACCGGTACTGGCCCGACGCCGACCTCGACGGGTTCGGAGACGCATCGGTCCCGCCGACGCAGGCGTGCACCCCGCCCGCCGGGATGGTCGATCTCGGGCTCGACTGCGACGACGGCGACCCCTCGATCAACCCGGCAGCGGTCGAAGCGTGCCCCGACGGCATCGACAACGACTGCGACGGCGCGATCGACGCCGACGACCCGAACTACACCGACAGCCCCGTGCTGTTCTGGTTCGACCAGGACGGAGACGGTGCGGGCACGCCCTCGCTCGTGTTCGAGGCCTGCTCCGGAGGGGCGCCCCTCGGGTACGTGCCCCCCACGAACGGCGTCGACTGCGACGACTCCGAGTTCGCGACCCACCCGAACGCCACCGAGGTCTGCGACACCATCGACAACGACTGCAACGGCCTGATCGACGAGGGGTTCACGTTCCAGGACTACTGGCCCGACGAAGACGGCGACGGGTACGGCGACTCCGCGGTGGCGCCCATCCCCGCGTGCTCCGACGCGATCGACGCCGTCGCGGACCGCATCCCGGTGGGCGGAGACTGCGACGACACGCTGGCGTCGGTCCATCCGGGAGCCACGGAGATCTGCAACGGGCTCGACGACGACTGTGTGAACGGCCCTGACGACGGCCTGCTCCAGATCTGGTACCTCGATGCCGACCTCGACGGGTACGGCGCGATGGACGACCCCGGTCAGGCCCGCTGCGACGACCCCATCGGGTACTCGCTCGACCCGCTCGACTGCAACGACGCCGATGCCGACGTGCTCCCCGGCCAGGACGAGGTGTGCAACGCCATCGACGACGACTGCGACGGGCTCGTCGACTCCGAAGACCCCGGTCTGACGGGTGTGGTGGACCGGTGGTACGCCGACCAGGACGGCGACGGCCTGGGTGACCCGGCGAACGCGATCGATCGCTGCGAAGCGCCCGACGGGTACGTGGAGAACGACGGCGACTGCGCGCCGGAGGATGCCGCGCGCGGCGAGGACTGCTCGCCTCCGCCCGTCACCCGGAAGGGAGGCTGCGGCTGTCAGGCTCCGGGGCCCGTTCCCTGGGGGCTCGGGCTGCTCGGCGCGATCGCGGTCGTCGGGCGCAGGCGGCGCTGACAACCCGTCCCGGTTCCCGTCACGGTGTGTCGCGGCCGCGACAGGTTTTCGGAACGCCTCCCACGTCGTAGGAACGAAGCACACAATTCGATGGCACACCCCGTGCAGTCGGTCGGGCACGGAGGTCTCCCATGCTCCTCGTCCTGTTCGGCTGGCTCACGACCACGGCGGTCGCGCAGAACCCGGCCCCCCCGAAACCCGCGGTCCACACGGTGCAGACCGGGGAGGGCCTCGAGATCCGGCCGGACCGCTCGCTGCCCGCGGACGCCCACGCCGCGGAGCGCCTGCTGCTGGAGTTCGGCGACACGTCGCTGTACGACCTCACGCTGTTCTTCGCCGACGTGCTCCGGAAGAACTTCCTCATCGCCGACGAGTCGGCCCTCAAGGGGAAGTCGGTCCGCCTGATCGGGCACGAGTCGATGACCCTCGACGCGGCCTGGGAAGCCTACCTGAGCGCCCTGCGTGCGCACGGCCTCACGACCTCCGACGTGGGCGATCTGGTCACGATCATCCCCAGCACCGACGCCGACAGCCGCTCCGATGGCGTGCGCGCGGGAGAGCCCATCGCACGCGGCGAGCGCATCGTGACCCAGCTGCTGCCGGTCCTGAACGGCGAGGTGTCGGACCTCGTGCAGGTGGTGAAGCCGCTGCTGTCGAAGGATGCCGAGGTGATGGCGTACTCCCCGGCCAACACGCTCATCGTGACGGACTCCGCGAGCAACGTGCGCAAGGTGGCCGACCTCATCGCGGAGCTCGCGGTCGCCGCGCCGACCACGGAGCTGCGGCTGTTGCGCCTGCAGTACGCGGAGGCTTCGGAGGTCCGTGCCGTGATCGAAGCGCTGTACCCGAGCGATCCGAAGCCGGCCGCCGCGACGCCCGCGCGCCGCACGAACAACCGGGGCAAGGCCCCCACCCCCACTCCCACCCCGACCTCCGCAGGGGAGCAGGGCCGGAACATCACGCGCATCATCGACGACGAGCGCACGAACACGCTGCTCGTGCTCGCCGATGCCGCCGGGCATGCCGCCGTCGCCGAGATCGTCGCGGAGCTCGACGTGGAACAGGCCGGCGGGACGGGCCGTCTGCACATCCTGCGGCTGAAGTACGCGCTCGCGGAGGAGGTGCGGGACGTGCTCTCCGAGCTGCAGGGCTCCACGAACGAGGCCCCCCGCGAGCCGCGCAAGGCGGGTGCGGAGCGCACGCTGCAGCAGGCCCTGGACTCCGGTGCCCGCATCGCCGCCGACCCGGCCACGAACGCGCTCGCGATCCTCGCGGAGACCGAGGACTTCGACGCCATCGCAGCCCTCGTTCGCGAGCTGGATGTCGAGCGGCGCCAGGTGTTCGTGGACGCCGTGTTCGTCGATCTCACCAACACCGGGGGCCGCGAGCTGTCGCTCTCCGCACACATCCTGGGCTCGGAGACGAACCCCCTCACGGCGAGCAGCCAGACGAGCTCCGACCTGAGCTCGCTGAGCATCTCGACCGACCTCCTGTCCGGCCTGGCTGCGGGGGTGTTCGGACAGCTCGTGGACGTCGTGACCGCCGATGGCTCGACGCTCTCGGTCCCGACGTTCGGCATCGCGCTGCGGGCCATCCAGACGAGCTCGAACGTACACGTGATGGGGAACCCGGCGCTGCTCGTCGTCGACCACCAGGAGGCCGTGCTCACCATCGGCCGGAAGATCCCCTTCCCGGTGTCGAGCGCGCTCTCGAGCTTCGGAACGCCCATCACGACGTACGATCGCGTGGACGTCGCGACGGAGCTCACGGTGACGCCGCACATCAACGACGCCACGCTCGTCACACTCGACGTCGAGCTCGTGGTCGACGAGGTCGAGACGTCGTCCGCGGAGTCGGACCTGGGCGGCGGACCGACCACGTCCGGACGCTCCGTGCAGACGCGCGTCATGGTGGAGGACGGCCAGACCATCGTGCTCGCAGGGGTGGAGAGCACGAAGCTCGAGATCATCGAGACGAAGGTGCCCGTCCTCGGCGACATCCCCGTGCTGGGCGCGCTGTTCCGCGGGAAGCGACGCGAGACGCGCGACTCGAACCTGCTCGTGTTCCTGACGCCCTACGTCATCGAGCACCCCGCCGACCTGCTGCGCGTGCGGCGCATCAAGGAGGCCCAGCGCGACGTGTTCGTGTCGCGCTTCCAGGGCAAGCAGGGCGCGGAGTGGCTGGCCTCGCTCCAGACGCTGCTCGCGGAGGCCTACGACGCGGAGGAGCCCGGGTCGTGAGCTACGGACAGGCGCAGCCGGCGACCGTACACGCGAAGTCGCAGCCCTCCCAGGTGTACGTGCCGCCCGGCAGGCGCACGTCCGGTATGTTGGGGAGCGTGGGGCCGAAGTCGGCTCCCAGCACGCTGACCTCGCCTTCGAGGAGGCTGAGCGCGCCGCTCGCGTTCGAGTCGAAGGTACCCGCATCCACGAGGTGCGCGCCGGCTGCGCCCGACAGGGACACCGCGCCATCGAACGAGGGCTCGTGTGGCCCGACCGTGGCGTTCACGAACGTGGCGCTTCCCCCCGCCACGAATACGGACTGGCCTCGCTGTGCCCCGTTGCTCGCCGCGATCAGGCGCGTGGCGACGAGGTCTGCGGGGCCTTCGTGGAACAGCCCCCCTCCGTCGGTGTCGACCGAGTTCGCCGTGAGCATGACGTCCGTCAGCGTGAACGACCCGGGGCCCCGCAGGTGCAGGCCTCCGCCGAAGGGCGCGTAGTTCCCTTCGAACGACGTGCGCTGGATGTCGACGGAGACGGTGTAGTTCGCGTACAGCCCTCCTCCGCTGTCTGCCGCGGTGTTGCCCGTGATCTCGCAGTCCAGCACGGTCGCGCTGGAGCCCGACTGCAGCCAGACGCCCGCTCCCACGGACCCTTCGCCGTTGCGGACCGCGACGCGCTCGAGCCGGATGGACGAGTCCATCGACACCAACAGCCCGCGCCCCACGCCGCCCTGCACCGCATCGATCACGAGGTCGCCGAGCTCCACGGCCAGCGCCGGGGACTGGAGCACCACACGCCCCGTCACGGGTCGCACCCCGAGGCTGTCGGGGCGTCCCTCCACCACCACGTCGGCGGAGACGAACAGCGGCCCGTCGTACGTTCCGGGACACACCTGCACGGGCGCGGGGTCGAGCGCGTCGAGGGCGGCCTGGAGGTCGGTTCCGTACGTCACGGAGCCCCGGCTCACGAGGTTCCGGTCCGACCCGCCACTGCAGTCGGCGTCGATCCCGTCGCACAGCTCGGGCCTGCCCGGCCAGATCTCCCCGTTGGAGTCGTCACAGTCGCCCGGCGACGCCACCTCGCCCCGCGGACAGGGCAGCGACGACTGCGTGGGGATGGCACCGAACCCGTCGCCGTCGCCATCCACGAAGCAGTCCGCGGGTGCGTCGGTGTCGGCATCCGCGTCGCTGTCGGCGTCCGTGTCGGTGTCGGCATCCGTATCGGTGTCCGTGTCCGTGTCGGTGTCCGTGTCGGCCTCGACCGGATCGGAGTCCGTACATCCCGGCCCGGAGAGATCTTCGCAGGTGGCCCGACGCAGCTCGGCGCCCGAGATCCACGCGCAGCCCGCGATCCAGAACACCCAGGACACCCGGCACCTCCTCGCGGAGGATAGCCGAGCGACCCGGGTGCCGCCCGCTCGGAGCGTGCGTTCACCCCTCGGAACGCGGCGAAGGCATCCGGAAGTCGCGCAGCAGCTCGCAGGCCCGCTCGCTCCCCGTGGCGCACCCCCGACCGAGCCACTTCTTCGCCACTGCGGGGTTGGCGCCGTACCGGTAGTGCACGGCCGCGACATCGATGCACGCTGGCCCGAAGCCCTCGCCACAGGAACGGGCCAGGAGCACGGTCGCCAGTGCGTGCTCGCCCTCCTGGAGGCGCGCGTACCCGTCGAACAAGCACGCATAGGCATCCCCCCGCGCACACCCGATGGCCGACACGGCTCGGGAGGCGGCCTCCTCGACCTCGCTCGGCTCGTGGAACCCGCGACAGGCCCGCTCGCTGCCATGCACGCAGGCGCGCTGCAACGCGACCATCGCCCGCTCGGGGTTCGTGGTGCGCTCGCGGACCGCCTCGAGCTCACACGCCTCCGGGTGCTCGGCCAGACACCGCGCGCCCGGGTCCCCGCCGCACGCGTAGCGCAGCCACTGGCGCATCGGGGTCGCCCCCACGCTGCCGGTGCACAGGCGTCCCTCGGCGTCGAACGCCTGGAACGTGGTGCCCCCGGCCGGGGCGGGCTCGAGCAGGACGATGCGCTCGTAGCCCTGGCTCTCGAGGTAGTCGACCTCGAGGTGAGCGGAGCCCGTGGAGAACGAGCAGCCGGTGGCGAGCAGGGAGACGAGGGCGGTGAGAGTGGAGCGATGCATGGGGACCTCCTGGGATGCCGGGGAGGACTGCAGCGCCGGTGCCACATCGTGCCCTTCGCCGGGAGCCCCACGGGCACGGACGGATCGCGAGGTGACGTCCGATCGGACACCGCCGGACGGCCGTCACTGACGGACGTCGGTCGCCGGACGGCAGCCCGTCGGTCGGGATACCAGGCTGGGCCCCGCACCCCGGCCCGACCCATGCTCGACCGCTTCCCCCTGCGCTCCTGGCCCACCCTCGTGGTGGACGCCGTGTGCGTGATGGGCGGCGCGTGGTGGCTGTACTCGGTGCTGTGCGTGTACACCGGGTTGTCGTTCACGGCGTACCTGTGGGGCGGGCTCGTCGCGGTGCCCGCGATCCTGGCGCTCACGGTGGCCGTCTTCCGCTTGCCGGAGCCCGAGGAGGCCGTGCACGCGGGGTCCGGGGAGCCCTCCCTGCAGGTTCCGGCCGTGCTGGCCGGGTCGGCCGTGCTGACGTTCGTCGCCTGGCACGTGCTCGGCGTGCCCTTCGTGGTCGCGGGGCTCGTCGCCGTGGTGCTGCTCGGCGTACCCGCGTGGACCGACCGGGGGAGCATCCCCACCTTCCCCGCCGCACGGGCCACCGCCGCGGACGCCCTCGCGATGGCCGTGGGCGTGATGGCGATCGGCACGTTCGTGACGTGGGTGCACTACCCCATCTGGGACGACGCGTACCACGTGAACGCGCTGTTCGCGACGCTCGAGAACCCCGGTCTCGCCCTGCTCTCCTTCGACGGGATGCACGGCGACACGTCGGTGCCCATCCAGCAGCTCATCCATCGCCCGCAGACCCACGAGATCGGGGTCGCCACGCTGGCATGGGCCACGGGCGTCGACCCGCGCACGCTCTACTGGAACGTGCTGCCCCTCGGCGCCGTTGTGGTGCTCTGCCTGGCCGCGTGGCGCGCGCTGAAGGCGATGGACGCCCGCTCGGCCGGTCCCGCGCTGCTGCTGTTCCTGTTCCTGCTCGTGGCGTGGGGCGACGGCACCCGCACGTACGGCGGCTACACCATCGTGCGGATGTTCGAGGGCAAGGCGTTCTTCATCGCCGCGCTCGTCCCCGCCCTGCTGTACGCCACCGCGCGGTTCGCCGCCGCGCCCGGCCCGCGCACATGGGCGATCCTGATGCTCACGCAGTGCTTCTGCGCGGTGTTCTCGTCGTCTGCGCTCGTGCTGGCCCCGATCGCCGCCGGGCTCGTGCTGCTCGCGTTCCTCCGCCCCGAGAAGCGCTCCCTGACGGTGTTCGGGGCGGGTCTGCTCGCGTCCGCCCCGCTGCTCGCGGTGATCGGCGTGATGAAGCTCGAGGTGATGGGCGTGGGCGGGCTTCGGTCCGACGGCTGGATCCGCGACGTGAACACGATGCTCGGCGACACGTGGCGGGCTCCGCTGGCGCTCGTCCTGCTCGCCAGCACTCCGTTCGTCACGGCGCTGGTCGGTCGCGACCGGAGCACCTTCCTGCCGCGCTACGCGTTCTTCTGCGCGCTGCTCGTGTTCAACGAGGGCACGGCGATGGTGCTCTCGCGGATCGCGGCACTGTTCAGCTGGCGCCTGTACTGGTGTGTGCCGATGCCGCTCCTGGTGGCGGGCATCGTGGCGATGTCGGCACGGGCGGTGTGGGACCGCTGGCCCACCGCGCCGGTCCGGGCGGCTGCGGTGGCGGGTGTGCTGGCCTTCGCGGTGGGCTTCCACGAGGCCGGTCCGCACACGTACGACCGGTCGAACGCCACCTGGAAGTGGTTCGCGCACCGCATCGACGCGCGCGACGCGCAGGCGGCCGAGCGCGTGCTGGAGCTCACGGAGCCCACCGATCTCGTGCTCGCACCCCCCCGGGTCGCGGAGCGCATCGCCCAGCTCCCCGGCCGTCCGCGCCTGATCTCGATCCGTGAGCAGTACCTCATCAACCTCGCGCGCCACTGGGGGGAAGACGAGTCGAGACGCCGGATGCGGCTCATGATGTTCGCCGAGGGCTCGCTGCGGAACCTGCGCCGCATCGCGAAGTCCGATCGCGACGTGCAGATGCTGCGGGCCCAGCTGTTCCCGAAGGAACCCGACCCCGCGCTGGAGCTCGAGACGGCGCTCCGCGACCTCGAAGCGTCCGACGTCCGTGTGCTCGTCGTGCCCGCGAAGCTCAAGGACGCCGACGGGCGCGGGCGTCTCGAGCCCATGGGGTTCCGGAAGGTGCCCGGCACGCCGGGATTCCACTTCTACGTCCGCGACCGCTGAGCCTACGGGCAGGCGTCCGTCGGCAGCGCGTGCAGGTCGACGAGCAGCGAGGTCTTGTCCTTCACGACGACCGCCCCGTGCGCTTCGGCGAGCTCCAGCAGCGGCTTGCGGAGCTTCGGCTGCTTCACCACCGTCTTCGGCCAGCCCACCACGAGCACGAAGTCGGCCCGGGCATCGTGGACGAGGTTGCAGACCACGGCCTGCACGTCCACCTCCTCGCGCAGGCGGTCGAAGCCCGCGAACCACGGCGCGGGCGGGGCCTCGTGCAGGAGGGGCTCGGCGCGACCGTCGGCATCGACGGCCACCGGCACGTGCTGGAACCGACGCCCGTACAGCGGCAGGTACTGCCCGTGGCTCGACGGGAGGCCCGTGAACAGGGCGATCCGCGAACCGTCCGGCAGCCGCTCCAGCGCGCGCCAGCCCTTCTCGAACCGGCTCCGCTTCTCCTCGGTGTACAGCTCCTGGTTCGTGTGCCGCCGACGGACCGGGGTGGCGATCCCCACCGCCACGAGCGCGACGATCCCCACGGTCCCGAGGCCAGGCCAGCGCTCGGGGGCCAGCGCCAGCGCGAGCGCCACGACGACGCCGAGCGCGCCGAACCCGTCTGCGAGGCCCTCTCCGCCCGCCCACACCGCGAGCAGCACGAGCCCGACGGCCCCTCCCACCACCCACCGGTTCCGCGAGAGCTCTCCGAGCAGCAGCAGCCCCACGGCGAACGCGAAGATCACGTGGCGCGAGCGGATCGGACGCTCCGACAGGTCGTCTGCGGCGGCCACGTCCGGGAGGTTGTTGCCGAGCGAGAACGGGGACGAGGGGTACGTGAGCAGGAACAGCGCCAGGCACGCGAGCACGAGCACCCGCAACCACCGCTGATCGGGTCGTCTCAGGGCCGCCAGGCCGGCGAGCAGCCCGACGACCTCGACCGCACCGAGCGGGTAGGGCCAGTCGACCAGGCGGATGCCGAGGATGCGCAGGCCCTCGGCGAAGTCGGACCGGAGCAGGCTCGTGATGGCGGTGGACTGGTGGAGGTCGACCGTGAACGGACCGTCGAGACCGAGGATCTCGGCGGGGTACAGCGGGTTCCCCGTGAGCACGAGGTTGCGCGCCAGCCAGAAGCTGCCGGTCGCGAGCGCCCCGGCCACGAACGCGCCGACATGGACGCGCGACCCCTTCGTCGCCCACGCGACCGCCACGCACAGCCCGAGCACCCCCATCGGAGGGCGCACCCCCACCGCGAATCCCGCGGCCAGACCGCTGGTGAGGGCCCACCCGACGGGGGATCCGGGACGCACCAGTGCGATGGCCGCCAGCGGGAAGGCCGCCGCGGCGAGGTCGTGAGCGCAGAACGTGTCGACGTTCCGACGCACGATGGGAGCCGCGAAGAGCGCGAGCAGGCCGGCGGCCGTGAGCAGCGGAGGATGGGACAGCCGTGCGGCCAGCACGCGGAACGACAGGCCGAGCACCAGCGCCCACACGACGATCGACAGGTTCGCGTGGGCATCCGACCGCAGCGGCAGCATGAACAGGAACGCGAACAGCTCCGCGTCGAGCGAGAAGTACGCCTGGTACGTGAGCGCCGGGAGGTCGAGCGAGCCGCTGGTCAGCCACGCGGCGGGGTTGGCGGCGTGGTACGAGAGATCGTCCCACAGGAATGCGGTTCCAGCGCCCAGCTCCGCACCCCACGCTCCTGCGATCGCGCCAGCGACCCCGATGAGCACGAGCGTCTGGGGGTCGCGGGCCGCCCAGGGCTCGAACGCCGGCTGGGGCTCGGCCCGCAGGCGCTGAACGGCCAGATCGCCGAGCCCGACGAGCGTGAACACCACCGCCGGACCGAGCGGCACCAGCAGACCGACGAGGTGCAGGGCGATCAGGGTGACCACGGCCAGGGACGGCGCCCACACGAACGTGCCGAGCCAGCGCTCCGCAGGGGTCGGGCCGGGTCCATCACCCGCCGCGAGAGCCCGCTCGGCGAGGCGTCGGGACGCCCAGAACAGGCTCGTGGTGGTCCACAGGAAGCCCGCTTCCGCCATGGCCTGCTGGATCACCGCGCTCCTCGTCCGCGCGCCCCGGAAGGGCCGCGCCCGTGGCGGGTATCGCCGGGTCTCCCCCCGGGCAAGCCGCGCGGACGGGGCTCAGCGCGGGATCAGCGGAACATGAGCGTGGCGCCGAGGCCCAGGAACACGAACCCGAACAGCCCGTACATGACGTGCGCGAAGTCGGCGCTGTCGTCGCCGAACCAGTCGGTGATGCGCATCACCTTCAGCCGGTAGAACAGGAAGCCGCGGAACACCGTGGAGCACGCCAGGAAGTACACGCCCATCATCATCACGCCGATCCCGGATGCCGGGCCGCTCGCGCCGACGCCGGGCTCGTAGTCTCCGAGGGCGAACATCACGAAGAACGTCGCGGCCAGCCAGGTGAGCCCGCCGAGCTGCACGAGTGCGCTGGAGTTGGTGCGGAGCGAGGTGAGGCCGGTGGCGTCGTCGGTCATCGGTGGGGATTCCTGGGTTCGGGTGGCTGCACCCGGCTGGGGTGCACCGGTAGTCTCGTCACGCGAACGGGCCCGCACAGACAGGCCTCCCGCCTCGCAACACTCTGCAACCGTCGCTCACGACAGCACACGCACGAGCCGGGCGAGCCCCGCAGCGAGCGCGGTGGGCGACACGCTCGCGAAGCACAGCCGGAACAGCCCGGGCTCCGCGCTCCGGATCGCGACGCCGGGCGTGAGGTTCACGTTCGCTTCGTCGAGGATGCGGCGCCACAGGCGGTCTTCGCTCTCCCAGTCGGGCCGGTCGAGGTGGGCGCGAAGGTCGACGAGCACGAAGAACCCCGCACCGCCGGGCACGACGGGGATGCCGGCCGCGGAGAGGGCCGTGCACACGGTGTCGTGGGCGGCACCGAGCCGACGCCGCATCTCGGGCAGGTAGCGGTCGAGCCAGGCGTCGTCGGTCACCCAGGACCGGAGCAGGTGCAGCGTGTCGCCCGAGCAGCACGCCCAGTACGAGAGCGCGCCCATGCCCGCGAGCACACCCGCGTTCTCGCTGACCAGCACGCCACACCGGAGCCCGCTGGCCGCGAAGTCCTTCGAGAAGGCCCACACGAGGTGCACGTGGTCGCCGAGCGACTCGCGGAGCGTGGCCGTGCTCGTGAACGGGCGGTCGCCGAACACCGAGAGCGCGTAGATCTCGTCGAACACGACGTGGATCCCGCGGGACTCCGCCCAGTCGAGGATCCCGCGGAGCTCGGCCTCGGAGTAGACCGTGCCCATGGGGTTGTTCGGCGTGGTGAACAGCAGCACGCGCACCGGACAGTCCGCGCGATCGAGGGCGTCGTCGAGCAGCGCCGGGGTGAGCCGGAACCCGTCGGAGGCGTTGGTGTGGACGGGGAGCACACGCAGGGCGTCGCGGACCTCGAGGTCCATCCAGAAGCCCGCGTAGCTCGGGGTGGGGATCAGCACGCCTTCGCCCGGGTCGGCGAGCAGGTAGAACAGCGTCTCGAGGATGCTGCCCGCGCCGGCGAGCACGGCGATGTGCTCCGGCGCGACGGGGCGCCCGAACACCCGGCGGCCGAGGAACGACGCGAGGTCGGCGCGGAAGCCCGCGGGCCCCACCATGTCGAAGTACCCGAGCGCATCGGGCGTCACGGCGCGGTCTCCGGAGACCTTGGGCTCGATGAGGTCCCACACGAGGCGGTTCTCGGCGATGCACATCGGGATGTACCCGTCGGGACGGGCGTGCTCGTCGTACGGCTCCGCGCTGCGGGCGAAGTGCTCGGCGAGGTAGGCGGGCAGCGCGGGGGCGTCGACGAGGGCGGACCCGCGGGTCGAGAGCCCTGGCGGTCGGTGGGTCGGCATGGAGGTCTCCTGCGGCGACCTATCGCGTCCGGGCGCGATAGCTCCCTGTGCACGGAGGTCGGATGTCCGAGGAACGCCTGGTGGTCGACGGGATCGAAGCCCTGCTGCTGCTGCCCGACGGGGCGGGTCCGTTCCCGCTGGTCGTGCAGTACATGGACGCCCTGGGCCTGCGCCCGGCGCTCACCACGATGGGGCAGCGGCTCGTGGAGGCCGGATACGCAGTGCTCCAGCCGAACCTGTACTGGAGGTCCGGTTCGTTCGCGCCGTTCGACTACGCCACGGTGTTCTCGGATCCCGTCGAGCGTCCGCGGCTCGGCGCGCTGATGAACGCGCTCACCCCCGACGACGCGATGGCCGACACGGCCGCGCTCCTGGCGCACCTCGATGGCGATCCGCGCGTGCTGGCCGGCTCCGTCGGGGTGGTGGGCTACTGCATGGGCGGCCGGATGGCCTTCTTCGCGAGCTCGCGTCTCGCCGACCGCGTGGTGGCCGCCGCGTCCATCCACGGGGGCGGGCTCGTGACCCCTGCCGAGAACAGCCCCCACCTCGCGGTCGGACAGATCCGCGCGCGCCTGGTGTTCGGGGTCGCCGCCGACGACGCGAGCTGCCCTCCCGTGGCCGTGATCACGCTGAAGCGCGCGCTCACCGAAGCGGGCGTGCCGTTCACCGTACACGCCGAAGCCACGGCGAAGCACGGCTACGCGGTGCCCGACAGCCCCGTGTACGACGAAGCCGCCGCCGAGCGGCACTGGTCGCAGGTGCTGGGCCTGTTCGGGTCGATGCTCATGGCGTGAGCGACGGCTTCGAGCGCTGCATCAGAGCTTCGAGTGCCGCGGGCACGGCGGCGCGATCGACCGTCGGATCGAGGGCCGCGAATGCCGCGCACACCACGTCTGCCTCGTCGACCTCGGAGGTCGGCAGCGGCGACGACCACTGCACACGGCCGTCCTTCAGGCGCAAGCGCACGCGGGGGCCCACCAGCGCGAGGTCCCAGACCTCCGACCGCTCGTGGGTGCGCCCGTCCATCGTGAGGCGGTGGGCCGTCAGCTCGAGGTCGACGGCGCCGAGGTCTCCGAGCCGGCGCACCGACGAGCGCAGGGCCAGCCCCCCGCCCACGACCAGCACCAGGCCGAACACCAGCCTCGCGTTCCACCGTCCCCACGCGGCGTTCGCGCGACCCTCCACGTCGAGCGACCCGGTGGCGCGGGCCAGCTCGATGTTCTCCTCGAGGATGCCGCGCTCGAGGTCGCGGAGCCAGTCGGCCTCCCGGCGGGCGCGCAGGCGGGCCTCGCCGGAGAGCGGAGTGTCCGACGCCGTGGCCCACAGGCTCACCGCGGCGGCCATCTCCAGGAACGCGACGTTCGCGGGGTCGTCCGACGACAGGTCCGGTCGGGCGTCCACGGGCTCGGCCCCCGCAGACAGCTCGCGCGCGCGGGCCTCCTGCCAGGCCCACGTGTCGGGCCAGGGTCGCCCGGCGAGGAGCGGCTGCACCGGGAGGCACGCTGGATCGTCGCTGTAGGTGCACCGATCGACGACCGTGTGGGGGTCGGGGATCTGGGTGAGCACCGCCGGGATCAGGAGCGCGCCGGCGAGCATCGCCCACGGCACCAGCGCCCACACGACGGTGCGTCCGGGCTGCCGGGCTGGCACCGACAGCGTGACGCGCTCGAGGGACCAGGTGGTCGGCATGCCCCGACCCTACGACGCGCGAAGGGCGGTTGCACGCGATCAGTCGCGGTGCGTCCACTCGTCGAGCAGCGCATCCGTGATGCGGGCCGGGTGCCCCTGCCACACGACGGTGCCGTCCTGGATGGCGACGGCCGCGGGGATGCCCCGGATTCCGAGGCGATTCGCGAGTCCCGTGCCGCCCACGGCCGCGGGGTACGTCACTCCGCTGGTCTCCAGGAACTCCGCAGCGTCTGCACGGGGCACGTTCCGCGTCAGTCGGGTGAGCGCCACGAGGTTCAGGCCCTCCGGACCGTACTTCTCGTGGACCTCCTGCAGCCGCGGCACCTCGCGCCGGCAGTGCGGGCACCACTTCTCCCAGAACACCACGAGGGTGGTCTCCCCGGCGTCCGCGGTGGTCTCGGTCGTGAGCCAGTCGGACACCTCGAGGTCGGCGACCGGCTGCCCCACGGCGGAGACCTCCGCGGGAGCGGCCCGCTTCGCTGCGACGGGCGGTGGGGGCGCGGGCTGCACGACTGGCGCGGGCTCGGCGACGCCCGGTACCTCTTCCTGACAGCCCGCACCGAACAGCACGAGCCCACACACGACGTTCCTCATGACGACCCTCCTCTCCGCGCGCTCGCGCGGTTCCTGCCTCCTGAGACGGGCGCCGCGCCCGATCTCGTCCGAGGATCAGGCGGGACAGGTGGGCTCGAACCAGATCTCGTCCGGGCACTCGCCGAGGTCCGCAGCCACGGAGGCCTCCGACATCCCTCCATCCCGTGCGGGGACGGGAGCGAGCCCGACCCACAGCAGGCCCGCTGCAGCGAGCGCGATCCAGTGGACGGGCACGGAACGCCGCGCCTCCACGGGCCGGTGCACGGTCACCGGCGTGAACCGGTCGTCGAAGCGGGCCCGACACGACGCGCAGTCGTCGAGGTGAAGGGCGGTGCCCTCGGGAAGATCGGTGGCGGGGCTCCAGTGGTCGACGACCACCCGGTGGTGTGCGCAGCTCATGCGATCACCCCGCGCTCACGGGCCAGATCCTCGAGATCCGATCGAAGCGTCGCCCGACCGCGCGCCACCCGGCTCGCGACGGTGCCCGGCCGGAGATCGAGCACGTCCGCAGCCTCGCGGAAGGTCAGCCCCTCTCCGTCGACCAGCCAGACCGCGAGCCGCTGGGGCTCGGGGAGATCGTCGAGCGCGGCCGCGATCCGCTCGCCGAGCCGACGATCCCGGAGCTCGCTCTCCGGGCTCGGCAGGGCCACGACCTCGGCCTCGCACGCCGCGGGAGGCCGACGGAGCTCGTCGATGTGGCAGTTCCGCAGGATCTGGTACATCCACACGCGGAACCGCGCTGGGTCCTTCAGCTGGTGGATGCGGCGGGAGGCCCGCTCCGCGGCGATCTGCAGCAGATCGTCCGCGCTGGCGGGCTCGCGCGTGAGCTGGAGCGCGAACGCCCGCAGCCGCGGCCACTCCCGGGCCAGCGCGCGCTCGAGCATCCAGCGCCGCGCGATGGGCAGTCTCCACACCATGGACTCCTCCTCTCCCGAACAGAGACGGAGCGCGGGTCGGAAGTTGTCCCAGAAATCCTGGAGGCGTCAGCGTTCAGCGCGCGACACGGACGCGTCGCGGGACCCAGCCCCACGGGAAGCCGAGCTCGCTCCGCACGGCCGGGGTCGCCGCACAGCCCCCGCACGCCCCCCGGACGTCGGCATGGGGCATGGGATCCCCGTCGCAGTCGTGGTCGACGGCGTCCGGCAGCTCTTCGGCCCCGAGGTACACGGTGGGATCGGCGTCATCACAGTCGCCGCCGCGGGGAGACTGCCCGTCGGCGTCGCAGTCGGTGAGCGGGTCGGAGGGATCGCATCCGCCAGTGCCGGTGTCGGTGTCGCTGTCGGTGTCGGCGTCGGTGTCCGCATCGCTGTCGGCGTCGGTGTCCGCATCGCTGTCGGCGTCCGCATCGCTGTCGGTGTCGGCATCGGCGTCGGTGTCGCTGTCGGAATCCGCGTCGGTGTCGGCATCCGACCCGCCTCCGTCGGACCCGTCGCAGTCTTCGTCGACCCCGTTGCCCGGGACGTCGACAGCACCGGGGTAGACCTGCGGATCCCCGTCGTCACAGTCGAACACGGCCTGTACACCGTCTTGATCGGCGTCGCCCCACAGCGCGGGGTCGGCCCCGAGGCCCCCACCCCACCCCGGATCCGCGATCGACCCGTCGACGTCGAGCCCGATCGCGGCGCCTGCATACGGCCACCCGAGCGCGTGGAACAGCCCGTCGTCGCAGTCGGTGCCGTTCGGGTAGGGCTCGGCCGTGAACGGGATCGGGAGCGTCTCGAGCACCAATGGCGCCAGCGGGGCGTCGTGCCGGAGCGTGGACACGACGGTGGCAACAGGCCCCGAGACGCCGCCTCCCGGGAGGTGCGACAGGATGCTGGAGCTCACCGTGCACGACCCCAGGCACTGCACCCCGCCCGAGCTGTCGGCGATGGTGGAGAACGCGACCATGCCGGACTGCTCGAGCCGGAACACACCGGGCCCCGGGTCCTGGTTCCCCACCGCCAGCGCGTTCTCGAGGGTGAGCGAGCCCTCGGCGACCATCGCGGCACCCGCCCCCGAGCTGTTGCGACAGTACCGATCACGGCGGCTCGTCGTGACGACCCCCCGTGCCAGCACGGCTCCGGCGCGCAGGGTCGCCGCGTTGTCGGCGAACACGTTGTCGCTCGACACGAGGTCTCCCTCGACCACGAGCGCGCCGCCCTCGTCACTCCCGGTGTTCGCGGAGAACACACAGCCCTCGACCGTCGCGTGTCCACCGATGTGCAGCGCACCCGAGCCGCCCGTGGACGTGCCGCCCGCGAAGGTGGACCTGCGCAGCGTCACGTCGTGCTCGCCCGAGCCACCCGAGCTCAGGTAGGGCGCGGTGTCGGCGGAACCGCCCGTGAACACCGAGTCGGCGATGGTGATCGTGCACCCCGTCGTGAGGTCGGTGAAGCACGAGAGCCCGCCGCCGTCGTACGCCGTGTTGCCCGTGAACGTCGACGTGCGCACGTCGATCGTGCTGTCTCGCCACGACCCCACCGCTCCGCCGGAGCCCCCCACGTTCCCGACGAACGTGCAGTCGTCGAACGCCACCGTGGACTCGAGCACCGCGACCGCCCCGCCGAGATGCGTGGGGTTCCGGTTGGCGTCGAAGGTGACGCGCGTGAACGTCGCGCTCGCACCCGCCCCGAGGCGTACCGCACCGCCTTCCGGGTAGGCGGTCTGGCTGTTCGTGACCTGGTTGTCGACGAACGTGCAGTCGGTGAGGTCGGCCACGGCGCCGTTCAGGAACATCGACCCCGCGTTCGCCTGCGCGCGCCCGCCCTCGAAGCGCGATCCGGTCGCCACCAGAGATGCTCCGAAATCGGCGAAGATCTGGCCTCCGGATGCGTGCGACCCGTTCCGGATCGTCGTGCCCTGGAGCACGACCGACGCGCCTCCCCCGACGAACACGGCGCGATGCGTGGTGCCCACGTCGATCTCGACGTCCTCGAAGCGCACGTCGCTGAACACGCTGAACAGGGTCGTCGGACCCGACGTTGCGACCGAGGGCAGGATCTGCACCGCCCCGGGAACGGTCGCGCGGAGCGTCAGCGCGTCGTGCAGGTCGACCGAAGGGATCGCGTAGGCGCCTGGCGCGAGCAGGATCACGTCGCCGTCTTCGCCATCGGTGAGCGCGGTGACGAGCCCCGCTGCATCCGAGACATCGATGTCGACGGCGTGTGCCGCCCCCAGCACGACGATCAGGAACATCCCGGGAGTATAGAGCGCAGCGGCCTCCATCGGACCTCGACATCCCCGCATCAGGTTGGTGGTGGAGGTCCCGATGGAAGAACCGTTTCGCTGGCTGTTGCTCGTGCTCCCCGTGCTCGTCGCGCTCGAGTGGCTGTGGAGCCGCCGTACCGGACGCGACCTGTACGACCCGCGCGAGACCCTCGCGACGCTCGGCATCCTGCTGGGCTCCCGCGTGTCGCGGGTGCTCGCGCTGCCCCTCTCGCTGGCGCTGTTCGAGGCCGTGGCGCCGTACGCCCTGTTCGAGCTCCCCACGACTCCCGCCGTGTTCCTCGTGGCGCTCGTGCTCACCGACTTCGTGTACTACTGGCACCACCGGCTCTCCCACGAGATCCCCGTGCTCTGGGCCATCCACCAGACGCACCACAGCGCCGAGCGGCTCAACCTGCTCGCGTCCGCGCGCCTGAGCTGGCTCGGACCCTGGATCGTGCAGCCGGTGCTGGCCCTCCCGCTCGTGCTCCTGGGATTCCCGCCGGTGTTCGTGGTGGGGGTGGCCGCCGTGGACCTCGTGTTCCAGTTCTTCCTGCACACCGAGGCCATCGGCCGGCTGCCGTGGGTGGAGGGCTGGCTCAACACCCCGGCGGCACACCGGATCCACCACGCTCGCGACGAAGACTGTCTCGACCGCTGCTACGCCGGCATCTTCGTGGTGTGGGACCGGATGTTCGGCACCTTCGTCGACCTCGATCGCGCCGACCGTCCGCTAAGCTACGGGCTCACGAGCGGGCCGCAGGGGCACAACCCGGTGTGGCTCGTGTTCGGCGGCTTCGTGCGCTGGGCGCGCGGAGAGCCCGTGTAGGAGCGCTCATGCGCGTGATGCTGTTCGATCGCACCTGTACCACCACCGGTCGGCTCCCCCTCGGTCTCAGCCACTCGTGGCTCGTCGGGGGGCGCCTGTACCGCGGGCTCGGCCGCCTCGACCGGTGCCACGCCATCGGCTCGTGGGCCGAAGGGCTCGACCGCCTCGCGAGCTTCGACCGGATCGACGAGGTGCAGTACTGGGGCCACGGGAACTGGGGCCTGGCGCGCGTCGCGAACGAGTCGCTGGATCGGCGCGCCCTCGTGCCCGGGCACCCGCTCCATGCCCGACTGGAAGCGGTCCGTGAGCGCATGGCGCCGCAGGCCCAGTGGTGGTTCCGCACGTGCGACACGCTGGGAGCGCGGGCCGGGCACGCATTCGGCCAGGCGTGGTCGGACTTCTTCGGGCGACCCGTCGCCGGGCACACGCACATCATCGGCCTCTGGCAGAGCGGGCTGCACCGGCTGGAGCCCGGCTGCGCGCCCCACTGGCCGGCCTCCGAGGGCATCACCGAGGGCACCCCCGAGCGCCCGGTGCGGTCGACGTGGAGCCTGCCCTCCGCGCCGAACACGATCCACATGCTCCAGGGGCGGGTGCCCGACGGATGGTGACGCGTCAGCCCACCACCACGTCGGCGATCCGGGCCCACGGGTCGCGGTAGCGCTCGAACCGCGGCATCTGCGCGATCGTCGCCTGGCGCACCGCGGGGTGCAGGATCATGCGGAGCGCGCGGTCGAGCTGCGTGTCGACAGCACCGATCGGGAGGGTCGCGGCCCCCTTCAGCCGCATCGACGCACACCGGCCCGAGCCCAGCTGCTCGAGGTGCATCGGCAGGAACAGCCCCGGCACCCCGGCTTCGAGGAAGGCGCAGCCCGTCGTGAGGGCCGAGTGCGTGACGACGAGGTCGGCCTCCCGGCGCACTGCGTCGATGGAGAGCGGCTCGCGGACCACATGGGTGCGTGGGGTCGCTGGCGTTCGTGAGTCCGGGTCTCGAGGGATGAAGGCCACCGTGCGGCACCCGTGGCGCTCGAGGGCCGCGAGCACGTCGGGCGCGTAGCGGAACCCGGGCTTGAGGTAGGCGAACACCCGCGGACCGTCGCCGGCGGGCCAGTCGGGCGCTCCGCCCCGGTCGAGCACGGCCGTGATGCCCGCGTGCAGGGTGCCGGGAGGGCGCAGATCCCACCACGGGTCGAGCTCTGCGGGGCCGTGCAGGATCCAGCGCGTGTCGGACCACAGGTCGGCGAGCCCCACGAGCGCGGGGCTCCCCGGCAGCCTGAGCGCGTTCGCGGTGTCCAGCACGGGCTGCTCGCGTGCAGCACCGTCCGGGAGGGCCGGTCTCCACCACTCCAGCGGGGGCAGCGGACGGACGGGTGGCTGCGCGAAGAACGGGGCACCGAAGCCCACGATGCGCCGTGGCCCTCCGTGGAGCGCCAGGTGCACGGTGGGTGCGCTGTTCAGCACGACCACGTCGGGATCGACGGCATCCACGAGCGTGCGCCACTGCTGCACCACCTTCCCGAGCTTTCGCGGATGGCGCCAGCCGAGCCCCGACAGCACGTCGGCATAGGTGACGTCGGGCTCCCCGCGCGGGGTTCGCGGAGGCGCCGGAGACGCGTGCAGCGGCACACCGGCCGGGAACCACTCGGGGGCGTCGGACACCCGCTGCACGGCCGCGTGGACCTCGACCCCGCGGGCCTGGAGGTGGCGCGCCAGCGTTCCGAGTGCCGCGTGGTGACCGAGCGCGCCTCCCTGTTCCCACACGAGCAGCGCCCGACGGGCCGCTCGACTGGTACGCTCGGGGTGCTGGAGGGGAGATGCCAAGGCCGACCGTCGTGCTCGCGTTTCTCGCTGGGTGCAACTATCTCGGCGCCGACAGCCTGGACCGCGACGGCGATGGCGTGCTCGACCCGGAGGACTGCGACTACTCCGGTCCGCGCGCCGCCGAGGGGTCCGCGTTGCTCCCCGCCTACCGCGACATCGACGGAGACGGCTTCGGCGACCCGCGCGACACCATCGACGTGTGCGAGACGTCCGCGCTGCCCGAGGGCTACGTCGCCAACGCCGACGACTGCAACGACACCGACCCCGACATCCACCCCGACGCGGTGGAGCGCTGCTGGCCCGCGGGGATCGACGACGACTGCGACGGGGCGTCCGAAGACAACGACCCCGACCAGAACTTCGGCGACGACGCGTCCCTCGTGTACCCCGACCCCGACGAGGACGGGTACCCCTCGTCCGCCGTGGCCGTGATCGCGTGTGCGGCCGAGTCCAGCGAGTGGATCGCGGTGGTCGCGGGTGATCCGGCCCCACCCATCGACTGCGCCCCGATGGACCCCACGGTGAATCCCGGCGCCATCGAGGTCCCCTACAACGACATCGACGAGGACTGCGACGGCATCCGCGTGATGGACGTCGACGGCGACGGGGAAGCCGGCGGTCCCACGGGTCCCGACTGCAACGACGGCGATCCGACCATCCACACCGACGCCCTGGAGCGATGCAACGGCATCGACGACGACTGCGACGGGCTCGTCGACGACGACGACCTCGAAGACCTCGTGTCCACCGACGGATTCTACGTCGACGAGGATCTCGACGGATGGCCGGCCAGCCTGGTCCCGAGCCCGGGGTGCGAAGCGGCGCCCGACCGCATCCCCGCTGGCGCCACGAGCTTCCAGCAGGCGGACTGCGACGACACCGACGACGACGTGTTTCCGGGCGCCCCCGAGGTGCTGTACGACCTCGTCGACGACGACTGTGACGGAGTGGCGCTCGTCGACCTCGACGGGGACGGTCAGCCCCATGCCGTCGCCGGGGGCACCGACTGCGACGACACGAACCCGCTCGTGTTCGTGGGGGCCCTGGAGCGCTGCAACGGCATCGACGACGACTGCGACGGGCTGGTCGACGACGACGACCCCGAGCTCGTGTCCACGACGAGCTTCTTCGCGGATGTCGACCGCGACGGGTCCCCCGACTCCCTGGTGCAGATCGACGGCTGCGACCCGGGGCCCGACTTCCTGCCGGTGGTGGGGGCGAGCACCCTGGTCGACTGCGACCCCACCTCCGCGGCCATCCACCCGGGAGCGCCGGAGGTCCCCTACAACGGCGTGGACGAGGACTGCTCCGGAGCCGACCTCACCGATGTCGACGGGGACGGGTTCTCGCCGCCCCAGGACTGTCAGGACGACCCGACGGCGGGGGGTCCGATCGCGGCGGCCGCGATCCACCCGGATGCCTTCGAGGTCTGGTACGACGGGATCGATCAGGATTGTGACGGCGGGAACGACCACGACCGCGACCGCGACGGGTTCAGTGCGGCCAGCGACCCCCTCCTGGTGGGCGTGGCCGACTGCGACGACGGCAATCCGTCCGTGCACCCGGGCGCGATGGAGCAGACCGCAGGCATCGACGCCGACTGCGACGGGCTCGCCGCGCTGTACTGCTGGGCCGACGACGACGACGACGCGTACGGCAACGGGTCGTTCGACGGATACGGCAACCCGACGGGGGTGTACGAGCTGCTCGAGAGCTGTCCGCAGGGCTTCGTGTCCACGGGCGGCGACTGCGACGACGGCTCGGCGCGCACCCACCCGGGCGCGCTGGAGATCTGCGACGGCGAGGACAACGACTGCGACGGAACCGGCGATCTCGACGCCGTGACGGTGTTCGACGCCAGCGGGCAGGTGCTGCAGCACGTCCAGGGAACGGGTGGCTACGGCGTGCCGCGCGTGCCGATCGATGCGTCGGGGTCGGCCACGGAGGTCGCGCTCTGCCCGAGCAACGCCCTCACGCTGTCGATCGATGCGGGCGACATCTCCGGCCGCACGGTGTGGATGCACGGGATCGAGGTGGGCAACGGCGCGCTCGAAGACACCGTGATCCGGGCCACGGCGAACGCCACGAACGACCCCGGAGTGCTGCGCATCGAGGATCTCCGCTTCCGGGGCCTGTTCTCGACCGACGACATCATCCGGCTGAACGCCGTGGTGGGGTCGACCGATCCCGCGGATCGCCGCCACCGGCTCCAGGTGCGGAACGTCGAGCTGCAGAGCGCGGCCGCCACACGGTACGTGGCCTCGACCGGAGCGGTGCTCGAGCTGGAGGACGTCGTCGCGCGCCTGGGGAACACGGGGAACGCGGCGTTCGACTCGACCGGAGGGTTCGTCGACGCGACCTCGATCGAGCTCTACTCGCACACCGGCGCGGTGATGGAGCTCGGCGACGGCACGGTGTCGCGTCTCGACCTGTTCGACTCCGCGAGCACGGGCGCGCTCGTGACGATCCGCGGGAACGGCGTGGTGTCTGCGCTCGATGCCTACGGCGGGAACGTGGGCAGCGTGGTGCGCGTCACGCCCGGAGCGACGGCCACCCTCGGCGGGGCGCAGCTCACCGGGCTCACGGCGTCGCAGGCCCCCATCACGGTCGATGGCGCCGCGCTCACGCTCGCGGGGAGCACGCTCCTGTTCACGTCCGGCACCACGTCCGGAGGAATCGACGCGCGCAACGGGTCCGTCGTGACGGTCGCGGCCACACGGGTGACCAACGCCACGAGCATGAACGACGGGGGCGCGCTGCGGAGCTCCGACTCGTTCACCTGGATCACGAGCTCCTCGTTCGAGCAGTGCTCCGCATACGGGAACGGCGGTGCCGTGCACTCGGTGGGGGGCACGACGGCCGCACGCGACTCGCTGTTCTACGGCAACGACACGACGGGTCGTGGGGGCGCGTTCTTCGCATCGAACGCCGACCTGAACCTGCTCGGCTTCAACCAGCTGATCGTGAACGGGGCCACCGGGGACGGCGGCGCGATGCACGTCCAGGGGCGCCTCACCGCCGCAAGCGTGCTGATGGACGGGAACTACAGCGGTGGGTCGGGCGGCGGTGTGTACCTCGACGCCACGTCCCCGGCGTCGTTCGACCAGCTCACCGCGTACGGGAACTCGGCCGGGGCCCGCGGCGATGCGGTGTTCGTGGACGCGGGCGACCTCACGATCGGCACGCTGTCGGTGTCCCTGGACTCCGCTTCGCTCATCGAGATGCCCGCGACCTCCACCGTCGAGGTCGACAGCCTCACGGGCTCGCCCGTGGTGGTGCAGGTGATCAACCCGCTCCAGTCGGTCTCGCTGCAGGTCGGCACGCCCGATCTGAGCCTGTACTGCGGGCCCATCGTGCCCGGGTGCTTCTGCGACGTCGGGTACGGGTGCTACGGGGCGTTCTGATCTAGCGGGCGCGTCGCATCCGGAACGCCTGCAGCCCCGTGCTCCACACGGTCGTCGCCAGGCTCCGCCAGGCCGACATGTCGACGAGCGGGTCTTGCCCGGCGGCCATCCGTCCCAGCTGGTTCTCGTACCAGGTGACGTCGAGCATCGCGACGAGGTCGACGGCCTTCACGCCCGTCGACAGCCGGTGCACGGCGCTCACGACGTCTTCGCCGGCCAGCACCCGCGCCGGGAAGTCGGGCTGGACGCACAGGGTGCGCGCGAGGCCGACCATGTGCGCACCCTCCTCGATGGCCCCGCGCATGCCCGCGGGCGTCCGGAAGCCACCGGTCACACACAGTGGCACCTCGAGGCTCGCCTTCGCCTGGCTCACGAAGTCGAGGAAGTAGCCCTCGCGCTCCGACGTGCTCTTCTTCACGGCCCCCGCCATCGCGGGCGCTTCGTAGGTGCCGCCGGAGATCTCGATCAGGTCGATCCCGTCGTCCTGGAGCCACTTCATCACCTGGAGCGACTCGTCGTGGCCGAACCCGCCCTTCTGGAAGTCGGCGGAGTTCATCTTCACGCTCACCGGCACCGAACCGCCCACCTGGCGGCGGATCTCCGCGAGGATCGCGCGCAGGAAGCGGGCGCGGTTCTCGAGCGGGCCCCCCCAGCCATCCGTGCGCTCGTTGTGGCGCGGGGACAGGAACTGGCTCACCAGGTACCCGTGGGCGCCATGGATCTGGACCCCGGTGAAGCCCGCCTTCACCGCGATCCCCGCGGACCGGCCGAAGCGGACGACGAGGTCTTCGATCTCGGGCTCCTCGAGCGCGCGGGGGACCGCGAACGCGCGAGCGAGTGTCGGACCGAAGCCGATGGCGGACGGCGACACGGTCTCCGGGCTCAGGAACTTCGGAGACTGCTTGCCGGGATGGTTGAGCTGCATCCACAGGTGCGTGCCGTTCGCGGATCCCGCGGCCGCCCAGTCGGACAGGGCCGCGAGATCGCGGTCGTCTTCGATGACCACGTTACCGGGCTCGCCCAGCGCCCGGGCGTCGATCATCACGTTCCCCGTGACCGACACACCGAGCCCGCCCTCCGCCCACCGCCGGTACAGCGTGGAGAGGCCCGGCTGCGGCGCGTGGGTGGGGGTTCCGAGCGTCTCGCTCATCGCGGACTTCAGGATGCGGTTCTTCACCGTCGCGCCGCACGGCAACACGAGCGGATCCCCCAGACCTGTCGGCTTCATCGCGCCTCCTCCTGCACGGACACCTGCCCGTCGACCACCACCCAGCCCCGCGAGCGGCCGGTCTCGCCGTCTCGCGTGTGCATCGCGGCGAACATCCGGTCCACCGGCACCCAGTGCGGTGGGTACTTGTACGCGGACACGTCGAGCATCAAGACCTCGTCGGTGATCGCGTCGTATGCGGACAGCGGGGAGAGGTGCCCGCCGCCCTCCTCCCCGAGCACGGACCGGTCGTAGTTCACGATCAGCCAGTCGCCCGCCGTGGCGAGGTTCGCGCGCACCTCGTCGCGGAATGCCCCGACGTCGGCGTCCTCCGCGAGCACGACCCGCGTGTGGGCCCCGTGGACGCGGAGCATCCCGGCGAGGTCGTGCACCGGCATCCCGCCGAGCGTGACCGCCCACCACCCGCGAACCTCGGACGTGGCGGGCGTGAAGAACCCCTCCTGCGTGAGGTCGGAGCCCGCCGCGTTCAGCACGGTGACCGCGCTCGCCACCCCGCACCAGGACCGCATCTCCTGGGACTGGAACGCGCCCATCAGCGCGTCGTGGTCGGCGCGGACCGCCCGCAGCAGCCGCTCCTGGCCGGGTGCCGTGCGGAGGGACGTGAGGCCTTCGGGCATCGGGAGGTCCTGCGCGGTGGGGCTGCGGATCCATCCGAGCACACCGGCCATCCCGAGCACCGGGACCGCGATCGCGCCCAGCAGGACGAGGCCCACGAGCCGTGCGCGGCTCACAGCGACGCGAGCAGCCCGGCGAACAGGCCGAGACCGCACGTACCGAGCCCGGAGACGAGCGCGAAGGCGAAGAGGAACGCGAGACCTCCGAGCAGCCACACCCGGAGCGCGCTCCCCTGGGGCTCCGGCGCGGGCTCGGCCACCTCCTCGAGGCGCTTGACGACCTTGTCGGGCGGGGCCGTGATGAGGGGCTCCGAAGGCTCGTCGGGCTCCATGCGCGACTCCGCCGCGACGACCTCGAACACCCGCTCGCGCAGGCGCGTGCTCTCTTCGGACTTGAACTGCTGGGGCGGCTCAGTCGCGGAGGGGTCGGGGATGTTTCGTCGCGACCGGCGCATGGGGTGCGCAGAGAATAGCCCGATGTCCGTGTACGCGGACGACCTGCTCCCGCTGTTCCTCCGTGTCCGCGATCCTGCGTGGTCGACCACGCCGGGAGCGACGCGGGCCTGGCTCCAGGACCGTCTGGACGAGGCGATCGAGGTGCACACCCTCCCCGACCGAGCGCTCGTCGTGTGGGGCCCCCCACGTGGAGCCGTGCAGCACGCGGTGATCGCCGCCGACCCGTCCGACGCCGGCGCGCTGGCGTGGCTCGGAGCGCGACTGCAGTCGCTGCACGGTCTCCACGACGGGTTCGCGGCCCGGGTGGACGGCGCGGTCGGGCCGCTCCTGCAGGCGCTGCTGCCATGCGGGTTCGGACCGGTGTCGGTCGAGCTCACCGGTGGAGTGCGCGAAGCGCTCGAAGCCCTCGGTGACCGGGGTGCCCGCCTGCCCGAGGGGTTCGCGATCCGACCGCTGGAGGCCGCGGACGTCGCGCAGGTCGTCGCGCAGCGGCGCGCCGGCTTCGAGGCGCACCCGGAGCACGGCTACCCCACGTCACCCGATCCCACGGTGCGGGCCCGCATCGACGCGTCCATCGCGGACACCCTCCTGGATGCGGCCCGCGCAGACGTGCCGACTCAGCACGTCGTCACCCAGGACACCCGTGTGGTCGGGAGCTTCGGGGTCACGCCCGCGGAAGGAGCGCACGGAATCGACCTGTTCCTCGTGCCCTCGGCGCGGGGACGCGGGCTGGCCTGGTGCGGCTACGGGGTGCTGCTCCGTACCCTCGCCGACCACGGGATCACGCGGTTCGACGGCACCACCGCGAGCCCCGCCGTGGTCCACGTGAGCGCGGTGCTGGGACGGCGTGTCCACACGGTCATCCTGGGGCACCGCCCACCCTTCCTGCCGCTCGGGAACCTCTCCGTCCCTCGTGCGTGAGGAGAGGTCGGGAGCCCCCATGAACCGCACTCGCGCCGCCTTCGCAGCCCTCGTCCTCGCGCTCGTCCTCGTCCTCGTCCTGCTGGGGTCCATCGTCCCGACGTCCAGCGACGATCCCGCAGCCTCCGGCCTCGGGACCCGCTCCGCACCCGTCGCGAAGCGGACGCCCCGCAGCGATCCCCGCGGGTCCGCCGGTCCCACCGACGATGCAGCCTCCGAGCCCGGCGCAGACGAACCCGATGCGCTCTCCGACGCGGAATCCACCGGTCCAGACGGCCTCACCGACGCCGAGCTCGCCGAACGGGCCGCGCAGCTCGCAGCCGACCCGCGCACCCACGTCGTCTGCGACCTGGGGCTCCCCGTCCGCCACGCCGAGGCCTACCTCGCCGTGGGTGGGCACTCGGACTTCAACGGGCGTCGCGTCGAGATCATCGACGGCACCGCCTACCTGCCGCTGGTGTACGACCTCGGAGACCTCGGAGACGCCGTGTTCACCGAGCGATCCGGGCTGTTCAGCCTGGAGGGGTACGGTCCGGCGGCCATCGCGTGGTCCGACCCTCCCGGAGACGGCTCGAAGGGCGCCTGTACGGCCCCGGTCACGCCCGAGCCCGGCCTGGCCTCGCTCACGGGCACCCTCACCCTCTCGCCCAGCGGTGCGCCCGCCGCCGGGGGCTGGGTGGAGGGCTGCGGGAACATGGCGTTCGCCGACCAGCACGGGGTCGTCCACATGGACATCGTGCCCGAGCCCTGCGTGCTGCTGGCGATGCGCCAGGACGGCCTGCTGCGCACCGTCAGCCCGCCGGTGTCCGTCACTCCGACCCCCGGGCAGGACGTCGTGGTCGATCTCGTGATCCCCGAAGCCCCGCGGGCCGGGCTCGGCGTGCGCGTGTCGAGCGACGAGCAGGGCATCCGGGTGGACGAGGTGATCGAAGGCGGTCCTGCAGCGCTCGCGGGGCTCGAAGCGGGCGACCACGTCGTCGGAATCGATGGGGAACCGCTCGATCCCGACGATCTCGCGGAGTTCGTCGAGCGGGCGGGAGGCACTCCCGGAACCGAGGTGAGCCTCGACATCGTGAGGGACGGCCAGCCGCAGCGCATCACGGTGGAGCGGGAGGTCCTGCCGGGCTGACCCGGGTGGTGTATCCTTCGCGACCGCGCAGAGGTCCACCTGCCCCCGAGCCGCACCGATGCCTGAGCTCCTCCTCGAGCGCACCTGGCGGGGAACCGCCGAAGAGGTGTGGGCGCTGATCAGCAACACCGACGCCTTCAACCGCGCGGCGGGCCTCGGCCTGCACTTCGAGCGCGACAGCGATGGCTGGCGGGGCCGCCAGAGCCTGGGCCCGCTGGAGGTGACCTGGCGCGAGGACCCCATCCAGTTCATGGCGCCACGGCGGTTCGAGAGCCGGCGGGAGTACGCATCGGGCCCGATCGCGTCGGCCTTCACGGAGTGCGACCTCGAGGAGACCGAGCAAGGCACGCACGTCCGCTACCACGTCGTGCTCGAGACCCGGGGGCTGGCGTCGTGGCTGGGTCCGATCGTGATGATGGTGCTGCGCGGCAAGCTCCAGGCGGGTCTCGATGCCGTGGAGCGCGCGCTGAACGGCACGGCGCGGTTCGACCCTCCGCCCGCGCTCGCGCCCCCTGCCCGAGAGCTCGTGCAGCACGGAATGGCCCACCTCGACCCGGGGTTCCGTGCCGCCATCGTCGAGCGCCTCGAGAACGCCCCGCTGGTGGTGCAGCAGCAGCTGCGTCCCCTTCGGATCGCCCAGTCCGACGGGCTCGATCCCGATGCCTTCGTGCGGGCGTGCCTCGCCGCCGTGCAGGCCGAGGTGCTCGAGCTCCGCTGGCAGCTCCTGTGCCCGCGGTGCGGCGGAGGCGGGCAGCTCGCGATCCTCGAGCTCGCGACCCGCGACGTGCACTGCGAGACGTGCGACATCCGATACGACGCCGCGTTAGCCGACAATGTCGAAGCGGTGTTCCGGCCGGCACCCGGAATCCGCGACGCGCACGTGCCGGTCGACTGCGTGATGTCGCCGTCGCACATCCCCCGGGTGGTCGCGCAGCTCGGCGTGCGCGCGCAGGGCGAGCTGAAGTGGGAGACCCCGCTCGTGACGGGGTGCTACCGGATGGAGCACGGCGGGCATGCCGCGCTGATCGACGTGAACGAGAGCCACGGAGCGGGGGGGTCCACGGGCATGGCCGTGCTCGAGCTCCGCGACGACGGGTTCTTCCCGTCGGTCGTGCGCGTGGCCCCCGGCCCGACCACCTTCATCGTGCGCAACCGCGTCGATCGGGTCGCGCAGGTGGCGCTGTCGAAGCGCTGGCGTCCGTTCGACGCGCTCACGGCGTCTCGCCTGCTCACCCGCCCTGCGCTCCGGAACGCCCTCCCGGTGGCCGTGCTGGCCGACGGGCTCGACCTCCGCACGTACAAGGGCGCGGGCCTCGCCATCGAAGGGGATCCCGACGACCTCCTGAAGCTCCGCGAGCGCACCGCCGACCGCGACTGGACGTGGTACCACCTCGGGAACCGGGTGATCGCGCTCGGCCTGCCGTCGGCCGCAGAAGCCCTGTCGACCGCCGAGCTGCTGGTGTCGCTGCACCTGCCCGTGGGCATGGGCCTCGCCGAGGGGCTCGTGCTGGAGCTCGCTCGCGAAGGGAACGTGACGCTGTGTGGGCAGGCCATCGAGCATGCGCTCGAAGCGCTGCGTCGCGTCGGAGTGCCGCAGGTCGCCATCGATCCGCGGAGCACGGCCGCGTTCACGTCCGCTGCGACGGCTGCGAAGGTGCACGTGCACGCGCGTGGCGACCAGCCGGCCCTCGTCGCGTTCGCGTCGCTGCTCGACGGCGCCCCGCCCCCACCTCCCGAAGAGGCCGTCGACGAAGGGCTCCCGGAGAGCGTGGCCGGGTTCCCCGTGCTCAAGGAGCTCGACCGCGGCGGGATGGGGCGCGTGCTCGAGGTCCTCGACCCCGCCACCGGCCAGCGGCTCGCGATCAAGCAGATGCTGCCGGGCTTCGCGAGTGATCGCGCGCTCCAGCTGTTCTTCCGCGAGGCGTTCTACGCGGTCCAGATCAAGCACCCGAACGTCGTGGACTTCCGTGACTGGGGCATCGAGCAGGGCCGCCCGTACCTCGTGATGGAGGTGCTCGTCGGGCGCAGCCTCGAGACCCACCTCGAGCGCGAGGGCCGCATGGACCGCAAGCGCGTGCGCGACATCCTGGTGGCCGTGCTCGACGCGCTCCAGGCGATCCACGGCGTGGGGCTCGTGCACCGCGATATCAAGCCGCACAACATCTTCGTGCTGGCCGACCCGAAGCTCGCGCCCGGTGGCGTGAAGCTGCTCGACTTCGGCCTGATGCGCCGCGCAGGGCACTCGCGCACCGAGGTGTTCGCGGGAACCCCCGACTACGTCGCGCCGGAGCAACTCCTGCTGGGCGCCGTCGACGCGCGCACCGACCTGTTCTCCGTGGCGATGGTGGCGCACCGGATGCTCACCGGGAAGCTGCCGTTCACGGGCAGGACGGTCGGGCAGCGCGCCATCAAGCGCCTCGACGACCACACCGAGCCCCTGCTCGAGACCGAAGCCCTCGGCGCGCTCGCGCCGCTCCTCGTGAAGGCCCTGTCTCCCGACCCCGAGCGCAGGTACCCCTCCGCCGAGGCCATGCGAGACGCCCTCGCAGGCGTCGACCCGTGAGCGAGGCCGTCCCGCCCGCACGCGACTGGCTCGTGTGCGCGGGGCTGTGGGCGTCGATCGGGCTGGTCGATGCCTACCGGATGGGCGGATCGGTGAACCCGATCGCGTGGTCCAGTGTCGCGAGCGAGACCGCCCTGCTCGCGGTCACGGGCCTGATCCTCGGGCGCCTGGGCCGAGGGTTCGCCAACCCCGCGTGGGTTCCGGCCGTGCTGGCCTGCTTCGTGCTCGTCCGGAACCTGCCGACCACCTGGGTGGGCGTGCCGTACGTGCTGGGCGTGCTGGCCCTCACGCTCGGTCCGGCGGTCGTGGCCGTGCGGCGCGGCTGGAACCTCCCCGCGCTCGTGGCGCTGGCGTGCGTGCCCCTCCTGCACGTGTGTACCGACACGCTCCGCGACGGCGGGATCTCCCGGTGGACGTGGCCCCTCCGCCACCGCGCGCTCGCCCCCATGAGGCCCGGCACCCCCATCGTCCTCGTCAGCGTCGACACCCTGCGAGCCGACTCCGCGCGCACGATGGCCGTGTGGAAGCGCCTGTCCGCCGAGGGCGCGTGGTGGTCCTCCGCGATGAGCACGTCGTCGTGGACGCTCCCGTCGGTCGCCACGATCCTCACGGGCCTGCCGCCGGACGAGCACGGCGCGGTGTGCCTGCCGTCCGGGTGCCAGGTGATCGCGGGCACGGCCCGCAGCATCGCGGAAGACCTCGACCAGGCGGGCTGGCGCACGGTCGGGGTCACCTCGAACCCGTGGCTCAGCCGCGAAGCGCACTTCGACAAGGGGTTCCAGCGCTACTTCGACTTCGGCACCGACCCCGAGTCGACCCTGTCGCTCGGGAACGACCCGTACCGGTTCCCACCTCAGCGGGCCGAAGGGGTCACGGAGGTCGCCCTGCGGGAGCTCGAGCACCTCGAGGGCGCGTCGTTCCTGTGGGTCCACTACATCGATCCGCACTGGCCGTACGGGCTGAACCCGGACGTCGCCGTGAAGAGCCTGCGGAACACCGTTGCCGCGTCCGAGCAGGACCGCGTGCGCGAGGCCTACGCGGCTGAAGTGGCGCTGGTCGACCGCCAGGTGACGCGCCTGCTCGACGCGGTACACGCGCGCTTCGGGTCCGACGTGCACGTGCTGTTCACGGCCGACCACGGCGAGGAGCTCTGGGAGCACGACGGGGCCGAGCACGGCCACAGCCATCACGCGGAGGTGGTGGAGGTGCCGCTCGTGCTGTCGGGCCCGTCGGTCGAGCGAGGCCAGCGCGCGGAGCCGGCGTCGCTCGCCGACATCGCTCCGACGATCCGGTACCTCGCGGGGCTGTCGAAGCTCCCGTCACTGGCGCATCCACGGGCGCCCGAGCGCGAGCTGACGGCGTACGGGAACTATGCGGGCACGCGCCTCTGCAGCGCGCGGGACGCCCGGCGGCGCGTCATCGTGCATGCGTGCGACAGCGCGACCCCGTGGGCCGAAGCGTTCGACCTCCGCGCCGACCCCGGCGAGCACGCACCCGAGCGGGTGTCGATCGAGGATCCGCTCGCCCAGCGCGCCCTCTCCGGGCTCCCCGACGGAACGGGCGAGCTCCTCCAGACCGGTACTGAGGCCCTCGAAGCGCTGGGCTACGTGCAGTAGCGCTCACGACGCCGAAGGGTGCCGGAACGGAACGAACCGCTTGGCGGGCCAGGGATTGGGGCGCAGCTGGACCCTCGGCCTGCGCATCGCATCGACGCGATGCTCGTCGCCTTCGGGCCCGCGGACATGCCAGGCGCCATCGCGCAGGACCAGGGCTTCGGGCAGCACGGACGCGTGCCCGTTCGAGCCGAGGTAGCGAACGGGCCGGTAGGAGTAGTACGCGCGCCGGCATGCGGTGAGGACGCCCGCGTCGACGGGCTGTTCGGGGGTTGGAGCCTCCACGATGTCGAGCAGGGCGCGCAGCTCGGACTCCACCGTGTTCGGCAGCGCGCCGAGCAGCTTGGTGAGCAGGGCGTTCCGCTCGTCGGGGGTCTCGCCGGGTGCGGCGCACATCGCGAGGGCGAGCCGGGTGATGTCCTCGACGTCGAGCGCCACCGGGACGGGCCGACTCTCCGGGTCCATCCAGAATCCTCCGCCACGGCCGCCCATTCCGCCGATCCGAAAGCCGCGGGCGCGGAGGGCTTCGACATCGCGGTAGACGGTGCGCGCGGACGTTCCGGTGGCGCGGCCGAGCTCGTGCGCGGAGACCCGAAAGGTCGGGCCGACCCGCCAGGTGAGGCGCGGCACGTGGCGGATGGGCCGCCGGGTGTGGGTGCGGAGGGTGGCGAGGATGAGGTCTTGTCGGTCGGTCGGGGTCATTCGAGGAGTGTAGCGGGGGGTGCGGACAGAATTTGGTCCCGGGATCGGGGGGTGCGATCTCTCGTGGCTGAGCATTCGTTGCCACGGGATGGCAGCGAATGCTGAGCGTGCGGAGGAGGGGGGTGGGGTCCTCCGGAATTCCTGTTGCCGGGAGCCTTCAGCGAGCTGGCTCGCTGACTCCTCCCTGAATTCTGGCGCGGCGGGGACGGCGGGGACGCGGCGATGTGGGTGTCGTCGGGTCGTGGTTCCGGTCGAAACGCTCGGCGCGACGGGCGTGGATTCTGGCGCGAACCGTCGCAGACCGTGGGCGTCGGGGCGAGGGGTCTGCGCAGGGTCTGCACGGGATCACGGCTGCGTCTGCGGGACCGCACCGGGGTCCCGCGCGCACATTGGGCGTGGAGGTCGCATGGACCCGCGCACGCCGCTCCTCACGTTCCTGTTCGAGCACACCCACCGTCCCTACGCCTGGTTCAAGCGGCGTGACCCGTGGAACCTGTCGCCGGCCGACCTGCAGGCGTTCCCCGTGGGCTCGCTCGGCCACGCGCTCGGGCACTACCTGGAGGCGAAGGGCTTCACGCTGATGCCGAAGCTCGAGAGCCACGACCTCGCGCATTTGCTCACGGACACGCCGACCGACGTGCCCGGCGAGATCGCGCTGCAGTTCCTGTTGTTCGGCAACGGGAAGCGGAGCGCCTATCTGCTCGGCGTGCTGGCGATGGGGGCGGTGCTGTACCCGGAGCTGTGGAGCACGTGGATGCGGGCGTTCCGGAAGGGTCGCGCGCTGACGCGGTTCTGGGACCTGCCGTTCCGCGAGCTGCTCGTGGAGCCCGTGAGCGCGGTGCGCCCGACGCGGTGCTACCCGGGCGTCGCGGTGCGCCAGGCGAGCTGGGCCTCGTCGATCTTGAACACCTTCGAGGCGGTGCGCCACGCGACGTTCTCGAGCTGCTCGTCGGTGAAGTCGAGCTCGTTGAGCAGCTTGAGGTAGGGCTTCATGTGCACGAGCGGCCAGTCGGAGCCGTACATGAGCTGGGTGCCGGGGTCGCCCATGTACGTGATCATCTCCTTGAGCCGCATCGCGACGTAGCGCTCGAACTGGTACGAGAACTCGCCGAGCGTCAGCCCGGAGATGTCGCCGTACACGTTGTCGTTCTTGTACAGGACCTCCGCGGCGTCCTGGAACCACGGGTTGCCGAGGTGGCACATGACGAACCGCACGTCGGGGTAGTCGACCGCGATGTCGTCGACGAGCAGGGGGTGCGCCATGCGGACCTTGGCGGTCTTCGCGTAGGTGTCGCCGGTGTGGATCATCACGGGCACGTCGTGCTTGGCGGCGATGCGGAAGACGGTCTCGAGGGACGGGTCGTTGATGGGGTAGTGGTCGTAGCCCGGGTAGAGCTTGACCCCCTTCACGAGCCCGTCTGCGATGCGCTGTTCGAGGGTGAACAGGTCGGAGCGCACGTCTCCCCGCCACCGCAGGCCCTCCACCACCGTGGTGCGCGGGTTCCCGGCGAGCAGCTCGAGCACCTCCTCCACGCTGGGACGGTTGAGATCGGCCTTGTAGGACGTGATCACGACGGCGTGGTCGATGCCGCTGTCGTCCATCTTGGCGAACAGGTCCTTCACGTTCTCGACGGTCGGGCGGCGCGTGGACTCGTGGTAGTTGTTGAGGTGGACGTGGACGTCGACGAGGTACTTCGTGGGCATGGACGCATGATAGGCCACGTGCCGCAGCTGCACGTGCTCACGGGCTTCCTCGGGAGCGGGAAGACGACGCTGCTCAGGGCGATGCTCGACCATCCCGACGCCGGGCGGACCGCCGTTCTCGTGAACGAGGTGGGGGAGCTCGGCCTCGACCACCACCTGCTCGAGCAGGTCGACGAGGACGTGCTGCTCCTGGCGGGCGGCTGCGTGTGCTGCGCGCTCCGCGACGATGCCCGGGAGGCCGTCCGACGCGTGCTGGCGCACCGTCCGGACCGCGTGGTGCTGGAGACCACGGGGCTCGCCGACCCCGCCCCGCTGCTCCACACGTTCGCGACGGACGCCACGCTCCGCGGCGCGCTCGGCCTGGGTGGCGTGACGTGCGTGGTCGACGCGGTCCGCGCGGACGACCTGCGCGATCACCCGGAGCTGCAGCGCCAGCTCGATCTCTGCGACCGCATCGTGGTGACGAAGGGCGAGCTCACCGATCCCGGGCGCGTGGTCGCGCTCCGCGAGCACCTGGCCGAGGTCGCGCCGGGCCGGGAGGTGCGGGATGCAGGGGAGGTCGACCCGAGCTGGCTGTTCGCGCCTCCCGGCCTGTTCCGCGCCTGGCTCCAGCCGACCCGTGGCGACGGCACGCACACGCCGTTCCGCACGCATGCCGTCCAGCACGCGGGGCCGGTGGATGTCGACGCGCTCCAGCTGTGGCTGCGCCTGGTGACCCAGGTCGATGGGCCGTCCCTCCTGCGCATCAAGGCGCTCGTGCGCGACCACGCCGGGCAGGCCTGGGTGGTTCAGTCCGCGAACCGCTCGGTGTCCCCTCCCCTGCGACTGGCCCGTCTGGACGGGGTCGGGAGCGAGGTCGTGGTGATCGAGCGCGGCCTTCCGGAGGGTGCGGTCGGGCCGCTGCTGGCCTCCCTGCAGGACGCGCTGTGCGCTACTCCTCGGGGCGCACCCGCAGGTACGTCGGGAACCGCGGAACGCCCGCCCGCGTGAGCTCCTGGTAGCGGAACGTGATGATCGTGCCGACGGGAGGCGGGTCTTCGCGCTCGGCGTCCGAGAAGCCGGTGCCCACCTTGAACCGCGTGCCGTCGGGGAGCGCGACCTCGAGCGCGCCGAGCCTCCCGCGGTGCTTGCCCGTGCCCCCGAGGTGCCCGACCACCGTGGCCTCGGCGTCGTGGAAGGTCTTGACCTTCAGCAGGCTGTCGGACCGGCCGGCCACGTACCGCGACCCGGGCCGGCGCAGCATGAGCCCTTCGCCACGCAGGGCTTCGACCTGGCGCAGCTCCTCCACGAGGTGGTCGCGGCCTTCGCAGATCCGGTGCTCCAGGACGTGGGCGAACGCACCGAGCTCGAGCGACCGGGCGTGCTCCAGGCGCGCTTCGAACGGACCGCCGTGCTCGGGCACGTCGAACACGACGAATGCCAGCTCGCGCCACTGGTCGGACCGATCGGTGCGCCGCGCGATGCTCACGGTGTCCTGGAAGCGACCCCGGCCTCCGAACAGCTCGCCGTCGAGCGGGTGCGACGGGAGGCTCGCGACGAACCAGTCGGGGGCGACGAACGGGTTCCCGAGGCGCGACAGGAACTGCGTGCCGTCCCACCAGGCCCGCACGCCGTCGAGCTTCTCGCTCATCCACCAGCCGGTGGGGTCCTGATCTTCCCAGCTGTGTGCGAGCAGCACCTTCGGCGCACCCTCCTTCGCGGCCCGCACGCTGACCGCGGGCTCGGGGAGCGCGCCCAGGCGGGCCTGTTCGGCCGCTTCGCCGCGGAGCGCCCGGATGTGCTTGCAGGTTCGGCGCTCGATGCCGATGGACTGGTGCCGCCACGCAGGGCAGGTGCAGGAGAACACGCCACCGGTGTTCCGGATCGTGTACGTGCTGCTGGAAGACCCCTGCACCACGACCTCTTCGCCATCGGCCAGCGCGTCGGGACCGGTGGGCGCGGGCGCGGTGGAGGCTGCCGGTGCCGACGGTGCGGCGGTGCCGGGCTCGGCGTAGCCCTTCGCGATCTTCTTCGCGGCCTGCTTCTCGCCGTCGGCGAGGGCCTGCGCAGGCGTCGCGAACGCGGTGACCTTCGCCATGCCGCTCGTGCCGATCCGACCCCAGCGCACCGTGAGCTCGGCACCTTCGACGGTGTACTCCCAGAACTTGCTGGACGTTCCTTCGACGTATTCCAGGCGACGCTGCACTCCGACACCTCCGCGGGCTGGATATCGGGGAGCATGCCCGACGCCCATCCTCCGATCCCCCTCCGCCACCTCGTCCTCTGGGATGGTGGTTGAGGGTTCTGACGACGCGGCATCGCCTGGGTCAGGCGAAACGACAGCCGCGGACAGTTCGACTTCGAGCCCTTCCAGGACACCCGTGATCCCCGGGTGCACGACGCGCTGCGCGAGCGCTGCAGAGACGCGCTGTACGTGCTCCCCATCGAAGGGGCGCCGATCCATTCGGCCCGCGCGCTGCTGTTCGTGGGGCGGCGCATCGGGTTCGGGTGGATCACATGGATCGGGTGGATCCCGCCCGTCACGCAGCTCCTCGAGGTCGGCTACCGGTTCATGGCGCGCAACCGGCCGCTGTTCGCGCGGTGGCTGTTCCGGAGCGAGACGGGGGGTCCGTTCTCGCGCCCCTGAGGGTTCGTGATGTTGGAAGAGCCCGTCCCCACAGACCTCGACGCGGTACTCCGGTCCTTTCGGACCGCGGGGTACGCGCGGCTCGGGCGGGTCCTGCGCGACGACGCAGCGCGATCCCTGGGAGCGCGCGCCGAAGCGCTGATGCTGGCGGACGCCCCGCTGCCCGGCCTGTTCTTCCAGCCGGAGCCCGCATCCCGTGACTACGCGGACGTGGAGTTCGGTCGGGGCTGGATCGGCCCGACGCTGGCGTACCGGAAGCTCGAGCGCCTCGAGCTCGACCCGCTGTTCGCGGCCTGGATCGAGAACCCGCTGTTCGCGGAGCTGGCCCGGCGTGCGCTCGGCGACGCGGTGTCGCTGTACCGGTCGGTGCTGTGGAACAAGGGTCCGGACGGCGGCATGGCCGTGCCGTGGCACCAGGACGACGGGCGGTTCTGGGGTCTCGATCGCCCGCCGAGCCTGCAGGTGTGGACGGCCCTCGACGATGCCCCCGCCGAGGCCGGGTGCCTCGAGGTGGTGCCGGGGAGCCACCTCGGTGGGCTCGCGACACCCGAAGGCGGCACGCTGACCGGAGCGCTCGTGGACGAGGCGGATGCGCGTGCACTCGCGCTCCCCGCCGTGCGCGGTGAGTGCATCCTCGTCCACAACCACCTGTGGCACCGGACCGGTGTGAATCGCACGGGGGCTCCGCGCAAGGCGCTCAGCGTGTCGTTCCTCGACGCGAGCACCCGGTGCACGCGGCGAAAGCGGGCCGCACGGAGCTTCAGGCCGGTGTTCCGCGGGGAACCCACGGGCTGACCGTTGCCAGGACGGTGCGCGCGACGCGGTTCGGGCATAGGCTCGCGCGGCGCGGAGGACAGGCATGGACATCGTGTGGGTGGCGTCGGAGATGGCGCCCTTCAGCAAGACCGGTGGGCTCGCGGATGTCGCAGGAGCGCTGCCGAGAGCGCTGGCCGCGCGCGGGCATCGCGTGCTGGCGGTGTCTCCGATGTACAAGGAGGTGCCCGAGGCCGTCGACACGGGGATCAAGGCGCTCGTGCACCTGTTCGGGCACGACCACCTCGTGCGGTTCTTCGTGGTCGACCGCGACGGCGTGCGGTGGGTGCTCGTCGCGAACTCCTGCTACCGGCGTGACGGGATCTACGGCGACGCACAGGGCGCGTACGGCGACAACCTGTTCCGCTACGCGCTCCTGAGCCGCGCGGCCATCGAAGCGGCGCGGTTCGTTCCGGCGCTCGACGGCGAGCGGTTGTCGGAGCGCGTGCTGTTCCACGCGAACGACTGGCACACCGGGCTGCTGCCGGTCTACCTCGATGCCCTGTACCGGCCGGCGGGCGTGCTGCGCGAGGCCCGCACGGTGCTCGGGCTCCACAACCTCGGGCACCAGGGGTCCACCACCTCCGACCAGTTCGGGGGGCTCGACCTCCCGGGCCGATGGTGGCCGACGCTCGACATGCACGGCCGGCTGAATCCCCTGAAGGCGGGGATCGTCCGCTCGAACGGGCTCGTAGCGGTATCGCCCACCTACAGCCGGCAGATCCAGCACGACCAGGGGTTCGGCCTCGAAGGCCTGCTGCGCGGGCGTCACTCCGACCTCGTCGGGATCGTGAACGGCATCGGGCCCGAGTGGGACCCGGCGACGGACGTCCACCTGCCCGCGCACTTCGACGCCGACGACCTCGCCGGCAAGGCGGTGTGCAAGCAGGCCCTCCAGCGCGAGCTCGGCCTGCCCCAGCGCGACGTGCCGGTGTTCGCGATGATCTCGCGGCTCGATCACCAGAAGGGGGTCGACCTCGTTCAGGCCATCACGCCGTGGCTGCTGTCGCACGACGTGCAGCTCGTGATGCTCGGCTCGGGCTCCACGAAGTACGAGCAGTTCTTCCGGGAGTCGGAGCGGCGGTGGCCGCACCAGGCCCGGGGCTGGGTGGGGTTCAACGAAGCGCTCGCTCATCGCATCGAGGCCGGCGCAGACGTGTTCCTGATGCCGTCGCGGTTCGAGCCGTGCGGTCTGAACCAGCTGTACTCGATGCGGTACGGCACGCTGCCCGTGGTGCACGGCACGGGAGGCCTCGCCGACACCGTGCGGAACGCCGGTCCGGGTCAGGACGACGCGACGGGCTGGGTGTTCCGCCCGCACGACGTGGGGGCGTTCCAGCAGGCCGTCGGCTGGGCGCTGCTCACGCTCACCCGCTACCCGGCGGCGTGGGCGAAGATGCAGCGCAACGCGATGCTCCAGGACACCACCTGGGATCGGTCGGCCTCGATCTACGAAGCCGTGTACCGCGCCGTGATGTAGCGCCGGGCGCTACGCGTCGGTGCCCTCGTAGAACACCTCGGTGGTCTTGGACTCGGCCGGGAGCGTGCCGAGGTCGGCCGTGGCGGCGATCCACAGCAGCGCCACCCCGCTCATGCCGAACACGATCTGCGAGGGGTCGATGCGGGAGTGGAGCTCGGACAGCACGTCGGCGTGCGCGCGCAGGATGGCGTCGGGCGGCGCGTTCTCGTCGATCGCGCGGCGCATGAGGTCTTCGAGGTCGAACGAGGCGAGCCGGCAGGCGTCGGCGACGGCCATCACGTACTCGGAGTCGTGCGTCTCGGCAGCGAACTCGCGGACCGTGTGGTGGAACAGCGTGCGGATGCCGCCTTCCTCCAGGTGCACGAGCAGCCGGTCGTCGAAGGCCTGGATGGGGAATGCGATGGCGGTGACGGCCGCGCGCACCACGAACGACTGGCGGCGTGTGATGGTGTCGTCGTCGCCGCCCAGGATGCGCGCGATCGCCGCAGCGATGTTCACGCGATCGAAGCGGGCCATCTCGTCGGGGAGCCCGCCCGGCAGCATGTGCCAGGACGAGCCCTTGGCCCGTGCGCGCTCGAGGAAGCCCACCACGCGTGCGCGATCGACCGCTGCACGAAGCAGCGCGCGCGCGAAGCTCTCGTCTTCCGTGAGCGCCATGTGGAGGGGACCCCGACAACCAGGCCCGCACTAACTCCATGCGCCGTGCCCTGCTCCGTGACAGGAGCGTGGCGTAGGGTCGCACCGCCGATCCAGCCCGCGAGAGCCCCTCTTCCGGCTCCTACTTCCGACTTTCACCCGCTCCACGGGATCGCGCGGGGCCGCCGGACTGGCTAGTCGGAGCCATGCAGACTGCGATCCTCGCCGACGTCCCGAAGCACGCCGCGTTCGTGTTCCTCGATCTCCGCCACGGTCACGGGCCCCGCGAAGCCCTCGGTCCCCTCGCCCGGGCCGCGCACCCCGACCACCTGCTCGTGGGCTTCGGGTCGCGCCTGCTCTCCGCGCTCGAGACGAGCATCGAGGGCATGCGCCCGATGCCGGCGCTGGTCGCTCCGTCCGTGTCCATCGCGGTCACGCCCTCCGACCTCGTGATCCGGGTCGCCGGAGCCGACCCCGGAGAGGTGCTGCATCGCGAGCGGGCCGTGCTGGCCGGGCTCCCCGGGTTCGAGGTCGTCGACCGCGTCGCCGGGTTCATGTACAGCGAGAGCCGCGACCTCACGGGCTACGAAGACGGCACGGAGAACCCCGTGGGCGACGATGCTTCCGCCGCCGCGCTCCGCTCGGGCGCGGGTCCCGGGCTCGACGGCTCGTCGGTGGTGGCGATCCAGCGCTGGGAGCACGATCTCGACACGTTCGAGTCCCTCCCCCGGCACGCCCAGGACCACACGTTCGGGCGCGACCGGGAGACGAACGAGGAGCTCGACGACGCGCCCGAGAGCGCGCACGTGAAGCGCACCGCCCAGGAGGACTTCCAGCCCGAGGCGTTCATGGTGCGGCGCTCGATGCCGTGGCGCGACGCCCGTGGCGCCGGGCTCGTGTTCGTGGCGTTCGGCGCGACGCTCGACCCGTTCGAGGCCGTGCTGCGGCGGATGGTCGGTCACGACGACGGCATCGTCGACGCGCTGTTCGGCTTCTCGCGTCCCGTCACGGGCGCGACGTTCTGGTGCCCGCCCGTACGCGACGGCCACCTCGACCTCCGCGCTCTCCACTGACTCACGGACCGTCCCTGCGGGCCCTCGAGACTCACGGACCGTCCCTGCGGGCCCTCGGGACTCACAGGCGCTGGAACGCCCAGGTCGCGATGCGGTCGCGCTTGCGGCCCCGCACGCTCGCCGAGAGGTGCGGGTGGGCCGCGTTCCACTCGATGCCGAGGGTCTCTGCTGCGGCCTTCAGGTAGTCGGGCACGCGATCGGGGTCGCACGGACCGAGCCCCAGCGCGTCCCGCTTGATGCCGTCGGCCGTCACCGACGTGGTCGCGAACCGCAGCCCCTCCTCGATCCCGGTGACGTGGAGCGCGAACCACTCGCTGCTGCTGGAGTCGACCACCAGGTGGGCCTGGATGCGCGGCACCCCGCCTCCGGTCAGCTCCACGGAGCCGAAGCCGAGCCGGAACCAGAAGGTCGTCGCGTTCCGGACGCCGAAGTGCTCGGCGTACACGAGCGCGGGCGAGGCCGCTTCGCGCCGATCGAGCGCTTCGTCCACCCGATCGAGCAGGCGGGCGATTCCCGAGCCGGGCTTCACATGCTTCCGGAGCCGCTCCAGGGTGTCGAGCAGCCCGTCGTTCCGGACCCGCGCGCGCTCGAGGTGCGGCAGGAACGCATCCTCGGAGGGCTCGGACGCATCGAGGGCCAGCACCGCGAGGAAGTCGATGGGCACGAGCTCGCAGCGCGCACAGGCCGCTTGCACGGCCCCGAGCTTCGCCGGGTCGGTCGCGATCCCCACGAGCTTCGCGCGCCGCTTCGCCGAGCCCCACGCATACGTGACCTGGAGGTCGAGCAACCCCTGGAGCGCGGACCGCCAGCGCTCCACGAGCCCGTCGTCGTCGAGCTCCACGTCGACCAGAGCGTGCACGAACACGGACTGGGGCGACCCCACGTCCAGCGGCACCGCCATCAGCGCGCGGATCACGGAGGGGTCTGCCTTCTGGGCGTGCCGGCAGAACGCCCAGGACCCGAAGCCCTCGGCGAGCAGACTCTCGGCGGTGGGTCTGGCCATGTCCCCCCTCTGGCCCGACCGCCGCGTTCCGGCAACAATGGCCCATGGCGAACGACACGCGCGACGACTCCGTCGTCTCCCGGATCCTGCACGCCTCCGCCGGCCAGGCGCCCTTCCTGTCGGGCGACCGACCCTGGTGGGACGATCTCGACCCCGACTTCTGGCGCCACGAGGAGCCGTTCGAGCTCGAGGGGCGGCGCGACACCCGCTCGATCCGCGCGACCGCCGCGACCGACCACGTGATCCGCGCCGTGTTCGCGGGCCTGTTGAGCGCCGTGGCCCTCCCGGTCGGCTACCACCCGGGCAAGCTGGGCGAGCTCCGGCGGCACATGGACTTCTACGGTCCGCTCGCCGAGGCCGGGGATCCACACGCCTTCCTGCGCGCGCCCCCCGACCGCGTGTCCGTGCGCGTGAAGCCGCCCGGCCGCACCGGGTTCCGCCCCTGGGACGGCGAGGCCGAGGAGCTGTCGTTCGAGAGCCCGTTCGAGCCGCTCCACCCGGATCTCCGGGGTCCGTGGGCGACGAAGCGCTCGAACCGCATCGCACGCGCCCGATACTGGCGGCACCGGCACGGCCCGCGCCCGACCCTCGTCGCCGTGCACGGCTTCGCGGCCGAGGCGTACGCGGTGAACGAGTGGTTCTTCAACCTCCCGTGGCTGTACGGGATGGGCTGCGACGTGCTTCTCGTCACCCTCCCGTTCCACGGGCGCCGCCAGTCACGGCTGTCGCCGTTCTCCGGGCACGGGTTCTTCTCCAGCGGCCTGGGGTGGACGAACGAGGCCTTCGCCCAGGCCGTGCACGACATCCGCCTGTTCGTGAGGTACCTCCTCGATCAGCGCGGAGTGCCGGCCGTCGGCGTGACCGGCGTGAGCCTGGGCGGGCACACGTCCGCGCTGGTCGCGAGCGTCGAGGAGCGCGTGTCGTTCGCGATCCCGAACGTGCCGGTCGCCAGCCTCGTCGACCTCGTGCTCCAGTGGGCGCCGATGGGCACCGCGGCACGGGCGCTTCTGAAGGCCACGGGCACGACGATCCCCGAGCTCCGACGCCTCGCGGCCGTGAGCTGCCCGCTCACCTGGGACCCCGTCGTGCCGCTGCAGAACCGCATGATCATCGGGGGCGTGGGCGACCGCCTCGCACCCCCGAAGCACAGCCGGCTGCTGTGGGAGCACTGGGATCAGTGCCGCATCCACTGGTTCCCCGGCAGCCACCTGGTGCACCTCGATCGCGGGGCGTACCTGTGGCAGGTCGCGCGCTTCCTGCGCTCGATCGGGTTCCTGCCCGAAGACCACCCCGCGCCCGAGCGCGCTCCGAGGACCGCCTGATGCCCTGGCAGACCGCCTACCGAAGCCGGCTCACCACCGCAGACGCCGCGCTGGCGGGCCTCGAGCCCCGCTCGCGCCTGTACATCAGTGGGAACGCCGCCACGCCGCGCCACCTCGCGGAAGCCCTGGCACGACGGGCTCATGACGGCACCGACCCGATGATGCTCGGCCACGTGCTACTGCTCGGGAAGGACCCCGTGGCGACCCGCGAGCATCCAGGGGTGCGGCACCATGCGTGGTTCGTGGGCCCGGCCGACCGCGCGCAGGTGAACGATGGTCGCGCGGACTACGTGCCGTGCAACCTCTCCGAGATCCCGCGCCTGATCCGCAGCATGGAGCCCCCGCTGGATGTCGCGCTGCTCACGGTCTCTCCGCCCGACAAGCACGGCTTCGTGTCGCTCGGCACGGAGGTGATGGCGTCGCTCGCCGCCGCCGAGAGCGCACGCCGCGTCGTGGTGCAGGTGAACGCCCGAATGCCGCGTGTGCTCGGGAACACGTTCCTCCACGTGAGCGAGGTCGACGCGATCGTCGAGCACGACGAGGAGCTGCCGGAGCTCGATGCGGGTGCGCCCTCCCCCGAAGAGGCCCGCATCGCCGAGCACATAGCCCCCCTCGTCCCCCGCGGGGCCACCCTGCAGCTCGGCATCGGCGGGGTCCCCGACGCCGTCATCGCGCTGCTCTGCCAGCAGGAGGGGCTCGATCTGGGCGTCCACAGCGAGATGATCAGCGACGGCGTCATGGCGGCGGTCGAGGCCGGGCTCGTCACCGGGCGCCACAAGACGCGCCACCGCCGCAAGGTGGTCACCACGTTCGTGCTGGGCTCGCGGCGCCTGTACGACTGGGTCCACGAGAACACGCAGGTCGAGGCGCACCCGTGCGACCACACCAACGACATCGAGGTCGCCAGCAGCAACACGAAGCTGGTGGCGATCAACAGCGCGATCTCGGTCGATCTGACGGGTCAGGTGAGCTCCGACTCCATCGGCTCGCGCATCTACAGCGGGGTCGGCGGGCAGGTCGACTTCATCCGCGCCGCCGCCCGATCGCCCGGCGGCGTGCCGATCATCGCGCTCCCCAGCACTGCGCAGCACGGGAAGACGAGCCGCATCGTCCCGACGCTCGCGGACGGCGCGGGGGTGGTGACGAACCGGTCCGACGTGCACTGGGTGGTCACCGAGCACGGCGCCGTGAACCTGTACGGCCGTACGCTGCGCGAGCGGGCGAAGCTCCTCGTGTCCATCGCCCACCCCGACTTCCGCGACTCGCTCCAGGAGGCCTGGGCAGCCCGCTTCCGCGCGTGAGCGGAATCCGGGCGTAGACTGGGGGCGGCGTTCCGTGGCGCCCCCTGGAGGACCCCTGAGAATCCCCCCATCCACCGCGCCGTTCGCGGCGGGTCTCGCGATCTGCCTCGCCTGCGGCGGGCTCCTCGACGCCCCGCCCACCGACTGGACCGCCTACGCCGGCTGCGATGCGGGCGCCGACTGCGAGCTCCCCTCCGAACCGACGAACGAGATCCGGATGGGCATGGTGTTCGGGGATCCGCTCGTGTCCGCGGCCCTGCGCGAGGAACGCGAGATCCACGACGACGCGTGGGTCCGCCTGAACCAGCGCATGAAGGGCCGCGACGAGATCCAGTGGGCGCTCGCCCCCGGCTCGCCTCCGTCGAAGCTCCACGATGCGCTCACGGGCGTCGACCCCGTGCTGGCCGACCTGCTGGCGTGGTCGGCCGTGCGGGGCGCGTCCACGGGGGAGTGGGGGTCCGTGGTCGACAGCGAGGTCGAGTCGGTCTGCGGGCGGGGTCCGCTGCGCCTCACCCTGCGCCAGGGCCGTGCGCTCGGGCTGGAGGTGCAGCCGGCCGCCCTGGTGTCCCTCTCGGTGGCCGAGTCCGACGACCTGGAGCCGAAGCTCGCAGCGCTCCGAGAGGCGGCGAAGGTCGGCGACACCGAGCCCGACCTCGCAGGCACCGTGCTGGCGGCGTCCGACGCCCTCCCGGGCGGCCGGGTGTGCCTGTTCACGGAGGGTCCGGACGAGCGCACCGACCTCCCGAAGCTCGCCGAGCGGCTGTCCGCGATGCTGGGTCCGGATGCGCCCGGCCTGCCGCCGATGTCCGACCGCAGGGCGCTCCCGGCCCGGCTGGCACGGTTCTACGCGACGGACTTCGAGGCGTCGTACGACGCGCTCCGGTTCGACGACGACCGGGATCTGTGGGACAGCCTCGGGAACCAGGACGTGCTGACCCGGCAGCGGGAGTACGTGCGCGGGAACATCGCGCACGCGTTCGGATCCGGGACCGCCATCCGGTGCCTGCAGGTCGCCGCCGACCCGGCCGTCGGGGAGCCTCAGCGAACCGGATGTGCCGAAGCGCTCGAACAGCGGCGGAAGGCAGAGTAGCATGCACCCCCGAGGGGGAAGCATGGGAATCGCCGACGGAACTGCCGCACTCGCACGGAACGACTGGGAGCACGGGCTCGAAGCGCTCGTGGACGCCTGGGGCACGAGCCGGTCCGCTGCGCTCGCCGAGCACCTCGAGGCCCTGTCCGACCACGCGACGGCGGCGCTGCCTCCGCTCGCCGGAAAGCGCGCGGAGCTCCAGCGGAACTGGGAGGGCTGCTTCGGTGAGGGCCGCCGCGTGTTGCTCGGCGTGCTGCTCGACGCGCTCGAGGAGGGCACGTCGAAGGACCTCCGCGCGCGGTTCGACCGGCTGCTGAACCTCGACCCCGATCCGCGCATGACCCGCGCGCTGATGCGGTTCCCGAAGGTGTTCACGCAGCGCTCGTCGTCGAGTCGGCCCGCGTGGACGGGCTACTTCCGCGTGGTGGCCCATGTGGCGGACCCGAGGATGCGCGGCCCGCTGGAGGCCTGGCGCGCCGAGGTGCAGGCCGAGCGCGACGCGATGGAGGACGACGACTACACGGACTTCGAGGACTCCGTGCTCCAGGGCATCGACCGCGTGCTCCAGAAGCTCCCCGAGCCCGGCACGGTCGACCTGGGAGACCTCGCGGAGACCGTTCGGCTCGTGCGGGCGCGGCCGTTCGAGGAGCGAGCCCCCGAAGGCGTCGACACGGGCGCCCTGTTCGACGCGGTGCTCGCGAGCCCCGCCGACGAGGGCGCGGTGATGGTGTGGATCGACGCCCTCCTCGAAGCGGGTGACGCGCGCGGTCGGTTCGCCGCCCTGCAGCTCGAGGGCGAGAGCCGGGTGTTGAAGCCGAAGGAGCGGAAGGAGGAAGCCGCCCTGTTCAAGGCGAACCACGTGCTGTGGCTGGGCTCGCTCGGTCCGGCGGTGGACCCGAAGAGCGTGCGGTTCCGGCGCGGCCTGCTGTCGGTCGCGACCACCAAGCCGAAGCGCCTGAAGCCCGACGTGCTCGAGGATCCCGGCTGGCGCACGATCGAGCAGATCTCGACCACCGTGGCCCACCTGCGGCACCCGAACCTCGTGTCGCTGACGCGCATCGGCACGACGCTGCTCCCGGATCCGCACGAGATCCGGGGCCCCGTGGGCTTCGCGGTCAGCGAGAACGGGAGCTATCCCGCGTTCGCGGAGGTGCTCGAGCTCGCGAAGCAGCCGAGCCCGCACATCCAGCACCTGGAGACCGACCTCCCCGAAGCGAGCGAGCTCGTCGACTTCGACACGGCCTTCCCGGCCCTGCGCACCCTCGCGCTGCACACGTACTACGGGTCGCGGGGCGAGAACCGGGAGCTCGCGAAGCGCCTGCAGCACGTGCGCGACGTGATCTTCACGAACATGGGCGAGTGGGAGGGCGCGAGCGATGCGTTCTGGCTCGAGCACCTGCCGAACGCGAACGTGCACTTCCAGTTCACGTACATGCCGTTCACGCGGAGCTACGTGCGTGGTGACGACGGCCTGCACGTGACGTTCAGCGAGACCAGCACGGGCCTGTACCCGAACTTCATCAAGAACGCGCGCAGCCAGTACCCGAACTGGTTCAACGAGCGCCTGAACGCCCTGCGGCGGGCGAAGGGTGCGCAGTCGCTCACGGTCCGTACGCGCTCTACGGTCGATCCGGTCGAGCTCGCCGAGATCCAGGCCCGTGTGCCGGCCGGGATCCCGGTCGTGAGCCTGCCGCGCGCGAAGGGCTCCTGACGGCCGAGCGGAGCGTTAGGGAGCGGCTCCAGGAGACTGCATGCTGCCCCTGTCGATCCTCGACCTGGTTCCCCAGGCCTCCGACCAGACCTCGTCCACCGCCATCGCCGCAAGCGTCGCGCTGGCCCAGCACGCCGAGGCGCTCGGCTACCACCGCATCTGGTACGCCGAGCACCACAGCCTGCCGGGCATCGCGTCCACTGCGCCCGATCTGATGATCGCGCACGTGGGCGCACGCACGTCGCACATCCGCCTGGGCGCGGGCGGCGTGATGCTCCCGAACCACGCGTCGCTGCGCATCGCGGAGGCGTACCGGCTGCTGGCGTCGATGTACCCGAACCGGATCGATCTCGGGCTCGGGCGGGCGCCCGGCACCGACGGTCCGACCGCGCTCGCGCTCCGCGGTCCGGCACAGGTCCACCGCGACGACTTCCCCGAGCAGCTCGCCGAGCTCGAGCACTGGGCGGAGGCCCACAGCGGGGTCGTGGCCCAGCCGGACGACACGCCTCTGCCGCCGATCTGGCTGCTGGGGTCGAGCGACTACAGCGCGCGACTGGCCGCGATCCGCGGGTACCCGTTCGCGTACGCGGCACACTTCAGCCCCGCGCCGCCGGAGCCCATGATGCTGGGGTACCGCCAGGCGTTCCGCGCCGGGCGCACCCCCGAGCCCCGCGCGATGCTCGCGGTGGCCGCGTTCGTCGCGGAGACCCACGAAGAGGCCGTCGACCTGGCGCGTCCCGCGCTCGTGGCCTTCGTGCGGCTGCGCACCGGGCGCGTGGCGAAGCCCCCCACCCGCGAAGAGGCCCGCCGGGTGCACTTCACGCCGGTGGAGGCCGCGGTCGCGGCGCAGGTCGAGGCCACGCGGTTCGTCGGCACACCCGACGCGGTGGCGTCGAAGATCCGCGCGGTCGCGGAGCGGTGCCGGGCCGACGAGGTGATCGTCACGACACACATGTCGGATGTCGCGGCACGCCTCGCGTCGGCCGAGCTGCTGATGCGCGCCTGGCGCTAACGGAGCGCGACCACCAGGGGCGGTGTGGGGTCCATCGCGACCTCGTAGTCGATCCACCGCGTGCTCGAGAGCCGGTAGAACCCACGCGCACGGTCGAACTCGCCGGGTGACTTGAACATCACGGGGCCGGAGTGGGGGCTCGCGCCCGGGACGGCGCGCGAGCACCGCCACGTGGGCTCGCCGTACGCGGAGCCGCCGCAGCGGTGCACGTAGCTCGTGGCCCCCCGGCTCACGTTGGTTCGCCCCTGCTCGACGAGCCACCAGGCGGTGACCGCGAGGTCGGCCGCGGCCTCGACCACCTCGGGAGGCGCGATGCGGTCGGGCTCGAACGCCCGCCACGTCTTGAGACCCAGGTACTCGTCGGGGTCGGCGCACGTGCGGAACACGCCATCGGGCCCGCAGCCCGGGAACTCCGGGGCGCCGTCGATGCCGAGCGGGTTCGTCTCGATGGGGTCGAGCCGGTTGAACACGGTCTCGAGGATGCCGACGGCCTCCTTCAGCCCGTACTCGTTCGTGACGAGGCGGTCGGGGCCGACCTCGGAGAGGACGAGGCGAACCGCGACCGACACCTCGCTCTCGTCGGACAGCTCGCTCTTCTGGATGGGTCGCAGGACCTCGTCGAGCGAGTAGAACACCCCCATCGCGCCCCGGTCGCCCCACGGCTCGAGGTCGACCAGCACCATGCGGTCGGGCGGCGCGTGACCGAGACTCTCGAACGGCACGCCCGGACGGGCCTCCGGCAGGCTGGCCGACGCGGAAGGCGGCATGGAGCAGCTGATCAGGAGCACGACGAACATCGGAACCCCGGGCGACATGGACATCAATTCACAGGGGATCGATCTCGTCCATGCACACGCGAAGATTGCTGGAATCCACCGTGCGGGCTGGACTCTCCGGCAATCGGCGCCCGGGACACCGGTCTTCGCGACCGACGGCTCCCCGCGGCGCATCGGGTCGCGTGGACCCGCGACCACGGGTAGAGTGCTCGGGTCACGCCGGAGACTCCATGCGCCGTCCGCTCCTCCTCCTCGCGCTCCTCCCCTCGGTCGCCTCGGCCGGCCCCGCGGATTCCGACTGGGACCTGCTGCCCGACCTGTTCGAGTCCCGCAACGCGTCCGACCCGTTCACGGCCGATACCGACGGCGGCGGGGTGCTCGATCCCATCGAGGTCTTCCTCACGCTCGACCCGTCGAACCCGCTCGACGACGCCGCCGTGCTCGCGCTGAACAGCAGCGACGCCGACGCCGACGGGGTGTTCGACATCAACGAGGCGCCGCTCGCCCCGAGCCCGATCTCGTCCCTCACGCCCGACTCCGACTTCGACGGCATCGACGACGGTGTGGAGCTCGGCCTGGTGGGCCCGGGCACCACGCCCATCACGAACCCCGCGACCTGGGACTCCGACGGCGACCACATCAGTGATCTGGGCGAGATCCTGCTCGGCTGCGACCCGAACGACCCGCGCGACGTGATCCTCGGCGATCCCTCGTGCACGTTCCTCGACGCCGATGGCGATGGTCTCGACGACGCCGACCAGGCGCTGCTCGGGCTCACGGGTCCCGACGCCGACAGCGACGGCATCCCGAACGGCATCGAGCTGTGGAACGGCACCGACCCGAACACGAGCAACGCGGCGTGCGGAGACGGCGACGGAGACGGCATCTGCGCGCCGGCCGACTGCGACGACACCGATGCGAACATCGGTCCCCACGTGCTCGAAGCGGCCTCGGCGGCGCTGTGGGGCAACGGCATCGACGAAGACTGCGACGGCAACGACGCCCAGTTCGGGATGCTCGGCATCCAGGCCGGCGAGCTCGTGATCACGGAGATCCTGCAGAATCCCGACGTGGTCACGGATCCGAACGGAGAGTGGTTCGAGCTGCTCAACACGAGCCCGTACCACCTCGACCTGTTCGGGCTCGAGCTCACCGACCTCGGGAGCGACGCGCTGGTCGTCGAGATCTCGCTCCCCGTGCCGCCGGGCGGCCGCGCGGTGATCGGGAACAACATCGACACCGCCACGAACGGGAACGCGCCGGTCCAGTGGGACTGGACGGATGCCACCGTGGGCCAGATGTTCCTCGGGAACTCCGATGACGAGCTGATCCTGAGCTTCGGGCCGGTGCTGATCGACCAGGTCGCGTGGGATGGCGGGCCCGGCTTCCCGGATCCGACGGGCGCCTCCATGGCGCTGCTGCCGAGCGCGAGTGACGCCACTGCGAACGACCCGGCGACGGCGTGGTGCCAGGCGATCGCGCCGTTCGGTGATGGCGACCGCGGCACGCCCGGTGCGGCGAACACCGATGTCGACTCGAACGACGACGGGGTGTGCGACCCGCTGAATGGCGCGTGCACGGATGCGATCCCGCTCGGCGTGAACGCGTCGGTCACGTCCACCACGGTGGGCGCGCCCCTCGCGGTGGCCGGAACCTGCGACGTGTCCGTGACGGCACCGGGCGTCTGGTACGAGGTGACGCCTCCGTCCGATGGCGTGCTGACGCTGTCGATGTGCGGAACGACGAACTACGACTCGAAGCTCAGCGTGTACGAAGACGGCTGCGGCACCCTCACCTGCGTCGCCGGGAACGACGACGTGAGCCCGCGCTGCGCGGGCAACTCTTCGGAGCTCACGATCCCCGTGACGGGCAGCGTGCCGTACCAGGTGCTCGTGCACGGCTTCTCGTCGAACAGCGGCGACTTCACGCTCACGACGACGTTCGACACCGACACCGACGGTGACGGGGTCGGCGACACGGTCGACAACTGCCCCGACGACGCGAACCCGGGCCAGGAAGACGCCGACAACGACCTGATCGGAGACGCGTGCGACGCGTGTTTCGGCGACAACCTGTCCGGAGATGCCGACACGGATGGCGTGTGCGACGACGAGGACGCGTGTCCGGGCATGGACGACGCCGTGTTCGACACCGACGGCGACGGCGTGTGCGACCCGGTGAACTCGTCCTGCGCGACGGCGTTCGTCATCACGGAGGGCACCACGCCCGGAACGACGGTGGGCGCGCCCGACCCGACGACCTCGTTCTGCGGGACGGGCACGGGCAACAACGGGGTCTGGTACTCGTACACGCCGAGCGCATCGGGAACCCTCACGGCCTCCCTGTGTGACGCCGCGGACTTCGACAGCAAGCTCACGATCTTCTCGGGCGACTGCGGCTCGCTCGCCTGCGAGGACGGGAACGACGACGGTCCCGGCTGCACCGGCTTCACCTCGGAGCTCGAGACCACGGTGACGGCCGGCACGACGTACTCGGTCCTCGTCCACGGCTACAACGGCGACGAAGGCGACTTCGACCTGACGCTCACCCTCGATGCGGGCGGCGACGCCGACACCGATACCGACACCGACACCGATGCGGACACCGACGCCGACACCGACTCGGATGCCGATGCCGACACCGACGCCGACACCGATGCCGACACCGATGCGGACACCGACGCCGACACCGATGCCGACACCGATGCGGACACCGACGCCGACACCGACGCCGACGCCGACACCGATGCCGATGCCGACACCGACGCCGATACCGACGCCGACACCGATGCCGATGCGGACACCGACGCCGACACCGACGCCGATACCGATGCGGACACCGACGCCGATACCGATGCGGACACCGACGCCGATACCGATGCGGACACCGACGCCGATACCGATGCGGACACCGACGCCGACACGGATGCCGACACCGACGCCGACACGGATGCCGACACCGACGCCGATACCGATGCCGACACTGACGCCGACACCGACACCGACACGGGTGCGGCAGTCCAGACCGGAGAGACCGGCGGGGTCGACACCGGAGCCGCGGACACCGGAGCCGTGGACACGGGCGACGCCGACACCGACACCGATACCGACTCCGACACCGACGCCGACGCCGACACCGACTCGGATGCCGACACCGACGCCGATGCGGACACGGATGCGGACACCGATGCCGACTCCGACACCGATGCCGACGCCGACGCCGACACCGACGCCGATGCCGATACGGATGCAGACGCAGACACCGATGCCGACACCGACACCGACACCGACACCGACACGGCGACCGAGACGGGCGAATACGGCGGGGGCGGGTGCCAGTGCGCCACCTCCGGTGCGACCGCCCCGGCGTGGCTGCTGCTGCCGCTGACGGCGCTCGCTCTCCGCCGGCGGCGCTAAAACACGGCTAAAGGCGACCGGCCCGGGCGACCCGGGTCGGCGCATCGCGGTACACTGGCCGCCGATGAACCCCGACAACTCCGGGCACACCGAGCCTCGAGGGCTCGGGCGCGCGTTCGAGTTCCACGAGTGCCTCGGGCGCGGTGGATTCGGAGAGGTGTATCGCACCACCATGGTCGCGCCCTCGGGGGTCCGCCAGACCGTCGCCGTGAAGATCCTCCGCCAGGGCCTCGACCCGTTCGGTCAGTCCGTGGAGCGGCTCCGTGACGAAGCGCACCTGCTCTCCCGGCTCGACCACCCGGCCATCCTGAAGGTGCACGATCTCGTGATCCTCGACGGCCGGGTGGGGCTCGTCACGGAGTACGTCGACGGGGTCGACCTGAGCGTGCTGCTCAAGCCCGAGAACGACATGAGCGCGCGCATGCTGGCCGAGTGCGTGGCGGAGGTCGCGAGCGGGCTCGACGCGGCCTGGTCGACCCCCGGGAACGACGGGCGCGCGATGCAGCTCGTGCACCGCGACATCAAGCCCGCGAACATCCGCGTGTCGAAGCACGGCCAGGTGAAGCTGCTCGACTTCGGGATCGCACGGGCGAACATCGAGCGCGAGGCGTCGACGACCACCGACACCCTGATCGGCACGTACCAGTACATGGCTCCCGAGCGCTTCGGGAACATCACGGGCCCCGAGGGCGACGTGTTCGCGCTGGCCTGCGTGCTGTTCGAGGGCCTGTCGAAGCAGCGCTTCCTGAACGGGCTCTCGCTCCAGCAGCACTACGTCGCGATGGCGTCGCAGTCGAACTACGACCCCCTGCTCGACGAGCAGCTCGCGATGCTCCCGGGCGACGTGCACCCCGGCGTGCGCGACATCCTGCGCCGTTCGCTCGCATTCGACCGCACCGAGCGCCCCAGCGCGGCCGAGCTGAACGCGCAGCTCGAGTCCGAAGCGCCCTTGCTGCGCGGGCTCTCCCGGCGTGCGTGGTGCCGCGAGCACGAGTTCCCGGCCCCGAACCGCTCGGGCGACCTCACCGGCCTCCGCATCCTCGAAGGCCACGCGATCCCGGGCGCGAGAGACGAAGACCTCCAGCCGCCCGAGGTGCTCGACACCCGCCCGCGTGTGGAGCGGCCGTCGAAGCCCCTCATCCAGGATCCGCCGTCGGTCGAGACCGTCGACGTGCCGCGCTCCGTGTCGGCCGTGCGCCGGCGTCCGTCCACGCCATGGTGGGTGTGGGTCGTGCTGCTGCTGGCGATCGGCGGGCTGGGTGCAGGGATCGCGTCGATGTTCGCCGGTGTGGTGCTGGGCCAGAGCCTCGTGAGCCAGGGCCCGCCGGAATCCGTGCGCCCGACACCGCGACCCCTGGCTCCGGTCCCTCCGTCCCGTCCGGTACCGTCCCTCGGCACTCCCGAGCCCGCTCCGGGCACGCCCGCACTGGTCGACCCCGCGCCCGCTCCACAGCCCGTGGTCGCACCCGATGTCGTGCCGGAGCCCGTCCCGGAGCCCGTTCCCGACCCTCAGCCCGCGCCCGACCCCGTGCCCGCGCCCGATCCACAGCCCGTGGCTCCCGAGCCCGTGGCGCCGGCTCCGACGGGCGGGTCCACCGGGCTCGTGAAGGTCGACTCGCCGGTGCCCGTACAGCTCATCGATGCCCGCGGGAACGCCATGGTGCCGCGCGGGAGCGTGCCGTCGGGGTCGTACACCATCGAGGCCGACTTCGGGAACGGCTACGGCCGCGCGGGCTCGGGCACCATCCGTGCGAACCGCATGAACACGGTGCAGTGCAAGCGGCTCATGCGGACCTGCTCCATCGAGTGAGCAGGAGGAGCAGCGCGCCCCACCCCAGCAGCGCGCCTCCACCCGTCGCAGAGCACGCCCGGCTCGGCCGGATCGCAGGATCGACCCAGTCGTCGCAGTTGCGGTCGCGCCCGGCGATGTCTTCGGGGGCGTCGGGGTAGATGCCGGCTTCCTGGTCGTTGCAGTCGCCGAGGGCCGTGGCCCGGCCCGGACGGGGGCAGGACTCGAACGCCTCGCCCGGATCGAGGAGGTCGGCGAAGCCATCGTGGTCGCGGTCGTTCGGGTAGACCAGGATCGGATCGATCAGCTCGGGGTCGTCGTCGTCACAGTCGTAGGGCGCGGGGACCGTGTCCCCATCGGCGTCGACGTTCGGCACCCCCGCATCCGCGCCCGAGAACACGCCGATGTCTTCGCCCACGTTGCTGCCACGCCCGATCAGCGGGCTGTCCTGCCGCAGGCGGTAGTCGTCGAGCACACACCCGACCGGCGGCCACACGTGGAGCCGCGGATCGCTGTTCACGTTGTTCCCGAGATCCTGGATGTTGCCCTGCGAGGGCACCGTGTTCTCGAAGTACGCGTTGTTCTGCAGCGTGGTGTTCGCGGCGTTGCCCGCCTGCAGCAGCGCGAGGTCGGACTCGCCGTCGTGGCCCGCGACGATGGAGTCGATGAGCAGGTACGAGGTTCCGCCGACGGCCGAGCCGTTCGCGTTCCGGTTCCCCACCAGCGCGCTGTGCCGGATGGCCGCCGTGCCCGCACCCACCCGGATGCCGCCCCCCCGGTTGCGCCACACGAGGTTGTTCGCGAACGCGAGGGGCGTGCTCTCGAGGTACACCGCCCCACCGTCCACCGGGGCGACGTTGTCGCAGAACGACGACCGCACCATCGAGCCCGTGCCGCCCGTCACGAACACCGCACTGCCGATGGTGTCGGAGCGGTTCGCGAGGAACAGGGTGTCGGACACCGAGCACGACGTGGCTTCGCAGCGCAGCGCGGCACCCGAGCCCGTGGTGCGGTTGCCCTCGAACACGGAGCGCTCGAGCGTGAGGCTGCCGCCGTACACCCGCAGCGCTGCGCCCGACTCACCCCGGTTCGCGACCAGCTCGGAGCCCGTGATCACCACGGTGGAGTCGACCCCGACCACCGCGCCCTGCGTGGTGGACCGGTTCCGCAGGAACGAGCTGTCGGAGATGTCGAGCGTCGAACCGCCCGTGACGCGGATCGCCGTGCCCCGATCGCCCACGTGATCCGCGAACACCGAGCTGCGCACGATCACCGTGGCCCCTTCGGCGTAGATCGCTCCACCAGGCTCCCCGAAGCTCTCCGAGCCGACCGATACGCAGTCGTCGAGCTCCACCGTCGCGCCGGGCTGTACCTCGATCTGCGCACCCCGATCCGCCGCGGCCCCCCACAGGAAGTCGGACGACACCGCCGTGAACACCCCTGCGACGCGCATGAAGCTCTCGCGCCCGATCCCCGGATCCCACCCCTGCCCCGACGGATCGACGGGGAGCCCCCGGAACACCACGCGCTCCGAGGAGAGCACCCCGAAGGCATGGACGTGGATCACCTCGGTGTCGGCAGCGCCCATCTCCACCGTGAGATCCGCGAGATGGACCGTGCCCGGCGCGCCGTCGACGCCGTCGATCTCGAGCCGCGTGCCCTCCGTGCGGAGGACCGTGAGCCCCGGGCCCGCTCCGCGCACCTCGACCTCGCGGCCGTTCACGTCGAACGAGGCCGGATAGACGCCCGGATCCACGAGCACCACCGTGACCTCGGCCGCGCCGACCGCCGCGTCGATCGACGTGTACTCCTTGTCGGGACCGACCTGGACCTCGATTCCGTATGCCGTCGCGAGCAGCCACATGCCCGGAGTCTACCTCAAGGAACGACCATCCCCACCGAGAGGCCCGCCTCGAACGTGGTCTGGTGCAGCGGGCGCACCCGCGCCGGGAGCTGCTGCTCGAAGCCCCGCGTGTGCGCGCCCACCTCCGCGCCCACCCGGATCCGCGACTCGCCGGCCTCGATCGACCAGCCCCCCCGGCCCACGACGCGCACGCTGTCGAGCCAGGCCCCCACCGTGAGCCCGGCATCGCCGGCGTCTCCGACCCATCGGGCCCCCAGCGCGGGCAGCAGATCGAGGCGCTCCTTGTTCTTCCCGCCCTCGAGCAGCGGCGTGAACGCGACGTGCACGCCCAGCTCCACCTCGATCGGACCCGCCGCACGCGACACCCCGAGGTCGCCGCTCGGGCTGAACCTCAGCCCTCCCCCCGACAGCCGGCCGATCCACAGCGGGAGCACCACGCGCGCGAACGCCCCGGCCTGCTCGAACGCGAAGCGGGCTTCGCCCGACACCTGGGCACCCGCGCCCACCCCGCTCGCCTCGGGCAGGTAGTCGCCCGGCTCGTCGGGCTTCTGCGACACCCACGTGAAGCCCGGACCGATGGACGCGATCACCCAGCGATCGGCCGGTGTGGTGGGAATGCGCGCGCTCGACTCGCTCGACCACGAGCGCGGGATCGAAGAGCCCAGGACGCTCTCCCAACGCCCGCCCCGCGAGCGCTGCAGCACGTGGTCGCCCTGGAGCGGACCCAGGCGCTCGGCCCGCACGCCATCGACGTACAGCTCGACCCCGGCCGCGATCGGCTCGCCACCGTCGGGCGCGATCGGCGCCACGTCTGCGAGGAACGGCGGGACCTCGACCCCCGGATCGATGGACCGCGCGGTGCCCAGCGGCACGCCGGCCTCCTGGCCATCGGCGAACCGCACGATGGCGTCGAGCACGAGCATCTCGGCCCATGGCTTCGTGGGGATGGGGCCCTCGAGGCACGGCACGCGCTTGCCGAGCTCGCGATACCGCGCCCGGAACCCCGCGACGTCGTCGTTCCCGACTGCCGTGGAGGCCGCCTGGACGAGCGCTTCGAGCTCGGCAGCGGTGAGGGGCGAGGCGCACTCGTTGGACCACGCCAGGCTCGCGAGGAGGACCATGGCCGCCATCTTGGCACAACGACCTGTCGGAGTTCACCGACGAGCTGCGCGGCATCCCACCGGAGGACGCGCGACCGGGCTCAGTCGGCGAGCGCCAGCCTCCAGGCCGACTCGCCCCCCTCCAGCGCGAGCACCAGCAGGTCTCGCGCCACGAGCGGGCGCGCGGGGGCGGGGTCGGGCACGAGCGCCAGCCGCGGACGCCCTTCCCGCAGCAGCACCGCGCGCCAGAACGACGCCGCGGAGTCGCGGTGGATCCAGTCGTCGCCCCCCACGTCGAACAGCCAGTCGGCCAGGCGATCCGCCGCCTCGGGCCCGAGCCACTGCCGGGTTCCGGACGGCGGATCCACCCGCGTGATCGACCAGTTGGAGCGGAGCTTCAGCGCCCGGCGGAGCTCCGCTTCGAGCGCGGCCTCCGGCTCGGACGGCGCGACGTACCAGCTCGCCTCGAACCGCTGGATGCGGTCGACCGCCTCGCGGCAGCTGTCGACGAGGCACACGAGGTCGCCGTACACCTGCCCTCCCGACACCTGCTCGAGCAGCGGCCACACGGGCTTGGTGGTCGTCCAGTACTCCCGTCCGAGCAGCACCATCGGCGAGATCTGGCCCGTCGTGGCGTAGTGGTTCTGGCACGCGTCCTGGAAGATCTCCTGGATCGTGCCCGCGCTCCCGGGCGCGAACACGACGCCGTGCGTCGCCACCGAGAGCACGCCGTCCTCCCGGATGGAGTTCGCGAAGTACTTCGCGATGTGCGTGGCGAAGGGCGTGGGCGGCTCGTGCCCGTACAGCCACGTCGGGATGCCCACGCTGAGGGTGCCGTTCACCCGCGGCCACTGCTCGCGCACACGCCAGGCGCGCTGGAGCCAGTCGGGGTCTGCATACTCCGTGTGGGGGCGCGCTCCCACGGGACGGACCGCGAACGGGCCCGACAGGACCGCATCGATCACGTCGTCCGGACGCCCCGCCAGCCAGGCGCCGAGGTGCGTGGCCTCCATCGCGCCCGGACCCCCACCCGACACCATGAGATAGCCCCGCTCCGCGAGCATCTTGGACAGCCGCACCACCTGCGCGTAGCCCGGCTCGCTGCGGTCGAGGCCGTGCCCTCCCATCACCGCGACCACCGGGTGGCTGTCGAGCACCTCCCACAGGGCGTCGGAGATGCTGTGGTCGTGCAGGCCCTGCCAGAGCCCCACGGCGATGTCGCGGGGCTTGCCACGCCCGTCGGCGACGTACTGCCGGTAGATGCGCTGATCGAGGCAATCGTGGAACGACTCGGGACGGTCGGGATCGAAGGCGTCGTACAGCTCTTCGGCGGCGTAGAGCCGGGACCGATGGACGGTGAACGCGCGATCGGGGAGGTCGGGCACCACCACGGCCCCGTGCTGCACCAACAGTCCGGCCGCATGCGGCTCGAGCTCGCACGCCAGGAACAGCGTGCCGGGACACCGCAGGTGCCGGATCGCGTCGGTGCGTCCGCGGAGATCCAGGCCCTGGATCGCGGCGGGCGCGCACGCGCTGGCCACCCAGGCATCGAACCCCTCGAGCGTGTCGATCTCAATCATCGCGGCCCTCCACCAGGGTGCCGACGGGCGTCCAGTCGTCCGTCCACAGCGTGAGGTCGGCGGGCAGGCCCACGGCCACGGCCCCGACCTCGCCTTCGGCATGCACCGCGTACGCGGCGCGCTCGGTGAACGCCCGCACCGTCTCCGACTCCGAGAACCGCTGGTCCGGGAACCAGCCCCCCACCGGCTGGCCCACCGCGTCGGTGCGCGTCACGGCGGCATGCACACCGAGCGCCGGCTCGTGCGACTCCACCGGGAAGTCGGAGCCGAAGCACACGTGTGCGCCGGCCTCCTCGAGGGTTCGCCACGCGTAGGCCCACGCGATGCGGTCGGGACCGAGGCGTGCTTCCGCCCACGGCATGTCGGAGGTGGCGTGGGTGGGCTGCATCGACGCGATGGCGTTCAGCGCCGCGAACCGCGGGACGTCGGCCGGTGCGACCACCTGCGCGTGCTCCACCCGCAGGCGCACCGTCGCGTCGGGATGTGCGGCGCGAGCCTCTGCGAAGGCGTCGAGCGTCGCGTGCACCCCGGCATCTCCGATCGCGTGCACAGCGAGCTGGGCGCCCTGCGCCACGAGCCGGGTGGCGAGGCCGGCGAGGTCCTGCTCGCTCTGGATGGGGGTTCCGCGATGCCCCGGACGGTCGCTGTAGTCCGCCGAGAGCCACGCACCACGCGAGCCGAGCGCCCCGTCGGCGAAGGCCTTCACACCGACCACCTGCACGCGGCCCTCCCCGAACGGGCCCGTCTCCATGAGGGTCTTCGCGGCATCGGTGTCGGGAGAGACGTACACCCACAGGCGGATCGGCAGGGCCTCGCGCCGGGCGAGCGCCTGGTAGGCGGCGAGGTTCGCATCGGACGCGCCCATCACGTGCACCCCGACGAGCCCCGCGGCACGGGCGGCCTTCGTGCCCTGGAGGGCCTGGTCCTCGAGCTCCGCGGCGGTCGGCTCGGGGGTCGGCACGAGCGCCATGGCCTCGTCGACGAGCACGCCGAGCGGGGCTCCGTGGGCATCGCGCAGGATCTCGCCACCCGGCGGATCGGCAGTGGCGGCGGTGATCCCCGCGGACTCCAGCGCCGCGGTGTTCACCCACACGGCGTGCCCGTCGACCCGGCGGAGCGCGGCCGGCCGGCCGTTCGACACGGCATCGAGCTGGGCAGCGGTGGGCCACGCACCCGCGGTGTCCGACCAGTCGTTCTGGTCCCAGCCGCGCCCCACGATCCAGCCCTCGCCCGGCGCCGTGCGGACGCGGTCGAGCGTGGCCTCGAGCGTGGGGAGGCCCGTGACGTCGAGCTGGACGAGCTTTCGCCCCAGCCCCGTCGGGTGCCCGTGGGCGTCGACGAAGCCCGCCGTGATCCGCGGGACCTCGGTGACCACGGTGTCGGGACCGATCCACTCGGACCCGTCGTCGTCCACGGCGAGGATCTTCCCGTCCGCGATGACCACGGCGGCTGGACGGTGCCCGTCGCCGTCCCACAGCTCGCCCCGAACGACCCGATCCGCCGGCGGGATCGACGACCCGCACGCCAGCAGCGCCCACACGACCATCCGACCTCCGGGCGCCTCTGTAACAGACCGTCACGCCTGCACCATCCGCCCCGGACCCGCGTGACGGCTCGGGGGAAGGAGGTCTCCCATGATGCGATGGACCCTGGCGCTCGCGCTCGTCACGACGGCCTGCAAGGGCGACTCGGAGGACACGGACACGACCGTCCCCGAGGCCGACGCCGACACCGACGCGGACGCCGACACCGATGCGGACGCCGACACCGATGCGGACGCCGACACCGATGCGGATGCGGACACCGACACCGACACCGATGCGGACACCGACACCGATGCGGACACCGACACCGACACCGACACCGACGCGGACACCGACACCGACGCGGACACGGACACCGATCCCTGCACCCCCACGTCCTGGTGGCCGGACGTCGACGCCGATGGGTACGGCGACCCCGCAGGGCTGGCCGTGGAGGCGTGCGAGGCCCCGTCCGGACACGTCGCCGACGCGACGGACTGCGACGACGGCGACGACACGGTCCATCCCGGGGCCACCGAGCTCTGCAACGGCACGGACGACGACTGCGACCTCGACACCGACGAGGGGCTCGACCAGACGTGGTACCCGGATGCCGACCTCGACGGGTTCGGAGACGGCGGGGCCCCCGCGATCGTGGCGTGCGCTCAGCCCAGCGGGCACGTGCTCGACGCCACCGACTGCGACGACGACGACGCGCTCGCCTTCCCCGGGAACCCCGAGATCTGCGACGGCCTCGACAACGACTGCGCGAACGGGCCCGACGACGGCCTGCTCACCGACTGGTTCCCCGACACCGACCTCGACGGGTTCGGGGACGGCGGGGCCGCAGCGATCGTGGCGTGCGCTCAGCCCAGCGGGCACGTGCTCGACGGCACCGACTGCGACGACGACGACGCGCTCGCCTTCCCCGGGAACCCCGAGATCTGCGACGGCCTCGACAACGACTGTGCGAACGGGCCCGACGACGGCCTGCTCGCCGACTGGTTCCCCGACACCGACCTCGACGGGTTCGGCGACTCCAGCGCGACGCCCGACCACACCTGCGCTCCGCGAGCGGGCTTCGTGCTCGACGGCACCGACTGCGACGACTCGGCCGACACGGTGTTCCCCGGCGCCCCGGCCCGCTGTGATCTCCTGGACACCGCGTGTGCAGGCGCGCGGGAGGAGATCGTGGTGCCGCTCGACCATGCGCTCGTGCAGGACGCCGTGGACGCCGCGATGCCCGGCGGGCTGATCTGCCTGGACGTGCCGTACGTGGCGGGCCGCGTGTACATCGACGCGAAGCCGCTGACGATCGAGAGCACCTCGTTCACCGAGCTCGACGGGATGCTGCTCGGGAACACCCTGCGTGCCGACGGTGTGAACGGGCTCGTGCTCCGGAACCTCGGCGTGATGGGAGGACGCGCGCAGAACGGCGGCGGGCTCCGGCTCAGCGGAGGGAACGTGACGCTCGAGAACGTGACGGCCCACGACAACGTCTGCGAGGACCTCGCGTGCCGCGGCACCGGGATCTACGCCTCCGCGGTGGTGCTCGCGATGGACGGCGTGACGGTGGAGCGGAACTTCGCCACGGGCGCGAGCGGCGACGTGGTGGAGGGCGCCGGGGTGTTCGTGCAGAACACCACGCTGACGGCCGACGGGCTGTACCTGTACGACAACGACGTGCTCGCGCAGTCGTACCTGGACGGCGTCGGGTACTCGCAGAGCGGCGGGACGGCCGTGATCACGGACCTCATCGCCATGGGCAACCGCGGGCAGGCCCCGCTCCAGCCCCGCGGCTCCGCGATGCGCGTGTACCAGGGCTCGCTCGAGCTCGACGGCGCGCTCGTGACGGACAACACGATCGTCGGGAGCCCCAATGCAGGCGGCGCGATCGCGCTGCTCTCGACCGGGACCCGCTCGCTCCGGAACGCGTTGATCGTCGACAACCAGGTGGAGGGCGCGACCACGTCGTACGGCGCGGGGCTCTACCAGTTCGGCGGCACGACGGTGGTGTGGAACAGCACCATCGCGGGCAATGCATCGGACGCTCCGCAGACCTACGGGCTCGCCATCCACCTGTTCCCGAACAGCACCCTGGCCCTGCACAACACCGACGTGTCGAACCACGTGGGGACCGCGGCGAACGGGCACGTGCGTGCGCAACAGTCGACGCTCACGGCCGACTTCAGCAACTTCTTCCCGGACAGCTTCTCGGGCGTGCCGAGCCCGGTGGGCACGAGCGGCAACCTGAGCGTCGATCCGCTGTGGTCGGCCGACTACACGGCGCTCGACAGCAGCTCTCCCCTGGTGGACGCCGGAGATCCCAGCGTGCTCGATCCCGACGGCTCGACGAGCGACATCGGGCACCTCGGCGGACCGGGAGCGCCGTAGTCAGCGCGCGCAGCACCCGACCAGGACGCCGAGCAGCGCCTCCAGGGCGTCGGCGTCGAGGGCCAGCACGCCGTCGCGGTCGAGCGCACGGTCGATCCGGCCGGGACCCAGCCGCTCGATCTCGGCGAGCACCCGCTCGCGATCGGGCCCGTCGACGCGGGGCAGCAGGTGGAAGAGCGTGAGCGTGTCGGCCCGGCGCGCGAGGCGCAGGAGGGGGTCGAGCGCGGCTGCGGGGTCGGTCTCCGCGAGGTCGGCGGCCTCCGAGAAGGCCTGTGACGCGGACAGGAAGCGCGGCAGACCCGGCGGATGGCCCGTGCGCATGGGCGCCCAGCTCCCCTCCACCACGGTGGTCGTGCCGAGCGGACCCTCGAGCGCGACCCAGCCCGAGGTGACCGTGAGGCGGCCGGCTCCGTCGGCGCCCATCTCCAGGTCGTACTCGCACCCGAGGTCGACGGCCGTGGCCGCGGGGGTCTCGACCACCAGGAGGCGCGGCGGCGCGAGGACCATGGCGTGAAGCGACCCGCGCTCGAGCTCCACGCGGTGCTCGTCGACTCCGGTGGCCACGATCCGCAGGCGGCTGGAGGCGGCCACGTCGAGGTGCCCGATGTCGGCGACCTGGAGCCGGGTGGGCTCGGAGGGCTCGAGCCACTCCCCCACCGCCAGCGAGCAGTCGGCGCAGCTCGCGGACGACAGCCCCCACGACGCCGTGTCGCTGCGCATCGACCGCAGGGCGACCCCCACGCCGACCCCCAGCAGCACGAGGGCCGCCAGGAGCCACGGGCCGCGCCCCCACCCCGCGGAACGCCCGCGTGGCGGCTCTCCCCGGTAGCGATGCTCCGCGAGCAGCCCTTCCAGACGGGCCACTTCGGGGTCGACCTCACCGGTCCGGTCCCAGAGGTAGTCGTCACTCATCCGCCACCCCCAGCTCCTCCCGCAAGCGCTTCATGCCCTTGTGCAGGTTCACCCGGACCGAGCCGGGTGTCATCCCGAGCCGCTCGGCGATCTCGGGACCCGTGAGCCCCTCGACCAGCCGGAGCGTCAGCGGCACCGCGTACGTCTCGGGCAGCGCCCGGATGGCGGCCAGCACCTGCTCGGCCTCCGCGGTGGGGCGAGGCTCGGCTCCGCGCTCGGGCACCTCGTCGAGCGCGACCACCTTGCGGCTCGACCGGTGCCAGTCGGTCGCGAGGTTGCGCGCGATGGCGAGCACCCACCCGCCGAACGCCCCTTCGTCGCGCAGCCCGCCGAGCCGCTCCAGCACGGCGACGAAGGTGTCCTGCACGAGATCCGAAGCGATCCCGGGCGGCACCTTCGCGAGCAGCACGCCGTGCACGACGCGCGCATAGCGATCGTGCAGGGCCTCGAACGCCGAACGGTCCCCTCCCCGCGCGCGGATCACCAGCTCGCGGTCGGGGGACGGGGGTTCGGTCGGACTGGCCAGCAGGGCTCCCAGGCTCGCCTCCACCCCTCAGGACGGAGCCGGGCGGGAGACCGTTAGCCGCTCAGCGACGCCGGCGACCGAAGAAGATCGGCAGGAACAGGGCCGCGAAGGTCGCACCTGCACCCGCGCTCGTGCACCCCTTGGGGCCGTCGTCGTCGTCGTCGTCCGTGTCGCCGGTGTCTTCGGGCACGCAGGCCTCGTCGACGTTGTCGCAGTCCTGGTCGATGCCGTCGTCACAGACCTCGGGCGAGCCCGGGAACACGGACGGATCGGTGTCGTCGCAGTCCGACACGGAGTCGAACCCGTCCCCATCGCGGTCTTCGATGGGGTCGACCGCATCGAGCCCGTCGCAGTCCTGGTCGATCCCGTCGCCGGGCACGTCGAAGGCGTCTGGGTTCAGGGTGGGGTCGAGGTCGTCACAGTCCGTGCTGTTCGTGACTCCGATGACGGAGCACGCCATGCCGAGGGACTCCCCGCCGAAGCCGTCGCCGTCCAGGTCCTCGAACCACTCGATCGCCAGGTTGTCGTCGACCACTCCGTCGCAGTCCTCATCGATTCCATCGCAGATCTCGGAGGCGCCTGGATGGATCGAGAAGTCGAGATCGTCACAGTCGTCGACCATCGCGAGGAATCCGTCGCCATCGGCGTCGGGATCGCAGCTGTCCGGGATTCCGTCGGCATCGAGGTCGGACGTGCCGAAGCACCCGTCGAACCCGTCGCAGTCCTGGTCGATCCCGTCGTTCGGCACGTCCTGCGCGCCCGGATGGATCTGCGGCGTGCGGTCGTCGCAGTCGTCCGGAACGCTGTAGCCGTCGCCATCGGCGTCGGGGTCGCAGGCATCCGGGATTCCGTCGGCATCGATGTCGGACGTGCCGAAGCACCCGTCGAATCCGTCGCAGTCCTGGTCGATCCCGTCGTTCGGCACGTCCTGCGCGCCCGGGTACACCGTGGAGTCGGTGTCGTTGCAGTCCTCGCCCGACAGGCTGGTGCCCGGCGGCTGCGCACACGAGAGCGTGGTGTTCGAGGGGTCGCCGAATCCGTCGAGATCGGCGTCGAAGAAGTACTGCACGGCATCCGCGGCGTCGTCGTCCACCACCGCGTCGCAGTCGTCGTCGATGCCGTTGCACACCTCGACGGAGCCCGGGTTCACGAGCGCGTTCATGTCGTCGCAGTCGGACCCGACGGCCGAGGTGCCCGGGGGCTGCTGGCACGACGACGTGGTGCGGGTGGGGTCTCCGAAGCCATCCATGTCGCCGTCGACATACCAGGTGGTCGGGATGCAGTTGCCGGCGTCGAACCCGTCGCAGTCCTGGTCGATCCCGTCGTTCGGCACGTCCTGCGCGCCCGGGTACACCATGGGGTTGCTGTCGTCACAGTCGCCGCCGACGCTCGACGTGCCGGGGGGCTGGAGACACGACTGGGTGCTGTTGCCGGTCTCGCCGTACCCGTCCATGTCGAGGTCGGTGTACCAGACCTGACCGCCCGCCACGCCGTCGTCGACGAAGCCGTTGCAGTCGTTGTCGAGGGCGTCGCACACCTCGGGGGCGCCCGGGTACACCGTGGCGTCGGCGTCGTTGCAGTCCAGCGTGCTGTCGAAGCCGTCGCCGTCGAGGTCGTCGGGGGGCGGAGGCGCGCCGCCCTCGTCGCTGTCGAGCGCCGCGATCAGCCCGTCGGCGTCGGCATCGGTGTTCGGGCCCGCCGGCGTGTCGAGGTGCGACTCGTCCCAGTCGGAGATGCCGTCGCCGTCGCTGTCGGCGTCGAACGGGTCCAGCCCGAAGGCGTTCTCGAAGTTGTTGGGCAGACCGTCGCCATCGGAGTCGACCATCGGGGCGTCGAACCCGTTGCAGTCGCTGTCGATGTTGTCGCCGGGCTGGTCGGGGGCGCCGAGGTAGCGCGTCGGATCGGTGTCGTCGCAGTCCCAGGCGGCGTCGAAGCCGTCGCCGTCGGCATCGGCAGCGAGGGCCGACACGGGCACGGCGAGGGAGAGGGCGATGAGGATGAGGGTGTTTCGGGTCATGGTTCCTCCGTCGCTTCCCCAAACGCACGGGTCGCCGATCCGTGGAGGCGACGAACCCAGAAAGATCTTCCTCCACGTTTCGTGGGCTCGTACGTTCTGGGTCTGATGATGCCTGCCCGCGCCCGCTCCAGCGACGAGGATCTCGTGCTCGCCTTCCAGGCGGGCGACGACGACGCGTTCGCGGAGCTCTACGGGCGCTGGAGGCCGCGCGTGACGGCCTATGCGAGCCGCATGCTCGGCGGCGGCCCCGAGGTGGAGGAGCTCGTGACCGACGCGTTCGTGACCCTCGTGGAGGGGCGCTTCGAGCCGTCGGGCAGCTTCCGCAGCTACCTGTTCACGGTGGTGCAGCGGAAGTGCCTCGACCACCTCCGCCGCCAGGGCACCCGCGGGCGCGTGCTGCCGCTGCTGCAGCCCGAAGCGGTGACGCCCGACCCGGAGGCCGTGCTGGACGCCCTGCGGGACCGCGACCGCGTGGAAGCCGCGTTGGACGCGCTCCCGCCCGAGCACCGGTCGCTGCTGCTGATGTACTACGCGCACGGGCTCTCTTCGCGCGAGGTCGGCGAGGCCACGGGTCTCACGGACCAGCAGGTGCGGAGCAAGCTGTCGTACGCGCGAAAGACCTTGAGGACCCTGCTGGATCCGGAGGGAAGATGACTGCCTCGACCCCTGAGAACCCCCGCGACGCGATCGGACTGCGGGAGGACGAGCTCCCGGCGGCGGACCGCGACGCGCTGCAGGCGCTGCTGTCGTCCGACCCCGAAGCCCGTCGCGAGCACGACGAGGCCCGGATCCTCGGTCAGACGCTGGGGGCGCTGCCCGGGATGTCGGGTGGCCCCTCGGCGGCCGAGGTGCTGGCGCGGGCCCGTGCCGCGAAGAGCCCGCCCGCACGGGCCCGATGGCCGATCGTCGCGCTGGTGGCCGCCGCCGCTGCCGTGGTCGTGGCCGTGGGCCTGCAGGGGGACGGGCAGCGTGCGCGGGGCGTATCGACCCCCGATGCCGCGGTGCGGCTCGAGGCCGTGGCCGACGGTCCAGCGGTGCGCGCGCTGTCCGATGGCGCGGGGCTCCAGGCGGGTGAGGCCGTCGTGTTCCACGTCACGACGACCCGTTCCGGGGTGCTGACCCTCGTGGAGCACGGCCCGCACGGGGCGAACGTGGTGCAGCGCTGGGCCGCGCAGCCCGGTCGGCACGCGCTCGGTGGAGACCGTCCGCTGGCGTGGACCCCCGACGATCCGGCCGGTGGCGACCGCAGGTACGTGGTGGAATGGTGTGACGAGGAGGGCGCGGGGTGCATCGAGGACGCACTGCAGCTGCACTGGTCGCCGCGCTGATCCTGTCGGCCTGCGGGCCGAAGGCGGTGCGCACCAAGGGCCTGGAGCCGGCACGCAGCACGGCCGACGTGCTCCAGACCGCGCTCGAGCCCCGTCGCGTGGCGCTCGTCGCGGGGGTCGACGCGTACGACGATCCCGCGTTCCCCGACCTGCTGCACGCCGGCGACGACGCCCGCGCGATGGGCGAGGTGTTCGAGAGCCGCCGCGGAGGCGGGTTCGACGAGGTGGTGGTGCTCGCCGACCCCACGCGGGCCGAGCTGCTCGACGCCTTGAAGTCGCTGAAGGCCAGCGTGCGGCGCGACGACGTGGTGGTCGTGTACTTCTCCGGGCACGGCACGCGAGCGCCCGACGGCGACACGTGGAAGCGGTACCTGCTGGGCCGCGACAGCCAGCCGAGCGATCTCGACGGCACGGCCATCGATCTCGACGTGCTGGAGGGCTGGTTCTCGGGCCTGGCCCCGTCCCGCAAGGCCCTGGTGGTCGACGCCTGCTTCAACGGCGACGGCAAGAGCGTCGTGCGTCCGGAGCACCGTGCCGACGGCCCGGTCGACGGGTCGCTGGCGCCCCACGGGCCGCTGGGCTCCGGCGAGGCCCTGCTGTTCGCGACCACCCCGGGCCGGCCGAGCCTGGAGGACGACAAGCTCGGGCACGGGGTGTACACGTACTACCTGCTCGAGGCAATGGGCTGGGGGTTCGCGGAGGCCGACCGCGACGGCGACCAGGTGGTGACGGCCTGGGAGGCGCACGACCACGCGCGCGCGAAGACGCTCGAGCACACGGACGGGCGCCAGGTCCCGGAGGCCGCGCTGCGTGTGGTGGGCATGGCGGACGTCGTGCTGGCGGGCGAGCCGGAGAAGCGGCGCCAGCGGGACCGCGCGCTGGTGTACCTGTATGCGGGCGGCCAGCACGCGCTGAGCGGCGCGGAGCTCGTGGTGGACGGGCGCACGCGGGGCGTCTTGCCGGGCACCGTGCCGCTGGAGCCCGGCCGGCACCACCTCGCGCTCACGGCTCCCGGCGGGGTCGTGCTGGCCGAGGGCTACGCGACGCTGTCCGACGGGCACGCCTACCGGGCCGACGATCTGGCGCGCCTGGTCGACGGTCCGCGGTTCGGGGTGACGGTCCGACCGGCGTTCGTGGCCTCGCCTCCCTTCCAGCGCGCGCTCGGCGTGGGGTCGGCGGGCCTGGAGATGGGGTTCTGGCGGCGCGACGACGACCCGCCCGGGCGGAACCAGGTGGTCGCGGTGACCCTCGGCCTCGCGAGCTCCCCCACCCGTCCCGACCTCCCGACGGCACGGGGCTTCGGCTGGCTGACGATCGAGGGCGGGTGGCAGTCCGACTGGCGGCGGCTGCGCGCGCGCGCCACGTGGACGCTCACGGGCGTGCTCATCCCGCCGAGCTACCCGGAGGGCCGTCCTGCGGGGGTGCCGCCGGAGCTGCTGCCGTCCCAGGCGGGCTGGGTGTTCGGCACGACGGGTCCGGGGCTCCAGCTCGGCTGGGTGCTGTCGGAGGTCTGGAGCGGCCACGTGATGGCGCGCCCGACGGTCACGGCGCTCGATCCCGACGGTGCCGGTGTGCGGGCCGTGCCGTGGGTCACGGCGGGGGCGGGCTTCGAGGCCGTGTTCTAGCCCAGCCGACCGCGACTGCGACGGCCACGAAGGGCGCGGTCAGGGCGTCGGTGGGGTCCATGGTGAGGTGCACGGGCGCGAGCCCGGGAGCGGGAGCGCCGGAGAGGGCGGCCAGCACGGCACGGAACGGCCACTGGATCGCGCCGAGCCCGACGCGGTAGGCGTCCGCGGCGACCGGGAACAGGTTCGTGGCGGCGAACACGGCTCCGGTGAGGACGGCGCACGTGACGAGCACGGTGCGGCTGGGCCGGAACGGCTCCCGGCGGTCGGCGAGCTCGACGAAGGCCTGGAGCATCAGGGGGAAGAACACCATGCCGGCGACGTCGGAGAGCTTTCCGGTGACGAGCCCCGGAAACGCGTGCTTGCCCCAGTGGTCGTTGAGGACGAGCAGGGCGATGGCCGCGATGGGCACGGGGTGCACGAGGCCGTCGATGCGGTGCGGGCCGTCGGAGACGGGGGGCTCGGCCATCCGGCGCTCCTCGGGCGTGATTGCGTGGCATCCGGAGTGTAGTCTGCGGCCATGCCACGTCTCCCTGCTTCCCTCCGGGTCCGTCCATGATCGCGCTGTGGGCCTCGATCGCGCTCGCCGACAGCGTGGTCGCGGTGACGCAGTTCGACGCGAACAGCATCGATGCGGAGCTGCGCCCCCTGGGGCTCGCGGTCGCCGACATGCTGGTCACCGATCTCCAGGCGTCGTCCGACCTGCAGCTCGTCGAGCGCACCCGCCTGGAGGTCGTGCTCGACGAGCTCGAGCTGTCGCAGTCCTCCTTCGTCGACCCCGCACAGGCCGTGCGCCTGGGCCGGGGTGTGGGCGCGGACTTCGTGGTGACGGGCTCGCTCACGGTGGCGCTCGAGGGCATGCGGCTCGACGCCCGGATGGTCGAGGTGGCGTCGGGTGAGGTGAAGGCGGCGGTCAGCGCGACCGGAGCGACCGACGCGTTCTTCGAGCTCGAGCGGCGGGTCGCGGTGGGGCTGTTGAAGGAGCTGGGAACGGAAGCGCAGCTCGACGCGCGCAACCTGACGCTGGAGCAGGTGCTGCTGGGCGCGCGCCGGCTCGAAGAGGCCGACGAGGCGTACCTGGAGCGGCTCACGGCCGTCCGGGCGTACAAGCAGCAGCGGTGGGTCCGGAAGGCGCCCGACGCGGGCGGTCCGTGGGGGGTCTACGACAGCGGGGGCGCGTTCGTGCATCCGCGCGAGGTGGCCGCGGCAGACGGCTCGGAAGCGGCCCTCCTCAAGGTCCGACGCGGGGAGCGGCGGCTGCGGGACGTGCTGATCGTCACCGGGGTCACCTCGGTCGCGCTCGGGGGCGTCGCGCTGGCGGGTATCGGAGCGTTCGAGGCCGACGATCCGGTTCGCTCGGGGATCGGTACGGGCGCGGCGCTGGGGTCCGCGCTCACCCTCGCCGTCGGCACGAACCTGGCGTGGCCGCTGTGGTTCAGCTCGCGTTCCCACAAGCGGGTGTGGACGCCCGCAGAGGCCGACGCCGTGCTGAACCGCCGGAACGCCGCGCTTGCCACGGAGCTCGGGCTGACGCCCGCCGACCGGATGCAGGCCGATCTGCAGGACTGACTACAGGATGGTCTTGCCGAAGGCCGACAGGATGAGCCACACGGCGAGCTCGCCGGTCTGGTTGCGGAGGTCGAGCGTGGGGTTGAGCTCGACCATCTCCATGCCGAGCAGCTTGCCGGTGCGGTGCACGGCCTCGCAGATGAGGTGCGACTCCCGCACGGTGAGCCCGCCTGGTACGGGGGTGCCGACACCCGGGGCGTGCGCGGGGTCGACCCCGTCGAGGTCGAACGACAGGTGGATGCCGGCAGTGTGCTTGCACACGCGCTCGATGGCCTCGGCGACACACGGGCCCATGCCGCGCTGGTCGAGCTCGCTCATGGTGTAGACGCGGACGCCGAGCTCCTTCACGAGCCCGACCTCCCCGGCGTCGACGTCGCGAGCGCCGATGATCGCCACGTCTTCGGGCCTCAGCGCGGGAGCGTCGCCCGCGAGGCCCACCAGCTCGGGCCGACCGTGACCCAGGAGCGCAGCGAGCGGCATGCCGTGGATGTTCCCCGTGGGGGACGTCTCCGGGGTGTTCATGTCGGTGTGGGCATCGACCCAGATCACGCCGACGCGCTCGCCCCGCTCCCGGTGGACGCGGGCCAGGCCGCTGATCGTGCCGATGGCCTGGGCGTGGTCGCCACCGAGCACGAGGGGCGTGCGCTGGTTCCGGGCGCCCGACTCCACGCGGTCGGCGAGCAGCGCGCAGGTGCGCGTGATGGCATCGAGGAAGCGCGCGCTGGGGTCTCCAGGGCCCTCGATGCCCTCGAAGTTCCGCACGTCGATGTAGTCCACGAGCGCGAGATCGTGCCCGCCCGCACGGAGCTTCGGCACGAGGCCCGCCACGTGGATCGCCGACGGCCCCATGTCGGTTCCGCGGCGCCCGGCCCCGAGGTCGAGGTGGACGTTGGTGATCTCGATCTTCATGGGCCCTCCGGGGGGGTGTCGCGGAGCCGACGATGTAGCTCGTGCAGGCCGGGATCGTCGGGAAAACGTCGTCTCGCCTCGCGCAGACGCTCGCGCGCGGCTTCCGTGGCGCCGGACTCGAGCAGGCGCTCGATGGACACGAAGGCTTCGACGGGATGCGCGAAGAGGTGGTTCCGCGCGGGATCTTCGGGCTTCTTGAGCTTGCGGACCTCGTCGCGGTGGGTGCCGAGCGCCTCGAGCTCCTTCAGCGCGCGGTCGCGGAGGGCCGGCTGGTTGAGCTTGTCGGCCTCCTTCACGAGCGCGATGAGCACCTCGCCGTTGCCGTGCGCGTGGTCGAGCGCCTGCTGCTGGAGCGCGCGCCGCTCGGCCTCGTCGGCCCGCACGGTCTTGCGGAGCACGGCCTTCACCCGCTTCACGCGCAGCCCGACGAGCCAGCCGGGGGCCATGGCGACCCCCAATGCCACGAGCAGGAGGGCGAGCACCCACGGGGGCACGAGCTGACCGAGCGTCTGGAGGAGCTGGCCGATGCCGCCCATCAGATCTCCCTGAGCTCCTCACCGCGCCAGAGCACGTTGTAGAGGTCGGTGCGGCGGTCCTTCCAGTTGTGGACGGTGCCGCGGAGCCGGTGCCGGCGGAGGTCCTGCAGGTCGAGGTCGTGACAGAGCACGGTCTCGATGTTGGAGTCGGCCTCGGCCGCGACCCCCCCGCGGGCGAACGACATGTCGGACGGGGTGAGCACGGCGGACCGGGCGTAGTGGGTGTCGGCGTTCTCGACGAACGGGAGGTTGCCGACGCAGCCGGCGGTCACGGCGAACAGGTGGTTCTCGATGCAGCGCGCTGCCGTGCACATGCGCACGCGCTGGTGGCCGTAGACGTCGCTCGTGTTGTACGGGACGAACAGGAGGTCGCAGCCGTCGGCGGACAGCTTGCGCGCGAGCTCCGGGAACTGGGCGTCGTAGCAGATGAGGATGCCGATGCGGGCACGGTCGGTGTCGATGGCGTCGAGGGTGTCTCCGCCGCGGACCCCCCACCAGCGCGCTTCGCTGGGGGTGACGTGGAGCTTGTCCTGGGTGTCGGGCTGGCGGCCGTCGCGGTGGAAGACGTAGGCGACGTTGTACAGGCCGTCGGAGCGCAGCGTGAACTGCGAGCCGCCGATGAGGTTGACGTTGTAGCGGACCGCGAGGTCGCTCATGAGATCGATGTAGCGCGGCGTGAACTCGGCGAGCTTGCGGGCGGCGGTACCCGGCCTCCCGGGCTCGACGAGCGACAGGAGCTGGAGCGTGAACAGCTCGGGGAACAGCAGGAAGTCGGCCCGTGCGTCCCCCGCGGTGTCGACGAAGAACTCGACCTGCCGGCTGAACTCCTCGAAGCTCGCGATGCGGCGCATCTGGTACTGCACGAGGCCGACGCGCACGCGCTGGGTGGCCCGGCGGGCCCGCTGGGACGCGGGCGGCACGTAGTCCTCGTTCGGCCACTCGAGGTAGGTGGCGTAGCCCGCGGAGTCCTCGTCGCTCGGGAGGTAGTCGGGGATGACCTCCTGGAGCTGGAAGCCGTTGGCGAGGTGCGCCGTGAGCACGGGGTCGAACAGGCGCTTCGCGACGACCGCCTTCACGTAGTCCTCCGCGCTCATCTCGTGCCGGCGGGCCCCGTAGCCCGGGATGCGCCCTCCGATGCGCATGCACCGGAGGTTCCGGTCGCGGCAGATGTCCTTCCGCGCGTCGTACAGGCGCCGCGACAGCTTCATCCCGCGCACGTCGGGGTGGACCTGGATCTCGATGCCGTAGAGGGTGTCGCCCTCGGGGTCGTGGTTCCGGATGAGCCCGCCGTCCGCGAGGGCCTTCCAGTCGGACCAGGCGGTGTACTCCTCGCTGTCGACGATGAGGTGCGCGGAGGAGGCGACCAGGCGCCCGTCGAGGAACAGGCCGAGCTGGGACTCCGGCCACTCGTTGAGCTGGCTGCGCAGGTGCTCGTACTTCCACGGGAGCATGTTCGGGAAGCACAGGAGCTGGAGCTCCACCAGCGCGTCGAAGTCGGCGAGGACGAGCGGGCGGAGCTTCACACGTGCGATGTCTTCGGGCTGCAAGCAGGCTCCCCGGGGCTAGTGGTGCCCTCCTGTATCCGGGCCGAGCAGGTCTTCGTGCATCCACTTCTTGAGCAGCGGAGACAGGGCGAACATCACGACGGCGGACACCACGGCGGCGACCGCGATCTGCCCGAACACGCTCCCGTAGACGTGGACGGTCTGGCTGGGGACGGGGATGAAGTTCCCGCCCCCGTCGCCGTGCCCGACGCCCGTGAGCGCGGCGATGATGGCGGCCAGGTAGTTGCTGAACGCGGTGGCGAGGAACCACGCGCCCATCACGGTGCTGACGAGGCGCTTGGGCGACAGGCGCGTGACCATGGACAGGCCGACGGGCGACAGGCACAGCTCGCCGGTGGTGTGCAGGAGGTAGCCGAGGAGCACCCAGGTCATGCCGCTCATGCCGCGCTCGTCGGCGATGGACGCGCCGTACCACATGGCCGCGAACCCGAGCCCGAGCTGGAGCAGCCCGAGCCCGAACTTCACGGGCGTGGAGGGCTCGCGGTTCCGCTGACCCAGGAACGTCCACAGGGCGCTGAACACGAGCCCGAAGATCATGATGTAGATGGGGTTGGCCGACTGGAACGTGGAGGCCGGCACGACGGTGCCGTTCACGCCCATCCCCACGTGGCTCGCCTCCACCTGCCACGGCTGCTGCAGCGGCTTGGCCGGGAGGTTCGCGCGGCCGCCCATGCGCTCGTCGAGCTCGGGCTTGTTCTTCTCCAGCAGCTGATCGAGCTGGATGAGCGCGTCGAGGCTGGTGAGCGTGAGCGCGGGCTCGGCCTTCATCTTCGCGATGGTGTCGTCGAGCTCCTTGCGCGCCTCGGCCCGGCCTTCGTCGGTGGCGTACTCGAGCTGGGCCTCGAGGACCGCACGGAGCGCCTTCTCGGAGTCCGCCTTGAGCTGGGGATGCGCGTTGACGTGGCCCAGCTGCTCCTGGGTGAGCTCGATGGTGAGCGTCTGCCCGACATCGGCCTCGGTCAGCACGCGCTCCTCGAACACGCGGTCGACGTTGCGGTCGGTGAAGTTCGACACGCTCGACCCGGCCTGCTCGAAGAAGGCCCAGAACAGCATGCTGAACACCATCATGATGAGCACGGCGAACAGGCGCTGGCGCTCCACGATCTCGCTGCGGAACGCCTCCATCAGCAGGTACACGGTCGCCACGACGCCGACGAGCGTGAGGATGAGGCCCGGAGGCGAGCTGATCTCGTGCAGCAGGAACGCGACGAGCCCGAGCACCGCGCTACCGCTGTCCTCCAGCCCCTTCGTCACCGACTCCGGCACGAGCTTCACGGTGCGGGCGGACCACACGAGCGCCGCGAGCACCGGCACGGTCACGAGCGTGCCGAGGTACACCGCGAACTCCGCCGGGATGCCCATCACCGGCTTGCGGAGCAGCTCGAGGTCCTTCGGGCGACCCGCGTCGTCGGGCAGACCGCCGCGACCGAGCGCCGTGAAGGCCGCGACGCCGGACGCCACGAGGGCGAGCGCGACGAAGCCGTTCACCACGAGCAGGAGCATGGACTCCTGCAGCGCGACCATGCCCACAGCCGTTCCGATCGCGCCCATCAGGATGAGAGCCTGTGCGACGCGGTTGGGGACGACGAACACGGCGAGCCCGATGAGCATGCCGACCGTGGCGAGCCCGAACCCGAGGTGCCAGCCGTAGGTCTCGCCGACATATCCACAGACGAGCGGCGCCATGGCCGCACCCAGGTTGATGCCGATGTAGAACAGCGTGAATCCGCCGTCGCGCCGGGTGTCTCCGTCTTCGTACAGCCCGCCGACCATCGTGGAGATGTTGGGCTTGAAGAAGCCGTTCCCGACGATGAGCAGCGCGAGCGCGCCGAAGAACGGGCCCGAGCTCTCGAGGGTCATCAACAGGTGGCCAGCGGCCATCAACAGGCCGCCGAAGATCACGGCCCTGCGGGCTCCGAGCAGGCGGTCGGCCAGCATGCCGCCGAAGAACGGGGTCATGTACACGAGCGCGGTGTAGGCGCCGTACACGGTGTACGCCTCGCCGTCGTCGTACCGGAGGAAGCCCTTGATCATGTAGAGGACGAGGAGCGCCCGCATCCCGTAGTACGAGAAGCGCTCCCACATCTCGGCGAAGAACAGGTTGAACAGTCCGGTGGGGTAGCCGAACAACTCGGGCTGCTTGGATGTCGCCATACAGGGCCTCCACAGAGCGCGCGACGGTCGAGACCCGTCGGCGCCGCCGCTTAACGCCCGTTCTCGCGGAACGCCCGGATCGCCGTGCGTGGACCGAGGGGGCTCTACTCGAGGTCGCGCACCACGTCGGTGAGGCGGTCGCGCAGGGACTCGAGCTCGCGCCGGAGCTTGCGCCGCTCGGCGATCAGCGCTTCGGTGTCGGTGTCGACGGGACGCTCGAGCCGGAACACGACGAGGTCGAGCTCACGGGAGATGTCTTCGACCTGGAGGAGCGACTTCCGGCCCATGGCGACCCTCTCCTGATGCCTAGTTGGCGTGCATGATGCCGAAGATGCCGTACACGAGGGCCGCGTTGAGGCCGGCCGTGACGGGCCAGCGCCAGCGCACGCTCGTGTCTCCGTCGGCGAGCTTCACCAGCACGGGCTTGGTGCCCATGCCGACGAGCGCACCCTGGGCCACGACCGCGAGGACCCCGAGCCACAGGTACACCGTGGTGATCGGGAAGCCCACGGCGACCCACGCTCCGAGGCCGAGCAGCCCGATGATGCCCATGAGCGCGGGCTCGACGCGACGCCCGAGCACGACGCCGGCCTTCACGAGGCCCGCTCGCGACCCGAGCGCTGCGTTGGCGACGGCGAGGCCGAGCGACACCGTGGCCGACAGGAGGAGCAGGTAGGCCAGCCCCTCGTGCCCGTGGACCAAACCATTGATCATCGTGACCTCTCGACCGCCGAGGTAACGGACATCTCCGCCATGCGCACTCCCCCGCCTCCTCGAAAATGTGAAGTGAGCTACACTTTTTCCGGGCGGACATCGTTTGGCCCCTGCCCGACATCCATTCGCTGAAACCTCGATTATCGCTCGAATCAACAGCTGTGGAAAAGTCCGGGGACAACAGGGGACGGCTTTGGGACAGGACCCCGCCACCCGACCGGCCGACCTCCCGACACGCCCGACTGGCGGGGTTCGTCCGTGGGTGCACCTGTGGACGAACACCCGGGTGTTCCCGGCCTCACCCACAACATGTGGGGGTTGCCCTCGAAACGACCCACTAGATATTGTGGTTGGGCTTGAGGCGAGCACCTACCGTCGTGCTGCCCGAGGGCGTCCAGCCCCCGGATCCACACGACTCGCCCCGCACCCGCCCTCCCGGGCACCCACCACCCCACATTCCCGACTCCTACGAGGTGACCATGCGCGTCCATCGCCGCTACACCATTGGCCTGGATTCTCCCTACGACGGACTCTCGTTCGAGCCGCGCCGGTCGGAGATCCGCAATCCCGACGGAACGGTGGTGTTCGAGAACGACGAGGTGATGGTCCCGTCCGGGTGGAGCCAGGTGGCGACGGACATCCTCGCGCAGAAGTACTTCCGGAAGGCCGGTGTGCCGGCCGCCACGAAGACGGTGTCCGAGAAGGGCATCCCCACGTGGCTCCAGCGCCGTGCGCCCGACACCAAGGCGCTGTCGGGCCTGGCGGAAGACCGCCGCTTCGGCGGCGAGAAGGACGCCCGTCAGGTGTTCGACCGCCTGTGCGGCTGCTGGACGTACTGGGGCATGAGGGAAGGCGTGTTCGACGGCGAAGACGACGCTCGCGTCTTCTACGACGAGCTCCGCTACATGATGGCCCGCCAGATGTGCGCGCCGAACAGCCCGCAGTGGTTCAACACCGGCCTGAACTGGGCCTACGGCATCGACGGCCCCGCGCAGGGCCACACGTTCGTCGATCCGAAGTCGGGCGAGGTCGTGCCCTCGACGTCCGCGTACGAGCGTCCGCAGCCCCACGCGTGCTTCATCCAGTCCATCGGCGACGATCTCGTCAACGACGGCGGCATCATGGACCTCTGGCTCCGTGAGGCCCGCCTGTTCAAGTACGGCAGCGGCACGGGCACGAACTTCAGCAACCTCCGCGGCGAGGGCGAGCCCCTGTCGGGCGGCGGCAAGTCCAGCGGCCTGATGAGCTTCCTGAAGATCGGCGACAAGGCCGCGGGCGCCATCAAGAGCGGCGGCACCACGCGTCGGGCCGCGAAGATGGTCTGCCTCGACCTCGACCACCCCGACATCGAGAACTTCGTGAACTGGAAGGTCGCGGAGGAGCAGAAGGTCGCGGCCATGGTCACGGGCAGCCGCCTGAACGACCGCTGCCTGAACGCCATCCTGAAGGCCATCCATGGCGCCACCGACCTCCCGGGCGACGACCGCTACGATCCGCTCGAGAACCGCGCGCTCGCCAAGGCCATCCGTGAGGCTCGCAGCAGCGCCATCCCCGACAACTACATCTTCCGGGCCGTGCAGTACGCGCGTCAGGGCATCACGCACATCGAGTTCCCCGACCTCGACACCGACTGGCAGGGCGAGGCCTACAACACGGTCTCCGGCCAGAACTCCAACAACAGCGTGCGCATCCCGAACAGCTTCATGGACGCCGTACTGCGCGACGAGCCGTGGAAGCTCATCCGCCGCACCGACGGCTCCGTGCACCGCACGGTCCGCGCGAACGCCCTGTGGGACGACATCTGCAACGCGGCCTGGTCGTGCGCCGACCCCGGCGTGCAGTTCGACTCCACCATCAACGAGTGGCACACCTGCCCGAACGATGGCCGGATCAACGCCAGCAATCCGTGCTCCGAGTACATGTTCCTCGACGACACGGCGTGCAACCTCGCGAGCCTGAACCTCACGAACTTCTACGACCCCGAGACCCGCGTCTTCGACCTCGGCAGCTACGTGCACGGCGTGCAGCTGTGGACCACCGTGCTCGAGATCAGCGTCGCGATGGCGCAGTTCCCGAGCCAGGCCATCGCGCGTCGCTCGTACGACTACCGCACCCTCGGCCTCGGCTACGCCAACCTCGGCGCGCTGCTCATGGTCATGGGCGTGCCGTACGACAGCGCGAAGGGCCGCGCCATCGCGGGAGCCCTCACCGCCACGCTCACCGGCGAGGCGTACGCACAGTCCGCCCGTATGGCCGCCGAGCTCGGTCCGTTCGCCCGCTACGAGGCGAACCGCGAGTCGATGCTCCGCGTCGTCCGCAACCACCGCAGCGCCGCGCACAACGCGCCCAGCAAGGCGTACGACGGCCTCACCATCCGTCCGGTCCCGCTCGACCCGACCGAGACCCCCGCCGACATGCTCGCCGCGGCCCGCACCTCGTGGGACGAGGCCGTCGCGCTCGGCGAGAAGCACGGCTTCCGCAACGCGCAGGTCAGCGTGCTCGCCCCCACCGGCACGATCGGCCTGGTGATGGACTGCGACACCACCGGCGTCGAGCCCGACTTCGCGCTCGTGAAGTTCAAGAAGCTCGCGGGCGGCGGCTACTTCAAGATCATCAACCAGTCCGTGCCGCCGGCCCTCAAGGCGCTCGGCTACACCGACGAGCAGGTCGGCGCGATGGTCGACTACGCGACCGGCACGGGCACCCTGGTCGGTGCGCCGCACGTCAACCACGACACGCTGAAGGCCAAGGGCTTCGACAAGTCCGCGCTCCAGCGCGTGGAGCAGCAGCTCGCGTCGGCGTTCGACATCAAGTTCGCGTTCAGCGTGTACACGCTCGGCAAGAGCTTCTGCACCGACATCCTCGGCCTCGCCGCCGAGCAGGTGAACGACCCCACGCTCGACGTGCTCGAGGCCATCGGGTTCTCGCGCGCCCACATCGACGCCGCGAACGCCTACGCCACCGGCACGATGACCCTCGAGGGCGCGCCCTTCCTGAAGTCCGAGCACCTCCCGGTGTTCGACTGCGCCAACCGCTGCGGCCGCATCGGCAAGCGCTTCATCAGCGTAGACGGGCACATCCGCATGATGGCGTCCGCGCAGCCCTTCATCTCGGGCGCGATCAGCAAGACCATCAACATGCCGAACGAGGCCACCATCCAGGACGTGAAGCACGCGTACATGCTGTCCTGGCGCCTCGGCCTCAAGGCCAACGCGCTGTACCGCGACGGCAGCAAGCTCTCGCAGCCGCTGTCGAGCATGATGGCCGCCGACCTGTTCGCTGCCGTCGATGCTCTCGACGAAGACGCCCCGTTCGCGCCGCGCCCGACGCCGCGCCCGGATCCGGTCCGCATCGCCGAGCGCGTGGTGGTCCGCTACCTCGCGAAGCGCCGCCGCCTGCCCGACCGTCGCAAGGGCTACACGCAGAAGGCCATCGTGGGCGGGCACAAGGTGTTCCTGCGCACCGGGGAGTACGACGACGGCTCGCTCGGCGAGATCTTCGTCGACATGCACAAGGAGGGCGCCGCGTTCCGCAGCCTGATGAACAGCTTCGCCATCGCGATCTCCATCGGCCTGCAGCACGGCGTGCCGCTCGAGAAGTTCGCCGATCAGTTCCTGTTCAGCCGCTTCGAGCCGAACGGCATGGTGATGGGGAACGACCGCATCAAGATGTCGACCTCCATCATCGACTACGTGTTCCGCGAGCTGGCCATCACGTACCTGGGCCGCGACGACCTCGCGCACGTGTCGGTGGAAGACCTCCGCCACGACACCCTGCACAACGAGGGCCGCGAGCCGGAGTACTCCGAAGAGGTCGTGCTGGGGGGGGCTCCCGCGATCCCCGAGGTCGCGCACCACCTCGAAGTCGACGTCGATGCCTACTACGACGAAGACGACCACGAGCTCGACACGCCGGTCGACCCGACGCCGCGTGCGCCGGCCGTGCACCTGGTGACCCGGGCGCGCAGCCACAAGATCCAGGCGGTGCTCGACGCGAAGGCGAAGGGCTACGAGGGCGACGCGTGCGGCGACTGCGGCGCGATGACGATGGTGCGCAACGGGTCCTGCCTGAAGTGCATGAGCTGCGGCGCGACGAGCGGCTGCTCGTAGTCGCAGGTCTGCCTGACGGTCGGGGGCCGCGCGCTCCCGGCCGCTGAATCGAGTCCGGTCCGCCGGGCTCGATTTCGTGTTTCGGGGGTCCGGTCGCGCACCACCGCGTCAGCGGAGGTGGCACATCCCGCCAGCCGCCTCCACGCGCTCGCAGATCCGCAGACCCTCCTGGAGCGTCCACGGGTCGGACTCACCGACCGTCGCCGTCGACGGACCTGGCCCGTCCCTTTGGGCCCGCGACTCCAACGCGAGCACCCGAACGGCGAAGAACGGGCTCGACCCGACACTCGCGCCCAGCATGGACTCGAGCTCGGCCAGCGGCACCGCCTCGTCGGAGAACAGTCCCGGCGTTCCAGGCGCGCTGACCCGAGCGACGGTGCGATCGCCCGGCACCTGCACCACGCGGACCTCCGTGGGCTCGACGAAATGCCCACGCCGGACCCGCCCGGGTCCGCGGTCCGACCACGAGCCGTTCGTGAGTCGAACCTTCAGCGTGCCCACCTCCGGGAGGTGCGTGAGCGGAAGCCGGGCATCCGCGCTCACCAGACAGCCGTGCTCGCCGGAGACCTGCACCCAATCGGTGCCGCGCCAGAAGCTCAGGATCCGACCGTCCACGACCCGGTAGTAGACCCGTGCATCGGGCAACCGATCCAGGACCTCGTCGGCGCGCACCTGCACCACGCAGGGCGGCGGGAGGAAGTCCGCCTGCAGCCCGCCCATCGAGGGGAGCTCCACCTCGACGGGCTCCGCGACCCGGACGTTCCACACGACCGGCAGCCCCGACACGACCGCGAGCAGGGCCGGCCCCCACGACACCCCCACCACGCGGACCAGCCCCGCCACCGCGAGCGCCGAGGTCAGCGCCATCTCCACGACCCAGCCCGTCGGCCAGGCGTCCACACCGTACGTCAGCGAGAGCACCCCCATCGCAGCGGCCGCCCCGGAGCCTCCGCACACGAGCAGCCCACCCAGCACGGGCGCCGCCGCTTCCAGCCGCGGGGTGCCCCGCCGGACCAGGGCGCCCAGGAATCCCAGCACCAGCACGGGCGTGAACACCAGCCCTGCGAGCCCGTTCGTCGCGAACACGCCGATCAGGGCGAGCAGGAGCAGCCCGCTCCCCCAGCGGTCGGGCGCCACGAGCGGAGGTCTCGGTTCCCCCGCGGACGCGGGCTGGAGAGCGCGCACGACCAGCAACAGCCCCGCGGACACGTACGCCAGGGCCGCCAGGTTGCCGTACATCCAGCGCGAGCGCGCCCCGAACAGCCACCACACCGACGGGTCCGGGAAGGCGGTCGGACCGAGCAGCGCGAGCGCAGCGACGACGACCGGAACGGTCCAGTGCCCCGCGCGGACCGGCCGCTTCACGAGGTCGTACGCGGCCACCAGGAGCACGACGAGCCACGGGACGCCCATCGCGACCATGCACAGCCGCTCGACGAGGAGGACGAGCTGTCCGGGATCCTGCTCCATCCCGCCACGCTACCAGCTGGAGCGTCGGGGAACTGCCGCGCCCACGAGATGTCCATCGCCGGGATGGTCGTCCTTCGCCGGCTCCTGTTCGCAATCGTCGCTCTCACGGTCGTCCCGTCGCCGGCACAGGCCGTCGAAGGGGCCGATCCCGTGCCGATCCTGGCCTGGTGGAGAAGCGTCGACAGCCAGTACACCAGCATCGACGGCGAGGAGTCGCCCGGATGGAAGGCGTTCGTCGAGCTGCGCGACACCGCGTCCTCGGACCGGTTGCGATGGCTCCTCCACCACACCTCGCCCGTCGTCCGGGCGTACGCGTTCCGAGCGCTGGTCGCGCGATCCGAAGCGACCCCCGAGGACCTCATCGAGCGTCTCGACGATCGGGCGATCGTGAGGACGCGGTCGGGTTGCGTCGGGAGGCAGCGTTTCGGAGCCGACGACTCCTTCGCCGCCATGGCGTTCCACCTCGAGGACCCAGGGAGACAGCAGGTCCTCGAGGCCTTGCTCTCCAAACCGGAGCTGTCGTCACGCGGCTTCGCACTGCGCGAGTGGACGCCCGCCCCGGCGCTCCGTGGGTCGGTCGTCGAGCACGCGCGGATGAGGAGCTCTGGCGCGCTCATCGCCCTGGCGCGGTACCGCCGGTCGGAGGACACGGCCCTCCTGGCAACGGCCATCGCCGAGGGGAATCGAGAAGCGCTCGTCGCCGCGACGGTGTTCCCGCACCCGGCGCTCCTCCCCGCGCTTCGAGAGGCCCGCGCGAGGCGGCTGCACGCGGTCGAGCCACAGGACCTCTACGCCTTCCACACGGGCCTCGCCTTGTTCGGTCCCCAGACGCTCGAAGCCTTCGTGGCCAGGCTCGACACGGTCCACAGAAGGCGGCGCGCCTTCGCGATGTTCGGCACGCTACGCGAGGACCCCGACCCGGCAGCGATACCGAAGCTGTTCCGGATCTGGGAGGATCATGGACTCATCGACTGTGCCGTGTTCGAGCGTCTGGTGGGGAGCGACCCCGATCGAGCGCTCGATGCCCTCGAGCACGCACTGAGCGACGTGAATCGCCTCCCGGACTCCGAGCCGTGCCTGGCGGCGCTCCTGCGTACCTGGAGCGACGCTCGCGGAGTGTCCGGTCAGGGTGTGCTCGTCGACGCCCTCACTGCGTCCGACAGCGAGCACTTCGTCGTACTCGCGGCGGAAGCGGCGTCCGTCCAGGCGGCGGGCTCGGCGGAGGTCCTGCTGGACCGACTTCGGCGCGACCCCAGCCCAGGAGTGGCCGTCGCAGCGGCGACCGCGCTGCTCGCGTACGACGACGACGAGGTCCGACGAAGACTGGCGATCGGGGTACGACGCAGGATCCGCGGTGCTCGGGGACGAACGCGAGCCGAGCTCTACGCGGTTCTCCGGTCTTTGCGAGACAGAGAGCAACCCGATCGAGGGCTCGCCCCCTTTCGATGAGCACCCCAGATCCGCGGACGGGCAGCAGGAGGCCGTCGCGCCGCGAGCTCCCGTGCAGGCGAGCTCACCCTTTTCGCGCGCAGGAACGCTGTCGGGATATGGAGAAGGACAGCGACTCGGATCCGTCATGTCGGGACCCCGGGGCGCCCGATCCACGTCTCCACGACCTCGCGTCCCATCGCCAACCCCATGTGCAGGACCGCCGGCGCGTTCGTCAGACCCCGCATCCGCGAGATCCCCAGCGCGAGCATGCGCGGCACCAGCGTCGCGTACACGGACCATCCGAGCCCCCGGCCCCTGAGATCGGCGTCCAGGACGAGCCCGATGCCGCCTTCGACCCCGCACTGCACGTGCCCGACGAACCGGTCGCCGTCCCACACCGCGAGGTCGATGGGCAGCGTCGCGTGGAACCGCTCCAGCTGCTCGCGCAGGCACGTGACCCCCGGGATCCCGAAGCCGGACGCGGGGTCCGATGCGAAGAACCGGGCGCGGAGGTCGGTGGCGGCGTCCAGGTCCGCGGACTCCATGGGTGCAACGCGGAACCCGCGGTCCTCCAGCGTCGGGCGCCCCGCGAGCCGCGTGTGGGCGGTCTCCACGGCGCCCTCGAGCACCCACTTCCGGACCACGAACCCCGCCTCCAGCAGGCGCTCCACGGCGGGGGCGGCGACCGGCGCGAGGCGGACGCGCAGCGTGGCGTCGAGCCCGTCCCATGCCGCCAGCGCGCTCGCCGCGTCCGTGAACGCGCCCGGGACCGCGGGGTCCGCGAGGAGGACGACCGGCGTGAGGACCGGGTCCTCGCGGCGTCTCCCGCGAAGGAGCAGCCACGGAGCGCGCAAACCTCCGGGGAGCTCGAAGCCGACGGCGTCCCCGGGCGTGACCTCCGCGACGCCATGGCGGTCGCGAGCCTGGTCCCCTGCGACGGCGTACAGCGCGTGGATCCGCGCGTGGTGCTCGGACAGGACGGGTCCGTGCTGATAGGTCAAGAGGCCTCCGGACCGAGCCTACCGCGCTCTCCGGCCGAGGAGGACGGATGGACGAGCCCCCCGACGACGTCCGCGCGCTCGCGGAGCCCCACGTGCCGAATGGGACGTGGACCTCTGTCGGCTGGGACCACGGGGAGAGCCGGGTGTGGCGGGTCGAGGGGCGCACGACCGTCTACGTGAAGCGGCACCGCCGGGCTCGCAAGCAGCCCCAGGAGCTCCGCGCCTACCGCGACTGGCTCTCGCAGCACCCGGGTCGCTGCCCGACGGTGCTCGCTGCGGACCGCACCACGCTCGTGCTGTCGGCGTTGCCGGGACGGCTCGTGGATGGGCTCGAGCTCCCGCAGACCGTCGCGATCGACCTCCACCGCCAGGCCGGACGCTGGCTGCGCGCGCTGCACGACGTGCCCATCGCGGACGGTCGAGCGCCCTGGCTCGCGACGGACATCCCGAGTCGCGCACGGGAGTGGGCGACACGGGCGGAAGGCCTGGTCGCGAACCGCGTCACGGAGCGCCTGTTGGACACCGTGACGGTCGAGTGCTTCGCCGACTGCGACGCCGTGCCGTGCCATCGGGACTTCTCGCCTCGGAACTGGCTGGTGGACGACCACGGACAGCTCGGGGTCATCGACTTCGAGAGCTCGCATCCCGACTGCGCGATGGTCGACCTCGTGAAGCTCGTGCAGGGCCCGTGGCTGGACGACCCGTCCCTCGAACCCGCGTTCTGGAAGGGCTACGGCCGAACGCCCGGTCCCGAAGACCGCGCCCGGCTCGACGCGCTGGACCTCCTGGTGGCCGTCAGCACGGTCGTGTGGGCCCGCGACCACCACGACGCCACGTTCGAAGCCTTCGGACGGACGCAGATCGACCGCTGGCTCGCTTCACACGCCGACGGACCCTCACGAACCGGTTCGGCTTCCCCCTGAAACCGCCCGAAACGCCCTACGGCACGCAGGATTCACGGGTTCGGGTCTCCTCGGAGGACGAATCCTGGATCTCCAGCCGATTCTCGGCCTCCGTCCTACACCATTCCGGGTTGGCGAAATCGACGCACGACCGTCGGTTTCAGCCGAATTCGGTAGCGTACCTCACACGCCCCAGCATGACGGGCTCATCGCGTGCGGTCACCGGGGCGGTGCGAACACCCGGATCGAGTGCGTCGCGTCGGGTTCGTCGACGAGCTCGAAGCCGAGCCGGCCATAGAACTCGGCGGCACTGGCCTCGAAGGTCCGCAGACGAACCCGATCGAACGGACCTCGCGCGACCTCGAGGCAGGCATCCACCAGCCGGCGCCCCATCCGTGCGCCGCGATGGGATGGATGGACGTACAGGTGCCGGAGCCGCCCGACCCTCGGGTCGCCCGCGAACGGGTCGAGGTTCAAGCCGCACATACCGACGGTCCGCCCGCCGATGAGGGCCAGGAAGAACGCCTCTCCGGCACCGTCGAAGCGGTTCGCCGAGCCCCCGGGACCCTCGACATCCCAGTCCTCGAGCGTCCGCTGCACGAGCGCGAACCCCTCACGCAGTGCGGGGCCCCGCAGGCCCGCCAGGTCGGGCGCCTCGCGACCCATGTGGCGTCGCACCGTCACCCTCGGGTCATTCGTAGACATCGCTCCCCCACCAGCCGGACGCCAGAACCGCCCGCATAGCGACTCTATGCCCCCCATTCTGTCGCGTCCGGAACGCTATCCCCCCTCGAATGTCGCATCCGGACCCGCTGGAACCCCTGCCGAGCGGCACGCTCACGGGCCAACGCCGACATCGAAGGCGTCCCACTCCTCGTTCGCCCTCCCGACGCCCGGCGACGCGACAAACATGGGGGCATAGCGTTCGGCACGCGCCAGAACCGCCCGCATAGCGACTCTATGCACCCCATTCTGTCGCGCGAGCCCGGCGAGGTCGGCGCGAACGTCGCTCGACGCCCAACCACCACGCGTAGTCGGCACGAACGTCGCGCGAGCCCGGCGAAGTCGGTGCGAACGTCGCTCCCCGGAGTGGCCGCACGAGGCCAGCTACGCGCAAACGCCGGATATGCACCAGTCCGCGAGGGCCCGCGCCCCCTCGAGCCGCCCGAACACGACGTTCGACCCGACTTCGCCCGGAAGGAGCGACACTCGAGCCGACTACACCCACCGCGAGCCCCCATCCGCCTCCGCGCGAACCCCGAATCCCGCGACCACCAGCGCCGCGCGACCCCGCATGCGCGCTCCGACCCGTCCCGCGCCAATCGGACCCGCATAGCGACACCATGCCCCCCAGACTGTCGCGTCCGGAACGCTATCCCCCCATGTTTGTCGCATCCGGGACCCTCGCGAGCCGGAACCCACGACACCCGTACGGGCGAACGCCGAAAGTTCGCTCGTCCCCTGGACGGTCGCATCCCCAGCCCGGCTCGAACGCGACAAACAAGGGTGCATAGCGTCCGGAACGCGCCAAACACCCCGGGATAGCGACACCATGCCCCCCGCGTTGTCACACCGGACCCAAACCGCGCCCCCCGAACCCGGGGCACCGCTCACCCCGACCCCAGCTCCTCGACACCGACCCACACCACCGGCACGCGCACCACCCCGTCCCGCACCGCCCGCGCCAGCCGGTGCAGCCCATCGAGCACCATCGTGAAACCCCCGATGTCCACGAGCCGGATCGGCCATCGGACTTCCGCCGCGTCGATGCGGGCGGCGTGATCTGCGTGCATCCCGGGGTCCTCGAGCACAGCACGCGGCGCCAGGTCGAACACCCGGTCGGGCGGCGCCGACGCCCAGTACGCGAGGTCTAAGTGGGGCTCCAGCTCGGCCACCGAGACCGCCGACACCGGGCCTCCGAGACCCCGAAGTGACGCGTCGGTCCATCGCAGCGCGAAGTACCTCGCCCCCACGTGCGCCGGCAGCTGGCCCGCGAGGATCACTCCTCGACGGGCACGATCCGGATCGTCCATCCGAAGGGGGTGCCGTCCTCCTCCTCGCCGCCCACGAAGAACAGCGCCTTCCCGTTCTCCTCGTCCGGCAGCACCAGCTCCGGCGACACCCGCGCTCCACGAGTCACCGCGTGGCGCACCAGCTCCCGGTCGACCTTCGACAACGACCGATCGACCTTCGTGCTCGACACTTCGAGGTCGACCGAGATCCGCGTGCCGTTCTCCGCAGCCCGCGCCTTCAGCTTCGCGCGCATCGGCACCCCCGACACGAACTCCACCGTCTGCGCGGGCGCGCCCACCTCGACGAGCACGGTGTGCAGCTCCGCTGGCGCGATCCCCAGCTCGACCTGCACCATCGACGCGAACGCAGCCCCCAACAGCGCGACCACCATCACGACCTCCAGGCGCGCAACGTACCGCACGCGACCCGGTCCGCGAAGGCCCACCGCGCGCGAGCCCGCGAAGCGCCCGTCGTCACGGACACCCCGAGGGAACGAGGCCGGCACGGGAATTCAGGGAGGAGTCAGCGAGCCAGCTCGCTGAAGGCTCCCGGCAACAGGACTTCAGGGAGGAGTCAGCGAGCCAGCTCGCTGAAGGCTCCCGGCAACAGGACTTCAGGGAGGAGTCAGCGAGCCAGCTCGCTGAAGGCTCCCGGCAAGGGGATTTCGTGCTACCCGTGCATCCGCGAATCCACGGAGGACGCCTGATGTGGTGGATGGCCGTCGCAGCCGCCGATGTGCTCGTGCTCGAGTCCGTGCGACTCGTCGACGCCGACGGGGAGCGTACCGCCGAGGTGCTCGTCATCGACGGGGACCGCATCGCCTACATCGGCGACGACACGGGCGAGTGGCCGGACGCCGAGCGGCACGCGCTCGCCGGGAAGACCGTCATCCCCGGCCTCGTCGACGCGCACGTCCACCTCTCCATGGCGCCCGGCGCGGCGTTCGTGGAGCGCACCGACGCCGAGGAAGAGGCCCGGTGGGCGTGGCACCTGCGGGCCTTCGTCGCGTGCGGCGTCACAGCCGTGCTCGACACCGGCATCACCCCGCGCAACGCCGAGCGCCTGCTCGCCCTCGACGGGCCGCGCCCCGAGATCCGCCTGCTCGGGCCGCTCGTGTCGCCCGAAGGCGGCTACGTCAGCGCCGTCATCCCCGAGTTCCCGGGCACCCCCGACCCCGCGACCCTGGCGCGCCAGCTCGAGGAGTTCGACCGCTTCGACCCGATCGGCGTGAAGGTCACCATGGAAGACGGCGTGCTGAAGCCCATCTGGCCGCTGCACACGCCAGAGGTCCGCGCGGCCCTCAACGCCCAGCCGCGCCCCCTGTTCGTGCACGCCATGACCGGCGCGCTCGCCCACGAAGCCCTCGACACCCTCGACGTCGACGCGTTCGTCCACACGCCCGACGGCGTGGAGGGCCTCGCGCCACGGATGCGGTCACAGGAGATCCCCGTCGTGTCGACCGTCTCCGTGTACGACGCCATGCTCAACCCCGGCGACACGGGCCGGATGAACGACCCCCTCGCGAAGCTGGTGGTCCCCGCGGACGAGCGTGAAGCGCTGCTCGACAAGCGCCGCATCCGGGCTTCGAACCGCGAGATCCTCCGCGGCGTCGCCCCCGGTCTGCCCGGGTTCCTGCGTCGGCCCGTCGCCGGGCTCCTGGCGTCCCGCAAGCCCATCCAGAAGCGCGTGGACCGCGTCGGATCCGGGCTGCTCGAGCTGCACCGCGCGGGCGTCCACGTCGTGCTCGGGAGCGACTCCGGCAACTGGCCCGTGTTCCTGGGCTTCTTGCACGGTCTCACCACGATCCGCGAGGCGGAGGTCCTCCAGGAACAGGGCTTCACGCCCGCCGAGATCCTCACCATCGCCACCCTCGAAGGCGCCCGCCTGCTCGGGCTCGAAGACGAGCTCGGCACCCTCGAGGTCGGCAAGCGCGCCTCCCTGGTCGTGCTGGCCGCCGATCCCCTCGCGGACATCGGCGCGCTGCGCACGGCCGAGTGGGTCGTGCACGACGGGCGCATGGCGACGCCCGCGGAATGGATGGCCGAGCCCTAGAACTGGGCGCCGGCCTTCAGCCCGACGAACGGCACACCCACCGACGGCTCCACCGAGAACCCGTGGGTCTCGAACCGGTAGGACACGTACGGCAGCCCGCTCTCGAGCCCACCGCGCAGGGCGTTGTGCTCGTCCATCTGGAACGTCGTCGACAGCGACGTGTTCAACCCCGAGTGCATCACCGACTCCTCGAGATCCAGCGGGTCCTCCGAGAACGTCACGCGCGCGAGCGGCACGGTCGCATCGAACGACCACTTCCGATGGTGCACGTGCATCGCGGCGCCGACCTGCGCCCCGACCTCGTCCGACCACGAGCCCACCTGCGTACCGCCATCCAGCGCGAACCACGGCGCCACGCGGAAGTTGCGGACGCGCACCGCCGTGACGCGCACCCCCACCTTGCCGAACCGCGGATTGCCCGTGCTGAACGGGTCGTCCGACAGGTTCTGGTACATCTGGGCGCTGCCGAACAGCGCGACACGGTCGCTGACCGCAACCGTCCCGGCGAGCTCGCCGTACACGAGGTCGGAGCTCGTGAGCAGCTCGTCCACGATGCCCGAGCCGAGCTCGATGCCCGCGGACCCCGCTTCGAGGTCGACCGCCGAGGTGGCGCCCCGCTGGAACGGGAGGGGGTCCGAAGCGAAGGCAGTGGCGAGAACGAAGGTGAGCATGGGTCTCTCCAGGTTGGATGCCCTCCACATGCTCCGCCCCCCGACAACGGGCGCTTACCGCGGGTTACGGACAGACCCATGTTCCTGCTCGCCACCGCCCTGGGCGGCACGTCCGACTGCTCGCTCGACGCCCGACCCCTCGTCACCGGCACGCCGGTGGTCCGGTCCATCGACGCCCTCGCGACCGCCCGGTGGATCGGCACCGGCGTGAACGAGGGCTTCGGCCATGAGGTCGCCGTGGGGCCCGACGGCACGGTGTGGATCGCGAGTCGAGGCTCGGGAGGCCTCTGGGGCACGTCACCCCCCACCGCGCTCGCTGCGGTCCGGTCCTTCGCACCACCTACGCCAGGCGACCACACCGACGCCGAAGCGACCGGCCGGGTGGGTCTCGAGAGCGCCCTGTACGTGAACCTCGAGCCCCTCGACGGTCCGGCCCCCTCCCTCCTCGTCACCTTCAACGTCTACCAGATCCGCGGTCTCTCCCTGCCCCTCCCCGTGGATGCGGAGATCGACCAGGTCCCGAGGTTCACGCTCAGTGAGCCGAACATCGGCCTCCGTCCGGAGCTCACGCGCGCCGCCGACATCGACGGCGACGGCATCGAAGACGTGTGGGTGGCGCTCGAGCGGCCCAACGAGGTCGCTGTGCACCGGGGCCCCCTCACGCCCGGGGAGTCCCGAAACACCCGCCTCGACGCCGACTTCCTGTTCGTCGTGCCTGGCGACGCGGGCATCGGCCTCACCCACGCGCCCATCGGAGATGTCGACGGAGACGGCGCCGACGACGTCCTGGTGACCGTCCCGGACTCCTGGCCGGGCAACGGCTCGCTCTACCTGTGGGCCGGCCGCACCCAGCCCGCGACCTACCCCGAGGGCTCCCAGGACGCCGTGATCGAGGGCACGTGTGACAGCTTCCTCGCGGGGTTCCAGCGCCACATCGGCCGGATCGGTCCCGACCCCTCCCGAAGCCTCGTGGGCGCCGTGGGCGAGAGCACCGGCTACGGAACGTCCCGCGAGCGTGGGGCGGTGTTCCTGATGGACCTGACGAACGTGTCGGGCACCGTCGACATCGGCGACGTCTCCCCCGCCGTCATCCTCGGCAATCCGTTCGAGAGCCTCCTGGATCTCGCGCCGCTCGGCGACTTCGACGCCGACGGCCACGACGACATCGCCGTGCTCCAGTACTACCCTACGGCGGTGCACGTCTTCCGCGGCCCGCTCACCGGCCTCCGCGAGGTCACCACTGCCGACCTCACCCTGTTCGCGCCCGGCGTCGACATCTCGAACTTCGCCACCGGAGACGTCGACGGAGACGGGCGGATGGACCTCCTGCTCGGCACTCCGAACAACGGCGTCGGGGGCGAGGTGCACCTCGTGACCGGCGCGCGCCTCGCCACGGAGCTCGGGTTCCCGCCGCCTCCGCCGCCCCCGGAAGACACCGACGTGCCCGACGACACCGACGGGTGGGACCCCGATCCACCCGAGGACACGGGCGTTCCCGCCACCGAGCCCCCCGAGGACACCGGCATTCGCGAGATCGCAGCGTTCCAGGTGCGCGGCTCGGGCTGCGATCAGGCCGTCTCCACCGGGCCATTCCCACTCCTGCCCTTCGTGCGGCGCCGATGATCGCGGTGGTGCTCGTGGCGTGTCGGTCCCCGTCCGTCGAGGTGCTGGCCGTCGACGACCGCGGGCCCCTCGCCACCACCCCCGCCATCCAGGGGCGCGACGGCGGGTACAGCACGCGGATGGGCGACCTCTCCGTGTGGGCGCACGGCGACACGATCCTCGCGCAGGAAGGCGAACACGGCTCCTGGCTGAACAACACGGTGTCGTGGACCGCCGATCTCGATGCCTCCGACGGGATCGACGGCTTCGAGCAGGACCTCGACGGGCTCGGCGTGCCGGCGTCCTTCTTCCCGCCCGCCGACGACGTGATCTGGGCCGGCGCCCTCGTCGCGGACCCCGTGCGGGGCGGCGTGCTGGTGTCCTGGATCCGCATCCCCGAAGCGGGCGAGGAACGCACCGGCCTGTCGCACTGGGCAGGGCCCGGAACGCTCCCCGACGTGCCGGGCGACGGGCTGTTCGGGCCCGAGGTGCGGGTCGCGAGCACGCTGATCGCCGACGGAGACCAGCTCTACGGGTTCGGCTGCCAGAGCCGGGGCTTCGACAAGCCCTGCACGCTGGCGCGGTCCGCGTTCGACGACGCGCTGAGCCCGTCCGGGTGGGCCTTCTGGGACGGCTCCGCGTGGAGCGACACCCCAGGGGACGCCAAGCCGCTGTTCGACGCACACGACATCCTCACTGTGCACTTCAGCGAGCCCGCCGGGCTGTGGATGGCGGTCTACAGCGAGCCGCTCGGAGACCGCGTGTACGCGCGCACCTCCGAGGCCCTCACCGGCCCCTGGTCCGCGCCCGTCGAGCTGTTCGAGGCCGAGCCCAGCGACGACGGCACCGCGCCGTACAGTGCCGTCGCGCACGCCGAGTACACCACCGCCACCTCCGACGGGTGGACCGAGGTCGTCACGTACCACCGCGGCACGGAGCCCTGGCACAGCGAGCTCCGCGAGGTGCACGTCACCCTCCGGTCCCGCTGACTACCAGCTCCCCGACGCGCCACCGCCGCCGAAGCCCCCGCCGCCTCCGCCCCAGTCCCCACCGCTCGATCCCGACGAGCTCGAGCTGGACGAGTCCGAGCTGCTGGAGCTCCAGCCGTACGACCCTCCCGACCCACTGTCGCTGTCACCCCCGTCCCCGTCGCCCAGGTCCATCGCGCCCATGAACGACAGCCACGGCCAGATGAGCACGAGCATCATCCACGGCATGCCCTCCGCCCCGGAGGCCGCCAGCTCGAGGTCCCACCACAGGGCGAGGCCCATCAGCACGACCGTCAGCAGCGTGCACACCCAGAACCGCACCGGGCCCGCAGCGAAGCCCAGCGGCGCACCGAGCAGGAAGCCCCCCACGAGCTGGAGGCACCGCAGCACCAACACATCGCCCAGGAGCCCGACGTGGAGGCCCAGCAGCACCACCACCGCCAGCGCCCACACCGCGCCGACCCACAGCGCGTCTGGCAGGCGGGCCGTCAGCACCCTGGGCTCTCCTCTCCGCCAGGCCAGCAGCGTCAGAGTCCCGCCCATGAAGGCGCAGGTGAAGAACACCCCCGTCGACCACGGACCCGACGGCAGCAGGGGCCCCAGCGCCCGGCGCGCCCGCATGGGCAGCGTACGCTCGCCCGCCACGAGCGAGCCCACCTCCATCCCGATGCCCGAGACGACGCCCTGGAGGGCCTCTCCGTACGCCCCCTCGCGCAGGGACGGCGCAGCACCATCGAGCAGCAGCCCGGCCTCGGCGTCGGTGATGAGCCCTTCGAGCCCGTAGCCGACCTCGATCCGCGACCGACGGTCGGTCACCGCGAGCACCACGAGCACACCGTCGTCGGCGCCCGAGCGCCCACCGCCCCAGGCCTCCGCGACCCCGAGCGCGTAGGACTCGATGGTGTGGTCCTCGCCGACGGTGGGGACCGTGAGGACCGCGATCTGCACGCCCGTACGCGCGCGGATGTCGCGGATGCCGGCGTCGAGCGACCCCACCTCGTCGGCGCCGAGCACGCCGGCCTGGTCGGTCACCGGATCGACGAGGACCGGCAGGGCCGCGAGCGCCAGGGAGACGAGCAGCACTCACCAGCTCCCGGAGGCGCCGCCGCCACCGAAGCCACCGCCACCGCCGCCCCAGTCGCCACCGCTCGAGCTCGACGAGCTGGAGGACGAGGACCCCGAGCTCCACGAGGACGACGAGGAGTCCGAGCTGCCCGACGACCCGCCGCCGCCCTCGCCGTGCTCGAGGCAGAGCGCCGCCGTGATGAACGTGCCGATCATCGCCAGCATCATCCACACCTGGAAGGCCTCGTCGCCCGCGTGACCCGCCGCATACGCGGTGACCGCGATGGCGAACGCCGACCACACCGCGCCCAGCGTGAACTTGAAGCCCGTCTGCGACCACGGGAGCGGGCTCACGCAGCACAGCCCCGCGAACGAGCCCCCGAGCCACTGCACGATGAACCCGCTCGCGGCCAGGTTGAACAGGATCACGCCCTGCGCCAGCCACACCGCGGAAGCACCCGCCGCGACGAGCCAGACGGGCGGGAACAGCCGCGTGAGCCCGCGGGGCTCGGCTCGCACCCACGCCAGGAGCACGAGCAGCGAGAGGAACGCCCCCAGACCGGCCTGAACGCCCGCCATCGTGTTCCCCTCGGGGATCCACCGGAGCACGCTCCCCACGGCCCGGCGCATCATCGGCACGTCTTCGCCCGCCCGCAGGCTCTCGACCTCCGAGCCGAGCCCGTCGACGATCCCGTTGAGCGCTCCCGCATAGTCCTCCGCACGGAGCGCGGGGACCGCCGCATCCAGGAGCGCGCCGGCCTCGGCGTCGGTGACGTACCCCTCGAGCCCGTACCCGACCTCGATGCGCGAGCGGTGGTCCCACACGGCGAGCACCACGAGCAGCCCGTCGTCGCGCTCCCCTCCGCCGCCCCCCCACTGCTGCGCGACCTGGAGGGAGTACGCCTCGATCGTCTCGCCGTAGCCGACCGTTCCGACGGTGAGCACCGCGATCTGCACGCCCGTGGCGTCGCGGATTGCACGCACCTTGCGATCGAGCTCGGCCTCCTGGGCATCCGACAGCACGTCGGTGAGCTCGGTGACGGGGTCGACGATCTGCGGCACCTGCGCCACCGCTGCACACCACGCGAAGATCACCGCTTGCCCCGCTTCAGACCGAGCGCCTCCAGTGCGAGCACGAGATCGCCGTGGAGCGGTGCGCGGGTGGTCCCTGCCCGCGCGACGTGCAGGAAGGGTCGCACGAGTCCGGCCTTCTCCGCAAAGAATCTGGCGGTCTTCGGGTCTTTGCCCGCGATGCGGTGCCCCCGGCGCGCGAGCTGCGTGAGGGCCGCATCCAGGGAGCCCTCGAGCTGCAGACGGACGAACGAGTGCGTGGCGACGGTCGCGATCCGCTCCACGCGCGCCGGACCGAACCGCCCGGGCTGCACGGTGCCGAGCAGCAGCGCGAGCACCTCGTCCGGACGCCCGGTGGCGCCCGAGGCACGTCCATGCCACGGACCCTGGATACGCCCCTTCGCCCAGTTCTTGAGCGCGGGGCCGCGGTCGAGCGTGACCACCGACTCGACCTCGCCGGTCTGTGGGAAGAGGTCGATCGGCACGATGCGGCTGGCGCGCAGGCCGTGCGCTGCCAGGATGTCCAGGTCGCGGGCGAGGGTCTCGGGGCCGCACGACACATAGACGACGCGCTTCGCGAGCTTCGCCACGCGCGCGAGGCTCGCGGGGTCGCTGCCCCGCCGGGACGGGTTGAGCACGACCACGTCGAAAGGCCCGTCGAGACGGGTGTCCTCGACCCTTCCTTCGATGACCGTGAGGTGGCGCGGGGCCCGACGCATCGCGGCCTGTGCGGCCTGCGGCACCTCTTCGACGGCCACGACACGCTCGCACCGCTCGGCCAGCATGAGCGCGTAAGCGCCGACTCCAGCGTACAGATCGAGCGCCGTGCGGGCGTCTCCGACAGCTTGTCGCACGAGATCGTGGAGCACGTCGGCCTGGCGTGGGTCGATCTGGAAGAACGCGCCCGGCAGCAGGTCGTACCGGGTGTGCCCGATGGCCTCCTCGAGGGACTTCGGACCCGCGATCACCCGAGGACGCGCGCCCATCACGCGCTTCCCCTCGGGATCCGCGCGAGACACGCTCACCGACGTGATGGCGGGCACGTCGCGGACGAGCGCGCGTGCAGCCCGCGGACCGCCATCCAGCTCGCCGCCCTTGCAGGCCAGGATGAGCTGGAGCTCGCCGGTCGCACGCGACATGCGCAGGTCGACCGAGTGCACACCGCGGCGCCCGGCCAGCCACGCGAGCAGGCCCGGGAGGGCGTCGCGCAGCCCTTCTGCGAGCACCGGACAGTCGGGGGTGTCCACCACCCGCTTTCCGTCGCGCGAGTACAGCCCGATGGACACGTGCTTCTTGCCGATGTGGACGGGCAGCTTGAGCCGGTGGCGGTAGTCGGTGGTCCACTGCGAGCCCACGATGGGCTCGGGCTCCGGGAGGTGCGGGAAGTGCGCGAGGGCCGCGCGGAGACGGTCGCGCTTGCGCTCGAGCTGCTCGGCGTACGGCACTCCGGCGAGGGGGCACCCGGGACACACGGGATGGTGGCGGCACTGCATGCGCGCTCGTACTCCGGCCCGGGTCCCCCCGCACCCGGACCCCAGACCCTCCCGGTGCGCGTCCCCCGGAGCGGGACGAACCGAACGAGGTTCGGTTTCCCTCTGAGACCGCGAGAACCCCCGTCCTGCACGAACCGGGAGCGAGGTTCGGTTTCCCTCTGAGACCGCCCGATCTACGGATCGTGCCGCAATCTATCGATTCCGCTCACCCCATCCGCGTCGCGAGCCGTGGAGTGTAAGCGAACCCTGCCGCCGTGCGTTTACTCAGCGTCCCGAACCCGCCACTCACCATGGCACGGACCCTGCAGAGTCATCGAGCAAGGAGTTCCCCATGACCCGCCACCGTCCCCTCGCCTTCCTCGACACCGCAGCCCTCTTCGCCCTCACGGCCCTGCTCCTCGCGGCCGCCAGCTGGACCAAGCTCGCCGTCCCCATCCCGGGCACGGCCCTCGTCGACCCTGATCAGGTTGTCGCGGTCGCGCTCGCCGACGACACGGGCCTCGAGCCCGTCGACCACGACGAAGCCGACCTCCCCGCCCGCTGATCGTCCCGTCTACACGAGCCGATCGAGCAGCATCGTCGCGATCCCGAGCACCAGAGCGAACCCGCACACGTCCGTGATCGTGGTCAGCACGGGCCCCGAGGCCAGCGCGGGATCGACGCCGAACCGCTTCGCGAGCAGGGGCACAGTGCCCCCGATGGACACCGCGATGAGGGTATTCGCCGCAAGCGCCGCGCCCGCGACCAGCCCGAGCCACGGGTTCCCCATCCACAACCACCCCACCAGCCCGAGCAGCAGCCCGAGCGACGAGCCGTTCACGAGGCCCACCGCGAGCTCCTTCCCCAGGACGTGCAGGAGGTCTGCCGGCGTCGCGACGCCCAGCGACAGCTCGCGCATGCTCACCGCCACCGCCTGGTTGCCCGAGCAGCCGCTCATGTCGGAGATGATCGGCAGGAACACCGCGAGCGCGACCACGCTCTGCAGGGTGTCCTGGAAGTACGCGATCACGCTCGCAGCCACGATGTTCAGCAGCACGTTGAGCGACAGCCACTTCAGCCGGCCACCCGCGCGCACCGAGAGCTCCATGCTGCGCAGCTCGTCGCCGTCGATGATGCCCGCCGCCTTCAGGTTGTCCTGTGCGGCCTGCTCGCCGACGGCCTCCATCACCGCTGCGCGGCGCACGACCCCGACCAGCTCGCCGTCCTCGTCGACCACGGGCAGCCCGTAGAACCGGATGCCGTCGAAGATCTCCGCGAGGTCGTCGAGCGGGAGCGACGCCGGCACCGACATGGGGGCGGGGATCATCCGCTCGCGAACCAGCACGTCGTCGTCGGTCAGCACGACCACGCGCAGCGGCAGGACCCCGTGCAGCCGGCCCAGATCGTCGACCACGTAGATGTACTGCACCTCGTGGTCGAGGTAGTCGTCGGCCTGCTCGCGGAGCGTCGTCACGACCTCGCGCATCGTCACGGACGCACGCACGGCCACGAACTCGACGCCCATCAGGCCGCCTGCGCTGTCGTCCTCCCAGCGCGCGACCTCGCGGAGCTCCTCGGCCTCGTCGGGAGGGAGCGCGGCCAGAACCTGCTGCGCGTCCTCGTCGTCGAGGTCCTTGAGGATGTCGGCGCCGGCCTCCGTCGGGAGCTCGTGGAGGATCTCTGCAGCGCGCTCGGGTTCCAGCTGCTCGACGAGATCGACGACCTGCGTACGCGACAGCTGGACCAGGAAGTCCGCCACGTCGTCGGGCGACACGCGCTCCAGCAGGAGCCGCTGCTCGTCGGCGGACAGGTGCGCGACGGCACGCGCGACATCGCCGGCGTCGAGCGCCTCGAGCTCCTGCTCGACCGCTTCGAAGTCTCCGGCCTGGAGGAGCTCCCGAAGGAGGACCCAGGGCTCGCGTGGCTCCATGTCGCCCCCGTCACGCGGGCTCCCCCGCGCGCCCACCCCTAATCAGGTCGGCGGGCTCGTGATGGAGGGGACCGGACAGCGTGAGCGCGACGCCAGGGCCGCGCTACCGCGACGATCCGTCGCGCTCGACCCGCGACGATCAGTCGCGCTTCACCCGCGACGATCAGTCGCGCTTCACGTACGGGAGCAGCGCGATCTGGCGGGCGCGCTTGATGGCGTTCGCGACCTGGCGCTGCTGCTTGGCCGTGAGGCCCGTGGCCCGACGGGGCAGGACCTTTCCACGCTCGGTGAGGAACCGCTGGAGCCGGCGGACATCCTTGTAGTCGACCTTCTCACCGGGCTGGAGCGGGGAGACCTTGCGACGAGCCATGTTCAACCTTCCGTATTGCGCTCTTGGTTTGGGGCCCGGATCGAGGTCCGGACCAAGCGACCCCCGCACGTAACCCCACTCCCCGCCACGCGCATCAACCCTGGCAGCGTGGACAGAAGTACGTGGTGCGCCCGGCCTGGTCGATCGCCTCGATCACCGTCGAGCAGACCGCGCATTCCTCGCCCTCGCGCTTGTAGACCGCGAACGGGTTGTCGCGCGATCCCTCGGTCATGTACACGATCTCCCCCGCATCCTCCGCATCGATCACGTACTGGAGCTGCACGGGGATCACCCCCGCGAGCGCGCTCCACTGCGCATCCGTGAGTGCGCTGCACGCGATCCTCGGGTCGATCTTCGCGCGGAACAGGGCCTCTGCCGCCTGGATGTTCCCGATCCCGGCGAGCTTCGCCTGATCCATCAGAGCCACCTTGATCGCCCGCTTGCCCTTCAGCACCCGCTTCAGGCCGGGGCCGTCGTAGGGATCGTCGAGCGCGTCCGGACCGTGCCCTTCGCGGAGCCCGGCCTGCAGCGCGTCGCGATCGACCACCACGACGCACGCGAAGCGCCGCTGGTCGACGAACCACACCACGCGGTCGGCCTGGAACCAGCCGATGCGCGCGAACGCCGGCGGCTCCTCGGACGCGGGACGCTCCACGAACTTCCCGCTCATGCCGAGGTGCACCAGCATCCCCCGCGGACCCCACGGCCACGCCAGGCGCTTCCCGTGGCGCCAGGGCTTCTCGGGAGGCGCCCCCAGCAGGCCCTCCAGCAAGGCTCGGCCCCCGGCAGCCGCCATGGACGGCTTCGTGGACAGCTCCTTGCGCACACTCGCGGTGTCCACGAGCAACACACGGTCGACAGGGCGGCCAGACAGCCAGCGGTCCAGCTGGCGCCCGGCGATCTCGGCTTCGGGGAGTTCAGGCATGGCGCATGCTAACGTCCGTCCCTTCCTGGAGGCCCCATGTTCGTGCGCAGCGACTCCTTCACCCCGTTCTCACGGCTCGATCCGGGCCTGGCGTTCGGTCAGCACGATCCCGCCAGCCACTTCCGGTTCGGCGGCAACCGCAATCCGCACCTCGCATGGGGCGACGTGCCGGAGGGCACGAAGAGCTTCGCCGTGATCTGCGTCGACCACGACGTTCCGAGTGTGGGCACCGACGTGAACCAGGAGGGGCGCACCGTGTCGGTCGACCTGCCGCGCGTCCCGTTCTTCCACTGGGTGCTCGCGGATCTGCCCGCCTCGCTGCGCTCGATCGCAGAGGGGTCGCACAGCGACTCCATCACAGTCGGCGGAAAGCCCGCGGGGCCCACGCCCGATGGCGGGCTGCAGGGGCAGAACGACTACACCGGGTGGTTCGCGGGCGACGCCGACATGGGCGGCACCTACTGCGGCTACGACGGCATGGGGCCGCCGTGGAACGACGAGCGGATGCACGGCTACCGGTTCCGCGTGTACGCCCTCGACGTGCCGTCGCTCGGCCTGTCCGGTGGGTTCACCGGGCCCCAGGTGCTCGACGCGATCGACGGCCACGTGCTCGCGCGGGCCGAGATCATCGGCCTCTACGCGATCAACCCGAACCCGCGCTGAGCGAAATCCCTTCAGCCGAGCGCGGCAGTGATGCGCGCGGTGACCTCGTCGGGCGAGCCCACGCCGTTCACGCGCTTCACGAGCCCACGGGCCTCGTAGAACGGGACGATCGGCGACGTCTGGTCGTGGTACGCGTTCAGGCGGGTGCGGCAGGCCTCCTCGGTGTCGTCCTTCCGGTGCACCAGGCGGTCGCGGATCTCGGCGGGCGGCGGGTTGAACTCGAGGTGGTAGATCTCGCCGGTCTCGGGGTCGGAGCGGCGGCCCACGATGCGGTTCACGATCAGGTCGTCGTCGACCTCGAGCAGGAGCACCAGATCGAGCGTCACGCCCGCGGCGTCGAGGGCCTCGGCCTGGGGCAGCGTGCGGGGGAACCCGTCGAGCATGAAGCCCTTCGCGCAGTCGGGCTCGGCGATGCGCTCCTTCACCATGCCGATCACCACGTCGTCGGGCACGAGCTTCCCGGCCTTCATGTACCGGTCGGCCTCCTGGCCCATCGGCGTGCCCGCCTTCACGGCCGCGCGGAACATGTCCCCCGTCGAGATGTGGGGGATCGCGAACCGCTCCACGAGGCGTGCGGCCTGGGTGCCCTTGCCCGCACCCGGCGGACCGATGAAGATCATGCGCATGACGTCTCCCGAGACAGGTACCGCCGGTATCGGAACCGACGGACTCCAGCAAGGACGCCGATGACCCACCCGCTGGGCCGGCCGTGGGGTCCTGCCGCGCTCACCTGCGCGGGCTGCACGTGGTTCGCGTCCGGCACGTGCCGGGCGGCCCGTCCCTACGGGGATCCCGAGCCCTCGGTGCCCGCAGACACCCGCGCGTGCGACCTCTTCGAGGTGCTCGACAGCTGCGACCCCTGCGGCGCCTGCTGTCGCGAGGCCTTCGACGCCGTGCCATCCGACGGGGGTGACCTCCCCGCCTCCCACGTGGTCCAGTGGGACCCCGAGTTCACCATGGTCCGGCGGGTGCCCCAGGGGCGCGGCACCCGGTGCCTGTGCCTCTACGGAGACGGCGTGAACCACCCGTTCCGGTGCACGCACTACGCGGTCCGGCCCACGGCGTGCCGCGAGCTCGAGCGAGGCGAGGAGAACTGCCTGCTGGCGCGTCGGGCCGTCGGGCTGTCGGTCGATCCGCACCGCTCGCGTTAGACACGCGCTCCATCAGGAGGCACCCATGGGTCGCGGTCTGCGCTTCAGTCAGTTCGAGGTCGGCACCGAGTACGTCACCCCCGCTCGCACGGTCACCGAGGCCGACGTCGTGAGCTTCGCCGGGCTGTCGGGCGACTACAACCCGCTGCACACCGACGCCACGTTCGCCGCGAAGACCCCGTTCAAGCAGCGCATCGCGCACGGCATGCTCGCCGCGTCCATCTCCACCGGCCTCGGGCAGCTGCTGGGCATCTTCGAGGGCACCACCCTCGCCCTGATGAGCCAGACGTTCGAGTACAAGGCGCCCGTGTTCTTCGGCGACACCATCCGGCTCCGCCTCGCGGTCACCCAGACGAAGCCGTCCAGCAAGGGCGGGAAGGGCGTCGTCACGTTCCAGAGCGACATCCTGAACCAGGACGACGTGGTCGTGGTGGCGGGCAACTGGGTCGTGCTGTTCCGCGACTGACGGTCGCAGCGCGCGAAGAGCGCGGTCGGGACGGGCGGGATCGGATACAGTCGGGTGTTCCGCGGAGCCCCCGATGACCGTTCTCCTCGTCGCCCTGTTCGCCTGCAAGTCCGACAAAGACGCCGCCGAGACGGACGTGCCGCCGCCGCCCACCCCGCTCGATGTCACCGTCCGGCTCGGGCCCGGCGAGGTGCGGGCGGGCGTCGTGACCGACGAGAGCGCCTTGTTCGGCGGGGTCAGCGCGGAGGGCCGTGCGGGCGACCTCAAGATCTACAACGACCGCGTCCAGTTCGTGATCCAGGGGCTGCGTGAGGGGTCGTACTACCTGCAGCCCGGCGGCGCGGTGATCGACGCCGACATCGTGCGTCCGGAGGGCGAGCTCGGGCGCGACGTCGTCGACGAGTGGGGCGTGATGCTCGGGTTCGGTCGGCTGCTGCAGCCCGACAGCGTCGAGGTCGTCAGCAACGGGTCCGACGGCGCAGCCATCGTGCGGGTCACGGGCACCGACGTGCCGCTCCAGCTCCTGCTCGGCGTGCTCGAGAACCCCGACTTCTTCCCGTCCCAGGGGCTCACGGCCACCACCGAGTACCGGCTCGAGCCCGATTCCTGGCTGATGCAGGTCACCACGACGGTCACGGCCAGCGCCGACACCCCCGCGCTGGCGCTCGGCGACCTCATCATGGGGGCGCCCGAGCTCGCAGAGGCCTGGGGCTCGGGCACGGGCTTCGGAGATCCCGACGGCGCGCGCGCGCTCACGGGCTACCTCGGCATGCAGAACGCCGGAGCCATCGCGGTGATCGGGCTCGACGGCGCGATGCTCGACTCGGGCGGCGCGGCCGCAGACCTCATCGCGAGCCAGGCCGACCTCGTCGTGGGGTTCGAGCCCTCCGCGGATCTCGCAGCGGGGGAGACCCGGTCGTGGACGCGCTGGTACGGCGCCGGCCCCGACCTCGCGACCCTCACGGATGCCGCGCTCGGCGAGGGCCGCGAAGCGCTCACCGGAACGGTCACGGCACCGGATGGCCCCGTCGCGGGCGCACGCGTGCACGTCGTGAAGGACGGCGCGCCCTACACCGTCGCGATCACGGGCGCGGATGGCACGTACTCCGCCCTCGTGCCGGGCCTCGCGAACACCTCGGTCGTGATCGACGGCCGCGGGCGCGGCATGTTCTTCGACCTGCCCGCTGGAGCCGCGTCCTGGCCGGCCTTCGCGGCGGAGCCCGTGTTCCAGCGCGCCGTGGCGAGCCTCGCGAACGGTGCACCCACTCCGCCGCTGGCCCAGGGCCGTGGGGTGTCCACGGGCGACCCGCTGGGCGAGCCCGGTACGGTCACCGTCAGTGTCGACGACGGCCTGCCGTTCACCGTGCGCATCGGTCCGAACGCGCCCGACGGCGCCGACCGCAGGTACGTCCGGCGACGGCCCGATGGGCTCGCTGCGGCGGGCTGGTCGCGGGGCGGGCCGCTGGATCTCCAGCTCGAGCCGGGCACCTGGGAGGTGCTCGTGCACCGCGGGCTGCGGTACGAGCTCCACACGTCCGTCGTCACCGTCGAGGCCGGCGGCACGGCCACGGTGTCGGCGTCCCTCCCGAAGGCCTACGAGCACCCGGGCTTCGTGTTCGGCGACCCCCACGCGCACGCCAGCCCCAGCGGCGACGGCCAGGTGTCGATGGACGAGCGCATCCTGGTGCACGCGGCCGGGGGCGTGCAGCTGCACTTCGGCAGCGACCACGACCGCGTCGCGGACTACCGGCCGCTCGTGTCCGCGCTCGGGCTCGACGGGGTCGTTCGCTCCATCGTCGCCGACGAGGTGTCGAGTGTGCTGCGCGGCCACATGAACGCGTACCCCCTCGAGCCCGACACCGCGCTCCCCAACAACGGGGCCGTGCAGTGGTGGGTCGACATCCCCGAGAGCACCGAGGATCTCGTGCAGTCCGTGCGCGATCGGCACGGCGACATCGTGGTCCAGTCGAACCACCCGCTCGACAGCGGCGTGGCGGCGGCCGCCCAGTGGTCTCCAGGCGTCATCGGCAACGGCTCCTTCTGGACCGACGACCTCGACGCCATGGAGGTCCTCAACGACGGCCAGCACAACTACTTCGACGTGTACGCCGACCTCCTGAACCGCGGCTACATCGTCACGCCGGTCGGGGTGAGCGACTCGCACAGCCACTTCCAGGCCACGCCGGGCATCAACGGCACCTGGATCGGCATGGGCACCGACGACCCCACGGCCGTCACGAACCAGGGGCTGCTCGACGCCTACGCCGCCCACCGCACCATCGCCGGGCTCGGCGTGTTCCTCGACATGGACGTCGCGCCGGGGAGCGTGATCACCGCGCCCACCGCGCTGAACGTCACCGCCCGCACGCCGAGCTGGATCACGGTCGACCGCCTGAAGCTGTTCGTGAACGGCGCCGAGGCCGAGGTCGTCCCCGGCACGACCGCCACGTTCCAGCTCGACGCCCCCGCGGATGCGAGCTTCATCGTGGTGGCCGAGGGCGACACCCCCATGCAGCCCGTGTCGGGGCGCCTGCCGTGGGCCGCGAGCGCCGGCATCCTGCTCGATGTCGACGGGAACGGGTGGACCCCACCGCTCCCGGCGTTGATCGTCGAGTAGCTACCGCTCCCAGAGCGCGATGCGCCCGACCCGACCGGCCGATTCGTACACCGTGAGGCCGAGGTGGTCGTAGTGGGCGGTGCGGTCGACCCCGTACAGCGGGTCGGACACGAGGTCGGACGGAGGACCGAGCGCCGCGCGCACGGCATCGAAGGGTTTTCCGACCGTCACGCCGCTCACGTCGAGCGTACACGGCGTCCAGCACTCGAAGCCCACGGCGGCATCGGCCGAGAACAGCGCGCTCACGCCCGCGCCCGTCCACATCCAGTACACGTTCAGCCCGATGTCGTCGCCGTCTTCGACCGAAGGCGAGCCGAGAGCGCTCCGCACGGCTTCGGGCGACATGCCCAGCGTCAGCCCGCCCAGCGCCACCGACCGCGCGGCCTCGGGCGCCTTCGCGGCGGCCCCCAGCCGGGCGAGCGCCAGCCCGGCGCGCTCGGACACCCGGCGCTCGTCGAGCAGGCCCTTCCACAGCGCCGCCGCCCCCTTCGTGTCGCCCTGCTGCTCCAGCAGGACGGCCCGGTTCGCGCGAGCCCAGGCATTCCCGGGATCGGCCGCCTCGGCCTTCGCCCACAGCGCGAGCGCTTCGTCGGGCTTGCCATCGGTGGCCGCGACGATCCCCAGATCGACCAGCACTGAAGCGTCGGGCGCGGACGACAGAGCGTCTGCACGGGTCAGGAACGTGCGGGCCTCGTCGGCCCGGTCGGCCAGACGGGCCATCACACCGAGCATCACGAGGCACTCGGGCGTGTTCGGGTCGACGTTCAGGGCCTTTCCGCAGGCATCGCGCGCGCGGTCGAGGTGGATCGACCCGGCGGCCCGCAGCGTGACGTCGTTCTGCACGCGCACCGGAACCGCGTCGAACCACGGGTCTTTCTCGGCCGCGAGCCCGATCTCGAGGTTCGCGGCCGCGAGGTTCGACCAGCCCGCCGCAGACTTCGGGAACAGCGTCAGGAACTCCTGGAACGAGTCGACCGCCATCTCGTACAGGCCGGCCGACATCGCGGAGAGCCCCACGTCGAACTTGCGGTGGGTGGTCTCCATGGCCGTGCGGCCGCGCTCGAGCTGGGCGATGCGCTCGGCGAACGTGGGGTGGCTGGCGACATCCACCACCTCGTCGGGGATGGGGCCGACCGCGGCCTCCAGCTTCTCCATGGCCCGCCGGGACGCGTCGCCCGGGACGCCTGCGCGCATCGTGTAGAGCTGGCCGTACAGGTCGGCCTCGAACTCCAGCTGACGGCCGTAGCGCGCCATCATCTGCTCGAGCTCGGCGGCGGCGGCGAGCGCCTGCTCACGGTCGGACGCGGACGTCGCAGCTTCGGCCACCGACAGGGCCTTCGTCGCCACAAGCAGGTTCTCGGTGGTGGCGTAGTGGCGCAGGAGGACGTGGCTGATCTCGTGCGCCAGGACGAACGTGAGCTCGTCGTCGTCGAACAGCTCGACCGCCCCGCGGTTCACGACCAGGAACCCCCCCGGGTACGCCGAGGCGTTCACCTCGGCGGAGTCGGCCACGATGACGTTCACCACGAGGTCGGGACGGTCGCTCGCGGCCAGCACGCGCCGCGCGATGCCCTCCACCCGGCGGACCACCACGGGGTCGTCGATCTTGCCGTACAGCCAGCCCGACAGCTCGACGTAGCTCGCGCCGATCTTGTAGTCGTCGGAGGCGGTGAGCGCGTGGGTCGACACGAGGTCGGCGAACGCGTTCTGGGCGTTGGCCGAGAACCCGAGGGCGAGCAGCGGGATCAAGAGCACCTCCCCCACCCGCTTAACGGGCCCTCACTCCGCGAGCGCGCACTTGAACTCGACGCACTTCGCGGCGGGCTTCGCGCACTCCTCGGTGGGACACTCCACGCTGGAGCACTGGTCGGCCGGGCGCTTGTGGGCCGATGCGACCGCATCCGCGCTGCCCTTGTTCGACGCCACGACGGTCTTCCCGCAGCAGCAGTCGAGATCCACCGCGGTGCAGTCGGCGTCTCCGAAGCACGTCATCTGGTTCGTCTCGAGCGTCACCTCGAGCGCGGCGAGCTCGCCTGCGGGCTCGGGAGCGGGCTCGGGCGCCTCCATCGGCTCGGGCTCCCCGGACGGCGCGGGCGCGGGCGTCGCTGGGTCTCCACCACAGGCGACCAGGGCGAGAGCGAGGTGGAACGGGGACATCGGGCCTCCTTCGAGCGGTCCGGGGCGTCCCGTCATACCTCAGCGGGAGGGAGTCGTGCCATGATTCCCGCCACCGCCGGAGGAACCCTTGGACGCCCGCATCACCTGGACCGTCGCCGCCGTGAGCCTCGTGGGGCTCCTGCTCGTCGCCCGCTTCTACGTCGGTACGATGATCGAGGAGGAGACCCAGGCCGTGGTCGTGAGCCGCGAGCCCACGCGCATCCGCACGCCGAAGCCCCGGCCCGAGCGCACCGAGGACGCCCTCGATCCGATGAAGGACCTCATCGGCCGGGTCTACAGCCTCGGCGAGGTCGACCCCGGCGACGGCGCCGACGAGGCCCGCGCGGAGGCCCACCAGGCCCTCACTGCGCTCGAGGCGTGGCGGCCGGCCAACCCCGAAGACGCCGAGCGCGCCACGAAGCTCATGCAGCAGCTCTACAACGGGCTCGATCAGCTGAAGGTCGCTGACGCGTCCATCCGGGCGCACGTCCTGCAGGCCTGGGTCGCGACCGGTACGGGCACGCCAGACGCCATCGCGAAGCTCGAGTCGCAGAAGGCCGCAAGCCCCGGCGACTTCAACTGGTAGGGCGCGAGCCCACCGGCGGAATTCAATCGTTCCGCGAACGGTGCCGCGGAATTCGCCCCGTCACCACGAACAGCCGCCCGCCGAATACCCAGGGAGAGCCGTCGATCCAGTGATGCGCGCTGTCGACCGTGCGCGCCTCCACCGCCTCGCGGATCGGGCGGTACAGGTCGGCGCGGGCCAGCAGGCTCACCATCGTCGTCTGCGGGTTCCACCGCTCGCACAGCACGTCGAACACCCCGAACACCGCGCCTTCGGGCAGCGCGGCGCACACCCGGTCGAGCACGGCCTCCCAGTCGGGGAACGTCGAGAAGCCGAGCGCACAGAACATCGCGTCGGCGCCGGACAGGTCGGCTTCCGCGACATCCGCGTGGCGGACCTCCACGTTCTCCCAGCCCTCGCGACCGATGCGCTCGCGGGCCACGTCCAGCATGCCCTCCGAGAGGTCGATGCCCACGATGCGCCCCTCCGCACCGACCTTCGCGCGCAGGAGCGGGAAGTTCTGCCCGGTTCCACACGCCAGATCGAACACCGTCGCGCCACGCGCCAGGCCCAGCCGCTCGATCGCCTCGGTCCGCGAGTCCCGGTACAGGTCTTCGAGCGACGCGTCGTAGAACCGCGAGAACGTGTCGTACCAGCTCACTTCCGGAACCTCGACGTGACGCGGCGGGTGATCGCGTTCAGCTCCTCCACTCCGAGCATCCACGCGCTCAGAGCGTACAGCAGGGCCCCTCCGCCGGCTCCCACCACGAACCAGAACGCGTTCGGACCGGAGAGACCGTCCATCCACTGCCCGTGCAGCGCGGCCCAGTACGCGAACAGCGCCATCGGCACCGTGGCCACGGACATCTTGAGCAGCGGCGACACCAGCACGCCCACGGGCATGCGGTCTCCGAGCCGTCGCCTGAGCAGGGCCACGTACATGACGAGCTGCGCGACGGTCGCCACCGACAGCGCGAGCGCCAGCCCGAGGATGTCCATCCCCATCAACGCGTAGCCGACCGCCCCCGTGATGCCGACGCCGATGGCGCCCACCCACAGCAGGCTGTTCCGCTCCTCGAGCGCGAAGAACACCTTCTTCACGATGTTCACGCCGGCCACGGACAGCATGAACGGCGTCATCAGCTGGAGGCACGAGGCGGTCCAGATCACGTCCTCCGGGGTGAACCTCCCGCGCAGGAACACGAGCGACGTGAGCGGAACGGCGTACACGAACAGCCCGACCGCCGACGGGATCAGGATGAACGCCGCGAGGCGGAGCGCGCTCGTGAGGTCGTACTTGAAGCGCTCCCAGTCCGCTGCGGCCACCGCCGTGGAGATGCCCGGCAGGAGCGCGCTGCCGACCGCCACCGCGATGACGCCCTGCGCGAGGTCGACGAGCCGCGTGGCGTACGTGTACCGCGACACCGCGCCGTCCATCATGAAGCTCGCCATCTGGCGCAGCACGAGCAGGTTCACCTGCGCGAACAGCCCGATCACGACGACCTTCCCGAGCTCTCGGGTCACGGCCTGGAACCGGTCGCCTCCGAACCCGAGGTCGGGGCGCGGCAGGCCCCACAGTCGGTGCAGGATGGGCAGGTGCACGAGCACGTGCGCGATGCCACCCACCCACACGCCCGCGACCAGCGCCCAGGCGGGCTCCTGGAACGACGACGCGAACAGCACCGCCACGCCCGCGATGCCCGCGCTCACGAGGCCTGGCGCCACCTTCGGCACGAAGAAGTGCCCGCGGTGGTTCAGCAGGCCCTCGAAGAAGCTCACGATGCTGACCATCCCGAGGAACGGCATCAGCCAGCGCGTCATGCCCACGGTCAGCGCGTACTTCTCGGGGTCTTCCGTGAAGCCGTACGCGAACGCGTAGACCAGGGCCTCCGGGAACACCATGCCCAGCGCGATGATCCCGGCGTTCACGAGCAACAGGGCCGTGAACACGCGGTTCGCGAGGGTCTGCGCGCGGGGCGTGCCCTCCTCGACCTCTGCGCGGGCCACACCCGGGATGAGCGCGCCCGTGAGCCCTTCGTCGGCGACGAACCTCCGGAAGGCGTTCGGCACGGTCCACGCCATCCAGAACGCGTCGGCGGTGGCCCCCGCTCCCAGGTAGTTCCCGATGACGACATCGCGAACGAGCCCGAGCACACGGGACAATCCGGTGCCGACCATGCTGACCAGGAAGGCCTTGATGAAGGACTGGCGCGCCATGGCTGGGACTACCTCAAACGGCGGGGAGCGTCACGGTGAACACCGTCTCGCCGGGCTGGCTGCGCACGTCGACCTCTCCGCCGTGCGTGAACACGATGGCCCGCACGAGCGCCAGACCGAGCCCGCTGGAGCCGCCGGTGCGGTTCGTGGTGAAGAACCGGTCGAACACATGAGGCAGGTTCGCGGCCGAGATCCCGGGCCCGTCGTCGATCACGGAGAACCCGGTCCGCCCGCCGTCCACGAAGCCCACGACCCGCGCGGAACCCCCGTGCACACGGGCATTCTCGAGGAAGTTCACGAGGACCGTGTCGAGCTGGGCGGGGTCGCCGAGCACCCGGCCCGCGGAGCCCTCGACGGGTGCGCCGAACCGGTCGGCGACGTCCGCGATCAGGTCGCCGAGGTCGAACGACTCGCTGTGCCCGCCCTCTTCGGCGCGCGCCAGGCTCAACAGGCCCGTCACCATGCGCTCCAGGCGGTTCACCGACTCCGTGGCGTTCGTCAGGAAGCGCTGGCGCTGCTCGGCATCCATGGTGGGGTCGTCGCCGAGGAGCTCGAGCGTGCCCTTGAGCGTGGACAGCGGCGTCTTGAACTCGTGCGACACGTTGCTCGCGAACTCGCCAATGTACGCGAGCCGGTCGCGCAGGCGCACGGCCATCGCCTCGACGTTGTGCGCGGCTTCGCCGACCTCGCGGAGGTGGGAGTCCTTCGGGCGCGCGAGGTGCTCGAGCCCGTCGAAGTGGCCCTCCGCGATGCGGCGTGAGCCCACGGCCACCGACCGGAGGCTGCGGGACAGGATGTCGGCCGAGAACCACGCGAACATCGCCGTGATCACGAGCGCGAACAGGGCGCCCACCAGCAGTCCCGACGGCGCCATGTGGTAGAGCGCCTGCATCTCCTCGCGAGGCGTGCGGCTCACGATCACCGCGCCCAGCACGGCTCCGTCGAGCTCCACGGGCACCGCGACGAACACCCGCACGTCCGCCCGCCGCGAGTCCCCGCCGAGCGGCAGGTTGCGCACGGCCTCCCGCGGCCGGATCTTCACGCCCTCCCGTCCGCGCAGGGCCTGCATCACCTCGGCGTCGTGGGAGAGGTCGTCTCCGAGGCTCTGCCCGGACCCCGAGGTCGCGACGACCACACCGGTCACGTCGACGATGCGGAACCCCGACAGCGTGTCGGACTTCGCCCCGCGCAGGTGGGCCGACAGCTCCCTCGTCAGGTCGCCGAGCCCCGCGGCCGCGTGGTCCACCCGGGCCGCCTGCACCTCGCGCGCCGCGAGCCGGGACACCAGGCCCGCCTGGTGCTCGAGGTCCCACCGGGTCTGGTTCACGAGGTCCCGCCCGAGCGCGCCGGTCGCGAGTAGGGCCGCCACGGGCAGCACCAGCACGACCAGGTACGACACCGCCAGCCAGATCCGCAGCGGCAGGACGGGGAGGAATCGCATCAGGGCGCTTCGGTCATCCGGAACCCGACGCCGTGCACGGTCTCGATCAGCCCGTCTGCGCCGGCATCCCGGAGCTTGGCGCGCAGGTTGCGGATGTGACTGTCGACGGTGCGGTCGGACACGTGGTGAGGCCCATCGTACGCGAGCCCCACCAGCGCGTTGCGCGCGAACGCCCGCCCGGGGTGCTTCACGAAGGCCTGGAGCATCCGGAACTCGGTCACCGTGAGCTCGAGCTCCGTGTCGCCCACGAACGCGCGGTGCCCGGCGGTGTCGACCCGAACGGGCCCGTGCTGGAGGTCGTTCCCGGCCGGGGTCACCGGACCGGCCCGCCGCAGCACGGCTCGCACGCGGCTCACCAGCTCGCGCGTCGAGAACGGCTTCGTCAGGTAGTCGTCGCCGCCGAGGTCGAGCCCCATGACGCGGTCGACCTCCTCCCCGCGCGACGAGAGGAACAGGATCGGCACCGCGGAGGTCTTCCGGATGCGCCGGCACACCTCCAGACCGTCGAGCTCGGGCATCAGCACGTCGAGCACCATCATGTCGGGCGGCGCGGCGGCGAAGGCATCGAGCGCCTTCTGGCCGTCGCTGGCCTCGCGCACCGTGTGCCCCTCGCGCGCGAGCGCGTACCGGACGACCTCGCGGAGGTGCGGGTCGTCGTCCACCAGCAGGATGTCAGCCATGCAACCCCGTGACCTCGTCGATGGCCTCCGCACGGGCGAGCAGCTCGGAGAGGCGCTCCCGGACGGACGCAGCGTTGCCGTGCAGCGCGGCCAGCCCGATCTGCAGGCGCAACTGTACCACCTCGTCGAGCACCGCCAGCAGCTCGCCGGCGGCGGCTTCCCGCGCCTGGCGGAGGGTGCCGGTGGGCGCGGGTCCGGCGTCGGCCAGCAGCCGATCGACGAGCCCGATGCGCTCGTCGGCGCGGGACAGGGCCTCGCGGAGCCCCCCGAGGTCCGCCGACCACGGGACCTCTTCGGCCGCGGGGTCGGTCAGCGTGCGCTCCAGGGCCGCGAACACCTCGTGGATCCGGGCTCCGTGGGGTCCCGGACGCTCGGTGGGGCCCGTCAGCAGGGGCAGGAACACGGGCCAGGCCGCGAACGCCCCCACGGTGCCGGCCCAGCCGAGCCGTCCGCCGAGGCGCCACACCACCACGCCACCGGCCACGAGGTACGACGCCCCGAGCAGCTCGAGCAGGCCGGGCTGGGCGAAGGCGATCATCGGTCGCTCCCGAGCAGCCCGCGGGACTCGGCCTCCCACTCGGTGCTGTAGTCCCCCACCGCCGACCGCGAGGTGGCGCCGAGGCTCGAGAACACGTCCTCCTCGACGGGCCGCAGGAACGTGACCTCGGCCGTCGGGCGCGCGACGAACGGACGCAGCAGCCAGCCCGTCTGCGCGGCGCACAGCCCGAGCACCAGCACGCTGCCCGCCATCGCGAGCCCGCGTCGCTTCCCGCCCGCGGGCATGGACCGCGCGACCACTCCCAGCCCGGGGAGGCCGACCAACACGAGGGATCCGGCGAGCGCCAGCACGGACACGTGGTAGCCCGGGCTCACGGAGTAGAACAGCCACAGCACCGGTCCGGCGGCCGCCGCGAGGATGGCGGTGCGCGCCATCGCGACGAGCCCGGCGAGCGCCACGCGCGACCACGGCACCTCCACCTCGCACGCCATCCACAGCGCGCGGGCGGCCGGGAGGGCCAGCAGGACGGGGATCCACAGCAGCAGCGGCATCTTCACGGCCGCGTACACGAGCTGGATGCCGCCCCGGCTCGAGCCCACGACCATCCCGAAGATGCCGCACCCGACGACCGCGATGCCGAGCAGCAGGGGGGCGATCCGCGACAGCTCCGCGCGGTCTTCGTGGCGCTCGACGAGCGCGAGGGGGTCCTTCAGGACCTGGCTGACGAGGGAGAACAGATCGGTCATGGCTCACATCCCTGCGAGGTGGAAGCCGAGCCGGAGCCCGACGAGTGCGGTGAGGACCATCCAGCTCGCGACGAGCACCTGCATGCGGGCGTCGCGGAAGGTGCGCTCGCGTCCGGGCTCGCCGACGGCCAGCTCCGCGGCACGGAGCCCGTTGAACGCGTCGGACAGCGCCATCGCGGCGATGCCGAGCAGGGCGAGCACGAGCAGCCCGCTCGCGAGCCCCGACGTGGCGGCGAAGAACAGGAGCGCGGGGCAGAGCCCGAGGGCTACGGTGCCGGCGCGGCAGAAGACGTTCGCGAGCACGCCGGCGAGCGCGGGCACGGGGGCTTCGAGCCCGAGGTACTGGTGACCGACGAGCAGGGCGGGCCCGGTCAGCACGAGCGCGCCGAGGTCGACGACGAGCGCCGAGGGCAGCACGCGGGCCGCACCCGCTGCGTCTCCAGAGCCGAGGGCGGCGCACAGGCCCAGCAGGGCGAACCCGATGACCGCTCGCCCCACGGTGGGGGCGTCGGGCAGGTCGGTTCGCGGGGTGGGTGCGCGGGCGGGCGGGTCGACGGCCGCGAGGTCCGCGACGGTGGCGGCGGATTCCATGGGTCCTCCTGGGATGCAGAGAACCTACGGGGTGGGCTGCGGGGCTCCGGCACAGGAGGTGTGCAGATGTCGCGCAGTCGGGCGGGTGAGAGTCAGCCGCAGACTCCGCCGCCCCTTCGACGCCGGGGACCTCGATACCGTCAGATCCTCGCGGCGTCGATCTCGAGGCCGAGCCGGTATGTGCCGCGCTCGCGCGGGAGCTCGCAGGCCCCCTTGCCATTGGAGGCGTCGCTGCTGGACTCCACCTGCACCACGAAGCCCCCGCCCGACGGGGTCACGCGGCACACGACGCCCGGGAGGGTCGCCGCGACCTCACCGGTGGCGTAGCGCCCTTCGGGGAGCGCGTAGACCCGCTGCTGCACGCTGCCCCTCACCTTCGTGAACACCACCCGGTCGTCGACGATCGACCCCGCCTGCAGCGAGAGATCCGTCGCCCGGCTCATCTTCACCACGCGCACGTCGAGCGTCTCTCCGCCCAGGGTGCACTGCGTCACGATCGGGAGCCGGTCGGGCCACTCCGAAGCGCTCGCGCTGAAGCTCACGCTCGCCTGCCCGTCGTCGATGCGGCACGTCACCCGCGGATCGGTGCTGGCTACGACCTGGTCGGGCTCGGAGGACTGGAACACGAGGCGACCCATCGAGAACGGCGTGGACTCCGGGATCCCGAGGTGGGTCGGGTGGGACCTCGGAATCCGGACCTCGGTGGCGTGGCTCGCGGCGAACCCGGTGGCGGACAGGGCGAAGAGCATGAGCGATCCTCTGCATCGGCTCCGGAGGTGTATGCAGAGCGCGAGGTCCACACGCGATGCCCTACAATTCGTGACCCGGCGAGTCGCTCGTGTCCCGAGAGTCCGCCCGGAGTCGACGCGAACACGGAGCTGGACATGGTTCTCATCTCATCCGTCGTCGTGCACGCGACGCCACTGCAGACCACAGACCCCGTCTTCGACGCGATCCCCTACATCGCAGCACGCACCGGCATCATCGTCACTCTGGAGACCGCGCCCGACACGCACCGCAGAACCGTCGTGCGCCATCAGGCCGATGGGACACCCATTCTGCGGACGGATGGCTCCTCGAACCTCGATCTGCTCGACGTCGAGCGGTACCCGTTCGAGCTCGAGCTGCCCGCGCCGCGTGCCGACGCTGCGCAGGCGGCGATCGAGGCGCTCGTGGAGGCCGCACGCACGTGGGCCCACGCGGATGGGTGCACGTCCTACGCCGTCACACAGACGGCCCTCGGGTTCCACGTAGCGCCCACGCGGGTGATGAAGGATGGGCAATGCATCCCATACGAGTCTCCCCTGGAGGTGACGCTGGCGCCCGAGGGGGGGATGTTTCGGGGGGACACGATGATCAACGCCCTGTTCAAGGAGCACGACCTGATCGTCGTCCGGCCGTATGGAGAGCTGCGGGTACCGCCCGGCGGGCTCACCGCGAGGGAGGTTCTCGACATGCTGATTGCACCGGCCGGGAACGCGACGTGGTGTGTGGGCCCCAGTGGATCGCACATCAAGTTGGAGGAGAGCGGGTCGGTGTCCCTGACAGGACTCGACCTCGCAGACTACCCGTTCCATCCCGAGCACGCACGCCGCGAGCGCGAAAGGTCGATGCCGCCCGAGGTGCGGGCTCGTCTGGACGAGATGGCGAAAGAACACGAGGAATTGATGTCCGAGTGGGATCGCCTCCGAGCGCTGGGTCTGAGCCAGGACGAGGCAAACGCGAGGTTGCTGGAGCAGGAGCTCGAGCGCGACAGGATCGAAGGCGGCGACTGAACGCCAAGAGAGTCCCCCGAACGCGCCCCCTCGGCGTTCCTCTGCATCTCCGCGGTCGAACCAGGCGCTCCGACCACCAGACCCGCCCGCTCGTAGCCGGGACCGTCTCGACCACCCGCTTGTGATGAGGTCACAACCGAGCCCCGTGCGGTCACAACCCGCCCGGCACAGGTGCGACGCCGTCAGCGGCCGGTGATGAGCGGTCCATCAACCCGCTCTCTGGTGGTTCTCATGTCTCGCTCTGCTCTGTCCGCCGCTGTCCTGTTCCTCGCCGTCGCCTCCTCCATCGCGACCTCCGGCACCGACGCCCAGACCGTGCTCGACGGGGCGGGAGACGCCATCACGGACCCCTCGGACCCGACCGTCCCCACCGATCCGACCGACCCCACCGACACGGACCCCTGCGACGGCGTCGCCCCCATCGCACCGATGACCGACGTGGTCTGCCTCGCGCCGGGCGAGGCGCTCACGGTCGAGTTCGGCCTGCGCGTCGACACCAGCGCGCTCGCCACGCTCGTGTCCACGCCCAACTGGGTCAACGGTGCGGCCCTGCTGGACAGCGACGACGCCGAGGTGGAGATCACGCTGGCCAGCCCGGACGACGCCATGAGCGAGGTGCTCGCCACGGAGCCCGCGTTCCCCATCGACGAGAACGTCGTCTCGCTCGACGACCCCATGCTCGGCTGCGCAGCGGTGGCGTCGCACTGCACCTCCACGGGCTGGAGCTTCACGATCGACAACGTCGGGGACACGCCCGCGGTCGTGCACTTCCAGATCCAGCCGGTCGTCGCGAACGGCGCCGCCTCCATCGTCCTGTTCGAGCTCTGACCTCGCTCCTGTCCACGCCCGACGGGTACGATTCCGTCATGTGCCACGCAGGACATCGCTGAGTGGGCACCCGGTTCCGGGTGGAGGCGGGCACGATCGACCTGCTCGACGGCTCCCTCGAGACGCCGCGAGGCACCGTGCAGCTCACGGCGAACGAGGTCGCGCTGCTGGGGGCTCTCCACGACGCGAGCCCGCGGTCCTGCCACCCCGACGCGCTGCTCGTCCAGGCGCTCGGGTACACCTCCAAGGCGCGGTCGCGCACGGTCACCGTGACGATCCAGCGGCTGCGCAAGAAGGTCGAGCTCGACCCCGCCGAGCCCCGCACCATCGTGACCGTGCGCGGCGAGGGCTACGCGCTCAGATACGCGGACCCCGTGCCCGCTGCGATCGCGGTGGCCCCCACGCCGGGCCCGCGCGGACGGGACCTCAGCGAGGTGGACGAAGCCTTCGCGCGCGGCGGTCGGCCCGTCGTGCTCATCGGGCCGGGTGGAATCGGCAAGACGACCCTCGCGCGCGCGTGGGCCCGTCGCGAGGGGGCCGACTGGGTCGAGCTGTTCGGCGTCCGGACTCCCGAAGCCCTCCGCCTGCGGCTGGTCTCGACGCTCGAGCCCGACGCCCACGAGGAGCCGGACGCCGGGCTCGCGCAGCGCCTCCGGTCCGGGGGGCCCGTCGTGCTGGACAACGCGGAGGACCTCGACGACGCGGCCCGGGCGCTGCTCGTGAAGTGGCTCGACGCCAGCCAGGTCCCGGTGCTGGTCACGAGCCAGGCGGTCCTGGGCGCGGCCGGCGAGCGTCGGGTCGTGATGCGCGAGCTCGACCGGGACGCCGCCGCGGAGGTCGTGCAGGAGCAGCGCGACCGCGCGGGCCTGCCCCCGCTGCCCGCCACGACGATCGAGTCCCTGCTCGACCGGTTCGGCGGGCTCCCTCTCGCGCTCGTGATCGCAGCCCCGCTCGCGGACTTCGTCGACGACGACGCCGTCCTGTTGCTGTCGCCCTCCGACGAGACCGCCACCCACCACTCCACCGTGCTGCACGGCGTGGGGCGCTCGCTCGACCGCCTCTCCGACCATGCCCGTCGGGTCGCCGTGGCACTCGCGGTCGGAGACGCCAGCTGTGACGTACACCAGCTCGGTGCGGTCGCGGATCTGCCGCTGCCACAGGCCCTCGGCGCGGTCGCCGAGCTGCGCGGACGGGGGTTCACGTCGGTCGAAGACGGACGCATCGACCTCCTGCCCGTCGTGCGCGGGGTGTGCCGCGCCTCACCGGGTCTCGACGCCGAGCGGGCCGCGTGCGAAGCCCGCCTCGTTCGCTGGCTGTGCGAGCGCCCTCCGGGCCACCACGTCCTCAAGCCCCTGCGCCGGCACATCCGGGGCGCGCTGCGGCTGGCCGGGGGCGAAGCGCGCATCCTGCTGCTGCGCCGCCACGTCGAGCTGCTCTACTCCTTCGGTCCCATCGAGCAGATCAAGCCGGAGACGGAGCGCTGGCTGCGCGGGCTCCCCGCAGAGATGCGGCCCGAAGCGGAGGTACAGCGGGCCATGGGGCTGTTGCTGGCCGGGGAGCGCGACGCGGGCCGGGACCTGCTCCTCGCCGTCCTCGACACCGTGCGCGATCCCGACGCCTTCGCGGTCGGCAGCTGCCTGCTCTCCACCTGCCTGTCCTGGCGCGCCGACCCCGATACCGCACGGTGGGCCGAGCGGGCGCTCGCGTCCCTGCAACACGTGACCCGCGAGGAGACGCGCGTCGCGGTGCTCCACTACGCCGGCTACGCGCTGGCGAAGTGCGAAGACCCCCGTGGGGAAGGCCTGATCGAAGAGGCCATCCAGCTCGCCGAGGCTTCGATGCCCGCGCGGGCCCTGAGCGCCGCGCTGTCCAAGGCGCGCCTGCGGCCCGTCGCCATCGACCTCCAGCGGTGTCGCAGCCTCCTGGAGCGCACGACGCCCGCGCTGGGGCGCGTGCAGCACCTGATCGAGCAGGCCGATCTCGCCGTGATCCTGCTCGGAACCGACCAGGTCGAAGCCGGGTGGGAGCTGCTGGAGGAGCCGCGGGAGGTGCTGGTCTCGGCGCACCCGCGCATGCTGTCGGTGTTCCTGCAGAACGCGGCCGGCCGGATCGTCGACCACCCGGAGCGCGCGCGGCGGCTGCTGTCCGACGTGCTGGCCGCCGAGGCTGCGAGACGCCCGGGCTCGCCGCCCGAACCACCCGTCCTGGTGCGAGCGCTGCACGCGCTGCTGGACGGCGATCGGGAGGCGCTCGCCGGCCTCCCGGATCGCGAGCTGGGCGAGCTCGCGCTGGCCTTCCTCGACGGCGCGCCGCTGCCCCGCGGTCCGGCGTGGAGGGAGCTGCAGCGCGGCCTGCAGGGGGTGCGCGACCGAGGGTAGAGTCCGCACGGCACCGACGCCGCACGGACCCTCCATGATCGACCGCATCCCGCTCCCCGCGACCGTTCCCCTCCTGCTGGCGGTCCTGGCCTGCAAAGCCGACGGTCCCGCGACCACCCCACTCCCGGCGGGCAGCGCGAGCTACTCCGGCGCGCTGGGACCCGGTCCGGACTTCGAAGCTCCGGCGGGCCGCCTCTCGGCGCGGGCCTTCCCGTCGGAGGTGGGCGGTGGAGCCGAGCTGACCGGCGCGTTCGCGGACGGCCCGCCGCTGTCGTTCCACACGGAGTCCGCACGCGAGGGGAGCTGCCGGATCATCAGCTTCACGGCGACCTCCTGCGACCCGGCCTGCCCTGGCGACCAGGCCTGCATCGCGGGCGGATGCGTCGCCTACCCGGCCCGCACGGACCTCGGCGCCGTGGAGTGGACGTACACGGGCGGCACGCGCACGGTCACGCCGGACGGCACGCTCGCCTACTACGCCTCTGCGACGGACGCCGCGGAGGGCCCGATGTCGCTCGAGGTGGGCGGTGTGCTGCTGGAGTCCCCGACCGCGCCCCTGATGGTGCCCGACGGCGACTGGTCGGCCGCACTGAGCGGTCGCGGGAGCGGAGATGCGGTGCTCGGCTGGACCAACCCGATGGACGGCGCGCGGGTCCGCCTGCACATGACCGACTGCACGGGCTCCCACGGGGGTCTGGCCGCGAACGAGCTCGAGTGCGAGGGCCCCGACACGGGCGAGCTCGTGATCCCGGCCGCGTTCATGGACCTGATGGAGGAGGCCGACTGGTCCCGCGGGGAGTGCGGCAGCCACGTGTTCCACCGCTACCACGCGGCGGCGCTGCCCGACGACGACCAGGTGCGGTTCGAGGTCCGGAGCGGCGATGGGCTGTTCTGGCGCCCGGACTTCTGACGGCCCGGACGCGAGCTTCAACGTACGAGAACGACCCGATCAGGCGCTCCCCGCGACCGGGAGCCTTCAGCGAGCCTGGCTCGCTGAATACTCCCTGAATCCAGGATTCTGGGTGTGCCAGCCGGCGAGCACGTCCTCGTAGACGTAGACGGCACCCGGCCCGCCTTCGAGGTCCGAGCCCACCGCGAGCTCGTCCTGCCCGTCGCCGTCGAAGTCGAGCACCGCGATGGCGCCGCCGAAGCGATGCTCGGGAGCGTCGGTCGGCGAACGGAACACGAGGTCCGGCGGTCGGTCCGGCTGATCCGTCAGGAGCGGGCCCCGCCAGATCGCCACGGCTTCGCTCTCGGTCTCGGGACCGGGGCGCACCTGGGTCACGAGGTCCGTGATGCCGTCCCCATCGAGGTCGGCGAACTGGAAGAAGTCGGAGACTCGCCAGGCGACGGCCGGACGCAGCACGAGCTCGGTCTGAGGGTGCCCGTCGAGCACGTCATCCAGGCTCGCGATGTGGAAGCCGTTGCGCTCCCCGTCCGTTTCGGCCTTCACCAGGAGCACGTCCTCACCGGGGAGTCCATCGAGCTCTCCGCTACCGAGCGGGAGGGCCTCGTCCTCTGTGAACGACGGGTCGCTCCGGGGGTGCACGATGCCGTCGAAGTCGTGGGCGAGGGCCCAGCCCTCGCCGGACAGGACCAACACGCCACCGGTCGGAGGGCCGTACAGCAACGTCTGCTCGAATTCAGGGAGGAGTCAGCGAGCCAGCTCGCTGAAGGCTCCCGGCAATAGGAAATCGATGGGGGTCAGCGTGGGCGCAGGCACCGTGGGTCCGACGATGGACACGGCGAGCGCACCGGAGTCGAGGTGGAACAGCTCGTTCGTCGGCCCTCCGAGCCTCGTCGATGGATAGACGGACGCGCGCTGACGCAGGCCGTGAGCCGCGGGGAGGTCGTTCTCGCGCCAGGTGTAGGCGGCATCCTCGAGGTCTGCGAAAGCAGGGTGCGGGCTCTCGTAGAGACGGAGATCTCCGTTGTCGCGCAGAACCAGGTCCGCCAGGCCGTCCCCGTTCGTGTCCGGGAGCACGTGGCTCACCCGGCCGAACTCCTCCAGGTTCTGGGTGATTCGGGCCCGGACTCCCGACCGATCGACGATCAGGGCTTCGCCGGGTGGGGGGAAGAGCTCGACGAACGCGTCCTCCAGCGGCGAGACGTCGCTGGAGACGACGAGGGCCGGGCGACCGACCTCCAGCGCTTCGGCGACGAAGAGTGTGGCTCCCAGGAGTTGGCGCTCGTGCTCACCATGCAGCTCGAACAGCGGGTCGAGCTGGACCGGAACGGTCGGGGTACCGAGGGGAACCGGGGGGACAGGGGCCCGGCACGCGAGCAGGAGCGATAGCGATGCGATCATCGGTCCTGCCCGTTGTTCTCGTGGTGGTCGCGCTCCACGTCGGCGGCCTCCCCTGGAGCTCCACAGCCATTCTGCCTACGGTAGCCGATTCGTCAGCGGACCGAGAGCAGCTCGATCTCGAACACGAGGTCCGCCTTCTTCGGGATGCGCGGTGGACGCCCCGCCCGCCCGTACGCGAGCTTCCACGGCACGACCAGCTGCCGGACGCCTCCCTCGCGCATGCCTGCCACGCCGTCCTCCCAGCCCGGGATCACCATCCCGCGGCCCACCCGGTACGAGAACGGCCCCTCGCGCTTGAAGCTGCTGTCCACGAGCGTGCCGTCCACGAGCCACAGCGTGTACTCCATCGTGACGGACTTCCCGATCTGCACCGGCGCACCCGTGCCGATCGCGAGGTCGGCCACCTTCACGCCGGCATCCGTCGTTTCGTACTGCTGCACGGGCCGCGGAGCGTCCGGCACCACGCGCGCCGCGGGCTCCGGACCTCCAGCGAGCTCGATCCCGAGCAGCTCGATCTCGAACACCAGCGTGCTGCCCGGCGGGATCTTCGGCGACACCTTCTTCTCGCCGTATGCGAGCTCCGGCGGGATCTCCAGGCGACGCCGGCACCCCACGCTCATGCCCTGCATGCCGATGTCCCAGCCCTCGATCAGCATGCCCGTGCCGAGCGGCACCTTCAGCGGCTTGCCGCGGTCGTACGAGCTGTCGAACACCTCGCCGCCCTGCACCTGCCCCGTGTAGTGCACGGTCACCTTCGAGCCCGCCGGGATCTCGTCGCCCGAGCACGGCGTGAGGTCTTCGATGCGAAGGTCGCCCGCGAGCGCGACCGCCAACAGGCCCGCGATCACGGAGTCTTCTCGGGCACCGGAGCCGGAGGGGGCCGCGACTCCAGCGCGTACACCATCTCCAGGTTGTTCTTCACGTAGTCGTCGGCGTACCCCAGCCGCTGCGCGTTCTCCAGCGCCTGGCGGGCCTTCGGCGACTTCTGCTCGGCCAGCAGGAGCCCGTAGTACTTCCAGGCGAGCCCGTCGTCCGGGCGCGCGTCCAGCCACGCGAGGAACCGCTCGGACGCCTGGTCGTGCAGGCCCATCCGGAACCTCAGCGCGATGCGGAACACCGCGACCTTCCGGTCTTCCGGAGAGAACACCTCGACGCGCTCCGCGTACCCCTCGAGCTCCGCCGGGGCCTCCCACAGCGCGAGCTCCGCGAGCTTCAGCAGCGTGGGCACGTCCTCCGCGGTGTCTTCGGCGTCCAGCGACGCGACGAGCTCGGCACGCTGGGCCTTCCGCTCCTCGGCCCGCCAGGCCGGCGACCACGGACCCTGCGTCGCGGGGGCCTCCGGCTCGGGCTCCGGCTCGGGCTCGGGCTTCGGCGGCGGCGCGAACGTGAGGTCCTGGGGGAGCAGCTTCGGCTCCTTGACCACCAGACGCTTCGGCGGAGGCGGGGGATCCTCGCGGTCGACCTCCTCGAGCACCGCGTCACCGGCCGCTTCGGCGAGCACGTTCACGGCGTCGCGCACGAGGTCGGACTCCGGCGGCAGGGGCAGCGGCTTGCGGTCGAGGGCGAGCACCTCCTCGCTGACCGCGACCCGGCCGAGCTCGGCCTCCACCGCGACCTCGGTGGGCACCCACGTGCCCTCCTGGAACACGCGGAAGTCGGTGGCATGCGTGGTGTCGTGGGAGAGCGTCATGTCGAGCGGGCGGGTCTTCTGCTCGCCCGACGCGAGGTCGACGATCTTCACGCTGCCGCCCATGCGCACCGCCACAGCCGTGCGGTGGTGCGTGTACTCCACGTCGACGGGGTCGGTGCACACGGCGTCGGGCTCGTACAGCAGGGTCTCCTTGTCGCACTCCACCGACATGCGCCCCTCGACGGTGCGCTTCTGCTCCGTGGTTCCGGGCTCTTCGACGACCGCCTGCGTGATCCGCCCCGTCACGCGGATGCGGTGCTTCGGCGCGTTCTCGACCTCCCCGATCACGTCGGCGGCCAGCAGCTTCACGAACCGCGAGCCCTCGCGGTCGATCTGACGCTCCAGCAGGTCGACGAGCATGGACGCCAGGGCCGTCTCGCCGTGCTTCAGCTCGACCTCCTCGGTGACCGGCTCCACGACGATGCCGATGCGAGCGCAGTCCTCGGCACGGGCGCGGTCGGCCTCGAGCTCGGAGTCGCCCAGGATGTCTCCGCCGCGCTCGAAGTACCCGACCGCCGTGCGGCATTTGCCCTTGTCGAGCGCGTACCGGCCGAGCGCGATGTCGACGGCCGACGCCCAGGCCCCGGCGTGCTCGCTCTGCGTGAGCTCGAAGCTCTTGCGGTAGTGCAGGGAGGCGTCGTCGTAGCGGTACCGGGCGAGGTCGTCCTGCGCCCACAGCAGGTAGCTGAACCCCTGCTTGTCATCGAGCTCGGGGTAGCTCGCGTCGAGCTCGCGCACCTGGTCGAAGTGCGCCTCGGCCTCGGCCCACTTCGCGGCCTCGTCGGCGGCCACGGCCTTCGCGAGCTCGTCTTTCGCCCACGACGCCAGGCAGTCTTCGTACTCCCGGCGCGTCTCGGACGTGTCGAACGACAGCTGCTCGACCGACTCGAGGTCTTCGCCGAACACGAACAGGTCTTCGTACACCGCGGCCGCCTCGGCATAGCGCCCGCTGGCCTCGTGCTCCTGGGCGAGCGCGCGCCGCTCCTCCCAGGCGAGCGGACCGTACTCCTCGAGCTTCGTGCTCGGCTTCGTCTGGTAGATGTCTTCGTCGAGCGCCTGGATCCACAGCTTCGACGCCTCGTAGAACTGCCCGTCGTTCGCGGCGCGGACCCCCAGCCGGTACGTGGAGGGCGGGCATCCGGCGAGCAGGACCAGGGCCGGGACGATCAGGGCGGTGCGGTGTCTCATCGACCCAAGCTATCGCACGCCCCGCCCAGGATTCTCTGTCGAAGTGCTGACGCGGCGACGGACAGGCGGTCCTGCCCACGATGAACCAGGACCAACGTACGATGTAGCGGCGTGCGCGGATCGGGTCGCTCCACCAGCCGGCCCTCCGCGAGGCTCACCTCCACCGCCGACCGCGGGACCAGCGCGATGCCCATGCCCGCCGCCACGTTGCCCTTGATGGCCGGGATCGACCCGAGCTCCATCACGACCTCCGCCTCCGGGAAGTGCCGCTCCAGCAGGGTCCGCAGCGGGCTCCCCGCGGTGAACGTGAGGAACGGCGGCCGCGTGCGCTGCTCGTCCGTGGACTGCACGAGCACCAGGGGGTCGTCGCGCCATGGCTCCTCTTCGAGGCCGGTGGACACGGGACCGTCGCCCTCGAGCCGCGTGACGATGCCGAGATCGAGCTCCCCGGCGAGCAGGGCCTCCTCGACGTGGGGTGTGCCGAGCTCGCGCAGCCGGTAGCGCACCGTGGGGTGATCGTGCTGGAAGTCCGCCAGCACGCGCGGCAGCAGGTACGTACAGGCCGTCGCGCCCGCGCCCACCGACACCTCTCCGCGCCCGAGCCCCAGCACCTCGGCCACGGCGGTCCTCCCCTCCTCCACCGCCGCCCGCGCCGCGCGCGCATGGCTGAGCAGGGCCGCTCCCGCATCGGTGAGCACGGCTCCCTTGCGGTCCCGGATGAAGAGCGTGCCGCCCAGCTCGGCCTCGAGCCGCTGGATGCTCGCGGACAGCGCGGGCTGCGTGAGGTGGGCGCGCTTGGCGGCCGCCGTGAACGTGCCCTCACGGACGACGAGGAGGAAGTTGCAGAGATCCGCGTACATCAGCACCACCGATGGACGAGGCGGATAACATCGAACGGAGCGGTTCCCGATGCTGCGTCCCTCGATCCTCGCCGCCGGGCTGCTGCCGGCGATCTCGGCGTGCCAGAGCGGCCAGGTCGCCGAGAAGCCGCCCGCACTGCGGATCGCGGACTGCGGCGGTTGAACACTGAACGCTGAACGCCGAAGCTGACACGTCGACCGTGCCGCAATCAACATCACCATTCTCTATGAATACGACAACAAACATCGATTGGTCGCATGCTCACGATCGAGCGACGTGGATCTCGACACCGCGCCCCGAGGCGCACGGAGGTCCCCATGCTCGCCGCCCTGCTGCTCGGAGCCCTGGCCGGAACGCTCACCACCGTGACGGGCCTGGGCGGCGGACAGCTCCTGCTCGTCGGGCTCGCGGCCGTGTGGGACCCGATGACCGCCCTCACCGTCACCGGCCCCGCGCTGCTCGTCGGGAACATGCACCGCCTGGCGATGTTCCGCGAGCACCTCCAGTGGCGCGTCGTCGGGCCCTACGTGGCGGGGGCCCTCCCCGGCTCCGTGCTGGGCGGGCTGATCGCGGTCCAGCTCCCGGAGACCGCGCTCCACGCCATCATGGTGGGCATGGCGGCCCTGGCCGGCGCTCGCCTGCTGTTCGGCTGGGAGGTCTCCGCGCCGCCCCGGCTCCTGGCGCCGGGCGGAGCGGTGGTGGGTGGCCTGGCAGCGACGGGCGGCGGAGCGGGGCTGCTGGCGGGCCCCATGCTCCTGTCCGCCGGGCTCACCGGCCCCGCCTACATCGCCGCGGGCTCGGCCGGCGCCATCGCCCTGCACGTCGGGCGGATGGCCGCCTACGGTGCGTCGGGCTGGGTGACGGGCAGCACCATCGCGACCGGGCTGTGCATCGCGGTCGCCGTGATGGCCGGGAACGCGGTGGGACGGTGGATCCGCCCGCGGGTGCCGGACCGCTGGGGTCCCCGCCTCGAGGTCGGCGCGGTCGGCGTGTGCCTGGCGCTCGCGGTGGTCGCGTGAAGCGTCAGTTCTGGATGTCGAGCCGGATGACCCGCAGCTCCTCGGCGTACCGCCGGGCCCACGAGCGCGAGGGGTCGGCGTACAGGGTGTCCCGGAAGCCCGCGTAGGCGTCCTCGATGCGCCCCTCTTCGCGGGCCTGCACCGCCTCGGCGTACCAGGCGGCGCCGAGCGCGCTGCCCACCCGGAGGACCGTCGGGTGGATGCGGTCCCAGCGGCGCGCGTTGCGGATGGCCCGCACGGCCCCGGCGTGGTCGGGGGCGCGCTCGGCGGTCAGCGCCCAGCAGTTCGCGACGGACGCCTGCACGCCGGGCCGAACGCTCGCCTGCCAGTCGGAGGACACCATGTAGTGGGCCCGGGCGTCCTCCCAGGCCGCTTCGGCCGCGACGCAGTCGAGCTGGTTGCCCTTCTGGACCGCGCGCTGCACGTCGGCGCTGGCCAGGTTCCTCACCTGGTCGGGCGTCTGGATGTGGACCACGTCGGGGAACCACACCTCCCCGCGCGCGTAGCGGGGCTCGGCGTCGAGCACCCCGGCGGGACCGGCGCCCTCGGCCGGGAGGACCCCGTCGGGACCGAGCACCACCACGGCCAGGCCGTACCGACCGGGCCTCGCACGCTGCGGGACCGGGAGCGTGACGCGCCCCCGGAAGACCTCGCCCTGCTGCCAGTCCGTGACCGGGTACCAGTCGTCGAGCCCGAGGGGCACCTCGAGCGGGATCTGCACCTCGCCGTCGTCGAGCACGAACAGCAGGCGGATGGGCTCGTTCGGACGCGGACGCGTCGACAGGCCCAGCTCGACGAACAGCCACGAGCTCGGCTGGACCTCCGGGGCCCGGATCCGGATCCCGTGCAGCACGACGCCGTCGGCGAACGAGGCGCTGCGGTCGGTCGGACCGTCCCACGAGTCGCCGATCAGGAGGTCCTTCCGGACGAAGTTGCCGGTGTGGATCTTGCCGCCGCCGTAGCCGGGGAACTCGATGTACTCGGTGTTCCAGCGCCGCACGCGCCGCACGACCCGGCCCGTGGAGGCGTGGGCGTGCGCGAGCTCGAACGGGTTCTCCTCGAAGATGTACTCCTCGACGAACCGCGGATTCGCGTGGTGCAGGGCGAACGGGTAGTCGATCAGCCCCTTCGCGTCGCGGACGATGCCGATCTCCCCGCCCCAGTAGAGCATCGCGCCCATGTCGTGGTCGATGATGTGGGCGGTCTCGAGGTGCAGCTTGCGGAGCGCCCAGGCGTAGTGGTCGACGCGCGCCTTCACCGAGAACGGGCCGACTTCGGGCCGGTAGCGCACCATGTACGCGATCTCGGTGCCCACGCTCGTCGCGAACACGACGAAGCCCACGGCGATGCCCGCGTGCCGCCAGCGGGGGGTGCGCCCCATCCCCTCGATCATGCGGGCGATCTCGGCGCATCCGAGCGCGATGAGCACCGACGCCGGGACCGCCAGCAGCGACATCCAGCGGAAGCCCCGCATCCAGTCGCCCGTGCTGCGCAGGCAGAACAGCATGGCCAGCAGGGCCATGGTCCACATCATCGTGCGCACGCGCCAGCCCTCGGAGCCGAGCGCGAGCAGCGGCACGGCGAACGCCACGAGCGTGAGGCTCGCGATGCGCAGCGGCACCCACCAGCCCGGTGCCGTGAGCCCGGTGGGCCAGCCGATCGACAGGAGCGGCTCCACGCCCGGGAACAGCAGCAGCAGCGCGACCCACAGGGACAGCCCGATGGCGACGCCCCCGCGCCAGCCTCGGAGCGACAGGGCTCCCGCGAGCAGCACGGGAAGGAAGAAGCCGCGCCCGGTCTCGTGGCTGTACTCCCGCACGTACTGCCACGCGCGACCGCTCCAGTTCATCGGGGCGAACCGCGCTTCTTCGAGCTTCGCGTAGTACGTCGCGGGGAACTCGAACGCGAAGTAGTCGAACCGGATGGCGTGGTAGACCGCGAACGGCACCCAGAACACCGCGAGCCAGCCCGCGATGCGGAGCCACCGCCGCGACCCGAAGCCCTCGAGCACGAGCGCCCAGAACCCCGCGAACGCGGCGTACACGATGCCCTCGGGCCGGGTGAGCGCGAGCCCGAGGAACGCGACGGCCGCCCACGGGAACCCGCCGACCTCGGCCTCCTTCACCGTGCGCCAGCAGCCCACGGCCAGGAGCGCGCAGAACAGGCCGCTCTCGAGCCCACAGGCCGACCAGATCACGAACTGGGCGTCGAGCGCCAGGATCCAGGCCGCCGCGACCGCCCAGCCCTCCTCGACCCCGGCGCGCTTCGTCAGATCGCGCACCAACGGCACGGAGACGAGCGCACCGAGCACGACGGAAGCGACCTTGGTGGACGTGAACCCGTCGATCCCGACGAGGTACCCGGCCGCCATGTAGAACACCCACAGCGGGTTGCTGTAGCCCTCCACGCGCGCGTCGCCCGGGAACCGCACGAGCCCCCAGCCATCGGCCAGGTTGCGCGCGAAGGCCATGCTGATCGCGGCGTCCTCGACGTACCACCAGTACAGCGTCGCCTGGGCGATCACGGCGGCGAGGGCGGCTCCGAAGAGGGCTACGTGCTGGAGCTTGGGGCGCATCATCGCGCCGACGCATATCTCCTCAGGCGCGCGGATGGGTCGGCGTAGACCGAAACAACGCCTGCGAGGCGAGACCCGATGAAGCTGCGCTCCTCGTCGGACACGTGCGACACGAGGGCCAGCACGGGCACCTCGGGCGCATGCTCGGCGAGCGCCTGGAGCGCCGTGCGGATCTCGGTGGCGAGCAGCGAGTCGGGCAGGACCACCGCGCCCGGACGGTGCTCGAGCGCGCCCGCGAGCAGGTGGGTGGGCACGGCACGGACGTCCTTGCCCTCCTTCTGCAGCGGCACGAGGCACGGCGGCAGCTCGGCGCCCACGACGAGGAGGCCCGCGGGCTGCTCCCGGCGGGCGTGCTGGCCGATGACCCTGCGGAGCGAGTCGCGATCGACGGGCTTCGTGAGGGTGTCGCACGCTCCGAGCTCGCGCGCGCGGCCCGTGTCGACCTCGGCAGACACCATGACGACCGGGATCTCCGACACGGCGGGGTCGTCCTTGAGCGTGCCGAGCACCTCGAACCCGTCGATGCCGGGCAGCGTGACGTCCAGGAACACCAGCGCGGGCTGGTGCTGCCGCGCCAGCTCGACGGCGTCCATGCCCGACCCGCTCGCGACCACGGAGTGCCCGTCGGCCATCAGCATGCGCTGCATCAGGGTGCGTAGGACGGGGTCGTCGTCGATCACGAGCACGGTGAGATCGGCGCCCACGGCCTGGGACACCGACGTGACGACGGCGTCCGGCAGCCACATCTCGGTCACCGAGCCCTGCCCGGCCTCCGAACGACCCTCGAGCCGCCCCCCGAGCAGCCGCGCGATCTGCCGGGCCACGGCGAGCCCGAGGTCGGTCCCGTCCTCGGGCTCCGCAGGGACGGTCCGTGAGTCACGTACACCGAGCACCACCCATCGGGTGTCGACGCCGAGCTCGCGGCGGACGGAGAGCTCGACGCGCCCGCCCGGGCTGAACCGCACCGCGTTCGCGGCGAGGTGCGCGAGCGCTTCGTACAGCCGGCGCGGATCCGACAACACCTCGTCGACCGCGCACGCGCCCACCTCCACGGAGACCCCGCCTCCACGGGCCGCGAGCGACACCGAGGCCGCGACCTGCTCGAGCACCGGCGCCAGCGCGACGGGCTCGAACAGCGGGTGCACCCGGCCGCCCTCCAGCTGTGCGAGGTCGTGCACGTCTTCCAGCAGCGCGAGCAGGCTGCGGCTCGAGCCGACGATGTGCTCGGCTTCCTTGGCCTGGTCGGGCTCGCTCACCTGGGTGGCGAGGCGGTCGGCGCAGCTCACGATCACGTCGACCGGCGTGCGGAGCTCGCTCGAGATGTGCGCCAGGAAGCTGGACTTCGCACGCACCGCCGCCTGCGCGATCTGCCGCTGCGCCTCGAGCTCCCGCTCGGCCTGCGACAACAGCGCCGACCGCGCATCGAGCTGCATCTGCAGCTCCTGCACGCGCTCCTCGAACCCATCGAGCTTGCGTTGGCGGTTCCGCACCTCGTTCTTCAGGCGCTCGACCTCCACGCCCACACCCTTCTGGAGGGACTTCCGCCACGCGAGCGCGACCTCCATGGCCCGGGACAGCCCGTCTGCATTGGTGCCGTCGAGGTCGACCACGTCGCGCACGCCCACCCGCACGGCCCGCATCACGTCGGCGCTCGAGGGCGCCCGCGTGACCACGATCACGGGGAGCGTGGGGTCGCGCGAGGCCACCGTGCGGCAGAACGCCAGCCCGTCGGCTGCGAACGTGGTGAGCACGAGCTCGGGATCGAGGTGCGCGAGGCCCGCACCCGCCTCGTCGACCGACTGGAACGCGTGCACACGCCACCGCTCCGGGAGCTTCACCTTCTTGAGGAGCCCGTCGGGGTCGAGCAGCAGGATCGGGAGGGCCTTCGCCACGGGGCCAGTCTACAGGGCGCGACGCCGCGTGCGGCCTTCGATCGGCGTGATCGGACAGCGCACGTCGCGCTCGTTGCACAGCTGCTGGAGCGCGTCGATCACGTTCGCGCTCGCGGCGAACCGGCGCTCGCGGAACACGCGCTGGCCCTCCGGAGTGGGCTCCGGCAGCTCGTCCATGAAGGGATCGAGGTGCATCGCGTGGTGCACGTCGACCGCCACCACCTCGGTCGCGAGCTGTACGAGCAGGCCCTTTCCGAGCACGTCGGGAAGCTCTTCGGGGATCTGGATGCCCGGGAACCAGAACGGCCCGACCCACGACCGCGACAGGCGGATCACCGTGCCTTCCGTGTGGCGCTCGATCTGCTCGCGCAGCGCCATGAGCGGCGTGGCGAAGTGCCGGGTGAGCAGGTGCTGCAGGAGCGTGTCGACCTCGAGCTTCCCGTTCTTCAGGATGCGGAACGGCCCGAGCTGCGTGACGTTCCCGGGCCCCTCGACCACGAACCGGATGCGGAGCCAGCGGCCGTCGGGCGCCAGGCGGTCGTACGCCCCGGACACCTCGGTGGACGTGCCCATCCGCCGGAGCTCACAATGCAGGTCGGTCGCCGGCAGCAACCCGTTCTCGCGCAGGTGGATGCGCAGCGTGCGGCGGTGGGCGAGCCGGCGCGCGAGCGCGGGATCCAGGCGCATCGCGCGCGCGATGTCCTCCTCGGACGGGTCTCCCCCCTGCTCCGACAGCTTCTTCTCGGAGATCACGCGCTGCATCCACGTGAACGACGGCATGCCGGTGCGGTCGTGGACCTCCGCGGGCGCGAGCAGGTCGCCGGAGACGGACGGATCGAGCGCACGCAGGTGGGCGAGCGCGGGGATCAGCGGCACGAAGTCGCCGTGGGGAGCGAGCTGGTTCAGGCCCGTGGCGAGGGCCCGGACGTACGGACCGACCCGTGCTTCGGGGAGCTGCATCAGACGTCCCGGCTCTTGCCCTTCTCGAGCAGCGCGTCGATCTCGGCCTGCGCGGCCTCGCGGAGGGTGCGCTCGGCCATGCGACGCGACCGCTCCCGGCTCACCTCTTCGAGCGAATCCGCCGTCTCCGCCGCTTCGATCGCGGCCTCGACCTCGAGGCGCTTCGACAGCTCGGGCAGGACCTCCGCGATCATGTGCCGGCTCGATTCCACGTACTGGGCCGTGGCCTCCATCGCGGTGTTGAGCTCTTCGATCGACGCCTGCAGCTCGCTCACCACGACGGGCGCGTCGGCCATCATCCCGAGGCCCTGGATGCGCCGGCCGGCGGCGTTCACCGTGTGCGTGGCCGACAGCACGTACTTCGACATGTCTTCGTGCAGCTCGAGCACCGTGTCGCGCAGCGTGCGCGCAGGCTCGAGGTGCTGCTGGCACTGGATGGCGCTCGCGTTGAACAGGTCGAGCGCGATGGTCTCGGTGCGCAGCTCGAACGTGAGCTGATCGTGCCGACGATCCTTCTCGGCATCGTTCAGGTCGGCGCGGCCATCGAGCTGCGCGAGCTCCGCCTCGATCTCGAGCACCCGCTCGGCCGCGAGCTTCTGGTTGTGCACGGCCGCCGCATGGTCGCGGTGCAGCCGATCGACCTCGTCTTGCATCTCGAGCGCACACAGCTTGAGATCGTCGGAGAACGCGGTGGCTTCGCGAAGGCGCACGCTCACGCCCTCGTACTGGGCGAGCAGGGCTTCGGCGACGCTGCGGCGGGCCAGCGCGTGCCGGCGCGCCGTGAAGGGCCGCATGATGCTGGCGAGGAGGCCCGTGGTCGACTCGTCTTCGCGGATGCGATCGAGCTCGTCGCCGTGGGTGCGCATGCGCATCATGCCCTTGCCCAGCTCGTCGGCGATGACCTGCTGGGACGTGTGCAGATCGCTCACCTGGCCCAGCGCCCGCTGATGGCGAGCCTGCACCTCTTCGCGACGTTTCGCGAGCGTGGCATGGGTGAGCTGGTCACCGACGTAGGCGGGGCGGGCCATGCTGAGAATCTGACTCGAATGACGCGTCAGGGCAACCGTTGTCTCGAATCGTCTGGGATGGGATGTCCCACGGGGCTCCGGTGTCCAACGATCGTGATGCCGACCGAGGGTCCGGTGCCCGCCGCATCATCATCAACCCCCGTCGCGACGCGGCGGGTACCGGGCCCTCCATCGGGCGCCCTCACCAGGAGAGGGTGCCGTCGGTCCCGACCTTCACGCCGGCCGCTCCGAAATCCGCCGCCGACAGCTCGCGGATCTGATCCCAGGCGGCGCCCGAGGCGTCCGGGTGGGGCACACCCTCTCCGTCGAGCGCCATCGGGTGGATGCGGGCGGACACGAGCACGCCGTTCCCCGCCAGCTCGACGTCGAGGATCGCCGACGTGCCGCCGTACCCGCCCTGGGTGCCGAACTGGCGGAAGCCCACGAAGTTCCCGAGGCTGTAGGCCGCGAGACGCCCGCGGTACACCTCCATCCCACGCAGCACGTGCGGACCGTGCCCGATCACCAGGTCGGCACCGGCGTCGATGACCGCATGCGCCAGTGCCCGCACGTCGCCGCGCTTCTCGCCCCACGCGATCTCCGTGCGGCCCGGCACGTTTCGCGCCTTCGCCCCTTCCGCGCCGCCGTGGAACGACACCACCACGAGGTCGGCCTGCTGATCGGCCAGCCGCACCGCCTTCGCGAGCTCCTCGAGGTCGTTCACGTTCAGGCAGCACGAGCCCGAGTGCGCCGCCAGGAACGCGACCTTCTTCCCGTTCCGCTCGACCAGCGCGGTGTCGCCGTACCGCCCGGCGTGCGCGATCCCCACGGCATCGAGGGCGTCCATCGACGACTGCTGACCCGCCGCGCCGAGGTCGAACGCGTGGTTGTTGGCGAGGCTCGCCACGTCGATGCCGGCGCTCACGAGGGCGGCCGTGTACCGGGTGGGCGTGCGGAACGCGTAGCAGCTCGTGCTCCCGGGCCCACACTTCGTGCTCGGCAGCCCGTCGGCCAGCGGGCCCTCCAGGTTCAGGAACGCGAGGTCGGCCGCTCCGAAGATCGCCTTGCTGTCGGCGAAGATGCCCTCGCCGTTCCCGTCGGCCAGCCCCGCATCGCCCTTCCGCAGGTCGGACCCCATCATCGTGTCGCCGGCCGCCGCGATCCGCACGCGACCCTCCGAAGGCTCCGTTTCCACGGGGGGATTCGCGGACCCCACCTTCGCGAGCGCCGCCCGCGTACGGGCCGAGCCGAGCCAGTGCTGCAGCTCGTCCTTCTTCGGGTCGAGCGCTTCCACGCGCTTCCACGCGGCCTCCGCGGCCCCCCAGTCCTCGAGGGTCCAGTGGGCCCACCCGAGCTCCCACCAGGCGTCGGCGTTCGCGGGGTCTGCGGTCGTCGCAGCAGCGAGCTGCTCGCGGGCGAGGTCGGGCTTGCCCGCCTGGAGCGCGGCGACTCCGTCTTCGTACGGACCGGCGAAGGCCAGGGACAGGAGCAGGATCACGGACACCTCGGATGCGGGACCATCCTACGACGCCCGTGCGGCCTAGATGCGTCCCTCGGCCCGTGCGATGGCCTTGCTGCTGTACCCGAGCACGATCGACCCGTAGTCGACCGGGGCCTTCAGGTGCCGCGACAGCGTGTACAGCCCGCCGAGCGACCGGTGCAGCATGATGATGTCCTGCGGGAGCGTGATGTTCGGGTACTTCACCAGCTGCCGCCCCGCCTTCACCACGGGCTCCACGAACTGCTCGTCGTCGGCGCCCAGCGTGATGGTGCCCTGTCGGAAGCCCGTTCCGATCGCGTCGAGGTAGCGCCACAGCGCTTCGGCGGCCGCATCGCCCTTCCCGTCCCACGAGCCCAGCTCGATCGCGTGCTTCAGGGTGGCGTCGCGGTCGTTCCGGTAGATCGCCTCGGCACACCGCGCGTAGCTGGCCATCCAGAACTCGTCGAGACGCTTGATGCACCCGTAGTCGATGAGCCCGATGCGCCCATCCGGCTCGAACAGGAAGTTGCCCGGGTGCGGATCGGCGTGCAGCGTGCGGAACTGGAACGCCTGGCGGTAGTAGAGCTCGGCGAGCCCGATCGCCGCGCGCTGGCGGGCCTCCGGCGTGGCGGTCTCCACGAAGCGGTCGATGTGCACGCCCGGCAGGCGGTCCATCGTGAGGATGCGCTCGGTACACCAGGCCTGGTGGAGGGTGGGGATGCGGATCCAGTCCTCGCCGGCGAACAGCTCCTGGTACACGTGGATGTTCGCGGCTTCCTGGAGGTAGTCGAGCTCCTCCATCAGCCGATCGCGGATCTCTCCGAAGATCCGGTCGATCTCGGCCTTCGGACGCCGGATCGCACGGCTCGACATCAGCACGGCCTTCAGGGCCAGCATGTCGGTGTCGACGCTGTGCTCCACCCCGCGGTGCAGCACCTTCACCACGACCTCGGTGCCGTCGGGGAGCGCGGCCCCATGGGCCTGACCGAGGCTCGCAGTGCCGATCGGCGTCTCGTCGAACCGCGCGAAAAGCTCGGAGAGCGGCTTCCCGAGCTCGCTCTCGATGTCTTCGCGGATGTGCTGGAACGGGATGGGCTCGGCATCCTTGTTGAGCTTGCCGAGCGTGCTGGCCACCTCGTCGGGAAGGTCGAGCGCGTCGGCCGCGATCGCCATCTGCTGGCCGAGCTTCATGGCCGCGCCCTTCATCTTCGACACCTGCGCCACGATCTCGCGGGCATTGTCGATCTGCAGCTTCTCACGGGCCTTCTTGCGCATGTCTTCGTCGCGGAACGCGTCGCGCACCTTGTTGCCGATGAAGCTGGTCGTCACCTTGCTCGTGAGCCCGCCGAGCTTGGCGAGGCGCGACAGGCGAGACGGCTTGGACATGGAGGACCCCCGAGGAGGGAATGCATAACGTGCCTCGCAACCCACAAGGCGAGCTTCTGTAGCAGGAGATCCGGACCGGGATCGGCCGTCACAGGAACGTGTGCATCAGCGTCATCCCGGCACCGCCGCGGTAGTGCCGTGCCTTCGTCACCAGGGGCGTGAAGCCGATCCGCTCGTACAGCTCCCGCGACCCCGAGCCTGCGACGCAGTCGACGAACACCTGCGTCGCGCCGCGCTCGATCGCACGCGCGAGGCGGGCACGCGCCAGCAGGGTGCCGATCCCGAGGCGTCGATGGCTCGGGAGCACGCCCAGTGCGGTGAACCGGACGTCCCGCGCCCCGAGCTCGATGCGCAGCTCGGCCGGAGCCTCGACCCGTACCGCCGGGGCCTCCGTGGCACCGCCTGCCAGGAGTGGGTCCGCCAGCGGCTCGAGGAGCGCCCGCGCATCGGGGCTCAGGCAGCCGAGCAGCCGACGCAGCTCCGGCTCGCGCGACCCGTGCAGGGCCATCATGCACCCGAACCCCACCGGCTCGTCCTCGAGCGCGGCGACCCACGTGGGACCCCGCAGCGCACCGGCAGCGTGGCCCGGGTGCGATCCGTGCTCGGCGAAGCAGGCCTGGAACAGGCGCAGCAGCGCGCCGCCTTCCCCCGGTCGCGGCCGTCGGACCTCGAGCATCGCGACCCCCGAGGACGCAGCCTACCCCGCCCCCACGGTGGAGCGAGCCTCAGTCGAGGACGAGCGTGCGGAGCTCCAGCCGATCCGCCAGCTCCCGCGCGATCTCGCGGTGCCCGGGCTCTCCCACCCCGTGCAGCAGGGCGCGGATCCGCGCCTCCTCCACCGGCAGCCGCATCGCGACGGCCTTCTCGAGCGCCCCGGTCCAGTGCTTCAGCGCGACGGCCCGCTTGCCGGAGCGCTCGGCATCCAGCCCGAGGTACCGGCCCTGCTGGGGCGCGCCGATGGGGAACGCCTTCGCGTACTTGCCCAGATCCGCGAGCGACGCGCGGTAGCGGGCCTGCAGATCGTCCGCGACCGTCGGGTGATCCTGCAGCGCCAGGAAGGTCTCCGCGCACCCCGCGTACCCGAGGTACTGCCCGTACGCCGTCGGCACCTGCGTCGGCTTGATGAGATCGGCCGCGAGCACCGCCTGGGCGTACGCGACCTCGAGATCGCCGCGCCGACAGCTCGCCACCGCGAGCAGCCCGTGGATGTCGATGCGCGTGTGCTGATCGACGATCCCCTCGAGCAGCAGGAGCGCCCGCTCGAGCGTGGCCTGTGCGACTTCGGGCTCCCCCCGGCGCAGCGCGAGCACCGCGTCTCCGCGCAGGGACCACAGCTCGTGCAGGTGGTTGTTGTGGCGGTCGGCGTGGGACTGCAGCTCCGCGTACCGCTCGCGCGCCACCGCCAGATCGCCCGACAGCAGCGCGGCATCGGCCTGGATGCCCACACAGTCGCCCCACTGGTCGTGGTCGCCGAGCGCCTCGCAGATCGCGCGCCCCTCGGACAGCAGCGTCGCGAGCTGCTCGAAGTCGGCATGCCCGATGAGGTATGCGCACCGGATGACGGTGACGAGCACCCGGACCCCGTCCTGGCCCGTCTGCGCGGCCACGTCGCGCGCCCGCTCGAAGTACGCGTCGGCCCGCGCGCCCATGTTGAACAGCCCGAACGTGATCGCGACGCTGGCCAGCGCTTCGGCGAGCTCCGGACACGGACCCATCCGCTCGGCCTGGTTGAGCTTGTAGGCGTTCACGTACAGCGACGGCATCGGGGCATTCGTGTGGTAGAAGGCCCGCGCCAGTGGCATGTACAGGCGCACCTCCTGCTCGACGCGCACCCGCTCCGCATCGCCGAGCGCACCCGCGCGCAGGAACCGCGGCAGGTAGCGCTGGGCCATCTGGCCGAGCGTCCACCCCACCACGAGCCCGGTGTTGTCGGGGATCGGACGCCCCATGGCCGCGAGCCCCTCCCGCCCGTGCGACTCGCACCGGCCGAGGTCGCCGAGCCCCTGGTACGCGATGCTGGCGCGACCGTGCAGGCGGGCCCGCCGGAGCCCCGCATCCGCGGGGGAGCCGAGCCGTTCGTCCAGCTCGAGCGCCTCGGCCATGAGCTGCACGACCTCGGTGTTCGCGAACGTCCGTGCCGCGCGGTCCGCCGCGGCCTCGAGGTGGTGGAGGGCCCGCTCGGCTGCGGGTGGATCGAAGTCGGGCGCGCGGGCGGCCCGGCTCCAGTGGTGCGCGAGCAGGGCCGGCTCGACGTCGCCGGACTCCAGCCGCTCGGCGATGGCCTTGTGGAGCCGCTGGCGCTGCTGGAACAGCAGCATGCCGTACGCGAGCTCGCGGACCAGCGCCTGACGGAACCGGAAGGTGCCCTCGACCCCCTCCTCGTCCACGAGCAGCCCCTTCTGGACGAGCGCGGAGAGGCGGTCTTCGAGCCTCCCGGTCATGTCCTCCACCGGGAACACGTCGGCCAGGAGCTCGAGATCGAACGCCGGACCCAGCACGCTCGCGACCTTGATCGTGAGCTGCTCGGCCGGGGGCAGCTGGTCGATCCGCCCGACGAGCACGCCTTCGATCGTGTCCGGGAGATCGAGCGTGCCCGTCCCCGGCGTCACCGCGTACGCGCAGTGGCCGTCGCGCACGGACACCACACCTGCGGCCAGCAGGGCGTCGGCCACGGCCTCGCAGTAGTGCGGGTGCCCTCCCGTGCGCTCGATCACCCACGACAGCAGCGCATCGGGCACCGAACGAACCCGGTAGCGATGGGCGATCAGCTGGCCGACTGCACGCGGGCCCAGCGGACCGAGCCCCACCTTCAGGGCAGCCTCCGGAAGCGTCGGGCCGTCCGGGACCTCCGCCGACCCCTCGTGGGACTCCGGCGGACGCGTCAGCACCACGACCACGAGGCCCGGCACCCGCCCGGCGACGGCCTGCAGGAACACCGTGGACGCGCCGTCCATCCAGTGGGTGTCCTCCAGCAGCACCGCCACCACGCGCTCGCGGCACGCGGCACCCAGCAGGGCGAGCAGCAGGGCGTTCAGGTTGTCGGCGCGCACCTTGCCCGCCATCTGCGACGTGAGCGCGTCGTCTTCGATCGCGAGCGGGAGCAGATCCTTCAGGAGCGGGACGAGCCGCGCCTGGTCGGGGGCGAGCCGCTCGACGGAGGCCCGCACGGCGTCGACCTCGAGCCCGTCAGGGGCCAGCAGACGCTCGAACACGTCGCGCCAGATGGCATAGGGCTGCGCGGCCTCGAGTGGGTCGGCCTGCCCGATGTACCAGTCCACGGGCGACTCGCTCATCCGGTCCATCAGCGCGGCCGCGAGGCGCGACTTGCCCGCTCCGGCGGCCCCCTCCACGACGAGCAGCGGACCAGGAGCGTCCACCGACACCGCCCGGATCGCGCCCGCCAGGTGCTCGAGCTCGCCATCACGACCGAACACGGGCGTCGAGCGGTCGACGGGCAGGGCCCACCGCCGCGCCACCCGGGACTCCAGCGCGTACACCTGGCACGGGTGCGCGTGCCCCTTGAGCTCGAGCGCGCCCCGGTCGCGGAACACGAACGCATCGGGCGCGAGCGCACGCACCCGGTCGCTAACGAGGGTCTCCCCGTCGACGGCCGCGGACATCAGGCGCGCCGCGATGTTCACCTCCTTGCCCAGTGCCGCGTACGTCAGTCGCCGCGACCCGCCATAGGCCCCGGCGAACAGGCGCCCCCGCGACAGGCCGATGCGGCAGGTGGGCACGAACGGGAGGTCGGACGGGGGCTTCTGGAGCGCGAGCGCGGCCCCCATCGCACGGCGCGCATCGTCGCCGTAGGCCTGGAGCGCGCCGAACACGCCGTAGATGTAGCTGCCCTTGTCGCCCGTCGAGATCTGGAGGAGCGTGCCGCCGTGGTGCCGCAGGATGCCCTGCACCCAGCGCACATACGCGTCGAGCTTCTCGCCCGCATCGGGGTCTCCGTCGTAGTCGAGCCCGTCGAACCGCAGGAACATCGCGACGGTGGACCGGAGCTGCGCCAGGAAGTCGATCTGGCCCTGTTCCAGCCGCTCGACCACGGGGGGCAGCGCCCACTCCCCTGCGCGCACGGGGTCGACGTCGGTGTCGGCGTCCCACGGGGTCGGTGCACCCGGGTCTCCCGGGGCCACCACGTGCACGGTGCCCTCCGCGCGCTCCGACGCGATGGGCGCGGCCGTGAGGCGCTTCGCCAGGCTGCCGCCCACCACGACATCCCCGCGCTGGGCGACCTTCTCGCAGCGCTCGAGCGCGTCGAGCACGGGCCCGGCGAGCACCTCCACCCGCTGGTCTGCCGGATCGCCCACCAGGAAGCGCTTCACGCGGCCGTGTACGCCGGCGACCTTCAGCTCGATGGTGACCTCGGAGGCCGAGCCCGACCCCGACCCGACCCGGACCGGCGGAGACTCCCGCACCACGCGCTGCATGGCGAGCCCACAGCTCACGGCCCGATCGGCGCCGTCTCCGTCGGGCGCGTCTTCGAACCAGCACGTGATGGCGTCGCCCGCGAAGGCGATCACGGAGCCCCGATACGCGTGAACCTCGTCGATCAGCCCGCCCACGACGCGGTCGAGGTTGTGGATGAGCGCCTCGGCGCCGGCCTGGGGACCGAGGTGCTCGTCGAGCAGCTCCGTGAGCGCAGAGAACCCGGACACGTCGGCCATGAGCACGACCCCGGACGACTCCGGCGGCAGCTCGCGGTCGGCGGCGATGGCCCGCCGCCGGTCCATCGGCATGAACAGGCGGAGGACCTCGGCACCGCGGGGGGCGTTGGGCATCACTTCTTCTGGGACCCCGATGCGTGACAGCTCGCGCAGCCTATCCCGGACTGCAATGACATCGCGGGCACACCCGGGGGGATGTCGATGAGGTCGGTCTGGGACTGGAACTGCTTCTGCAGCGTGGGCAGATCGCTCGCGAGGCGCTCCTCGAGCAGCGACTGGAACGGCCACGTGGCGTAGGTCGGCATCGTCTTCGCGTTCGAGTAGCTCAGCTTCGCGAGGTCGAACTGGCCGGACTTCACCTGGAAGTCGCCCACGGCGAGGAAGTACCCCTCGAGGTTGTGAGGCGCGATGGGGTTCGCGTAGCACACGGCCAGCTCAGGCTGGAGCACGGACTTCAGCGACAGGTACGACAGGACGAAGCGGTTGAACGGCATCTTCGCGGGCGGCGAGAACCCGGCGCACGCGCGCAGCAGCTGGGAGTACCCGAGCTGGGCCTGCACGTACCGCGGGTCGTCGACCGCGAGGAAAGTCGACGCGAGCCAGCCCTGCACGAAGCCGTCGAACTGGGGCACCTCCTGCGTGCTCTGGAGCACGTCGCGCTGGGTCGCCGCGAGCAGGTTCGCGTCGTGCCCGAGCCGCGCTTCGTGCCAGTGCGCCATCGCCATGATGGCCGGCGCGAACGTGCTCGGTACGTCGTGGCTGTCGCGCGGCTCGAGCCGCAGCGTCTCCTCGGCGTACCAGATGCCCTTCGGCAGGTCCGACCGGAGCTCCATGGCGGGGGTGTTCGTGCGTCGCCGCTCCTGGAAGCGCCACAGGTGGGCCGCGCCGATCAGCGACGTGAGGATGGGGTCTTCGGGGTCTCCGCGGTACGCGGCGTCGAGGTCCTCGAGCAGCCCGCCGATCTCGTCGTACCGCTGGCCGTGGAACACGTCCCAGAACCGCACGGACGCCGCGTGGGCCTCGGGCGTGCGGTCGGAGATGGGCTCGGGGAGCGGCACACGCTTCAACGGCAGGAAGACGAGGGCCGCGAGCAGCACGAGCCCGATCAGGGCCGCCAGCACGGACCTCCAGGGGAACGACGGCCCGAGGGAGTCGCCCGGGAAGTGCTGGATCACGAGCCCCTTGCTGTGCTCCATGATGGGCTCGATGAGCTCGAAGTTCGTGACCCCACCCACGTAGAACGTGCGGTGGCGCCCCTGGAGCGCGGTCAGGCGGTCGTACCAGCCGTCGGCGAAGTCGGTCGACTCCACGTGCTGGAAGTACATCCACCGATCGAACGTGTGCCACGAGTCGTCCAGCGGACGCGGCTGGTTCGGGCGGTCGGCCCCGATCCGCATCTGCGCGAGCAGCGCGTCGACCCCGTCGAACACCGACTGGCGGACCTCCTCGAACGGCGTACCCGGAGCGGGGTCGCACCGGGTGTAGAACTGCACGAAGTCGCTGTCCTCACGGGCCTGGGCGATGGCCCACGGGCGGTCCAGGGTGCTGTCGTCCTCCGGGAACACGCACAGGAGCGGGGCGCTCGCACGCATGGCCTGATCCAGGCCCGCCCCGAGGTCGCGGATCTGCCGGGTGGTCATGCAGTAGTCGTAGTAGGCGACCCGCTCGAACAGCTCGGCCTCGTCGGGCTTCAGGTCGAGGAACCGATCGAGCACGGGAAGCCGGAGGGGGCATGCGAGCACCACGGCATCGGCGATGATCTCGTCGGTCTCGGTGCGCTCGTCCGCGAGGTCCTGGTCGACCTGCTGGAACCGCACCCGGATGGGCCCTTCGTCGGGGCGCTCGATCGACACCACGTCGATGGCGAGCCGCACGTCGAGCTCCCAGGACAGGCGCTCCCACAGGCGCTGGAACCCCAGCTCGAACCGCTTCGGGTACGCCGTGAGCCACGGGCCCAGCACCGGGATCGACTTCAGGACCATCGGCCAGAAGGTCGCCAGCGTCATGAACTTCAGGCCGTACGGAGCGGCGGTCTTCCCGAGCTGGCCGTACCCCATCATCGTGATCGGCACCTGGAACAGGGGCGCCAGGTAGTAGTGCAGGTCGCGGTCGAGCACGGGCTGTGCGCGCAGCCAGTCGTCGAACGGCACGCACAGCTCGGGATGCTTCGAGACCCCCGAGAAGTCGGGCTTGTCGATGAGGTGGCGCAGATCCCAGCGCAGCTTCATGTACCGGAACACCGCCCACGTGAAGTGCGGCAGCGGGATGGTGCCCTCGGGCCGCTCGCGCACGTACCGGAACAGCGAGTCGTACCGGACGGGCTTCGTGGCGTCGAGCGGCGCGTCCATCACCGCGAACGGCTTCTCCGAGTACATCTTCATGCCGAGCTTCTTCGCGACGGCCATCAGCTCGGTGTACGCCTTCGTCACGAAGTTCGCGCCGAGGTCGAACGACTCCCCTCCCACCGTGAGGCTCTTGCACAGCCCGCCCACACGGGGCTCCCGCTCGAGCACGAGCACGTTCGTGTAGCCGCGCTCGCGGAGGTAGTAGGCCGTCGAGAGGCCGGCGGGCCCCGCTCCGATCACGACGATGCGCGACCCCTTGGAGAGCTTCATTTCCACGTGGTTTCCTCGGCTGCGGGAATACCACACGATCCGGCGTCAGAAGCGCTTCATCACGATCAGCCCTCCGCCGTCCCGTACCCACGGGAACACCCGCAGGCCGCGAGACCCGGCCCGCGCCGGTGCCCACGCGCCGCTCCGGTACCGGGCCAGGTCGCGCGAGGCGTCCATCGGCTGCGTCCAGATCATCACCTCGCCCACGAGCATGCCCGCGGCGGTCGTCAGCCAGGCCGACTCCCAGTCGTCGAACGCGAGACCGAGCACCGCGCCCGCACCCACGTTCAGCAGCACGTTGCCGGCGTGGGTGAGCCATCCCTTCCCGAAACGCTCGGCGCTGGCGGCGCGAACGAGCAGCCGCTCCGCTTCGGCGAGCACCTCGCAGGGCTCGCCACCCGACGCTTCCAGCGCCTCCAGCCGCCGCACGTTCCCCACCGTGCGGGGCGGCGCGACCAGCAGGAACCCCGCTCCGAGCGCCGTGGACGCCGAATTCACCACGAGCACGGGCGTCTGGCGGCGGTCGTCGAGGACCGGGATGGCCGCCAGCTGTCCGACCGTGAGCACCGAGAAGCCGGTGGTCCAGCCGAGGAACCACCGCTGGGCGTTCCGACGCTCGCGCGGCAGGTGCTCGCGGAGGTACGCCAGGCGCGCTTCTGCCGGCAGACCCGCGAGAGCCGGAGAGACGTCCGGAGACCCCAGGGCGTCGACCGGACACTGCGCATCCGCGGCGGACGGGGTGGACAGCGCCAGCACGACCCCCAGGGCGCAGGCCGCCCTCATCGCGCGAGCTCGCCGGTCTCGACGGAGCGCTCCAGCACGGCCCACAGCACGAGCCCGGCCACGGCGGACACCGTGCACACGAGCATCATGTCGCGGTCGGACGCGAGGTCGGCGAGCAGGCCCGCGGCGGGCACGAGCACGAGCTTGGCGAGGTCCCACAGGCCCGTGAACAGGGCCATGGCGCTGCCGCGCAGGTCGGGCGAGGTGCGCGACACCGTCTGGCTCGACAGCACCGGGAAGCAGTACCCGTGCCCGATGCCCGCGAGCAGGCCCGACAGCGCGAACCCGAGCCCGGAGCCCGCGAACGCCGCCACGCCGATCGCACCGCAGTACGCCGCGAGCGCGGGCGGCACCATGCGCGACGGACCCACGCGATCCGGCAACGAAGCGCCCGCGAGCCGCACCGTGACGGCCCCGAACGCATACGTCAGCCAGATCACGCCCGGATTCGCGACGCCGCGGTTCGCCGCGATCACGGTGGCGAACGCCATGTACACGGCCACCAGGCCCGCGAACACGAGCGTAGCGACCCACACCGGCCACAGCCCGCGGTGCCGCAGGGCGCGCGCGACCGCGCGAGGCCCCGGCGAGACGACCCCGACGGGACGCGTGGCTTCGGGCAGGGGCACGAGGAACGCGATGGACGCGAGCACCAGCAGCCCGACCGTCGGGAAGAAGCCGCGCAGGGCGGCCCCTTCGATGCCGAGCCCGCCGGCGAACGGCGTGACGACGAGCGGGACGAGGCCCGAGATCCCGAACAGGGCGAGGCCCTCGGTGCGTCGACGCTCGGGCACGATGTCGGCGGCGAACGTGAAATATCCGGTGAACAGGGCGCCCTCGCCGATCCCGATGATGGCGTGGAGCAGCGTCACCCACGGCCCCACGGCATCGACCGTGAGCAGCGCCACCATGCCGCCGCCCACCACGACGGTGCCGACGTACAGCGTCGCCTTGCGCCCCACGCGGTCGAGGGCCCAGGCCACCAGGGGCCGCGCGAGCAACCCGCCGAGCGCAGACGCGCTCATCACGACCCCCACCTGGGCGCGCGTGGCCCCGAGGAAGTCGAGCCACACCGGCAGCAGCACGAGCGACGAGTAGGCGAGCGCCTGGAGCAGGTGTGCCGCGTTCAGGAGCCCGAACGCCCGCGTGAACAGGGGCTCCACCACGGGCGAGCCCGCGTTCAGGACCGCATCCGCAGGGCTTTCCGGCCTTGCACGCGCAGCGCCGTGCGGAGCACCCCGAGCGCCATGCGGGCCTCGATCCGCCCCGCCAGCACCAGCGTGCGGTCGGTGTCGAGCGGGCAGTGCTCCAGGTAGAACCGAACATCCGGATGGTCGCTGGCGGCCGCCCGCGCGCGCGCCTCCGGGTCGGCGAACTCCTGGGACCGGGCGTGCGGCGAGACGAGCGGGGCCCCCGGCTCGGACGGGCACAGCTCGAACCCGTACAGCTCGCAGAGGCGACGGGCGAGCGCCTCCTGCTCCGGGTCCTGCGTGTCGCCCGGACGCGGGTACACGGACGGGCAGTACCGCCGTGTGATCAGGTACGTGGCGGGCGTGAAGCTCCGCCCGAAGATGAGCGACACCCGACGGCGGCCCGCGGGGCTGAACAGGTAGCGCACGATGTCGGGCGTGTAGCTGCTCGTCACATTGCCCCGCCCGCGCGGACGCATGGCGGCATACCCCCGGTGCACGGCCACGTCGGTGCCGTCGAGCGTCAGGTCGTCGCGCCGGTACACGCTGCAGCCCTCCAGCACGCCATCCACCTCCGCGAGCCGCAGCAGCACGTGCGTCGCGAGGGGGTCGGTGCAGAACGCACGCACGCCGCCCCCGCCGGGGAAGAACTCCGAGAACAGGCGCTCCACGCGGTCGAGCAGCTCGGCACGCTCGGCGGGCCCGAGCCGGAGCAGGTCGACCGCCCGGACCACGGGGCGACCCTGCCGCACCGCGGGGCGCCCCAGCGTTCGGACAGACCAGCGCTCGAGGACCTGCAGCATCGACGACCCGGGGGTGGGGTCTGGGCCGTATCCCGGTCCCCCGCGGGACGGCGACCCCGGTCCGGGCGCGAACGCGTTGTACAGTCCGACCCGGAGGTCTCGTGGGGTCGTACCGCGTGGGGGCATTCGAGCTGCTCCGCCCCGCCGGACAGGGCGGGATGGGGCTCGTGTTCGAGGCGCGCCACACCACCCTCGGCACGCCGGTCGCCGTGAAGGTGCTGTCGGCCGACCTCGGCGCCGAAGCGCTCCAGGGCTTCCAGAACGAGATCGTCGCGATGGCGGCCCTCGACCACCCCAACATCGCGCGGGTGCTCGACCACGGAGTGCTCTCCGAGCCCAGCCCACACGGGCTGTCTGCGGGGGCCCCGTGGTTCGCGCTGGAGTTCTGCAGCAGCGACCTGAGGCGCGAGCTGCTGCGGGTGGAGTCGTGGGTGCCCATCCGGGTGGCGCTCGACACGCTGATGTCGGCGCTCGCCTACGCGCACGCCCGTGGGGTCGTCCACCGCGACCTGAAGCCGTCGAACATCCTGTTCGCGCTCCCCGACGACCTGCGTCCGGGCATGAAGCTCGCAGACTTCGGCATCGCGATCTTCGAGGGGGCGGCCAGCTCGCACGGCTCGTTCGGCACGCCCCTGTTCATGGCGCCCGAGCAGTACGACGAGAGCGGCACCCCGTTCGGGCCCTGGACCGACCTGTACGCCGTGGGCGTGCTGCTCTGGCGCTTGATCACGGGGAAGCGGCCGTTCCCCGCGTCGACGTACGAGGTGCTGTTCGACCGCAAGAACCGCGGCGACATCGGCCCGTTCGAGCCGAGGTTCGCGCCGCCGCCCGGCCTCGAGGCCTGGCTGCGTCAGTGCCTGCAGCCCCACCCGCGAGACCGGTTCTCGTGCGTGGCCGACGCGCTCGCGGCCCTCGACGGCACCCCCGGCCCCGCGCCCGTGCCAGAGAGCTGGACGCGCGAGGATCCCCCGGTCCCGCCGGCCCAGATGGTGGGTGCGGGCCTGTCGCTCGTGGCCCTGCGTCGCCCCGCGTTCCTCGGGCGTGGCGAGGAGCGCGACACCCTGTGGGCGCACCTGTCGATGGCCGACGGCGGGCGCATGTCGCGGGTGTGGCTCGACGGCGAGCCCGGCGTGGGTGCGTCGACGCTCGGGCGCTGGCTCGTCCAGGCGGCCCGGGAGCGGTCCGGAGTCGTGGCCGGCGAGGTGTGCGCCGAGCCGGGAGACGTGCCGGGTACCGCCGTGGTGCGCCTGCTGGAGTCCGCGCTCGGGCTCGGATGGGGCGAGCCCTCCACCCGGGTCGCACGCGGGCGGGCCGCGCTCGCTCGGCTCGGTCTCGACGGCCAGGAGGCGGTGTGCGACCTCGCTCTCGCCGAGCGCACCCTCGAGCCCGGCGTGCGCCACGGCGCCGCGCTGGCCGTGCTGAGCGCGATCTGCCAGGAGCGCACGCTGCTCCTGTTCGCCGACGACGTCGACCTCGACCCCGACCTCGCCGAGCTGGTTCGCCGCGCCGTGCTGGAGCTGCCCCGCCGCAGCCTGCTCGTGTGCCGGGGCGGTCCGGTACCGGGTCCCGGGTGGCAGACGCTCCCGGTCGATCCCCTGCCCCGCCGCGTGCTGTCGGGCGCGCTCGACTACCTGCTGCCCTTCGAGGCCCAGGCGAACGGGGCGATCGTCGACGAGGCGCGCGGGAGGCCGGCCGTGGCGGTGCAGCTCGTGCACCACCTCGCGCGTGCCGGACGCATCGAGCCGGGCCCGCACGGGTACGGGTTCACGGGCACGCTACAGACCGGACGCGACGACGTCGGGCCCCTGCTCGATCGGCTCGACGCCCCCGGGCGCGCCGCGCTGGCGCGGGCCTGCGTGCTCGGGCCCTCGGTCGATCGGCGGGTGTGGTGGGCATCCTGCGCCGACCTGGCGGTCACCCCCGGAGCCCTGGAGGAGGCCTGGCAGCGTGCGGGCCTGCTCCGACCCCAGCCCGGCGGCTTCGCCTTCCAGCCCGAGCTCCATGCGGCGCTGCTCCGCCAGGTCCGGCGCGACCCCGACCACCCCGCGCACTGCCGCGCGTGCGCGCTCGCGCTGGAAGGGCTCGACGGCGACCCCCTCGCGATCGGGCGCGCGTGGATGAGCGCGGGCGAGGCCGAGCGCGGAACGCGCGCGTGGCTGGCGGGCTGGGACGCCATCCTGGTCGAGCAGGGCGCGACCCTCAGCCTCGGGCTGGCCCGGGAGGCGGGCGAGGCGATCGCTGCGCTACCGCTCCAGGAGTCCCTGCACGGCCGCCTGTGGAACTGCGAGGTCGTGTGCCTGCGCCTGCTCGACGGCTCCGACGCCGCCGAGGAGCGCTCGCGGGAGATCTTCCGCATCGCCATGCGGGAGGGGTGGTCGGCCGAGGCCGGGATCGCCGCATGGAACCTCGGGAACAGCCTGCACGAGCAGCCGAGGCGGGCGCTGCACGCTCTCCAGCGGGGCCTCGACGTGCTCGGTGACCGCGACGAGCCGTACGTACGGGGACTGCTCCACTACCGCATGCACGTGAGCTCCATGCTGCTCGGCGAAGCCGGACCGGGCCTCGCGCATGCCGAGCAGGCGTTCCTCGCCTTCGACCGGGCCACCGGGGTCCGCGCGCGCGACTACGCCCATCGCGCCGCCCTGGAGCTGGCGCAGGGGCGCGGCGACCTCGAAGAGGCCCTGCTGCACGCACGCGCCTGCGTCCAGCTCGCGCGGGAGGGCTCCATGGGCGGGCTCGCGTCCCGCCTGAACCGCGAGGCCGACCTCCTGATGCGCCTCGGCGAGCTCGAGGAGGCGAGCGACGTGCTCCAGGAGGCCGTCGACTTCCACCGGATGTTCGGCGAGGACTCCGGGCGCGCCGACTCGCTCGTGAACCGCATGGTGTGCATCGCCCGGCTCGGGCGGTGGGACGAGGTCCCCTCGCTCGCCGAGGCCACCCTGCGCTCCTCGCCCGGGAACCACGTGGCGCGGGCCTGCGCGCTGTTCCACGGCGTCGCGCTGGGCCACCTGGGCCAGTGGCCTGCCGCCCGGGCCCACCTCGACGACGTGCTGGAGTGGCTCGGCGGGCCGCATCGGGTGGAGGCCGACTTCGCCTTCATCCTCGACTCGCTCGCCGAGCTCGACACCGCCCCCGGGGATCTCGCGGAGCGCGCGCGGGTGCTGGCCGAATCCGAGCACGCCGCGCTCCAGGGCGACAGAGCGTAACTGCGGGGTAACCGTCGGAGCCTTCCGCCAGTCCGCGCCCACCGCTAGAGTCGGAGGCCGGAGCGTCCCATGATCCACCTGCTCGCCCTCCTCGCCTGCAAGGGGCCCGACCCCACGCCCACCGTCCCGGTCGAGGCCGACACCGACGTCGACGCCGACACCGACAGCGATGCCGACACCGACACCGATACCGACCCGCTCTGCGCCGAAGCCCAGTCCGCGGTCGACGCGAAGTGCACGGTGTGCCACGGCGGTGCCTTCCCCCAGGGCGCCCTCGACCTCACCGACATCGCCACCGCGGTCGACCGTCCCAGCGCCCAGGCCAGCCTCGACCTCGTCGAGCCGTTCTCGCCGCTCGAGAGCTACCTGCTCCACAAGATCGACGGCACGCACGCCTCCGTCGGGGGCTCGGGCAGCGCGATGCCTCCGCCGGCCGCCCCCCAGATCACCCCGTCGGAGCGGGCCTCCATCGACGCCTGGGTCGCAGCCGGGGCGTCCTGCACGCCTCCCGTGGGGGATGCCGACACCGACGCCGATGCGGACTCCGACGCCGACGCCGACGCCGATGCGGACTCCGACGCCGACGCCGACGCCGACACCGACACGGGTCTCGTGAACCCGCTGTGCGCCGACGTCCAGGCCTCCGTCGACGCCACGTGCACCACCTGCCACGGCGGGCCGTTCCCGAGCGGCGACCTCGACCTCACGTCCATCGGAACGGCGGTCGGGCTCCCCAGCCTCCAGAGCCCGCTGCTGATCATCGACCCGTTCGCGCCCGACGACAGCTACCTGGTCCACAAGCTGAACGGCACCCACGCCTCCGTGGGGGGGAGCGGAGACGCGATGCCTCCGCCGGGCTCTCCAGCGCTCCCGGTCGCGGATCGGGCCGATCTCGTCGACTGGATCGCGATGGGAGCCAGCTGCGCGCCCGTCGCCGACACCGACACCGATGCGGACACCGACTCCGACACCGACACCGACACCGACACCGATACCGACCTCGACACGGGGCTGCCCGACAACACGGCCTGTCTCGAGGTCCAGGGGCTGCTCACGGCCAGCTGCACGTCGTGCCACGGAGCCGCTGCGCTCGGCGGGCTCGACCTGCGGCGCCTCGATGCCATCCTGGGCCGCCAGAGCACCCAGTCGCCGGGCATGGCGCTGTTCGAGCCGGGCGACCACACGGCCAGCTACCTCTGGCACAAGCTCCAGGGCACCCACGCCTCGGTCGGCGGGTACGGCCAGCCGATGCCCCCCGGAGGCGCGCTGCCCGCGGGCGATCTCGCGACCATCGCCACCTGGATCGACGACGGCGCGAGCTGCGCTCCCGATCCCACGCCCGTCGACCCGGTCGACTACGACCCCAACGAGCTCGACCAGACGGCACTGTTCACGTGCGACGGCTCGCCCAGCAGCTCCCAGGCGCGCATCCGCCGCATGGACGCCACGGAGTGGCGCAGCACCATCGGCCAGAGCAGCTCGTCGCCAGCCGCGTCGAACCCCCTCGGAGCCCCGTCGTACGCCCGGTACAGCACGTACGGCGAAGACGTGGGGATGGATGCCCCCAGCCTCGACCTCTACATGGGCGTGCTCGACTACGCCGGAGCCGGGTGGACCGAGCGATTCCCGTCGAAGGGGCGCCAGAACCAGCCCGCGAACGACTCCAGCCTGAACTGCATGTTCAACAACGCCGTGCCGACCGACGCCTGCATCGACAACTACCTCGAGCAGTTCCTCGAGAACGGCGCGCTGTACCGCCCGCCCACGCAGGCCGAGTTCGACCGCCTGCGCGCGTTCACCGTGAACGCCCTCGCCCGCGAGTCCGTGGAGGGATGGCCGCGCACCGAGACCCTCACGCACGTCACCTCGGCCGCCTGGCTCACGGTGGGCGCGCTGTTCCCGTCCGAGCTCGGCGAAGGCACGCCCGATGCGAACGGACGCGTGCGCCTGTCGGACTGGGAGGTCGCGCGCGTGCTGAGCTCCATGATCAGCGACCGTGCGGCCGGCAGCCAGGGCGTGTTCCGGTTCGGGCTCGGCCCGTACGGCGGCTACACCGAGCCGTTCGCGGGCTCCATGCCCGACGTGCAGATCGCGGCCGCCGACGGCACCATCCAGCAGCCGGCCATCGCGGGCGCGCTGCTGCGTCAGTACGCGATGGGGTCCGACCCCGCGCGCATCGACACCCTGATCGACTGGGGCGACAGCCGGCGCATCCAGGGGCGGGGCTCCGAGTGGCTGAGCGACAAGCTCGACCGCTTCTTCCTCGAGTTCTTCGAGGTGCAGGAGTTCCCCACGGTGTTCAAGGACCGCCCGGAAGCCACCTCGCAGTACGCGGGCGGCTCCGAGGTCACGAACCTCCGGCGCTCGTACGGGAACCTCCAGTCCGGGTACTACGGGCACGAGTCCACGCTGCTCCAGCAGTTCGAAGACACCGTGGCCCGCATCGTGACGAACGATCAGGACGTGCTGCGCGAGCTGCTCACGACGCGGGAGTTCTTCATGGGCTCCACCACGCGCTACGCGGGCTCGAGCTTCGCGGGGAGCACGACCCACACGTCGTATCCGTACGACTACTCCGCGCCGATCGGAGAGACGACCGCCGAGCGGTGGATCACGCTGCCCCAGGCCGAGCGGGCCGGCATGCTCACCCACCCCGCCTGGCTCGCCACGCACGGCGATGCGTTCGAAGACGGCCCGAGCATGGTGTCGCGCGGGCACTGGATCCGCGAGCACCTGCTGTGCGAGACCGTGCCGCCGCTCGAGTTCGTGACGGTCGAAGCGCAGCTCCTGCCCACCGACGGCACGCAGACCGCCCGGCAGCGCATCGACGCCAGCATCGAGCCGCGCTCGGAGTGCATGGTGTGCCACCAGTCCATGAACTCCCTCGGGCGTCCGTTCGAGATCTACAACCACGCCGGGTTCCTGCGCGCCGACGACCACGGGAACGCGCCGAACGGCCAGACCACCCTCACGAACGCGCCCGAGCCCGCGCTGAACCGCACCTACACCGATGCGATCGACCTCCTCGAGACCTTCGCCGACTCCCCGCACGTGAAGCAGTGCTTCGTGCGCCAGACGTTCCGGTTCTTCGCCGGCCGAGACGAGACGCTCGAAGACGCCTGTGTGCTCGCCGACATGGAGTCCGCGTACGACGCCAGCGGCGGGTCGTTCATCAGCATGCTCGAGACCCTCGCCACCCACGACGCCACGCTGTTCCGACACGTGAGCGAGGAAGGAGGTGCCCCATGAGCCTCACCCGCCGCAGGCTGCTCGCCGGGCTCGGCTTCGGTGCCGGCGCCGCCCTCCTGAACCCGTTCTTCCGCCAGGCGTTCGCCAACGGGCCCACCCCGTGCCGCTTCGTCATCGTGGTGGAGGGCAACTGCATCGAGCCCGTCGCGCTGATGTCGACCTCCGCGCGCGCCGCGATCGACGCCGCATCCACGGGCTCGACGGCCGGTCGGCGGTGGATGTACGACCGCTACGGCCACGCGAGCCCGCTGCTCGTGCCCGCCGGCGACCTCGGCACGGCGCCCGCGCTCGACCCGCTCCTGCCGGGCTCCACGGGCGTCGACCTCACGAACCGCTCCGCCGTGCTGCTCGGACTCAGCAACACCATCACGGGGGGCGGTCACAGCACGCACTTCGGGGCCCTGAGCTGCTCGCGGTCGCGCCCGTCGCGCGCGGCCGGCCAGACCATCGACGCCTGGCTCGCCGCGCAGCCCGGCATCCGCCAGCAGACCCCCTTCGACGCCGTGCGCGTGGGGGTCGACAGCAGCGGCGGCAAGCTCGCGAACGTCACGTGTGCGTTCGAGGCCGCGAAGTCCGCGCCCGTCACGCTCGACCCCGTGCTCGCGTACAACAACCTGTTCGGGTTCATCCCCGGCTCGTCGGGGGAGTCGAGCTTCAGCAAGCGCACCGACCTCCTCGACTTCGCCCGCGACGACGTGAACGCGGCCCTCGCGACGTTCAGCGGGAACAGCCGCGAGCGCGCCAAGCTCGAGCAGTACCTCGCGAGCATCGACGCCATCCGCCAGCGTCAGATCGACCTCGCCGCCATCGCCGCGCAGATCGACCCGCTCGACCCCACCACCGCCTTCCCGGCGCCCGAGGATCCCTCGACGAATCCGCTGTACGGGACCGGATCGCACTTCGACGTGCTCGAGGCCCAGTTCCAGAACGTCACCGCGGCGCTGCTCGGCGGGCTCACCAACGTGGCGGTCATCACGTCCGGCACGGGCGACTCGGGCTTCGGGCGCATGGTGTACGGCCCCGTGCTCCAGGGGCACGGCATCGATCCGAACCTCGAGCGCCACGATCTCCACCACCTCTCGAGCGGGAACCAGCCCTACATCGACGCCATCCACGCCGTGAGCCGCGAGCACGTCCGCATGATCGCCGACCTCGCGCGTGCGCTCGACGCGGTGCCCGAGGGCAACGGCACGATGCTCGACCACACGGCCATCCTGTACCTGCCCGACAACGGCGAGCAGCACCACAGCACGGCCTCCGAGTGGCCCGTCCTGCTCGTGGGCGGCGCCGGCATGGGGCTACGCACCGACGGCCGCACCGTGGTGTTCCCGGGCGTGAACGACTCCACGAACAACCGCCAGCTGTCGAACCTGTTCAACAGCCTCGGCTACGCGGGCGGCGTGCCGCTCGACACGTTCGGCGAGGAGGGCGAGACCCGCATCGCGCAGGGCCCGCTGTCGGAGGTCTGGGCCTGACCGGGCGGCCGAGCGGGAGCGTCAGAGCCGGCACAGCGGTGAGATCAGCTTCTCGCCGCCGTTGCTGTGGGCCTCCCAGCCCACGATTGTGCCGCCGACCTGCGTGCAGCACTCCGCGTTGATCGCGGCCACACACGCATCCGAGAGCCCGTCTGCATCGGACGACCGCGGCGGGCAGGACGACAGGTCCCACGTCTCCTTCCACGCGAGGCTCGGCTTTCCGCCGCTCGACATGCAGCTCCCGCCGTCGACGTGCGAGTAGTCGATCCGCACGACGGTCGTGCCTCCTCCAGCCCCTCCAGCACAGGCGAACAGGGCGGGCAGCGTGACGGCGAGCAGCAGGACGACGGATCTCAAGGGACCTCCATCGCCCGAGCCTACCGCGGGTGGCGCTCCCGCGGGCTCACCGCGGTGAACCGGCCGTTCCGTGCTGCTCGAGCCAGGCCCGGCCGGCGGGGAGCGCGTCGCTGCCGTGCTTGTCGCCGGCGATCGTGCGCTGGCCCGTCTCCAGGTACGTCATCAGGGCTTCGCAGCTCTTCTGGCCGCGGAGATCGTACGCACTGCTGTTGCGCGCGCGCGGATCGGGCGCGAGGTCGCCCTCCTCGAGCACCCGCACACAGGCGCGCACGAGCCCCTCCGTAGGCGCGGCCCGGCCGAGCGTGACGCGCGACACGCCGACATCGAGCCCCCAGCCCTGCGAGGATCCGCCCTGTTCCGCGAGGTAGACCGCGAACGCGTCGATCTCCGGGTCGACCGCGAGCGTCACGAGCTCGTTCCGGAGCCCGAGGAGCTCCGGGCGGGCACCGTTCACGAGCGCATGGTTCACGAGGTCGACCTCCACCGCCTGACGGGCCCGCTCCCAGGCCTCGGGGTCGGACGCCCGCACGAGGGCCGCGACCGTCGAGCGGAACACGAGCGCGCGCAGGCCCGTGAGCTCGGCGCCCGCTTCGTACGCGTCGAGGAGCGCGACGAGGCGGGCCTTCTCGCGGGCACACAGCGTGGCGGGCATCGCGTCGAGCGCCACGGACGCCTCGTCGGCATCGGAGGACCCGATCCGCTCGAGCACGGTGGCCTCGATGCCGGGCACCCCCGCGAGAACCCCGGCGCGCAGGCCCGCATTGCGCACCCGGGCCTGGAGACGCGGCGAGGCGTCGGTGTACGCGATGGCCTCGGCCACGAGCTCCGGACGGGCGCCCGCGAGCGCGACCAGGTCGTCGGCGTGCTCTTGCTGGAAGCCCTCCATCAGCTTCGCCCACACGACCACGTTGTCGGTCTCGGCGAACACCTGGCGCTGGGCCGCTCCGATCACCGCCCGGTCGCCGTGGGCGATCACGAGGAGGCCGGCCGCGCGGGCCTGTCGCTCGGCGCCCCGGCCGGTGGCAGCCTGCACGATGCACGGGAGCTCGACCTGCTCTACGGGGCCGTGCTGGAGGAGCAGATCGTCGAACTGCGCGTCGGACGCCCGCAGCAGCGGGGCCAGCACCGGGTTGTCCCCGCACTCGAGGTCGGGCTCGGCGGTTCCACAAGCGGAGAGGAGGGCGAAGGCGAGCCACATCGAGCACGATCCGGGTCCGAAGGCGCGTTCAGACTACCCCTGCGCGCCCGTCGCGGGGTGGTTCGGGTTAGCAGGCCCGGCGGAGGTCGTCCTGAACGGCGCACAGAGCCCATCGAGCCCAGCCCGCCCGTCGATCGGGCTCGGCACCGCCACGATCGCGCTCACGTGCGTCGCCGCCCTCGCGAATGCCTGGCGCTACCGGTTCTTCTACGCCGACGACGCGATGATCTCGCTGCGCTACGTCCAGCGCCTCCTCGAGGGCGAGGGCCTGACGTGGACGTCCGGCGAGTGGGTGGAGGGCTACTCCAACCTCGGCTGGGTGCTGATGACCGCCGGGCTCGGGCTGTTCGGCATCGACCTCGTCGTCGCGACCCGCCTGCTCGGCCTGGCCGCGCTGTGTGGGGTGATCGCGCTCGTGTCTCTCGGGCCCGATGGGCGTCCGGACGCGAAGCGGGCCCTGTCGGGCGGGGTGTTCGCGGCCGGCATCTGCGGGCTCGGCATCTGGGCGATGGCCGGGCTGGCGCAGACCTTCGTGGCGATGATGGCGGTCGCAGGCGTGCTGGCGGCCCGGCTTGCGCGCGACACGGGCGATCGACGCGCTGTGGCCGGGCTGATCGCGGTGCTGGCCGTGATGACGGTCACCCGGATCGATGGGTTCGTGCTGGCGGGCTGCGTGCTCGTCGGCGCCGTCGCGGGCGGGCTCCCCTGGCGGACCGCAGGCTGGGCCGCGCTGGGACCGGCGGTCGTGTGGGGCGCCCAGCAGGCCTTCCGACTGGCCTACTACGGCGACTGGGTGTCGAACACCGCAAGGGTGAAGGTCAGCTTCACGCTCGGGCGCGCCGTGAACGGGGCTACGTGGGTCGGCAAGGGTCTGTGGGACCACGCGCCGCTCGGGGTCGCTGCACTCGTCGCGCTGCTGGTGCTCCGTCGGCGCGTGCTCGATGCGCTGGTCGCGGCCCTCGTGTGGTGCGCGTTCTGCGCGTACGTCGGCGGCGACATCTTCGCGGGCTACCGGCTCATGCTGCCCGCCCTGCCGCTGCTCGCGCTCATGGTCGCCGACCTCGGGTCCCACCTGTCCGCGCGCCTCGTCCCCGTGCTGACGGCCCTCGGGCTCGGGCTGTACGTGTGGAACGTCGACATCGACTTCTCGACGCGCGTGCCCACCGAAGACGACCACTGGGTCCTGCGCACGGTCGGTCCGGCAGAAGCCCTGCGTGGCGCGTTCGCGAAGCACGACCCGCTGCTCGCGGTCGACGCGGCGGGGGCCCTGCCGTACTACACGCGGTTCCGGTCGGTCGACATGCTGGGGCTGACGGACCGGTTCCTCGCGACCCATCCCCCGCCGGGCTGGGGCAGCGGCGGGCTCGGGCACGACCTCGGGAACGGCACGTACATCTGGAACCGGAAGCCCGACATCCTCGCGTTCCGCGCGGGCACCGGCGGTCCGCCGATGTTCATCTCCGGCAAGCAGATGGAGGCCCGGCGTGACTGGGGCATGGTGTACCGGCCGGTGTTCGTGGTGGGCCCCGATCCCCAGGACCGCCCCACGATCGGGTTCTACTACCTGCGCGCGGTCGACTCGAAGCTCGGCATGACCCGCACCGACGACCGCATCGACGCTCCGGGGTACTTCTTCACGACGGGGCGCAGCCCGGCGGTCCTGCGGGGCGACGTGCTCGGGCCGCTGCTCGACCTGGCCCACACACACCCCATCACGCTGGGGGTCCCGAAGGGTCGGTGGCGCGTGACGGTCGATGCAGACGGGCCCGTTGCGGTGCAGCCCGCGGAGGTCGAGCACGGCGGCGGTCCGCTGACCGTGCAGCTCGTACCCACCCGTCCGGGCGTGCAGCTCAGGTCGGTTCGCTACGACCGGGTGCGCTGAGCATCCAGGCCACGGCCGCCTCGGCGACACAGACATCAGGGCGTCATCGCCGCAAGCATCGCCGCCCCGCTGAAGGAGTGGACGGCACCCGAGTCGTTCATGCCCCCGTAGTCACTGAGGTACGCGCCCACGAGAAGGTCCGTCAGACCGTCGCCGTCGGCGTCCCACGTCGCGATGTTCGCGCCGAACACCCCATCCTCGGGGCCCCCCTCGATCACGAGATCCGCGGTCGACGCGGCCCGGACGCCCTCGACGGGCCCGAGGAAGACGTACACGCGCCCGGTTCCACCGGCCCAGCGGCTGGTGATCACGAAGTCGTCCCGCCCGTCGCCGTTCAGGTCCCCCAGGGGCGCGAACTCGTCCATCGTGTCGTACGCGCCGTCGCCCAGGATCACGGCGGGCGAGACATCCGTGATGTTCACGGTGCCGGTGACGCCCTGGAGGTCCATGAGGAACACGGCGCCCCGCTCGGAGAGCCCGTCGGACGACAACCCTGACGCGACGGCCGCCACCAGGGTGCGTCCCGGGTCGGGGCCTACGGCACCCACGGGACCGTGGCGGCCGAAGAGCCGTGCCTCGCAGGTGCCCTCGATGATCGCGGTCTCCGAGCCCGCCCCGTACGCTCCCGGCGTCACCCCGGTCCACAGGAGCATCGCTCCCGGTTGATTCGACACGTAGTCGTAGAGGTCGACCCCCGGGTAGCGAGGAGGCACGTAGTCCGTCGACGCGATCATCACCTCGGCGGCTCCATCTCCGTCCATGTCGTGGAGGAAGGGCGTGGAGCTGCCCACGGAGCTCGTCAGCGGCAACGGCATCTCGTAGTCGTACATTTCGAAGGTGTAGGCGGCGTCGGTGACCAGGTCGCCGACACCGGGCAAGAACGGGCCCGTGTGCACCAGCACACGCGAGGGGGCGGAGGCGTTGCGCTTCTGCCCGATCGCGAGGTCGGGGATGCCGTCGCCGTTCACATCGCCCGTGCTCAACTTTCGGATGTAGGATGCGACCTGTCCGAAGGCGCCATCTTCGAGCACCCAGGTCGCCGCGACGCGCCGGTCCGCTCCCTGGGCTGGAATCGGCCCCGGCACGAACATCGTCGCGTTGTCCCAGTATTCCGCGGCGGCGACCCAGTGGTCCGCTCCGTCGTCCCAGGCCACCATCCAGTCCGGGTCGATGTCCTGGTCTGCCGGCCACGTGACCCGCCCCACCGCCGTCGAACCGCTCACCTCGCCGGAAGGAGCCGCATCGAACTCGTAGATCCGGGACGACCACGGGCTGTCCATCGGGAGCTGGCTCGACCAGGTGAGGACGAACGCCCGGCTCGGCGATGGCGTCGACACCACGGCGCCGAAGGCCATCGATGCCGCCTCGCCGATCCACCTGCCGGAAGCCAGGTCCACGCTGGTCGCCACCGGACCCGTCGGTGAGGTCGTCACGGGGAGCGTATCGAGAGCGCACCCGAAGAATGGGTCCACAAGCAGCGAATCGGCAGTGTCCCCCGTCGGTGTAGAGACGATTTCGGCGGTGTCCGCCGTATCGGCCGAAGGAGGGTCGGTGTCCAAAGGGGTTGGCGTAGACCCTGAGCACCCGAGAATGAGGAGCGCGACACTAGGAGACACGGGGATGCGCCTTGAACCACGCCCATACATCGGCCACGTCGAAGTACCGGTTGGGCGATCCGGGGAAGTTCGTGTGGTCCATCGTGGGGTCGCTGTAGTGCTCCACGATCGGGTTGTTGGCACCCCCGGATCGTCGCCACTGAGTGAGGGTCGACGTGTTGCCGCCGTTCCGGTCGGGTCGGCTCGAGAGCGTGGACTGGACGGTGGCCGCATTGAGGGTCTTGTAGGCTTCGACAGTCGCCAGCGCCGGGAGATCCCCACGTGCGTAATGGTCCGGCCAGTCTCCCCCCAGTCCCCCAACGTCCCTGTACACTTCGCTGTTGGTAGTGCTGAGGTTCGGGCCGGCGGTGGCGGTGCCCCCGGGAACGACATTCTCATCCATGACGCCAGTGTGGAGGAACAGGCTCTTCGCCCGCGGATCCAACCCGGGCTGTGGGAGGTTGGACACGGTGGTGGCGAGGTCGGCCTTCATGTGGCGCCGGCCCCCCAGCGTGGCGCTCTCGGCCCATATCGCCGCGAAGGTGTTCGTGGTGAAGCGCGCGTACTGGAACGCGAACATGCCTCCGAGCGAGTACCCGAACAGGAACCTGCGATTTTCGTCCAGCGGCTCACCGGTGTAGGAGATACCGGCCTCGGCCAACCGTGACGCCATCCAGCTCTGGACGGTGTTCCGCATCGCGGTCACGAAAACGATGTCGTCGACATCCTGGTAGTTGCCACTCGTCCAGTTGGTATTCCATGCTCGCGCTTCGGGAAGCGCCCCGCCCCCCGGGGTCGCACCGAACGGGTAGAAAACGACGAAGCGATCGGTATCCGGTCGCGACCCATCGATGATGGAGTGGAAGGGCCAGTCGTTCATGAAGGCTGCGGGGGCCTGTAGGCCTCCATGAAAGGCCACCACGCTCGGAAGACCTCTGCCGAGCTTCTCGATCCAGCGCTCCCAGCCGATGGGCAGCGCGACCACGAAGTCTCGGGTGATCCCGTCGACGACGATTTGTTGAGGCATGTTCCCCCCTGATTCGAAACCTGAGCGGAACGGTAGCATGGATGAGCGGGGTGCGTGCAGCTCAGGTCGGTTCGCTACGACCGGGTGCGCTGAGCATCCACGCAACCGCCGCGTCGGCGTGCAGCGCCAGCGTGTCGAGCACCGGAACGGGCACGTCCGCGGGGCCCACCAGCATGCCGAGCTCCGTGCAGCCCAGCACCACCGCGGTGGCTCCGGCATCGACCAGCGGGAGGAGCGCCGCACGGAAGGCCTCGCGAGACGCGTCCCGCACGTCGCCGACCGCGAGCTCCTCGAGGATGATGCGGTCGATCGCGGACACCTCAACAGGCACGAGCACCTCGAGCCCGCGGGACCGCAGCCGGTCGCGCACGAACGGCTGGGTCATCGTGAACCCGGTCCCGAAGAACGCGAGCGTGGTGTGGCCGTCCGCCAGGGCCCGGTCCGCGAGCGCATCGGCGATGTGCAGCACGGGCAGGCCGACCTCGGACTCCACCCGGTGCGCGAGCGCATGGAGCGAGTTGCTGCACAGCGCCACACCGTCCGCCCCCGCAGCGCGGAGGTCGCGCGCTGCGCGAACCACGAGGTCTCCCAGCGGACGCCAGCTCCCGTCGCGCCGGGCATCGCGCACCACGCCATAGTCGAGCGAGCGCAGCACGAGGTCGGCCGACCGGAACGGACCGAGGGCCGCCGCGATGCCCGTGTTGACCCGGGAGTAGTAGGTGGCGGTCGAGTGCCAGGTCACGCCCCCGACCAGTCCCAGCCGACGCATCAGCGCGCTCCCTTCCCACAGCGCGCCTTCGGACGCGTCCACACGCGGTACTGGTGCAGCTGGCCCTTCGCCTTCGACGACTGGTCCACGAAGCCGTGCGCGACGAGCGCCGGGCGGAGCGGCTGGAGCTGCTGCATGTGCGCGCGGGTGAGCACGAGCCCCGTGACGCAGCGCTTCTCGACCTGGTTCATGAACCACGGGACCGGGATGGACGGCGTGGGCTGCTCCATGAACGTGAAGATGCGGTGGCGCTGCGAGACCTCGGCCTCGCCGAGCGCGTGCTTCAGGTGGTCGATGTAGATGCGGCGGACCCCGAGGATCTTCGGCCGCTCCGGATCGATGGTGAGGGTGAGCGCGATGACCGAGGGCACGGCCACCACCTCGTCCGGACCGACGAGGTCGAGCAGGAGGTTCGAGGCGATCACCCCACCTCCCTCGCCGTGCTTCCACTCCGCGAACCGGAGGCTGGCGAAGTTCTCGCGGTCGAAGGTGAACGGCTGACGCGCCGTGAACGCGACCATCGCGATGCCGAACCCGAGCAGGCCGAGCCCGCGGAGCGCAGGCCGCACGCTCGACATCGCCAGGTGACCCATCAGTCCGACCGCGCCCGCCGCGAGCAGGGGGAACGGGATGGCCCACAGCGACCGCCACGTCATCAGCCGGCCCGCGTGCTCGCCGAGGAAGTCCCGCAGGACCGGGTGGAACAGCAGCGCGATGCAGACCAGGAGGTACCGGGCCATCCACTCCGCGCCGGGCAGGCGGCTCCACCGCATCAGGGTGGGGAGCGCGACGGCGCCGGCGAGCGTGAACCAGGCGCGCCCTTGGGTCCCGAGCACCGCGCCGATGTCCTCGGTGACGCCCGTGTAGCCGGATGCTTCCGCAGCTGTGGGGTCGTAGCGCACGAGCAGCAGCATGCCGACGAGGGGTGCGGCCGAGAGCAGCCCGCCCACGGCGAGCTTCACGCCCTTCAGGTCGATCGACAGGCTCGCGAGCACGACGATCGCGGCGGCCATCGGGCTGACGACCATGCCGGTGGAGGTCGCGAGCGCCCCGGCGCACTGCGCGAGCACCAGGGCCACCCACGTCCGGGCGCTGGGACGGCGCGAGAACTCCAGCGCGAAGTGGAGGACGAGGGGCACGCACAGCACCACGAACACGCCCTTCCCCTGGAACAGGCGCGCGTAGCCGAAGTTCCCGAAGGCCACGAAGTGCCCCGCCCACACGGTGAGCATCGGCACGTAGGCGAGCAGCGCGACCCGCGCGCCGCCCGGACCGAGCCAGCGCCGCGCGACGAGCCACGTGGCGAACGACGTGAACGTGACGGTGAGCGCGGGGATCAGGAAGTAGTAGGCGTCCTGACCCGATAGTCCCGTGAATCGCAGGATCACGGACACGAGGGTCTCGAAGCCCTGCGCGCGATGCGCGGGCTGCTGCACGGGCAGCGTGAGGTCGCCGTGCAGCACGTCGAACCCGAGCAGCGGGAGCCCGCTGTGGCGCACGGTCTGTACGGCCTGCGTCAGGTAGTAGACGTCGTCGCCCTCGGGCCGGTGGATCCAGAGGTAGGCGAGCAGGCCGAGCCCCGTGGTGACGGCGATCCCGACGAGGTCGCGCACTGTGGCGTCGGGCAGCTCGGGCACCGGAGCGCGGAGCGACCGGATCTGGAGCGCCGCCACGACGAATGCACCGCCGGCCATCGCGGTGGACCCGATCCAGCCGAGCGCGTACGCGGCCGTGATCGCGACGAGCGGCACGGCGAGCAGCAGCGTGGGGTCGGGCCAGCCATCGTCCGTGGGATCGACCGGGGGCTCGTCTGTCGATGGCGGCTCCCGGACGATCCACACCGTCGTCGCCACCGCCAGCAGGACGGGGACCACGAGCCCCCAGCAGAACGCGTCGAACGAGCCCCCGAGGCGGACGACCAGCGTGAAGTAGAGCTGGAACCACCCCAATCCACAGACGAGCGCCACGGCGATCCGCTGGGGCAGCTGACGGTGGAGCTGGGTGGACATCGGCGGCCCGCCTAACGCAAAGCCGGATAGGATGACGACCGGAATGGCGCCCGGAGTGGGCGCGGAGGTCTGCTGGTGTCCCGCGTGCTCCTCGCTCTCTGCTGGATGGGTTGCTCCGGGGGTGCCCCGACGCCGGTCGACCCCGAGGTCGACGCGGATGCAGATGCCGACGCCGACACGGATGCCGACTCCGATGCGGACACGGATGCCGACTCCGATGTGGACACCGATGCGGACACCGACGCAGACGCGGACACCGATTCCGATGCGGACACCGACACCGACACCGACTCGGATGTGGATACCGACGCAGACACCGACGCAGACGCGGACACCGACGCAGACGCCGATACCGACACGGACACCGACGCGGACGCCGACACCGATACGGACACCGACGATACGAGCGTCGACACCGGTCCGCTCCCGTATCCGTGGGTCCGCATCGAAGGCGGGGCGTTCCTGATGGGCTCGACCGACGGGATCGCGCATCCCCAGGAGGTGCCGCAACACACCGTGACCGTGCCGACCTTCGCCATCATGGGGCTCGAGGTGCAGTCCACCGACTACCATGCCTGCATCGCGGCCGGCGCGTGCACGGAGGTCCCGGTCGACCCGCTGTGTACGGACGGAACAGTGGCTGGCATGCCGCAGAGCTGCCTCACCTGGTACCAGGCGCACGACTTCTGCGAATGGTTCGGCGGGCGCCTGCCCTCCGAGTCGGAGTGGGAGTACGCCGCGCGGTCGGGCGGGATGGACGTGCAGTACCCGTGGGGCGACACCCCCGTCCCGCCGGACTGCACGCGCGTGAACATCGGCGGGAACGGGCCGTGGTGTCCGGGCGCCAACGGGCTGTGGCCGAGCTGCCAGCACCCGCTCGGCGACACCTCGACCGGCCTGTGCGAGGTGGCCGGCAACGTGTTCGAGTGGACCGAGGACTGGTTCTGGGACGGCTACATCGACCACCCGAACGACGGGAGCCCCCGCACCGACATCCTGTTCGACTTCAAGGTGATGCGCGGTGGCGCCATCGGGAGCGCCGCCTCCCCCCGCGTGCGCGAGCGCACTTTCCACCCGCCGACCTTCTGGTACGGCGGCATGGGCGCGCGCTGCGCGATGGACCTGTAGTGCCCGGGGTCCCGCGGAGGGCCGTGCTGCAGGGCCTGATCGCGGGTGGGCTCGTCGGATGGCCCACGGCGGGCTGGGCGCGACGCGGGCGGCTGCGTCCGGACCCCGACTTCGCGCGCCTGCTGCCCTGGGAGCCGTATGCGGTGGGCGTTCGTCCGTTCCGGGAGGGGGGTGTGCGGCTCGAGCGGGACGCGCCGCTCGCGGGCAAGGCATTGGTGCACAACTACGGGCACGGGGGTGCGGGCATCACGCTGGCGTTCGGGTGCGCCGAGGAGGCCGCAGACCTCGTGGAGGCCGCCATCCGGGAGCAGGGCGAGCGTCCTGCGAGCGTGGCGGTGATCGGGACCGGTGTGATCGGCATGACGACCGCTGCAGCGCTCGTGAGGCGCCGTCCGAAGCTCCCGGTGACCGTGTACACCCGCGAGCTCGACCTGCGCGAGACCACGTCCGCCGTCGCGGGGGGCCAGTTCGAGCCGTCGGGGGTGTGGCGCCAGCACGCCGATGACGCCGGGCGCGCGCGGCTCGAGCGCTGGCTGCGCGGCTCGCGGGACCGGATCCGGGCGCTGGAGCCCGAGTGGGCGAAGTACGGCATCGCCGAGCGCGACAACTTCACGCTCGCGAACGGCTCGGTGGGCTTCGACGAGGGCACGCCGCGTGACGTGGTCGCGGAGCCCACGTCCCTGGCGCTGCCGTTCGAGCGTCTGCGCGCACCGGGCCGCCGGTACCGGACCTGGCTGCTCGACCCCCCTCGCCTGCTCCCGGCGCTCCGGTCGGATCTCGAGCGCGACGGCGTGCGGTTCGAGCAGCGCGGGTTCCGCACGCCTGACGACGTCGCGCAGCTCGACCAGACCGTGCTCGTGAACTGCACGGGCTACGGCGCGAAGGCGCTGTTCGGCGACGACGCGCTCGTCCCCCAGCGCGGGCACCTCGTGAAGCTCGTGCGGCCCTCCGAGAAGCACGACTACCTGTTCGGTGGGGGCTGCGGGCACGGGGTGACGTCGTACGTGTTCTGTCGGCACGACGACATCGTGGTCGGAGGCACGGTGCTGTCGGGCGACGACCGCCCGTTCGTCGACGACACGGACGGGCCGGTGTTCGAGCGGCTCCTGGCGAACGCGGCGGCCGTGTTCGCGGGCCTCCCGGAGCAGTGCGTCCCGACGAGGCCGTGATCCCCGGCAGTCCTCGGCCCAACCCCTCGAACGAGCACGGCCGGGAACGGGGCTACGGGAGGCGCTCGAACGCTCCCGGCTCGAGGAGGGGCACCAGGAAGACCTCGCCGTCCAGGTCGGTGGTCGGCTCGCCCCGCGCGTCGACGGCCTCGGCACGGACCGCGACCACGTCGGCTCCCTCCAGGCGCCGACCCACGGCGATGGAACGGGCCCCCCGCCCACACCACACCTCGCCCGGAAGCTCTACGTAGACGCAGTCGAGCTCGTCCTCCGGTTCCGCTCCGGCGAGCTCGTGACCTTCGAAGTCCTGGTAGCGGAGCTCCTCGGTCCCCACGACCGAGAGCCACTCGGCGAGCCGTCGGACCCCGGGCTCGGCCGCTTGGAACGCGGCCCGTGTGCGGACGAGCGCCACCGCGGGATGCCCTTGCACGTCGAGGTCGGTCAGCGGCATGGACCCGTCGGCCGTCCGCACGTCGGTCTGACCGACCCGGAGCTCGCCGCGCGTACGCGCCCGGATCGCCCGGCGAACCTCCTGCACGGCCCACGACGCACCCAGCACGAGCGCGCCGACTCCGACGATCGCTACGCCCGTCCCGGCGCGCCCCAGGGCGACGGACGCCACGAGGCCCGCGCCCAGCAAAGCCGAGGCGAGGCCCAGACCCGTCGGCACCGGACGCACGGCCAGGGAGGGACGCAGCACGAAGTCGCGTCCGGCCACCGTGCGGAGGTCCGTGACGATCGCCCCGTCGACCACGACGTCGTAGAACATCTGCTGCCCTTCGTTGGGTTCCCACTATCGGCCCGCCGGCGTACAGGCGCAGGAATCACGGGCGCTTCAGAGCTGCACGTCTCCGAAGCGCTCGACCAGGCGCGCCTCGTCGTGGTCCGTGAGCCGATTCCCCGGGACCCGCAGGTCGCGAAGCGCACCCAGGTGCCCGGACGCCAGCAGCGCTTCCGCGCCCTTCGTGCCGATCTTGCAGGATCCGAGGGCCAGGGTCTCCACGGTCTCCAGGAACGCACACTGCGAGAGGGCCACCACACCGGGATCCCCGAGCTCCGTGCCCCACAGCAGCAGCTCGCGGAGCTTCGGGAACCGCGCGGTCGCTTCGCCGAACAGCGCGGCCCCACGCCGGGCGCCGATCCGCACGAGCGTGAGGTTCAGGGACTCCAGGCTCGCGAGCCGGTCGGTCGTGAACAGCGCGCGCAGGTCGTCGTCGGTGAGCGTGTTGCGGCCGAGATCCAGTGTGCGCACACGCTCCAGCTCCGGACAGGACTCGAGGAACGCGGTCATCCGGCCGCGCGCCTGCGTCAGCTCGACGCGGACCACCGGCTCGGTCGTGAGCAGCTCGGCGGCGTTCGGCACGAAGTCCATCGCGGCCATCTTCACGCTGTGGACGAAGCCGCGCTCGAACGTCCAGAACGTCGGATTCCCCTTCACGAAGGTCTGTTTGCCCTCGATGCCGTATTCCGTGCGCGCCCCCTTGAAGCGCCCCACCCACTCGGGCTTGTGGCGGTCGAGCAGCGCCTTCTCCCGTGCTTCGAGCGCCTCCCGACGCTCCGGATCGCTGTCGGTCAGGGCCGCCAGGGTGAGCTGGACGGCGATGAGCTCGCCTCGGGGGTCGCCCTGCTGGCCGTAGAGGTCCGCGACCACCCAGCGCGGCGCGTCGTCGTCGGGACGCGCGATCACCTCGGCGAGCAGGCCCTCGCGCGTGGCGTCGGGAGGCAGGGGTGCGGGAGTCCGGCGGATGACGCGGGTGAACCAGTCGCTCATGCGCGGATGCTACGATCGTCCGGTGCCTGGCGCGAGCCGACGCGGTCGACCGACACCCGGGGATGCATGCTGACGATCCACCTCGCCATCACCGCCACTCTCGCGTCGCCGCAGAGCGACCCTGCGCCGGACGTCCAGGGGAAGTGGGTTCTCGAGCGGGCATCTGCCGCCATCGAGATGAACTGCAACCTGCGCGTGACCGTGGAGCACGGCGCCATCGACGCTTCGCTCGCGTCCCCGCTCGAGATCCCCGTCTTCCCGTGCGACCCATCCGGGCTCGCAGAGACGTTGAACGAGAACGTCCTCCCACGGTGCGCGTACGTCGTCGAGGTCCACTCCGACGCGTGGGGAGAGCGCCTCCACATCGGGCCCGCGACCTCTGGATCCGAGGGCTGCATCCCCATCGAGACGCAGCTCGACACCGTGGTGGGCGATCGGGAGGGCACGATCACCTTCCCCGAGCTGCGCAGCCTTGCCCGAAGCGCGGGAATACGCTTCAACACCGGCATGGACCATCGCTACGGGAGACGCGAGATCACCCCCGGCATGACCGTGCGTGACGGGTTGAACCAGTGGCTCTCCGCAGATGAGAACGGACGACTCTTCACCTGGAAGGCCTGGAACGACGAAGGCACCTTCCGCGTTCACCACGTCCACGTCGGGGGCGCCTACTGGGGCGGGTACCACGATATCAAGGGCCCCTACCACTACGAGACCCAGTGGTGGGTCCAGGAAGGGCAAGTGTTCCGCCCATGGACCGAACAGGAGAAAGCGGAGATCCACCAACTCTTCATCGACCGGGAGAGCGGAGTCATCACACACGAAGCCTACAGTCGCCGACTCCGCGAGCTCGTGGAAGGCACACAGCTCCGGCCTCCAGAGCCTGCCCCGACCACCGAGAGCTACGATGTCTTCGATCCGCCCTAGACCCCCCGTGGTGCGCTCGGATTCGGACTGCTGGACCGCCCGATGATCCTTCCGTTCCTCGTCGCCACCGCACTCGGTGGTCCCGTGAGTCCCGACCCCATCGACCCGCTCGCCGGTCAGGTGGGCAAGACCTTCGAGGTGCACGGGCTACTCGACGCGTGCCGGCTCCTGGAGTCCCGCTGGGGCGTGCCCGTCGCGTTCGAGAGCAGCCCGGGGCCCCCCATCCCCGTGACGGTCCGCATCGACCCTCCAGGTCGGCCGGACGACCCCGTCGCCACGCTCTCCGCCCTCATCGCCCAGCTCCCCCCCGACGCCGGGACCTACGCCGTGGACGCCCTCGACGGGGGTGGGCTCCGCGTGCACGCCGTCCAGTACGGAGGAACGCCCGTACCTTCGTTCCTCGACACCCCGCTCCCCGTGGATCTCTCCCCGACATTCGTCGTGTGGGACGGGGTCCCGTCCCAGGGGTTCGGCGAAGCGAGCATCTACACGGACCCCACGCACATCGACATCGCGAAGCTGCTCGCCCGCAACCTCCTGCTCGACGGCGCACGTGCGACGTACTGGTACTCGAAGGGGGTCGTCGTGCCCGCGGACGCGATGAGCGACCTCGAGGGCAGGGTGACCCCTCGGGAGATCCTGGGCCGCCTGGAGGACCCGGGCGACGTGGGCTGGACCCTCCGGAGGGACGCCTCCAGCGTCAGCATTGCCGTCTATCGGCTCCCGAACATCGCGATCGCCCACGCGGTGGAGGAGTGGATCGCGAGCGGCGAGCTCGTCAGCCTCGAGGACGGCGGAGGTCTGGAAGCGTGGCGAAGGGCCCAGGCTGCGCGCCCGAAGCCCGTGGTCCGGGTGCCCGACGAGGATCCGCTCCCCGACGGGCTCCCCGGCCGCTGACCGCTACTTCTTCGGCCACTCGGCGACGGCCTTCTCGACCTTGTCCTTCCAGAAGAACCCCTCGGTGCCCGTTCCGAGGTCGAGCGCCTTCTTCGCCGCCTTGTACGCCCCCTTCGCGTCGCCCTTCTTCTTGAGCAGCTCGGCGTCCCGGAGCTGTCCCAGAAGTCGCCGGGACAGTGGCTGGGAGAACAGGGCGTTCCGGCTTCCCTACGGCGATTCGATCGGCGACATGGCCACTACAGGACCACTTGACCTGGTCGGGCACATCTGGCACCCTACCTGGGAACGAACGGAGACTACGCATCGGGCCGATGCTGATTGCGATCTTGGCGATCATCGAAATCTGCGGACTCGCTGATGCCGCCCCCCCTCCGGATGGGTGGGTGGAGAGTGAACGGGTGGGATCCATCGCCCGGTCAGCACGCATGGCTCGGGCCTCCTGAACGGAACGCATGCACCAGTCGTTGCGTGAGGTCCGGAGACTCCCAGAACGCGGTCCAGCGATCGGCCAGCATCATCATCCGGACCCGGATCACCGAAAGCGCGTTCTCCGGCAGCCACCGCGTCCCCGGCCGCTTCACGCGGAGCTGGCTCCCCGTCCGATGGAGCGACTCCATCGCGCCCGACCCGATCTGGAAGCCGCGCTCGCGGTACGCCGGGTAGTCCATCCGATGGGCGTGCTGGCCCGTGTAGCGGACGACCTCGGTGTGCTCGTCGTCGCAGTGTGCGGGAGCCGGCTCGTCGAGCAGAGAGCGGACGAGCGCTTCGCCAGCCCCGTGCGGATTGGCGCTTCGGTGGACCCGGGGCTGTCGCTCCCGACGGGAACAGCGCTTCTTGTGGCCCTTCCGCTTCACGCCCTTCTTCCTCCGGTACGCCCGCTTCCCGAGGAGCGCCGCACGCTGCTGATTGTACCAGGCCTTCGCCAGTGCGCTCTCCGCCCCGAACCGCGCGTTCGCGTACGACGCGATGTGGTTCATCGCATGGTAGAAATCCAGGATCTCAACCGTGTCCTCGGGGAGCTCCGGAGCCACGTGGTCCCAGATCCACGGCATCCCATCCGCCAGGAACACGAACTGCGCTCTGAGCCCATCGTAGCAGCCATCTCGAGGCAGGTAGCCCTCGTCCGACAGGGACCGGAAGACCTGCTTGACCTCCTGGCAGTCTCCCCAAGTGTACTCTCCGCCGAGATGCACGATCTTCCCAGACTTCTGGTCGACGCACCAGACGCGGATACCGTTGATGTTCCGCCAGGCGGCCTTCCAGGTGTCGTCGACGTAGCGGCGCAGCGAGTGCGCGTCGGTGGAGATGTAGACGATGGGACGACTGGTCCTCTGGTCTCGCGTTGCACGATTCATGAGGATCTCCCGAAAGTCCTCGAGAGAGCGGAACTGGAACTGACGGTCGGCCAGCCTGCCGAGAATGCCGATGTGGCGGGCGATCGTGGTGTCCTCCAGGCCAACCGCACCGTGCGTGAAGAAGCCGAGCTCCTCCTGGGCTCTGCGGAACGGGAGCTGCGCGCCGAGTCGGGTCTCCCACTCGAGAAGCAGCTCGGAGCTGCGGCAGTGGGGATGCAGAGGGAACACGGCCTCGCGAGCCGGGGCGTGCGTGCCGGTCTCGTCGCGGTGGGCGAACAACGGGACCGTGACGGTGCCGAGCGTCGTGGCCTGGGAGAGCCAGTAGTCGTCGTCGAGGCGCATCGCGCTCGGCGGGCTCCCTCCGTTCGCGGCGCACGCGTGCTCCCAGCAGGCCTTCGCGAGACCCGCCGTCAGCATCTCGCGGCCGGTCTCGACCAGAATCTCCCAGACGGCCTTCTCCAGCGATCGGCCCGTCTGGGTCGACCCTTCGAGGAGCTGTCGCGCTCGGTCTGCGAAGCGCTGGACCACGGCGGCGTTGACGTTCCCGGTCGGACGGGTGATCTCGTTGATGGCGGGCACGGGGGCGTACCTCCCCTGGCGTGGTGCCAGGTTGGAAGGGTTGAATCAGCGCCTCCGTACCGCCAACTCCCCATCCTGTCGATCCCTCTTCGAGCGCGCCGTTTTCCTCGCAGGTCACCAGCCGCATCGACCTGCCTGCAACCATCACCGTTCAGGCGCGGGAGACCGGGTCATGAATCACGCCCGGCGGCCGAGCGGGCCCGTGAGCGTCGGGCGGCTCCCGGGACGGCTGGGCAACACCGTG
>JAWKRP010000016.1:0-205727 GCA_041389565.1 Myxococcota bacterium
CGAGCGAATCCGCTTGGTGATTCGCATCTTGGCAGAAGGGGGGCTTATCCAATCGCGTTCACATCCCGAGCAGCCCTGGCCCGACGAAGCCGTTGTTAGGATTTCAGGGGCCGGGAAGTTTTACCTCACGGAACTCATCTATATGAGCGAGTACCTGGAAAGCATCGTTGACGACTTGATCGTGTACCAACCCAACACGGCTTCAGATCTTTACGATATCCACAATGACAAGAATCGAACATGGCCTGAACGCCTCTCAAACAAGGTTCGCGTTCTTGTGCAGTATCTTCGGAGCGAAGAAACTCGCGAGCTTTCCGGAGTTAGCCCACCGCCATGGCTTACGAGAATCACTGGGAAGTTCAAGAGGCGCGCCTAGAAGTCCCCAGTTAGGCCCTAGTCGGTTCAGCGCGTCTGAACCGGCCGCCGCGCGATCCCCTGGAGCACCGCCGACCGGCCCCCGTGGTACTTCCCTTCGTGCACCTCGCGCTCCAGCTCCGCGAAGTGCTCCAGCTCGAGCCCCACGAGCTCCGCGCGGACCGCCTCCGGCTCGTACAGCATCTCCACCGACTGCGGGCCGCCCGTGCCGAACGCGAGCTGACGGGGCGTGTACACCTCCATCAGGAACACCCCACCCGGACGCAGCGCACGCGCCACCGACCCGTGCACACGCCGCCGGATCGGGGGCGGAAGATGCGCGAACACCGCGACGATGCCGTCCCAGCGGGCCTCTCCGAGGTCGTACGTCGCGAGGTCGCCCTGCTCGGCATGGACGGTCACGCCGCGCTCCGCCGCCAGCGCGAGGGTCTTCGCGACCCCCACGGACGACGCGTCCACCCCGTAGACCGTGAGCCCGCGCGACGCCAGGAAGGTCGCGTTCCTCCCCTCGCCCTCCGCCAGGCACAGCACGTCACCCGTCAGCAGGCCCGCGCGCTCGCGCAGGAAGTCGTTCGGCTCCAGCCCGTAGGCGAACCCGTCCTCGGCGTACCGCTCGTCCCAGAAGCTCATCCCTCACCTCGCGCCAGTCGGCCCAACATCGCTCGCGTCGACTCGCTCCGCGCGCTCCCTGAATCCCAAGCATCGAGCTCGACGCCCAGCGAAGCCACGAGCGCCGGCAACGCCTCGTGGTCGACCGCCGAGAACAGCAGGCTCTCCATCATCTGGACCCGCCGCCCGAAGCCGCACGCGAGCCCCGCCCGCTCCGCGACCCGCTGGATGTCGTCGGTCCCGAGCCACATCCCGCACCGCGCCGGCACCAGCAGATACGCCGCGACGTCCTTCAGGCCGGTGGACGGGTCGGACAGCAGGTCCTCCGTGGGACCATCGGCGTCCGGGAGCCCCTGTGGACCGGCGTGCTCGTGGACCAGGTCGACCAGCAGGCCCGTCAGCTCGGCCATCTCCGCGACCCCCTGCCGCGACACCGCCGTGTGGAGCAGGTCGACCCACACCCCCAGGTGCCCGCGCAGGAACTCCAGCTGGAGCGTGGCGAACCGGTCGTGCGCCACACCGTCCCGCCGCGCGTCGGCCTCCGCCCCGCACAGGAACGACAGCGCCGCGCACTGGAGGCCCGCGTGGTCCGGCTCGACGTCGGTGCGCGCCAGCCGGAAGCCCATCCGGTCGTACGCCGCGCGCACCGCCCCTGCGATGGGCCCGCCCAGCAGGCCGTCCGCGGACCGGAACACGCTCTCGTACGGCGGCACGCCCCGCCCGAACACCCGCTGGTGACGCGCGGCCCGGCGGTCCTCCTCCCTCGGGATCGACGCGCTCCACGGCAGCCCTTCGACCACCGACAGCGCCCGTGGCGTCCACCCCTCGAGCAGGACCTCCGCGATCAGCCCGTAGGTCCGGGAGCGCGCGAGGGCGGTCTCGAAGGGCGTCACGGCGTCACTCCGGGAGGTCGTAGGTCTTGCGGGTCGGCTTCAGCGGACGCTTGAGCCAGAAGGGCCGCCGGGTGCGGTCCGGAGAGTGCTTCGATGCCGGACGCGTCAGCGCGAGCCACTCGCGGTAGACCGCCATCGAGCGCTCGGTGTCCACGACCACCGTGCCGTACGCCTCGTCCACACGGGCCTTCCGCACGTTCGTCGCCTTCTGGAGCCAGCAGTGCGCGCCGCTCACGGGGTCGGGGTGCACGGCGTGCGTCAGGTTCTGGTGCACCCCCACGGTCTTCCACCAGATGCGCGCGGTGTCGGGGTCCACCGAGTCCCACGCCTCCGCGCCCTTCTGGATGGTCAGCCGGTGCTTCGACCCGTCGGCCTCGAGCCCCACGAGCGAGCTGCCCTGCTTGTTCACGCCCACGTCGTCCTGCAGGCGCCATCGACCCAGGTGGTGCGAGATCGCGATGACGCCCGGCTTGATGCCCTCGGTCACCCACGCGCGGTCGACGAACCAGCCGATCTCGGTGTCGACCCGCACGCGGTCGCCGGTCTTCACGCCGAGGCGCGCGGCGTCGCTCGGGTGCATCCACACCGGGTTGTTGTGGCTGATCTCGACGAGCCACTTCGCGTTGGCCGACCGCGTGTGGATGAGCGTGGGCAGCCGCCAGTTCGGCAGCAGCAGCATCTCGCCCTTCTTGCGGTCGATGTTCGCGGGGCTCACGTGGCTCTCGAGCGGCCACGGCAGCGCGTGCTCCTGCTCGCTCCAGCCCCAGTCGGCGAGGGTCTCGGACAGCAGCTCGAGCTTGCGGCTCGGCGTCTCGAACCCGGCCTTCCCCTCGCCATCGACCACCACGCCGACGACCTTCCCGTCCTTCCGCACGAACCCGTCGTCGCCGTGCTCCCCGTCCACCGCCTTCTCGTACGGCACGTACACGTCCTTCGACACCTCGAAGGCCCCGTACTTGCGCATGTATTCGAGGGGGGTGAGCCCTTCCGCCTCGGCCGCAGCGGGCAGACCGGGCACCGAGTTCTCGAAGATCCACGCCCAGTACTCGTCCTGGGTGACGGGCTCGCCGGGCCGCTCGAGGCTCTCGAACCACTGGCGCACCCCGAGGCTGCCGTCGGGGTCCATCCGCCACGACAGCTCGACCCAGAATTCGGCCTCCTCCCACACCTCGCCGGGGTTGGCTTCGTGCGTGAACCTCACCTTCTTGCCGGCCCGCTCCATCGCGACGCGCCGCACGGGCTGCCGGAACCCGATCCACTGCCCCGCGTGGGTCTCCTGGCTCATGACGTCGTGGCGCTCGCCCGCGTGCCCCATCGGCAGGACGTAGTCGGCGAACCACGCGCTCTCGTTCCAGGTCGGGGTGAGCGCGACGTGGACCCCGAACTTCTGCTCGTCCTGCAGGGCCTCCATCCACATGAACCCGTCCGGATTGGTCCACAGCGGGTTGTAGACGCGCGTGAAGTACACGTCGACCGTGCCGCGGCCCTCGGCCATGAGGTGCGGGAGCAGGAACGACATCTCGAAGTGCGCGAACGGCCACTCGTCCGGGAGCTGCAGGTCGTTCCAGGTCTCCCCGGCGGGCGGGCTGCGGAACGGCTTCGGCGTGAACTTGTTCCAGCTGTTGCCACTGGTTCCGCCGACCGTGCCGATGCTCCCCGTGAGCACGTTCAGCAGGAACAGGCACCGCACGACCTGCCAGCCGCCGCGGTTCCCGATGGAGGCCGAGCGCCAGTTGTGGGCGGACAGGCGGTCTCCGGCCCGTGCGACGGCGTCCGCAGCGGCCTGGATCCGCTCGATGGGGACCTGCGCTTCGGCCGCGGCCCGCTCGAACGTGAAGCCGGCGTACAGGGCCTTCAGCCCGTCCTCGAAGGCCTCGAACGTGTCGCGACCCGCAATCGCCGCGTGCACGGCGGGGTCGGAGACGATCTCGGGTGCGCGGCGCAGGAAGGTCTTCCAGTCGACCCACCGGCGCACGTAGTCCCGGTTCCACTGCCCGGTCTCGAGCAGGTGGCTCGCGATGGACAGCAGCACGGTCGACTCGCTGCCCGGCCACGTCGGCAGCCACACGTCGGACTTGCTCGCGGTGTTCGACAAGCGAGGATCGAACGTGATGATCTTCGCACCCTTCCGCTTCGCTTCGATGATGCGCTGGGCGTGCGGGTTGAAGTAGTGGCCGGTCTCGAGGTGGCTCGAGATCAGCAGGATGGTGCGCGCGTTCGCGTAGTCGGGGCTCGGGCGGTCGAACCCGGCCCACAAGGCGTACCCCGTGCGGGACGACGCGCTGCACACGTTCGTGTGGCTGTTGTGCCCGTCGACGCCCCAGGCCTGCACGCACCGGTTCGCGTAGTGGTCCTCTCCGGGCCGGCCCACGTGGTACATGATGCCGTCGCGCCGCTTCTGGCGGGATTCCCGCATCTTCGCCGCGATGTCGTCGAGCGCCTCGTCCCACGAGACCCGCTTCCACTGGCCCCCACCGCGCGGCCCGACCCGCTTGAGCGGGTACAGGATGCGCTCGGGGTCGTACACCTGGTTGTGCGTGGCGGGACCCTTCGCGCAGTTCCGGCCCCGGCTGCCCGGATGAACCGGATTGCCCTCGAACTTCCGGATCTCGAAGGTGGTCTTGTCGACGTACGCGAGCAGCCCGCAGCCCGACTCGCAGTTGAAGCAGATGGTCGGGACGAGCGTGTACCGGCGCGCGACCTTCTCGGGCCACGCGCGGGCATCCCACTCGACCCAGTCGTTCCACTGGTCGGGCGGCGGGTAGCTCGACATCCGGCCGTCGGGGTGCACGACGTCGATCATGTCGACGGGAGCCCCGCCATCACGGGCGTATTGCGGCATGGCCACGCCCCCGGCGTTCGACGGAGCGGTGGCCTGGACGGCATGGCGCGCGGCCTTGGACTCGGGGAGGCCGAGCATGCGCGCGAACGTGTCGGCGAGGCGACGGGTGGCACTCACGGGGACCTCCTCAGGAGTTCGGCTGATCCTGGGGCGCCATGACGAACGCCAGGTTGTAGGCGAAGAGACCGAGACCGGCGGCGACCAGGGCGAGCAGCGCGCCCACCGGACCGCCCAGCCAGGCGAAGAACAGCGCGACGACGTGCCCGAGGCCGATCCCGCCGAGCCAGTACTCCCGGGCGTAGCGACCGCGCGTCATGTCGCGTGCGGCGCGCCGGGCGAGCTCGCTGGCCTGGGGGATGGTGGTGTCGGCGAACAGCGTGAGCACGAGCGACCCGAACATCGTGACCAGGAACACCGTGCGCATGGCCTCGGTGTTCGGGCCCGCGATGGCGAGCGTTCCGGCGCCGAAGGCGAGCGCGTGGAGGGTCATCTGGAACGGGACGTGCGTGGCCTGCCACAGGTCGCGGCCCTCGGCCTGAGCGAACAGGAACGCCGTGTAGATGGCCGTTCCGAGCGCCAGGGGCATGGTGAGCAGCGCCAGCACGGGACGAACGGCCAGAGGCTCCGCGATCATGCCGAGCCACGCGGCCGTCTCGAGGGCCCACCAGATCCCGGTGACCGCCGAGAACCCGGTGAGCAGCCATGCGGCCCGCGCGACCCAGCTGCGCCACTGCGGCCGGACGAGCAGGTAGAAGAACCGGTCGGGACGGTCGAGGTCGTAGACCAGCAGACCGAGCGTCACGAGGGTCATCGCGATGGCGAGCGCGCCCGCACCGACGAACGTGCCGACGGAGAACTCGAGCGCGCCGGCCCACACGGAGAGCGCCATCCACAGGAACGTGCCTCCCGCGATGTGCTTGGTGACGAGGTACGCCGGGATCGGCCAGTGCCACGGGATGGTGTGCTGGGCGTTGAACCCCACCTGCACCATGTGCCCCGCCATGTTCCCGCCGATCGCGATGGGGCCGCCTTCGTTCAGGCCCTGCTCCTGCGGCGCCCGGGTGGGGCCCTGCGGGGGGAGCGCGTGCGTGGGGAGGTGCGGGTGCGGCGCTTCTCCGGGGTGCAGCGCGAGCACGTCGGCGAACATGAAGGAGGTGGGCGCGCGCTCCACGGCCGTGGGATGCAGCGTGACGTCGGCCCCCTCGATGTAGAACAGCTTCGGAGAGGTGCCTTGCTCGGGCTTTCGCACGGTGACGTTGTGCTTCGCGACCACGCGGCTGATCTCGGACTGCGGATCGTCGAGATCCCCCGCGATGATGGCGTGTTCGGGGCACACCACGACGCAGGCGGGCTCCATGCCGACCTCGGTGCGGTGTGCGCAGTAGTTGCACTTCGCGGCCGTGTGGGTGTCGGGGTCGATGTAGATGGCGTCGTACGGGCAGGCCTGCAGGCACGCCTTGCACCCGATGCACGCGTCGCTGTCGAAGTCGACGATGCCGTCGGCGCGCTGGTGCATCGCTCCCGTCGGGCAGATCCGGACGCAGGGCGGGTTGCTGCAGTGGTTGCAGCGCGTGACCTGGAACGACCGGCGGACGTCGGGGTATCGCCCGCTCTCGACGTACTTCACCCACGTCCGGTTCACGCCGAGCGGCACCTGGTGCTCGGACTTGCAGGCGGTCGAGCACGCGTGGCACCCGATACACCCGTTGTTGTCGATGACGAACCCGTAGTTCATGCGCGGACTCCGGCCCGCCGCGAAGCGCCGTGGCTCCGCGGACCTCGCCGCGAAGCTGCAAGAGCTGTGCCGCGTTCGGCATGGGGTTTGCTGAACATGTGCCGATGACTCCCGATTCCGTCCGGAAAGACCTCGCCGCCGCGGCGGTCATCACGATGATGGCCGTCCCGCAGGGGGTGGCGTACGCGGTCATCGCGGGACTGCCGCCCGCAGCGGGACTCTACGCGTCCGCGGTGCCCACCGTACTCGCTGCGCTGGGTCGCACGTCGAGCCACGTCGTGACGGGCCCCACCAACGCGCTCTCGTTGCTGGTCGGGGGCGCGCTCGCAGCGGGTGCTGGCGGGGGCGATCCGGTCGCGACCGCCCTGCTGCTCGCGTTCATGGTGGGCGTGTTCCAGGTGGCCGCCGGAGTGCTGCGCCTCGGGGCGGTGGTCGACTACATCAGCCGGGCCGTGGTGCTCGGGTACATCACGGGCGCGGGGCTGCTGATCGGGTTCGGGCAGCTCGGGAACATCACCGGCACGTCGATGGGCTCGGGCAGCGTGGCCGAGAAGGCGGTGACGTGGGCGTCCGGGCTCGGGCAGACCGATCCCCGCAGTGTCGCGCTGGCGCTGGGCTCGACCGCCCTCCTGCTCGCTCTGCGGAAGTGGGTGCCGAAGGTGCCCCCCGCCATGGTCGTGCTCGGGCTGGGCATCGGGCTCGCCTGGGCCTTCGACTTCCCCGCGCTGGGGCTCGCCACGGCTGGAGATCTCGGCTCGGTGCCCCGAGGCCTGCCTCCCTTCGGATTCCCGCTCCAGGACCTGTCGCAGGCGTCCGCCCTGCTGCCCGTGGCCTTCGCAGCCACGGTGCTGTCGATGGTGGAGTCGAGCGCCGTGGCCCGCTCGATCGCCGCGATGACCGGAGAGCGCCTGGACATGGACCGCGAGTTCATCGGCCAGGGGCTCGGGAACCTCGGGGCGGGGCTGACGGGCGGCTACCCGGTGAGCGGGAGCCTGGCGCGGTCGGCGATGAACCACCGTGCCGGTGCGACGAGCAAGCTGTCGGCCATCGCGTCCGGCGTGATGATGTTGGGCGTCCTGCTCGTGCTCGGGCCGGTGGTCGACCTCACCCCCATCGCGAGCCTGGCGGGCATCCTGGTCGTGCTGGCGTGGGATCTGGTCGACCGGGAGGCCATCCAGCACGTGCTGCAGGCCCTGTGGGGCGACCGGCTCGCGTTCCTCGCGACGGTGGTGGGCACCTGGACGCTGTCGATGGACATCGCCATCTACCTGGGCGTCGCCATCTCGATCCTGCTGTTCCTGCGGCGGGCCCGGAACCTGAACGTGACCGACCTCGTCGTCCGCAAGGGGCACATCCGAGAGACCGCACCCGACGACCACGTGGAGGGCGACCACTGCCACCGCGTGCGGGCGCTGCACGTCGAGGGGAACCTGTTCTTCGGCGCGGCGGGCGAGCTCCAGGACGCGCTGGACGACGCGATCCGCGATCCGTCCGTGAAGGTGCTGATCGTCCGGCTGAAGCGGGCTCGTGGGCTCGACTTCACGACGGCCGGCGTGCTCATGGCGACCCGCGCGCGCATGCGGGAGTCGGGCCGGTACCTCATCCTGGCGGGCATGACGCCGCTCACGATGCGCCTGTTCGACCGTGTCGGGCTCACCGAGGCGTTCGGAGACGACCTGTTCCCGACCGAGAGCAAGTGGTTCCTCGCGATGAACCGGGCGATGCAGCGCGGGCTGGAGCTCGCCGGCACCTGCGACACCTGCCCGCTCGTGAAGTACCTCGACACCCAGGACGTCCCCGAGCCGACCGAAGACCGCGCGTCCGCCTGAGTGTTCCAGGAACGTTTCAACGTTACGAAACGTTCATGAAACATCGCGCCGTTCGCTTCCACGGCATGTTGTCGGCGTCGCCGGCCATGCACCGGCTGTTCGACACCATCACGCGAGCGGCCCGGTCCCAGGCCGCCATCCTCGTGCGCGGCGAGACGGGCAGCGGCAAGGAGCTCGTCGCGCGCGCGCTGCACGACCTGTCTCCGCGGGCGAAGAAGCCGTACCTGGCCGTGAACTGCGCGACCCTCACGGGAGATCTGCTGGCCAGCGAGCTGTTCGGCCACGTGCGCGGGGCGTTCACGGGGGCCGTGCGCGACCGCAAGGGGCTGTTCGAGCGCGCCGACGGCGGCACGGTGTTCCTCGACGAGATCGGCGAGCTGCCCCTGGAGATCCAGCCCAGGCTGCTGCGGGTGCTCCAGGAGCAGCGCTTCACGCCCGTGGGCAGCGGAACCCCCATCCACGTCGACGTGCGCGTCATCTCGGCGACCCATCGGGCCCTGCGGCGCGAGGTCCAGGCGGGGCGGTTCCGCGCCGACCTGATGTTCCGGATCCGGGTGGCCCCCCTGTTCATCCCGCCCCTGCGCGATCGGATCGAAGACGTGGAGCTCCTGCTGCGGCACTTCATGGCCGAGCTGTCGACGCCCGAGCGCACGCTCGCGGAGGTCACGCCCGACGCACTGGCCGCGATGCAGGCGTACACCTGGCCGGGCAACGTACGGGAGCTCCGGAACATCGTGGAGGCCGCGCTGGCCCTGGGCTCCGGGAGCGCGCTCACGATGGACGATCTGCCGCCCGAGCTCCGCGGGGAGGCGCCCCCGTCGGCGCTCTCGGAGGTGGGGTCTGCGGTGCGCCAGCAGGAGCGCGCGGAGCTGGTGAGCGCGCTGGCGAAGGCCGGCGGCAACCGCACCCGTGCTGCGGAGCTCCTGGGGGTCAGCCGCACGACCCTGTGGCGCCGGCTCAGGGAGCTCGCGCTCGACTGAGGGCGTGTAAAGCCGGGCACGGAGCTTGCACTTCACGGAGGAGGCCCGAGATCCAGCTCGTTGCACGCACCCCGGATGGGGTCCAGACGGAAGGGGGAACCATGATCTTCCGCCAGCTCTTCGATACCGACACGTCCACGTACACCTACCTGCTCGGCGACCCCGAGCCGGGTGCCGCGGTGCTCATCGATCCGGTCGTGGCGCAGGTCGAGCGCGACCTCCAGATCGTGCGCGAGCTCGGTCTGACGCTGAGCGCGAGCCTCGACACGCACGTCCACGCGGACCACGTCACGGGTGCGTGGGCTCTCAAGCAGCGCACGGGCTGCGAGATCGTGTACCCCGCGGGGTCCGGTGCGAGCGGGGCCGATCGCGAGGTCGGCACCGGAGACGTGCTCCAGTACGGCTCGGTTCGCATCGAGGCACGGCTCACGCCCGGCCACACGAACGGCTCGGTCACCTACGTGCTCGCCGACCACACGATGGCGTTCACCGGCGATGCCGTGCTGATCCGGGGCTGCGGGCGCACCGACTTCCAGGAAGGCTGCGCGGTGACGCTGTATCGGTCGGTGCACGAGCAGATCTTCACCCTGCCCGACTCCACGCTGCTGTACCCGGGACACGACTACAAGGGCCGCACGGTCACGACGGTCGGCGAGGAGAAGGCGCACAACCCCCGCCTCGGCGGCGGGCGCACGGTCGACGAGTTCCGCGCCATCATGGAGGGGCTCGACCTCGCCTACCCGAAGCGCATCGACGAGGCCGTCCCGGCCAACCTGCTGCTGGGGCGCCCTGCCTGACGCGCTCGTTCCGCGGGTGCGAACCGTGTGGTCCGCGCCCGGCGTCCCGGTCCCCCATACGGATCCCTACTGCGAGAGGAGTCGACATGGACGCATCGAGCGCGCTCAGCGCCATCGCAGGCGGCGGTCTCATCGGGCTCTCCGCGGCCCTCCTGCTCCTGACGACCGGCCGGATCGCGGGCATCAGCGGCATCTACGGCGGGCTGCTCTGCGCGCGTGCTCGCGACATCGGGTGGCGCGTGGCGTTCGTGGCGGGCCTGGCGGTGGCGGGCGTCGCGTTCGCGGTCTTCGTGCCAGACGCGATCGAGCCGTCGTCACAGCGCTCCACCATGGCGACGGCCATCGCAGGCGTGCTGGTCGGCTTCGGCGTCCGCATGGGGTCGGGGTGTACGAGCGGGCACGGGGTGTGCGGGGTCGGCCGGCTGTCGCGTCGGTCCCTGGTGGCGACCGCCGTGTTCCTGTGCACCGGCATGGTGACGGCCAGCGTGCTGCAGGTGCTCGCGCGGGGTGCCGTGTGAGGGGGATGCTCGCGAGCGCGCTCTCCGGGCTGCTGTTCGGAGCGGGTCTCGCGGTGTCCGGCATGACGCGCCCCGACCAGGTGATCGCGTTCCTCGACCTGTCCGACGCGTGGGATCCGGGGCTCGCGCTGGTGATGGCCTCCGCGGTGGCGGTCTACTTCGTCGCGTCGCGGCGCATCCTGCGTCGGCGGTCGCCCCTGTTCGTGCCCACGTTCGGCGTGCCCGTGTCGAAGGATCTCGACGTCCGGCTCGTCGGGGGGTCCGCGCTGTTCGGGGTGGGATGGGCCATCGGAGGCTACTGCCCCGGTCCGGGGCTGGTCTCGGCTGCGACGGGGGGCTCCGAAGCGCTCCTGTTCGTGGGCACGATGTCCGCGGGCATGGTGCTCCACCAGATCGTCGACGAGGCGTGGCGCGGCCGCACCACACCCGTGCCTCCGGGTCCGGAGATCGAGCCCGACGCACCGCCGATCGCCGTGAAGTAGCTCCGATCAGCGGACGATCGCTTCCGCCTCGATCTCGACCTTCCAGGCGGGGTCGTTCAGCCCGGCGACGAGCACCTGGGTCGCTGCGGGACGGGCGATGCCGACGAGCTCTCGGTGGGCTCGGGACACGTCGTCGAGATCGGCCCGATCGACGAGGTACATGCGGGTCCGCACGACGTGCTCGGGGCCACCGCCGAGCTCCGCGATGGCCTCGAGGATGACGGTGAAGCAGCGCACGGCCTGATCGTAGGCCGTTCCGTGCACCGTCTCGCCATCGGGCCCGATCGGTGCGGTCCCGGACACGAGGATGCGGTCGCCGACGCGGATGGCGCGGCTGAACCCGACGCGGGGCTCCCAGGGCGATGCAGACTGGAATCGACGGTCCATGAGGTCCTCTCTTGCGGGTCAGCCGCCTGCCGGGGCGCGGGACTCCCGATGCTCCCGCCAGTCGCACGCGAGCTCCTGATCGATGGGGTACTCGATCCATCGGGCGGTCGCACCGGGCGCGCCATCCTCGCGAGCGGACAGCGTGCCCTGGAGCCGCACGCGCGACGCTCCCGGCGGCAGGGAGAGGGTCACGTCGCGCAGCGGGAAGACGGGGTGCTCCCACTGCTTCGCGCTCATGGACTCCAGCACGACCGCGCCATCCGGTGCGAAGGGCACCGACACCGGGGAGGACGACGAGAACCCGCCGGGGAACCAGCCACTCCCTTCGGAGTACAGCGGCCGGGCATCGTGGAACACGTGCACCTCCGCGCGAACCTGCCCGATGGCGCGGCACTCCTGCTCGACCCAGGGGTTCTGCCGCGTGACCGCACGCCACACCACGACGGCGACGCGCTCGACCCGGCGGGCAGGGTCGACCGGCTCGGCCGAGTCGACCGCGAGCGCAGCGTCGCTCATGCAGCTCGCGACGACCTCGCGGTCGGTCTCGCAGGCGCTCCGCGGCATCGACCCGCCGCCACCCGCCATGGCCAGTCCCGAGAGCAGCATGCGACCCCCCTCTGGATTGTATGCGGAAGTCGGCCTGAAAGCGGGTCGGCTCCGCAGGGCGGGTAGACTCGCGGTCGCGTCGTCGGGCACACACGGCCCGCTCCAGCCTGCCAGGCATGGCGCTCGAAACGCCCTCATCGTATACAGGCCCAACTTCCCCCCGGAAGCGGAGCATTCATGACCACCGAAGGGTTGCTGGAGATCGTCGTCCTCGGTGCCGGGTTCGCGGGCACCGAGTGCGCGAACCGGCTCCAGCGCGTGCTCGGGAAGCGGGCTCACGTCGTGCTGGTCGACCAGATGAACTACATGGTCTTCCACCCGCTGCTGCCGGAGGTCGCGGCGGGCACGATCCACGCACAGCACGTGATCAACCCGATCCGATCGCTGTGTCCGGAGGTCGACTTCGACTGCGCCGACGTGGCGGAGATCGATCTCGAGCAGCGCATCGTGCACTTCCGCTCGGTGTCGGGCACCACGCCGCCGTCCCGCCCGTACCACCACCTCGTGCTCGCGCTCGGGCTCGTGCCGAACATGGGGCTCGTGCCCGGGATGAGCGCGCACGGGCTGGCGATGAAGACGGTCGGCGACGCGTATGCCGTGCGGAACCGGGTGCTCGGGAACCTCGAGCTGGCCGCGAACACCACCGACCCCGAGCTGCGCAAGGAGCTGCTCACGGTCGTCACGGTGGGCGCGGGCTTCTCCGGTGTCGAGACCTGCGCGGAGGTGCACGACCTCCTCACGTTCTCGCTCCGCTACTTCCCCGAGCTCGCGAACGAGCGCATCCGCTCGGTGCTCGTGTCGGGAACGCCCCGCATCCTGCCGGCGCTCTCCGAGACGGCCTCGGCGCACGCCCAGAAGGCCCTGGAGCGCCGCAACGTCGAGGTCTTCCTGTCGACGCGCGCGAACAGCGTCACGCCCACCGCGATCTTCCTGGGCGAGGGTGTGGAGATCCCCACCCGCACGGTGATCGGCACGATCGGGAACCGTCCGCACCCCGTGGTCGTGCGCAGCGGCCTCGACAACAAGCGCGGCTCCCTGCTGGTCGACGCCTTCATGCGCTGCCAGGGGCGCGACGACGTGTGGGCCATCGGCGACTGCGCGCTGATCACCAACGCGCTCGACGGCGAGCTGGCCCCGCCCACCGCGCAGTTCGCGAGCCGCGAGGGCGTGCAGTGCGCCGACAACGTGATCGCCGCGATCGACGGGCACGAGCTGAAGCCGTTCTCGTTCAAGCCCAAGGGCTACGCGGCCTCGCTGGGCCACATGGACGCCATCGTCGAGAGCGGACGCCTCCGGTTCACGGGGTTCATGGGCTGGGTGGTGTGGCGCTTCATGTACCTCACGATCCTTCCGGGCTGGCTGCGCCGCGCGCGCGTGCTGGTCGACTGGATGTTCGACCTCCTGTTCCCGCGCGACATCTGCCAGCTCATGGCCGGCACGTCCGACACGATCGGCAGCCAGCACTACGAGGCCGGGCAGGTGGTGGTCGAAGAGGGCGAGACGGCCGAGGCGTTCTTCCTGATCGAGACCGGCGAGGTCGAGGTCGTGCAGAAGCGGCACGACGGCGAGCAGGTGGTCGCGCGGCTCGGGCCGGGCTCGCACTTCGGCGAGGAGGCGCTGCTCACCCGGGGTCGCCGGAACGCGACCGTGCGGGCCTCGCAGCCCACCGACGTGAAGGTGGTCACGCGCGAGGACTTCGAGCTGCTCACCCAGCGGGTGGGCGGGCTGTCGACGCTGCTGCGCCAGGTGAAGCCCACCCCGACGCCCGAGGATGCCGACCGCGACCGCGCGCGCCACGAAGCCCTGCACCGCGACACGGCGCGTACCCGGATGCGTCCGCCGCCCACGATGGTGGAGTCCGATGCCCCCGTCGACGCGCTGCTCGAAGCGCTCGAAGCCTCGGGGAGCGGCCCGGTGGCGGTGTCGCGCGAGGGGTCGTTCAGCGGATGGGTCCTGTCGGGCTTGCTCACCGGAGCCCCGCAGCACGAGCTCACGCATCGCCGCGCGGGCGATCTGGCGGTGCAGCCCGCCCGCTGCGCTCCCGGCGACACGCTGTCCGAGATCGCGGAGCGGTTCTATCGGGAAGACCTGTCGTTCATGGCGGTCGTCGAAGACGAGGTGCTCGTCGGGCTGCTCACCGCGATCGACGTGGCGAGGGCCCGCCTGGCGGCCGAGCGCACGGCCCAGCGGGAAGCGAGCTGAGCGCCGAGGCCCCGCCCGCGTCGTGGTGGTCGCAGGCCGAGAGCTGGGCGACCGTCGGCACCGGTGCGCCTCCCGGCACTCCCTGGCAGGCGGCGGCCGCCCGCCTCCTGCGCGCGGCCCTCGACCTCGCGCCGATGGACGAGGTCCGCGGGCTCCAGGCCGATCTCGACGCGCTGGAGGGGGTGCCCGCGGAGGTCACCGAGCTGTTCGACGTGCTCGTCGGAACCCGCGACCGCACGGCCGATCTCGCCGTGCTCGCCGAGCGCGCGGAGGCCCTGGCCCGGAACGCGTCCGCCACGACGGCCGCACGCGCGTGGCACATCGCGGGAACCACACGCACGTGGCGCGGCGAGATCGACGTCGCCCTTCGCGACCTCATCGAGGGCCTCGAGCAGGTCGAGCCCGACGCCCCCCGCCGGTTCTGGCTGCTGGGCTCCGTCGCGAACGTGCTGGTCGCTCAGGGCGCGTGGACCGAAGCCCGTGCTCTGCTCGACGTGGTCGCCCGGCACCGGGAGCAGACGGGCGATGCGCTCGGCACGGCCATCACGGCCGGCCAGCAGGCCGCGCTGGAGCTCGGGCTCTGCAATCCGGCCGCCGCACGGGCGCAGATCGCACACGCCATCGAGGCCGTGTGGAACGACATCCCGGAGGTCTCGCAGCTCAGGCTCGCCACGCTCGGGCTCACCGCGTCGGTCGAGCTCGGCCGCGTCGACCCGGAGCTCATGGCGGCCGTGGAGCGGGGCGTCGCGAGCACGGCCCCCGGATACCTGCGCGGGATGGGGGCGCTCGCCCTGCTCCGCGCGGATCCCACGTCTCCATCGGTCGAAGCGTGGCTCGCCGTCGCGCGGGGCTCGCTCACAGACCCCAACGGGAGCGCGCAGGTCGACGCCTGGGCCGAGCACCTGCTGTCGACCGATCCGGTGCCCGCCCCCGAGGGTCGCGCGCCGGCACGGGCCACCGAAGGCCAGTTCCTCCGGGCGGTGCTGCGGAGCGACCGCGCGCTGGCGTCCGGCAACCGCGCGCTCGGGCAGGACTGGCTCGACCGCGCGCTGGCGCTCGCCACGAACGCGAACAAGCCGCTGTGGATCGCGGAGGTCGACCGCCGCTACACCGCGCTCGACCCCGTACGGAGCGCCCTGAAGACGTCCCAGCGGTTCAGCGGGCTGTCGGGCGAGGCGCTCGAGAAGACGGTCCAGGAAGACGTGACCATCGTGTTCAACGACCTCGTCGGGTTCACGCGCCGGTCGCAGCACCTCACGCCCGAGGAGGTCATGAGCACGGTGCGCTCGCTGTTCGAGATCTGCGCGCCCGTGCTCGCACGCCACCGGGTCCGGCCGCTCCAGTACATGGGGGACGGACTGCTCGCGGTGGCGCAGGGGCCCGACCACGAAGCCCGCGGAAAGGCCTTCGCCGTCGAGCTCGTGGCGCGGTGCGGTCAGCTGGGGCGCGTGCGCAGGGCGCGCGGCGAAGCGCTGATGCTGACGACCCGTGCGGGCGTGGCGTCGGGGCCCGTCGTGCTGGGCCTCGTCGGGAGCTTCGCGAAGCTCGAGCACCTGGCGATCGGGCGCACCACCAACCTCGCGGCGCGGCTCCAGGGGCACGCGGCACCGGGTGAGGTCGTCTGGCTGATGGATGGCGCCGACGACCGTGCGGCCGCCGCGGAGCACGTGCCGCTCAAGGGCTTCCCGGCGCCCGTGCCCATCGAGCGCGTGCGCGCCGATCCGTCCGCCGAGCCCGAGTGAGCGCACGCCGATGGACGCCCGCCGTCGCCTGTCCCAGAAGCTGCACGAGCTCCCGCTGCCCATCGCGCAGCTCGTCCGTCGCGCGCTGAACGCGAAGTCGGGTCTCGAGCGGCACCACAACGCGTTCTACCTGGCGGAGGCCTCGCTCAAGCTCGCGGCGACCGTGCGCATCGGGGTGTGGCTGGAGCACTGCCTGGAGCCGGGTGGGCGGGTGGAGCAGACGCTCGAGTCGCTCGTGATGCCGTCGCTGGGGCACTGGGTCGGCTATCTCCGCACGCTCGACGCCGCGCTCGCAGAGCGGCCGGATGCCGGGCTCCTGCCCCTGTCCGACCTCGCGGGCCAGCTGTCGCAGCCGCGCGATCTGCCCGCTGCCGTCGCGTTCGCGGAGCTCGCGAGCGCTGCGGAGGTCGCTCCGTCCGACGCCGCACGTCGGATCAAGAAGGGCGGGACGCAGGCGTTCTTCGACACCCTGGTGGCGTACCGGAACGCGGTGCTCGGGCACGGCGCGCAGCGTGCGACCTCGTTCTACGACGAGCTCGGCTCCGCGCTGCTCGAAGCCTACACGGAGCTGCTCGAGACCGATCTGCTGCTGGGCGGTCGCCAGCTGATGCAGGCCACTCCGGGCGAGACGGCCATCGGGTGGCGCCTGCTCACGGGGCTCTCGGGCCTGCCCGCCCTCGCCGACGACCTCCCTCCCCTGCCCCCGAACGCGCGGCCGGTGCCCGGGCACGTGTACATCGCCGGCGCGGGCGAGCTGGTGTCGCTGCATCCCCTCGCGGTGTTCCACGAAGACGCCCTCGAGCGCGAGGTCGTGGGCCTGCTGAACAAGACGGTGCGCCGCACGAAGCGCACCGGTGAGGCCGAGGTCGAGGAGGTCCGGCGGGCCGACTACCTCGACTATGCGAGCGGCGAGATCATCGACGGCGTCGACGCCCGTGGCGCGCTCACCGAGCTGTTGTCGCGGCTCCGGGCGCGGGCGGTCACCGACGACGAGGTCGCGGCGGTCGAGGATGCCAGCCGGGTCGGAGACGAAGAGGACGTCGCGGACGTGGTGTCGGGCGGCGCCGCCATCGGGGACTTCGAGATCCTCGACGAGCTCGGGCGTGGCGGGATGGGGATCGTGTACCGCGCACGCCAGCGCACGCTCGGCCGCATCGTCGCACTGAAGGTGCTCCCGCCGTCCCTCGCGGCGAACCCCACGGCGGTGAAGCGGTTCCAGCAGGAGATCCGCGCGCTGGCCCGGTCCGACCACCCGAACGTGGTGCGCATCCTCAGCTCGGGGGTGGCGAACGACCGGCACTTCTTCGCGATGGAGTTCGTCGACGGCGCCGACCTCGCCTCGGTCACCGAGGTGCTCGAGCCGATGCGCAGCCAGGGTGGGCTCACCGACCGCTCGCTCGCCGACGCCGCGAGCACCTCGCGCGCGGGCGACGGGCGGGCGCCCCTCACGAAGTCCCGCACGCAGGCCTCCGTGTCGGGCGTGCGCTCGGGGTCGGGGCCCCGCTATCACCGGCGCCTGGCCGAGCTGTTCGCGGACGTCGCGCGCGGGCTGCACCACCTGCACGAGGTGGGCATCATCCACCGCGACGTGAAGCCCCAGAACCTCGTGCTGTCCGCCGACGGCACGCGGCTGGTGCTGATGGACCTCGGGCTCGCGCTGGTGTCCGACCGCAGCGAAGCCCTGACGAAGACGGCCGCGGGTGTGCTCGGAACGCTGCGGTACGCGCCCCCGGAGCAGCTGGGTCCGGACCGTGCGGGTGTAGACGCCCGTGCGGACGTGTACGGGCTGGGCGCCACGCTCTACCAGATGGTGACCGGGCGCCCGCCACACGACGCGGAGACGGAAGGCGCGCTCGTCCGCCAGATCCTCGACTCCGATGCCCCGGCCCCGCGCCGCATCGATCCGCTCGTGCCGCGGGATCTCGACGCCATCCTCCGGGTGTGCCTCGACCGCGACCGCAAGCGCCGCTACCCGACGGCCCTCGCGCTGGCCCTGGATCTCGAGCGGTTCGCGGCCGGGGAGCCCGTTCGGGCCCGTCCGGGCGGCATCGGGCGCGCGGTGGCCCGCTTCCTGTTCGACCGGCCCGCGGCCGTCGCGCTCACCGTCCTCCTGATGGGGCTCGGCGGGCTGGCGGTCGGCGGGCTCGGCGTGGGTGCGGTGTACTGGTGGGCCGGGCTGCCGACGTACGTGTACGCGCACGACCTCGACTGGGTCTACGGCGTGCCGACGGCCCTGGTCGAGCTCGACGACTTCCAGCAGCGGCATCGCTTCCGGGTCCAGCGCATCACCATCGACGACAACAAGGTCACCCGGGTCGACTGGATCGACAGCCACGGCAACCTCGTCGACCACGAGGACGGCGCGAGCTGGCTGTACTCCTACCGCGACAACGGCGCGCTCACGCGGGTCGACGTGCTCGACCGGTTCGGGAACCTGCAGCTCTACAACGAGTACAGCCCCGACCTGCAGCTCCAGACCCGCAAGAGCCCCCAGGGCCTCTCCCTCCCCGAAGAGGGCACGATGGTGAGCGTGTTCAGCCTCGAGTACGGCGCGGGCGGGCACGTGGTGCGGCAGACGCACCGCGACGCGAACAACCAGTACGTCCTCGATGCGCAGGGCATCGGGTCCTACGTCGTGGCCCGCACGCCGCGCGGGCAGCTGGAGTCCATCCGCTACCTCGACGCCGACCGCCGGCCGACCCCGCGCCGCGACGGCGTGTTCGAGCTCCGGCACACCTACGACGAGCGGGGCTTCCGCGTGGAGTCGTCGACCTGGGACGCCGACGGTGCGCTGTTCGAGGTCGGCGGAGTGGCCGTGAACCGCAACACCTACGACGACTACGGCAACATGACGGGCTGGCAGCGGCTGGATGCGAACGGAGAGCTGGTCCGCGACAAGACCGACGTGGCGCGAACCGAGTGGGCGTTCGACGACCGCGGCGACCTCGTGGGCGAGTGGGTGTTCGGACCCGACGGCACACCGACCATCGCGCGGGAATCGCGCGTCCACCACGAGGCCTACGCGTACGACCGTCGCGGGAACCGCACCCACACGGCGTACTTCGGTCCCACGGGCGAGAAGACCTGGCACGCACAGGGCTACCACGCCATCGACTCGGAGTACGACGGCGACCACAACGAGACGCGGCGGCGGTACACGGACCCCGACGGCGACCCCGCGACCGTGGTGAAGGAGACGTACTCCGAGATCCGCTGGGAGTACGACGAGCGCGGGAACATCGTCGAAGCCCGCTACTACGGCCCCGACGGCAATCCGGTGATCACCAGCGACGGGACGGCCGGCTGGCGCACCCGCTACAACAAGTTCGACCAGGACGAGCGCACGGAGTGGCTCGACATCGCCGGGAACATCGCGGCGGGCGAGAGCCAGGTCGCCATCCGCACCTACGTGTACGAGACGGGCCGCGTGGCCGAGCTCCACTACTTCGACGCGGACGAGCGGCCCGTGATGTCGAACGACGGCTACGCGGGCGTCGCGTACGAGTACGACGCGCTCGGGAACATCGAGAAGCTCACGTACCTCGGCACGGATGGCGCGCCGAAGGCCGTGGCCGCGGGGTACGCGGTGTGGGTGCAGAAGCGCGACGAGCGCGGGAACGTCGTGGAGGAGCGCAACCTGGGTCCCGACGGAGCGCCCGTGCTCGACTCGGACTGTGGGTGCGCGGGCTGGAACGCGACCTACGACGAGCGCGGGAACCGGCTCACGAAGGAGATGCTCGGCCTCGATCTCCAGCCGGCACCCGACTCGGACGGCATCTGGGGCCTCCGGTCCGAGTTCAACGCGCTGAGCCAGGAGACGCGGCGCACGCTGCTCGGCCCGGACGGGGAACCCCTCGTCGTCCCCGATGGCCATGCCGGCTGGACCCGCACGTACGACGACCGCGGGAACACGGCCCGCCAGATGTGGCTCGGCGCGGACGGCGAGCCGCTGATGCAGCCGGAGGGGTACGCGGGCACGGCCTACGGCTGGGACGCCCGCGGTCGCCTGGTCGACAAGGTCTACCTGGACGCGTCCGGAGCGCCGTCCGAAGGCGACCGGGGCTTCGCACGCGTGCTGTTCCGCTACCCGTACGTGCAGGACCCCGACACGTACTACGCGCTGCGCCTCGACATGCGCGACCACCCCGTGCAGCTGGAGCAGGCGGGCTGGGTGCCCATCCCCGACGGGAAGGTGAACTTCGCCCAGGAGCTGGAGCCCGGGATGCGCGTCATGACGCGCGTCACGTCGGTGAAGCCGGGCTCTCCCCTCGGGATCGAGGTGGGCGACCTGCTGTTCCACATCGAGTGTGTGGCGGACGGCGACGGCTGCTCGGGCGGTACCGACATGGACCGCCCGACGGTCGAGTCTCCGACCGCGCCGCTCCGCGTGCACCTGCTGCGTGGCCCGGATCTGGAGCGGATCACGGTCGATGCCCTCCGAACCGACGTGGAGCGGCTCGAAGCGGACTGGTCGCTCGCACACCCCGTGGTGCCGGGCGATCCGGATGCGTGGGCGCGCCGCTACTGGCTCGGCGACGCGCCCTGAACGTCGGGCCTACAGGGACTTCAGGAACGCGGTGACCTGTTCCTGCTCTTCCCGGGTGAGGGCGCGCCACTTCTCGATGACGAGGCGGGCCTCGGACCGGAACTCGCTGTCCCGCACGCAGAAGTCGGCCGCATCGCCGTCAGCCGGGCACAGCTCGTAGTTCGGCACCCCGTCGCCGTCGGTGTCGGCGGGCGTCGGGAAGTCGTGGATCTCGATGGCCGCGATGAGCGCCTCGTCGAACGTGTCGATGGGCGTGATGCGGTCGGACACGGGCACGCCCGCAGCATCGAGGTCGGCGTTGTGCGCGAAGTAGAACTGCGGGTCGACCTGGTTCAGGTAGACACGCGCGTCGTGCATGAAGGGCGGGCCGATCTTGCCGATGCCCATGAGCGGCGGCGTGCGCCACTCGTTGCCGCGCGCGAGGCCCTGACCGGGTAGCGCGAAGTCGGCGAGGTTGCGACCGAGGCCCTGCCACTGCTCGTTGTCCTCGACGAACTGGGCCGCGTCGTAGCCCGGCGGGAACCCGCCCATGTCGTGGATGAGGAGGTCGGAGAACAGCGGAGCCCAGCGCTGCGACAGGGCTTCGGCGATCTCGTCGGTGGCGGCCGGCGACGCGCCCGTCGGGAGGATGGGCGTGTGGCAGCCCACGCAGTTGAGCTGACGGTCGGTGGCCCGCGCGCGCGTGGTGCTGCGCGGCAGGTTCGCGTCGGTCGCGACCTCACCGAGCATGCGCTCGCGGAACGCGTCGAGGTCGAGCCCGAAGAGGCGTGCACCCGCTTCCACGTCGGCCTGGAGCGCTGCATCCGCGCCCGCATCCCCGAGGAGCTCGCCCGCAGGACGCGGCGGCGCGACCATGCGGATCATGTCGCGGAGGCCCCGGAGCTGGCCCACGCTGAGCTCGGGATCCGGCCCTTCGTCGACGCACTCGGGCGACGTGTTGAGCGCGTTGGACGGCTCGGTCGGGCGGAGCAGGCTCGTGAAGCCGAGCTCCCCCTGGGTTCCGCCCACCACGAACTGGATGATCGTCGGACCGGCTGCGCGCAGACCGAAGCGACCGAGGCGGACGACGGGCTCGCCGCCCACGAAGCCCTCGGACGGACGGCTCTGGTTCTGGCGGCCGCTGATGCAGTCGGCTTCACACGACGGGTTGCCGAACGGGGGCAGGCGCACCGCCGGCTGCTCGGACCCGAAGTCGTTGCGGCTGTCGGTGGGATCCTCGTCGGCCGTGATGTCGCCGGCGTACACGGCTTCCATGAGGCCGCGCCCGATGTACGGGGGGCCGGCCCGCTCGCCCATCACGCGGTGGACCTGCGGGCCCACGAGGAACGGGTCTTGCGCTTCGGGCACGATGAAGTCGGGATGGCAGCCTTCGGTCGCGCGCACGTGGAACACCGGCCCGCCGAAGATCGAGAGGCCCTCGAAGTGCCCGTCGAAGTCGTTGAAGTCGCCGAACAGCGTGAATGCGGCCGTCTCGACGTTCCGCTCGTCCTCGATCGTGAGCAGCTGGCCGACGGTGTCCTCGGGCGGCGCGATGCGGTGCGCGCGCGCAGCCGGGGTCGCGTTGCGGAAGTTGTCGGTGGACACCAGGTTCTCGAGATCGGCGGGATCCACGAAGTCGTGGAGGATCTCGGTGCTGCGGTGACATCCGACACACGACAGCTGGTTCATCACGGGCCCGAGACCGGGAGCGACGCGCTCGTCCTCGCGGTCGTGGAGGTTCGTGAAGATCGAGATGCCGCTGCTGGTGTCGTCGCGGTCGAACACCGCGTTGATGGTCTCGCTGTCCTGGACCGAGGAGGTCGAGTAGGACAGCGACGCCAGCGTGTTCTCGGTGGCGAAGGTGTCGCGCGGCGCGAAGTCGACGGGGCGACGGTCGAGCGAGCTCGGACCCGCGATGCCGGACAGATCACGGGCATCCACCACCGACAGGTTGTCGGTGACGACGCCCGCGTAGCAGCCAGCCAGCGCGAGGACCACGAGGATTTCAGGTCGGGTGCGTGTCATGACTAGAGCTTTCCGATGAGGTCGATGAAGAGACGACGATCGTGGTTGGCCCGCTGGGGCCACCGGTTGAAGTCGAAGTAGGAGGTCTGGAGCTTCAGGCTCTTGGCGAACGAGTAGCCGACGGTCGCTTCGAGGCCGCCGTAGCCCGTTCCGCGGCCGAGGTCGGAGTCGGCGATGGCCGCGAGCGTCGCGTCGTTGCCGACATCCCGGTAGGTCAGCCACACGTCGAACGGGTGCACGCGGGACTTGTCGAAGTCCCCGAACACGGCGCCCGCGGTGACGGCGAGGCCGACGCGCTGGTCCTTCACGGTGGTGTTGAGGATGGCGTCGATCATGAAGTGCGGGCGGACCATGAGCTCCGGGAGCTCGAGCTCCGGATGCGCCTGGATGCCGAGGTTCAGCGTGCGGTACCGCTCCACGCGGAAGCCGTCGGCGCCAGGGCCGTAGTTCACGCGGTTGTTCGTCGCCTGGATGCCGCTGCCGAGCAGGTAGGCGTTGCTGCCGGGGCTGATCGACACGTTGCCGGGCGCCGTGACGCCGGGGGCGTGCAGGCCGGAGTTCAGGTTCTCGAACGAGTAGAACGCGAGCGCGCCCGTGATCCACTCGGTCTCGATGAGCAGCTGGTCGGCGATGACGTTGACCTCGCCCGTGAGACCGACGAACCGGCGGTCTTCGAGGTCTTCGATCACGTAGTACGAAGCCGCGTTCCGGAGGGTGACCTGGTCGTTCAGCGGGATGATCACCGTGCCGGACACGCCCGCGGGGTTCACGTCGTTGTCCCAGATCATCTCGGAGGCGAACCCGGACGACTTGATCTCGCCACGCCAGAACGGGTTCGGGATCTTGCCGGCGTCGAGCCGCACCTGCACGTCGGTGTCGACGTGGAAGCCCTTCAGCGGCGAGATCGACAGGTAGTACATGTCGAGCCCGATGCCCGTGGGACGGAACACCTCGCCGAGCGGCACGAACGAGCTCGCGGGGTTCGGGTTCTGCCCGACCGCCACACGCACACCGCCGTTCACCAGGGCGTCTTCGTCGGCCATCTTGAAGCCGAACCGCACCTTCGTGCGGAACCCGTCGATGTACTCGCCCGACTCGGGGATGATCGCGTTCTCGACCACGCTGATGTTCTGCTCGCGAGGCGTGAAGAACACGTCGTTCGGGTCGGTGGTCCAGATGTTGTCGTACCGGATGGTGACGCCCACGAACGGCTTCAGGCCGCCGAGGTGCACGTTCGCCATCATCGGCTTCGCGTGGGGAGCCTCCATCGGGGGCATCACGTCGCCATCGGCCGCGTGGGGCGGGCCTTCCATGGCGTCCTGCGCGACCGCTCTGCCCGATGCGGCGAGACCGGCCAGCAGGAACAGGGTTCCCAACTCTCGAGCGCGCATCATCGCGGCGCCTCCGTTCCAAGGGTGATGGAGCTCGGCTTCAGGCCGATCTGCGCGAGCCCGTTGAGGATCTCCATGATGTCGACGCGAGCTCCGAGCTCCGGGTAGAAGCGGAGAGCTCCGGCGACGGGGTCGACGCCGATCGCACCCGGCGACGACGTGCCGACACCGACGCTGTCGAACCACGAGTAGTAGCCCCGGTGGCGGTACTCGCTCACCAGGTGGTTCACGGCCGACGTGGCGTCCATGAGCACCGAGTCGACGGCCAGCACGGCGTCACTGCGGGACGCGCCGTCGAGCACGGCGGCCACGCGAGCGTCGACCGTGTAGTGGCCCGGCGCGAAGTACTCGATGCGATCCGGCACGAGCCCGATGGACTCGAGGGAGCGCAGGATCTCCATGAAGTCGACGGCCTTCGTGTTCGTGACCTGGGCCTCGACCCGGTTCACGGTGAGCACGCTCTCGACCTCGTAGGCATCGGCGCCTTCGGGGGCCTGGGCGAGCTCCTGGACGATGGACTTGTAGTCGACGAGCTTCGGCGGACCGAGCCACTCGATGTCGTCGATCACGTCGCTCACCGCCGGGAGGCAGTTCGTGTTGCGACACGGGTAGCGCAGCCAGATGCGGACGTGGGCCGTCTGCATCGACGCGTCGTTCGCGACCTCGGCCTTGTTGTCGGAGATGGCCGCCTTGGGGTCGAGGATGAAGTCGGCCCCGAAGAGGATGACGCACCAGCCGATGATCGAGGCGATCAGGGCGCGCCAGCTGGGGAAAGTCATTGGACCACCTCTCCGCTCGGCGGCGCCGAGACCATGCACACGCCCGTCTCGGGGCGCTCGTTCGTGACGATGCGCGTGACGAGCCACAGGCCCGGGTACAGGACGAGGAAGGCGACGCCCACCGTGGCGCTCATGATGACCGCCGACTGCTTGAAGTTGCGGCCCGTCGCGCCGGCCTCCTCCTCGACCGCCTCGATGGCGTCGATGTCGGACGACAGCTCGTTGCTGAAGATCACGCAGAGCATCGCGGAGATCGGGTAGATGTGCGGGATCTCCTCCCACCCGAAGTCCATCACCATCAGCTTGGTGAACACGCCCGTCATGATGACGGCCCAGAAGCGCGAGAACACGCCGATCATGAGCAGGAAGCCGCTCATGATCTCGGCGAGGCCGAACGCGACGACCCAGGTCTCACGGGGGTACGCCGCGTTGGTGCCGAACTTCAGGAACTGCACCATCGGGTCGCCCATGATGGACGGGAAGTTGTCGGCCACGCCCGCCGTGAGGTCGTGGTTGTAGAGCTTCAGCCAGCCCAGCGCGACGAACCCGATGCCGAGCACCCGCCGGAGCCAGATCATCTGCTCGCGGTTGATGTTGTTGATCGGCGTGCGGTGCGACTGCCACGGCGAGGTCATGTAGATCACCGCGACCGTGAGCACGGGGGCCGCGTCGATCGAGATCATGAAGCCCCACTTGTAGGCCATGTAGAACCACGTCGCGATGATGGCCGTGCCGACCGCCGGGAGCGCGGCCTGGGCGAGGATCAGGATGGCGAGGACGGCCTGGATGCCCTTGAAGAAGCCCGCGGTGGACGGGTCGAGCGGGTAGCTCGGCATCACCAGCGAGTCGTTCGTCGCGGAGAACATCAGCACGAGCGCCGGGCTGCGCAGGAAGAACCCCACGGCGACCTCGCGGGCCGACCGGAACCACGGGTCGCGCACGGGCTTGTCCACGAGGAAGCTCGTGATCCAGTGCGCCACGCGCTGCACCTGGGCGCCGCCCCGCGAGAACACGCGACGGAGCAGGAACTCCTCGATGGGCTGCCGCAGGAACCAGATGAGGATGGCGAACGAGATGATGACGAACACGCGCGTGGCGATGTTCAGCACATCGGCGTTGATCCCCATCAACAGGCCGCGATCGGTCTGCTTGAAGTAGTCGAGGCACAGCGGGTTCATCAGGCGGTGCGGGATGAACCGCTCGTGCGCCTGGGCCTGCAGCCCGAGGAGCAGCATGGCGACCAGGCACACACTGCCGAACAGCGCCCGGAGGCGCGGAGAGATCGTCTGTATCATGTGCCTAGAACCAGTCGCGGGCGTACTCGAGGGCCCGGCGCAGCGCATACGCATCCGGGACGTCGATGGAGGTGGCCTGGGGAGTGACGAGGCCCTGCTGCTCGAGCTGCCGGATGATCCGGGCGGCCGTGCGGCGGTCGGTGCCTGCCAGGTTGGAGAGGTCGTTCGCGTTGATGTGCAGCGTGACCGAGCCGGTCTTCGCGCCCGCGAGCGCGTTGTCGGTCATCTCGACCAGCGACTTGACGACGCGGTACGGGACCTCCTCGTAGGCCAGCGCGAGCGCCTTGTCGGACAGCACGCGGATGCGCGCACACAGCGCCTGGAGCACCTTCCAGAGGATCTCCGGGTGCTCGACGGTGAACGTGCGGAAGTCGTGGTGGACGATGCGGATGAACTCGCACGCCTCGAGCGTCTCGACCGAGGCCGACCGCGGGCGGTTGTCGAGGAGGGTCATCTCGCCGAAGCACTCGCCTCCGTGCAGGACCGCGAGCACCTTCGTCTGCCCATCTTCGGTCTTCGCCGAGATCTTCACGGAGCCCTTCACGACGACGTACATCGAGTCGCCCCGATCGTCCTGGAAGAACAGAACCTCTCCTGCGGGTTTCGACACCCGGGTGGAAAGGGCTCCGAGCATGGCGAGCTGCGCGTCCGTGAGGTCACGGAAGAGCGAGGCCTTCTTGAGGTCGTCCATCGATGCTCCTGTCTGGGCTGCGGCGTCTCGGTGCCGCCCGAGCCGCCGTCGTCGAGGTGGCCGTGATCGGCTCGCCGAAACGACGGGCCCGTCTATCCGTCCCTCCAAGGCAGTCAACACGCTGCTTCGAGGCCGAACACGAACCCCGGTGCTCCCGAGGGGATAGAATCGGGCCCACGCGCCCCCGAGACCCCCACGATGCATGGCCCGATCCCCCACCTCGCGCTGCTGATCGCCGCAGGCTGCCGCCTCTCGGGCGGTCCTGCGCCCGCGCCCGGCGTGTGGACGGCCACCGAGCGCACCCAGCTCGAGCGCATGCGCCCGGCAGACCTCCCGCCCGTCCCGTCGAACCCCTGGGCCGACCGTGACGACGCCGCCGCGCTCGGTCAGGCGCTGTTCTTCGACCCCGCGCTGAGCGCGTCCGGCGCCTTCAGCTGCGCGAGCTGCCACAAGCCCGGTCTGGGCTTCGCCGACCCAGCGCCCCACTCCGTGGCAGCCGGCACCACGAAGCGCCACACACCCGTGATCCCGGGCAGCCAGCGCGGTCCGTACTTCGGATGGACCGGCGACAGCGACTCGATGTGGGCACAGGCCATCGGGCCCCTGCTGAACCCGCTCGAGATGGCGAGCACCCCCGAGCACGTCGCGCAGGCCGTGGCTTCCGGGCACTCCGAGGCCTACGCGAGCGTCTTCGGCGTCCCGCCCGATCCCGCCGAGCCCGAGAAAGTGCTCGTGAAAGCGGCGCAGGCGATCGAAGCCTACGAACGGCGCCTGATCCCGGAGCCCTCGCGGTTCGATCGCTACCTCGAGACCCTCGGCGGGCCCGAGCCCACGCCGTCCGAAGGCGTCCTGTCCGAGAGCGAGATCCGCGGGTTGTCGCTGTTCCTGCGCGACGCCGACTGCATCGAGTGCCACCACGGTCCCATGCTGACCGACGGCGCGTTCCACAACCTCGCGGTGGCCGAGCCCTACGGCTACGACAAAGGTCGAACCGAGGGCGCCCATGCGGTCACGGAGTCGAAGTGGAACTGCCGCTCGCCCCACGCGGCCACGGCCGACTGCGGTGAGCTCGACTTCCTCAACCCCGACTTCGAGGACTTCGAAGGGGCGTTCAAGACGCCCACCCTGCGCAACGTCGCCCGCACCGCGCCGTACTTCCACAACGGCAGCATCCCCGACCTCGCGGGGGTCATCGCGTTCTACAACGAGCTCCCGGGCGACGCGATCTTCGGGCACCGGGAGCTCACGCTCCACCCCCTCGAGCTCGATGCCGCCGAGCAGGCCGACCTGATCGCCTTCCTGCACGCGCTCGACGCCGAGGTCCCCGCCCCCCTCCGCGAGCCCCCGGTCCAGGATTGAGGGAAGCGCTCGAGCAGTGGGACGGCACCCGGGAGTCCGCCGAAGACCTGCGCGCCCGGTTCCGTCGGTCTCCCGTGGCGCAGGGTCGCGTGGAGGCCGGCGGGCGTGGGCTCGCGAAGATCCGGCGCGCGTACGACAGCGAGGACGACGATGCCGCGGCGCTGGTGCGCTGGCTCGCGAAGAACCCCGACGAGCTGGCTCCCCTCGCCCCCCTCCTCGGAGACCCCGCGCTCGGCAGGTGGCCGTGGTCCGAAGCCACGACGATCGACGACGGGCTCGCCGAGGCCACCCTGTCCGTGCTGGGGCGCGTTCCGGTGGTGGTCGGCTCCGAGCTGCGCGCCTTCCTCCGGGTGTTGCTTCGCGTGCGCCCCCGGCCCATGTGGACCGCCGCGGCCCGGGCGATGGCCCGCCAGGCCCGCCACGACCGGAAGCTGGCCGACACCATCGCCGACCTGTGGGCCCAGGCCTTTCCAGACCGCATCGAGCTCGGAGGCCCGGCCACGCGGCTCCGTCGGCACGCGCTGTACCTGGGGGCCTGCCACGTCGGGCTCGGAGGGAGCGTTCCCGGGCCGCAGCCCCAGAGCCTGGCCGAGCAGCCGCTCCCGAAGGACGACGCCGACCGGAGTGTCGCGCTCCAGGCCCTGTTCGAGCTCCCCGCGGTCCAGGGCTCGCTGCGCGGGCTGCTGGTCGACCGGAACCACGGGCCGCTCGCGGAGCGCGTGATCGTCGCGGCGCTGCCGGAGCTCGACGAGGAGACCATCCAGGCCGTGACCGCCGTGCTCGCCAAGCCCCGATGGCGCGACGCCGACGGGCTGCTGGCGTGGATGGACACCGTCACGGCCCTCGACCTCGGGATCGAAGACGGCGGTGCGGCGTCCCGCGCGCTCGAGCTCGCGAAGCGTCCGGTGGGCACGGCGCGAGACCTCGTCGCCCTCCTCCAGGAGGCGCTCACCCCGGGTGATTCCGCGCTCGTGCCCCCACGGCGCCGGGCGTGTGCGCTGGCCGAAGCCGTCGCGCTGCTCGACGCCCCGGACGTCCGCGCGGTCCCCTGGTCCACGGTCGCACGGCTCGCGGCCGTCGCCGCACACCCCGAGCTCGGGCCGAGCCCGATCGTCGCGCTGCCCGGCACGTGCGGAGAGGTGGGTCGGGCCGCCATCGGCGTGAGCAGCGCGCTCGCCGGGTGCACGGTCAGCCACCTCCTGCGAGGCACGGGGTCGGGCGAAGGGGTGTTCGCGATCTCGGGCCTGCAGAACCCGTTCGTCGCGACGCAGGTGGCCGTCCAGCTCGAGCAGACGCTGCGAACCCTGCCCGGCGACAGCGAGCGCCTGCGCGTGCTGTGGCGCCTGCTCCAGACCGACCCGCCCGAGCGCACCTTCCACGAGCTCCAGGACATGATCCGCGCCGACGCCCCTCCCGGCGCACCCGCGACCGGGCCGCTCGTCGACGTGGTGACGGCCGTGGCCGAGCTGTATGCCCACCGGGAGCCCCGCGACGACGGCCAGGCCCTGGCGCACGCCATGAGAGCCCTCGCCGATCGGCTCGACGCGCTCGAGGTCCCCCGCGCACCGCCCCTCCGTGAGCTGGCGGCCCTCGTGGAAGCCCCCGCCCCTCGAGCGATCGAGCTGTTGCCCGGCGTGCTGGCGGGCGTGCTCGCGTGGACCGCCTGGGTCGACGGCACCGACCTCCCGGCCAGCGAGGCCTCCACCGACCTCGACGATCTGGGGGCCGCCTGGGTCGACCTCGAAGCGGCCAGCCCGCTCGTCCGGCCCGCACACGCCGCGGGAATCGCGAGCGCGACCGAGCGGATCGCCCGCCGTGTCGGGGGCTGCGGCTGGCCCGAGCGCCACGCGGTCGCGTTCGTGCTGTCGCGGATCCGGGCCGCCTCCGAAGCCGCCGTGCGCACCGGCCATCGCGCCCGGCACGCCGCACGCGAGATCGACGACGCCCTCCGGGTCGGCGACGAGGACACGCTCCGCAACCGGATGACCCAGCCGGAGTTCCTCGCGCTGCTCACCCCGGCCCAGCTCGAGCAGGTCCACGAGTTCCTGCTCGCCCAGCTCGCCTGGTGGACCGCCCACCGCTTCCGCTCCACCGTGCGCGACCGGGTCGCCCTCCCCAGCCTGTTCGGGCACTTCCTCCCGATGGTCGCGGCCATCTCGGGGGGCGCGCTGCTCGTCCAGGACTTCGGCACCGAGTGGGTCGACGCCGCACGCACCCAGCACGCCATCACCGAACGGCACGTGTGGACCGTCGCGATCGCGCTCGTCATGGCTTTCGCGACGCTCACCGGCACGCTCGCACGGCGGTACCACAGCCCCGACTCCGCGCCCGTCCGGATGGCCCGGGTGCTCGGACGGGCCCTTCCCATCTTCGCGATGGCGTCGGTGGTCGCGTTCACGGCGAACGCCGTCGCGCTGTTCACCCTGAACCAGCTGGAGGTCTCGACCGGCGTGGTGGGCGGGTCGCTCGCGCTCTTCCTCGGGGTGTTCGTGGGCCTGGTCCTCCAGAGCCAGCCCGCACCGAGGGACTGAACCCCGGGCGCGGTCGGTGTATCCTCCGGTCCCTGATGCGAGGCTCCGGGTGATCTTCTGGCTGGCGAGCGCTCACGCAACCGACGCCGCGTGCACGGCCCCCACGACGGAGGCCGAGGTCGATGCGCTCGTCGTGTCGTCGCTCGAGCTCTACCGCGAGGTCGAGGTCGATGCGTTCACGGCCGAGGTCCGCCGGGCCGAGGAGGCCGTGGCCTGCCTGCGCCAGCCCCTGGTCCCGCACCTCGCCGCCGAGATCCATCGCATCCGTGGGCTCGCATCGTTCCTCTCCCGCGATCACGACGCCGCACAGGCCTCGTTCGCGGCCGCCCGCGCGATCGAGCCCGCGTACGAGTTCCCGGCGTCCCTGGTTCCCGACGGGAACCCCGCCCTCGACGACTACCTGGCCGTCGAGGTGGGCAAGCTGGCCACGGTCCCGCTCGAAGAGCCCGCCAGCGGGAGCCTGCGCGTCGACGGCGGGGCGCCCGAGCGCCATCCCACCCTGCCCGCGTTCGTGCAGTGGGTCGCCCGCGACGGGTCGATCTCGGGCACGTGGCTGGTCGAGGTCGGCGCACCCGAGCCCGACTACCCGCGCAAGCCCCCACCCCGTGAGCACCACGGCCGCCTCGCGGCCTACGCGGGCGGGATGTACTACGCGGGCAGCACCCGCACGACGCACCCCGGCATGGTGTCGCTCACGGTCACGGGTGTCGTCCCGCTCGGTCCCATCGGGCTCGATCTGGGCGCGTCCTTCGGGCTCGTGCGGGACGAGGTGGAGGTGAAGGACGTCCTCACCACGCGCACCATCAACACGCCCGTGCTTCGTGGAGGTCTGCGGCTGCCCATCGATGCCGGGCGCGTCGACCCGTGGGTGGGTGCGGTCGCCCTCGTCGCGCTGCACAGCGCCGAACCGTCCGTCACCGTCGGGGGCGCAGCGGTCGGAGGCCTCGAGATCGGCCTGTCCGGGCCGGGCTTCTTCGGGGTCGACCTGCTCGCCGGCTACAACGACGGCCTCGTGGCACAGGGCGGAGTCGGCGTGGGCGTCCGCCTGTGAGGTGGGGGCTACTGCTGCTCCTCGTGGGCTGCGGTCCGGCCGACCATCCGTGCGACGCTTCCGGCGCCCCCACCACCATCGCAGAGATGGTCCACCACCTCAACACGCTGCCCACACCGATCGACGCGGCCTGCATCGTGCGCAGCCTCGAGCGTCCATTGTCTGTCGAAGCGACGGTGAACCCGTTCTCGGCCCAGCCAGCCGACGGAACGCGCAGCCCGCGCATCTTCCTGTTCAGCGACACCCTCTCCATCTCCCTCGTCGCGACCGGCGTGGGCGCCGATGTGGTCGAGCTCGGCGAGGCCACGGGGGACGTGCAGAGCCTCAAGGGCGAGCTGGCGCTTCCCATCGAAGCGAGCGTCGCGCCGTCCGCCCCGCACGACCGCATCGTCGATCCCACCGAAGGCGTGGAGGGCACGGTGTGCCGGGCCTGTCACGACGACGAGGCCCCGTGGCCCGATGCGCCCGGCGAAGCGTTCGCGTCGGTCGCCATCCGGCCCGACCGCGACAGCCTGCTCGACCTCGACCTGCTCGCGGAGCTGGCCGACGGGTGCGATCCCACCGTCGAGCCCGAGCGATGCGCGTTCATGGACGCCCTGTTCGCGGGCGAGGTGGAGCACCAGCCCTTCCCGGAGCGGTTCCCCACGATCTTCGAGCTCGGCGCCGACCCCTGAGCCGCTACCGTCGGGCCGCTGCCCGGAGGATCGCACCCACGGAGTCCTCACGCCCCTCGAGGGCCTCGAGCACCCCCTCTCCCCTTCCGAGCGCGACGGTGAGGCGGTCTTCCGGCGTGAGGTCGTCGGTGGGGACCAGGCTCCACGCATGTGCGCGCAGCAGTCGCGCTTCGGTGCTCTCGGGCAGGTGACCGTCGAGCGGGATCGTTCGGATCCCGTCACGCCCGCCCACCACGAGCTGCGCGCCCACGCGCTCCACGAGGTACAGCGGCTCACGGGAGTACCGCATCGTGTACAGCGGGTTCCCGGCACCATCCAGGGCGTGCACCCGCCCGTCGAAGGTCACGGCGACGAGGCCGCCCGGCACCGGGACCGCATCCAGCACCGGGGCCGACTGCCACGACCATGGCTCGAGCGGCTCACCCGATTCGGAGAACCGCAGCAGACGCCCGTCCTGGCGGGCCAGCACGAACGTTCCGTCGGGGATCGCCCGCGCCCCGAAGCCCACGACCTCCTCGCTGCCGCCCGCGAGCAGCACGGGCTCGCCCGACACCGGTACGCGAACGCCCGCGAACGCGTCGGTGCGCTTGTTCGCACCGAACACCACCGAGCCGTCCTCGAGCTCGATCCCGCTCCAGCTCGAGCCGGCCTCCGGGAACCGATCACGGACCTCCAGCGTCTCGGGATCGAGCCTCACGATACCGGTCTTCGCGTGGCTCACGACCAGCTGTTCGGAGCCCCACACGGCGTTCGCCACCCCCACACCTTCCGGGAGATCACGGGACTCCAGCGTCGTGACGTCCACCACGCGCCCCCCGTCACCATCCCCGAACAGCAGCTTCAGGCCGTCGGGGGACCAGACCGGGCGCCCCTCGCTCGCAGTGGCTTCGATCGACACCACGGTCGTCGCGCTGGGCACGTCCAGCACCTCGACGGACCCGGGCCGGGCGACCGCCAGGAGCCGCCCCTCGGGATGTGCCCGTGCCCAGTACACCCCTTCGCTCCGCCACCAGGCGGTGGGGGTCTGCGGGAGGGCCCAGGTCGCGATCCGCCCGTCTACACCGGTCGCGACGACCCATCGCCCCTCGCGGTCGATGTCGACGTCCACCGGACGCTGGTCGAGACCGAGGAGCAGCGCGCGCTCCTCGCCCGTGCGGGCATCGAGCACGAGGATCGTGCCCTCCTCGGCCGCGATGACGACCACACCCGCCCGCGTCTCCACGCCGAAGACGCCCGCGAAGCCGGGACGCTCCCAGACCTCCGTACGACTGGTCAGCGAGCGCGCCTCCACGGCACCGGCGGCCGTTCGGTAGAACGTCTCGCGCCCGAGGAAGCCCTGGATTCCCTGGGGCAACGAGAGCGACAGAGCACCGTCGGACAGCACCCGCACCTCGCCCGGGAGCGTGAGGTCGGGCCTCCGCTCGGTGGAGCCGAGCACGTAGGTACCCCACGGGCTCACATCCTGGACGTACACCCCCTTCAGGCCCGACGGCAGCGGGGACGGCGCGAGGTCGGGCAGCGTCCAGGCCGATGCGGGCGGGGCGCTTCCGTCTTCGTACGCCTGGACCACCACGCGGTTGCCGGCCTTCCATGCGTGCTCGACGCGCTGGTCGGGGTCGGGGCGGGCCGTTCGCGCCAGCTCGCCCTTGAACACGTGGGCGAGCACGAGATCGGCGCCATCCACCGACAGGATCGTGTCGGCATCGACCGCGAGCAGCGGACGGCCGGGCACGGTGCCCTCGGACCGGAGCTCGCCCGTGCGGAGGTCGCGGGTCTCCCACCGGCCGTCGGCGCGGGTGAGCAGCGCGTAGGCGCTCGTGACCGCGAGGTCGCCGGGAGTCCCGCCAGGCGTGTCGACCCGCGCGACGGGCCACACGCCACGCGTCGTCACGTCGGACCAGGCGAGACCGAGCATCGGGCGCGTCGCCATCATCGCGTCGGCACGGACCAGGGTGTCGCGCGCGGACGTGTAGCGCTCGCCCCCCACGTCGGCCGCGCTCCCCGCGACGAGGGCCTCGACGAGCTGGTCCTTCGTCGCGGCTTCGGCGGTCTCCGCGCGTTCCGCGGCACCTCGAGCGACCTGCATCGACCGGTACAGCGCGAAGCCCACAGCGGTCGTGGACACGCCGATCAGCCCGAGCACGGCCGTGGACACCGCGAGCCCCACGAGCAGGCGGCCCCGGTGGCGGTCGGCCCACTTCGCGAGGCGCTCGGACGCCGTGTAGCTCGCCGCACCCACCTCCTGACCGTCGAGGAAGGCCAGCACGTCGGACTTGAGGGCGCGTGCAGTCGGGTACCGGTCTTCCGGGCGCGGCTCCAGTGCGCGCACGACGATGGCGCGGAGCTCGCGGGGCACCGACTCGCGCTCGTCGGGGATGAACGCGCTCCCCTGGCGGAGCTCGGACATCACGTCGTGGAAGTCTTCGACGTTGTGCCAGGGGTCTTCCCCGGACAGCAGGAACCAGAGGATGCCGCCGAGCGCGTAGATGTCGGCGCGCTCGTCCTGCGCTTCGCCCCGGGCCTGCTCGGGCGCCATGTAGCGCGGGGTTCCGGCGGGTTTCGGCGGACGCGGGGCATCGAGCGAGGCCGCGAGGCCCCAGTCGACCACGAGGACTTCGCCGAACGGCCCCAGCATCACGTTGTCGGGCTTGAGGTCGCGGTGCATCCAGCGCTTGGAGTGCGCGTACTGCACGGCGTCGCAGACGCTCCGGAAGATGTCGAGCTTCTCGCGGAGCGACATCGGAGGCCCCTCGGTGACCGCCTCCGCGAGGTTCTTGCCCTCGATCCGCTTCATCGTGAAGAACGGACGCTCCGTGCCGAGCGTGCCCGCGTCGTACACGGTGACGATGTTCGGGTGGTCGAGCACGGCAGTGACGCGGGCTTCGTGCCAGAACTGCTCGAGGATGCGCTTGTCGGTGTGGAGCGAGGCCTTCAGGGCCACCTCGCGCACGAGCAGCAGGTCGTGTGCGGTGTGCACCTCGCCGAGCCCGCCCCGTCCGAGCTCTTCCGCGAGCCGGTACCGCGCGACCCTCGCGTCGTCGGCCTCCCCGCCGGAGGCGTCGACCCGGTGGGAGTCGCCTTCCTGGAAGATGAAGGTCTCCGAGTTCAACTTGCGCTGGCGATCTTCTGTGCTCAAGGGTCCCGTCCGCCGGCAGTATAGGCGCGACGGCCCCTCGTGGGCGAGCCGGCAGTGTCACCCCGTCGGGCGGCCCTCCTCACCTGGGATCCAGGGATCCCACACGAAGCCCGGATCCCGCCGGACGAGGATTCACTTGTCACCTGGATTCTCGTGAACGACGACGCGCACACCCCGTCGTGGCTGGGAACGAGACGGGATCTCGGGATCCTGGCGAATCCCGCGATTCTCGGCTTTCCTCCGTGAGGCCGTGTTGGCACGGCACCTGCATTACTGGTCCACGACACCCGGGAAACCGGTGCCCGACTGACAGGAACGAGCTCGCTCGTTCGCGGTCGAACCCGTTCTTTCACGTCGAAAACCCCATGGAGGTCACGAGACCCGCCCGGCTCCGGTCGGTCTGGTCTCACGGAACCCGCCGGACAGACGGCACTCGAGCGCCCCACGGTCGAAAGACCCGAAGGAATCGCCAACGAGCGCCGGGATCCAGTGAAGAGCACATGACGACGCGCCTCGGCGCGACGATCAGGGTGTTCGTCCCCGCGTCGGAAGTCGCGGGCATCTCACGGCGTCGGGAGCAATCCCGAGGGACGGCTCGCTGTCCTGGAACCTGCACCTCGAAGGGGAACCAGAAGCCCATGGAAGAAGAGGACTCTCAATCGCTCGCGGCAACGCGGGTCTGGAGTCCGGTCCCCCACCCGGAGCAACACCCTGGAGCCGCGCGAACACCTCTCGAGGTGCTCGGGAACGGCAGGAGGGTCACGGTCACGGCGACGTGACACGGCTGGGAGGGGGTGGTGTTCTTCGAAGGGTGTGCGCGCATCGGGGAAGGCGACATGGCATGTCTTCTCGCTCCACGGTCCTGCTTCGGCGGTTCCGGGAGGTGCGACGACTCTCGATCCCGCTTCGGCGGGATGTCCAGAGATTCCGACCCCTCGTGAGGGGGGTGGTCCGGGAGGGCCGGCGACCGGGAGATCTGGGAAGGTCCACAGCGATGTGGGTCTCTGGAGTCGGTGTCGAGGGGTCCGGTGAGAGCCGGAGCCCGAACCAGAAACGATGCGAATCCTGTCCGGCTGGGGTGCAACATTCCCCGAGCGGAGCCGATACCCGAACCGTCGAGGGGGTGAGAGACCCCGAGGGCGGCAGTCGATCAGCAGCACGTGGAGGTGGCTGGTCCTCGTCGAGATCTCCGGATCTCGAGGCTGGTTCGGTTCCGGGAGTACGGAAGCAGGGCGATCCTACGAGAGCGAATCTTCAAGAGAGGCCGTCCAGAACGCGGTTCGAGAAGCCCTACCGGCAACGGAGGGAAGAACGGATCGAGGTCTGGAGGCAGACAGACGGCGCGTCGAGGAAGACGCAAAGTCCATGAGGGGTGCTCCTCTATCGTGGTCACACACGACGGAGGCGAGCATCTCGTGTCCCCCTGAGGGCCAGCCGGCGACGGTGAAGGTCGAGAGGGGCGCGGTGAATCCAACAGCCGCAGGCGAGATGTTCCGATGGAAGCCACGTCGAGAGGCGTGGAACGAAGTCCATCCCTGGAGGACCAGCGAATCTTCGCGGATGCACGCCCGACCCGAGAGGGCCGGGGACACGTCTGAACGCTGAGTCTCTGGAGAAGACGCTTCCATCGGTAGCTCGAGTGTCACGATGGCCCCGCAGGCTTCACGGCTTGCGGGGCCTTTCGACGTCTGCGGACCGCCGTCAGCGCACGCCGACGATGCGTCCGTCCACGACGTCCATGTGCTCGGACTGCGGGACCCGCGGCAGGCCCGGCATGCGCAGGATGTCGCCGGTCAGCGCGACGAGGAAGCCCGCGCCCGCATTGATGCGGATGCTGCGCACCGTCACGTCGAAGTCGGTGGGACGGCCGCGCAGCTTCGGATCGTCGGACAGCGAGCTGTGCGTCTTCGCCATGCAGATCGGCAGATTCGCGAACCCCAGCCGGCGGATCCGGCGCAGGTCGGCCTCGGCTTCCCGCGTGAACACGACCTTGTTCGCGCCGTACACCTTCGTCGCGATCGCCGTGATCTTGTCGGTGACGCGGTCTTCCAGGGCGTACAGCGGCTTCACCGCGGGCCCGGGCTCGCTCGCCACCTGCACGAGCAGCTTCGCGAGGGCCTCCGCACCTTCGCCGCCGCGCGCGAAGTGATCGCTCTCGGCGAACGGGACGCCGAGCTGCTCACAGAACCCACGCACAACCGCGATCTCGGCGTCGGTATCGGCGTAGAACCGATTCAGCGCGACAATCGGACGCGCACCGAAGTGCCCGACGCTCTCGAGGTGCTTCTCGAGGTTCCCGAGCCCCTTGCGCACGGCGTCGGGGTTCGGCTCCGTGAGGGCGTCCAGCTCGACGCCCCCGTGCATCTTGAGCGCACGCACGGTGGCCACGATCACGACCGCCGCAGGCTCCAGGCCGGCCACCCGGCACTTGATGTCGAGGAACTTCTCGGCACCCAGATCGAACCCGAACCCGGCCTCCGTGATGCACCAGTCGGCCAGGTGCAGCGCCATCTTCGTCGCCATCACGCTGTTGCAGCCGTGCGCGATGTTCGCGAACGGCCCGCCGTGGACGAGCGCGGGCGTGCCCTCGAGGGTCTGCACGAGGTTCGGGAGCGCCGCCTTGTGGAGCAGGGCCATCATCGCGCCCACCGCACCCGTCTGTCCGGCCGTCACCACCTTCCGGTCGCGGTCGAAGCCCACGATCGCCCGCTCCAGACGGGCCCGCAGGTCGTCGGGGTCGCTCGCGAGACACAGCATCGCCATCACCTCGCTGGCCGCCGTGATGTCGAACCCCGCCTCGCGCGGCACCCCGTTCGCCGTTCCGCCCATCCCGATCACGATGGACCGCAGCGCGCGGTCGTTCATGTCGAGCACCCGGGGCCAAGTGACGCGGCGCGGGTCGAGCTTCAGATCGGTGTCGAAATGCAGGTGGTTGTCGATCACGGCCGCCAGCAGGTTGTGCGCGCTCGTGATCGCGTGGAAGTCGCCCGTGAAGTGGAGGTTGATCTCCTCGGCGGGCATCAGCTGGCTGTACCCACCCCCGGTGGCGCCGCCCTTCATGCCCATGCACGGGCCGAGCGACGGCTCGCGGAGCGCCAGGCAGGTGCGCTCGCCGATCCGCTGCATCGCCTGGCCGAGCCCGATGGTCGTGGTGGTCTTCCCCTCGCCCGCTGGCGTCGGGGTGATCGCGCTCACCAGCACCAGGCGCCCTGCGCGACCGGGCCGCTCGAGCACCTGCGGATCCACCTTGGCCACGTGGTGTCCGTACGGATGCAGATCGTCCGGCCCCAGGCCGAGCTTCGCGGCGATCTCCTGGATGGGTCGGGCCTTCACGGTGCGGGCGATGTCGGTGTCGTTCACGGGTCCCCCGGATCAGTCGGCGTACTCTCGCACAGCAGGTGGTCCGGCATCGAGGCCACGCGGAGATCGGGGCATGCACCACGGAAGCGAGCTCGTCGCTGTCGCCACGCTGTGCGCGATCCTCCTCTCGGGGCTCGCGGCGCGTCCGATCAGCCGCTGGCTCGGCCTCCCCCACACGGTACTCGTCCTCCTCGTGGGGCTCGCCGTCGGGTTGTGGCTGCCCGAGCAGTCCGTGGTGACGACCGGCGACGAGGTGCGCCCCGACCTCATCCTGTTCGTGTTCCTCCCGGTCCTCGTGTTCGAGTCGGCGTTCTCGATGCAGGTGCACGCCGTGCGTCGCGATCTCGGCGCCGTGCTCTGGCTCGCCGGGCCGGTGGTCGTCGCCACGACGCTCGGGGTCGCCGCCTGGATGGTCGCCGTGACCGCACCCACCTGGGCATGGTCGTGGCCCGCGGCGCTCGTGTTCGGAGCCCTCGTGAGCGCGACCGACCCCGTCGCCGTCGTCGCGCTCCTCCGCGAGATCGGCGCGCCGAAGCGCATCAGCGTGCTGATCGAAGGCGAGTCGCTGTTCAACGACGGCACGGCCATCGTCGTCTTCACGCTCGTCCTGTCGGTGCTCGTGGGGCAGGGTCCCTTCGATCCGCTCGGAACGGCCGGGCGTTTCCTCGCGGTCGCGGGCGGCGGGGTCGCCGTGGGCGCTTCGCTCGCGATCGCGGCCTCCGCGTGGATGCGGCGCACCTTCAACCAGCCGGTGGTCGAGATCACGCTCACCGTCACGCTCGCGTACCTCTCGATGGTCGTCGCCGAGACCCTCCACGTGTCGGGCGTCATGGCCGTCGTCGTTGCCGGCCTGTGGATGTCGGGGCCCGGGCGCGTCACCATCAGCCCCGAGGTGCTGAGCTTCCTGCACCGCTTCTGGCAGGTGCTCGCCTCCATCGCGAACACCCTCATCTTCTTCCTGGTCGGGCTCGCGGCCGCCGTGCCCCTCGGTCGTGCCGGCCTGGTCGACCTCGCCGTGATCGCCGCGTCGCTCGTGGGCATCGTCGGGGTGCGCGTCGCGCTGGTGTTCGCGAGCCGCCCCGTCCTCGGAGCCCTCGCAGAGCCCGTGTCGCCCGGTGAGACCGCCGTGATCGCATGGTCGGGCCTGCGCGGAGCCGTGTCGCTGGCCCTCGCGCTGATGGTCTCCCAGGAACCCGGCGTGCCGGAGGCGCTCCGCGAGCAGGTGGTGCTCGTCACCGCGGGGGTGGTGCTGGGCACCCTGCTCGTCAGCGGCACCACCATCGGTCCCCTGCTCCGTCGTCTCGGCTTCGACCGCGCTCCAGCGAGCGATCGGCGGGCCCAGGCCGACACCCGGGCGTCCATCCTCGCGCATGTGGCAGCGGAGCTCGCGGAGGTTCGCGCCCGACCCGATCTGCGCACCGTCCGCTGGACCACCGTCGACGAGGAGCTCGCAGCCCGCCGCGCCGAGGTCGCGCAGGACCAGCGCGAGGCCGAAGCGGAGCTGGCACGCCTGCCCGGGCCCCGCGACGCCGGGACGTGGGCTCAGGCCCTGTCCATCGAGCGCGCGGCCTACTGGGACGCGTTCGCGCACGGCACGCTGGGGGCGGCGGCGGTCCAGCTGCTGGACGACAGCGTGGACGCGCGGATGCAGGCGCTCCAGCACGACCCCCTCGAGCCCGGCGACTGGGCAGTCGGCGAGCTGTCGGGCTGGCGTGCGGTGGTCGATCGCTGGCTGCACCGGCCCGGCGTCACGCTCGTGAGCGCCCAGTTCACGATGCTCGAGCTGCGGTACGAGATCGCCCGTGGACAGGGGCTCGCGGCCACGGCCGTGCTCGAAGCGCTCGATCACGGCGAGCTCGAGGACCCCGAGGTACGCCGCGTCTACCAGGCCTGGCGGCACCGCACCATCGAGCGGCTCGAGGCCTTCCGCACCACGCTCCCCGAGATGACCGAAGCCCTCGAGACCCGCATCGCGCGCCGCATCAGCCTCGATCTCGAGCGAGACGCCGTGCGCACGCTCGCCCGCAGGGGAGCCCTCGATCCAGACGCCGCCACACGGGCCCGAACGGCCATCGAAGCCCGGATGAAGCGCTTGCACGGGCTCCCCATGAAGGTCTCGCTACCGCCGACCTCCGAGATCTGCCGGGCCGTGCCCCGGTTCGCGGGCCTCGACGCAGCGGCGCTCGACCGCCTCGGCGCCCTGACGACCGAGCGCGCCGTCACTCCGGGGGAGGTCCTCTACGCGCAGGGGAGCCCCGCAGTCGACGTGTTCATCGTGGCGCGGGGCGCGGTGGCGGCCATGCGCGACGACGGCGAGCCGCGCCTGGTCGACCTGCTCGGGAGCGGCGCGATCCTCGGCGACGTCGAGCTGCTCACCGGACAGCCCGCCCACCACACGATGCGCGCGCTCACCGACGGGCTCGTCGGGCAGATCCCACACGACCGCTTCGCCGCGCTGCTCGACGAGCTCCCGGAGGTCGAAGAGCAGCTGCACGGCTCGCTCGGGCGCCAGCGGTTCGTCCATCACCTGCACGGTGCGCCCGGGTCGAGCTGGCCGGAGCTCCTGGGGATGTCCGACACCGAGCGGCTCGCGTGGCTCGAGCGGGGCACCCGGCACACCCTCCGCGACCGCGAGCCGGCGCCCGAAGGTCCGCTCCTCTTCGTGGCGTCCGGAGCGCTCGCGGGTGCCGCACACACCGCAGCGCCGGCCCTCCTGCGACCGCTCCCCGGAGATCCCCTGGTGGCCGTGGGCACGACGCGGGTCGTGGTCCTGGAGGAGCCCCCGGGCACGGGCGGATGAGGTCCGGACAGGCGGGCGGCGCGGATTCACCGTAGAGTCCCCTCGGAGGTCTCCGATGCGAACCACGCTCCTCGCCCTCATCCTGGTCGGCTGCACGAAGTCCGGGCCCGCCGACACCGACCCCCAGGACACCGACCCCGGCTGTGTCGCGACGCTGGCGTCCATCACCCCCGCAGACGGCGCCACCGACGTCCCCGTGAACACCACCGTCGACGTCGTGTTCACCGCGCCCCCGAACCCGAACTGGGCCATGGGCATCGCCGGGGTGCAGGGCCGCGTCGAGGTCGGTGAGGACGGGCTCTCCGCGTCCTTCGTGCCCAACGCGCCCCTCGCCGAGGACACCCTCTACAGCGTCACGGTGAGCGTGTGTGACGTCACGACCCCCACCACGTTCCGCACCACCACGGAGCCCGTCGATCCCGGGGAGGGCGACACGTACGAGCTGCCCTTCGACGACCTCGAGTGGGTCTCGCCCAGCTCGGCGGCCGTGTTCACCACCCTCATCGCGTTCGACTCGTTCCTGATGGAGATCGGGCCCCTCGCGTCCGACGGGCAGTCGTTCGACGCGATGTTCACGGCCGGCTGGCCGCTCGGCGAGCCCGAGTGTCCGAGCGCGGTCGCGATCCAGGCCGACTACTCGGGAAACCCCATCTTCACGACCGACTCCGGAGTGCTCGACATCCCCGTCGAAGACGCCCCCATCCCGCTCGTCATCCACATCGACGAGCTCACGTTCACGGGGCGGTTCACGGCCGAAGGGGGCCTCGAGAACGTGCGGTTCACGGGCCGCATCGACACGCGTCCGTTCGACGACCTGCTCGGAGGTCCGAACGCCACCTGCGAGCTCGCCGAGCTGGCGGGCGACGTGTGTGCGCCCTGTGCCGACGGTGAGGCGTCCTGTCTGCTCCTCGACGTCAGGGTCGACGAAGCGGTGTTGTCGTTCGGGCCCGGAATCTCGGAGCCGTGCGGGCTCTGAGCACCCGCACCTCGTCGGAGGGCCTCACCGGCCGAACAGCGTCCACCGTCGATCCGGACTGTCGGCGGGATGGTGCACCAGCACGGTGAAGCCGTGCGCGGCCATGTACGCGGAGTCGGGCGGGTGCACGGCCGCGATCCGCACGTCTGGACGGGCGATCCTGGCGAGCACGGCGTCGAGCACCTCGATGCCGAAGGGGTTGTACAGGAACACCACGAGCGGGCCGTCCGGCAGCTCGACCGCGCGGGCATCGGCGCACACCCACTCGGGACGGCACACGATCGGGCCCGTGTACGCGGCCTCGTTGCGCTGTGCTCGTCGATGCAGCGCCCGCCGGTGCTCCACGCCGACCACCCGACGGAACGGGCGTCCGGCAGCGAGCAGCACCACGCGGCCCTTCCCGCTGCCGAGGTCCACGAACGTGCATCGCTCGGGGTCGGGGATGGCGTCGAGCACGGCGCCCACCACGGACGGGAGGGAGGGTTCGTAGTTCCCGAAGTCGTGCCAGGAGGTCGCCGTGCCGAACTCCCGGTCGAACGCGCGGCTCTCGGGGGACAGCTGGTCGCGCAGCCACACCCAGAGCTCGCGCAGCGCTCCGAGCACCGGTTCAGCGAACGGGGGTGTCGACGAGGTCTGGGTTCGAGCTGAACACGACGTGCGACGACGGGCCGCTGGAGACGCTGTAGCGCTCGCTCACCATCGCGGACGCGAAGCCATTCCCCTGCTCGAGCGTCACCGTGAGCCCGACGGGGTCGTCGAAGCTGAAGTCGAAGGGGTGCTCGGGCACTTCAGCCGGATCGACGCCCTGGTGGAAGCGCCAGGTGTCGTCGCGGAACCGAACCTCGCCCACCGACGAGACGTCGAGGTACCCGTCGTCAGAGTGCACCCGCCATGCGACGGGGACCACCAGATAGTCGCCCTCGGCCTCGGGATTCATGAAGCACGCCGCGTTCGTCAGCCCGTGTGCGCTCCCCTCCACCGTCGCATCGAGCACGAGCTCGACGTTCCCGGAGGCGGCCCAGGCAGGCACGGTCGCGGTCCACGTTCCATCGGGCATCAGCAGGCCGAGATCGGCACCGCCCCACGCCGTGACATCCGGTGTGATCTGCGCGTCTTCGCAGTCCTGCTTCTCGATCCGGGTCGATGAGCACGCGAGCGCGAGGAGTACCAACACCATCAGAGGCTCCCGATGCGAGGATGATGAAGTCGCGATGAAGAGGGATTCTCGGGCCGCGATGCCCTTGCTGCCGGGAACGTTTTAGAAACCGGCCTCCAACGCATGTACCGTCGAGACGTTGAACTCTCATGCTCTCCGTCGCGAAAACGTCTACCGCAAACTGCGGCACACGGCGCACCGCGCGTCAACGCAACACTACCAAATCAATATGATGGCTGGGAGCTGCCTCTGCCATGACTGGCACACGCCAACAATGCCGTGCCGAACTCCCGGTCGAACGCGCGGCTCTCGGCCGAGACCTGGTCGCGCAGCCACACCCAGAGCTCGCGGAACGTGTTGGCCACGGGTCAGCCCCGACACGCGCGAAGGGCGCGGACCGGGACTCCGGGCGAAGCGTCGGTGAGCGTCAGGTGCACGTCACCTCGGCTCGGCCGGCCACAGCGGCAGCTGCCAGGCTCCGGGCCAGACCTCCACCTCTTCGAGGCAGTGGGACTGCGGTCCGAACAACAGCGGCTGCTGGTCGGAGCGGGGTGGGGCCTTGGGGAACATCGGCATCGGGCGGGCCTGACGGCCGCGGTTCCAGCGGAGGTGCTCGGCCACGAACACCTCGGTGCCGTCGGCTCGAACGCGGGTGTGCGCCGCGACGACGTGCATACCGTCGATCGTGCTGGTGCCACCGAACAGTCCGAGCTGGACGTAGACGGGTCCACGTACGGTCATGGTCATTTCTGGGGAGGGAGGGAGGGAGGGAGGACCGGCGGGGGGAGTGCCGGAGGGAGGGTGTGACGACCATATCCCATCGTGAGATCGGCGTGGGGTCCGGAGTGTGCACGCGAGCGGTACACCAGGCGAAAGGAGTCCCCATGTCCGCCTCGTTCCGTCCCGTCCTGCTCGGCCTCGCGCTCACCCTGTCCGCCTGCTCGGGCACCGACACCGACGCCCCGACCGAAGCCGATACCGACACCGATGCGGACGCCGACACCGACGCCGACGCGGACGCCGACACCGACGCGGACGCAGACACCGACGCGGACGCAGACACCGATGCGGATGCAGACACCGATGCGGATGCAGACACCGATGCGGACGCAGACACCGACACCGACGCGGACGCGGATGCCGACACCGACGCGGACGCGGACGCAGACACCGATGCGGACACCGACACCGGGGACCCCTGCGCGGCGACCCTCCAGGTGTGCGACCCGAACGTCGCGGGGCTGCGCATCGAGACCGACGGATGCGGCACGCTGCTCGGCGTGCTCGGGGTCTGCGGCGCGCTCGAGACCTGCGTCGACACCGACGCCACCGGCGCGTACCAGCCCGCCACGTGCGAAGCGACGTGCGGCAGCGACACCGCGGGGCTCGCGTGCAACCCGGCCGACCCGTCCGCGGTCTACTACACGAACGCGTGCGGGGAATTCACGACCATCGCGGAGGGATGCCTCGGATCGACCGCCTGCGACGACTCCTCCGGAACCCCGGAGTGCGGGTGTGCCCCGCTCGACACGCTCACCTGCGCGTTCGGCAGCCAGCCCGGCCTGTACGACGACACCTGGATCGTGTTCGAGCACTCGTGCGGCACGATCGACGCGTCTCCCGCGAACGTCGAGGAGACCTGCGGCTTCGGGTCGCGGTGCTTCCAGGAGGCCGGGTACTACAACGACGAGCCCGTGTGCGCGCGGTCGATCGAGCCCTCGCAGGCCGGGAAGCCCTACTACGACCACAGCTGCACGTTCGCCGACTGGGTCCGCAACCCCACCGAGCTCGAGATCGACTGCCGCTGTCGCATCACGGGCGATGGCGGGACCGGCACCGGGTACGTGAACCCGAACACCGGCGCGAACCCCGGCAACACCATCATCAACTGCGCCACGCTCGACCAGATGCACACCCAGACGTGGCCGCTGGCGTACGGCTCCGGACCCAGCTTCGTGCCGTTCCACACCGAGACCGCCACGGGCGGCGACTACATGGGGGGCGCCTTCGATCCCGTGACGCGCGAGCTGTTCTCGGCCGTGCGCTGGACCAACCCGGCCTACAACCGCACCGGCAGCATCGTCGCGTTCCAGGTCGACACGGGCGAGCGGCGCATCATCAGCGGCCTGTACCCGCACCCGAACAACGGCATCGTGACGTACGGCTCCGGGTACGAGAGCCCCCGTGCGCTCGGACAGGCCGGTGCCGACCAGCCGCTCACGGGCGTCGCCGTGCTCCGGTCCGGTCCGGACGGCCACCTCTACACCCTCGGCGGCGGCACGGGCGAAGGGTCGAACAAGCAGGCGGAGATCGTGCGGATCGACCGCACCACCGGCGAGCGCACCCTCGTGTGGATGAGCCAGCACACCGGGTCCTCGGGCACCGGCGCGACGGGCGACATCACGGCCACGTACGGACAGTGCCTGCGCCACGGCGCCACCGTCGGAGGGGTCGCGGACTCCGTCGCCATCACGAAGAACGCGCTGGCGGTCGGGGACGACGGGCAGTTCTACCTGACGTTCCACGGAAGCCGCGAGGGAGACGGGGTGATCCGCATCACCGCCGACGGCTCCGGCTGCGAGTTCGTGTCGCGCTGGGGTGCCAGCCTGAGCAGCGGCGAGCAGCCCGCGAACATCGGCACGGGCTTCCTGCCCCAGTACGGCGACGTGCGCGGGCTCATGCTGCGCGACGGCAAGGTGTGGGGCGTGAGCACGTGGGGCGACCTGCTCACCGTCGACCTCGCGACCGGGAACCGCGTGTCGGTCTCCCCGCCGAACGGCACGTACACCGGCATCGGCTACCAGAACCTGTTCTGGGACGACACCCGCGACGTGGTCTGGGCGGTCGGCGACCACAACCGCTACGTCGGCTCGGTCATCGACCCCGTCACCGGGCAGCGCGAGTCGATCTACGGCGACACCGACGAGTTCCCGAACCCCATCCTGCAGTCCGACTACGGCGTCGTGCGGAGCGTCTCGCAGTCGATGCTCGGCAATGGGCACGGCATCTTCCACGGCACCGTGGTGCTCGACCCGCAGGACCCCGACATCGTGTGGTTCGTGCTGAACGGCGGCGGGCTCGGGAAGCTCGAGCTGTCGACCTTCAACAACTACGTCCACTCGATGTGAGCGTCACGGGGTGGGTCGGTCGAGGACCTCGTCGACCGACAGCCCCCAGGAAGCCACGGACTCCACGAGCGTGCCGACCGGCGCAGTCGCGGCCGCGAGCCCCCAGCGCCGGACGGACCCGTCCCAGCTCGCCGTCCACACGACATCGCCGTCGGCGCGGATCTCCGAGATGCGGCGCTCGTGCCCGCGCGCGGACGCCAGGAGCCGCCCCTCGCCGTCGAGCACGTGCAGCGTGCCGTCGAGATCCCCCACCACCACGTGCGTTCCGCTCGCTTCCACCGCGGTGGGCTCGCGCGGGGCGGTCCAGGACCACAGCACGGCGCCCGACAGGTCCCGCAGCTCCACGTCCTTCCCGCGGACCACCGCGATCCCCGCAGCGGTCCGCACGAGGTCGCGCGCCCCATCGACCCGGAAGCGCACCTCGACGCCCGAGTCCGGCTCTCCGAGCCCGATCGCCCCGTCTCGGTCGAGCAGCCACAGGCCATCGCTCGCAGCCGACGCCGCGACGAACGCGCCCCGCAGCGTCCGCACCTCGGACGGTCCGCCCGACATCGGACCCACCACCCGCAGGGTGACGCCGTAGTCCATCTGCACCACGTGCTCGCCCCAGCGCTCCATGAAGCGCGCACCCACGCGGGGAACCCGCTCCGACAGGGCTCCCGAGCGCCAGTCCACCTCCAGCAGCGGCGGCGTGCACCCGAGCTGGGTCGCCACCGCGACCGCGTCGAACAGCACCCCCGACTTCGCCACGTTCCCGCACCCCTCGCCGAGCTCCAGGGCGCCGCCGGACCGGAGGTCCCACCGCACGACATTCCCGGCCGAGCCGCCGCCCAGGAGCGCATCCCCAGTCGGAGAGAGCGCCAGGAACGGCACGCCGCCCTCCCCTCCACGCGTGAAGCGCGCCACGACAGGGCTCTCGGGGACCCCCCAGCGCTCGACGGCATCCTCCCCCACCACCGTCACCTCGCCCGCTGCGCCAATCCGACCGCGTCGCGGCAACCGGCCCGCGAACGCGCCCGTGGCGGGGTCCCAGAGGCGGGACGTCAGGGCTTCTCCCGACACCACGACCCGGTTCCCGAGCACGGCGAGATCCGTGACCGCTCCCACTCCCGCGGGCTCCGCGGCGAACCCGGTGTGGGACGAGAGCAGCATCCCGTCGAAGGTGCCGACCACCACGGCCCCGTCCGGCATCCGGACGACCACGCTCGGCGGGTGTCCGAGCGCGTGCTCCTCCCGCGGACCGTCGAAGTCGCCCAGCACGAGCCGGTCGAACGGGCACACGACCACCACGTCGCTCCCGTCCGACCACGCGGCTTCGACCCGCTCGCAGAGGGGCGCAGACCACTCGAGCTCGCCGGACGCGGCCAGCCGGCCCACTCGCGTGGGGTCGTGGAAGAACAGCCCGCCGGACGCGGGCTCCAGGGTGCGCTCCACCACGGGACCCCGGTCCAGCAGGCCTCCGTCGCGCCACACCTCCATCACGTTGCGCGTGTCGAGCGTGACGAGCGTGCGGCCGTCGAACCGCGCGGCCCGCACGGGCTCCAGGCCGACCGGTGCGCGGGTGCGCTCCACCCCGTCGTTCCCGAGCACCCGCACGTAGTCCGTGCCGATGCACACGAAGCCCCCCGACACCGGCAGGGCGTCCGGGCATGGCAGCGGGCCGCGCTCCAGCCGCTCGAACCGCGGAACGCCGTGCCAGGCCATGAGCACCCCCCGAGCCTCCGGGGAGTCCGCCAGCTCGAGCGAACGCGCCGCAAGAACCTCGGCGGAGGGACGCGACTCCGCCCTGAGATACGCCGCAGCGGACGGGAGGAGGGCCTCCGCCAGGTGCCGCTCGGACACCCGCTTCGCGTCCTGCGCCACGCGCTCGGCCGCGCGGGCACGGTCGCGCTCCCAGCCGTTGGTCGTGGCCCACGTCGCCAGCAGCCCCACGAACGCGAGCGAGAGCACGGCTCCGGCCGCGAGCGGACCCTTCCAGGCGCGCACCACCTGCTGGAGCAGCTCGGTGGGCGAGTAGTCGTGGGCCTCGACCCGGCGCCCGTCGAGCCAGCGCGCGAGCTCGTCGGCGAACGCACCGGCATCCGGGTAGCGCGCGCCCGGATCGTCGCGCGTGGCGCGGTCCCGCACGGCGGCCAGGGCCGCGGAGCCGCCACAGGCCTCGAGCACCACGCCCAGGATGCATCCCAGCGCATACACGTCCGCGGGAGGGCCCACGACCGAGCCCCGGCGCTGCTCGGGCGCCATGAAGCCCGGCGTACCGACCGCGTGCGTGTCGGGCTCCGCGAGGTCCAGCGCCACGCCCCAGTCGAGCACCCGGACCTCTCCGAACCCGCCCACGAGCACGTTCTCGGGCTTCAGGTCGCGATGCACGATCCCCCGCGAGTGCGCGAACCCCACGGCGCGCGCCACGGCCTCCACCACGCGCACCAGCCGTGAGAGCCGATCGGGCTCGGACGTGCTCTCGTCGATCACCCGCCGGAGCGTGCGACCCTCGAGCACGGGCATCGTGTAGAAGGGCCCCACCGCATCGACGCCGAAGTCGAACACCGGCACCACACCCGGATGCTGGAGCCGCGCCGTGATCCGAGCCTCCCGCACGAGCCGTTCGCGCGTGGCCTCGTCGAGCTCGGCATGGGGACGCTTCAGCGCCACTTCGCGGTCGAGCCAGGCATCCTGCGCGACCTCGACCACCCCCATGCCTCCGCGACCCAGTTCGCCGCCCGCCTCGTACCGATCGTCCGCGAGCGAGACCCCGGGCATGCCGGCCTCGTGCGCGTGGGTCGTCCAGGCCGGACCCACGCTGCCCACCGGTGTGGCGTCAGGTCTCGTCGACGACGACATCGTCGGGACCCAGCACGAGCTCGATCAGGCCGTTCCCGGTGGCTCGGACGAGGTCGGTACGGATGGCGGCCGAGCGCAGCTTCTGCCGGAGGCGCTGGAGCTGCATGTCCCACCGACGCCGGAGCTGTGTGCGATCGAGGTCGCCCCACAACTCGACCGCGAGCACCTCCCACGAGCACGGCTGACCGAGCACCGCGAGCTCGGACACCAGCCGCGCCGACCGGCCGGAGATCGCGACCACGGGCTGCCCGTCGCGCAGGAGGTGCACGGAGTCGTACCGGGCCACGACCCTCAGCGGCTGACCGAGCGCGACACCCCGCTGTGTCGGGGCCGTTCCGGGGTCGGACCGCTCGAGGTGCACGCGGAACCGGGCCCCTTCGAGCTCCCAGGTGTCGCCGTCGATCACGGGCGCGGGCGGGTCGGCCGAGCGCATCCAGCCCTCCCCGGTCGGCCAGAGCCACCCGTGAGCGTCCGGACGCCACCCGGATCGGATGCGCGGAGCGACCCCGCCGTACAGCGAGAGCACGCCCGGCACGGCCCGGGGTGCGAGTCCCTCGGCGGCCACGAACAGCACGGCGGCGGGCAGCGACACGGACACCACGTCGACCTCGAGCCCCGGAGCCAGCGTGATGCGCATGCCCGTGCGGAGTGCGATGTCGGTGGAGGTCTGCCCGCCGACCATGAACCGGCCACGGAGCGCGAGCAGCTTCATCTCGCGGCCGCGGTTGCTGATCATCGCGTGCGCTTCGCTGATGCGCGCATCGTCGAGGCGGAGCGCGGCCGACCACAGACGCCCGATCAGGTCGCCGTGGAACAGCGTGTGGTGCTCGCCCGACGGCAGGCGCAGCTCGACGCTCCCGGGCTCGTGCTCGATCGGGGTCACCGCCGGTCGAGACCGAGCAGATCGAGCAGCGCCTCGTGGGCTTCGGGACCCGACACCGCGACGAAGATCGTGTCGTCGCCGGCGATCGTGCCGAGCACCCCCGGGAGCTCGGCGGTATCGACCGTCTGCGCGATCACGGATGCGTACGCGAGATCGGTCTGGAACACGAGCAGACACCCGCCGCTCGTGTGGTTCCATCGCTGGATGTGCGCGGCGATCTCGAGGTCGGGACCGAGGCGGTACACCCCATCGACCTTGCGGACCCCGAGCTCCTGGAGCTCACGGGAGATGGACGCCTGGTTCAGCCGCCGCCCGATGCGCGCCTCGACGGCCCGCGCGAGCTCCCGCTGCGTTCGGTACGTGCCGGTCTCGATGAGGTCGCTGAGGACGGAGCGCCACGACATGCCCCGGAGTACCACGGCCGACCCGGGACCGGAACATCTCGTCAGAATATGCGCATATTCAGCATGGATTCGGAGGGGTGGACGGGCCCCTGAAAGAGCCCGGACAGAAAAAACTTTGGCTGCTTCAAAGGCTAGAATCACCAATCTGGTTTGATTCTCTTTGACAGCATACTCTACGCATTTTATGCATGTCGCGCACCCATCAAGGGGGGAGCCATGCGCCTCGAACTCGACAAGATCGCCTCGTGCACCCGCAACGCCGCGCTCACGCGCTCCGTCGTGCTGTCGCCCGAGATCCGCGCGGAACGCGGGGTCGTGGTCGCCGTGCGCGTGCTCGACGAGAAGTCCACCTACAACGAGGTGGAAGACCCCCACGGCCGCATGATGACGGTCCACGCGGGCGATCTGCTCGCTGGCGTGCTGGGCTCCCGCCAGGCGCTGCGCGGCTACACGGGTGACGTCCCGTCTTCCGTGCGGGTCGGAGACGTCCTGCACCTCCTCAACAAGGGCGGCGTGATCGGCCAGTGCACGTCGAGCAGCCCGGAGGTCGGCCCTCCCGCGCGGGTCGAGGTGCTCGGCGCCGTCGTGGATGCGTCCACCGGTCTGCCCGCCACCATCGAGAACGGCAGCGTCACCCCCACGAACGAGCTGCCGGCGCTCCCGCCGGTCGTGTTCCTGGCGGGCACCTGCATGCACGCCGGCAAGACCGCCGCGGCGTGCGCGCTCATCCGCCAGGCCACCGTGCAGGGGCTGCGCGTCGGAGCCACCAAGGTCACGGGCGTCGCGCTGCGTCGCGACTCGCTCGAGATGGAGGATCACGGCGCCAAGGTGGTCTGCACGTTCGCCGATGCCGGGCTCCCCAGCACGTGCGACGTGGATGCGCTGCCCGTCGCGAAGGGCTGCCTCGCGTACCTCGCAAGCTTCGATCTCGACCTCATCGTGGTCGAGCTCGGCGACGGCCTGCTCGGCGAGTACGGCGTGCGCGACATGCTGGCCGAGCTGCACCCCGTGGCGTCCGCGGTCGTGCTGTCCGCCACCGACCCCGTCGCAGCCTGGGGCGGCGTGATGATCCTGCGCGAGATGGGCGTCGTGCCCACCGTCGTGACGGGTCCCGCCACCGACAACGCCGCGGGAGCGCTCGCCATCGCGCCCTTCGGCGTGCCCGCCGCCAACGCGCGCACCGAGCCCGAGCGCCTCGCGGCCGAGGTCCTCTCCCCGATCTTCGGCGCGCCGATGCTCCGGATCCTGCCGTGAGCTCCCTCACGGTCGGCGTCGTCGGCGTCACCGGGTACGTCGGCGGCGAGCTCGTGCGGTGGCTGCTCCAGCACCCGCACCTCCAGCTCGCGTCCGTCGTGGGCCGGTCGGCCGTCGGTCGCCCGCTCGCAGACGTGCAGCCCGCGCTGGCGGGCCTCACCTCGCTCACCGTGCAGGACTTCGTGCCCGCCGAGCTCGCGAAGCTCGACGTGGTCGCGCTCGCGACGCCCCACGGGGTCGCACGCCACCTCGTGCCCGCGCTCGAGGCGGCCGGCGCGCGCCGGATCGTCGATCTGTCCGCGGATCACCGCCACGCCGAGGGGTGGGTGTACGGGCAGCCCGAGTGGAATGCCGAGCAGCTCGCCGGCGCCACGCGGGTCGCCGTGCCGGGATGCTTCGCCACCGCGATCTCGCTCGCCGTCGCGCCGCTCGTCGCGGCCGGCGTGGTGAACGGGCCCGTCCAGGTGGCCGCGATCACGGGGTCCACCGGCTCGGGCGCCACGCCGTCCGCCGGCACGCACCACCCCGAGCGCTTCGCGAACGTGAAGGCGTACAAGGTGCTCCAGCACCAGCACGTGCCCGAGATCCGCGGGTTCCTCGCGAGCCTCGGCACGGCGCCCACCGTGCACTTCGTGCCCGCGAGCGGCCCGTTCGACCGGGGCATCTTCGCCACCTGCTTCGTGCCCGTGGCACCGGGCATCGACGCCCGCGCCATCGTGGTCGACGCGTACGCCCACCATCCCCGCATCCGCATCCGTCCCGGCAGCCCCGAGCTGCGGTACGTGCGCGGCACGGGCTTCTGCGACCTCTCGGTCCACGCCGAAGACGGCATGGCCGTGGTGCTCGCAGCCATCGACAACCTCGGTCGCGGCGCCGCCGCGCAGGCCGTGCAGTGCCTCGAGCACCTCGCCGGCGTGCAGACCACCCCCATCTCCGCATGCATCCCCTGATGGAGCGCACCATGATCCTCGACAACGTTGGGGCCGCCGCCCTCCCGATCACGCCGTGTTCCGCCGAAGGCGCACTGATGTGGGACACCAACGGGAAGACCTACTGGGACTTCTACGGCGGGCATGCCGTCACGCTGCTCGGACAGGGGCACCCGCGCTGGGTGGATGCCATCGCCGACCAGGCCCGCAAGCTCTCGTTCTTCACCACGCTCGCGCCCGTCCCCGTGCGCGATCGCGCGGCGAAGGCCCTGTGCGCGTTCACCGGTCTCGACAGCGTGTTCTTCGTGAACTGCGGGGCCGAAGCGAACGAAGCCGCGCTGAAGATCGCCCGCAAGGCGACGGGTCGGCCCGTGATCATCGCGTTCGAGCACGGGTTCCACGGCCGCACCATGGGCGCGCTCGGCGCCACGTGGAAGTACCGCGACCAGCACGCGCCCGCGCACGGTCCCACGCGCTTCGTGCCGTACGGCGACCTCGAGGCCCTCGAGCGCGCGATGGACGACGACGTCGCGGGCATCATCGTGGAGCCCGTCCAGGGCATCGCGGGCGTCGTGGTGCCGCCGGAGGGCTTCCTGGCCGGCGTGCGTCGCCTGTGCGACCGCAACGGATCCGTGCTGATCGCCGACGAGATCCAGTGCGGCATCGGGCGGATGGGCGTGCCCCTCGTGTCGACCGCGCAGGGCGTGCTGCCGGACCTCGTCACCGTCGGCAAGGGCCTCGGGGGCGGGTTCCCCGTTGCTGCCGTGCTGCTCACCCAGGCGATGGCCGACACCGTGAAGCCCGGCGAGCACGGCACCACCTTCGGGGGCGGCCCGCTGGCGTGCGCGGCCGTCGAGTCCACGCTCGCGATCATCGCCGACGAAGCGCTGCTCGAGCGGTCGCACGCGCTGTACGAGGCCATGCGCACCGCCCTGATGGTGCCCGGCGTGCTCGAGGTGCGCGGCGGAGGCGCGTGGGCGGGCGTCGTGCTCGATCGCCCCGCGAAGTCCATCCACGCGGCCCTGCTCGATGCGGGCTTCATGGTCGGCACCGCGGGCGACCCCCACGTGCTGCGCCTGGCTCCCCCCGCCGTCACTCCGATCTCCGCGGTCTACGAGCTCGCCGAGGCCCTGCGGACCGCCCTCGGAGGCGCCATGGTCCAGCAGGTCTCCAGTGCGGCCTGATCTCTACGACGGAACCGAGCCCGGCCGGGCGGGGGTGCTCGCCCTCGCCCACCGCGCGCTCGAGCTCCGCGCGGGTGCCGCCCCGAAGCGCTTCCCGGGCAAGCGGCTCGCAGCGCTGTTCCTGAACCCGTCCCTCCGCACCCGGCTGTCCGTCGAGGCCGCGTGCGGGGCGCTCGGCGTGCAGCCCATGATCAGCCAGCCCGGCACGCAGTCGTGGGGCTGGGAGATCGAGCGCGGCGCGGTCATGAACGGCGCGCATCCCGAGCACATCATCGACGCCGTGCGCGTGATCTCGGGGTACGCCGACGTGCTCGCCGTGCGGGCCTTCGCCACGATGGACCCCGTGTTCGACCGCGCCGACCCCGTGCTGGCCGCGTTCCGCGAGGAGTCCTCGGTGCCCGTGGTGAACCTCGAGTCCACCCGGTTCCACCCGCTCCAGGGGCTCGCAGACGCCGCTACGCTCGTCGACAAGCTCGGCGACCCCGCGGGCCAGAAGCTCGTGCTCACCTGGGCCCCGCACCCGAAGCCCCTGCCCACGGCCGTCGCGAACCAGGTGCTCACGACCGCCGCGCTGCTCGGCATGGACGTGACGGTCGCGTGCCCCGAGGGCTGGGACCTCGACCCCGAGGTCGTCTCCGCGACCCGACCCCGGATCTGCCACGATCAGCGCGAGGCGCTCGAGGGCGCGCGCGTGGTGGTCGCGAAGAGCTGGTCGCCGTTCGGGAAGCCCCCGGTGTCCGACGTGCACCACGACTGGCGCGTCGAGAAGGAGAAGCTCGGAGACGCGGGGTTCATGCACTGCCTGCCCGTGCGGCGGAACGTCGTGGTCACCGACGAGGTGCTCGACCACTCGTGGGTCTACGAGACCGCGCACCTTCGCATGTGGACCGCCATGGCCGCGCTGGAGCACATCCTGGAGGGCGCTTGGCCCACCTGATCGTGGTGGTGAAGGCGGGGGGCGACCTCGCGGCGAACCCCGAGTGGGCGGCGTCGGTCGCGAACGACATCGCAGCCCTGCACCGCGACGGGCACCGCGTCGTGCTCGTCCATGGCGGGGGGCCCCAGCTCGACGACGCGCTCGCGGCCGACGGCCTCCCGATCACGAAGGTCGCGGGGCGTCGCACCACGCCGCCCGAAGTGCTCGCGCGGGCCGTGCAGATCTGGCGCGGCACCCTGTCCGTGCAGTGGGTGACGGCCCTCCGCGAGGCTGGCGTCGCGGGCGTCGGGCTGTGCGGGTCGGACGGGGGCCTGCTCGTCGCCGACGTGCGCCCGCCGCGCGAGATCGACGGCACGGTCGTGGACTTCGGGGAGGTCGGAGACCTGCACACGGTCGACCCCACCGTGCTGGTCGCGCTCCTGAAGGCCCACCTGGTGCCCGTGATCAGCCCGCTCGCGGCGACCTCCGCGGGGCGCGTGCTGAACGTGAACGCCGACACGGTGGCCGCGCACGTCGCTGCAGCGCTCGAAGCGGACGCCCTGGTCGTGCTCACCCGGGCTCCGGGCATCCTCACGGATCCCGCAGATCCCTCGTCCCTCCTCGCCCACACCACCCTCCCCGAGCTCGCGGAGCTGGAGCGGACGGGCGCCATCCGCGACGGCATGCGCCCGAAGATCGCGGCCATCGCCACGGCCCTGAAGCGCGGCGTCACACGGGCCCTCGTGGTCGACGGGCGCCGCCCGGGAGCCGCGCGCAATGCGCTCTCCGGGGTTCCCGGCAGCGGAACGGCGATAGCGGAGGGTCCCGCCAGAGGGTAGAGAACGCGAATGCTCACTCTCCTCGCCTCCACGGCCTTCGCGTACGACCTCCTGGGCTTCGACTGGGCCTGGCAGGATGCCCCGCTCGAGTACCCCATCGTGCTCGACGCCGACTCGTTCCCTGCCGACTTCGCCGATCCCGACGAGCTCGAAGAGAACATCGTCCAGGCCACCGAGGCGTGGTCCGACACCCGCGCCGGGTTCGGCATCGAGTACGGGGGCCGGCAGGCCACCCTCAACGCACCCTCCATCCGGGTGTACTTCGTCGAGAACAGCGACGGCCCGCTCCTCGGCGCCGCCAACACGTTCGCCTACGGCGGCGACATCCAGAGCTGCGAGATCCAGGTCTACCGCTCGAACGCCTCGCTCGTGCCCATCCCGTGGTCGTTCGCGCCCGATGCGGCAGACCTCCCCTTCGAGCAGTTCGACTTCCAGAGCGTGCTGCTCCACGAGCTCGGCCACTGCTTCGGCCTGAACCACAGCGACGCCCCCGACGCGCTGATGCGGCCCGAGCTCGTCAACGGCACCGCGAGCCGCACGGTCTCCGACGACGACGAAGACGGCCTGATCGCGATGTACGGGAAGGCGGGCTGTGCCACGGTCCCCGCGGCTCCGGGCTTCGCCCTGCTGCTCGTGCCCCTCTTCACGTTCCGCCGACGGAGCTGACCAATGCTCGTCGCGGCGCTCCTCCTCGGAACCTCCGCATGGGCAGGCCCCAAGAAGCCAGCCCCCACCGATGAGCCCGCTGCGGAAGAGGTCCCCGCAGACGAAGACGCGAACGAGGCGGAGGAGGCGGCCCCGACGGGCGAGTCCCACGTCCTCATCGGCATCCTCGGTCCCGAGGGCGAGGCGCTCGGGGCCCTGATGGGAGAGTCGCTCGACGGGTTCGGAGGGCTCGGGGTGCGGCCCACGGGGGGCGCCGTCGACAAGGCGAAGGTCGATGTGCAGTACGACAAAGCCCGGGAAGACCTCACGATCCGCAACGACAAGGCCTACCCCGTCACGGTCGTGGTGGACCTCGGCAAGGCCGAGAACGTGCGGATGAGCCCCGGGCAGCCCTTCGAGACCGTGCTGGAGGCCGGCCAGTCGACGGTCGTGCGCTTCCTCCCCACCGGCACGAAGAAGCCGTACTACTACTATTCGTGGAGCTGGACGAGCGGCTCCAACAAGGCCGTTCACAAGCCGAAGAAGGACTACCTGCTCCCGTGGCCCGCCTCGATGGACTTCGAGTGCACCCAGGGGTTCGACGGCGGGTACTCGCACGAGCACGAGCACGCGCTCGACATCGTGATGCCCGAGGGTACTCCCATCCTGGCCGCGCGAGAGGGTCGCGTGATCTCGATCGTCGACGGCTGGGGTCCCGGGGCGCCCGACCGGAAGTACCTCGACGAGGCGAACAGCGTGCGGATCCTGCACGACGACGGCACGTACGCCGACTACCTCCACCTGCGCGCCGGCGGGATGAAGGTGGCGCTCGGCGACGAGGTGAAGCGCGGCCAGCCCATCGCGGAGTCCGGGAACAGCGGGTTCAGCCGCCGTCCGCACCTGCACTTCGCCGTGAAGAGCGCGCTCGATGGGTGGATGACCCGCACCTGGCCCGTGCGGTTCGACGTGAACGGCGAGTCGCTCATCCTGCGCCCGTCGAAGTGGTACCCGTACACCCCGAAGAAGTCCGACTGACCGACATCTTTGGTGACCGTCCGGGACGCAATCCCCCGGGGTCCGCCGAGGTACACGCACGTGGAGGTGTCCCATGCAGTGGATCATCGTGGCGGACAACGGGCGTGCCCGCATCTTCGAGAACGACGGAGAGCATCCGGTCACCGAGGTCGAAGGCCTCATCCATCCCGAGGCACGCGTGCCCCATCGGGATGTCGAGCACCGGTGGGCCGACGAGGAGCTCGAGCACTTCGCCCGCACCGTCGCGCACCGCACCCGTCGGGGTCTCGACGACGGAGCGTTCGAGTCTCTCGTGCTGGTCGCCCCGCCGCGGTTCCTGGGTCGCTTGCGGCACGCGCTGGACGCCCGGGTCGCAGGCACGGTCGTGCAGGACCTCGGCAAGGACTACACGCGCCTGAAGCCCCGCGACCTGTCCGTCGCGCTGGAGAAGGCGGGGGTGCCGCTGTAGCGCGTGGCCCGGCCCGGGTTACGGCGCGCCATGCTCCGTGACTTCCTCGATCAGGGCGATGCGGCCGAAGCCGACTGGGTCCCGCACCTCCTCCGCCTCGCGAACCGTGGCGACCTCGGAGACGGAGGTGGGGGGCTCCTGCTCGACCTGCCCGCGCTCGCGCAGCCCTACGGGTGCGGGCCTGCCGCCTGCACGCCAGGGCTCCGGAGCAAGACGGCCCGGAGCTGTTGCGCCGACCTCGAGGTGACGCCCGGGCCCGACGAGCGTGCCCGCATCGAAGCCCGGCTGCCGGAGCTGTCCGCGTTCCTCGCCGCGCGCGACCCCCGCTGGGAGCGCGGCGCACCCGAGGTGTTCGACGGCGACAGCCTCCGGAGGCCCGGCCGGCGCTGCGTATTCTCGATCACCGGTCCCGACGGCCTGCGCTGCGGGCTCCAGCTCGCGGAGGCCGAGCTCGGTCCGCTGAAGCCCACGGCGTGCCAGATGTTCCCGCTCGCGGTCGTGGAGCTGTACGACGACCAGGTGCTGCTCACGGCCGTTCACAAGAGCACGGCACGACTGCTGTCGTCCCGGCCCGCACGGGTGTTCCCGTGCCTCGGAGCGGGCTCGGTCACCCTCGCGGAGGCCGAGCGCCCCGTGCTGAACCGTCTGCTGGGAACCCGCCGTGCGCTCCGCGTGGTGCGCGCCGTGCAGGAGTGGCGCGAAGCCAGCGCCTGACCGCGCTCAGGGGCACCCCGCGACCGTCCACGTGCCGGACACCGCCGAGGCCGGCAGGCCCTCCATCGTGCCGCCCGCGAAGCACAGGGTGTCGAACCCGCGCATGCCCTGGTACACCACGCCCGTCCCGTCGATCTCCATGCGGAGCGACTGCCCGGCCGAGGTGGTGCCCCGCACGAAGGCCCCGCCTCCGCCGTCCGAGGTGCTGAACCGCCGCCCCCGCAGCGTGAAGCCCACCTCTCCGTCGACCGTGCCTCCGTCGGTCAGCACGAACTCGAAGGCCACCTCCAGCTCCAGGCGGCACGAGGGGTTCGCGCGACCGGGCGTCCCGAAGCCCCCGTCCCCGTAGGGCTCGATGCCGTCACACCAGTCGTTCGGGCGGTCTCGGTCGCCCGCCACCGAGGGGTCGAGCGAGATCGACGCGCCCACGGGCATCGCGGTGCCGGTGCTCCACGCAGCGTCGTACGCGAGCGCATCGAGGGTCTCGCCCTCCCGGACGAGCGCCAGGGTGTCGGAGGACCCGCCCAGCACCAGGCCCGGCAGCACCACGTCGACCGCCGTGATCCCGCCGTTCACGCCCGCATCGTCGGACGCCGCGAGCACCACGTGGCCACCGGGCTCCACCGCGAGCGCCGGGAGCGCGTGCACGCCCGCGAGCGTCTGCAGCTCGACCCCCATCAGATCCGCAGGCTCCGTGCCCGGGTTGCGCAGCTCGAGCCAGGTGCCGCCCGCCGCGAGCGAGGCCGGCATCACCTCGGTGAACACGAGCTCGCCGGTGACCTCCGGCAGCTCCGGAGCCGTGTCGGACGCATCGGTGTCCGACGTCGGATCGGTGTCGGGCGAGCCCCCCGAGCACCCGACCAGCACCCCCAACCCCCAGAATCCCCGCATCTCGCCCCCTCAGCGGAACCGTACCAGCTCTCCGCTCACCAGCGACACCACCCACGCGAGCGTGCCGTCCGCTTCCCACACGCGCACGGTGCCGTCCGCGAAAGAGCCCGCCAGGCGGCCTCCTTCGGACCACTCCAGGTCGAAGACCTCGGCCGGCACGACGCGATTCCACACCTCCGTCCCGTCCGGCGCCCACACCTGGACGTCGCCGGAGGTCGTCGCGGTGGCGAGGTGCTCGCCCCGCACGGCCATGCGCAGGATCGGCGCGGTCGTCGAGACCACCGCCTTCCACCGCTTCTTCTTCACGTGCGCGTACACGCCCTCGCCGTCCGGGATCACGAGCCGTCCCGACCACCAGCCCACGTCCTCCGGGTACGCCCCCATCGGGATCTCCCGGGTGGTCCGGCCGTTCAGCAGGATCAGCGACGACCCGGCCTGCACCGCGAGCGTGCGACCGTCCGGAGACCACGCGAGCCCCTGGGGCGACCCGTACTCCTCCCACCACGGCACGCCGTCCACCACCACGCCCTCGACCCCCGATGCCGCCAGGCGCTCGCCACCGGCCAGCGCGTACACCCCGTCGGTCTCCGCCACCCCGCACCCGACCGCCAGCGACCCGTCACCGTGCGCCGACACCACCACTCCGGCCCGCTGCGCGAGGCGCATCACGTGCTGAGCGGCCGGAACCCTCGCCGACACGGGCTCTCCCGACGGATCGAGCTCCAGGACGAGCCCCTCCATGCCTCCGATGGCGAGGTTCCCCGTGGGCAGCCATGCGAGCTTCTGGAGGCTCGCTCCCTCCACCGAGCCCACGTCGCCCTCCGCCGTGCGCCACTCCACATGCCCGTCGAAGAAGCCGATCTCCGCGCCTCCGTCGCGCTCCACGAGCCACCGCACCCCCATCCCGTACGGCAGCTCGATGTGGCGCCCCCCGAAGTCGAGGTCGTCTCCGGCCACCACCTGGGTGCCGTCCACGACCGCGGCCACCTGCGGACCGTACGCGAGCTCGCCCACGTACCCGACCTCGGAACCCCGGGTGTCGAGCAGCCGTCCCGAGTACCCGTTCCTGCCGTACAGCAGGTACCCGTCGAGCTCCTGGAGCACCTCGATGCGGTCTCCGTCGGGGTCGCCGTGCCTCCAGCGCTCCGCGCCCGTCTCCGGGTCGATCCCGACCACCGACCCCCGCTCGACCAGCGCCACCACGTCGCCCACCTGCACGGCCAGCCGGCCTTCGGTGCCTGGCGCCGACAGCCAGTGCCCGTCGACCTCCACCACACCATCGACCGCCTGCAGAGCCGGCGCAGGCGGATCGATTGCGGGCACTCCGCGCTCCGGCACGGACACCACGCGCCCGTCCGACACCGTCACCGCGTCGTCCGGTGCGGGCCCGACCATCCAGGTGAGCTCGCCGGGACCCAGGAATGCCCGCCCGGCCGGAGTGACCCGCACGAGCCCCGTGCTGTCGTCCGCGAGCAGCGAGCGCCCGTCCGGGCCCACGAGCAGGTCGCCGAGCACCCCGGACCACGTGAGCGTGCGCTCCCCGGAGCGCAGGTCGAACACCGCGCCCCCCTCGTCGAGCTCGACGGCCACGAAGCGGTCGAACACCCCCCGCACGGTCGAGTACGGCGTGTCGGGGAGGTCGAGCGTCCGGAGCTCGGGCATCCCGTCGAGATCGGGCCAGCGTGCGGCCTGGTTCCCCACGAGCCCGTACAGCACGCCGTCTCCGCCCCACGTGAGCGCGTCCGTCGAGCGAGGACCGTAGAGCTGACGGGACTCCCCGCCCTCGAACACCCACCCCCGCACGGCGATCCGCCCGGTCCCGTCGACCGACAGGCCCTCGCCGGCGGAGTGGACGCGGAACGTCGACACCTCGCCCGACTCCACGTCGAGCGACCACACCTGCCCGCTGTCCTCCACGACCACGCAGCACGACGACACCGCCAGCTCGTACCCCCGCTCGAGCGGCGTGCCGTAGCGGGTGTCGCCCACCACCACCGCACCCCCGGCGAGCGTGCCGACCCAGCGGTCGCCGAAGCGTGCGGTGGACACGAGGTCGTCGCCGTACCCGCGGAAGTCCGCGAGCACCTGCTCCTCCCGGAACGGACCCCGATCCGCGACGGGCGGCAGTGGCACGTCGCAGTCGCTCCCCCAGGCCACGGCGAGCGCGATCACCACAGCCCGCTCCGGTCGCCCGTGACCGCACCCTCGGCCCAGCGGGCCCAGCGATCTCCGGCGAGCCCGTACAGGACCTCGACCACCTTCCCGTCCTGCACGGCGATCACCGCGCCGTCGGCCGTGAGGAGCACCGTCCCGTCGGGCCGGATGCCCACCAGCGTCGCGCGCGAGCCCACGGGGAGGCCGCACCCGGGGCACTCGAGCGAGAACGTCCAGGCCCGCTTCTTCCCCCGGAAGACCTGCACCTCCTGCGCATCGGGATCGACCACCGCCACGTGGTCGCCCGACATCGCGCCCTCGTAGGCCTCCGGGTTCCAGCTCGCGGGGTCGGCGATGTGGTCTCCGTCGACCATCGGGGACTCGATGGCCCCGCGCTTCTCGCCTGTGATGGCATGCTGCCAGCGGCCGTCGACCTCGACCCAGGGCCCGAGCACGCGTCGGCAGTCGCGCTCGGAGGACGTGCTCCGGATCCGGAGGTCGAAGCCCCGCACCTCGATGCGGTCGCCGGCCGTGATGAAGCGGTCCCGGAGGACGCCGATGTCCGATCGCCACGAGGTGCCCGGGAGCGACAGGTCGGGGGCGGTCGCGCCGAACGGCCAGCGCTCGAGCGCGTGCTCGCCGGACCGCAGCACTCCGGTCGCGTCCGGGAGCACCCCGAAGCCGACCACACCCCCATCCGACCCGGTGTCGACGAAGCCGGTCTGGCGTCCCCCCTCCCAGCGCCGCGCCCGGCCGGCCCGATCGAAGGTCACGAGCGCGTCTCCCACCGCCTCGACGCGCTGGAGCGGGGCTGCCCCCTGGACCGGGCAGGCCACCTCCGTCCCGTCGGTCCAGCAGAGCTGGAAGCGCCCGTCGAGGTCGCCCGCCGACACCGCGATGCCGTCGCGCCCGTCCCGCGTGGAGAACGACACGGGCACGTCGATCGGTCGCACCTCGCCCGTGCCGGTGTGGACGACGAGCCCCCCCGCCAGCACGCGGTCCCCGAGGTCGGCGAGGCCGTGCTGCCCGTCGTACCGGACCGTCCGCACGAGCGCGCCGTCGAGCGTGCGGACCTCGAGGTCGTTGCCGGCCTCGATCACGATGCGGTCGTCGAAGACGGCCAGCTCGGCGTAGTCGTCCGTCTTCGCCGTCCACCGCACGCCCTCGGCGCCGATGCCCACGAGCACCCCGTCGTCGGCCCGCAGCACCGCGAGGGTGCCGTCGGGATGGAACGCCACGGCACGCGCGTAGCCCGGGTACGTCACGCCCCAGCCCGGGAACACGGTGGTCCCCGCCGACCAGTCGGTACAGGCCGCCACGATGGGCCCGGCACCGCCGAGCGCCAGGCAGGAGTCGTGCTCCAGGACCTCGGTGTCGCGGAGGCCCCCGGAGGCGTCGAAGGTCAGGACGCGCGTGTCGATCCCGACCCGAACGCCATCGGCGAGGTGCTGCACGCCCCACGGGTGGCCCCCGTCGCCGATCCGCTCGATCCCACCGGTCTTCACGCCCACCCGGAACACGCCCTGCCGGGACGCCAGGACCGCACGCTCGGCTCCCGGGAGGAGCGCCACCCTCACGTCGGTGGGCGCGAACGCGGCAGGGGGGTCGGCGAAGGCCGCCAGCACGAGCCCGATCACCTCACTCTCCCCGACGGCCCCGCTTCCGCAGGCGCTTCAGGATGCGACGGTCTCGGGGGTCGGACTCGAAGGCGTACCGGGCCGACACGAACCCGCCGTCGTAGGCGGCGAACATCTCCACGGTGCCCGGCCGCACCTGTCCCGCGCGTCGCTCCGACCGGAACACCCCGTGCAGGAAGCGGTATCCGGCCAGCATCGGCGCCGACTCGACCCTCGACCGGAACGCGACGGCCCACGGCTCCGCGCGGCCCGCGGACTGGAGGCCATCGAACCACGCCATGCGGTCGTGCTCGGGGACGGCGCGGTCGGCGAGGCCTTCGTGGGCGAGGAACGCGCTCTGATCCGGGAAGCGCCCGGGGTCGAACCGCCGCACGTACACCGCGGCGCCCTTCACCTCGCCGTCGACGGCATCCTCGGCGTCGGGGACGCGGGGAACGGCGCGGTAGCCCTCCACCAGCGCGTCGACCCGGGCACGCTCGGGGGACCCGGCGGCGAGCAGGCTCGGGTGGCACTCGGGGCGTGCATCGAAGTCCATCAGGAACCGGCCCTCCGCGAAGCGCAGCGTGCCGACGGGGTCGATCGCGATGGGCTCTCGGGCCGCTTGATCGGCGAGGTACTCGAACACCGGCTGCCACTCCAGGTACAGCATGGCGGCCCTGCACCCGTCCACGAGCGGGCCCGTCAGCGGAGAGACCGTGCCCACGGGCCTCTCGGCGGCCTGTTCGGTCTGGAGGTCGGCCAGCACGCTCGCCACGAGCCTCGCGAGCGTGGGCTGCTCCGCGAACACCTCACCCAGTCCCTGCATCCGACCTCCGTGCGGCTGCATCGTACCGACGGGCGCCCACCCGGGACACCGCGAACAGGCACACGGCCGCTCCCACGAGCAGCCCGACCCAGGCACCCCCACCCAGCGCGCGCGGAGCGGAGCCGGCGACCGCGGCGATGGTGAACAGGATGCCGTTGTTGAGGAGGTGTGCGATCGCGCCGACCCACACGGACCCGGAGCGCACGAGCAGCACGCCGAACACGAGGCCGAGCACGCCCGTGATGGGGATGCGCGCGATGTCGAGGTGCACGAGCCCGAACATGGCCGACGACACGGCGATGGCGAGCACGGGACCCGTGCGTGTGCGGAGCAGGCCGAGCATCGCGCCCCGGAACAGGAGCTCCTCGCAGATCCCCGGGAGCACGGCGGCGGCGAGCAGCACGAGGGGCAGCGGGTACTCGGTGATGGAGGCGAGGTTCGACATGGTGTCCTTCGGCACGGGCACCACGAAGCTCGAGACGACCGCCACGAGCGAGCCGAGCGCAGGCAGCGTGACCCCGATGACCACGCCGAGCGCGAGGTCGCGGGGGGCCGGCATCCTGAGGGAGAGGGTCTCGCGGAGGGGCGCACCCACCCACGCGACGCCCGCGACCGCGAGCCCGCCGAACAACACGATCTGGGAGAACACGATGCCCCCGATCACGTTCGTGGCCTGCGCGAGCGTGCCGAGGAACCAGAAGCACACGAGCACCAGCGCGAACAGGGCCGGCGCGTCGGGCGCGAAGTTGCCCACTCCCCGCCGGGACTCCGCGTCGAGCCCGCGATCCAGGGGGTCTCCGTGCTGGAGCCACCAGGCCGACGCCCCGAGCGCGATGCCCGCATGCACGGTGGTCGCGACCAGGGTGAGCAGGCCCATCGCGACGTCGAGCTCGCCGCTCAGCCAGAGCCGGGTTGCGGTGGCGACGTTCAGCATGGGGGTGATGGCGAACAGCGGCGTGAGGTCGGACTGCTGGAACGACGCGAAGCCCGTGGGGGCCAGGAGCATCAGCATCATGGGCGTCGAGGCGACACTGGCCTGGCGGTAGTTCGGCGCCCACGCGGCCACGGCGATGGACGCGGCGGCCACCTGGCTCCCGACGAGCACGACGAACAGGAGCAGGATGGCGGTGGTGCGCAGGGTGAACACCTGGCCTTCGCCGAACAGGTCGGGCAGCGAGAGCAGGCCCACGGCCTCGGACACGAACAGCCCGAGCGCCCACAGCGAGCCCACGCCCACCGTGGTGAGCACGACCGCGAGATACTTCGCGCCGATGAGCACGCGTCGATCGAGGGAGAGCGACAGCAGCGTCTCGGCCGTGCCCTTCTCCTTCTCCTTGGTGAGCGTGTCGAACGCGCTGAACAGGGCCACGACGATGAGCAGGAACACGAGCGTGCCGGGGAGCACGCGCCCGGCGACGTCGCCCTGCTTGCTGGACGCGCTGCGCTCGACCACCTCGACCTCGATCGCGAAGTCCTCGGGGTCGACGCCCACCCGCGCGAGCTCGGCGGCACGTCGGTCGGCGTTCTCGCGCCGCAGCACCTTCTGGAAGCGCTCCTCCACCTTTCCGGCGGGCAGCACGCTCAGGGCGCGCTCGAGGATCACCTTCTTGCCGTCGATCCGGGCGTGTGCGTACGACTCGGTGCCCTCGATCTCCCGGTCGGTCGACACGGGCCCGTCGACCACCTCGAGCCCGTCGCCCTCCCGGATCCAGGTCGACACGGTGGCGTCGGCGGAGATGGGCAGCACGCGGCCTTCGGCGACCGAGCCGGCCGCACGGTCTGCGGCCCCCACCCAGGCCTGCATCCCGACGAGACCCACCGGGCCCAGCACGAGCGCGAGCACGGCGTACACCGCGAGCACCCCGGGCTGGCGCCACAGGAGCAGCCCCTCGTGCTGGAGGGCCGCGAACAGCCCCGATCGCCAGGAACGCCCGGTGGTCACGCGCCCTTCACGATGGCGACGAACGCGGCCTCGACCGTGCCGTGCGAGGCGATGAGGTCGTCGACGGCGCGTGCGGCCACGATGCGCCCCTCGTGGATGATGGCGACGCGGTCGCAGAGCCGCTCGACCTCGCTCATGATGTGGGTGCTGTAGAGCACCGCGCGCCCCTCTTCGCGCGCCGACTCCACGAACTCGAGGAAGGTCTGCGCCACGAGCACGTCGAGGCCGACGGTGGGCTCGTCGAGCACGAGCACGGGTGGGTCGTGCACGAGGGCCCGCGCGATCGAGACCTTCTGCTTCATGCCCGTGGACAGGCGGGAACAGCGCTGATCGGCGAACTCGGCGATCCCGAAGCGCTCGATGAGCTGCTCGGCGCGACTGCGCGGGTCGGGCAGCCCCTGCATGCGCCCGAAGGACACGAGCATCTCGCGGGGCGTCAGGCGGTCGTACAGGCCGGTGGTGATGCTCAGGTAGCCCACGCTCGCGCGCACGAGCTCCGGAGCGGTGCGGATGTCGTGCCCGTTGACGCGCGCCGTGCCGCCGTCGGGGGCGAGGAGCGTGACGAGCATGCGCAGCGTGGTCGTCTTTCCGGCCCCGTTCGCACCGAGCAGCCCGAAGACCTCGCCCCGCTCGGCCTCGAACGACACCCCGTCGACGGCGCGCACGGGCGGACGGCCCGGGTAGACCTTCACCAGCGCGTCGACCTCGATCATGCGGACTCCCCCGACAGTCGGGCCAGCCACGCGGGACGCGCGATGCCCTCGATGAGCGCCGTGGGGCCGAGCGTGACCATCCACAGCCAGAACAGCGCGACCACGAGGGTCACGTCCATCCCCACGGCCAGCACGATGTCGCCCGGCGCCACCCCGCCGTGGATGGTCTGGTAGAGCAGGGTGCCCGTGTGGGCGATGGGGATGTACAGGCCGTCGGCGGAGCGGTCGGCGATGACGGCCAGCATCGCGCCCATCGCGGGCACGATCATGGGCAGCAGCACCACGTTCGACAGTGTCTGCGCCTCGCGGTGGGTGCGCGCGACGCTCACGGCGAACGCCATGAGCACGGCCACGAGCACGGCCGCGGACAGCACGAGCACGACGATCGCGAACAGCGTGCCCAGCCCCGGGACGGGCAGCTCCACGGGCTCGGACGACACGATGGCCGCTCCGTGGGCGAGCGTCAGCCACAGCGCCCCGAGGTTCGCGAGCGCAGCCGCGGTGCCCAACAGGGCCGCAGCCGCGAGCTTCGCGACGACGAGGTCGCGCCGGGAGGTCGCCACGCACAGGGTGGTCTCGAGGCTGCCGCGCTCCCGCTCGGCCACGAACAGCTCGATCACCGGCGAGTAGGTGCTCACCACCACGCTCATCGGCACGAACGCGCAGGCGAGCAGACCGAGCAGGTGCAGCACGAGCGGGGTGAAGTCGTCGATGGGCTCGACCTCGAGCTCGTACGGCCGGAGCGTCGCGCGCACGGCCCCCCGCTCGACCGCGGCCTTCGCCGTGGCCTTGCGGGAGATGTGCTCGATGCGGTCCTCCACCCGATCGAGCGAGCGCCGTGACCGTGCCGAGCCCGCGCGGTGGTGCAGGCGGACCCCGTCGGGAACGCGCTCGACCGCGAGGTCGAACCTCCCGGCGTCGAGATCCTCCAGCGTTCCGGGGCCCACCTCGATGCGCTTCATCGGGAGGCCCGCCAGGTCGGGGCCCTCGTCCCCCGCGATCAGCGCGACCCGGGCGACCTCGTTCTCGCGAACGGCTCCCATGTACAGGGCCGCCTGCGACATCGCCCAGATCATCGCGGGGTACAGCAACACCGGGAACCCCATCATCATCAGGGTGCTCCCGTCGCGGAGCGTCCGGAGGAGCTCCATGTGCGTTGCGTACAGCAGGCGCCGCATGGCGCACCTTAGCGCAGGCGGGCCGTCAGGACGCGGATGCGCGTGCTTCGAGGATGCGATCGACCTGCTCTCGCACCTCCGTCACCCGGAAGGGCTTCATGATGCACGTGATGTCGGATCGGTCGACGAACGCGCGCGCGGCTTCGGTGTACGCCCCGCCGGTGACGAACAGCATCCGCTCTGCGAGCTCGGGACGGACGCGCTGCAGGTGCTCGTACACGGCCATTCCCGTGACCTCGGGCATCATCAGGTCGCACACCACGGCCGCGAAGTCTTCCGTCTCGAGCCGCGCGAGGGCTTCGCGCCCACTGCCCACCACCTCGACGTCGTGCGGACGGAGCGCCCACACGAGGATGGACAGGATCTCGGGCTCGTCGTCGCACACGAGGATTCGCGCGCGCTCGGGCGAGCTGCGCCGGGCGGGCTCGGGGGCAGGCGCCACCGAGGGGTCGGCCGCAACGGGCAGGCGCAGGCGCACCCGTGTGCCTTCGCCGGGCACGCTGGAGAGCTCGAGCGACCCCTGCATCGCGGCCGCGAGCGCATGGCTGATCGCGAGCCCGAGCCCGGTGCCCTCTCCGGGCTCCTTGGTCGTGAAGAACGGGTCGATGGCGTGCTCGAGCACGGTGGGGTGCATGCCGACCCCCGTGTCTTCGACCTCGATCACGACCTGACCCGCATCACGCGCGTGGGTGCCGGGCTCGACGAAGGTACGGACGGCGATGCGGTTCCGCGTGCGCTGGCCGGGCTCGATGGCCTGCGCGGCGTTGAGCAGCAGGTTGAGCACGATCTGCACGGTACGGCTCGCCAGCCCGTAGGCACGCGGCACGGGGTCGGGGGCGATCTCGAGCACGGCGCGGTGCTGGATCTGGGCGCGCGCGATGGCCGCGGCATGCTCGATGGCGTCGTGCACGTCGAACGGCTCGGGCTCGGCATCGTCGACCCGTGCGAACGCCCCGAGGTCGCGCACGATGGAGGCCACGCGCTCGAGCCCCGACAGGGCCCGCCCGATGGACTCGCGGGGCGCCTCCTCCTCGAGGGCACGCTCCAGGTTCAGCATCACCCAGGTGAGCGGGTTGTTGACCTCGTGCGCGACGCCGGCCGCGAGACGTCCGAGGGACGCGAGCCGGTCGGAGATGCGCAGGCGTCGCTCGGCGACGCGGCGCTCCGTGATGTCGAGGAAGGTGACGACGGCTCCGCCACCTTCGACGGGGACCGCGCGGAACACGGCCCACCGGATCTCCCCGCTCGGCTGGCGCACCCCGATGGTGGTGGGACCGGACGGGAGGCCCGTCGTGAGCGTCTGCGTGACGGGGTAGTGCTCGGGACCGCACGGCCGACCGTCTTCGAACCACGTGTCGCCGTCGAAGTCCTGGGTGTAGCGCTGGGTCAGCTCGTCGTACGAGAACCCCAGGAACGCCGTGCCCGCCGGGTTCGCGCGGAGCACGGCGCCCGCGGGGTCGACGTGGACGACGCCTCCGGGCACGGCTTCGACGAGCCTCCGGATCAGCTCCTCCGGATCGATGTCAGATGCCACCCCTGCCCCCTCGCGCGGTTCCGACCGTACAGAGCGTACACTCCCCGCCATGGCGCCACCCGCGAGCTCCGGTCCGGAGGCTGTTCGCAGCGACCCCACCCTGTGGAGGTACGGCGCGGTGCTCGCTCTGGCTCACACGCTCACCGCGCTGTCGTGGACCGGCGATCGGAGCCTGCCCGACCTGCTGGCCGCGGGCCGGCCGGCGGTGTGTTGGCCCGTGTTCGAGGCGTGCGCGGAGGCACGGGTGCTACCGGCATCCGTGTGGGCGGCCTTCCCATGGGGGTACGGCCTGCTCGGGCTCGTCACGGCGGGCCTGTTCGCGACCCGACGTACGCGGGCGGGCATGGGGTTGCTGGCTGTGCTGTTCGGGCTCGGCCTCGCGGTGATGCTGCAGGACTACCGGCTCCGGCTGAACCAGCACCTGATGCACGGCGTGGTGACCGCCGCGTTCCTGAAGCTGCCCGACAAGCGACGGACCGCGCAGGGCCTCGTGCTCGCGTTCTACGTGTGGGCGGGCACGCTGAAGCTGAACGCCGACTGGCTCACCGGGGCTGCGCTCGGCCCGGACGGCATGCCCGGCATCCCGGCGTCCGTGCTCCCCGCTGCGTGTGCATACGTCGTGTTCCTCGAGCTCGTGGGGGTGTTCGGGCTCCTGGGTCCGCGCTGGCTGCAGTGGGCGACGCTCTTCCAGCTGGCCGTGTTCCACGCGCTGTCGTGGGGAGTGGTGGGGTTCTACTACCCGCTGCTGATGGCGGGCCTGCTGTCGATCTTCCCGCTCTCGTGGGCCTCTCCGGACCCTTCGCCGCGCACGTGGGCTCCGTGGGGGGCGGTCGCTGCGTTCTCCGTGCTCCAGCTCGTGCCGCTCGCGGCACCAGGCGACCCCGCGCTCACGTCGCAGGGTCGCATCGTGGCCCTCCACATGTTCGACGCGCACGTGGTGTGCGAGGCATCGATGGTCGTGCACGGCGACGACGGACGCACGACGCGGGTCCCCATCCCCACCGACCGCGGGCCTGCACGCATGCGCTGCGACCCCGTCGTGCACTGGGGAGTCGCGCGGCACACCTGTCGTCAGCCCGGCGTACACGAGGTGGATCTGACGCTGAGGTCGCGCCGGTCCACGCAGACCGAGCTGACGACGGTCATCGACCTGAAGGGGTTCTGTGCGGCGAACCCGACGTTCGACCTGTTCTCGAACGACTGGATCCATACGGATCCGTAGCGAATGGGCCACCGCGGAACCCTTCCCTATCGGCGGCCCCCTGCCTCGGGTATCGTCGGAGCTCCACGCTCAGCCGCCGTGCTGGCCGTTCCGTCACCGAGAGGCGCGAGATGTGGGGTCCGAGAAGCGTCCTTCCAGCGGTCCTCGCGGTCCTCGCGGCCTGCAAGGGTGTGCCCAACCCGGCACCGAGCCCCGTGCCCGCGCCGACCACGCCCACGGAAACGGCAGACACCAGTGCCCCTCCGATCGATTGGGACGGCGACGGCTTCCCCGCAGGCGAGGACTGCGACGACGAGAAGCCGTCCGTCTACCCCGGGGCTCCCCGATACACGTTCGGTCAAGAGCGCTGCTTCGACATCGATCGCGACTGCGACGGGCTCGTCGACTTCATGGAGGACTTCGACGGCGACGGGATCACGGTGTGCGACCTCGACTGCGACGACGACAATGCATCGATTCACCCAGGTGCAACCGACCCGATCGACGGAATCGATCAGGACTGTGACGGCACCGACGGGGTCGGGGAGCTTCCCAGCCTGATGGAGATCGGCAGTATGCCGGGTTGGGGGCTCGGGCACACCCTGCTTACCGCGGATGTGAACGGTGACGGTTGCGACGATCTGATCGTGAGCGAGTCAGGCCTCTCGAGCCTGTCGATTGTGTCCTCGTCAGGAGAAGACCCTGGCTATCTGCACGCCTTCCTCGGCTGCGGGGGCGGTATGCGGTCCTTCGAGGACCCGACACATGAGTCTCGAGGCGTGGGAATGGTGCTCGACACCTTCGCATTGGACACGCACGACCTGCTCGTGAGTGGTACACAGTGGGGCTACCTGCCGGCGGGCACGGTCGAAATCATCGACTTCACCACCGAGCCGCCGTCCGTCGTGCAGGAGATCCTCCCCTTCGAGGTCGGCGACGCGCGGTCCATTGCCGTGGTCGAGCGCGAGTCCACCGAGCTCGTCGTCTCCAACATCTCGCAGTTCAACTCCGCTCCGGGACGCGGGTTCGACCTCCCCCTCCCCGACACCGCGCCGCTCACGATGGACGACCACCAGCGCGAGTGGTGGCCCCGCTACACGGCCGAGCTGCACGTCGGCTGGACCCTGCGCGCGATCGACCGCACCGGCGACGGGATGGACGAGCTGTTCACCAGCACGACCTGGTACACCCCCACCGAAGCACAGGCCGGCATCTTCTACGTGATGGAGGAGCCCGGCCTCGAGAACGCGACCGAGACGTGGCTCGGCGACATCAACCTCGGCACGTTCTTCGGGTACAGCGTCTACGGCGCGTTCGGCATGCCTACGTCCACCGACCGCAGCCTGCTCGTCGGCAGTCACCAGTACTTCGACGGCGCGGGGGCGCTCTACCTGCTGCCCCCTGTCGCGCCGGGCGAGCACACCCTGGCAGACGCCGGTGTGCTGCTGATGGGCGAGTACGACGACGACTGGCTCGGCGTGTCGGCGGCCGTGGGTGACGTGAACGCGGACGGCTTCCAGGACATCGTGGTGGGAGCGCCCGGAAACCTCGACACCATCGACTGGCACGTGGGCCGCCCCGGCAAGGTGTACGTGTTCCTCGGGCCGATCCCCGCCGACGGCGTGCTGACGCGCCAGGACGCGCGGGTGTTCGTCGGAGGCATGCCGCACGAGGGATTCGGGTGGAGCGTCGCGCTCGCCGACCTCGACGACGACGGCACGCCCGAGATCTACGTGGGGGCCCCGAGCCACTCGCTCGAGGACCTTGGCGGCGTGGCACACTACGGCGCGCTGTACCGGATCGATCTGTAGCGATGGAACGATCGTGAGTCAGTCGAGCGAGCGGAACTCCTGCCACAGCCAGTCGACCCGGGTGACTCCGTCGAGCTCGTCGACCTGCACATCGCTCGACCCGTCGAGCTGGATCGACCACTCCCCGTTGGCTTCGGTCCAGGCGTACGGGCCCTCGGAGTCGAGCTCGACCCCGAAGGTCGGGATCACGACCTCCTCGAGGTAGCTGCAGTTGGTGTCGCCGTTCGGCGCGAGCACGTCGATCGAGGAGGTCTCGACGAGCGCGAGGGAGAACGCGAGGTCGCAGGAATCGCACGGTGTGACCGGCGTGGTCGTGACCGAGTACGTCGCGCCGCAGTAGGTGTCGGTCGGGCCGCCGTCGACCACGCGCATGTACACGTGCGCCCGGCCGACCCCGGGGTTGTCGGGCACGAAGCACGCGCTCACGGCCCAGCCCTGGTCCCACTCGTAGACGGGGTTGGCGTCGATCGTGGTGGCCCCCGCGACTCCCGCATCCACGTCGAGCGACGCCAGGCACGGCTCGAGCACGTCGACGTCCGCGTCGGCATCCGTATCGGTATCGGCATCGGCGTCGGTGTCCGTGTCGGTGTCGGTCTCTTCGTCGGGGGTCTGCCCCTTGCAGCCGAGAACGAGGAACAGGAGCGGAAGGATCCGGTGGCGCATGCGACCTCCGACCGCAGGGTACTCCCGTCCAACACGGCGCGAAAGCGAAGAACGAGCCGGAGCCGGAGGTCGCCCGTGGACGCGCCACGGACTACGGAACGCGTCCCGCGGGGGTCGCGGGGTGGAGGTCCCATGTTCCTGCTCTCCTTCGCGCTCGCAGCCCCGGAGTGGCAGGAGCGGTTCGACCGCGCGACGCTGGAGGCCCTGCACGACGAGACGCACGGCGAGCTGAAGGTGCTGGCGGTGGGACAGGCCGCCGAGCTGGCCTCGGCCGCGATCTGCGCGTCTCCACCGGGCTGTACGGTGGAGAAGGTGTCGACGGGCCGCGGACGGAAGCCGGAAGCGGAGCTGCTCGCGACGAGCGGCGGTGAGCGGACCTGGATCGTGCGGTCCGTGCCCGGGCTGGAGGACGCCGTGGTCGCGACGCTGTACCAGGGGTCCAACCCGCGCGCGCGGGTGCTGCTCCAGCCCGAGCTGCCGGTGCTCACCCGAGAGCGCTTCGACGCGCAGGTCGAGGAGATCGCGGTCCTCCGGTCCCAGCTCGACCTCGCGCGGACGGCCCGTACGATCGAGCCCTCCGCCGAGGAGGAGCAGGCGGCAGCCGCTCTGGTGAAGGAGATCTCGGCGGCCATGGACGCCGGTGACCACGACGAGGCCCGACGAGGGCTGAAGGAGCTGGCGGCGCGCTTCCCGACCACCCGGGCGTCCCGGAGCGCGGACCGCATGCGCGCGGAGCTGGCGGTGGTCGGGTCGGAGGCTCCGGAGCCGGAGGTCGAGCGGTGGGTCCAGGGCGAGGGCTTCACGATGGCCGACCATGCGGCGACGCTGGTGGTGTTCTTCGAGGCCTGGTGTCCGCACTGCAAGCGCGAGGCTCCCCGGTTCGAGGCGCTGCACGAGCGCTTCGGGCAGAGCGGCCTCGGTGTGCTCGGGCTCACGCGTCAGACGCGCGACGTCACGGACGAGAGGCTGCGGTCCTTCCTCGACGACGGCGGGATCACGTACCCCGTGGCCCAGGAGACGGGCGCCGAGTCCGAGCGCTACGGGGTCGTCGGCATCCCCGCTGCGGCGATCGTGAAGGCCGGTGTGGTCGTGTGGCGGGGGCACCCGGCCCGCATCACGGATGCCCTCATCGAGTCCGTGCTCGCCGACTGATCCGCCAGGGCACCGCGTGGACGAACGGCTCGCACGGGTCTCTTGGCGGCGGACCGCGCGGAGCGTACGATCGGGCCATGAGGGTCCTCGTGACATCCGCGCTGCTCGCGCTCTCCGCACCGGCCCTCGCTTGTGACGGCGACGGCGCGTCCCTCAAGATCGTCACGCTCAACACCTGGGGCCTGCCCTCCCCCATCGCTCCCGACCGGTCTTCGCGGCTCCCCCGCATCGAGCGCTGGCTCGACGAGGCCGGGGTGGACGTCGCTGGGCTCCAGGAGGTGTGGCGCGGCGCGCTGAAGCTCCTGCGAAACCCCATCCAGACGGGTGATCCGCAGGGAGACGCCGGTCTGGCGCTCCGGTCGAAGCACCCCATCAGCGACGCGTCCGTTCACACGTTCACGGCCGAGCGGGGCATCGACGCCCTCAAGGCGAAGGGGGTGCTGTCCGGCCGGGTGGAGCTCGAGAACCAGCCGATGCACGTGGCGGTGACGCACCTGCAGTCCGGCGGGGGATCGCGCAACGCGGATGTGCGGGCGCGCCAGGTCGACGAGATCCTGACCACCGTGGGCCACGACGACGCGCCGCTCGTGCTGATGGGCGACTTCAACTTCTACGAAGACGACCCCACCGACCAGCGCACCCACGACCGCCTGCTCGCCGAGGGCTTCGTCGACGCCGCCGGAGATCTGGGGGCCACGCGCGGCACGTATCCGGGCCTGCGGCACCGCTTCGACCGCATCTACGTGCGCAGCCGGTGCGGGGTCGCGCAGTCGGCGGAGGTGCTCGACGCGCAAGACCTCTCCGACCACCGGCCCGTGGTGGTCGACCTCACGCTCTGAAGGTCATCGGTCCGGGCGGAACGGCGACTGGCGGAGCTCCAGCCAGCGCTTGGCGAGCTCCGCGTACAGCTCCCGGAGCGCGCGAGCCGGCTCGGGCTCGCCGAGGAAGTCGAGGGCATCGGCGATGGCCTCCATGGTCGACCGGCCCTCCGGCAGGTGGTGCAGGCGCATCCGACTGCGGGGCGGCGCCACGGGCAGGCTGAGCAGCGGGACCTCGGGCAGCGGCGGGATGCGCGCGCGCATCGCCCGGACCTGGTGCCACGTGCCATCGAGCACGACGAGCGTGGAGGGCGGCGTATCGAGCGGTGTCGTGCCCTGCGGCAGGAGCAGGCGCGGCGCCTCGCCCAGGTGACCGCGGAGATCGAGCGGCACCCCGGGGAGCCCGTGGTGGACGAGGGTTCCGCCGAGCACCCTCGCGGCGAGCCCGCCGGTGTTGGACGCCTTGCGACGCTCCGACGCGTGGCGCACGACCAGCACGCGGGTGCGGCTGGGCACGTGCGGGAGATCGGCGCACAGGCACATCAGGGCGGGGTCGACGAGGCCGGTCGGAGCGTCCTCCCCTTCGACCGGGGCCCGAGGGAAGCCGCAGCCCGTGCATCGTCGCCCGTGCGGCAGGAACAGGTCGCCCGGAGGGAGGTCGGACGCGGGCAGCGGCTGCACGGTCACAGGGTGTCGACGGAGACGAGGGTTCCCGCGAGCGCCTCGGCCCGCAGCACCGAGAGCTGGAGCGCGATCCGGGCGTCGAGCTCGGCGGCTTCGGCCCCGCGCAGCGACTCGAGGGCGTCGACCACGTCGCGCGTGGACCCCCGACCCTCGCCGAGCAGCTCGCGCTGGGCGTCGAGCGAGAGCTTCGCGTGCTCGAGGGTCTGGCGGGCGGCCTGGAGCCCGGCGGCATCGGCATCGAGGGCGCGCACGGCATCGGCGACCTGGAGCTCGAGGTCCTGCTCGGCGGCCTGGAAGGCCAGCTCCGCCTGATCGAGCGTGAGCTTTGCCATGCCGAACGCGGCGCGGGTCTCGCGCGGGACCAGCGGAAGGGCCACGTTCACACCGACTCCGTACGACGGTGCGGGCGATGTGAGCAGGTCGGACCGGACCTGTCCGGGGTCTTCCCCGCCTGCGGACCAGCTCGCGTTGGCCTGCAGATCGACATCGGGCAGCGCGCCGTTCCGGCTGCGCCGGGTCGCACGGCGCGCGCGCTCGAGCTGGATGCGTGCGAGGCCGAACGCCGCGTTGCGATCGCGGGCCGTGGCGAGCACGACGTCGCGGTCGGGCAGCTCGGTGGGGACCTCCGGACGGTCGGAGAGCTCGAGCCCTGCCCCTTCGCGGACGGGCATGCCGAGGAGCCGCGCGAGGCGGTCTTCCGCGGACCCCACGCTGGCGCGCGCGACGACGAGGCTCCGGCTCGCTTCACCGACCAGGACCTGCACCTGGAGCACGTCCCCGGACCCCGCGAAGCCGGCGTCCAGGCGCTCCCGGGTCTCGGCGAGCTGCTCTTCGGCGAGCTCGACCCCGCGCTCCGCGATCGCGAGCCGCTCGCGGGCCGACAGGAGCCCCCAGTACGCATCGGACAGCGCCAGGATGGTGGCTTCGAGCTGCGACTGCCACACGATCTCCTGGGCCGCGAGGTCGAGGTGGGCGTCGCGGAGGTCGGCCAGCGCACCGAACCCGGCGCCGCGCAGGAGGGGCTGGCTCACGGACACGTTCGCGCGGCTCGCCACGAACCTCGCGGACAGCGCGTTGGCGCTGTCGGTGTTGGACTGGAACTCGGAGACGCCCGCCGACAGCGAGCCTCCCGTGGGTAGCGCCTGAGAGACGCCCACGTTCCAGGACGTTCCGGAGCTCGTGATGACGGGCTGTGCTCCCCCCACGTCGGTGACCGCGTTGGACGGGGTCTTGTTCTGGTCGGCGCTCACCCCCGCGACCAGGCGCGGGTCGAACCCCGCACGCGCCGTGTTCAGGCGGTGCCGCACGAGGGTGTTCCCGATGCGTTGCTGCGCGAGCTCCAGGTTCTCGGCGAGCGCGTGATCGAGCGCCTCGTCGAAGGTCAGCGGACGCGCCCACAGGGCCGGGATGAGGAGCCAGAACATCGCGCAGAGGTAACCGGTTAGGTCGTGCCGATGCTCTGGCTCGCCCTCTGGTCCTGCGCGCCTTCGTCCGACGTCCCCACCGTGCGGGCGGAGCGGGGCGACCTCGACGTGCACCTCGAGTTCAAGGGCGAGCTCGAGGCCCGCGACTCCGTGAAGATCGTGAACCCGATCGACGGATGGAGCGAGATCGAGTTCATCATCGACGACGGCACCCGCGTGAAGGCGGGCGACGAGGTGGTGCGGTTCACCACCGAAGAGCTGCAGAAGAACCTCGTGGAGGCCCGCGCCCGGCTCGACGTCGCGCACACCCGCCGCGACCAGGCCCGCGCCAAGCTCCAGCTCTCGCTCGGCGAAGCCCGCGCGCGGGTGGTCCAGGCCGAGCTCGACGCCGAGCTGGCCGCGCTGAGCCAGACCGACTCGCTCACGGTTCCGCGGGTCGATCGCGAGCAGAGCGTCGTGGAGGCCCTGCGGGCGGGCATCACCACGGGGTCGGCCTCCACCCGGCTCGAGCAGGTCGAGCTCGATGCGAAGGCCGAGATCCAGCTCCTCGAGATCGACGCCCTGCTCGCCGAGCGCAAGATCGCGTCCCTCGAGAAGATCCTCGCCGACTCCGTGCTCACCGCGCCCTCCGATGGTCTCGCGCTCCTCCAGAAGCGCTGGGGCCGCGAGACGTTCCGCGTCGGCCACGAGGTGTACACGGGCAGCACGCTCATCGAGCTCCCCGACATCGAGACCCTCGACGTCGTCGCCTGGGTCCACGAGGTCGACTCGCCGCTCGTCCGCGTCGGCCAGCGAGCGACCATCACGATGGACGCGCATCCCGACACCCAGGTCGCCGCCACGGTCACCCAGGTCGCGCCCCTGGTGGTCCCCCGCGGCGATCACGGCGTGAAGCACCTCCGGGTGGAGCTCGAGCCCGACGCCACCACCGAGAAGATGAAGCCCGGCCTCACGTTGCAGGTCGACGTCGTCGTGAACGAGGTGCGCGACGCGGTCCTGCTCCCCAAGGAGGCCGTGTTCACGGGGCTCTCGGGCGCATTCGTCTACGGAGCCGACGGCGAGCCCCTGCCGGTCACCGTGCTCGCCGAAGACAAGACGACCCTCGCGGTCGACGGGCTCGAGTCCGGCACCTACGTGCTCACGTTCGACCCCGCGGCCTGGGCGCGTGGCGAGCGGCCGCCGGAAGACCCGACGTGAGAGACCTGTTCAAGGAGGCCGTGCGCAGCCTGGCCGCCCACGGCGTGCGCACCGTGCTGTCGAGCCTCGGCATCCTGTTCGGCGTGGCGGCGGTCATCGGGATCCTGTCGATCGGCGAGGGCGCGCGACGCGAGCAGGAGGCGCTCATCGCGCAGCTCGGCATCCTGAACGTGCAGATCAAGAGCCTGGAGCTCCCGAAGGATGCGGAGCCGCGCCAGGAGATCCTGCGGCGCACGAGCGGGCTGTCGAACCGCGACGTGAAGGGGCTGCGCACCCTGCTCCCCGACCTCGTCACGGCGGGCGGCTCGCGCACCCTCGAGCCCGAGACGATCCAACCGCGGCCCGAAGACCGGAAAGGCCTGCGGTTCCTGGGTGTGGAGCCCGGGCACCTCGCGGCGAGCCCGTTCTCGTTGGTGTCCGGCCGGCCGCTGCGCGAAGAGGACGAGCGGCGCCGGGCCCGCGTGGTGCTGCTCGGCGAAGGGGCCGCGCACCGGATGTTCGGGCGCCGCTCCGCCCTGCACCGCTGGATCCGCCTGAACAACACCTGGCTGCAGGTCGTGGGGGTCGTGCGCACGGGGTCGGGCGGCCAGACCGAGCTCGAAGGCATCCGCATCGAAGACCGCTCGGGTGACGTGATGCTGCCGCTGTCCACGTCGATGCTCGTGGAGCCACCGGAGCTCGGAGAGCCGGAGCTCGACGAGATCCAGCTCCAGTTCGCGGCCGTTCCCCAGGTGGAGCCCAACGTCGACGTCGTGCGGCGCTTCCTCGGCCGCCGGCACCGCGACCAGCCGGTCTACGAGATGGTCGTGCCCGTCACGCTGATCGCGCAGAGCGAAGCCCAGCAGGCCATCTTCAGCCTGGTGATGGGGCTGATCGCCGGCATCTCGCTGCTCGTCGGCGGGATCGGCATCATGAACATCATGCTGGCGAGCGTCATGGAGCGCACCAAGGAGATCGCCATCCGGCTCGCCGTGGGCGCGTCCCCGCGCGACATCCACCGCCTGTTCGTGATGGAGGCGTGCCTGATCAGCCTGTTCGGCGGGCTGCTCGGCATCTTCGCGGGCTTCGGCGTCAGCTGGATCGTCGCGCTGTTCACGGGCTGGGCGACGAGCGTGTCGATCCAGGCAGTGGTCCTCGCGACGGTCGTGTCCACCCTCGAGGGCCTGCTGTTCGGGTACCTGCCCGCGCGCCGGGCCGCTCGGCTCCAGCCCGCGATGGCGGTGAGGATCTGATGGGCGTCATCGAAGCGCAGGGGCTGCAGCGCCGGTATGGCGGGCCCGATGGCGTGCTGGCGCTCGCCGGGGCCGACCTGGTCGTGGAAGTGGGCCAGTTCGTCGCGCTGGTCGGCACGAGCGGGTCCGGGAAGTCCACGCTGCTGCAGCTGCTCGGCTGCCTCGACCGTCCGGACGGCGGGTCGCTCCGCATCGACGGTCAGGAGGTCGCGAAGATGACGGACGCGCAGCTGGCGGGCGTGCGGAACCAGCGCATCGGGTTCGTGTTCCAGAGCTTCCACCTGCTCCCGCTGCTGCGGGCCGACGAGAACGTGGCGCTGCCGCTCCGATACGCGCGCACCCCCGAGAAGGTCCGGCTGGCACGGGCTCGCGAGCTCCTGGAGCGCGTGGGGCTCGGAAACCGCGTGCACCACCGGCCGTCGGAGCTCTCGGGCGGTCAGTGCCAGCGGGTGGCCATCGCGCGGGCCCTGGCCGCCGATCCGCCCCTGCTCTTGGCCGACGAGCCGACCGGGAACCTCGACTCGAAGTCGGGCACCGAGATCCTCGACCTGTTCCGCCAGCTGCACGGCGAGGGGCGCACCATCGTGATGGTCACGCACGACCCGGGGGTGGCGGCCATCGCGGACCGCCGCATCCACATGGAGGACGGGCACATCGTGCGCGAGTCGTAGGAGACTACGCCCGAGCCTGGTCCAGGCCCGCGAATCCGAAGTCGCGCAGAGCCGTCTCGACGGCCTCGGCGTTCGGTTTCACCACGTTGAGCCCGCCGTCGTTCATCACCTCCACAGCGCGGTGGAAAGCCCGGCCGACAGGGCCCGCGACCGGCCCAGCTGCGACCGTGAGGCAGCGGACTCCCGAGTGGTGGTGCGTGAGCTCTCCAAGCCGACCGACATTCTTGAAGGCCGCATCCAATACGGTCTCCGGCGCCTTCTGACCGAACTGCAGAGCATTGAACACGAGCGGACCCGTCGCGAGGCTCGCCACGGCTGGGTACTGCCAGACGGCAGGGCCGCTCGGGAACGAGCGCGGCGCGAATGCATCCGCGACCCCCATCCCCTGGAGCACGTCCTTCCGGAGCTTCTCGGCCATGTTCGCGCCGCCGCCCGTGCCCCGACCGAGGTAGGCCACCCGCAACCGCTGCACCTCAGCCTCCAGGTCGGCCGCGATGCCGATGGCCGGTGGCGCGAGGTTCAAGGCGTCGTCGCTCGGCAGCGCACGCTGCTTCATCCAGGCGTGCGTGACGGCCGGGTCGCCGGCCCGAACCACCTCGCGAGCCTCGTCCAGGAGCAGGTCGAGCAGGGCCTTCACGAATGCGGCAGCGTCACCGACGAGGTGCGCGCGCTGCTTCAGCGGAGCCCGACGGAGCCAGACCTTCTTCGTTGCCGGGCTGACGACGAGGAGACCGACGTTCCGGTACTCGCCGTGTACTGCCGCGTCACGGCAACGCACAGCGCTGTAGTGGTACGGGTTCATCGCAGTCGCTCCCGGACTCCTTCGAGAATAGCGGGAAGGGCGTCGCGGCGCTCACGAAGGGCGGCACGCGCCATGTCGGGCCGCTCTGGAGCGCCCCACCACTCCTTGGGCACACGAGCGACCGCAGCGTCGATTCGCGTGTCTGCGAGTCCACGCAAGCGGGCCAACGGCTCATCGAGCAAGCTGAGGTCCTCGACCAGCGTGGTCCATCCGAGGTGGCTGTCGAAAGGGAACGGCAGTCTGGACCTGAGACCGGCCACGCAAGGCAGAGCCTGGCCGTGGTCGATGGCGAACAACGTGCCGTTGGCCACGAGGAGGTTGGGGTTGGTGGCAGACGTCCGGTCCCCGTTCTCGACGAATCCGTCGAACACGAGCAGGTTCACGAGGAACTCCGCGGCTCCGCCCACGATGGCCCGCTGGCGCTCGGCCCACTTCACGACGATGCCGTCGAGGAAGCGTGAGCCGAAGCAGCTGTGCCCTCGTCGTCTGAACGACTCGGCGAACTCGCGGTGATCGCGGTCCCCACTCGCGATGAACGCCTCGACCAGGGGTTCGGGAGCATCCAGGATCTCGAAGGCCGGCAGCCGAACATCGAGCGCGACCGCGAGCTCGGCGGCCACCAGCTCGGCGATGGGAAAGTCCGCGTCCGCAGTGTCGAGCTTCAGCACGTACCGATGCCCGTCCGAAGCCTCGAAGATCGGCGGGCGTTGCATCCCCTCGGTCGTACGCTCGATGAATCGCACGAGAGTCGGTCGGTCAGTCGTCACGGACGGAATGGTAGCGCGTTCGCACGTCCTCCGGGCGTCCCGGTCCCAGCCCTCCGGTCCGGCACCGGCGCGTGTCTTCCGGGCTCGGCCCGTCGGCCTCGGTCGCTCCGCGACTGCGCTGCGCGCACCCTCCAGCCCCGCTGACGCGGCGCCGCCGGGAGCGCGGTGGCAGCGGTTCCGCCGGGCGATGCGAGGCGCGAGGGTGAGGCGCGAGGGCTCCACGGTCGCCGACGCACGCGTCAGCACCGATCCGCGTTACACCGCGCTTCGAGGAGTGCTCACCATGCGCCTGTTTCCCTTCCTGCTGTTCGTTGCGTGCAAGTCCGCCACCCCCACGCCGGTGGAGTCCGACACCGACACCGACGCCGATGCAGACACCGACACGGATTCGGACACCGACACCGACGCCGATGCAGACACCGACGCGGACGCAGACACCGATGCGGACGCAGACACCGACACGGACGCAGACACCGACACGGACGCAGACACCGACACGGACGCAGACACCGACACGGACGCAGACACCGACACCGACACGGACCCCGGCCCCATCGCCGTGAACCTCGGAACGCCCATCACGGCGGGCTGTATGGCGGGCGTCGTGCCGGCGACCCCGGTGAGCCCGCTCCCGACGCCTGTCCTCTCCCAGGAAGGCGAGCTCGCCTTCGACGGGGTCGCGGACTGCCTCGCTGCGAACTGGACGGCCACGTTCGGCGAGTCCAACTTCTCGGATCCGCCCTCCTCCGCGGTCGTCGACCGGTGGGACCTCGCGAACGGCGCCTGGCTCGGCGAGAGCCCCGCCATCCTGACCGCACCGGAGACCTGGGTCGGCATGCAGTCCGTCAGCACCTGCGGCGACCGCATCCACATCGCGTTCACGGGCACCGGATACGACGGCGCGCTCCCGTCGGAGCCGTCCGGAACCACCGATCCGAGCAACTACGTCGATGTGCTGAGCGCCGGATACAACGGGTCGACGGGCGTTGCCATCGGCACGGTCATCGGTCCGACGCTCGACGAGCTGTGGGTGTGGGCGCTCTACCCCGAGCTCGACCAGGCGTTCGGCCCGTTCGAGATGGCGCCGGCCGGCGGCGGCGACTGGGCCGTGAGCTTCCCCATCACCGGGAACAACCTCGTCTACGACGGCATGGTGTACGGGTTCGTCGGCTGCACGGGTGGCGGAATCGTGGGCGTGGCCGCGCGCTAGGGCTGTGCCGCCGGACGCGCTGCATCGGGCGCGTCGGGGTCGACCAGCGCCACGACATCCCCTTCCGTGAGGCCCGTCACCACGACGTGGGTGTCGTTCTCGACGCCGATCTCCACGTCCTGGCGGCTCCATCCGGTGAGCCCCGACACGTGGACCCACGCAGCGTCGTCTTCCTTGTGGACCGCCTCGATCGGGACCCACATCGCGTTCGGGACCTCTTCGAGCACGAGCTCGACCCGCGCGGACAGGCCCGGGAGCATCTCGGACCGCGTCTCTTCGAGCAGCACCTCGGCCTCGAGGTACTTGATCTCGTCCTCGCCCTTGGCGACCGCGAGATCGGCGACCTGGCCGACCGTTCCGTGGACCACGCGGTCGGGGAAGGCATCCAGCACCACGGTGGCCTTCTGCCCCTTCAGGATGCGGGGCGAGTCGACCTCGTGGACCTCGACCGCGACCTTCATCTCGGCGAGGTCGGGCAGCGAGATGAGCTCGGCCCCGCTCCACGGACGCGACCCGACCTTCCAGTAGCCGTCCCAGCTCGACTGGATGAGCACCACACCGTCGGTGGGCGCCGTCACGACGGTCTTCTCGAGCTGTTCGCGCAGCTCGGCCACCTCGCGCGTCTGCTTCTCGACCTCGAGCTGCAGGAGCTGCGTCTCGGCGCGGGACTCCAGCTGCACGGACTCGAGGCTCGCCTTCGCGGCATCGATGGCCATCTTCGACTTCGTCTCGCTGATGCGGGCCGCTTCGCGCTCCACGAGCGGCACGGTGTCGGAGTCGGTGCGCTTCATGCTCGCGAGGCGCAGGTCGAGCTCGGCGTTCGTGATGCCCGCGTTCGCTTCGTCGACCGCGAGGCGGAGCTTCGACTCGTTCTGCAGGATCTTCGTCTTCGCCAGCTCCAGCTCGTTCTCCGCCACGTCGAGCTTCTCGAGCAGCTCCGCGCGGTCGAACTCCACGATGCGCTCCCCCTGCGCGACCACCTGGCCCTGCTCCGCGATCCACGCGATCTCGGGGCGCCCGTTGAAGCGCGGCGCGAGGATGAGCTTCTCGTTCACGGCCTCGATCGTGCCCGGCACCGACAGCGTGACCTCGAACGTGCCGGACTGCACCGGCACCGTAGGCACCGACGTGGCCGTGCCACCGCAGGCCGTCAGCAGGGACGCGAGCCCGATGGAGCGGACGAGCATCAGTCCAGGATCTCGAGGGTGACCTGCTGACCGTAGTGGTCGGACAGCTCGAACGTGTCGGGGAGCGCCTCGTCGAGCTTCGCATCGGTGCCGCTGAAGTCGAGGGGCTGCACGAAGGCCAGCTCGCGGGAACGCGCGCGGACACGGCCCGTTCCGTCGCGCACCCACAACAGGTCCATGCGGGCCGGGAACTCCGTGGCCGCGTACGACGTGAGGTACAGGTGGTTGCAGTCGGTCGCGGTGTAGGTGTCCTGCGCATCACACAGCGAGGCGTCGCCGTACGGAGTGTCGAGCCACCCGCTGTCGGCCCCCTCCGGGATGTCGGCGCCACGCACCGGGTCCATCGCGAGCTCCGCGGCGTTCGCGAGGTCTTCCAGGCCGCCGTAGTAGGCCAGCAGCGCGGGCATCGTCGTGTTCCGGAACCAGCCGGGGTGCTCCTCGCCCTCTGCGTCGACCCACAGGTCGCGGGGATAGTGCCAGCCCGCGTTCATGTCGCCGCCGACGAGCACGAGCGCGTCGTCGGGCACCTCCGCGATGGCCAGACCGAGCTGGCGCACCTGGAGGTTCCGCGTGCGCCACTCCGTGTAGAACGGCGTGAGGTGCGTATCGAACAGGTGCACGTCGACATCGCTGCCCGCGAGCGGGAACGACCAGTGCAGGAAGCCCCGCTTCAGGTTCGGACCGGGGAAGTTCTCCGACCGCCACTGGGCGTCGTACTGCTCGCCCTCTTGCGTGTCGTCACCGCCGATGAGCGCCTCGCGCACGGCCAGGACGAGGCCGGTCTCCCGGTGGAACTTGCGCTTGTCGCCGTACCACACGCGATACCCCGCCGCTTCGCCGGCTTCGGCGAGCATGCGGGCGTCGTCCATCTCCCACACCTCCTGCAGGAACACGATGTCGTGGCCGGCCCCGAACACCTCGTCGGCCACACGCTCCCGGCGCGCGTCGATGTTGGGCACGGCCACCTTGAACACGAGGTAGCGGCGGGACAGCAGCCCCGCGTTGTACGTGAGCACGCTCAGGGTTCGCCCGGAGCCGTCGGGAAGGGCCGCGTGCGCGTCGTGCGTCGCCGCGAACACGTCGGACGGGTCGGGGGCGGACGCGAAGTCGAGGTCTTCGTCGAACAGGTCGAGCACGGTGGCCCCCGGATCGCCCAGGGCCTCGGAGAGGTGCGCCAGCATGGGCTCGTCGGCGAGCACCACCGTGTCTTCGTCGAGATCACCGAGCGTCTTCGTGGGGTTCGTGCACGCGACCGCGAACAGGAGGAACAGCCGGCTCACTGCTTCTCCGCCGTCTCGGAGTCCCGAGGGCCCGCAGGGACGGCCCGTGAGTCACGACCCGGCGTGCCCGTCAGCCTCGTGAGGAGCTGGGACGGCCCGGCACACGACGCACAGCGCGCCCGCGCACCCTCGAGCACCGCCGTGGCTTCGTCGGTCTGGCCGAACGAGAGCTGCACCGTGGCGAGGTAGATCTCCGGACGCACATCCCCGTCGACCGCACCCACTCGCATCGCCTCGTAGTGCTTGCGCGCGGCCGCGATCTCGGCGAGCTCGTCGGCATCGAGCGGAACGGTGCCCTTCTCGGTGCCCCGCACCAGCGTGTGACCGCCCTTGTCGAGCTCCGCGCGCCGCATCAGCCCGGGCAGGCTGCGCAGGGCCTCGCCCACCAGCGCGTCGCCCTCGGCCTTCGTGAGCGGCTCGACATCCCCGCCGACCACCAGTTCCAGCGGGCCGGCGAACGTCTCGGAGTGCCCGTCGTCGAAGTACACCAGCTCCAGCAGCGCGCCCTCGGGCAGCACGAGGATGTCGCCCGACCGGACCTTCGAGAACGGGACGAGCGCGCTCGAGCCCGCCGCGCCCTGCGAGCCGGGACCACACGCCGAGCACTCGCCGTCGATGGTCTTCCAGGTGATCGGACCGGTGACGGACGTGGCGAGCCCCACATCGACGGACGGCGGCGCAGCGCCCGCCGAGCCCATGAGGAATGCGACGATCATGTCGTGGCCTCCAGCGCGAGGATCTCGACCACGCGAATGCTCTCCTCGCGGCCCTTCACCGTCATATCCGCCAATCGACCCGTTCGGTATCGTGGAGTCCCCGGAGCGCGTGCAGACGACCCGTGAGCGGTGGCGTCGAGCGTGTCCTGGCTCGCCAGCAGGCGACACCCCATCGTCTTCGTGAGCCCTTCGAGGCGCGACGCCACGTTCACGGCATCGCCGATCACCGTGTACTCGGTCCGTCGCTCGAACCCGATGTTCCCGACGACTGCCGCACCCGTGTGGATGCCGATCCCCACGTCGAACGGCGGCAGATCCCGGTCGCCGAACCTCTGCGTCACCCACTGCTGGAAGTCGTTCGCCACTGCGGACATCTCGAGCCCTGCGGCGATGGCGCGGTCGGCGTGGTCGTCGCTGTGCACGGGCGCTCCGAACACCGCCATCACGGCGTCTCCGATGAACTTGTCGACCACACCGCCCTGCTCGAGGATCGGCCGACAGGCGCGCTCGAAGTAGACGTTCAGCATCTCCACGATCTCTTCGGGCTCGAGAGTCTCGGAGAGCGTGGTGAAGTTCCGGATGTCGGAGAACAGCACCGTGATCTGGCGTCGCTCGCCGCCGAGCCTCAGCCCGTCCGGCGAGGAGAGGATGTCGTCGACCACGGCGTCCGAGACGTACCTCTGGAAGATGCGGCGCAGCTGGCGCTTCTCGCTCTCCTCCCCGAGATAGCGCCATGTGAACGCGACCGTGAACACGACACCGAGCGCCAGCCCCACGCTGGCGACCGGGAGCAGCACGTCGAGCCCGGCGAACGCGCCGTAGCCGGCCGCAGGGAGCACGAGCCCGCTGACGGCGAGCAGCGCGCCGCCGCGCCGCACGTCCAGCACGAGGAAGGCGAGCCCGGCGAGCCACGACAGCCCGAACACGAGCGCCATGCGCTCGAGCAGCCCGGGGTCGTGCAGACGTCGGCCCGACAGCAGCGTGCCGAGTGCGTTCGCGTGCACCTCGACCCCGGGCATGAGCTGGTCACCGAACGGGGTCCGGAGGCGGTCGGTGCTCCCGGAGTGGGTCGCGCCGATCACCGCGATCGAGCCGTCCAGCAGGGCCTTCTCGGCCTCGGTGAGCTGTTCGGGCTCCAGCAGCTTCCACAGCGGCACCCGCGGCCACGTCCCCGCCGGACCCCGGTACACGATCCGCGTCCGCCCGTGCCCGACCTCCACGGTCCTCCCGGCCAGATCCCACGTGCGGGCGTCCGGCGGCAGGCCGAGATGCTGGAGGGCCAGCGCCAACGACAGCGAGTGGATCGGGGCCTTCGCGACATCCGCCAGCTCCGCGGCCACCACGGGCCGCCAGTGACGCACCGTCCCGTCGCCATCGTGCGGCAGGTTGTCCAGCCCCACGTGCGCCCGCGCGCTCCCCACCATCAGCAGGTACTCGCCGATCGGCAGGTCCACGACATCGGCGTCCTCCGAGCCGGCCGTGCGCGTCCCGACGAGCACGATGTCCTTCTGGAACAGGTTCCGGCGGAACCCGGCATCCCAGGACCGCCCGATGGCGAGGTCTTCGAGGCCGTTGCGGCGGAAGAAGTCCTCCCCGCTCACCTTCGTGAGGAAGTCGAGCCCCACCACCGTGGTGCCGTGACTGCGCAGCGTCTCGAACGCCGTCGCGAACCGCGGCCCCCAGAACACGAACGGGTCGGGGATGTAACGCAGCGTGGCGTCGTCCACGGCCACCAGCACGACGGGCACGTCCACATCGGAGCGAACGCCACGCAGGTCGTGCCACGAGTCCGTCAGGTCGTCCTCGAGCCCGTCGAGCACGCCCACCCACCACAGGAGCTCGGTGAACCCGGTGGCGATGACGCCGCAGAGCAGCGCGCGGAGCAGGGTCCGCGTCATTCGGCGGGCGCCCGGGGCGAGCCCGACACGACGAATGCGGCCCACGTCTCGGGACGCGCTTCGCCGAGCTCCGCCCGGTTCCGCTCCAGCAGGGCCCGCTGGGCGGCCCGCAGCGCAGCGGCCTCGTCACGGCGGGGGTCTGCGAGCAGCGCTTCGTAGAACCCCTTCATCAGCGTGCCGGTCGCGGCATCGTCGACCGGCCACAGGCTCATCACGGTCGCACGGGCCCCCGAGAGCGTGAACGCACGGCGCAGCCCGAGCAGGCCCTCCCCGTCGGCGATCTCCCCGAGGCCGGTCTCGCACGCCGACAGCACCACCAGATCGACCCCGTCGAGCGGCAGCGTGGCGATCTCCTCGGCCGTCCAGATGGCGCGCGGATCGCGGTTCGCGCCCGCCAGCGCGAGCCCGGACAGCAGCATCGGGTTCATGCCCACCGCGCGTTCCTGGCCCTCGTCGCGCTCCAGGGCCGCCCGGCACTCCCCCGTCGCGAAGAACCCGTGCGTGGCGAGGTGGACCACCGAGGCCTCGCCGATCGCGCCGGTCAGCGCGGCCTCGGTGGCCTGAGACCCCGTCAACGTCCGCACGGCGCCGTGGCTCCGCAGGAGCGCAGCCACGTCGGCAGACTCCGAGGCAGTCGCCGGCAGCGCCGGGAACTCGGACGTGCACGCCGCCCGGGTCGACGCCGTGCGGTCGGGACCGGGACCGTAGTCCACGCCCCCCACGACCAGCGCGGACTGCTCCGCCCGACCCGCCACCGGCCGCGCGTCGAGGGCCGTGTCGAGCGACCGGAACGCGATGCGGTCGAGCAGGTAGCCTCCGTCGGCGGGGAGGGCTGCGAACGCCACGGTGGCCACGGCTCCGTCGGGCACCACGAACACCTGGTCGATGCCGTCGAGGAACGGAGCGATCGGGTCCCACAGGGTGGCCCGCACCTTCTCGCCCTGACGGTCGACACGCGAGGTGGGCGCACGAGACGCGAGGAGGTCGCGGTACTTCCCGATGGCCGCATCGAGGGAGGTGGCGTCTCCGAGCTCCACCCGCGACACGCTCCGGCATCCCGCCGGCAGCACGAACGCCGTGTAGTCGCCCTTCCACTCGAGGGTCTCGGACTGCACGTGGCCGTGGCGCACGAAGTCCACCACGGCCGTGCCCTCCGGCAGCGACGCACACAGCTCCCGGGGACCGAGCTGCTCCACGGCACTCCCCTCGGTCTGCGCGGCCTGCGCGAGCTTCCGGCGCAGCGCGTCCTTCTCCTGGGTCAGCGCCGACAGGCGCGCTGCAGCGGCTGGAACGTCGGACATCGTGAGGTCCGACAGCTCCGAGCGCACCTCCCGCCAGCGCGCGTACGTGACGGGATCCACCCGTGCCAGCCGGGCTGGCTGCTCGACCGCCAGCGTACGGCTCGCCAGCCCCTTGAAGTGCAGCACGGCCTCGTACGCCTTCTCCGGGTCTCCCCCGTCCGTGCCTTCCGCCCACAGGAGCTCGACCAGGGTGGTCCGGTACACGTCCATGAACGCCAGCCGCTCCCGCTCCGACAGCGTGCCGATCTGGCTCAGGGCGGCACGCTCCTCCACCTCGAGCACCCGGGCCAGCTCCGCACGGGCGCTCACCATGTCGCCACTGCCACCGGTGAGCACGGCGATCTCGCGCTCGAGCCACAGGCGATTCGCGTGCTCCGGACCCACGCTCGGAGGCAGCACGGCGAGCGCCTGGCGATGGAGCGCGATCGCCCCTTCCAGGTCGCCGTCGTAGTACGTGAGCGTCGCGAGGCGCGCGAGGGTCTCGGACGTTCGCGGAGCGTCGTGCCCGAAGTGCGCCCGGGCGATGGCCAGCGAGCGCTCCATCACCGCGCGCGCCTCGTCGTACCGACCCATCCACGACAGCACCATCGCGACCTTGTCGAGCGCGAGCGCCACCTCCGGCCGGTCGGCTCCTGCGGACTCCTCCACCGCGAGCCCCCGCCTCGCCAGCGCCAGCGCTTCGTCCGTACGCTTCTCCGACACCGCGATCTGCGCGAGCTGCCCGTACGTGCTCCCGAGGTCGGGGTTGTCCGGACCGAGCACGGCCGACTTCACGGCGATGCTCCGCTCCAGCCACAGCTTCGCACCCGCGAGGTCGCCGCGCTGGAGGTGGAGCACCCCGACGTTGTGGATCACCTCGGCCCGCTCGAGGCTGTCCTCGCCGTACCAGGCGGTGAGGACCTCGAGGGCACGCTCGTAGAGGTGCTGTGCGGCCACGAAGTCACCGCGGCCCTGGCGAGCGTAGGCCAGGTTGTTCACCGGTGAGGTGATGTCGGGGTGATCGGGCCCCCGGGTGGCTTCCAGCACGGCCAGAGACAGGCGGAAGCGCGCCTCCGCCTCGTCGACCCGCTCCAGATCGAGCAGCAGTGCCCCGTACGCGTTGTGCGCGAGCGCGGTCTCCGGGTTGTCGGGGCCCACCTGCTCCTCGAACGCCTGGATGGCGCGCAGGTACGTCGCTTCGGACTCCGCGTGCCGGCCCGCCACGTGCTGGGCCCGGGCGAGGCTCGCGAGCGCGGACGGGAGGATCGACGCGCCGCTCTCGGAGTGCTCGAGCACGGCGACCGACCGCTCCGAGATCTCGAGGGCCTCGGTGACGCGCCCGAGGTCCATGCAGATCTGCGCCAGCGCGGCCGTCAGCGAGGCCACGTCGCGGTGATCGGCACCGAGTGCGGCCTCCAGATCGGCCAGGGCCAGGCGCATCTCGGGCTCGGCCTCCTGCAGGCGGCTCAGCTCTCGGAGCGCGAGCGCCCGGCGGCTCCGCGTGCGCGCCGTGACCAGGTGGTGCTCGCCGTAGACGGCGATGCGGCGGGCCAGGACGGCCTCGTTCAGCGCGAGCGACGCCGCATGGTTGCCTTCCTGACGCTCGAGCTCCGCACGGGTGGTGCGCAACGAGTCCACCAGATCGGACGACTCGGTGCCCAGCACGTCGTTCATCCCCGCCTCGGCGGCGTCGAGGAGGGGTCGGGCCTCGGCGGCCCGCGACGCCGTGAGGTACAGCCCGGCGAGCGAGTGGCGGGCATGGGCGAGCTTCAGGGCCTCGCCGTGGGCCTCGTACACCGCGATGGCGTGCGCGAGCAGGGCCTGTGCGGCATCGAGCTCGCCGATCGCGATCGAGAAGTCGGCCTCCGCCACCTCGGCGTCGGCCACCTGGGGGTGCTCGGTGGTCTGCAGCTCGTGGGCGAGGCTCTCGACGACCCAGTGCCGGAGCGTGCGCGCCGTGTCGACATCCCCCTGGGCGAGCGCGGTGTCGGCGAACTGCGAGGCCACGACGAACCGGAGCGGCACGTACACCTGCATCTGCACGAGCAGCGACCAGGCGACCTCGTGCCACTCACGCGCCTCCGCGAGGTCTCCAAGCTGGTGGTGGGCTGCGCCGAGGTTGCTCGCGGCCTCGATCACGATGAGCAGCGCCTCGAACGTCTTCGGCTTGCGGGTGCGCTCGAACACGTCCGAGTACACCTCGACCGCCTCCGTGAACCGATCCACGCCGTACAGGGCGTCTCCGAGGCGGAGCTGCGCATCCAGCCGCGCAGGGTCGGACTTCCTGAGGACCTTCGCCTGCTCCTGGAGCTCGACGGCGCGCGCGTAGGCCTGCTCGTATTGGCCGGTGTTGTAGAGCTGCATGACCTCGACACCGCCGGCCTGCAGGGCCTCGCGCGGGTCTTCGCGCGCGAACGCCGGGAGGGACGCGAGCAGCGCCAGGAGCAGGAGGGGACGGATCATGGCCGGCATCCTACTCGACGGACTGCCAGCCCACCTCGTCCGCGGGCCAGGCGTCGGCGTCGAGCCAGGGCCCGTAGTCCGGGACCCCCAGCAGGTGCACGCCCGCGAAGGCCGTGACGGCCGTGCTGGACAGCTCCTGCATGCGCAGCGGCTCCATGTAGTCGTCTGTTTCGCCCGCGCAGTCCGCGAGCGGCACGAGCGCGCATCCGTCGGTGAACCCGAAGTGCCCGCCGCGCTCGAGCGCCATGAGCACGCGCGGAGCCCCGAGCCGCTCGAACGTGGGCAGCTGTTCCTCCTCGAATGGCAGGTCGCCGTCGGACGTCCCGGACACCTGGAGCACGGGGCGTACGGCGGACAGATCCGAGAAGCTGTACCAGCCGCCTGGCGCGAGCAGCATCGTGACCGTGATGCGCGGATCGGGCGCCGGAGCGGGCCCGTCGAGCGCGATGTCGCCCACGATGCCGCACCCGGCGGGGTCTTCGGACTGGCAGTACGCGAGGCCCGCCGCGACGTCGAGCACCCCGCCGCCCAGCACGAGGGCGGTCCACGCGCCGAACGAGTGCCCGAGCACGCCGACCCCGTCGGGCCGGACGCGCCCTTCGAGCCAGTGACCGGCCTCCAGGCTCGCCCCCAGCACCCAGTCGGTGGCGAACCGCACATCGTCGGGCCGGCGGGCCGCCACGGTCGGCGTGAGCGACGCGTCGTAGTCGAAGATCGTGTCGTGCGGATGATCGACCGCCACCACGACCATGCCGTGCGAAGCGAGCTGCTCTGTGAGGTACACGGACTGCTGCCGCGCCCCGCCATGCCCGTGCGAGAACATCACGAGCGGGTGTGGCCCTCCGCGGGGGGTGGCGTCCCGGAGCCCGCGTGCGTCGAGCGCGTACGGCAGGCCGTAGTCCACGGGCGCGCCGTCCGGCTCCGCCGGGTACCACACCTCCACGACGAGCTCGCCTCCACGGGGGTCTGCGAAGGTCTCCGTGCGCACGCCCACGTCCCAGGGCCCCGGCTCGTCGGGCGGCACCCACGCGGGAAGCGGGGTCGGCACGGGAGTCGGGACGCCGGGCGTGCAGCCCAGGAGCGTCAGCAGCCGCAGCACGCGTAGGCCGTGCGCGCGAGGGTCTCGCCCTTCGCGTCGTCCACCCAGGACTCGCAGTACTCCGCATAGACGTGGTCGGGCACGCCGTCGCCGGAGATGTCGCGGATGGCGCGCAGCGGATCGACGTACGAGTGGAGGTCGAGCAGCTCCACCTCGGGGGCCGCGCCCGAGCCGATGCGGGTCTTCAGGCCACGCAGGAGCGGGCTGCCGAGCTCGCCGTACTCGCCCGTCTCCCAGTGCGCAGACGCGACCCACGCATCCCCGTCGGCCACGAGCGTCAGGATGTCGGGCTTACCGTGCTTCGCCGCGAGCGCCCGCAGCTGGGCTTCTGCATCGGCCCGTGAGAGCGAGGGCTTCGGGCCGGGCTCGGCCCAGGAGGCCGGCGGAGCGCCGCGATGCGCGAGCACCGGCTCGAACCCCGCGGGCATCTCGAGCTCGACCGCGAGCCAGTCGTCGCCCGCACACTCGTTGAACGTGTCGATCCCGAAGCCCACGACCTTCGTGCGGATGGCCGGACCCTCGGCGGGGAGCAGCCACCACTCCTCGTCGGCGAGCAGACCGTACGCCTCCCACCGGTCGCGCGAGATGGGCCCGTGCCGGCCGAGCTCGTAGCCGACCTTCCAGATCGCCCGTGCGCGCGGCTTGTCGGAGGCCGAGTCGTCGTGTGAGTCCTGGTGGACGAACAGCATGCGCGCCGGCCACCGGAGCTGGGCGCGCACCCGTTCGGCCTGGTCGCTCTTCCCCGCCGCTTCGTACGCGGCGGCGAGGCCCTCGAGCACCTCGACGGACGGGTCGAGCGCAGCAGCGCGCTGCCACCAGGAGAGGGCGTCTGCCGGAGTCGCGGCGGACGCAGCGTTGGACCGGGCCTCTTCGGCCGTCAGGGGCGCGCTCGCCAGGAACTCCGCCGACACCCAGCCGGTCTTCCCGTTCCGCACCGCGACCTGGGCCCAGCCGTCGGTGAGCTCGGTGACGTCGAGCGGGCTGTTCACGGTGAGCGTGCCGAGCTTCTCACCCGTGGGGACGGGCTTCGCGCGCAGGTTGAGCGACGAAGCGCGCACGTACGCAGGCTTCCCGGGCGCCACCGGACCGGGAGACACCGTCTCCACGGCGGTCTTCGGGCCCTCCGGCTGGACGACCGCAGCGGGCTCCGGCCCCCCGGCTACAGGCCCGCTGGGGTCGGAACAGGCGACGAACGCGAGGAAGGCGAGCAGGAACATGGGGTCTCCGTCCGCCCGACCGTATCACCGCTTCGCGAAGGCAGACGCCTCGACGGCCCCCAGCGGGACGAACGCCCCGTCGGTCATCACGACGAACGGGCGCTCGTCGAAGTGCAGGTGGCCCTCGCCGTCGTGCTCGATGATCTGGAGCTTGCCCATCCCGAACCCCATCGGCCCGCGGCTGTAGTAGTGCGCCTGCAGGGTGTACGGGAACGCATCGGGACGCGCGATGGCGAAGCACTCGGGCCCGTACCCGGACGTGATGTCGGCGTACAGCTCGCCTCCGCTGGGCAGCGTGCGGTCGGAGTAGTACGCGTGCCCGCCCCGGCTGTCGTAGATGTGGAAGTCCACGTCGTTCGCGTCGGTCTCCCAGTTCAGCACGAACCGGAGCGCGCGCCCCTTCGCGGGCTCCGCCTCCATGCCCTTCAGGGCACCCGCGACATCGGCCGTGGGGCTCTGGGCACGCCAGGCGGCCGCGATGAGCCCGGCGTCCTCGCGCAGGATGCGGTGGGCGGCCTCGAAGCGGTCGAACGGCTGCTCGAGGGCCGTGCGCAGGACCTTCAGCGCTTCGGCGTGCTTGCCCGCCTTCGCCAGCGACCAGGCCAGCAGGCGGTGGCTGCTCGGGTGGTCGGCGCGCTGCTCGACGGCCACGCGGAACGTGTCGGTCGCGAGCGGGAGCCCCGTGTCGCCGAGGGTCTCGAGGCGCTCCCCCGCCAGCCTCCGAAGGTCGGCACGGGACGGGAACAGGTCGATCAGCGAGCCGTACACACGGGCGGCGTCTACCAGGCGTCCCTGGCGCTGCCACACCTCTCCGAGCGCGAGGAGCGCCAGCGGGTCGCCAGGCGCGCGCTCCCGCCATGCGAGCGCGAGCGCCTCGGCCTTCTCGAGCCTCCCCTCCTCGAGCTCGATCATCACGGCCAGGTAGTCCCCTTCCCACGCTGCACGCGGGTCGGTGGTCACGGGCGACGGGGCCTCCTCGGCGTCGTCGGCCACGTATTCCCGCTCCTCCATTGCCGGCGCGCCGGACTCCGCGCGATCCGCTCGGGCTTCGCGGGCGGGACGCGCGGGACGCGACGCAGGCGGGGGCGCGGGAGCGGCGTCCGCTTCCGGCGCGGCCATGGTCTTCTTCTCCTTGGACTTCTCGTCCTCGTCCGGGGCGTCGGCCGTGCGGCTCTCGTCGACCGGCGCGTCCGAACCCTGCGACGCGTCCGTGAACACGGGCTTCTTGCGCTCCAGCCACCCGAGATCCCCGTTCTCGACGACGAGGATGTCGGTGAGCGCGTTGCGCGGGATGCCGAACCGCTCGTAGTCGGCTTCGGTCTCCAGCACGAGCAGCGCCGTGTGGGGCGACAGCACGCGGTTCTTCGTGGACACCTCCACGATGCGCTCGGCGAGGGCGTCCCGCTCTTCTGCGCTCTCCGCGCGGGACTCGCGGTCCTGCAGGGCCTGGATCTCCGCCTGCGCCGACGCGCGCACGAGCAGCGGACCGCTCGAGGTGCGCGACTGGACCGAGCCCACCGACTTCCCGTCGAGCTGCACGTCGAGGGGCTGGCGGGCCGGGAGGTCGGCGTACACCGTCACCGAGTCGCCGGGCTGGAGCCCCGCGATCCGGGTCGGCCAGATCCACTCGCTCCCGGGCACGGACACCTCCACCACGCCCGCCGTACCGAGCCCGAGGCGGCGCGACACCTCCGAAGCCCCCATCGCGTCGGCATCGAGCACGACCCCGTCACGCGGGAGCGCCGACACCCACTGGGCCGCCGCCGCTTCGTCGCGCGCGCCCCCACGGAGCACGACGTCGAGGCGCTGGATGGACGACTTCTTCAGCGTCGCGCGCACCTTCGCCGCGTCGCGCTCGCCGGCGGTCGTCACGGCGTCCGTGAACACCACCACCCGGGACGCCTGCCCCACCTTCGCCAGGGCCGCGGACAGGTCGGACGCGCCGAGCGCCTCCCGCGTACGGAGCTTCTCGAGGGCCGCCTTCCCGAATCCCTTCGCGGGACCCGAATGGATCTCGACCACCTCCTGATCGTACGCCAGCACCCGCACGTCGCCCGAGAACGTGGGGATCACGGCCGCGAGGTCGGCCAGAAGGGCTTCGAAGGACAGCGCACGGGATGCGCTCGTGTCGACCAGGACCGTTGCGTTCTTCACGGGGTCCTTCGACACGGCCAGCTCGGGCTGTACGCGCACCACGGAGGTGTGCTCGCCTCGCAGCGCCACGTTCGCGGGCCCGGAGGACGGCAGCGTGAGGTCGCCCTCGGGCACCTGGTACTCGGTCTCCATGCGGTACGTCGTGCCGCCGGAGGAGACTGCGGCCGTCAGCACGCCCAGCTCGGGCAGCCCGCCGGTCGGCAGCGACCACGGCTCGCCCGCATCGAGGTCGTGCGACCAGCTGATGATCAGCTCCTTCTTCGAGTGGGGCTCGATCGGGAACACCCGCGCACGGAACTCGTTGCCCGCGTCGTACTCGAGGAGCGCGGGGTCGGTGCGGCGGTGCAGGAAGTCCTCGTAGGCGCGCCGGGCCGCCTGCAGCTCGACCACCTCGCCCTCCTGCCACACCTCGCCGAGCTTCATCGCGAAGCGGCTCACTGCGGCGCCCGTGGGGAGGGTGATCTCGAACCGCCCTTCGATGCGACGGTCTTCCGGGTTGTCGAACACGAGGTGCAGCTCGGTGAACGCGAGAGGCCCGTCCACCACGGCGTCGACGTGCATCTCGGCGAGCCTGAGTCCCGTCCCGTCGGCCGCGGTGAGCGACATGGGCACGTGACCCGACGGAACGGCCGTCCACGTGAGGGGCTCCGCCGCAGCGTAGCTGGGCGTGGGATTCAGACAGGCAGCGAGCAGGACGAGCAGCATGGGGCCTCCGACACGGGGAGAACGGAGCGACGGGGCGGAGCTTACGCCAATCGCTTAGGATGCGCGGGAACGACGGGAGACCCGATGGAACGTGGACGCATGCAGACCCTCACCCTGATCTGGGGCGCGATGTTCGTGTCGCAGACCCTGTTCATGGTCGTGCTGTTCGTGGTCGCCGAGCCTTCCGGAGGGGGCGACTTCGATCCCAACCTGATCGCCCTGTTCGCGCCCGCTCCCTTCCTGTTCGGGATGTTCGGCGTGAAGAAGCTGCTCACCCAGCTCGATGCGCAGGGCATGTACATCGTGCGCTGGGCCTGCTTCGAGGCCACCGTGATCTTCGGGTTCGTCGCCGGGTTCCTCGGTGCGAGCGCCGCCGTTCCGCTCGGGCTCTACGCCTTCGGCGTCCTCGGCCTGGCGCTCTCGCGACCGAACGAGGAGGAGTACACGGCCTGGGAGGTCGACCGACTCGGGGACGGGTGACATCCCTGTCTCGGGTGAATAGGGTTTGAACACCTTTGGCAGAGGTCTTCATGAGCAGCGGAAAGCGCGTCGTCATCATCGGGTCCGGGTTCGGGGGCTTGAGCCTCGCCATCCGGCTGCAGGCCGCCGGGTTCGACACCACCGTCGTGGAGGCCCTCGACAAGCCCGGTGGGCGCGCGTACGTCCGCGAGCAGGACGGGTTCGTGTTCGACATGGGCCCCACGGTGCTCACGGTCCCCCACTTCATCGAAGAGCTGTTCGCGCTCGAGCGCGGGAGTGACGGCGGGCTCGACGCGCCCGACTTCCCGCCCGAGATCCTGCCGACGTCCGAGCACGCGACCGAGCTTCGCGTCCGCGAGGGCATCTCGGGGGGCCCGCACACGTCGCGTTACGTCGAGATCCGGCCGATCCTTCCGTTCTACCGCATCTACTTCGACGACGGCACGTACTTCGACTACGACGGCGACCCGGAGAGCACGCGACGCCAGATCGAGGCCATCGAGCCGGCCGATCTGGAGGGGTACGAGCGCTTCCACCGCGACGCGCGCGCCATCTTCGAGCGCGGCTTCCTCGAGCTCGGCTACACCTACTTCGGCGACCCGTGGACCATGATCAAGGTCGTGCCCGACCTGTTCAAGCTCGACGCCGTCCGGTCGCTGTTCGGGTTCACCAGTCGGTACTTCAAGAGCGACAAGCTCCGCCAGGTGTTCAGCTTCGAGACCCTCCTGGTCGGCGGCAACCCCCTCCGGGTGCCGGCGATCTACGCCATGATCCACTTCGTCGAGAAGACCTGGGGCATCCACTTCGCGATGGGCGGCACGGGCGCGCTGGTCACGGCGATGGTCCGCAAGCTCGAGGAGCTCGGCGGCACGCTGATGCTGAACGCGAACGTCCGGCAGATCCTCGTGAACGAGCAGCGGGCCGCGCGCGGCGTGGAGCTGGAGGACGGCTCGCACCTCGCCGCCGACCTCGTCGTGAGCAACGCGGACTACGCGACCACGTACCTGAAGCTCGTCGACCGCAAGCACCGCACCTGGAACCCCGACTGGAAGGTGAAGGCGATGCGGTACTCGATGAGCCTGGTCGTCATCTACTTCGGGTTCCGCAAGAACGAAGGGGAGACGCTCGATCTGCAGCACCACAACATCATCCTCGGGCCGCGGTACGAGGCGCTCCTCACCGACATCTTCGACCGCAAGCAGCTCGCCGAGGACTTCAGTCAGTACCTGCACATCCCCACGCTCACCGACCCGAGCCTGGCGCCCGACGGCCACCACGCCTGCTACACGCTCATCCCGGTGCCCCACCTCGGCGGTGGTCAGAACTGGGAGGAGGTGGGCCCGGCGTTCGTCGACAAGGTGCTCACGATGCTCGACGAGGAGGGCTTCATCCCCGGGCTGAGGGAGCGGATCGTCACGATGTCGTACATCACGCCCGACCACTTCGAGGGGCGCATGCAGAGCTGGCTCGGCAACGCGTTCGGCGTGGAGCCGCGTCTCGAGCACTCTGCGTTCTTCCGTCCGCACAACCGCAGCGAGGACGTCACCGACCTCTACCTGGTGGGCGCGTCCGCGCAGCCCGGCGCGGGAACGCCGAGCGTGATGATGTCCGCGAAGATGACGGCGCGCGCCATCCTCGAGGATCACGGGGTCCAGGCCGTCGCGCCGACCCGTGCGGCGCGAGAGCCCGAAGCGGAGCCGGCTTCCGCGACGCTGTAGCGCTCAGTCCATGCGCTGCTCCCGCAGAGGCCCTCCCCACGCGACAGAACGCCCGACATAGCGCCTCTCTCCCCGCCCTTCTGGCGCGCGTCGATGGACTCCAATCAGCGTAGTCCCCCCGAATGTCGCGGACTCGGACCGTAGTGGGATCGAACGTCGCGAGCGCGGCGTTCATCGCGGCCTGTCGCGCGCGATTCACGACGTTCGACCGTTAACCAGAGTCCGCCAGCTGCAGGGGACGCGACGTTCGATCCGACCTCCGCCCGCCACATGCGACATTCGACCCGACTACGCCTGGCGAACACGACACCACGCCGGCTGCGGGTCGCTCGCGCACCGACGCGACAGAACGCCTGGGATAGCGTCTCTATCCCCACCAATCTGGCGCGTTCCGAACGCTATGCCCCCATGTTTGGCGCGTTGCCGCGCGGGCCGCGCCTCAGGGTTGCGACCACCGACGAGCAAACGCCCGCTTTCGCGAGGCACGCGACCCACCCGATCCCGGACACCCCGAAATCCGCGACAAACAGGGGTACATAGCGCTCCCCACGCGACAGAATGCCCGGCATAGCGTCTCTATCCCCGCTGTTCTGGCGCGTGTCGGTGGTCTCGAATCGCGTAGTCCCCCCGAATGTCGCGGACTCGGACCGTAGTGGGGTCGAACGTCGCGAGCGCGGCGTTCATCGCGGTCCGTTCCGCCCGCATGCCGCGATTCACGACGTTCGACCATTCACCGGAGTCCGCCAGCCGCAGGGGACGCGACGTTCGACCCGACTACGCCCGCGAGATGCGACATTCGACCCGACTACGGGTCGCTCGCACCGACGCGACAGAACGCCCGGGATAGGGTCTCTATCCCCACCAATCTGGCGCGTTCCGAACGCGATGCCCCCTTCGTTGGCGCGTTGCCGCGCGGGCCGCCCCAGGGACCCGCAGCCACCGACGAGCGAACGCCCACTCTCACCAGCCGCGACATGCTCCCGGCTCCGGACACCCCGAAATCCGCGACAAACAGGGGTGCATAGCGCTCCCCACGCGACAGAATTCCAGGCATAGCGTCTTTATCCCCGCTGTTCTGGCGCGTGTCGGTGGTCTCGAATCGCGTAGTCCCCCCGAATGTCGCGGACTCGGACCCTAGTGGGGTCGAACGTCGCGAGCGCGGCGTTCATCGCGGCCTGTCGCGCGCGATTCACGACGTTCGACCGATAACCAGGAGTCCGCCAGCCGCAGGGGACGCGACATTCGACCCGACTACCCCCGCCAGATGCGACATTCGACCCGACTACGCCTGGCGAACACGACACCCACACCGACTACGGGTCGCTCGCACCGACGCGACAGAACGCCCGGGATCGCGTCTCTATCCCCACCAATCTGGCGCGTTCCGAACGCTATGTCCCCTTCGGTGGCGCGTTGCCGCGCGGGCCGCGCCTGGGGCCCGCGACCGCCGACGAGCGAACGCCCACTCTCACCAGCCGCGACATGTTCCCGGCCCCGGACACCCCGAAATCCGCGACAAACAGGGGTACATGCGTTCCCCACGCGACAGAATCCCCGGCATAGCGTCTCTATCCCCACCAATCTGGCGCGTTCCGAACACGATGCCCCCCAGCACGGCGTCTCCTGGCCCGGTCCCGCCTCCGCACGCCGGACCTCGCCCGCACGCCTCGCACGCTGTGTAACAGACCGTAACGTCCGTCCTGCGCGGGCCCGTCGCAGGTTCCGTTCCTCCACACCCCTGGAGGAGCTCATGCGCTTCGCTCACCCCGCCGCGGTCGCGGCCCTCGTCCTGCTCGCCGCCTGCAAGGCCGGCCCGGCCACCCCCTCGGACACCGACGCCGACACGGACACCGACACCGACACCGACACCGACCTCCCCGTCGACGCCGACGCAGACGGGTACCCCGCGGACATCGACTGCGACGACACGAACCCCGCCGTCCATCCCGAAGCCCCCGAGCTGTGCGACGGCCTCGACAACGACTGCGCGGGCGGCATCGACGACGGGCTCGCGTTCACCGACTGGTTCCCGGACGCCGACGCCGACGGCTTCGGAGACGACGCGTCCGCGGCCATCGACTCCTGCGAGCCCCTCGCCGACCACGCCCAGGACGCCACCGACTGCGACGACAGCGACCCCGACGTGAACCCCGCGGCCTCCGAGCTCTGCGACGGCGTCGACAACGACTGCGCGAACGGCATCGACGACGGGGTCCTCGCGACCTTCTCGGTCGACCTCGACCTCGACGGCTACGGCACCGAGATCCAGGCGTGCACCGACCCGGATGGCGACGCCGGCGAGCTGCCCGGAGACTGTGACGACTCCCGCGACACCGTGTTCCCCGGAGCCCCCGAGCTCTGCGACGGGCTCGACTCCGACTGCGCTGGCGGCACGCCCGAGCACGCCGTCCCCTCGCAGCACGCGACCGTCCAGGCGGCCGTGGATGCCGCAGCGGACGGCGACGTCGTGTGCATCGCGTCCGGGACGTACACCGGGAATGTCACGGTCTCGCGGCCCGTCCGCATCGAGGGCGCAGGGTCCGACACCGTCTTCCTGGACGGCAACGCCACGGGACGCGTGCTCGAGCTCGCCATGGGCGCGGTCGACGTGGAGCTCGCGGGCCTCACCCTCCAGAACGGGCTCGCCAGCGAGGGCGCCGGGCTGCGGGTGTCCGATCCCACCGCCCTGACCGTGCTCACCGACGTCCAGGTCGTCGACAACGCCTGCACGACGGGCCCGTGTCTCGGCGCGGGCATGAAGCTCACGGGCACCGTCGATCTCGTGGACGTGGGGGTGCGGAGGAACACGGCGACCGTGCCGGACGGGGCCAACGTGCTGGGCATCGGAATCCATGCCAGCATGGGCTCGCTCACGGCCTCGGCCGTGGAGATCGCCGACAACACGGGCACGAGCACGGGGTCCATCTGGATCGCGGGCGGCGGCCTGTTCGTCGACACCGTCGACCTCGTGCTCACCGACGCATCCATCACCGGAAACCGCCTGGTGAGCGGCCAGACGCGCGGTCACGCACTGGAGGCGTACGGCGGGACCACCCTGCTCGAGCGCGTCGAGATCTCCGGCAACTCCGCCTACGGCGACACCTGGGCCTACCCGGCCAAGGGCGCCATCGAGCTCGGCGGAGAAGCGACGATCCGGAACTGCCTCGTCACGGACAACGACAGCGACTCGGACGGCGGCGACATCCTCGGCACCGTGTTCACCACGTTCGGGCCGAGCACCATCGACGTCTCGTACACCACCATCGCGGGGAACACGAGCCGCAACGCCTGGACCTCCGTGCTCGACGGCAACGGCGACACCGTCACGTTCTCGCACGTCATCGCGTACGACAACGACGGGTCGGCCGTCGCGAACAACAGCGGCACCACCACCTTCACGTACAGCCTGCTCGAGCAGTCCGGGTTCGTGCCCGGCACCTTCGCGTCCGGGACCGGCAACCAGACCGGCGACCCCGGGTTCACCGCCGCGGACGACTTCCACCTGGCCGCCGGCTCGCCCGCGATCGATGCGGGAGATCCCAACGAGGCCGACGTCGACGGGTCGATCGCGGACCTCGGGCGCTACGGCGGACCCGCCGCGGAGTGACGCGACACGGCAGGTGTAAGGCACGCACCCGTGGCTCCGTTCACCGGCACATCCGCTGCTGGAGTCCCGATGTCTCGCCTGTTCGCCGCCCTCTTCCTGCTCACCGCGTCCTTCACCGCCGCCGCGAGCCCGTACACCCCCGCCCGCGCCAGCAACGCCCCGAAGGCCATGGAAGCGCGCAAGACCGCCGACGGGACCGTCGAGTACGTCGTCACCAACGCGCCTGCCGCGGCCGACTCGTGGGGCAACGCCGCCGGGAACCAGTACGACCTCGTCGTGGACGGCGCGTTCGAGGGTCAGACCGTCGCGGTCCTCCACCTCTACACGGGGGAGGGCTTCGACTTCTCGCTCCCGAAGGCCGCGCTCGGCGAGAAGGGCTTCAACGTCGTGCGCTGGGTCAACCAGCCGCCCCCCGTCGAGGAGCTCCAGGCCGGCCTCGCGAAGTCGTCGCAGCTCTGGGTCGTGTCGGGTCCCGGCCGCACGCTCACCGACGCCCACCTCGACGTCATCGACGAGTTCTTCGACTCCGGCCGCGGCGTCTACATCTGGGGGGACAACGAGCCCTACTACGCCGACGCGAACGCCGTCGCCGACCGCCTGTTCGGCGGGAGGATGACCGGGAACCTTCCCGGCACGGTCACGGTCGGTGTGCAGCACGAGGCCGGAAAGCCCGGCGTCGCGCGGGGCCACGACATCACCACGGGTCTCGAGCACCTCTACGAGGGCGTCACCATCGCGACGCTCGACGCCCACCCGAAGCTCCAGCCCCTCGTGGTCGGCTCGGCGGGCAACGTCGTGACGGCCGTGTACGACCACGACGGCAAGCGGGCCGTCCTGGACGGCGGTTTCACGCGCCTGTTCATCAACTGGGACACCGCCGGCACCTCTCGATACGTGAAGAACGCCGCTGCCTGGCTCGTGAACTACGAGCGGTTCGGCGAGGCCGTGCTCCCGAAGGAGCCGCTCGCCACGCGCTGATCCCGAGGTGCCCGTGAAGTCCCGCGACCGGGAGCCCCTGCCCGACAAGACGTGCGCACGATGCGGCCGTCGCTTCGAGTGGCGGCGCAAGTGGGCCGACGTGTGGGACGAGGTGCGGTACTGCTCGACGGCGTGCCGCAAGGCCCGGAGTCGCCCGGAGGACGAGGCCCTGGAGCGCACCATCCTCGGCTTGCTGGCCATCCGGGCGGCCGGAGCCACGATCTGTCCGAGCGAGGCGGCCCGCGCCGTGTTCCCCGACGACTGGCGCGACGAGATGGAGGCCGCGCGACAGGCCGCCCGACGGCTGGTCGAGCGGGGCGACCTCGAGATCACGCAGAAGGGGCGCGTCGTCGACCCGAGCACCGCGCGCGGGCCCATCCGGCTGCGGCTCACAGCGCGGTGAGGTGCTCCAGGAGGGCGTCCAGTCGGCCGTCCGACGCGAACCGGACCGGCGATGCCAGCACCAGATCGACGCCCGCCGGGCCCCCGGTCAGCATGACGAACAGCGGCGTGACCTCCGCGTAGGGCGGCACGATGAACAGGCGGTGCGTACGGAAGTCCGGCGCGACGAGGTCTTCGGTGTCGACGAACCCGAGGTTCGACACCACCGCCGTGGTGGAGAACCGCGTCTGAGCCCCGTGACGACGGGCTCCCTGCGCGGCCCCCGCGCTGACGAGCCACTGGGGCAGGTGCCGCAGGAACGCTGCACCGCGAACGCGCTCCAGGTGCCGACCCGCGGCGATGGCCCGCCGCATCCGCGCCACGGCCGCTTCGGGCGTCTCTGTGGGGACCGTGTCCAGCGCCAGCATCCCCGTGAGGTTCGCGGTCGACCGGATGCCGGCCACGCCACGTCTGAGATCGACCGGAACGTCCAGTCGGACATGGCCTTCCGCAGCTCCGGCGCACTCCCGGGCATGGGCGTCGAGTCGCTGCATCACGCGGCCCATCAGCGCTGGCGGCGGAGGCCCGAGGGCGGCGCGCTTCCAGGTGATGCCCGCGGGCTCCCCGCGCGGAGGCCCCATGGGCGGGAGCGCATCCTCGGGTGGCGGCCCGGACGTCCCGTCTCCAGCGGCCAGATCGAGGTCCGTGCGCACATCGTCGTGTCCGAGAGGGGCTTCCCCCCGACGGGCGCGGAACACGTCCCTCAGGAAGGCCACGGCCCCGGCCCCGTCCATGGTGGCGTGGAGCACCCGGAACACGAGCCGCGCGGGGTTCCCGCGAACGACGAGGAGCTCGGCCGTCGGCCCGCGGACCGGATCGAGGGGCACGTCCAGGAAGGGCGCGCCGGACGGGTCCATGCCCGACCATTCCGTCCCGTCGACCTCGCGCACGGCGGGTTCGACGAGCGGCTCCCACCGCGCCCGGCACAGCGCTCCGCGCCAGACCGCCCGTGCGCCCGGGCTCGCAGCGGCCGCGACCCGCACGGCGTCCGTCCAAGCGGCCAGGTCCGGCACCCCCACCGCAGCGGCCTCGACGCACACCGCGATGGCGAACGGCGGGTGCTGGGCGGAGGCTGCCAGCCACGCGCGCTCGATCCCGGAGATCGGGCGCGCTCCCTCCATCGTCAGTTGGGGCTCGCGTAGAACGTCGTGGTGAGCGTGCCCACCTCGGTGCCCTCGTAGTCCAGGGGGGCCGAGCCCGACAGCGTGAGCGGGCCGGTTCCCGTGAGCGTACCGACCAGCTCCCACGCGGACGTCTGCGGGTTCGTGCCGTACATCGTCCACGAGGTGGAGGCGTCGAACGAGAACCCGAAGCACCCGTCGGTGGGGCGCTGCACGTTGGCATCCTGCGGGCACGTGTCGGTGGGGTACGCGAAGGTGCCGCAGTACACGCGGTCGCAGCCCGCGCACGACTGGTTGCGGTCGCGCTGGAGCGTGCTGGTCGTCACGACATCACAGTCGGAGTACCCGCCGAGCTCGGCCAGGAAGTTCGCATCGAAGTGCACGTCGGTCTGGAAGCCCACGGCCACGGGCCAGCTGCACAGCTCCTCGTCGAAGCAGTCGGAGTCGTTGCAGTCGACCGCGCCGTCCTGGTCGTCGTCGATCTGGTCGTCGCAGGCGGTCTCCTCCATGGGCACGACCGGCGTGTCGGTGTCGTCGACGACATCGGTGTCGTCCGAAGTGTCCACACCCGAGCCCGAGCATGCCGCGAGCAACCAGATCATGCGTCCTCCACCGGCGGCGTCTATCGCGGTTCGGCGGATGTCGCCCAGCAACCCGGACCCCGGCTCGCGCGCCGCGCCGGACTCCCGGAGCCTGTCGCGAGAACCCGCTCGTTCGCGCTCCGTCGATCGCCGGGCACACGCGTGTGCACGGGGCCCGTCGTCTCCACGCACCCGACCAGGTGGACACGCCATGGATCCGGGACCCGATCGTCTGTCATCGTATTGCCATCCTTCGGGGGGTCGCGCCGAAAACGCCGGAACCCCGGGCATCCCACGGTCTGAATGGCTCGCTCCCGCTCCCGTCGCACCCTGATCGGTCGCAAGGCGTCCTTGTCGCCGACGTCCACCGTGGAGCCCGTTCCGCCCCCGCTCCAGCGACGCCCGAACCCGTCCGATCCGCGGGCGATGCCGCGGAACCCGTCCGATCCGCCGGTCGACGACCGGAATGCCGCCGCGGCTCTGAGCGACGACGACCTCTCCGAGATCGAGCCCGACGACCTCGAGCCCGTGGGCGCCGACGCGTCGCTCCCCCCACCCTCGAGAGGCCCGACGCGGACGCCCGCGCCGAAGCGCCGCACCCACCCGGTCCCTGCAGACGCCTCGCTGCCGCAGGCCCTCGCCGCGCGGTCCGTGCTCGCCAGCCCCGCGCCCGTGCCGATCTCCGCGAAGATCGCGCTGTACGCGCGCATGCTCGTCGCGTTCACGGCCGCGATGGTGCTGACGTTCACGCTGATCTTCGCCCCGTGGACGTTCGTGCTCTCCCCTCGGCTCCAGGCCTCCCGCGCCGCGCGCCTGGCCGCGCAGAAGCCGCCCGCACCGCAGATCATCGAGGTCCCGGTGCCGATGCCCGTGGTCGTCGAGGTGCCTGCACCGGCTCCCGAGCCCGAGCCCGTGGTGGCGGCACGCCCGCGTCCCGTGCGCAGGCCGCCTCCCACGCGTCCGGCTCCGGTCCCCGCACCCATCGCGGCGCCCGTGCCCACGCCCGTCGAGCCGGAACCGTCCGTGGTCGCGGTCGTCGCAGAACCCCCGGTCCCGAAGGCCGCGCCCACCCCTCCACCGCCCGAGACCCCCGCCGAGGCGAAGGCGCTGGAGGGTCCGCTCACGGGAACGGTCGGCGGCCGCTCGGCGGTGGTTCGCTTCGACTTCCAGCCCGCAGGGCGCCTGAAGGCCACGATCGACTACGGCGACGGCGAGATCGTGAAGGCCGCGGGCACCTACGCGATGCAGGGCGACCGCGCGACCATCGCGGCCGTCGAGAGCGGCGCCGAGGGTGCGACGTACGCAGCCACGGTGGACTCCGAGGGGGCCGACGGCCGGGTCACGCTCCCGGGCGGTCGCACGAAGAAGCTGAAGGTGAAGCGGTGAGCGAGTTCAAGGCCGGAGACGAGCTCGGTCGGTGGCAGATCGACGACGTGCTGTCGTTCGGGAACCCCTGGCTGCTCGCGGCCCACGACGCCGCGCACCCGGACGTGCGGGCCGTGCTCCAGGTGTCCGACCGCACGCGGGTCACGGAGCGCTGGTACAAGCGAACCGGGCGCGCGCTGCGAGCCCTGCGCAACCCCGCGTTCCCCGTGCTCATCGAAGCGAAGGGCAGCGACAGCCACGTGTTCGTCGCGGTTCGCCCGTTCCATCCCGACAGCCTCGCCGATCGCATGGCGGAGGGCGACGTCGACTGGAAGCTGGCGTGCACCTGGCTCTACCAGCTCGCGCGGGCCCTGCTCTACATGCACGAGGAGGGCTGGGTGCACGGCGGGCTGGCGCCGGAGTCGATCTACATCACGCCCACCGACGAGGTCCGCCTGATGGGCCTCCGGTGTACGACCCCCCTCGGCGACCGCGTGCCGATCCCGCGCGACAGCGTCACGTACGTCGCGCCCGAGGTGCTGCAAGACCCCGAGCACAACGGTCCCCGAGCCGACCTGTACGCGTTCGGGTGCATCGCGTACGAGCTGCTGAGCGGCGAGCCCGCGTTCCCGGCCACCGCGTGGGGCGAGCACCCCGATCCCGCGCGCCTGCTGCTGGAGTGGAAGACCAAGACGACCATGCTCGATCCGGGTCCCGAGCAGCCCGACTGGGTGCGGTCGCTGGTCGAGAAGTGCACCCACCCCGACCCCGCGCACCGCCTCCCCGACATGGACACCGTCGTGCAGTGGCTCGAGAGCTCCAGTGCGATGTGGCGCATCGAGCCGGCGGCCCCCACCCCCGCGGCCGTCCCACGGGGGCACGAGCCCACCCTCGTCCTGCAGCCCAGCTTCGACACCGACGCCCTGGCGCGCCAGTTCGCGCAGCATGCCGCGGCCCTCCAGTCCGACTACCGCGGCACACACGACATGCTCGTGATCGTGTCGGCCGCGCTGGGCGCAGCGGCCGGCCTGTGCTTCGCGGTGCTGGCGATCTTCTGGCTCGAGATCAGCCAGCTCGCCTGACGCCGCTCAGGGGAGGTTCGTGTCCCATCCTTCCGGGAGGGGCGGAGGCGACGGCATCTCGAAGTCCGGGTGGGCCCGCCACGCCCCCGGGTTGATGCGGCGGAACCACGCCAGGGTGCGCGGATCGTCCGTGCCGCCCGGGCTCGCGACCCACCACAGCGTCCACAGGAACGCGACGTTCCCGGTGACGAAGCCCGGCAGATCCCGGAGGTACCGCGCGGCCTTCGCGAAGAACCCGGGCTCCGCTTCGAGCACCGCAGGCGGGTATCCGTGCTGCGCGCGGGCCTTGCCCGACAGGAGCTCGAGCAGGCGGGTCTCCGCGGGGTCGGGCGGGACTCTCGGCGCGCGCCGCTCGGCCTTTCGGGTCGCACGCTGGAACCAGGGCAGCGGCGGCAGGTCGTCGGGGTCGTGCGCGGTGTGGTCGAGCACGGCCGGGTCCCACGGCTCGTCGACGAACTCCAGCACCCCGCGAAGCACGGTCTCGGGGTCGTCGAGCAGCGCTTCGAGCTTCACCTCGTGCAGCCGGTCGCGGTACTCAGCGCACTGGCGCTCCTCCTGCCCCACCAGCACGGCGCCCGCGATGACGCTGCCCGGGAACCACGGCATGCGCACGAGCGAGCGGATCACGCCCACGGGGTCGCGCACGATGCGGATCACGCGGGCGTCGGGGAAGTCCTCGAAGATCCGCCCGAGCTTGTCGGAGTGCCCGGGGGTCTTGTCTCCGAAGCGCGGCTTCCCGTGAGCGCTCGCGGCGGTCCGCATCAGGGCGGCGTAGAAGTCGCGGTGGGGGCTGTCGGCCGACAGGTCCGCGAGCATCGGGGCGGGATCGAGCCCGAGCCACCGGAACGACAGCCCGTCGAGGTAGCGCCGGAGGTAGTCGCGCAGGGCTTCCGTCCTGCGGGCCTCCCACAGGTAGAACGACGCCTCGTGCGTCAGGTGGATGCGGGGATGGGCGCACAACATCATCCGCAACAGGGTGGTGCCCGACCGCCCGGTGCCGACGACGAAGATGGGTGCACGCTCTGGATCGACCGCCATCCGGCCGCTGATAACGTGTCCGGCCGATCGGCCCCCACGACTTCGGACGCTACGCGGCCGGGTCTGGTAAGGTCCGCGTCCTTTCTGGAGGCACCCTTGAACACCGCCGATCTCTTCGTCCGCTGCCTCGAGTCCGAGGGCGTCGACTACATCTTCGGCGTGCCCGGCGAAGAGAACGCCCACTTCATGATGGCGCTCGAGACCAGCACGATCCGCTTCCTCCTCACCCGGCACGAGCAGGGGGCCGCGTTCATGGCCGACGTGTACGGGCGCCTCACGGGCGAGCCCGGCGTCTGCCTCGGTACGCTCGGCCCCGGCGCGACGAACCTCGTGACGGGCGTGGCCGACGCGAACATGGACCGCGCGCCCTGCATCGTGATCACGGGCCAGGCCGACTCGAAGCGCCAGCACAAGGAATCCCACCAGAACATGGATGTCGTGAGCCTGTTCCGGCCGATCACGAAGTGGGCGACCCCCATCATCCATCCCGACAACGTGCCCGAGGTGGTGCGGAAGGCGTTCAAGCTCGCCACCACCGAGAAGCCCGGCGCCTGCCACATCGAGCTCGCCGAAGACCTCGCGCACCAGGAGGTCGTGGGGAAGGCGCCGCTGAAGAACCAGCGCGTGCGTCGGCCCGTTCCCGACGACAAGATCGTCGACCGCGCCTGGCAGCTCATCCGCAACGCCGAGCGCCCGCTCATCCTCGCGGGCAACGGGTGCGTCCGGAAGCGCGCGAGCCATCAGCTCCGTCGGTTCTGCGAGGCCACGGGCATCGGCGTGATCAGCACGTTCATGGGCAAGGGCGCCGTGTCGCGGCACGCCGACTACTGCATGTACACGATGGGGCTCCAGGCCCGCGACCGCGTGTCGCTCGCCGTGGATGCAGCGGATGTCGTGATCACGCTCGGGTACGACCTCGTGGAGTACCACCCGCGCCTGTGGAACCCCGACGGCGACAAGTGCATCATCCACATCGACTTCCTGCCGGCCGAGGTCGACGAGAGCTACCACCCGGAGGTGGAGGTCTCCGGAGACCTCGCGCACACGCTGTGGATGCTGAACGAGCGCGCGGCCGCGGAGCCCGTCGATCTGTCGGTGCCCCAGCACCGCGAGATCCGCGCTGCGATGGCCGCCGACTTCGCAGAGCACGCCACCGACGACGCCGAAGGCCGCATCAAGCCGCAGAAGGCCCTGTGGGACCTGCGCGAAGCCCTGCGTCCCGAAGACATCGTGCTGTCGGACGTGGGCGCGCACAAGATGTGGATCGCCCGCTACTACCAGTGCGACGAGCCCAACACCTGCCTGATCAGCAACGGGTTCTGCTCGATGGGCTTCGCGCTGCCCGGCGCCATCGGAGCCAAGCTCGCCCAGCCCGACGCGAACGTGGTGGCGGTGTGCGGAGACGGCGGCTTCCTGATGAACGTGCAGGAGATGGAGACCGCCGTTCGCCTGGGCACCAAGATCACCGTGATGCTCTGGGTCGACAACGCGTACGGCCTCATCGCGTGGAAGCAGGACAACCAGTTCGGCAAGCACACCGACCTCGCGTTCGGGAACCCCGACTTCGAGCTCCTGGCGAAGTCGTTCGGCTGGCACGCGGAGCACGTCCAGAAGTCGACCGACCTCGCGGCCGCCCTGCGCCGCGCCATCGATGCGCCCGAGCCCGCGCTCGTCATCGTCCCCATCGACTACGCCGAGAACAACAAGCTCTCGAAGCGGCTCGGCCAGATCAGCGTCCCGATCTAAGGAACCCCCATGCTCAACGAACGCTACCCCTACTGGCTCGCCGGCGAAGCGCGTCAGCCGAACGAAGACCTCGTCGTCACCGACAAGTTCACGGGCGAGGTCGCCACGCGGGTCGCCATGGCCGACGCCTCCGCGATCGACGAAGCGATCCAGGCCGCCGTGGAGGCCGTCGAGCCGCTGCGGGCCATGCACGCCTACCAGCGCCAGGACATCCTGAACCACTGCGTGAAGCGGTTCCGCGAGCGGTACGACGAGCTCTCGCTCGCGCTGTGCATCGAGGCCGGCAAGCCCATCAAGGACGCCCAGGGCGAGGTCACCCGGCTGATCGACACCTTCCGGTACGCCGCGGAGGAGGCCGTGCGTCAGGAAGGCGTGGTCATGGAGATGGCCATCAGCGCGAGGGCCTCCGCGTACCGCGGCATGTACAAGCGCGTTCCGCTCGGCCCGTGCAGCTTCATCAGCCCGTTCAACTTCCCGCTGAACCTCGCGGCCCACAAGGTGGCGCCTGCGCTCGCGGTCGGCTGTCCGTTCGTGCTGAAGCCCGCGAGCCTCACGCCGATCGGGGCCCTCGTGATCGGCGAGGTCCTCGCGGAGACCGACCTCCCGAAGGGTGCGTTCTCCGTGCTCCCGTGTCGGCGCGACGGGGCGGATCTGTTCACGACCGACCCGCGCCTCGAGCTCCTGTCGTTCACGGGCTCGCCCGGGGTGGGCTGGGATCTCAAGGCGAAGGCCGGCAAGAAGAAGGTGGTGCTCGAGCTCGGGGGCAACGCCGCGTGCATCGTCGACCGCGACTGGGACCTCGAGGATGCCGTGAAGCGGCTCGTCGTCGGCGCGTTCTACCAGTCCGGCCAGAGCTGCATCGGCGTGCAGCGCATCCTCGTGCACGACGCCATCTACGACGAGCTCCGCGACCGCCTGGTGGCCGCGACGAAGGTGCTGAAGTCGGGCGACCCGCGAGACCCGGAGACCTTCATCGGGCCCATGATCTCCGAGAAGGAAGCCGCGAGACTGCACTCCTGGATCGAGGAGGCCGAGGCCGCGGGCGGCACGGTGCTGTGCGGCGGATCACGGGAGGGCGCCATGCTCGAGGCCACGCTGATGGAGAACGTGCCGCGACACTGCACGGCGGTGCAGGAGGAGGCGTTCGGTCCGCTGGCCATCCTGTCGCGGTTCACCGACTTCGACGCCGCGCTGGCCGAGGTGAACGACTCGCGGTTCGGCCTGCAGGCGGGCATCTTCACGCGCGACCTCTACAAGGCCCACAAGGCCTGGGACGTGCTCGAGGTCGGCGGCGTGGTGATCGGAGACGTGCCGAGCTGGCGCGTCGATCACATGCCGTACGGCGGTGTGAAGGACTCGGGGTTCGGCCGTGAGGGCATCCGGTTCGCGATGGAGGACATGACCGAGCTGCGGCTGATGGTCATCCGGACGCCGTGATCGTTCAGAAGCCCCAGGGGCTCGGCGGGTTCTCGACGATCGGGAACTCGAAGTCGATGCAAACCCGCCCGAAGTCGCGGAACACGTAGTTGATGCGCAGGCCCCCGTCCTCGGGGCCAATCTTCTTCGTGTCGATCGAGAACCCCCGCGTGTAGCCGTTCTTCTGGCACTCCGACCCCGGGACGCGCCCCAGCACGGCGTTGTCCTTGATGCCGTCGACGAAGCGCTCGGCGTCGGCTTCCCGTCCGATCAGCGTGCAGCGCGCGGCCCGCGACTCCTTCGCCCGCTCGCACTTGTCGATGGTGAGCTTCGACTTCGCGTGGTCGAGCATGGCGGTCATCGTGGGCACGAGCGGGCGGTCGTTCGGCTCGTCGATGCGCGCCCCGCAGGCGAGCAGCAGCAGGAGGTGCACGAAGGACCTCGGTTGCAGAGTGTTTCAGGGTCCGACTGCCCCTTTGCGGGACAGCACGTCGACACTATGACACGAGCGCTGGAGGTCCCCGTGCCCGTGCTCCTCGTCCTCGCGATCGTCGTCCTCGTCGGCGGCTGGCTCTGGTACCGCTGGGTGAACGTGCTCGCGACGCTCGACGTGCAGGACGGCCGCGTGTCCGACTCCGCAGGGGTGCTGCGTCCCCGGGTCCTCCACGACATCGCGGACGCCTGTCGCCTGTCGGGCTTCCGCGACGGCGCCATCGTGCTCCATCGCGGCGGCGGCGTGGTGACGTACCCCAGCGACGAAGGGCTGGAGCAGCGCATCCGCAACGTGGTCGGCACGCGTGGGGTGATGCGGGAGACCCGTGGAGACGACGTGATCGGGGTCACGAACCGCGTCGGGGGCTGGCTGGCGCTGAACGGCGTCATCGCCATGCTGCTACGCCGCTTCCGCTAGCGTCGGCTGCGTCCGCGGCCCCGGCCGGAGCCGCTGGAGCCGCGCTTCTTCGGCTGCGGACCGTCGAGGCCGGCGTCGAAGCCCTTGTACCGGACCCGGTGGACCTTGGCGCCGATGGCCTTCTCGATGGCGGCCATGTCGGACTCCTCGTCCGGCGCCACGAACGTCATGACCTGCCCGGCCTCGCCAGCGCGTGCGGTGCGCCCGCTGCGGTGGATGTAGTCCTCGGAGGACCGGGGCACGTCGAAGTGGAACACGTGCGAGACCCGGTCGACGTCGATGCCGCGGGCCGCCACGTCGGTCGCCACGAGGATCGGACAGGTGCCCTTCCGGAACGCTTCGAGCGCGTCGATCCGCTCCTGCTGCGTGCGACCGGAGTGGATGCTCGCGGCCTCCTTGCCCGTGGACCGGGTGATCTGCCGCGCCAGCGCGTTGGCTTCGCTCTTGCGCTTCACGAACACGATCACGGACGTCATCGACTTGTGGGCCAGGAGCTTCGCCAGGAGGTCGGCCTTGCGGTGGTGCGCCACGGAGAACGCCCGCTGGACGAGCCCCTCCGCGGGCTTCGACGGGTCGACCGCGACCGTCTCGGGGTCGCGCAGGATGCTCTCCGCGAGCTCGCGGACCTTGGGCGGCATGGTGGCCGAGAACAGCAGGGTCTGGCGGTTCTTCGGCAGGCGGTCGACGATGCGGTGTACGTCGGGCAGGAAGCCCATGTCGAACATCCGGTCGGCTTCGTCGAGCACGAGGAACTGCACGCCCGACGTGTCGATGTGCGGGAACCGCAGGTGGTCGAGCAGCCGACCCGGCGTCGCGACGACGATCTCGGCGCCCGAGGTGATCGCGTCTTCCTGCGGGCCCATCTTCATGCCGCCCACGACGGCCACGCTCGAGAATCCCACGTGGTAGCCGAGCGCCAGCGCCTGCTCGTCGATCTGGAGCGCGAGCTCGCGGGTGGGGGTGAGCACCACCACGCGGAGCCGCCCGGGCTCGGTGCCGGCGAGCTGGTGCAGGATGGGGAGCAGGAATGCGGCGGTCTTCCCGGTGCCGGTGGAGGCGGACGCGATGAGGTCGCGCCCCGTCATGGCGAGCGGGATGGCCTTGGCCTGGATCGGGGTGGGCTCGGTGAAGCCCATGTCCGACAGGCCGCTCAGGACCTCGGGAGCGAGGTTCATGGATGCGAACGTGATGTCGGCTCCCCATCGTGAGGTGCCCCCGCTAACGCGCTCGACCTCCGCGTACGAACGCACGTCGACGCGCGGAGAGCCCCGCGATCCCGACCCATCCGAGCCACGCCAGGCCCGAGGGGCCCGCGCATGGGACGGCCCTGCAGCCCGACGCTTCGCCGACCGCGACGACAGAGGGCGGGCGCGGGACCGAGAGTACCTCGACCTCCTCGCCGTCGAGGACCTCGAGGATCCACGGCAGGTAGGCATCGATCCGGACGTGCATCCCACGCGCACACGGCTCGTTCCAGGCGCTCGTGAACGAGAGCGAGACCTGGACGGGGCGCCCCCCCACCCCCACGATGCCGGGCGCACCGGAGTCCCCGTTGCAGAGTCCACGGTCTTCCACGAACGTCGTGATGGAGTCGTCCGCGAAGGCGACGAGCGGCAGCTCCACCTCCCGCTTCGTGCCGGCACCTCCGCCGTTCAGCGCCTCGACGCCGTACCCGACGAACGTGGGACTGAGACCCAGCCACGCCTCGTCGTCGATGGGGGTGTCGTTCAGGGCGATGGTGGGCCCGTCCATCGGGATCGCGAGGCGGACCAGCGCGATGTCGTTGCTGAGATCGTAAGAGACGTTGCTGGTGTTCGCGCTCCACCCGAGGGACGTGTAGTCGGGATGCAGGAACACTTCCGCGATCGACACCGACGGCTGGAGATGCGGCCCTGGAGCCGTCTGGAACCCCGGGAGCACGGACCCGCGGCCGATGGGGACCCGCGACCACCGATCGTCGTCGGGATCGTTGACGACCACACTGTCCCAGCAGTGCGCGGCCGTGAGCATCCACTCGGGATGCACGAGCGTGCCGGTGCAGATGGACTGGGCCGGTGCGAAGCCGACCACCTCGGCGTGTGAGTCCTCGACCTCGGTGCCGCCGATCACGGCGAGCGCGGCACCCGTCCACATCCACATGGCGTCCTCCCGCGAGGAGGTGGCACGACGACGGAGAGGTGTAAACGGAGCGCGCTCACAGCACCCGGTACACGTACACGTCGAAGCCGATGCGCTCCAACATGTCGACGACGTCGGGCTGCCCGGGCGTCCCGAGCGTGTAGAGGTAGCCCCGGTTCTCCGGGTTCAGCTCCAAGAAGTACCGGTACCAGGGCAGCGCCGCGCGCGCGTTCGGGATGTAGCCGTCGGACAGGATGACGAGGTCGGACGTGGCGTTCGGGTCCTGGTCGAAGAACGGGTTGAGCTCCATCGACGGGAGCACGGTCGCACGCGCATCGACGTCCGCGCGGATGGCGAGCGCCACGTCGGTCATGTTGCGGGTGGGCGGGAAGAACTGGGCGCCCGCCGCGAAGTTCCCGACCACCACGACCGCTCCCTTGTCGATCGCGGCCTCCGCGTACTGCTGTGCGCACGAGAGCGCCTGTGCACGGAGCTGCGACGACATCGAGCCGGACGAGTCGAACAGCAGGTACAGCCGATCGACCGCGCGCAGGTCGTCGGGCACGCACCGGTCCTTCCCGCGCGAGTCGACCGAAGCGACCCCGTCGGGGTCTCCGCCCCCATCCGGGATGCGGTTCGGGAGGAACGAGGACTTCCGCGACTCCTGCCAGGCGGCGAAGCTCGGCGGCGCCTGCACGTCCGAGGGGCGCACCGGATTGCGCGCCGCCTGCTGAAGGGCCGGGAACCGCACCTCCGGCAGCGTGGGCGCAGGGCTGGGCGAGACGGGGCTCGGCGGGCTCACCGACGGTCGGGGCGTCGACACGGCGGCCGTCTGCACGGGCTGCGGGGGCTGCGCGGGCTGCGGCTCGGAGGGCGGCGTGGCTTCCTGCTTGCCGGGCTCGGCGCCCTGGCTCACGAACGACACCTCGAGCACGCGGGGTGGGTTCTTCGGCACCGGGATCCGCCCGATGAGCACGGCTCCGAGGGCATGCAGCACCAGCGACAGCACGATGGCCACCGCCAGGGGGCGCGGGCCTCCGCGGGTGAGGCGCCGACGGAGCGAGTGGGCGCTGGTCCGCATGGCGTGCATCACGTCCGCGTATCCCGATGCACCCCTGGCGGCGCGATTCGCGGCTCGGACGGGTCGAAGCGGGCGAGGACGGATAGCATCGCCGCATGAAGGTCCACGTCCAGGCCACGGGAAGACGCGTCGCACCGTTCGACGAGCCCATCGGAGACACGTGGATCCACAATCGCCCGCTGTCGGCGTGGCAGGACGACGCGCTCGCCGGCTTCGAGCGCGCGGAGACGCCCGAAGCGCCGTGCCTGGTCGTGCCCGACACCCTGTTCGCATCGCGGGCCGTGCTCGAGCGGTTCGTGGCCGAGGCCGCCGGGCGCACGGCCGTGCTGGTGCTCGCCGAGTCGCGGTTCGCAACGTCCACCACGCCCATCCAGCCCGGCGTCGTCGCGTGCGAGGGCGGGTTCCGGTTCACGGAGGTCCGGTTCGTCGGCGAAGGCGCGGAGCCGGTCGACATCGTGGTGGACCCCGACGAAGCCGAGATGACCATCCCGCTGCCCGTGGTGTTCGGGGGGCCCGCCACCATCGCGCTCCCCCGCCATCCCGTGATGACCATCCACCACTGGGCGCACATCCTGTGGGCCAGCCAGGCGGCCTCCAGCATGGTCGTGCGGGCCACCCCGTGGTGGCGCGCCGCGCTGCGCATCGTGTGGGCCGTGATCCGCGCGCGGTCGATCGACAAGTGGCGCGTCATGGCGCGGCTGAACACGATCGGAAAGGGCTGCGACATCCACCCCACCGCGGTGATCGAGGCCAGCACGCTCGGAGACCACGTCACGGTCGGGCCTTTCGCGAGGGTCGCGTTCTCGACGGTGGGAGACGGCGCCACCATCCTGTCGGGCGCGGAGGTCGAAGCGAGCACCATCGGGCAGGGCGCGACGGTCGGCCAGCGCTCGGGCGTGCGGATGTGTGTGCTCTACCCGGAGGCGTTCGCGAGCCAGGTGCAGATGCAGGCCTGCGTGCTCGGCCGGCGTGTGCTCACCACACCGGGCTCGTTCTCGATCGACCTCAACCTCGACCGCGAGATCCGCGTGCCCCTCGACGGGAAGCTGCACTCCACGGGCACGCAGTTCCTGGGCTCCGCGTTCGGCCACGAGGCGCGCGTCGGGACCGGCGTGTGGCTGGCCTCTGGGAGGTCGATCCCGAACGGCGCGCTCGTCGTGAAGGACCCGAAGGAGGTCGTGAGCCGCATCCCCGAGACTGCCGGCGACAAGCCGCTCGTGAACCGCGACGGCACGCTCACCCCGCTCGACTGACGGACTCCAGCAGGTCGGCCACGCGCTCCGCTCCCCCACCCTCGCGCAGCGTCTGCCCGATGCGCTCGGCGGCTTCGCGGTAGGACGGCTCGTCGAGCACCGTCCGGACGGCCGCACGCAGGGTCTCCCCGCGCACCCGCCCGAACTTCACGCGCACCCCCGCGCCCGCGGACACCACCTGGCCGGCCACCACAGGCTGGTCGTCGCGGATCGGCGCGACCACGAGGGGCTTCCCGGCGGCGAGCGTCTCGACGACCGTGTTGTGCCCGGCGTGACTGACGACCGCGCTCATGTGCGGCAGGAGCGCGACCTGGGGCACGAAGTCGCAGCGGAGGACGTTCGCGGGCGGGCTCGGGACGAGGGACTCCGGCGCCACGAGCACGACCTGCACGTCCTCCTCGCGCAGACCGTCGACCACCGCGTCGTAGAAGCTCCCGCCGCGCTCGAAGCTCACGGTGCCGAGCGACACGAGCACGCGCGGACGGTCTTCCAGGCGGTCCCACGGGAACGGAACGTCGGGACGCGCCGTCGCCACGGGCCCCACGAAGTGCAGCGTCGCGGACGGCTCGCGCCCGGCGAGCAGGGCGCTGCTGTACACCACGACCCCGTGCTCCGACAGGCCCGGCCGCTTCACGACCTCGAGCCCGTGCGCTTCCTGGAGCGAGGCCAGCAGGCCGTCCTGCCAGGCGGCGATCTCCGGGAAGGACTCCAGTGGCTCGACCACACCGGCGGAGGTCGTGCACGACGTGAGCCACGGGAGCCCCGCGCGACGCGCGACGATCGAGCCCGCCAGCGCTTGCTGATCCACGAGGAGCACGTCGGGACGGTACGTCTGCACGGCCGCTTCGACGCCCGGCACCATGCTGTGCGCGAGCGGGACGAGGAAGCGCTCGAAGAAGAACTTCACGCTCCGCAGGCCCCGCAGCGTGCGGGACTCCTCGAGCACCGCGTCGGCCACACCCGTGCCGTCGTGCTCCGACAGCGCGAACAGCCCGGCGCCCTCGGGCAGACCCTTCAGGGCAGCCGGATGCCCGCACCACGCGACCTCGTGCCCGCGCGCCAGCAGCGCTGCGCCCACGCCGCGCGTCGGGTTCACATGCCCGGCCAACGGTGGGACCACGATCAGCACCCTCATGCCGGGCTCTCCGCCAGCCACGCGACGAGCTGGTCGCGCACGCGCTCGGTGGACTCCCAGAGCAGCGAGTGGGTGCCGTCGGCCCACACGACCTCGGCGTTCGGGAGCTGGGCGAGCAGACGCTCCCCCTGGTCGCGCACGTCGGAGTCGCGCCCCTGGAGCAGCCGGACCGGCATCGTGAGGCCCGACCAGTCGTCCCAGCTCTGCGAGGCGCGGAGGTCGGCGAGCAGGCTCGTGCCGTGCACGAGGGCCTTCGCGTTCTCGGCGAGCTTGGTGCGCTTGCGCTCGCTGTGCCGGCCGAGCCAGGCCTGGAAGCGGTCGGCGATCACGGCGTTCCGGTCGTCGGAGTCGAGCGACAGCGTGTCGGCCATGCGCGCGCCCCAGCCGGTGTCGGGCACCAGGGCGTCGAGCAGCACCAGCCCCTCGACGCGGCCTGGATGCGTCTGCGCGAATGCGAGCGCGAGCGTGCCGCCGAAGCTGTGCCCGACCAGCGTGACCCGGTCGAGCCCTTCGGCGTCGAGCAGCCCGAGGAGCTCGGCGACATGGTCCTCCAGGCGGTATCCGGTCGCGGGACGCCCGCTGCGGCCGTGCCCGCGGAGGTCGTAGAGCCAGACGCGCCGGTGGAGCGCGACGGGGTTGGCGACCGTGAAGTACCAGCTCGACAGGTTGTCCATCACGAGCCCGTGCAGGAACACGACGGGGTCGCCGGACTGCCCGAGTCGCTGCACGTGCAGGCGGTTCCCGGCGATGTCGACGTCAGCCATGCGTGCTCCTGGCGGCCGATAGTATCCGGCACGGCCGCGAGAGACCCAGCGCTCGGCGGTATCCTCCCGTGGAGGGGTCATGGAGCGTACGGTCGGGAGTCCACGATGAGCTTCGATCCGACGGCGTCCTTCGCAGCGGAAGCCGCGGCCGACGCGTGGCGCGCCATGGGACTGGCCCCCGCACCGCTCCCTCCGGGAGAGGTCGTGCGGCCGTCGGCCCCGGAGCTCGCGCTCCTGCATGCGGCGCATGCGGCGGGCCACACGGCCGGTCTCGTCTACCGCGGACTCCCCGGCGCGCTCCCTCCCGACGACGCGCGCCCAGCTCCTGGACCGGCGGCTCGGCGACGAGGACGGCGTCCGCTCCAGACGTCGTGCCGCCAGGTCCCAGGCCAGACGACTCGGGTGCGACGACGCCATGGTGAAGCGCCTGGTGGCGATTCCCGACTGGCACGACGCGCTCGTCGGTCGCGCGAGCCTGGACCGGCATGCACGGGTCTACGCCGACGCAGCGCGTTCCTCCGACCTCCTCGATCAGCTCCTCGCGGCGGGCGGGCTGGTGGAGACGACCACGGAGCTGCGTCAGAACAGCCTCGCGAAGTACGCGTCGGATGTCGGGTCGGCGCTCGAGGCGTTGGCTTCGTCTCCGGTCGGGTACGTGCGACGCCTCGGGCTCGAGGCCGCGGAGCGCCTCGTGGCCAAGCTCGCGCCTGACGGTCTGCACGAGGAGGTCGAACGGTTCCGTCCCCTCCTGGCCGCAGCGGGCCTGGTCCCCGGGTGAGCGATCCGCGTCGCTCCGCCGGTCCGGACCGGCGTATGCTGGGTACGAGGTGAACATGGACCGGATCGGACTGCTCGCGCTCGTCCTCGCGGGCTGTGGGGGCGGCAGCGACCCCCTCGCCGCGCTCGACTGGGACGACCTCCCGCCCGCCGGGAATCCCAACGCCGAAGCCACGTGCTCCCTCCCCGCCGGAGCCGGCGAAGCCGACGTGTCCACACCCACCACCGTCGTCGGAGACGGCACACCCGGGTCCTGCACGAGCGATGCCGTCGTCGAGGCCGTCGCGGGCGGCGGGATCATCACCTTCGACTGCGGCCCCGAGCCCCACACCATCCCGCTCGACGAGACGCTGCGCATCTTCAACGACACCGGTCCCGACATCGTGCTCGACGGCGGTGGGCTCGTCACGCTGAGCGGCCAGGGCCGGCGCCGCATCCTGTACATGAACACGTGCGACCCCGACCTCGTGTGGACCACCGACCACTGCAACGACCAGGACCACCCGCGCCTGACGCTCCAGAACCTCACGCTGGCCGGGGGCGACTCGACGAGCGACACCGAGAACCCCGGCGGAGGCGCGGTGTTCGCGCGCGGGGGCCAGCTGAGGGTCGTGAACACGCGGTTCTTCGGCAACACCTGTGCGCCCGACGGCCCCGACCTCGGCGGCGCGGGCATCCGCGTGTTCGATCAGTTCGAAGACCGCCCCGTCACCGTCGTGAACAGCACCTTCGGCGGCGACCCCGAGCTCGGCAACACCTGCGCGAACGGCGGCGGGATCTCGAGCATCGGCGTGTCGTGGACGATCGTGAACAGCCTGTTCTCGTACAACTCCGCCATCGGCACCGGCGGGAACCCGGCCCAGTCCGGCACGCCCGGCGGCGGGAGCGGGGGCGCCATCTACAACGACGGCAACACGATGACGCTGTCGATCTGCGGCACGCGCATCGAGCACAACACGGTGGTCCAGCACGGGAGCGCCATCTTCTTCGTGTCGAACGACCGGTCGGGCAATATCCGTATCGAGAGCTCGAACATCACGAACAACACGGGCGGCTCGTGGTACCCGACCCTCCCGCAGATCTCCGGACACGAAGAGACCCCCATCGACGTGACGGACTCGGTGATCGAGTGAGCCAGGCCCTCTACGACGAGCTCTCGGAGCTCTACGACCTGTTCTACGCGTACAAGGACTACGCCGCCGAGGCGCGTGCGATCCGCGACCTCGTCCACGCGGCGGGCATCGGCGACGGTGCTCGACTCGTCGAGGCCGCGTGCGGCACGGGGAACCACCTCGTCCACCTGCGCAGCTGGTTCCACACCCAGGGCTTCGACCTCGCCCCCGGTGCCGCCCGCATCGCGCAGTCCAAGGGCCTCGACGTCCGCGTCGCGGACATGCGCGTGCACCGCTTCGGGCCCGTCGACGTCGTGCTCTGCCTGTTCTCGAGCCTCGGATACGTCCCTCCCGACGCGCTCCCCGCGGTGGCGTCGCACTTCGCGGAGGGCCTGCGTCCCGGGGGGCTCGTGGTGGTCGAGCCGTGGCTGCACCCGGACCGGATCCGGGTGGGCCACATGAGCCAGGAGACCGTGGAGGGGCCCGACCTGAAGGCCGTCCGCGCCTGTGTGATGGAGCGCCCGGAGCCGCGGTTGTCGAGGTTCGTGTACCACATCCTCGTCACCCGACCCACGGGCGTGACGTACCACGTCGACCCGCACGAGCTGTGGCTCTCGACGCCCGAGGAGCTACTCGAGGTGTTCGATCGGGCCGGATTCGACGCGCGGTGGGAAGACCCCGGGCTCACGGGCCGCGGGCTGATCGTGGGCCGGAAGCGAGGATAGATCCCGCCTCTGGGCTCGACCGGCTCTCTTCGACGTGCTGATCGCCCCGGTCCGCTCAGCACGCCAGCCGCACCCCACGGGCGCGCGAGCGGGCCAGGGCGAGGAGCGCCCGCGAGAGCCCCGCTTCCACCCAGGGAGCCGGCCGGCCCCCGAGGGTCTGGAACAGCATCGCCTGCACGTACCGCGCGTGCTCCGGGCGGATCATGCGGGTGACGCGCCCCAGGTAGCGGCGGCGCGCGGCCGTGTGGTCGTACGGCCCGTGGGGGTCGGCGCAGTGGGACGCGAACACGATCTGGTCGTCGTCGAGCTCTCGCACGCGGCGCAGGATGACTGCCACCCTGCGCGGACCCGACAGGGCCGGCAGGTGCTCGGACAGGGCGCGGAACCCCGCGAAGTGACGGGCCTCGTCGGACATCAGCCTGCGGCAGAGCTTCGCGAGCTCGGGGTCGTCCGTGGCGTCTCCCAGGGCCCGGTAGAACCCGGAGGCGAGCGCTTCGACCACACACCGTGAGAGCGCTTCGTCGGACGGATCGCGGTCCGTGTCGGGGTCCTCGTGGTACGGCAGGGTCGCAAATCGCTCGGCAGCACCGGCCTGATCGAACGTCGGGTCGTGCCGCGCGAGCCAGTCCCCCAGCAGGCGCCCGTGCTCGCCCTCCTCCGCGGACCACCGGGCCACGCGCAGCGCGAACCGGTCGGGCAGCACGCGCTGCAGGTAGTCGCCATAGCGCTCCGAGCGCGCTTCCAGGAGCCAGGTGGTGCGCACGATGGCGCGGATGTCCTCGGGGTTCATGGAGCCCTCCCGAGAACAACGTACGGCCCGTCAGGCCGGGGCTCTCCGCAGGTTCGGTGCAGACCTCGTGCAGCCACCCATCCAGAATGGAGTCAGCGCTCGGGGTTCGCGGCGACCCACGCGTCGATCTGCTCGGCCGTGCGGGTATCTACACCGACATCGAGCCCGCCAACAGCCTGTTCGATGCGTACGGCCGTGTTCGCCTTCGCCGGGCCGTTCGACACCACGCCCGGTCTGCAACGACAAGGCCAGCGGCGCGTGAGCGGGATGCACCGGTGTGCGTTCCTCGGTCGCACGCTCGCCCTCGTCGACCTCGACGAGACGGCACGAACGAGGCCCTGACCGCTCGCGGGCGCGGGCGTCGCGTCTCCCGGGACCAACGGCAAGGGCCAGTCGTCCGAGGGCCACGCCTACCCGCCGAGCTGCCCTCACCGGCCCGGGTGACGGTCGACACCACCGTGCGGTTCGAGGGCATGGACGGTCTGTGAGCGCGCAGCCATCGGCGACTTGACGGCGACGGCACGGCGACTTCGTGTGACCGACAAGCTTCACCGGGGCCAGTTCACGACGGATCTTCCTCGGCCCGCCGTGGCGTGCTCACGCCACGGACGCCGCGTACCGCATCGTCGCTCTGCCGTACTACCCGCAGGGCGATCGGCGGCGACATCACGGAGACGGTTCCCGTGCCGATGGTGACGAGCAACTACCCCGACGCCGCGACGCGCAACGGCGCCGTGTTCATCCTCGAAGGGCGCCTGCGGATCCGCTCAGCACGCCAGCCGCACCCCACGGTACGCGATGGGCCAGGGCGAGGAGCGCGCGAGAGAGCCCCGCTTCCACCCAGGAGCCGGCCGGCCCCCGAGGTCTGAACAGCATCGCCTGCATACTGCGCGTGCTCCGGCGATCATGCGAGTGACGCGCCCCAGGTAGCGGCGGCGCGCGGCCGCGTGGTCGTACGGCCCGTGGGGTCGGCGGTGGACGCGAACACGATCTGGTCGTCGTCGAGCTCGCGCACACGGCGCAGGATCACCGCCACCCTGCGCGGACCCGACAGGGCGGTGCTCGACAGGGCACGAACCCGCGAAGTGACGGGGCCTCGTCGGACATCAGCTTCCGGTAGAGCTTCCGGCGAGCTCGGGGTCATCCGTGGCGTCTCCCAGGGCCCGAGACCTGGAGGCGAGCGCCTGACCACACACCGTGAGAGGCCGTCGATGGATCGTCCGTGTCGGGGTCCTCGTGGTACGGCAGGGTCGCAAATCGCTCGGCAGCACCGGCCTGATCGAACGTCGGGTCGTGCCGCGCGAGCCAGTCCCCAGCAGGCGCCCGTGCCCGCCCTTCCCGCGGACCACCGGGCCACGCGCAGCGCGAACCGTCGGGCAGCACGCGCTGGTGGCGCCATAGCGCCCGAGCGCGCTTCCAGGAGCCAGGTGGTGCGCACGATGGCGCGGATGTCCTCGGGGTTCATGGAGCCCTCCCGAGAACAACGTACGGCCCGTCAGGCCGGGGCTCTCCGCAGGTTCGGTGCAGACCTCGTGCAGCCACCCATCCAGAATGGAGTCAGCGCTCGGGGTTCGCGGCGACCCACGCGTCGATCTGCTCGGCCGTGCGGGTCATCTGCGTGACGGACAGGTCGAGCGCGAACGTGTCGGGCACGTCGACCCCGATGACGCGGGCCTCCAGCCAGAACGCGTCGAAGCGCAGCGCTCCGGACCCGTCCGGAACGAACAGCGAGTAGCTGTACTGCTGATCGACGGCGGCGAGCCCGGACGAGATGTCGGCGGGCTCGGGCGCGAGGTCGCGCATCGCGAGCAGGGGCGCATCCAGCGTGTCGGACCGCACCCAGCGGAACTCCCGCACGAACGTCAGCAGACGTGCCGAACAGGCCCATCGCGTTGCTGCGCTCGGCCTCGACGGCGTAGGTGTCGCACTGCCCCGACACGAAGCAGGTGCGGTCGCCCTCTTCGGAGAGGAGGACGTAGGCGACCGTGGAGTCGAGCACTTCGTCCATGTGAGGGTTCGTCCACGCGCGGGCGAGGTCGTGCGGCGCGCTGGAGTAGGACGCCGTGGCCGCGAGCCCCACGATGCTCGTGGCCACGGTGGCGTCCACCCCCGACGGGACCGAGCTCCCCGCGGCGTCGGGACCCCACGCGCTGACCGCCGACAACTGACAGCGGCCAGATCGCCCGTTCGGCCAGCTCGATCCACACATTGCACCATCCGCTGTACTGTGACACCCTAGAGGTACAATCACCGACTTGACAACGCGCGCAGTGGCAGCCAACGTGCACAAGTTCCAGCCGATCTCATCACGATCTCGGCCAAGGTGCCCACAGCGAAGGATCCAGATGTCACTACTCCTCATGTCTCTCTCGCTGGCAAGCGCGGCCACATTGAAGTTCACCGGGCTGGAGGCGCTTTCACGCAACACGGACTGTGTGATCACCGGAACGGTGGACCGGTACGAGGTCAGCCACATGGATGACGGAACGGGGGTTGCCACGGTGTTTCTTCGAGCTCCATCTCCCCTCGCGGGCAGCTGCGAGGTCATCAGCTTCAGGATGAGTACCGAAAATCTTCAGCACCTCACGGTTGGCTCGGGAATAATGGCTTTCGTGGTGGAGGATGACGACGGGCGACACTCGGTCATCAGCAGGGAGCAGGGCCTGTATTTTCAGCGGGGTGCCGTCGTGACGGGAGCCCGTGGAGACTTCGTTTTCCAACCGAGCTGTCGCGGACTCGATGTCAACCTCGTCCCGATGGAGATAGTCGAGGCGGTCTCTGCCGAATCGGAGGTCCCTGTGGTCTTGCCTTCTACTGTGTGAGCGTCCACGAATCCCGCAGGTGAGGCTATGAAATGGGACGAGCTCCCCTCCTACATCGCTACGTGTGCGCTTGAGTTTCACCGGACGGAGGCTCAGCCGTGATATCGCTCCTTCTCACATGCGCCGGTGCGTATACGCCCGGAAACGGACCGCTTTCGGGCAACAGCATCACCATCAGAGTGGATCCGTTCAGTGTTTCTTCCTCCGAGAGATCACAGATCGCCATTGCGCTTAGGGCCTGGAATTGTGGTCCGCCTTGGACACTTCGCGGGTGCGACTGGACAACGACGGTAGAAACACCCAGTTCGGGCTCGGGGGCCGCATACGGGAACAACGTCAACGAGGTGATGTTCAAGAGTGACGCTTGGCTCAAAGCACGCTTCGTCGGGGATGTTATCGCCTACCAGTTCGACCATCCGTTCACCGGAGAGCGGGAAATCGTGCTCAATCAAGACTACGATTTCTGTGTCTCGGAGCCTCCAAGCGACCCGGCGTGTAGGAACGGGCCTTACTCTCTTCGGCAGGTCGTGATGCACGAGATGGGGCACGTGATCGGGTTCGCGCACGACAATGTCGTCAACAGCACCATGTCTCAGACGTATCCTGCGGGTGGCGACCTCGGGAACGGTCTGTCGCTCGTCCACGAAGACGAGGCTCGCGGCATGATGGACGAGCATCCATCCAATAGCACTGGATTCAACCTGTCTGTTTCCGAGTTTCGCCAATTCGGGGGCACCTCTGCAGCGGTCAACTGGGAAGATCCTCCAGGTAGCAACAACCGAATCATCTGGGATTTGAGCGAAGGTGATTGGGTGAACGGTGGTCCACAAGCGGTGGAGCTTCACCACTCTGGTGTGGGCACACACGCCGCACTAGTCCGATGGTACGTCTCTACAGACTCGAATTGCAGCACGTCCGACTATCTCATCGGAACCCGAACCCCGAGCATGTCGACGAACGTGCAGTACGCCGTGCACCCCTCAGGCGGGTACGACCCGAGCGGTGTCCCTCCCGGTGACTACTACTTCTGCGTATGGATCGATCCCACCAATTCGCTCGCCGAAACACGCGAGGACGACAACAAGGTGACCACCTGGAACGCAGACTTTGGAGTGCGCCAATGATCATGTTCTTTGCACTGTTGGCGTGCCAGCAACGCCTGGGGCTGCCTCCAGTCTTGGAGTCGTACACCATCGAGCAGACCTGGTCCGACGGCACCGAGATCGAACTCGAGAACCCATCGGGCTACGATAGCCGGGGCGACGCGATCGTCTGGGATTCAGAGTTCGCATTCATCCTGGAACTCGAGAGCTCCGGGTGTGAGAGCAGCGTCGGACTTCATCGAATCACCGGGAACGATACGTTCGCGCTGCCGATCGACGGGAGGTCCGTCCTGGTAGGAGAGGTTTCCGGCACGGATCGCGCATTCGGCTTGGACAACGCGTACGGGGAGGCTGCAAGGCTCGACGACACACATTGGCAGTTTGCGTTCGAGGGGGACTGGTGCACAGATGCCGGGTGCACCACCGAGGCAGGCTCCCTCACTGTCGTCGTCGACACGTCCCGCGTAGACATGTCTGGATTCGACCGGCCGGTCACGGGCGGCAGCCAGGGGCTCTGCGAGATGCCGGAGTTTGCGGATCCCTGATGATCACCGGCGAGCCGGAAAGTCCCGCCACTCAGGTTGCAGCGGCAGCCACTTGGTTGTCGTTGGAAGCCGCTCTGCCCAGGCTTGGAGGTAGAGTCAAGTCAGCGCTCCGGGTTCGCGGCGACCCACGCGTCGATCTGCTCGGCCGTGCGCGTCATCTGCGTGACGGACAGGTCGAGCGCGAACGTGTCGGGCACGTCGACCCCGATGACGCGGGCCTCCAGCCAGAACGCGTCGAAGCGCAGCGCTCCGGACCCGTCCGGAACGAACAGCGAGTAGCTGTACTGCTGATCGACGGCGGCGAGCCCGGACGAGATGTCGGCGGGCTCGGGCGCGAGGTCGCGCATCGCGAGCAGGGGCGCATCCAGCGTGTCGGACCGCACCCAGCGGAACTCCCGCACGAACGTCTGCGAGGACGTGCCGAACAGGCCCATCGCGTTGCTGCGCTCGGCCTCGACGGCGTAGGTGTCGCACTGCCCCGACACGAAGCAGGTGCGGTCGCCCTCTTCGGACAGGAGGACGTAGGCGACCGTGGAGTCGAGCACTTCGTCCATGTGAGGGTTCGTCCACGCGCGGGCGAGGTCGTGCGGCGCGCTGGAGTAGGACGCCGTGGCCGCGAGCCCCACGATGCTCGTGGCCACGGTGGCGTCCACGCCCGCTTCCACGAGGTCGGACTCCGTGAGGTCCGTGATGCGGTAGCCCTCGACCAGCGCGTCGCGGTGCGTGTCGATCTCCACGATCAGACCGTCGACCGCGGCCGTGGGCACGTCGGGATCGCGGTCCGGCAGCGTGGTGAACGCGAACACGGCGAGGTCTTCGAGGCTCTCGGGCGCGTCGACCACCCGGCAGGCGGGCAGCACGGCGAGCAGCAGGACGGCCGGGACGACGGTGCGCATCACTCCCACGATAGCCCGTGCCTCACGCGCCTGGTGCCCCATCCCCCGCGAACCAGCCCACGAGGGCCTCCGTCAGCTCCACGGGGGACTCCGCAGGCAGGAAGTGGCCGCCGGGCAGGTCGACCACCCCCGCGAGGTTCGGCAGCGAGTCGCGCAGCACGTCGCGCGACGGCCGACACCCGCTGTCCACACCGTACACCAGCAGCGTCGGGACCGTGATTCCCTCGACGGAGAAGGGCTTCTCGCGCTTCATGTCCTCGATCAGGGTGGTCTCGGTGGCGAGATACGCGACGCTCTCGAGCAGCTTGCGGGCGCGGCGTCCGCCGTTGTCCAGCGCCTCGCGCACCGGTCCCGGCATCGCGTCCATCAGGGCCTCGGGCGACGACAGCGCCTCCCCGGCGGGCTGGCCAGGCAGCGGAACGTCGACCAGCGCGAGCCGCTCGAGGGGGTGCCGCGCGGCATACGCGAGCGCGACGAGCCCGCCGTAGGAGTGGCCCGCCATCGACAGGGGCTCGAGCCCCATGGCCTCGACCACGATCCGGAGGTCCTGCACGAGCACGTCGAGGGTGTACCCGGACGCCCGACGCGCGGAGCGGCCATGGCTCGGCAGGTCGACCATCACGACGCGGTGCGAGGCCGCCAGCGCGGGCGCAGAGGTGAAGTACCACTGCGCCGCGGAGCCCACGAACAGCCCGTGGAGGAGCAGGAGGGGCGGCCCGTCGCCGAGCGTGACGACGTTGAGCGAGCCGCGGGGGGTGTCGACGACCGGCACCGGCTACGCGCGGGCGCCCGAAGCGACGCTCCGGGAGTCGATGAAGCGCACCACGTCGCCCACCGTGAGCCCGAGGATGGCGTCGAGGTCCATCGCGGAGATCCAGGTGACGAAGTCGACGTCGGCCCCGAAGCGCTCCTGGATGCGCTCGGCGAGCACGACGAACTCGATGCTCTCGAGCTCCAGATCGTCGGCGAAGGACGTGCCCATCTCGATGTCTTGATCGTCGTCCCAGTCGTCGCCGAGCACGTCGCGGAGCAGCTCGGTCAGGGCGGAGAGTGTCGTCACGGGGGCCTCGCGTGGGCCCCCTCGTACCACGGTCGGACCCCGCCCGCTCACTTCGTGGGGCGCACCCGCTTCCCGTCGGCCGCGACCACCGCCGCGCTCGCGTCGGCCCACGTGCCCTCGCCCAGCGCGAAGGGCTCGGCACCGGGGTCGAGCGTGATGGACACCGCCGTGATCGGCCCGTCGGGACCGGGCTCGGTGATGATCTGCGCGAGGGTCACCACCTTGTCGCCCGACGTGAGCGGGCACGACGGCAGCGACTCCCCGAGCCCCGCAGCCATCAGCACGCACTTCGACTCGGGCGACGCGTTGGCGATGGCCTGGAAGGTCATCTGGGCGCCTGGACACAGGGTGACGAGGCTCTCCATCTCCTCGGCCACCTTCATCATGCGCGTAGGGGCATCGACGGAGCTGATCCTCGACTTCAGGTCGGCCGCGTACGCTGGGTCCGGGTACGGCGGAACGGACAGCGCCTGCGAGGTGTGGAAGAGCAGCTCCACCCCGGTCACGCCGAGGTCGTGCACCTCGGTGAGCGCGGCCCACACGGTGTCGATCGGGGTCTCCGGCGCGATGGCGAGGGCCACGACGACCTCCTGACCGCTGTACTGCGCGACGGACCGCGCGCGCTCGACGGCCTCGGTGAGCGCCTGATCGGACAGGCCGCCCTCGAAGGTCGCTCCTCCCGGCTCGATCTCGACGATGGCCAGGGCGGAGGGGTCGGTCTTCGGGAGATCGACGGTCACCAGAGGCCCGACGACGAACACGGAACCCGCGGCCGCACACACCTGCTCGAGGTGCGCGCGCGGCTCCACCGACACGCCTCCACAGGCGAGCGCGAACCCCACCACGACCGCGACAGCACCGAACCGGATGAACCGCACCTGCACCTCCGGGCCCCGTGTACCCGGGAACGGACGGATCTCCCAGGTAGCGCAGAAACAGAATCGTGATACTGTTTTCCAAGATGGACGGTCCGCGTACGTTTTTCCGGCATCCATCCCGTCCACGAAGCTCTGTCGGAGGATCGTTCTATGTCCAGCCACGCTCTCCCCGTCGCCCTCTTCGCCCTCCTCACCGGCTGCTCGGGCTCGGGCCTCGGCTCGGTCGCTGCGTACGACGACCTGGAGGAAGGGGGCGCGCGCATCGTCGAGGGCTCGCCCGAAGCGCTCGGGATGCTGGCGTTCCTGAACGACCCCGCCACCACGTTCGACGTGCTCGACTCGCAGGTCGGGCTCGACCGTCGCGCCGCGGAGTCGATCCTCGCCCACCGGAACGGGCCCGATGGCACGCTCGGCTGGCAGCACGACGACCTGTTCGACTCGGTCGGCGAGGTCGACCGCTGCTACTACGTCGGGGCCGACGCGCTCCGGCGCATCCAGGCGTGGGCGACCGACCACGGGTACGTCGCGCTCGACGACGATGCGGTGCTCGGCACCTGGGACGACGTGACGTTCACCGTGGGCGAGGCCCGCGCCACGGTCGAGCTCGCGAACACGGCGGGTCCCGACTTCCTCGACGACGGGCTCGGCCTCGACCGCCGGGCCGTCGACAGCATCGTCGACGCGCGCCCGATCCAGTCGGTGCAGCACCTCGCCGGGCTCTACTACGTCGGGCGTTCCGCGCTCGACACGCTGAAGGGCGCCGCCGCGGGCGAGCCCGAGTGCGACAAGCCCGGCTGGGACACCGAGTACGTCTACGCCAACGGCGAGGAGTGGCGCTCGCGCCTCCCGTCCGGGCTCGTCGCGATCATCGACGAGACGCTCGAGAACGACGCGTGGTGCGGCGACGACTCACGGGCCGTCCCTGCGAGCCCTCGGGACTCGTCGGGCCAGCCGTGGTTCGTGAAGGCCACGGTCGACCGGTTCGAGTGTGCGGAGCGCGGCTACACGATCGAGCTCGGCCAGCCGATGGCGGAGTACCCCGACAGCATCTGGTACATCGAGTTCGAGGTCTCGGAAGACCTCGCGTGGTTCCACAGCACCTGCGAGATCTGACCTGTGGAAGCCGGGGACGTCGACCGCATCGTGATCACGTGGCCGGGCGCCTGGGGAGGCAAGCGTCGGCGTCGCCCGCCACCTCTGTTCGAGAGCCGGGATCTCGACGCGGTGCGGGGGCTCCTGCCGTTGCTGGCGGTCGCGGACGTCGATCCCGTCGACCTGATGACCGCGGGTGCCTTCGAGGTTCACCTGATGAACGGCCGAGACCGTGTCGCGACCGTCGTGTACCTACTCGACGGTTGGCTCCGGTTCGACGGCGGGGACCGCCCCGCGCGCGACGTGGACGGACTGGTCGCGTGGTTCCGCGAGCGGGGGATCCCGGCAACCGCCGGGGAGTGGCAGTCGAGCTGATGTGCTGTTTCCTCGCCGTGCGCGGCGGTGGACGCTAACGCCCCGAGCGTCCGAACCGCACGCCCGTGCCGGCCCGCACCACCACGCCGCCCGGCTGCATCGACCCGAGCCCACCGAGCTCCAGGGGCGCGACCCAGCCGTAGCCGACCTCGACGAACACCAGGAACTCCAGCGGCATCTCCGGGATGTCCGGGCTCGACGCCTCGATGCCGCCCATCGTGAACACGCCGGGCGCGACGCCCGTGTACCGGGTCTGGCCGGGGCTGTCGTTGTCGGACCTGTCGTCGTCGAACCTCGCGAGACCCCGCATCAGCACGCCCTGCGCGGTGACGTAGGGCGCGAGCACGCCGCCCAGGTCGACATCGACCTTCGGACCGAGCGCGAACGTGTCGGACGTGAAGGCGGCCGTGTACGACGGACCCACGGAAGACACGTCGGAGCCGCGGCTGCTGTGCTGCCACGACGCGAGCACGCCGACCGGGAAGTGCTTCTCGGCGCGCGGCCGGAACCCGAGCCGCAGGCCCGCGCTCGGCATGCCGTTGCCGCGCACGAACGCGTCGTACGCGGGGTCGCCGTTGTGGAGCGTGCCGACCTCGGCCGCGACCTCGGCCTCGACCGCGAGCGCAGATGACAGGGCGAGCAGCATCATGGGGCCTCCACCAGCTCGATGGGGTCGAGCAATCCGAGGGTCGCGAAGCCGAAGCGGGACGTGAGCTGCCCGCTCGACGGCTCGAGGAACGACACGCCGCCGAGGGCCGTCGCATGGGTGATGAGGAACGTACCGTCGGCCAGGCTGCCGATCCCCGCGGGGGGCACGTCGAGGTCGAGGGTGACGGCGTCCCCCGTGTACAGGTCGAGCTGGTAGAGGTACCGCACGTTCTCCTGGAGCACGAGTGCGTCGAGGCGCCCGTCACCCTCGGAGAAGGCGAGCCCGACGCCGCGGCCCTCGAGCAGGTAGGGGCGCGTGCTGTCGCCGAGCAGGTCGAGCACCTCCATCCCGGGGCGCGCGTCGTAGAGCTCGGTGCCGCCACCGCCGGACTCCGCGCGCGTGAAGGCGACCGCGAACTCGCCGGTGGGTGCGAGCTGCATGTCGAACGGGGGGTTCTCCAGGCGGTACTCCACGAGCTCGCCGCTCGCGAGGTCGAGCCGGTAGGCGTCCTTGAGCCCGAGGTCCGAGAACAGCACGACGAAGCCGTCGCCTTCGAGGATGCGGTTCATGCGCTCGTCGAGCGTGTAGGTGTCGAACTCGAACCGGTCGTGGTCGAACACCTCGACGACGGCCTGGTCGCTGTAGGTGACGACCGTGACATCGCCGGTCTCGCACACCTCGAGGTCGGACGGGCGGCCCGCGAGCTCGAGCAGGTTGATCGAGTGCTGCTCGAGGTCGAGCGCGTACAGGTCGGCCTGCCCGTCGACCGTGATGAGCGCGTACCGACCGTCGGGGGTGAGCTCGACGGCCGAAGGCACGACCACGGAGTCGGGGTCGAGCGTGAGGTTGAAGGTGGTGCCCACGTCCCAGGGCTCGGCCGCGAGGTCGATCTGCGCCACCTCGCTCCGCGACAGCACGACGAGACCGGTCGTCTCGCCCGACGGGCCGGACTGGAAGCGCACCCGGTCGGCCGCGAAGCCCACGTTCACGAGCTGGGAGCGACCGGTCGTCAGATCGAGCACGACGATGCTGGTGAGATCGACCACCCCCTGCAGGACGAGCGAAGGGTCCGCGAAGTCGAGGTAGGCGACGGCGAAGCGCGCATCGTCCGAGAACGTGAGCCGGTTGTAGCGCCCGTCGATCGACACGCTCGACAGCACGGCACCGTCATCCACGGCCATCACGTCGGTGCTCACGACGCGGTAGCGGTCCGGGCACGCGTCGACCGTGTCGATGCGGCGCAGGTCACGCTCGTCCTCGGGGTCACAGGCGGTCCGCTCCACGAGCGCCACCACGACATCCGTGCCCTCCACGCCCTGGAGCAGGGTGAGGCGGCCCTCTCCGAGGTCCACGAGGCTGGCGTCGCGGGCGCGGGGCACGAGCGCGAGCGCGCCGGCGCGGGGCAGCGAGAAGTAGATGCCGTCCGCCGTGGGCACGGCGCTGGCGGCGTCCCAGAGCGGGAGGTCCTCGTTCAGGTACTGGCCGTGCGGGATCTGGTTCCAGCCGCACGCGAGCAGGGTGAGAAGCAGCATGGTCAGTCCTCGATGGCGGCGTTGAGCTCGAAGCCCGTGAGGGTCTCGAACGCTCCGTCGTCCGGGTCGTAGAAGGAGATGCGCCCGAGCTCGTGCTCCTGGCTGACCCAGGCGTACGGGGTGTCGGCGTCGGCGGGCGTCGGATCGGGCAGCGAGCCCACCCACACGGGGGCGCTGCGCAGCGTGACCTCTTCGTACAGGCGGGTGTGGTAGTCGAGGACCTCGAGCAGCGGCTCGTCCTTCATGATGAAGTACGCGCGGCGCCCGCCCGGTGCGTTCGCGAAGCCGATGGGCTCGGCCGGGAGCCGCATGGGCGTGGGGAGATCGAGCGTCAGGTCGACCATGGTGAGCGCCCACTCGCCGTAGAACGGGCCGAGCTCGGCGTCGGGGGCGTCCGCGCGGGTGTGGACGACGAGCATGTCCTCGCCGGTGGGCGAGATCGACAAGGCCGCGACGGGCTTCACGAGCGCGCGCGCCGTGAGGGTGTCGGTCGCGAGATCCCAGCGTACGTACCGGTCGATGGGCGACGCGGTGGTGTAGAGGATGCCGACCCCGCCGGTGGGCGCGAACACGAGCGCACCGAGCGGGAGGTCCACCGGGAAGGGCAGGACGGACTGCGGGTCGTTCGGGAACCTCGTGGCGACGAGCCGGATCTCGCGTGCATCGCGGCAGACGACGGCCAGCGTGCCTCCGTCGGGCGACAGGTCCATGTCGGTGAGACCGGCGGCCATGGGGATCGAGCCGACGGTGAGCGTCTGGAGATCGACGGTCTGCAGGGCGTCGTCGCCGTACCGACGGATGAACGCGTACGTGCCGCCGGGCTCGAGCACGACCTCCTCCGCGTCGGGCGGGTCGAGCAGGCCGGACGACAGCGGCACGAGCGTGGGCACGTCGAGGGGGGCCTGCGTGAAGTCGACGAGCGCGAGCGCATCGTCGCTGACGACCGCTCCGAGGGCCGAGTCGCGGGAGAAGGCCACGTCACGCGGGTTGAAGCCCACGGCCATGGGCGTGTGGACGCGCGCCTGGAGGTCGACCACCGAGATCTCGTTGTACGACTGGAGGCCCTGCGTCGGCAGGTCGTCTTCGGTCTCGGCGTTCAGGTCGTGCCACAGGAGCACGAAGCGACCGTCGGGCGTCATGTCCATCGCGTTGAAGTCGTCGCGCACGTCGAGGGTGGTGGCCTCCATGGTGGCCGTGTCGACGACCGTGACGGTGTCGTCGCCGCGGTTGAAGGAGACCGCGAGCAGCCCGTCGGGCGTGGTCTGGACGAGGGTGGGCTCCCGCCCGACGCCCACCGTGAGGACGTCCTGGTCGGCGGCCCGGATGCGCGTGAGCGTGTCGCGCGTGCGGTTCGCCACGAACACGTACTCGGGCGTGGAGGCCGGCGGCTGGGCCAGGAAGTCGTCTTCGACCTCGGGACCGGGCGGCGGGACGGGCTCGCCAGGAGCATCGGTGTCCCCCGGGAGGAACGTGTCCTGGTCGGCCTTCGCGCCGTTCAGGCTGTTCTCGGAGCAGCCGAGCAGCGCCGCGACCGCGACGGTGGGGATGGACAATCGGAGCATCGGGACACGCCCTCCTCCGCCCACCGGATGCACGAGCCGGGCCAACGCCGGAGAGGCCCGTGCTCACGGAGTCGTTCGTGGCACTCCCCTCGAATGGACCGCCGAATCGCGACATCGGTGTCCCGCTGCACCGCGGGCGTCACTGGGTGCGGCGGATCCGGAGGTGTGCTGGCACATCGAGGCCCTCGTGCACCGTGACCTCTCCGTCTGGCCACACCACCTCGACGGTGGCCTGCGTGGCGTCGCCGACCCCGAAGTGGGCGTCGGGCGGGCCGGACGTGCCGTAGTTCGTGCCACCGGACCGAACGGTGCGGAGCTGGTCGGCCGTCTCGGTGACGAGGCGCACGCGCGCCCCGATGGCGAACGGGTTCTCACCCGGCATCTCGAGCGACACGACCGCTCCCCCACCCTCCCCGCACCGGGACAGGAGGAGCACGGACTCCCCCGTGAGGCTCGGACGCAGCACGTCGAGCCAGCCGTCTCCGTTCATGTCGGCCACCACGCTGCCGCGGTGGCTGTCGGTGGAGGCGAGCCCCCACGGCCCCGCGACCTCGCGGAACGGCTCGGACGGCTCGCCGGACAGGAACAGGCGGTCGCGCTGGAGCGCGGGGTTGGGCCAGCGGACCCCGAAGTCGGCGTACCCGAAGTGCACGTACAGATCGAGACGCCCGTCGGCGTCGAAGTCGGCCAGCTCGGCGCCCCACGCGATGTTGTTCGCACCGAAGGGCTGCGGCAGGCGCTGGATGGTGTGATCGAACCACACCGGCTGGCCGCCGCTCACGGCGGTCTCGAGCACCCGGACGCCCCCCCAGTGCGGGATCGCGACATCGTCGAAGCCATCGCCGTTCAGATCGCCGATCCCGAGGCCCATGCCCGCGACGGCCACGTTCAGACCGCTCGATTCCACGGCCTCGTCGTCGACGAAGCCGCCCGCGCCGTCTCCGCGGCACCACAGGTTGCCGCCGTGCTCCGTGCCGAAGTCGTTCACGAGGTAGAGGTCGATGGCGCCGTCGGCGTCCATGTCGTGCAGGCCCCCGGCGAGCGTGAACCCCGTGTGCACGCGCTCGGGCAGCTCCAGCCCGGACTCGAGGAGCTCGTGGCCCGTGTTGATCCACAGCAGGGCGGGCTCGGGTTCCGGGAAGTCGGCGATGGTGAGCTCGAGGTCGTGGACGAGCGCGTGCCCGTTGGACCCGACGAACCCGTCGAGATCGCCGTCTCCGTCGATGTCGGCGAACGACACGGCCACGGAGTTCGAGACGCGGTTCCCGACGAGCTGGTCGCTCGCGTTGCGGAACGCGCCCTGGCCGTCGTTCAGGAGAACGGCGTCGGTGGCCTCGTAGCGACCGAGGTACAGGTCGAGGTCGCCGTCGCCGTCGAGGTCGACGATGCCCATGCCCGCGATTCCCTCGACGTCGCCGAGGCGTTCGGGAGCCCAGTCCGGCGCGCGGAACAGCCAGGGACCCGAGGTGCCCCCGAGCACGACATCGATGTCCCCGTCTCCGTCGACGTCGCCCGCTGCCGCCGCTGCACCCGCCAGGAAGGGCGAATCCACGGCACCTCCGTGCAGGGGGACCGTGTAGAACGGGCCCATGCGACCGCGGAGCTCCGGGAGCTCGCACACGAAGGGCTCGACGGAGACGGTGACGGGCTCGACCACGGGGGGCGTGGGCGGAGCGGGGTCGGGCGTGGGGACCCGGAGCGGCGCGGGCTCCACGGGGTCGGCGCAGCCGAAGGACCCGAGCGAACCGAGGCACCCGGAGAGAGCGCACAGGACGAGCGCTCGGGCGCTTCGCCCTCGACGACACGACTGCAGTGCGCGGGCCACGGGCATCCGTGGTTCCTCCGAAGCTGCGATCCTACCCAAAGCGGCGGCCGTCGTCGACGCTCGCCGACAGCGGGTGCACGGCCGCTCCGCGAGGCCCGCCGGCTGGACACGAGCGGAGCGCCGTCCTAACCACACATCCATGTTCCTCGTCCTGCTGAGCGCCCTGTCCTGCAGCACGTCGACGCCCGACCCGGCGACGCCGCGCACGTTCCGCGACGTGCCGGGCAAGTGGCGGAACCTCCCGAAGCGGGCGCCGAGCGAGCTCTCCTCCGACGAGCAGGCCCTCATCGAGCAGCTCGAGGCCATCGGGTACGCCGACGGGGTCGAGGAGATCCAGGCTTCGAAGGTCATCACCGTTCACGACCGTACGCGGGCGAAGGCCGGGCTGAACCTCTACACGGACGGGCACGGGCCGGTCGCGACGCTCATGGACATGGACGGCAACGTGCTGCACGAGTGGAGCACCACGTACTGGAAGGCGTTCCCGGCCAGCATGGCCGCGGAGGGCGACTGGGGCACGGACTACCTGCGGCGGGTGCGGCTCGGGGACGACGGCGACCTGTACGCGATCTTCGAGGGGCGCGGCGTGCTCAAGCTCGACGCGGAGAGCCACGTGCGCTGGGCCGTCCCGAACGGCGCGCACCACGACATCGTGCGCAATGGTGACGGCATCGTCGTGCTCACCCGCAAGGCCGACGTGTTCCCCGACCTCGGCACCGAGCCCGTGCTGCACGACTACATCGTGTACCTCGACGCCCGGGGCCGCGAGACGAAGCGCGTCGACCTGTTCGAGGCCCTGCTCGAGTCCGAGCACGCCCACCTGTTCCACGACGCCGCCGAGAAGACGGGCGACGTGTTCCACACGAACAGCGTGTGGCTGCTGACGGAGGCCCAGGCGAAGCTGCACCCCGCCTGGAAGCCGGGGTTCGCGCTCGTCTCGATCCGGCAGCTGAACGCCATCGGCGTGGTCGATCCCGATGCCCAGCGGTTCGTGTGGGCCGCGACGGGTCCGTGGCGCCACCAACACGACGCCACCCTCCGCGAAGACGGCACGCTGATGCTGTTCGACAACGAGGGCCTCGGCCGACGCTCCCGGGTGCTCGCGCTCACGCTGCCCGACCTCGACATCGCGTGGTCGTACGAAGGGACCGACGCGCACCCGTTCTTCACGGGCGGCATCGGCGCGTCCCAGGAGCTGCCCGACGGCCACGTGCTGATCACGGAGTCGAACGGCGGGCGCGGCTTCGAGGTCGACCGGAACGGCGAGATCGTGTGGGAGTTCTACGTCCCGCACCGCGCGGGCGACCATCAGCAGTTCATCGCGACCCTCATGGAGGTCGAGCGGCTCGGTCCCGAGATCCCGTCCTGGGCACGGCGCCCTCCCCGGTGATTCCCGTTAGAGGCGGCCATGCTGACCCTCTCCCTGCTTGCGTGCACCCGGTCCCCCACCCCGTCCATCGAGGGCGACACCGACACCGACGCGGATGCCGACACCGACACGGATGCCGACACCGACGCGGATGCCGACACCGACGCGGATGCCGACACCGACGCCGACACCGACACCGATCCGCCCCCACCGGCACCGTGGTCCCCGCCCCCCGGAACCACCTGGCACTGGCAGCTCCAGGGCACGGTCTCCACGTCCCAGACGGCCGCGATGATCGATCTCGACCTGTTCGACACGTCGACCGCGACCATCGACGCGCTGCGCGCCGACGGGCGCACGGTCATCTGCTACTTCAGCGCGGGATCCCGGGAGGACTGGCGCTCCGACGCCGACGACTTCCCCCCGGCCGTTCGGGGCAACCCGCTCGACGGATGGCCCGGCGAGGTGTGGGTCGACACGCGCGCCCAGAGCGTACGCGACGTGATGTCGGCGCGGCTCGACCTCGCGGTGAGCAAGCACTGTGATGGCGTGGAGCCCGACAACGTCGACGGGTACACGAACTCTCCGGGGTTCCCGCTCACCGAGGCCGATCAGCTCGACTACAACGGGTTCCTCGCAACGGCCGCGCACGACCGGGGCCTCTCGGTCGGCCTGAAGAACGCGCTCGACCTCGTGCCCACCCTGGAGCCGCAGTTCGACTGGGCGCTGAACGAGGAGTGCCTCGACTACGACGAGTGCAGCGCGCTCGCTCCCTTCCTGGCCGCCGGCAAGGCGGTGTTCCACGTCGAGTACGTCGATCAGCCCGGCCAGGGCGCCGCGAAGATCGCCACCGTCTGCCCCGACCCCGCCCGCACGGGCTTCTCCACGCTCGTGAAGACGTGGGACCTCGACGCCTGGGGGCTCGCCTGTCCATGAGGAGGTCTCGATGACCGACCTGTTCCCGCTCCGCGACCTCACCTTCCTCCTGGAGGACGTGCTCGACCTCGACGGGATCCTGGCGGCGCCGGCCTACGCGATGCACGACCGCGAGACGCTCCGCAGCACGCTCGAGCTGGCCCGCGAGCTCGCCCACGACGTGTTCCTGCCCTCGGCCGCCGTGCTCGACGCGACGGAGCCGCAGCTGGTGGACGGGCGCGTCGTGCTCGACCCCCTCGCGAAGGAGACCCTCGAGCCGTACTTCGCGTCGGGCTTCCAGGCGGCCGGGTTCGACGAGGCCGACGGGGGAATGCAGCTCCCCTACCTCGCGACCATGGCCGTCCAGGTGCTGTTCGGAGCCGCGAACACGCCGCTACTGGTGTACCCGAGCCTCACGGCGGCCGCGGCCAACCTGCTGCGCGCCCACGGCACGGCCGAGCAGCGCGAGCGCTGGATGCGCCCGATGATCGAGGGCCGGTTCTTCGGGACGATGGCGCTCTCCGAGACCCAGGCGGGCTCGTCGCTGGCCGACCTCACGACCGTCGCGCACCCGCAGCCGGACGGGTCGTTCCGGCTGGTCGGCAGCAAGATGTGGATCACGGGCACCGACCACGACCTCGGCGAGAACATCGTCAACCTCGTGCTGGCGAGGCTGCCCGACGCTCCTCCCGGAACGCGCGGCATCTCGCTGTTCATCGTGCCGCAGAAGCTCGAAGACGCCGACGGCGCGTACACGATCCCGAACGACGTGCGCGTCGTGGGCCTGAACCACAAGATGGGCTTCCGGGCCGCGGTGAACACGGTGTGGGCGCTCGGCGACGAGGGCGGCGCGACCGGATGGATGGTGGGAGAGCCGCATCGGGGCCTCACCTACATGTTCCACATGATGAACGAGGCGCGCACGGCGGTCGGGCTGGGTGCGGCCACGCTCGCCTGGGCCGGGTACCGCCACAGCCTCGCGTACGCGCGGGAACGCCCGCAGGGCCGCCCTCTCCGCCAGCGCGACCCCACGAGCCCGCAGGTCCCCATCGTGGAGCACGCGGACGTCCGGCGGCTGCTGCTGTCCCAGAAGGCGCTCGCTGAGGGCGGGCTCGCACTGGGGCTCCGGGTGGCGTCCCTGGTCGACCGCGCCCGCATCGCGCGCGAAGCGGGAGATGGCTCCGAAGCGAAGCGCCTGGAGACCCTGCTCGACGTGCTCACCCCCATCGTGAAGGCGTGGTGCTCCCACCACGGCCTGCGCGCGAACGACGCCGCCATCCAGGTGCTCGGGGGCTACGGCTACACCCGCGACTACCCGGTCGAGCGGCTGTACCGCGACAACCGCCTGAACCCCATCCACGAGGGCACGAACGGCATCCAGGCGCTCGACCTGCTCGGTCGGAAGGTGCTGGGACAGGGTGGCGGTGCGGTCCTGCTCCAGGAGATCGGCGTCACGCTGGCGGCTGCGATGCAGGAAGGTCCCGAGACGCGTGCGCGCGCCGCGGAGCTCGCAGAAGCCGTCCAGCGCGTGGTGGCCACGACCACCGCGCTCGCCGGGGTCGGCCAGACGGGCGATGTCGAGCTCCTGCTCGCGAATGCCACGCCGTACCTGCACCTGGTCGGGCACACGGTCGTGGCCTGGCAGTGGCTCGAGCAGGTCCGGGTGGCGGAGGTCCAGCTGGCCTCGTCCCCAGACGACGCGTTCCTCAAAGGCAAGCTCGCGGCAGCCCGGTACTTCTTCCACTGGGAGCTCCCGCGGACCGCCCAGTGGGCCGCGCTGCTCGACCCCATCGAGCGCACGTGCCTCGACACCGACCCCAGCTGGCTCTGACCCGCTTCCCCGTCGCGCCGGACTGGACTAAGCTCGCGCCATGTCGAACCCCGACGCCGTCATGCTCCGCGTCTTCCTCACGGATCCGGCCATCCGCGACCAGACGTCCCGGTTCCTCCAGCTCGCGAGCGAGCGGGGGCCCCTGTGGCTCGGGCTCGACGTGAAGCTCGCACGCGAGATCGCGCGGTTCGAGCGGCTCCAGATCGCGTCGGCCTACGCGCGGCTCCAGGGGGCGTCGCCCGACCTCATCGTGCCGACGCAGACCATCCTCATGCGCTCGGCCATCGATACGCTGATCCCCCATGTGGCCGGCGTCGGCGAGCAGATCAAGGAACACCGCGACAAGCGCGAGCTCGCCGCGGTCATGCACCACATCGTGCGGGTGTTCGCGGCCTCCGTCGACGAGACCGACCTCGTGTTCGCGGCCCACGGCATGTGCCGGTCGGCGGCCTTCGCACTCGAAGACGCCATCCGTGCCGCGGTCGAAGACCCCAAGGGGCCGCAGGCCATCCTCGACGCCTACCGGGCCACCCTGGTGCACCTGCTGAAGTTCCCCGAAGGCGAAAAGCTCCCCGCCGGCTGGACGGGCTTCGCGCTGCTCTGGGTCACCACGCTCTGGGGCCTGGGCGACCTCGCGAGCGACTCCGACACCACCGAGCACTACGCCTGACGCGCGACCGCCTCACGCCGCACGACCTCCCGGAGTTCGCGGGCGACACCCTCTTCCACACGGTGGCCCGCGAGATCTGCGCAGCGAGCTGCCTCCCCCGCAAGGAGCTGCTGGAGTCCTGGGCGGTCGCGAGGAAGGTGCTGCGCCGGCACCGCGGGGGTCCGGTGCTCGATCTGGCCGGCGGACACGGGCTCGTCGCGTGGTTGATGCTGCTGCAGGACCGCTCGACGCCCGCGGCCACGGTGGTCGACCGCCGCATCCCGAAGAGCGCCGTGCGCCTGAAGGAGGCGCTGTCCCGGCGGTGGCCCGAGGTGACCTCCCGCCTGGCGCACGTGGAGGGAGAGCTCGACGCGGTCCGCCCGGGCCCCGACCACCGGCTGCTGGGCGTGCACGCGTGCGGCGGGCTGACCGACCGGGTGCTGGACCTCGCCGTCGAGCATCGGTGCCGGGTGGCCGTCCTGCCGTGCTGTCACAGCACGGCGAAGCTCGACGATGGCGGCCTGGCGGGCTGGATGCCGGTCGACGTCGCGATCGACGCGACGCGCGCGGCACGGTTACGCCATGCGGGGTTCGTCGTGCACACCACCACCATCGACGACTCGATCACCCCCAAGAACCGCCTGCTGCTCGCGTCCCCGGAGCCTCCGATGCGCGTCGTCCCCCTCGGTCCCGACCACGAATCCGCCCTCGCCGACTTCCTGGCCGACTTCGAGGCGGCCGGTGAGCGCTCCATCCCGGCGTGGTTCCTGCCAGCGTCGATGCCGCACACCACCAAGGTCGCGCGCCTCGACGAACAGTCCCGCGGTGTGAACCTGACCGACGGGCACGTTCCCGGTACGACGCGCTTCCTGGAGCACGAGGGCCGGCTGCTGGGGGTGAGCAACTTCCGGCACCGGCTCACGCCGTCTCTCGAGCGCTTCGGAGGTCACGTCGGCTACAGCGTGCGTCCGAGCGCGCGGGGTCGGGGCCACGCGACGCGACTGCTCGAGGCTGCGAAGGACCACGGACGCACGCTCGGCATCGACGCCCTCGTCCTCACGTGCGCCCCCACGAACGTGGCGTCCGCGCGCGTCATCACGAAGTGCGGTGGCGTGCTGGTCGACCAGTACCACTGGGAGCCCGAGGAGCGGGAGGTGTGCCGGTTCCGCATCCCGCTCGAGCGCTCAGAGTAGCTTCAGGGCTTCCGTGGCCGTCGCCGGGCGGTCTCCCGGGCTGGGCGCGAGCAGGGCCTCGAGCGCGGGCACGACCCAGGAGGGCAGCCCGGCGGGCCGTTCCCAGCGCCCCAGGATCTTCGGGACCAGCAGCGGCATGTCGTCGGGGGCTTCGAACGGGACGTGCCCCGTGACGAGCTCGTACAGGATGCACCCGGCGCTGAACAGGTCGGCTCGACGGTCGGCGCTCGCGGGCTCGGCGGCCTGCTCGGGCGCCATGTACTCCGGCGTGCCGAGGAAGCTGTAGAACTGCGACAGGCCCGCGCGCTCCCTACCGCCCTTCGGGAGCTCCTTCGCGAAGCCCAGATCACAGATGTGCGGCTCGCTCTCGTCGTCGAGCAGGATGTGCTCGGGCTTGAGGTCGCGATGGACGAACCCGGCCTGGTGGATGGCCTCGAGCCCGGACAGCACACCGCGCATCAGGTGGGCCGCGACCTCGGGGGCCATGGGCTCGCCGTCGAACATCCGATCCGACAGCGCGCCGCCGGGCACGTACTCGAGGAGCAGCACGCTCCAGCCGTCGGGCACGGACTCCCAGCCGTGCAGCGCGACCACGTTCGGGTCGTGGACGCGGTCGAGGATGCGGTGCTCCAGGCGCAACGCATCGTGGAGCTCGGAGGGCGCCTCCGGGGTGCGCACCTTCGCCACGCGGTCGCCATCAGGCCCGCGTACACGGGCCATCCACGCGTGCGGGGTATCCAGGAGAACGTCTTCCACCCGGCAGCCGAGCAGGTACTCACCAACGCGCATGTCGCACGGTATCCCAAGTTCGGGGAGCTCGGGAAGTGGGCTCGATGCCTCCCACCCTCGTTGGAAACAGTGCGGCGTGAGCGTTCTGCTCTGTTCAACGACCGCATCCCCCGCTAACCTGCGCGGCGTGACACTCATACTTCTCTCAGTGATCTCGGCCGCATCGGCGCAGGACGGCTTCGACGCCTGGGGCTTCGACCCCACGGCGAACGACGGCGACGTTCGCGATCCGGTGACGGTCACGCGCCCCGGTCAGGTCAACGCCCTCGAGTGGTACGCGGGGGGAATCTTCGGATTCGCCAAGGCTCCGCTCTACGTGGTCGATGTGCTCCCCGACGACACGCTCGTGCGCCGGCCCGCGCTCGACAACGTGATCGGGCTCGACATCACCGCGGGTTTCGCACCGATCGACCGCCTCCGCATCGACGTGGTCGCTCCGCTCTTCCTCACGAGCTCGGGAGCGGGGGGTGCCGGCGGGCCCACGCTGGGTGACGTGGAGCTGTCGGCGCTCGCGGTTCCGATCAACTTCGGCGAAGACGGCGGGCTCGGTGTCCGCCCCTGGATCTCGCTGCCCACCGGCAACTCGGGCCGCTTCCTGGGCGACTCCGGGTTCGCGGGCGGCGCGAGCGTTCAGGGCTCGTACACACCCGGCTTGTGGACGCTCACGGGCGAGGTCGGGCTGGCGTTCCGGAACACGGTCGAGGCGCTCAACATCAAGGGCTCCGACCGCATGCGGCTCGGCGTGGCGGGCGGTCGCCTGCTGTCGCTCAGCACGGGCCTCAACGTCGAAGCGCACCTCGACGTGCCGTTCCAGTCGAACGAGCGGGGCTGGCGCGAGACTCCCGGCGAGATCCTGGCGTCCGTGCGGCACCGCACCGACTCCGGTGCACACGTGCTCGGCGGCCTCGGTACGAGCCTCACACCCGGGGTCGGTTCGGCCGAGATCCGCCTGTTCATCGGCGGCGGGTACGGCGTGCTGCACCGCGCTCCGCCCGACACGGATGGCGACGGCATCGTCGACGACCTCGACAAGTGCGTCGACATCCCCGAGACCTTCAACGGATGGAAGGACGACGACGGGTGCCCCGACGAGCTCGCCTCCGTCGCGTTCATCGTGACCATGGGCGGCAACCACTACAACGAGCCGGTGTCGATCACGGGCAAGGGCGGCGGCGACACCGCGAAGCTCGACGACCCGAAGGCCGGCCTCACGGGCCTCATGCCCGAGACGACGTGGACGTTCACGGGTACCACCGAGTGCTCGACGGGCGAGGTCACCACCGAGCTGAAGGAAGGCGAGAACACCGTCTACCTGGCGCTCGGCGAGCCCGCGAAGGTCACGTTCGAGGTCGTCACCGAAGACGGCATCCCCATCCCGAACACCCTGTTCGAGTACGTCGAGCAGCCCTCGGAGTGCGGCGTGAAGGAGATGGAGCTGAAGCTCCCCAAGGGCACGGTCACGGCCGACCTCTGGCGCGGCGACTACAAGGTGTCGGCCACGGCCGAGGGGTTCGAGACGCGCGTCACGAGGCTCACGGCCGAGGATCAGCCGCAGACCATCCGGATCACGCTCGCGAAGACGCGTACGAGCCTCGAGGCGGGCGAGATCAAGATCCTGGAGCGCGTCCTGTTCGAGACCGATTCCGCCAAGATCAAGCCGATCAGCTTCCAGCTGCTCGACGAGGTCGCGGCCGTGCTGGTCACGCATGCCGAGATCAAGACGGTCGAGGTCCAGGGCCATGCCGACGAGCGCGGCAGCTCCACCTACAACCTCAAGCTGTCCACCGATCGCGCCGCAGCCGTGCGCCAGTACCTCGTCGACGCGGGCGTCGCTGCCGACCGCCTCGTCGTCCAGGGGTACGGCGAAGCCCAGCCCATCCAGGCTGGCAAGGGCGAGGCCGCCTGGGCCCAGAACCGCCGGGTCCAGTTCCTCATCCGGGAGTACGTCGATGCGCCCAAGTGACTCACGGACCGTCCCTGCGAGCCCTCGGGACTCACGCTCCGTCCCTGCGGTCCTCGTCTGCGCGCTCGCGTTGCTGCTCCCGGCGGCCGCCAGTGCCGAGGGCACGGCACAGCTGCCCGGCCAGACCGTGCTCGCGACGACCGTCCTCCACGTCGACATCCTCGACGCGAACACCGAGACGTTCCTGTGGACCGGCGCGAACCCGATCCTGGTGGTCGGTCCGAGTGGAACCTTCGTCGGGCTGTACAACCCCGGCCAGACCGTCACGCCGACCGACGGAAACGGTGCGTACACGATCTCGCTCGGCGGGAACGAGACGAACTGGGACATCTCCGTCAGCGGCGCCACGGGCGGGCGCGTGTGGGCCGAGACGTGGTCCCTGAACGCGAACGGGAGCTTCGCTCAGCCTGCACAGCTGACGGGCTCCCTGTACGCACGTGTCCGCCAGACGGGCACGGATGCCGTCACGGAGCTCCGCTTCGACGGCACGGGGGGCGCCGCCTACCTCATGTCGAGCACGGCGCTCGGTGTGCCCGGGAAGCGTGCGAGCTCGGTGCCCGACGGGAACGAGGTCCTCGTCGGCCTGTACTCGACCTACCTGCTGCCTCCGGAAGGCGCGACCTACGCGGCGGCGAACCCGCAGCTGTTCAACCACAACTACGTGGCGACCCCCGAAGACTGCGACAACGTGGAGATCGAAGGCACGTTCTCGTTCGTGTCGACCATCCTCGGCACGCAGCACATCGTCTGCGACCTCGACCAGGACGGCTCGATCGACCTGACCGACAAGGACGACCTGCACATCATCGGCACGGCGAACCCGGGCTTCAACTACACCGCCTGGGACGGCCTGAACAACAGCGGCGTGCTCGCTCCGCCCGGTACGTACGACTGCCAGATCATCCTCACGACCGGTGAGCAGCACCTCATCACGCGCGACGTCGAGACCGCCTACGAGGGCATCCGGATGTACCGGGTGAACGCTGCGCTCGCGAAGAGCCCGCTCGCCATGTACTGGAACGACTCTGCCGTCCAGTTCCGGTCGAACATCATGCTCAACGGCCAGGTCGGGCTCGAGACCTCCGGTCCCACGGGCATCAACAGCGGTCCGTACACCGATCCCACCGTCCCCAACGTGAACGCGCGGAGCTGGGGCATCTTCGACGACTCCGGGAAGGGCGACCGGAGCCTGATGGACACCTACTCGTGGGCCCGCGACGCGCGCAGCCCGGTGTTCCAGATCACGGTCGCTCCGAGCGCAGACACCGACGGAGACGGGCTCACCGACCTCGACGAGGTCTGCCTCTACTGCTCCGACCCCACGCTCCCCGACACCGACTTCGACGGTCTGAGTGACTTCGTGGAGGTGACGTCCCTCCCGTCCTCCGAGTGCGACCCCGACAGCGACGACGACAGTGTGCTCGACGGCGACGAGGTCCCCGACCCGGCCAACCCGCGCGACTCCGACTCCGACGGAATCCCCGACGTCGTCGACCCCGACGACGACAACGACAACGTGCCCACGATCGACGAGAGCCCCGACGGGAACGGCAATCCGCTCGACGACGACACCGACAACGACACGATCCCGAACTATCGGGATCCCGACGACGACGGCGACGGCCTGCTCACGGCCACCGACGAAGACGTCAACATGAACGGCAACCCGCAAGACGACGACACGAACGGGAACGGCATCCCGAACTACCTCGATCCGTTCATGGACACGGGCGACACCGGGCTCGCCGATGCGGACACCGATGCCGACACCGACTCCGACACGGATGCTGACGCCGACACGGACTCGGACGCCGATGCGGATGCGGACGCCGACACGGATGCCGACGCTGACGCCGACACGGATGCCGATGCCGACGCAGACACCGACGCCGACGCCGACGCAGACACGGATGCCGACACCGACGCTGACGCTGACGCAGACACAGATGCCGACACCGACGCTGACGCCGACGCAGACACCGACGCTGACGCTGACGCCGATGCAGACACCGACGCTGACGCAGATGCGGACACCGACGCTGACGCCGATGCGGACACCGACGCCGATGCAGATGCGGACACCGACGCAGACACCGATGCCGATGCCGACGCGGACACCGATGCCGACGCCGACGCAGACACGGATGCCGACACCGACGCAGACACGGATGCCGATGCGGACGCCGATGCCGACTCCGATGCCGATTCCGATGCGGACACGAACGACACGGGCGTGGTCGAGACGGGCGGCACCACGACCGGTGCACCCGATACGGGCGTCCTGGAGACGGGGTCTCCCACGACCGGGGGTCCGGAGACCGGGGGCACCGGCGCACCCGATACCGGTGAGACGGGCGATGCCGACACCGATACGGACGCCGACACCGATGCGGACACCGATGCCGATACGGACTCGGATACCGACGCGGACACCGACACCGATGCGGACACCGACACCGACACCGACACCGATGTCCCCATCACCCAGTACTACGAAGGCGGATGCCAGTGCTCGACCGGCGGCCCCTCCCATCCGCTCGTGTGGATCGGTTTGATCGCAGGGCTCGTCGGGCTGCGCCGGCGGCGCTGATCGAGCTCAGCCGCCGCGATCAGGCGGTCTCGGCCAGCTCCGGGTCGGACCCGTCCGGCTCCGGAGGCTCCGTGCGTTCGTCGTCTCCCGGGCTGCGACGCTCGGGCGCGCCCCGGACGAGCACCACGGTGAGGCCGAGCAGCCCGAGAGCCATCACCCCCACTCCGAAGGCCACGAGACCGCGGTCCATGAGCGACAGCGGCGTCGGTGCCAGCGCTTCCGGAGGACCGAGCGTGGCGACCTCGGATGCCCGCTGACCGAGCTCCTCGCGGAGGAGCCACAGGTCGTGGTCGGGAGCCGAGAGGCGGGGGTCTCCGAGGACGAGCCAGGCGCCCCCCTCTGGAACGACGGCCACCACCTCCCAGCCCGGCCAGGCGGCCTCGATCGCGCGAATGGGCAGCGGCGGGTCGTCTCCGTTGTCGATCTCGACGACCAGCGTGCGCCCGACCCGCTGGTTGAGCGCGAGGCTCACGGTGGTCGGCCGGTCGTCGCCGCGCCAGCGGAACGCCCGCAGGGTCTGCAGTCGCCCGGTAGCGGGCCGCGACAGCGCGATGGAGCGGTCGAACAGCGGAGCGTCCGTCGACAGCGTCACCACGCCGACCATCACGTTGGGCTGCGGCATCTCGACCTCGAGGAACGAGCGCCCCCCTCGCTCCGTGCGCTCGAATGGAAGCGCGCCCCACGTGTGCAGCGTGCCGTCGTCCTGCAGGATGTACGGGATCTGACGCCCTTCTGCGTCGATCAGCCGCAGATCGCCGAGATCGGGACGCGCAGCGGCCAGCACGTCGTCGGGCAGCGGGATGCGCACGAGCCCCGGCGAAGACTGGACCGCTCGTCTCTCGGTGAACCGGTCGAGATCGATCGGTGTGGACGGCGCGTCGAGGCCTCCGCGTGCTTCCGGCGGCACGTAGTCGGGGTTGGCCGAGCGGGCGTCCGGCGCGAGCACGTCCTCGGCGAGCCTCGCGAGCTCCGGCGCCACGAACTGCAGGTCGGAGGGCGGCGAGGTTCCGACGGGCGCGCCCGCATACAGCGAGAACGGCCCCGTTCCCGGGTCGCGCACCAGCAGGTCGAGGCCGCGAACCCCGAGCGTGACGCCCGTCACCGCGAGAGGTGCGGCGCCGTCAGCCTCCACGAACACCGCGAGGCGGCGCGTCGGGGTTCCCTGGGGCTCGAGCCGCACCTGGTCGATGCGAGCCCCTCCCAGGCGCGTTCGCTGGAGGGTGTCCTGCGTGTAGGGGATGTACGGAGACGGCAGCACGTCGGGCGCTTCCCACGGCTCGACGAACTCGGCGACCGCGCGCCGGCTGAACAGCTCTTCGGGCGTCTGGACGTCGACCCAGACCGGCGCCATGGCCTGCGGGAGGACCACGTCGTAGCGCACCCAGCCGGTCTCCGGAACCTGCGTGGAGGCGATGTCGAGCGTGACGGTCTGCAGAGGCACCTGCGTGTGGGCGTAGCGGACCCCCACGAGCCCGGGCGGGTCGTCGGCGGGCACCACTTCGGGGTCGAGCACGATCTTGAACCGCCCGAGCCGCGGGGGCATCGGGAGCGGCGACGACACCTCGGACCCGTCGAGTCGCCACACCACGTGCTGCCCCAGGCTCGACCAGCCCTGGCCGTCCCACTCGTACAGCTCGAGCGTCGTCGCGAGGCGCGTGCGCGGGAGCAGGACCTCGAGCCCGTCGAGGGGCCGCTCGGAGACCTGGACCTCCCAGCCGTCCCCGTCGACCGACGGCCAGTACCCGAGAGGCCCGACCGTGCCGACCGTGCCGCGCTGAGCGGAGATGCGGGTCGGGTTGGTGTCGGTGGAGACGGTCGCGAACGGCACCGTCGTTCCGTCGACGTCGACCAGTCGCATGCCGGTGCCGTCCGCGCTCCACGCCGGCAGGAGCTCTGGAGGCACACGGATGCGGTGCACTCCGGTCGGAGGGAGGTCGACCGGCGCGACCCACGGGTAGCGGTCGGTCGGCCCGGCGAGCGCGAGTGTCGTGAGCAGCCACATGTCAGGCTTCCTCGGGGTCGGCGTCCGAGACGCGCATCACGACGCGGTCGAACAACAGGGCACTGAAGATGAGGAGCACGCCGAGGCCCAGGAACGAGCCGACGCGCACGAAGCCCGGCAGGCTGTAGATGTCGTAGACGAACACCTTGCCGGCCGACAGCATGAGGAACGCGAACCCGATGAAGCGCGTCATGCGCGACCTCACCGCGAACCCGAGCACGAGGAGGAACAGGCCCCAGGAGGCCCAGGCGAGGCTGCGCACCATGCCCTGGAGCATCGTCGAGCCGCCGAGCTCCACGGGCCCGGCGTCCTGGAAGGCGTGCGACACCTCGACGTTCACGAGGGCGAAGCCCGTGAGCATCGCCAGCACGGAGAGCGTCGGCGGAGCCCACCGCAGCAGGTCGTTCGAGCCGGTCTGCGTCCTTCGCACCAGCCACGCGGAGCCGACGAGGGTGAGCGTCGGGATCCCCCACGTGTACAGGGTCCAGTTGAGCACGGGCCACCCGGCCGTGTCGCCATAGGCCAGCGCGTACGGGTTGATCAGCAGGCGCACCCCGATGACGAGCCCGAGCGCGACGCTGCTCCAACGCAGCAGCGGGTGCTTGACCCACACCGCGAGCCCCGCCAGCGCGAGCCCTTCGAGCGCCCACCCGACGGTCAGCCACTTCTCCTGGAGCTGGATGGGGAGCGCGAACGTCGTGCCCAGCAGGGCGATGGCGACGGCGAGCGCGAGCAGCGGGCTGTGGCGGGGCTGCTGGTAGCCGCGCACGAGCACGACGGCGGTGAGCAGGCCGTGCACGCCGAGGAGGAGCGGGAGCAGCCCGATGGCGCCGACCCCGAGCTCCTGCTCCCACAGGACGTAGAGCGCCGGGAACACGGCAGGACCGGCGAGGAGCGCGCCCAGCCAGGGCAGCGACGGGAAGCGGTCGGTCGACCACCGGCGGAACAGCGCGGGTGCGGACAGGCCGCCGAGGCTCACGAGGGACGCGCCGAGCACCCAGGTCGCGCCGAGCTCCGCCGACATCGCGGCGGCGACGGCGAGCCCCGCGGACACCGTGAGCACCGCGCCCAGCGACAGGGCGCCCGGCCCCGCCACCCAAGGCCCCGCGGCACCGAGGAAGACCACGGCCACCACGGCGGTGGCGAACACCGCTCCGCTCACGTCGAGCGCGGGGGTGATGGCGAGCACGATCGCGATGGCCGGGAGAGACAACAGCAGCCCGGCCCCGGTTCGACGATTCCCGACGTGCACGAGGAGACCCACGGCGAGCGGCGCGATGGCGCCCACCAGCAGGACGGGCGCCATCTCGTGCAGCCCCGCCCAGCTCCCCGCCCAGACGACCGTGAGGAGGCCCGCGGCCATGGACGCGATGGCGCTCACCCCCACCTGGGACCGCACCCGCCCGGCGACCCAGAGCGGGAGCGGCAGGAACGACAGCGCCAGTGCGCCGAACCAGCGGATCGGGCCCGCCTCCTGGATGACCGTCAGGCCCGTGCGGGGATCCGTGAAGCTGGCATCGAGCGCGAAGACCCAGGGAACGGCGAGCAGCGGGAACAGCGCGGCTCCCGCGACCGCACACACCAGCAGGCCCACGCGGACCGCGTCGTTCTCGCCCTCTCTCGCGCGAACGAGCGCCACGACGCCTGCGAACGGGACCTGTAGCGCGAAGGCGGCGACGAGCGCGACCCCGACGGACTCCGTGCCGTACCAGGCGGCCGTCCATCCGGCGTACAGGCCCGCTGCGCCGAACGCGGCGCCCAGCACGAGGTCGGGCCACCGCCGGATGCCAGCGATCGAGAGGTTCCCGAGCAACAGCAGCGTGAGGTACGTGAACAGGCCCACGGCGCCGTTGTTCCCGGTCGACACGAGCACGGGTGCGAGCAGACCGCCCACGAGCCCGAGCCAGGCCATGAACCGGTCGTGGTGCACCGCTGCCCGAAGCGCGGAGACCGACGCGATGCCGGCGAGCATGGCGAACGCCGTGAGCGGCCCGACCAGCCCGTAGAACCCGTGGGCCGCGAACGAAGCGCCGAACAGCACGCCCATGCCGGCCCCCTCGAGCGCCGACGCCACTCCCCGGAACCGCGAGCGGAGCAGGGCTCCGAGCGTCCACAGGACGGTCCCGCCGACCAGGCCGAGACACACCCGCAGCGCAGGCCCGAGCAGACCGCTCTGGAGCACGGCCACCATCGCGAAGAGCCCGCCCACGACGAGCGCGAGCCCGCCGACCGATGCGGCGAGGAACACCGCGATGCGCTCGGGAGACGGGAGCTCGAAGGCAGGGCGCGGTCGAGCCGTCGTCGCGATCGGGGGTGGCTCGCCGACCTCCCCTGCGACCGCGGCGTCCGAGGCCGTTCCGTCTCCGGCGGGTGCCGCCTCCTCGTCACTGCCCTGCGCGCGGGCCTCCGCGACCGAGCTCGCCTCCGCGCCGGCGCTGGCCTCCGACGCCTCCAGAACCTCCGAGGCAGGCCCCTCGACCGTCGCGATGCGAGCGACCGGAGCCGCTTCCAGGGCGTCCAGCCGCACGCGGAGGCGCTTCAGGTCAGCGGAGAGCGCCGCGACGCGCTCGAGCACGAACAGGAACACCCCGCCGACCGCGAGCACCGCGAACAAGCTGGTGAACAGCCCGAGCCCCCCGCAGATCCAGCCGACTTCGTCCATCGAGCGGAACCTAGCACCGGGCGGGATCCCGCTGGTGTGAATCGGGGATGAATCGCGAGTGACCACCACGGGTGGGTGAAAGGCCCCTGACGTCGGACACGCCTGGACGGCCAGCTACCGTGGGTGACTGCGACTCTTCGCAGCTCTCTGCACCACCCCGAGGTCTCCTTGATCGCGCTTCTGACTCTGGGTCAGGCGTGGGCCATCGTTCCCACCGACTGGCCCGCCGAGACGGACTGGGTCCCCACCGTCATCATGGGCGCCGACGCCACCGATCCCGCTGGCGACGTGAGTGGCTCTCCGCGGTACGACATCGTCGGCGTCCCGTCTGCGCCGGCCGTGTTCACGTACACGAGCGCCGACTACCGCTTCACGCGCGTGCGCCTCGCTGCAGCGCCCGTGGGAGGCACGGGCTGGTCGCAGTTCTCGTTCGTCGACCTCCAGGAGACCGACGGCGACACCTCCACGATGACGTGGGACATCGCGGTCTGGCTGAATGGGAACGCCGACGAGGTGCGCCTCACGATCAACACCGACCCCGACATCCAGCCCGACTGGTGCCACGACGGGTTCGACTTCACCTTCGGCGCCTACGATGCGCCGGCCGATGGCACCGGTCACGCGCGGCTCGTCGCGCCCAACCCGCAGACGTCCATCGGCGGCGGCACCGACATCTTCCTCGACATCGCGGTGCCGCTCGACGACTGGCTCGCTGCGACGGGCCGAACCGACGACGACGATGTGTACTCGGTGTTCGCGACCTCGGCGAACGCCGGCTTCATCAACAAGGACGTCGTGGTGATCACCTGCGACGACCCCTTCCACGAAGCGTACGTGCCGCCCGACCCCGACACCGATACCGACGCGGACACCGACTCGGACACCGACAGCGACGCGGATACCGACTCCGACGCAGACGCGGATGCGGATGCCGACACCGATGCGGACGCGGACGCCGACACGGATGCAGACACCGACTCCGATACCGACGCTGACACGGATGCGGACACCGACAGCGATACGGATGCCGACGCCGACGCCGACGCCGACACCGATGCCGACACGGATGCCGATACGGACGCAGATGCCGATACGGACGCCGATACCGACGCCGATGCGGACGCAGACGCGGACTCCGATACCGATGCCGACACGGACTCCGATACCGATGCGGACGCGGATGCCGATGCCGATGCCGATGCGGACACCGACGCCGACACGGATGCCGATACGGACGCAGACACCGATGCGGACGCCGACGCCGGCGCCGACGCCGATGCCGATGCCGATGCGGACGCCGACGCAGACACCGATGCCGACACGGACGCAGACACCGATGCGGACGCCGACGCCGACGCCGACACCGACGCCGACACGGACGCAGATACCGACGCCGACGACGCAGACACCGACAGCGATGCTGACGCGGACAGCGACACCGATGTCGACGCTGACGCCGACGCCGATGCCGACAGCGACGCCGACGTCGACGCGGATGCCGACAGCGACGCCGATGCCGACAGCGACGCCGATGTCGACGCTGACGCGGATGCCGACAGCGATGCCGATGTCGACGCGGATGCCGACAGCGACGCCGACGCCGACAGCGACGCCGACGTTGATGCGGACGCGGATGCCGACAGCGATGCCGATGTCGACGCGGATGCCGACAGCGATGCCGATGCCGATGCCGACAGCGACGCCGATGTGGATGCGGACACGGACGCCGACACGGACGCCGACACCGATGCGGACACGGACGCGGACGCCGATACGGACGCCGACACCGACACCGACACCGGTGCGGACACCTCGGTCCTCGACACCGGGCCGCTCGACACCGGGGTCGTCCTGGACACCGGCGACACCGCAGACACCGACAACATCGCGGACACGGACACCGACGCGGATGCCGACGCAGACGCCGACTCCGACACGGATACCGATACGGACACCGACTCCGACGCCGACACCGACGTGGATTCGGACACCGACGCCGACAGCGACTCCGACGCGGACACCGACGCCGATACCGATGCGGACACCGACACCGACACCGATCCAAGCGGTGGAGACGGGGCCTTCTTCGGCGGAGCCTGCAACTGCAGCGCCACGGGCGGGCCGTCCGGTGCGCTGGGCCTGGTCGTCCTGACCAGCCTGTTGGTGGGCGCGCGTCGCTCTCGCTGACCGGCAGAGGGGGGCGAACACCACCTGCGCGACAGAAAGCGCAGGATGGTGTCGCTATCCCCCGCGCCGTGTCGCGTCGCAGACGCTATCCCCCCATGTTTGTCGCATTCGGGCGTACGCGTTCCGAACCGCACGTCGGACCCGACGAGAGAACGCCGACTCTCGCGGCACGCCCAGACCCGCGATTCCCGAGGCCGGTCCTCCGAGCGACAAACAGGGGGGCATGGCGTTCGGCAGACGACAGAATGCCGGGCATGGTGTCGCCATCCCCCACATCCTGGCGGGAACCGACCCGAGGAGTCGAGCGTGCACCTCCGGATCCGAACGGCCACCCCGGGAGACGCGGGAGTGCTCGCCGAGCTGCACGTACGGTCGGCCGAGGATGCCTATGGCGAGTCGCCGTCCGTGTCCGAGCGCTTCACCAGCTGGTCAGGCTGGCTCATGGGAGCCGACGCGCATTCGGTGCTGATCGCCACCGAGACCAGATCTACGGAGGTCCTCGGGTTCCTCCGCTACGGGCCCGCCCGGCGCACCGACGTGGCGCCCCTCGAGGTATCGATCCTGCACGTCCATCCCCAGCACCGCGGGCGAGGCGTCGGAACGGCCCTGTGGCACGCGCTGCTGGCGACAGCCCCGCGCACCGCGTTCTACGCGGAAACGGTCGTCACCCTCCGCTGTTGTGGGTTCTACCGCCAACATGGCGGGTGTGGGGTCCCGCTGGGAGACGACCGCATCGCATTCGTGTTCGCCAGCGGCGGCTGACGTCGATCAGCGCCGGCGCGGCAGGCCCCACAGCCACGAGCCCGGGCCCGGTCCGCTGAGCCCTGCCTCGCCCGAGGAGCACCGACATCCCGTGCCCCCCGACACCCGGAACGCTGCGTCGGTGTCGAGCCCTGCGGTGTCGGTCTCGGACGGATCCGTCTCGCCCGGATCGGAGTCCGCGTCGCTGTCCGAGTCCGCGTCGCTGTCCGAGTCCGCGTCGCTGTCCGAGTCCGCGTCGCTGTCCGAGTCCGCATCCGCGTCGCTGTCCGAGTCCGCGTCGCTGTCCGAGTCTGCGTCCGTGTCCGCGTCGCCCCCCGGACACGGTGTGCCCACCAGCTCGATCTCGTCGACCGACAGCGTGCGCAGCGGATTCCCGCCGCCAGGAATCCCCACCACGCCAAGATCCACCGTCACCACCGAGCCACACGCTGCCGACACGTCGACCGTCCGCGTGGACCACCCCGGATCCGGCGTCACCGCGTCGTCTGCCACCACGGCGCCCGCGAGGACCTCCAGGGACACCGACAGCCCATCCGGGCCGCGCACGCGGTACCGGAGCGAACCGTGCGTCACCGTGAACGACGAGCTCGTGAGCGTCGCGGACGCACAGGACTTCTGAACCTCGAAGCGCGCCGACCTCGACGTTCCGGCCGCACCGACGGGCGCTTCCACCACCCGCCCCACGGATCCCCCGCACGGGGCGACTCCGACGGCCATCCAGGAATCCAGACCCGGCGTCTCGAACCCGCCGTTCGGAACCTGCGCGAATGCCGCCAGCGCCCACCACATGTCCCATCGTATCAGAGGTGGAACACGACCGCGGTGGTCCAGCAGACCGAGCGTTGCCAGGGCTCCACGCGGTCCCGCAGGTCGAGCAGCACCTGACTCCGCAACCCCGCCCGCTGGACCCGCAGCGCCGCCCCTCCCCCCACCTGGAGCCCGAAGTCCCAGGCCGGCAGGTCGGCCTCGATGGACTCCGCGAGATCGAACCGCACGTACTGCTGCGCCTCCGTGCCCACGAACGTGAACGTCTCGGCGAACACGGCCCGCGCGATGTGACGCCCTCCAGACGTGAGCCCGACATGGAGCGCGACGCCGTAGCGCGAGTCGTACACCTCCAGGTCCCCGCGCTGCTGGAACGACGCCACCTCGTTGAGGTTGAGCGAGTGGGTCTTCGAGGACGCCTGCACCTGCGCGAGCAGCACGCTTCGTCGGGCGCCCACCACGGGACCGAGGCCGCGGATGGCGGACAGATCGGGCCAGCCGGTGCGGACGCCGAAGCCGAACCACAGGTCGTCGAGGAGGGCGCGGCGAGGCTCGTTCGGGGGGACCGGCGCAGGTGCGCCCGGGACCGGGTCCTGGATGCGGGGCACCCAGCCGAGATCTTCGGGAGGACCGGAGACGACCCAGCTCCGCGCCAACAGCACCGCCGTGTCGGCGCTCTCGACCGGACGCTGGACGACCCCGTCGGGCGTGATCCAGAACAACGCGTCGAACGTGAGCTCGAAGCGAGGGACCTCCGCGACCGGGCCGAGCTCGATCTCGAGCCCCGCGCCCGGCCAGTAGTCGTCGAGCGCCTGCTGGACCTCCGGGACCTGGTCCGGATTCCAGACCACCAGGGGCATCGCATGGGCGGCATGGAGGAGAAGCACCGCTCACCACTCCGAGTGCACCAGCACGGTGAAGGATACCATCCGACGGGCCCCGGCCCGGGTGTAGGCCTCTCCGGACCCGAGTGGAGCGAGCCGTTCGCGCTCCACGCCGCGCTCGACCAATGCGTCCACCACCACCTGCGCCCGTCGGTCGGACAGCGCCAGGTTGTAGGCGCTGCCGCCGAGGGAGTCCGCATGCCCCTCGACCCGGAGCACCCGCACCTCCGGATGCGCACGCAGCCACAGGGCCAGTGCGTCCAGCCAGCTCGTGTCGACCAGCCGTGCGCTGTCGAGCGCGAACAGCGGGCTGTCGTCCAGCACGAGCTGCTCGCCGTCCAGGTGGATGTCCTGACGCTCGAGGGTGATGCGCACCGTGGTGACCCCGCCGACCGACACCGTCCCGACCGTCCGCACGCCCTCCCAGCCGATCGCTTCCGCACGGAGCGGCAGCTCGCCGACCGCATGGGTCCCCGTGTACCAGCCGTCCACGAGCTCCACCTCCTCGTCCCCCACCTCGAGCAGCGCTTCCGGGATGGGCGCACCGTCGGGGTCCGCGACCTGAACCACCAACTGGCCCAACCGGATGGGCTCGAGCGCGATCTCGGTCACGTTCTCGCCCGGGTACAGCGTGACCGCGCGGCCCTGGGTGTGGAATCCCTCCGCTTCGGCGCGCACGATCACCTGCCCCGTCCCGCGCAGCACCGACCAGGTCTCGCCGGCCAGGCGCTTGTGGCTCTCGCCATCGGCCGTGATCGTGAACACCTCCGGGCCCGTCACGAGGACGGTCCATCGGGCCTGCTCGTCCGGGCACCCGTCCTCGTCCTGGAATCCGTTCACGACCTCCGGAACGTCGGGACACGCGTCGACGGGGTCGAGGATGCCATCGCCGTCGTTGTCGGGGTCCGGGCAGCCATCGCGGTCCTCGAAGCCATCGCGGTCCTCGGGGTCGTTGCGACACTGGTCGATCAGGTTGGACAGGCCGTCTCCATCGTTGTCACGCGGCTCGTGCCCGCTCGCGACCACCTGCACGGCGACCCGGTTCTCCGGCGTGCCCGCGGCACGGGTCAGGCCGAGCCCGACGCTCGCTCGCGCGTGGAGGGTGCCGAGGACCCGGAGATCACCGCTCACGAGCGCCTCCATCGGGAGCTGGCGGATCGTCTTCGGGAGCGCCAACGGGCCGTTGCCGAAGCACTCGACGGTCAGCCCGAGCCGGTCGCCGAGCGCCCGATGCACGCCGACCCCGCCATCGATCCGATTCCCCACCACCAGCCCGCGGATCTCGTTCTTCCGCTGGAACCGCACTCCCGTGTGCCAGCCGAGCGTGAAGCCGCCCACCGGGTTCTCGCCCGCCCACGTCACCGAGGTCGCCGACTGGCCCCAGAACTGGTCGACCGCCGGATCGCGGTGCTGCGTGGGGAGGTCCTGCATCACCCGGATGGACGCGCGGTTCTCCCCCGTCGTGAGCGGTGCGATGGCCCAGAGGGACACGTCCCCTGCGCCATGGTCCTCGAGGGGCCCCACCGCCGCGTACATCGGCACGGCGAACCCCGCCCCGACGAGGTCGCCGAAGTTGAACGTCGCTCCGAGCTCGCCCGCATACAGCTGGTTCACGAGCACCCGCCGCGGGAGGTCCTCCATCACGACCGTCAGCGGCTTCGAGGCGCTCTGCGTCGTGAGCGCCACCCGTCCACTCCACCGCGGGCCCGGATCCGGGCTGCGCACCGACACGAAGCGCCCTCCGTCGAGCCCCTGGAGCTGCTGGAAGTCCGCGCCGTGCGCCATCAACGGCACCATCAGCAGCGCGCGGATCAGCCACACCAGCAGGAAGGTCCACGTCAGACCTGGTGCGGTCGCACACCCCCCGCCGCCGCCGAGCCCGACCTCCACCGGAGGCCCGAGCTCGTGGAAGATCCCGGTCTCCCGACCGATCTCCCCCTCCGCACCGGGCTTCGAGTCGACCAGTCCGCCGCCCGTCAGGGTTCCGCCGGTGTCGTCCATTCCGACCTCCACCCGCTCTTGTCGCGAGGTCGCGCAGACCTTCACCGAAACCTCAGCGCCACTCCCCCATCGCCCGGGCCACCTCGACCTCGAGATCCCCGGAGACGCCGAGCTCCCGCGCCTTCTCGAGCGCGCCCCGGGCCCTCCGGTCGCCCAGGTCGGCCGCGCACAGGCCGAACCAGGCGTACGCGCGCGCGCGACCGGCCGTGTCGGGCCGCGCCGTCAGGGCCTCGTACTCGGGCAGCGCCAGATCGCACCGCTTCATTCGGGCCCGCTCGAGGTCGGCCCGCGCTTCGAGCAGGATCCAGTGACGCGGACCCGTCGGATGCGCGTCGAGCCAGGTCGACAGGGCGATCCGCGCGGCATCGGGGTCCCACACCACCGCGCCCACCTGGAGGCTGAGGGCCTCGGCTTCGGACCGGAGGGGCTCTTCGAGACGCCCGACGAGCGACCCCAGGGTCTCCGCCAGCTCCGCCGTGCGCTCGCCGGCCTCGTAGCGCTGGAGCGCCCCAGCGAGGCTCGCACGCGCGGCACGCTCGGAAACGACCGTCGGCACGGGCACCTCCACCACCTGACCAGCGTTCGGAGCCGGCGATACGGGACCAACGACGGTCTCGGGTGCGGGGACCACCACGGGTCCGGGCACCTGGACGGGTGTGGGGACCTGGACGGGTGTGGGGACCTGGACCGACGCTCGCGCCACCGCTTCGGCTTCCGCGCGACTCCATCGCTCGCCGGCGGAGAGCACGGCGCGGCCCCAGGGGTGGTCGATCTGGACGCGGCCCTCGACCACCTCGACCTCGACGTCAGGAGGACGGTGCTCGACCTCGAACACCGTACCGAGCACCGTGACGATCACGTCTCCCGCCACCACGCGGAAGGTGCCCGACGGGAGCACCGGATCGACGGTCCACGTCCGCACGCCCGGGCCCTGCACGACCGTGGTGACCGGACCCTCGGCCGAGACCGTGAACGCGGCGTCTCCGGTGCTCCGGTACGCGAGCGGCTCGGGCCACGCGGCCCAGACGGCCAGGAGCAGCGCTGCGAGCACCATCGCCGTCCCCAGGATCGGGGAGAACGCCCGGCGGGGCTCGGGACGCCACGACAAGAGCGCCTGGACCTCCTCCTCGAGGGGCTCGGAGTCCTCCACGACCGCGTCCCGCAGCGGTTCCGCCAGGCCCTCGAAGGCGGCGAGCTCGGCTTCGGTGGGCTCGGTGTCCCGACGCATCCAGTCGAGGGGCCTCATCGCTCGCCTCGGAGCGCCGCGATTCCACCGCCCAGCGCGGCACCTTCGGGCCCGGCGAGCGCCGAGAACGCCTTGCGCGCGTAGAACAGCCGGCTGTACACCGTGTTCACGGCGACTCCCATCATCGCAGCCGCCTCCACGGCCGAGTGGCCCTCGAGGTCGACGAGCACGAGCGCTTCGCGGTGCTTGTCCGAGAGCTGCTCGAGGAGCTGCTGCACACGGCGACGACGGGCGAGACGGGCCACGCGCTCGTCGGTGGTGGGACCGGGATCCGGCAGGGGTGCCAGCGTGTGCAGCCCGATGAACTGGCGGAGCTTCGCGCGGCGGCGGGCATTCGCGACCACCCGGCGCGTGATGCCGTACATCCAGGCCCGCTCGGAGCCCCCGCGGAACGTGCTCGCGCGGCGATGGGCCATGACGAACGCGTCCTGGGTGACCGCTTCGGGATCGAGCAGCGGCCCGCCGAGCCGGATCACCCAGGCGAGCACGTCCCGCAGCAACGCCCGGTAGAACCGGTCGAACACCACGGGGTCGGTCAGATCGTCGACGCGCATCGCGGGCCTCCGACACCTGGATGTCGTGAGCGCCCGGGATCCTTCAGACCGCGCGCTATTCGACCCATCCCGACGCCGGGTGCGGTCCGGTGAGGTCGATCTCCCACGACGTGCCGCCCGCGGCGTCCCACGGCTGGTGACCGGACGGCACGGTGTCCTTCCACTCGTTGGCCGCCTGCGCGTACACGACGTGCCCCGCGAGACGCACGTGGGTGGGGTCGCCGAGCTGGTGACGCGGGATTCGCACGGCCAGCGTGTGCAGATCGGCGGCCGACCACACGTCGCGCCCGTCCACCAGGCGCAGCTGCTGCTCCCAGCCGCTCGCGCCGGGCGTCCACACCCCGGACCACGGACCCAGCCCGTCTGCTGCATCGTGCTGGCGGCGCACGGCGATGGCGTGGGTGGGCGTGAACGGCAGCACGGGGGTCTGGCCCGAGTACTCGAAGCCCGCGCCGACGACCGGGGTGCCGGGATTCGCCTCCACGTAGAGCACGAACGGCACGAACGGGTCTTCGAACGCCTGGCTCACGAGCGCCACGTAGAGGAAGTCGTCGTCCCAGTCGAGCGCGAACGCCTCCCAGGGCTGCAGCACAGCGCCCGGAACGGCCGTCTGGAGCGGGTCGAACGCCGCGAGGTCGTCGGTGCCGTCGAACCCGAGGGCATTCTCGACGGGGCGCTGGTCGAGGCCGTCGAGCGCGAGCAGCTTCAGCTCGGCGACATCGACCGCCCGGTACGGCTGCGGCCCTCCGCCCGGACCCGCCGTGAACTCCCGCGCGGCCTCGAGGTCGGTCATGTTGGGGGCGTCGGTGAGGACCAGCTCGTACGTGGTGTCGCCCTGCAGCTCGACGCGCGCGAGCGTGCTCTCGCGGTACCGGTCCCAGCTCGCGGTGTGCGGGAAGACGACGGGCCCCTCCGCCACGACGCCTCCCGGGAGGGCGGTGAGCGTGTACCACTTGTGGGACGCTGTGATGCCGGACTGGATGGAGCCCGCGCCGTTGGCGTACACCCACTGCAGCCCGTGCGGGCCGGTGAATCCGGGCCGGAAGCGCACGGTGAGCGTGTCGTCCGGGGCTCCCCAGCCCTCGTAGTGCGCGCGCCCGTACTGGGTCGACCACGTCCCGCCGCGTGCGACGAACGTGTGGGCATCGAGGGTCTGGACCCGCTCCGCGCCCGCGCCCCACCAGCACTGCGCAGCGCTGTGGGTCGCCGGACCGGCGGCATTGCGGGCTTCGAGCGTGTAGCACCACGAGACGCCGTCCACGCCGGGGGTGGCGGGGTCGGCCCACGGTGAGGTCGCGCCGGTGGCGACGACGACGCCGTCGCGGAGCACGTCGACGGTGGCGCCCTGCGGGGTGGACCAGGTGAGCGTGACGCCCGAGGCCCCGAGCGTCGGCGCGTCGAGCACGGGCTCGGACGGCGCGGTGTGGGCATCGAGCACGCCCACGTCGACCTGGGTGAGACTTCCCTGTGCGGTGACCGGGGCGGCCGTGATGGTGAAGCCCGAAGCCGTCGGGGTGACCGTACCCTCCCCGAACGGACCGGCTCCAGCGGGGATCTCGAGCGTCAGGTCGACCGTGGCGCCGTGCCACGGGAACCGATGCAGGGTGACGGTGGGCCCGAGCCACGCATCGCGAAGATCGCCCGTCACGAACGGCTCGAACGCGAGCCCACCGGTCGACGGGCGCACGCCCATCAGCCCGTCGACCACGAACGACAGGTACCCCGCCACGGACCAGAGCTGGCGGCGGGAGTTCACCACGGGCCCCGAGAGCGCCCCGTCGTCGTACCAGGGCTCACCGGTGGTCCACTCGGCGTTCTCCATGTTCGACAGGTTGATCGCCGAACCGCGGATGAGCTCTGCAGCGCCGGCATCGAAGACCGCCGCGTTTCGCGACCGTGCAGCGGCACGGAGCCCGTACGCGGTGACGAACGGCCACTGCGCGCGGTTGTGGTACACGCGGACGTCGCGCTGTTGCGGCCAGATCACGGGCGGACCGTGCGGACCGTGCGCATAGCTCGACAGCGCGGCGGTGGTCTGGCCGGCATCCGCGAGGGTGAGCGCGGCGAGTGCCTCTCCGAGCCAGTCCCGGCGCTCGGACACCGACGGATCCAGCGCCGGACCGGTCAGGGTCGCCCAGCCGTCGGTCTGCCAGAACCGCGCCTGGACGGCCACACCGAGATCATCGGCCCACGCGCGGAAACGGTCGCGATCCGCGGTGTTCCCGCGCTCCCCCGACCATCGCGACGCCGCGTCGAGCAGGATCCAGTGCGCGAGGTTCGTGGAGAGCGCCTTGCTCTCGGCGATGGGCACGACATCGTCGACGGTCCAGCTGGGGTACGACTGCTCGCGCCAGTCGAGGAAGCTCTGCTCCCCGCGGTACAGGCCGTCTTCGGGGTCCCAGATGTAGGTGCGGTCTTCGTCCGCCGTGGTGACGACGGCCTCGAGCGCGTCATCCAGGAACGCGTCGCGCTCGGGGCCGGTGAGCGTCGCGAGCACGGCGTCCGCGCCGAGCGCCCAGATCGCCCGATCGGTCGAGACGGGCCAGCTCCCGCCAGAGCCGGTGTCCTGGACGATCCGCAGCGGTCCGCCGTCTTTCGGCGGGGAGAGCTTGAAGCGAAGAGACGCGGCGGTGCGCGCGGGGTCGAGCCACGCGAGGGCGAGGTCGGCCGCGTACGACGTGTCGCGCGTCCACACCCACGTCCAGAGCTCCCCGGTCTGAAAACACTCGCACGGGACGGGCGATCCGTTGGCGAACGCGCCATCCGTGACGGTGGAGACGCTGTTCTCGCGGGCCTCCTGCACGGCGAGCGCGAACAGGCCGTCGAACAGGAGCGAGCGACTGCGGAGCACGGGCTGGTCGGGCAGCTCGACGACGGTGACCTGCGTGGGGCCCCCATCCCGCTGCACGTGGTCGGTCGTGAACCGGTACGTGCGTGCGAGGGTGTCGGCGTCCTCGACCGTGACGGTCGTGGTCCACTGACCGTCCGTGTAGCTGTCGGTAGCCGGCACGTCGGTGTCGGTGTCGGCATCCGTGTCGGTATCGGCGTCCGTGTCGGTGTCGGTGTCCGCCTCCGGAGGCACGACAGTAGCTGGCCCCTTGCAGGCGACGAGGGGCAGCAGGACGAGCAGAGGCATGCGGGCTCCGGCGGCGAACCCTGTCAGTAACAGATCGACGGAGCCTCGCAGAACACGCCCGTCGCGGGACCGGAGAGCGACCCGACGAAGTCCTCGGCGGTCACGACGTCGTAATCCCACCCGCTCCAGGTGCTCCAGGGGTCGTAGGACCACGTCGAGAAGTTGAACGTACGGAACCGCGTGCGGTAGGTCTCTCCGACCGCCGCGTCACCGTCGTACATCGCGGGATTCGCGACGGGCGACGAGTACGTGTAGACGGCCACCAGCCGCTGGTCGAGGTCGCAGAGCTGGGTCTGGATCTGGAGGTAGCCGAGGAAGAACGACTCCGTGGTGATCCCACAACCGGTTCTGCGGAGGGTCGTCGCGAAGGCGCCCTGGCCGGAGTTCCCGGTACTGAAAGTGCCGGTCATACACCAGTCCTGGCCGGAGGCAGCAGAGAATGCCGTGCAGAGTCCGTTCGACTGGTAGGCGCTCGGGGTGAACGTGAAGGTCGTGCTGCCCTGGACGTAGCCGGTCCAGTCGAAGTTGAACGTGCTGGTGTAGGGGACGTTGGTGTCGTTGACTCCGCCCGCGAGAGCGGAGGGCGAGAGCAGGGATGCAGAGAGAAGAAGTGCGTACATGGTGGTCTCCAGAGGGACTTGCGCGTACCATACCCCGATGTTTCCGTGGAAGCCCGTACGGATCTCCACAGCACCGAAAATTTTCCGTCCCGGAGGGCTCCGTGCGTTCTCGGCATGCGCTGCAGATTCTCTTCACGTGGCGCGCGGTGCGGTGCGGTCCAGGATCGAGTACACCGGAGGAATGTCGCCCACCCGCCTCCTTCCCTGGCTCCTGCTGACCGCCTTCGCCTGCAAGTCCGGCACGGGCATCGACGGCACGGGCGAACCTCCGATCGAGGCCGATACCGACACGGACGCAGACGCTGATTCGGACGCAGACGCGGACACGGACACGGACACGGACGCAGACTCCGACGCAGACGCGGACACCGATGCCACCGCACAGACCGGGTCCACGGAGACCGGCAGCGGTGGGCCGACCGGAGGGTCCGACACCGGAGAGACCGGCCACACAGGGCTCACCGGAGACACCGGCACGGAATCCGACGCAGACACCGACGCCGATTCGGACACCGATTCCGACAGCGACGCAGACCTCGACTCCGATGCCGATGCCGACAGCGACACGGACACCGATGCGGACGCCGACACGGACAGCGATACCGACGCAGACACCGACACCGGCCCCGTGGACACCGGGGATTCCTGCGCCGCGCCCACGCGCATGGTGCCCGTCGATCCCGATCCCGTCGGCGCGGACGCCGCGTGGCGCGCGCTGGGATGGGCAGCGGTCGAGCTGGACGGCACGGGCGCCGCGCAGGTGTCCGTCGGTGCGGGCTTCTCGGTGCACCTCGAAGACGGCTCGCCCGCCACCACCGTGACGCTGCCCACCACAGTCCGCGTGCGCGCCACGGGCGGGGGCACGGGCAGCCTGTCGGTGAGCACGTCCCCGTGTGGGCCCCTCACCATCCCCCTGACCGCGCGCGCCTGGACGGGCCTGGCTGGCATCCCTGCCGCGAACGGAGCCCCTGCGCGGTTCGTCGACGTGGTGCCCTCCGGCGAGACCGTCGTGGCCGCGCTCGACCCCGACCGGCTGTTCGACCGCATCGGCCAGACCGCCGACCTGTACCTCGTGTCCGACCGTGACCGCGACGCGTGGCTCGCAGACCCCGCGCTCACGGATGTCCGTGGTGCCCCCACCGTCCTCACGCTCGCCGGTGGTGGGCTGGCCGCGAACACACCCGTCCTGGCGGGCGTTCCCGCCGCGCCCGCTGGCATGCCCCAGCGCTTCGACCTCGTCTGGGACGCCGACCGCGACGGTCTGCTCTCCGCGGGAGACCTCGTCGATGGGCTCGACGGCACGGGGCTCCTGGTGGTGCCCGACCTCTCCGGGCCCGGTCCGTACGCGGTCGACACCGCCGACTACACCAGCGGCGCGTCCCTCTGGCTCGACTCGCGGATCAGCTGGCCCGCACCCCTCGACTCCTGGTCGGAGCCCGCCCCCGTCGTGTTCATCAGCCATGGGCGCGGCCACACCTACACGATGTACGACGATCTCGGCGACCACCTCGCGTCGTGGGGGTACGTCGTCGTGCGGCACGCGAACGACACGATGCCCGGCCCTCTCGCAGCGTCGGTCACCACCCTCCAGAACATCGACGACTTCCTGCTCGACCCGGGTGCCCGGCACCCCGACCTGGAAGACCACGTCGACGGGCACCGCCTGGCCTGGATCGGCCACAGCGTCGGCGGAGAAGGGGTCGTTCAGGCCTATGCCTCGCTCGCGTCCGGCACGGCGGGCGTCTCCATGTTCGACACCGCGGACGTCCGGCTGATCTCGAGCATCGCACCCACCGTGTACCAGCCCGTCCCCACCAACGCTCCGGGCCCGGTGCCCTACCACCAGATCGCCGGGAGCGCCGATGGAGACGTGCTGGGCGGGCTGTTCTCCTATCCGTCGCTCCAGCCGTGCAACCACTGCCAGTGGTACCGCCTGTTCCAGGGTGCGCAGGGCCCGATGGCCGTCACGTACCTCCACGGAGCCGCGCACAACGACTTCCTGTGCGATGGCTGTGGGACGAACGACGGCAGCGGGATCACGCCGCGCACCACGCGTCCGGAGGTTCGGGCGGCCACCCGGGCCACGTACACCGCGCTCCTGGCCGCGTGGCTTCGCGAAGACCCCGCGTTCACGGAGCTCCTGGAGCGGTCGCCCGAGGATCTGCCGCTTCCCTACCCCCTCCCGGTGGCGACCCAGTTCCGACCGACGGGCGCGGTGGTGCTCGACGACTTCCAGACGAGTGCGGGCCTGGCCGTGTCGAGCGCCGGAACGACGGTGAGCGCCACCGTGTCGGGGCTCTCGGAGGGTGTGCTCGACGACCAGGACGTCACGTTCGACTGGGACGGGACGGACCCCGCGAACGGCAGCACGTGGAGCGACGGAGACGCAGGGCCCCAGGTGCCTCGCGCGGCGACGTTCGGCTGGACCACGTCCTCGGGCTGGCAGGTCGCGCTCCCCGTGTCCGCACGCGACCTCTCGGCGCGAACCGCCGTCTCGCTGCGCATGGCGCAGGTGACGCGCCACCCGAACACGCTCGCGCTCGCGGGCCCGCTGACGTTCGGCGTGGTGCTCGTCGACGGCGCCGGGCACTCGGTGGAGCTGCCGACAGCCGCGTACGGCACGGTGCCGGCGCCCGCCGAGCGGATCGATCTGCTCACGGGCCTTCCGGGATGGGCGAACGAGCTGGTCACCGTGCGGATCGAGCTGGCGGACTTCGAGTCCGCGGATCCCGCCTTCGACCGGAGCGACGTACGGACCGTGCGCCTCTCGTTCGGAGCGGGCTCCGGATCGGCCCTGGGCCGCGTCTTGCTGGACGACGTCCGGATCGAGTGAGCGGGCCCCGGCGGTTCTCGACGGACATCCCCGTCAACCGCCATCGACACCCAATCGTCGCGTGCGGGTCGGGAACCCACCGTCTATAGAACGGGCCGCAGAGGAGAAACCATGCGCACCCTTTCACTGATCCCGCTCCTGGTGCTGTTCGGTTGCCCGAAGGGCGATGCCGACACCGACACCGACACCGTCGAGACCGACACCGATACCGACGCCGATGCCGATACCGACGCTGATGCCGATACCGACGCAGACGCCGATACCGACGCAGACGCCGACACCGATGCGGATTCGGACACCGACACCGATGCGGACACCGACACCGACACCGACACGGATACGGACGCCGACGCCGACACCGACGCAGACACCGATGCCGATACGGACGCCGACACCGATGCTGATACGGATGCCGACACCGATGCCGACACGGATACGGACGCCGACACCGATGCGGACACGGACGCCGACACCGATGCGGACACGGACGCCGACACCGATGCCGATACCGATGCGGACACCGACACCGACACGGGTCCCGTCGACACGGGCAACGACACCGACACCGACCTGATCTCGACGCTCGCCGACCTCCTCATCACCGAGGTCGTCGTGACGCCCACCGAAGGCGAGATGATCGAGATCTACAACCGCGGCCCGCTGCCCCTCGATCTCTCGGACGTGTACCTCACGGACGCCACGTTCTCGACGGGCGGCACGTACTACTACAACATCGTCACCGGCACGAACGCGGGCGGCGGCGCCTTCACCGACTTCCACGCGCGGTTCCCGAACGGCGCCACCATCGGGGCCGGCGAGAGCCAGACCGTCGCCCTCGCCGGCAGCGCGAACTTCGTCGCGACCTACGGGGTCCAGCCCACGTACGAGCTGTTCGAAGACGACACGGTCGACGACACCATCCCCGACATGCTCGAGGCCCTCGCGGGGAGCATCGCCGACCAGGGGGGCCTCACGAACAACGGGGAGATCGTCGTGCTCTACACCTGGGACGGCACCTCCGACCTCGTGCAGGACCTCGATCAGTTCCGCTGGGGCGACACGGCCGAGGCCGTCGACAAGACCGGCGTGACCATCGACGGTCCCGACGCCGACACCGATGTGTCCGCGTACCTGCCCGACACCGCGATCGCGAACCAGAGCGCGTTCGTGACGATCCACGCCGCCACCGAGTCCTACTGCCGCACCAGTATCGACGAGGCCGGCGAGGTCGGCTCCGGCGGCAACGGTGTCGATGGCGCCGACGAGACCTCCGAGGACGTCGCGACGAACTTCGCCATCTGCACGACCGTCACGCCGAACGCCCAGTAGCGTCGGCGGGCGCTACTGCCGGCGCCCCTTCCAGATCGAGATCGGCGTCTCGCGGAGCTCCGCGAGGCGCCGTTCTTCGATGGGCTCCACGACCACGCCCGCTTCGACGAGCTCGACGCGGTCGGGGGAGCACTGCAACGCGTCGATCAGCGGGAACCCGTACGCGAAGTACACCTGGCGCTCCGGAAGCCCGGGTCGCTCCACCGTCACAGTCGACCAGTACGCCGTCGTCGCGCCCCCATCCCCCCGGTAGAGGCGCACCTCCCAGGCTCCCGCCGTACACGACACCAGCCTCCGCTCGAGGTCGGGGTTCCCGCCCGCTCCGTTCCGGCTGCCCCATCGGCACGCGCACAGCCCGAAGAGCACGACCGCCACGGAAGCCACGCGCGGGGGGATGCACATACACGCTCCAGGGTGTGCGGGAAGCGCCGCGTCTGCGTACTGTAGGACACCGAACCCACGGAGCGCCCGCATGACCGACCGACCCCGCGTTCGAATCGACCGGGAGGGCGCCATCCACGTCCTCTCGCTCGACCGTGCCGAGAAGCGCAACGCCTTCGATCTGCGCATGCTGTCCGAGCTCGCGGCGGCCCTCACGGCCTTCGAGGACGACCCCGACGCCCGCGTCGCGGTGCTCTGCGCCGACGGCGAGCACTTCACGGCCGGTCTCGACCTCGCCGAGGTGGGTCCCGCGGTCGCCAGCGGAGCCCCGCTGTTCCCCGAAGGCTCCGTCGATCCGCTCGGTCTGAACGGACGCACGCGCACGAAGCCCCTCGTGATGGCCGTGCAGGGCTGGTGCCTCACGATCGGCATCGAGCTCCTGCTGGCCGCCGACATCCGGATCGCCGCCGACGACAGCCGGTTCGGGCAGATCGAGATCAACCGCGGCATCTTCCCGTTCGGAGGCGCCACGATCCGCCTTCCCCAGGTCGCGGGCTGGGGGAACGCCATGCGATGGCTGCTGACCGGAGACGTGTTCGACGCCGCAGAGGCCCACCGGATCGGGCTCGTCCAGGAGGTCGTCGAGCCCGGCTTCCAGCGTGAGGCCGCGCTCTCCATCGCGCGCACCATCGCGAGCCGCGCGCCCCTCGGCGTGCGCGCGACGCTCCTGTCGTCCGCGACCACCCTCCGGGAGGGTCCCGATGCCGCTGCCGAGCTCCTGCTCGTCCAGGCCCGCGAGCTGATGCGCACACGCGACGCGCTCGAAGGCATGCAGTCCTTCCTCGAGCGGCGCGACGCCGTGTTCCGCGGCGAGTGATGGAGTGCCGCGCCGGCTGCGGGGCCTGCTGCATCGCCCCGTCCATTGCCCGGCCCTTCCCCGGTATGCCCGCCGGGAAGCCCGCAGGCATCCCGTGTGTGCACCTCCTCCCCGACTTCCGGTGCGCCCTGTTCGGCCACCCCGACCGTCCCACCGTGTGCGGCGCGCTCCAGGCCTCCGCGGACATGTGCGGCACGGATCGCGACCAGGCCCTCGCCGGGCTCGCACAGCTCGAGCGCGACACCGCGCCGTAGGTCTCGCCTCGCGCAGTCCCGGTCGGATACCCTCGTTCCAGGAGGGGTGGTGCTCTGGAAGCTCGTCGAGAAGCTGACGCTCATCAAGGACTTCAACGTCCGCGCGCGCACCTTCCAGGCCCAGCTCGACGACACCGGTCGCGAAGAGCTCGCACGTGCGCTCCAGCGCACCAACGACTGGCGCATCCTGCTCGTGCTCAAGATCGTCTACGGCGACGTCGACGCCGCGCTGTTGAGCGACTTCGGCGTGTGGCTCGTGCTCCAGGGGCGCGTCGCGTACGAGCGGGCGCTCGCCGATCCAGACACCCTCGCCGACTTCCCGGAGATCGGGCGCACCGATGTGGCCGGTCGGTTCAAGTTCAAGGAAGCCACACGCGGCGCGAAGTGGCCGAAGAAGGAGGCCCGTCGCCGGCTGCCCCGGCTGATGGCACGCTACCGTCCGGTGCCGCCACCCGATCCACGTGAGGCCCTCGTCGAGCTGCTGCGCGCGCTCTTCGCTTCCGGGGCCCCCCAGCGGTTCGGCGACACCCTCACGCTCGAGCCGAAGACCGTGCACGACATCCGGCTGGTCACGCTCACTCCCGGTCCGCGGTTCGACACCCGGCCCGCCGAGCCCGAAGTGGCGGCGCTGTGGGAACGGATGCGGGAGATCGTGGCGGGCGAGCCCGTCTGGCTCGACGGCATCGGCACGCTGTCGAAGACCGAGCGTGCCGGCTTCACCGCCTACGACGCCGAGCTGGGGCACGACCGGACGGTGCCGTCGCAGACCGTGTGGTCGCTGCGGGTCGATCCGGAGCTCTAGCCCAGGCGGGCTCCGCAGCGCACGCAGTGATCGAGGCCCGTCCCGTCGGCTCCACAGGCCGGACACGGCGCGAGAGCCGCGCGCTCCGCGAGCACCGCGGCGACCTTCTCCTCCGGGATCGGCGGGACCGTGGACGCCGTGGCCTCCCGGGACGCCCACCCGAACGGACCTCGTGCGGGAGCCGCATCGGACGCGTCCGACCCCTCCAGCGCGGCGCGGACGGCATCCCGGAACGCCGCCATCGTCGGGAACCGCAGCTCGGGGTCGGGTGCCAGCGCCCGTGTGATCACGGCGTCCAGCTCGCGTGGCGCCGCCGACCGCTCGGACACCCGCGGGATGCGCCCGCGCAACATCGAGAGCGCGATCTCCCGCGGGGTGTCGCCTTCGTGCGGGGTCGTGCCCGTCAGCATCTCGAACAGCACGACGCCGAGCGAGAACACGTCCGCACGCCCGTCCACCTGGCGCGGGTCGTCCACCTGCTCTGGGCTCATGTACAGCGGCGTGCCGACCTTGATCCCGGCCCGCGTGATCGCGTTCATCGTGTCGATCCGGGCGATGCCGAAGTCGAGCAGCACCGGCCGGAGCGACTCGTCCTCCTCCTCGGCCAGGAACACGTTGTCGGGCTTCACGTCGCGATGCACGACCCCCTTCCCGTGCGCGTAGATCAGCGCGTCCGCGAGGTCCTCGAACACGATCGACGCCGCACCCACCGAGATCGGACCCCGCTCGAGCACCTCGCGCAGGCTCTCCCCCTCCAGGAGCTCCATCACGAGCGCGACAGCGGGGCTGCTCACAGTGTCCGTCACCACCGCGATGCCCGGGTGCTTGAACTGCGCCTGCACACGGCCCTCCCGCAAGAACCGTGCGCGCACCTCCTCGTGCCGCGCGAACAGCGGATCCAGGATCTTCACCGCGTGCCGGGTGCCCAGCGCCACGTGCTCCGCCCGGTACACCGACGCCATTCCACCGCGTCCGAGCAGCGCATCGATCTGGTAGTTGCCGAGCCGCGCGCCCAGCCAGGGGTCGTCCACCCGCCCTCCGCGGACCGGAGTCTACCGCTGGCGGTATCGTGACGGTCGGGAGGACCCATGCTCGCCATCCTGCTGGGGCTGACGAACGCCCAGGCCTGTATCTGGGACCGCGACACGCTCGCGACCGAGATGAAGGGCCTGCCCGACGTGGAGCGCGTGATCTACGGCGACTTCGAGCGGTACCCCGACGCGTACTACGCCATGCGACTGGAGCGGGTGACCGCCGCACTCGCGCAGACCCCCGACGATCTCGCGCTGTACGACGATGCCGGCGCGGCCGCCGACCGACTGGGCCGCTCCGACGAGGCCGTCGCGTTCATGGAGCGAAAGCGGGCCGTGCTGGACGCCCTCGCCGACACCGCTCCGCACGAGCACCGCTACCGGATGCACGCGAACCTGGGCACCTTCCTCGTCCACCGATGGATCCGCGCGGGCGCGCCCCGCGACGCGATGGCCGACCTCGACGCCGCCATCGGGCACATCGAGCAGGCCCTCGTGCTCGACCCCGAGGCCCACTTCGGACGTGAGCGCGTCCAGCTGGCGCTGATGAAGTGGGTGCGCGACGCGGGCCCGTTCACCTACGAGCTCGACACCTTCCTGGAGCGGCGGGGCTTCAAGGTCGACGACGACGACTCTCAGGACGCCACGCTCGAAGGGCTGCGCGGGCTCGTGGTGCTCGGCGCGGCTTGGGAGAGCGTCGACACCTACTACGCCCTGCGCAGGGCCCTGCAGCTCGAGGGGCGCAACCATGCGGCCGCCCTGGCGGGGCTTCGCGCACGTGAGCTGGCGCTGGCCGGCCGCCCCTCGCTCCAGCCCGGCGCACCGACCGGAGCGAAGCTGGCGGAGCTGGTGTCGGGGTTCGACGCGGTGTCCGACGAAGCGGCCATCGAGCGCGCCTACGCCGCTGGTCGCGAGCTCGCCGAAGCCCGGGCGACCGAGCGCAGGCAAGCGATGGAGGCGAGGCTCGCAGCCGGCCTGCACCCCGACACCCATCCCGACTTCTGGACGGCCGAGCTGCCCGCCGAGCTCCCCGTTCCCGAGACCCTCCCGAGCACCCGGGAGGGCGGCTGGTGCGGCTGCAGCGCGGGCTCGACGAGCCCCGGCACGACATTCTTCCCGCCGGGTTGGGCCCGTCGACGCTGAAGGCCCGAGAACGAGCCTTCAGACCGCCGCTCTCAGGTTCCGGGCTGCTTCACGACACGGAGGTAGGGGCGCTGCTCGTCCCACCCGTTCGGGAACAGCTTCTTCGCGTCGTCGTTCGACAGCGACGGCACGATGATCACGTCGTCGCCGTTCTTCCAGTTCACGGGCGTCGCGACCTTGTTGTGGTCGGTGAGCTGGAGCGAGTCGATCACCCGGAGGATCTCGTCGAAGTTCCGGCCCGTCGACGCCGGGTACGTGAGCGTCAGGCGAACCTTGTGGCTCGGGTCGATCACGAACACCGACCGCACCGTGAGCGTGTTGTCGGCCTTCGGGTGGATCATGTCGTACAGGTTGGCCACGACACGGTCGGGGTCGCCGATCATCGGGAAGTTCACGGCCTGGCCCTGCGTGGCCTCGATGTCCTTCTCCCAGCGCTCGTGCGACTCCACCGAGTCGACCGACAGCCCGATGACCTTCACGTTCCGCTTCTCGAACTCGGCCTTCAGCTTCGCCGTGTAGCCGAGCTCCGTCGTGCAGACGGGCGTGAAGTCCTTCGGGTGCGAGAACAGGACGGCCCAGGTGCCCTTCTTCCAGTCGTGGAAGTGGATCGTTCCCTGGGTGGTGGGGGCGGTGAAGTCGGGGGCGGTGTCGCCGAGGCGGATGGACATGGACTCTCCCTGAGTGCAGCGGTGTCCCTAGTCACGCGGGAGCCCGGTTCAAGGCCCGGTCTACTTACTTTGAAGTAAGTCCGTGTAACGGCCGCGCCGACCTCGCGGGGTGAAGCTGCTCTCACCAGGAGGCAGTCATGCTCATGTTCGTCTCGATGCTCGCCCAGGCCCAGCCCGTCGTCCTCTCCGAGGAGGTCCCCACGATCCGCGAGCGCGTGGACACCCTCGACGCGACCCGCTGCGAGGCCGTGCTCCAGGGGGTGTTCGACGAGCTCGCCCCGCTCCGTCCCGACCAGGTCGACCTCGCAGACGCCTCGGAGCACGGCGAGGCCCTCGTGGACGCCCTGTTCGCGAGCCGCGTCGCCCTCCAGAGCCAGCTGACGGCCTTCCACCACGCCGGGACACTCACGCCCGGCTGCATCTCCGGTGCGCGGCGCTTCGACCTCGCCGTGCGCTACCTCACCGACCACTTCTACCTGGCGGGCACCGACCACGACGCGTGGGTCGGCACCCCGGGATTCGGCGGACCCGAGGACCTGCGCGCAGGCGACATCCTCGTGACGCGCGGGGCTGGCCTGTCGAGCGCCGGGATCGCCCACATCGGCCAGCTCGACAGCCAGTTCAGCCACAACGCGATGGTCCACGTCGACGCCGAGGGCCGCGTCTGGACCGTCGAGGCCTACCTCGAGCGGGGCGCCCTCGTTCAGCCCCTCGACCGCTTCCTCGAGCACGGGCTCGGACGGATCGCGGTGATCCGGTTCGAGGACCCCGAGCTGGCGGCACGAGGCGCCGCTCTCGCCTACGACCGCGTCGCGACGGGACCCGCGATCGACTACGACGAGGCGTTCGACTCCTCCAGCGCCGACGAGCTGTTCTGCTCGGAGATCGGACCCTGGGCCATCGGGCTCGCCGGCGGCCCCACCGACCTCCCGCTCCACCGCACGCGGTTCCCCCGGTCCACCAACCCCGCCATGTTCGACGCGATGGGCATCGACGCGGACGACCTCGCCGCGCCCGTCGACCTCCTGCTCGATCCGCGCTTCACCCTCGTCGCCGAGTGGCGGGCCGTCGAGCACCTCGAGGACATGCGCCGCCAGGACGCCGTCGTGGAGTCGGTGTTCACGTGGATGGAGCGCGACGGCTACACGCTCGAAGCGCGCTGGGCCGACCGCGCCACCGTCGATGTCGGGCTCGCGGTGCGCCGCACGCCCGTGCTCGGACGCGCGCTCGCGAGTCGCGTCCATCCCCACGGCGACCGCGGGTTCCTGGTCGCGGGCCTCGCGATGCAGCAGGCCGGAGAGGCCGTGTACACCGAGCTGAACGCGCGCCTCGACCCCGTCGGCTACACCTCCCGCGAGGAGATGCTCACCCTGCTCGAGCGCATCCGGGCCGAAGACCTCGCCACCTGGCACGCGACCCCGCGCAAGGCCCGGTTCCACCGGAACCTGCACCCCGCCGACGATGGGGTGGCCGCTCAGGACTGACGGCCGGCCCACCGCACGAAGAACGGCGCGAGCGGGGCCTGGACGAGCAGCCCGAACAACCCGCTCACGGGCCACAGGATCACCGAGAACGGCGGACCCATCGCGGGGATCACGAAGGTCTCCGCGATGGGCTTCCCCGTCTGCACCGCGTCGGACACCGCCAGCCCCCAGATCCCGAGCCACACGAGCAGCGGCAGGCCGACGAGCCACGCGAGGTTCCAGACCGCGACCCGGCGCGTGAGGCCCGCCGCACGGAGATCGCCGAGGCTCCGCCACAAGAGCTCGTCGAGGGAGGTCTGGGTGGACGGACGAGGCAGGCGCGCACGGAGCACCTGGGTCGCCGCGAACGCCGCGGGATCCGTGGAGTGCACCGTCCACTCCTGCCCGTGACCGTCGAGCGTCACCGTCACGCGGGGCCGCAGGCGGTCGAGCCCGAGCCGGAGCGCGGCCGCCCCCCAGAGCGCGCCCACTCCCCAGACCACGGACAGCCCGAGCGTCTGCGCCAGCAGGGCGAGCCCGAGCCCCGACGCCAACGCAGGCACGGTGTGGCCCACGTACGCAGCGCTCGCGACGTTCACGGCATCGAGCGGGATCCGCACCGTCTCCGCCGAGGTGCGCCACACCACGTCGCGCTCGAACACCAGCGTGCCCGGCACCCCATCCCGGAGTCCGGCGATGGGGGTCGGGTGACCGAGGTGCACCACGTTCTCGAGCTCGACGGGCATCCCGGCCGTCCTAACCCTCCGGCGACAGTCGGTTCACGAGCACGATGGGCACCGTGCGCTCTCCGTCCGGCAGGACCACCCGACACTCCTGGCGCCGCGGCACCGGCCGGGTCTTCACCCAGAGCTGCCCGTCGCGCACCCCACACGCCCCCTCGGCCAGGAGCCCGGGCGCGTCGGGCACACCGTCCACCCGGAACGTCGCCTGGACCACCGAGACGTTGCGGGCGATGCGCACGCCGTCCCACACGTCCTCCAGGGGATCGAACGCCGGCACCGGCCGCACCCGCACGACCACGTCGTCGCCTTCGCACTCGAGGGGTGCGATCCGCTCGGGCCAGGCGCGCTCCTGGAGGGTCAGGCACAGGCTGAGCACCCCTGCGTCGCTCCCACAGGTGGCCTCGAAGTGACCGTCGTCCACGACGGTCGGGTTCAGCGTGCGCGCGTCGGACACCTGCAGACAGACCCGGTCGGGGGCGTCGTACATGCGGCTCGTCGGAAACGGGACGCGGACCACCATCGGCTGTGCGAGCGCCGCGGAGAGCCCCAGGATCACTGGGGGATCTCGGGGTCGACAGGCGTCCAGCGCGGCAGGCCGGGCCGGATCGTGTGGGGAGGCGCGACCTGCCCCGTGATGCCGAGGTCGATCTGCTCGTCGTCGCCCAGCAGCCGCAGCCGACCCGAGCGCGTGAGGCGGAACGCGTCGTTGCCCTGCACGACCCACACGCGCTCCGTGACGAACCCGAGCTCCGCGTCGAGGATGGCGGTGGCGTCGAGACGCAGGGTCGCCGTGCGCGTGAGCTCGATGGGCGGACGCCACTCACCGGGCTCGAGCGGACGCCACTCGGCGGTCATCCGGATCTCGACGGGCGTCTTGGCGTTCGCGCGGGGATCGTGGTGCGCATCCTGCTGGATCTCGCCCGTCACCAGGGACTTCTTCGCGCCTCCGATCGTCTGGATCAGCAGCTGGTCGCGGAACCGGTTCCCGTAGTGCACCACCTGCTCGAGCCCGAAGCTGCGGTCGGGGGTGAGCATGTCGAGCAGGGGCTCCTCGGTCGCCACCCACTGACTCCCGTCCACCCAGCCTTCATCGGGGAGATCGAGGTGGAAGGCATCGAACGCCCGCTCCAGGACCCGCGAGCTGAACTCGCCGTCGGGCTGGTCGCGCACGATCACCACGTCGCCGTGGTCGCGCACCCGCAGGCGCACCGAGCTCTGCTCCATCTCGCGCACGAGGTCGGCGAGCCCACCCGCCACGATCGCGCGGTCTTCTTCGCGCTGCCAAGAGCTCGGGGTGACCACCCGGAGCGCCACGTCTTCGGGCACGCACTCCACGAGCCCCCCACGCTTGCGGCGCTCGACGATCTCGCAGGCGATCACGGCCGAGACCTGCCAGGCGGGCGCGCGGAACGACCCGTCCTTCGCGACGAGCTCGAGCACATCGGCGCCCGAGATGGACTCCGCCGCGACCCACCACCGCGTGCCGTCCCACGGCCCGAGCGGGTCGGCGTACACGATCACCTCTTCGGCGACCTCCTGCTCGACGGCATGGGCCGAGAGCGACGCGACCAGCGGAATCAGCATGGGCCCTCCAGGAACGGGGTGACGCCGTCCCCCCTCATCGTAAACGAGCGAGCGCCCGTTTCGTGGACCGCCTGCTACGGACAGGCCACGACCCCGGAGCAGGCGTCGTCGAGGGCCTCTCCGGAGGTGACCAGGCACACCAGCACGTAGCCACGGCCTCCGCAGGCATCGTGCTCGAGACGCCCGACCAGGGGGACGAGATCGACGGTGCCCCCCACCTCGAGCACGCATCCGCCGGGTGTCTTGCGGAACACGGTGCGCGAGGGGTCGAGGTCGACGGGCAGATTGCCGAGCGTGAGGTTCAAGGATGTCTCGCACAGCACGTCGTCGGGGGTCTCGTCGAGGCGCGACTGCCCGTAGACCGAGACCGTCACGAGATCGTCGGACCGCCGCCAGTGCCCGTCCCGAGGGCCCTCCGGGACGGTCTGTGCGTCCCGTCCGCCCTCTCCTGCAGCCTGCCACTGGCCGGGGTCGCCGACGAACCGGAAGCCACGCGCCGCTTCGCTGAGGGCCACCCGCTCGTCCTTGCACACGACCGAAGCGAGCGCCGCTTCGTGCGCGGCACGCGCCGACCCGAGCCCCGACGTGTTCACGCTGATCTGCAGACCGGCCTGCGGACAGCGCCACGTCGTCGAGAGGATCGAGACGCCGGACAGCTCGGTCTCGAACCCCGTCGCCGCTTCCCCACCGACCGTGGTGCGCTCGAACCTCGGCTTCGGAGGCGCGTCGAGCGTGCCCTCCGACTCGACGATCGCCATCATGCCGCTCCACATCCGATCGACGTAGTCGTCGAGGGCGTCGCTCTCGTCGATCGGACCCCAGGACAGCGCCTGCGTCGTGAACCCGGAGCTCACGTCGTAGTCCCCTTCCGCGCCGAAGTCCTCGTCGGTCTCGATGGTGCCGTCGACGAGCTCGATCACGAACCCCGCCCGGTCGACGGGCTTCGTGGCGGGCGCCCCCCCGCATGCGAGCACGAGACCGAGCCCGGTGAGCGCCACCAGGGCCCGCACCCCATGGCGGACGGGAGGAATCGGGAGGGGTCCGAGCATCGGCACTCCGGGCCCGGAGAGGGATCCGGACCCGCGCGGGTAACACAGGCAGCTTCCGAGTACACTCGCCGCGAATGGACGAACCGCGCGACGCCTCCGAGACCTGGCTCGAGCCCGGACGCCCCCTCCATCCCGGCGACCGCGTGGGGGCCTACGTGCTCGACCACCGTGTCGGGGTCGGAGGGATGGCGGAGGTCTGGCAGGCCCGGCACGAGAAGCTCGGCACCGTGCACGCGCTCAAGGTGCTCGTGCGGGCCTCGGAGACCCTCGCGGAGCGACTCCACCTGGAAGGGCGGGCCGCGCGACGCTTCGACCACCCGCACCTCGTGCCCGTTCAGGACATCCTCGACGCCGGCGGGGTGCCCGCGCTGTTGATGCCGCTCGTGCGCGGGCCCTCCCTGGCCGCACTGATCCGGGCGCATCCCCCCTCCAGGGCCGAGGCGCTCGCCCTGTTCGCGTCCGTGCTCGACGGGGTGGAGCACGCCCACGCGCTCGGGATGGTGCACCGCGACCTGAAGCCCGCGAACGTCCTGCTCGACCTCGCCGACGGGCGCGTGCAGGCGCGGGTCGCCGACTTCGGCCTCGTGAAGGACCTCGTGGGCACGCAGCACACGCGCGCGGGCGCCGTGATGGGAACGCCCGCCTACGCGGCGCCCGAGCAGCTCCGCGACGCATCGCGGGTCGATCAGCGCGCCGACCTCTACAGCCTCGGCGTGCTGTGGGTCGAGCTGCGCACGGGCCGGCTCCCGTTCGCGGGCACCACGCTGTCGGCCATCCAGGCCCAGCGGGTGCAGGGTCCCGACCTCTCCGGGCTCGATGGTGCCGACCGCGCCCTCGCCGAGGCCCTGCTCGCGGAGGATCCCGACGAACGCATCGCCACGGTGGGCCTCGCCCGCGATCGGCTCGGCGCGGTGGACCTGGAGGTGCTCGGCCCCTCGGGGACCCTGTTCGCCGCCTGCACCGCGGCGGTCGGCGCCGCGCCCGGCGGCTCGGATTCCACGCTCGTGCTCCCGACGGGCATGCACTCCATCCCCCGGCCCCGCGACGCGTTCCATGGGCGGGAGCTCGCCGTGGCCGGGCTCGAGGCGTGGGTACGCAGCGGATCGACCCGTCTGCGCACGGTCACCGGGCTCGGGGGCACCGGAAAGACCCGTCTGGCGGTGCATGTGGCGCGGTCGGTCGCGGATGCCGGCTTCGAGGTCCGGTTCGCGGACCTCTCCGAGGTGACGGACGCCGCGGGAATCGTCCGGACGGTCGCACAAGCCCTCCAGGTGCCCGTCGGTGCGGATCCGGTCACCCAGCTCGGGCACGCGCTCGAAGCCACCGGAGTGCGCCTGCTCGTGCTCGACAACCTCGAGCAGCTCGTGGCGTACGCCCCCTCCACGGTGGGGCGCTGGCTCGATCTGGCGCCCGGGCTGAAGATCCTCGCGACCAGCCGGGCCCCGCTCGGTCTGCGCGGCGAGGAGGTCGATCCACTCGATGTGGTCGAGCTGGACGCAGGGGTGGCGCTCTTCGCGGACCGCGCACGCCTGGTGAATCCGAGGTTCGAGGTCGACGACACCAACCGGGCGGGCGTCGAGGCGCTGGTCGAGCTCCTCGATCGCCTGCCGCTGGCCATCGAGCTCGCGGCGGCACGCAGCCGCATGCAGTCGCCTGCACGGCTCGCAGCCGCGCTGGAGCGCCGCCTCGACGTGCTCGCGAGCCGGTCGCGGGAGATCCCGGAGCGCCAGCGCACGCTGCGCGCGACCCTGAACGGCTCCTGGGAGCTGCTGACGGACGAGGAGCGTGCAGCCTTCGCGCAGCTCGGGGTGTTCGAAGGGCTGTTCACCATCGCGGCGGCCGAAGCCGTGCTCGAGCTCGCCGACTTCGGCGACCCGTGGGTGGAGGACGTGCTGGGGTCCCTCGTCGATCAGGGTCTCGTGCGCCTCCCACGCAGTGGAGAGCACGCGCGGCTGCTCCTGCTGCGCTCGGTGCGGGCGTTCGCACGGGAGCAGCTCGATGCCGTCGATCCAGCGGCGCCGGCAGGCCCCGTGTTCACGCGGGACCGGCACGCCCGGTTCTACGCGGGGCCCGGCCCGTTCGAGCTCGACCCGCTCGACAACCGCACTGCCGCTGCGCGGTTCGCCACCGACGCCGACGCCGTCACGTCCTGTGCGCTGGCGGTCGGCCGGACGCACGCGATGCGAGGCCCCTACGAAGCCGGTCGCGAGCTGCTCGAAGCGGTGCTCGCCCGCGAAGACCTCGTGCGCACGGGCGTGCACGAGAGCGCGCTCCACGTGCAGGCCGGCGCGCTGTGCACCCGGCTGGGCGACCCTGCGGCGGCCGAGCGCCACTTCGAGGCCGCGCTCGCCGCGGGAGGCCCTCGCGGGCGGGCATTGATCGGCCTCGCGCTGTCGGAGCGCGCCTGGGACGACCCCGATGCAGCCACCGACCGCGTGGAGCGTGCCCTGGGCGTGCTCCACGTGGAGGGCGACCGCGATGGCGAGCTCGAGGCCCTGCTCGACGTGTGTGCACACCTCACCCAGCACGGCCGAGGCCATGCAGCCGAAGCGCTCGCGACCCGTGCCCTCGCGCTGGCCTCGGGGGGGCCGCTGGAAGGGCGCGCCCTGGCGAACGTCGGGCGCATCGCTCGCCTGCTCGGCCGCACCGACGCGGCGGTCGACGCCCACGAGCGCGCGCTCGTCCACTTCCGCCGCACCGGAGACCTCGACGGCGAGCGCTTCTCCCTGCTCCAGCTGTCGGTCCTGTGCTTCCAGCGGGGCGACGACGCACGCGGGCTGGAGCTGGAAGCGGCCGGCCTGCGCGTGTCCGAGCGCCTCGGGCACCGCAACAGCGTCGGGGTGATCGTGGGGAACCGCGCGACCTGGCACCTCGAGCACGGCGACCTCGACGCGGCCCGCGAAGCGCTCGAGCGCGCACTGGCCATCCACCGTGCGACCGGCCACCGCTACCCGCAGGTCTACTGGCTGCTCGGGCTCGGGCGCGTGGCGGCCGACCCCACCGAAGCAGAAGCGAGGTTCCGCGAGGCGATCGCGCTGGGCGAGCCGTTCCCGGAGCCCCGAGGGCTCGCACATCGCGCGCTCGCCGGCCTGCTCCGCGACTCGGGCCGGCTCGTCGAGGCCGAAGCGGAGCTCGCTGCAGCCGCGGCCTGCTGGCGCAGCATCGGAGATCGCGGCGACTACGCCGCCGTGGTGCGCGAGCGGGCCGACCTGCTCGACCTGCTGGGACGCCCGGCCGACGCAGAGGCCGTGCGCGCGGAGCTCAGCGGGTGACGCTCGCGAACAGGGCCGCCAGCACCTTCCAGTAGCGCACCTCGTCGAAGCCGAAGCCGCCCATCACGGGCTGGGCGTGGTCGACGTGCGCGAGCAGCACGTGCGGGAGGCCCGGCCACAGCAGATCCTCGAGGAAGAACTGCCCGTCGTGGGCGCAGCCCGGCCGGATCTCCGCCAGGCGGCCGTGGAAGGAGTCGAGCCAGGTGGTGGGCTGGCTCGACCAGCTCGCGGTCTGCCACACCGGGAAGGGCCGCGCACACGCATCGATCGCCCGCACGACCTCCGCCAGCGGCCCTGCCGTGAGCTCGCGTCCACCGGAGGCCGCGCCGATGGCGTGCAGACCGACGCGCTGCACCCACTCCTCCGCCCAGCGCCGGGCTCCGGACAGCGTGCCGTCGTGCGAGCGCAGGAGCAGGCTCTCGAGCACCCCCGACGGACCGCGCGGTGTCTGGCTCAGCAGCACCCCCACGGCCCGTTCTCGCAGGCGGGCGTCGAGGTCGGTCGCCACCAGGCACTCGAGCCCGCCCCTCGAGTGACCGCACAGGAGCACGGGCCCGTCTCCACCGAGCTGTTCGGCGAGCCCCCTCGCGTTCGTGGCGACGGTGGCGCCCGCCGCGTTGGTGGCGATGCGGGCGTCGATGCCGAGGGCCGCGAACGCCCGCATGGGACGGACGAGGTTCCCGGGCATCCAGTTCCCGAGATAGCCCCGCACGAACACCACGGTGGTACCGACCCAGGCATCGCGCATGCAGGCGTCGAGCTCGGCATCCGGGAGGGACCACGTCCGCGCGAACGCTTCGGTGAGCGCGAGGTCGGGGAGCGGGAGCTGGGGCGTGGCGGGGTACAGCTCGCGAAAGGCCTCGAACGCCGTGGGCGACCAGGGCTCCGTCATCGGCCTTCGAGCATCTCGCGGGCCCACGCCACCTTCGCGGCAGCGTCGGGGTCGATGGCCTCGAGCTCGTCGAGCGCGGCGCTCGCCTGGTCGAGCTGTTGCTGGGCCTTCAGCTCCATCGCGTCGGCGTAGGCATCGGCCTGCTCGCTGGACAGGTGTGCCGGAGCGGGGGCGCTGCGCAGGAAGTCGGCCATGTCGGCGTGGACCTGAGACAGCGCCAGGAACGCCGGTACCCGCAGGTCGGGGTGTCCGGCGTTCTCGCGCAGCGATGCGACGATCGGACCCATGCGGGACGACTTCTCCATGAAGGCGTTCCGATGCTCGCGGTCCTCGGCGTCCGCCGGCATCCCCTCCGGCACCTGCGGATCGAGGCTCGTGAGCGCGAAGTACGCATCGAGCGCGTCGCGGTCGGCCTGAGGGAGGCCCGCGAGCTCGGGATGGGACGCGACGAACGAGGGGGCCTCGAACGGAGCGGCCGGCTCCACGAGCATCCCGGGACGACGGGGCGGGAGCGTCCGGAGCTTCGGGCCGGGACGAGGGGCACCCGCCTGGACGTTCTCCGCGGCACTCTCGACACCTTCGCGCCGGGAGGGCTCCCCGCCGGTCGAACGGAGCGCCACGAAGATCGCCGCGCCGACGACCACGACCCCGAGCGCGATGCCCCCGGCCACCACACGATTCACGACCACCTCGCCCCGAGACCATAGCGCGGCCCGGGTCGCCCGACGGGGGCCGCGCGGGGTATCGTCGGTCATCCGGCCCGAAGGGAGCGCGCAAGCGGCGCGACGCGCGGTCGTGGAGATCCGATGCTCTCGCTCCTCGCGATGCTGGCCTGCACCAGCAGTCCGAAGCCCGACACCGCGGTCGAAGCCGACACCGATACCGACGCCGACGCAGACACCGATGTCGACACGGACACCGACACCGATGTGTCGGCCCTGTGCGCCTCCGTACAGGGTTCGGTGAACAACCGCTGCGTCGTCTGTCACAACAGCACCGCGCCGCAGGGGAACCTCGACCTCACGTCCATCGCGGCCGTCGTGGGTCGTCCGAGCGAGCAGGCCTCCCTCGACATCGTCGCGCCGTTCGCGCCCGCCGACAGCTACCTCGTCCACAAGGCCACCGGAACGCACCTCGCTGCGGGGGGGAGCGGCACGTCGATGCCCCCGCCGAACACCCTCCCACCGCTCGACGCGACGCAGCTCGCCGACCTCGACGCGTGGATCGCGGGCGGCGCAGGGTGCACCCCCGAAGGAGACGCCGACACCGACGCCGATGCCGACTCGGACAGCGATGCCGACGCCGACAGCGACTCCGACGCCGATACCGACACCGCCGGGCTCGACCTGTGTGGCGACGCTCAGGCCGTGTTCGATCAGCGCTGTGTGGTGTGCCACGGCGGCGCCGACACGTTCGCCGGGCTCGACCTCACCGACGCCCGCACGGCCGTGGGCCGCCCCGCGATCGGCGCTCCCCTCCCCATCGTCGCGACCAGCGGCGTGCTCGCCGACAGCTACCTCTGGCACAAGCTGATGAACACCCAGGCAAGCGTGGGTGGGCTCGGGGGTATCATGCCTCCGACGCCGACCCTGCAGGCCGGCGAGCTCGCGGCCGTCGAGGACTGGATGCTCGCGGGCGGCGACTGCGAGCCATTCGCCGACACCGACACCGATACCGACTCCGACTCGGATGCCGACAGCGACGCCGATGCCGACAGCGATGCCGACGCCGATGCCGACACCGACACCGACACGGATCCGCCCCCACCCGATGGCTGTACCGACGTGCAGGCGGTGCTCGACACGCACTGCACGGGGTGCCACGGCATCTTCGCGCTCGACGGGCTCGACCTCCGCAACGTGCTCGACGTCGTGGGGGTCTCCAGCGGGTCGTCGCCCGTGGCGCTCGTCACACCGGGCGATTCCGCGAACAGCTACCTGATCGACAAGATCCAGGGCACGCACCTCGCAGCGGGTGGTGCAGGCGTTCAGATGCCGCCGGGCTACGTGCTCGACCCCTCGGATCTGGCCGTGCTGACGGACTGGATCGACGCAGGCGCCACCTGCGCGGTCGACCCCGGTCCTCCGCCAGCAGGCGTGATCGACCCGAACCAGCTCGACCAGGACGCCCTGTTCGTGTGCGGTGGGCAGCCCGCGAGCTCCGAGGGGCGCCTGCGTCGGATCGACAAGCTGGAGTTCCGGCGCCGCGTCGGGCACGACGAAGACCACGCGACGAGCGCGAACCCGTTCGAGACACCCGGTGCGCTGCGCTTCAGCACGTACAGCGAGGGCGTGTCGCTCGACATCGCCACGCTCGACCTCTACTTCGACGTGCTGTCGTACGCGGGCGACCAGTGGGTGGGCGTGCCGAGCTACGCGCGCGGCCAGTACGTCGCGCGCACCGACAGCTCGCTGAACTGCATGTACAGCCTCGCCGCCCCCGACGCGGCCTGCATCGACAACTGGGTGCGCACGTACCTCCAGACGGCCGTCCTCCACGAGACGCCCGACCAGGGCGAGGTCGACCGGCTCGTGGCGTTCGCGCAGGGCGTGTTCGCCGACGAGACCACCGCCGGTACCTCGCGCGACACGTCGATCCGGCAGATCACGTCCGCCGCATGGCTGCACACGAGCGCGCTGTTCGAGTCCGAGCTCGGGGCTGGCGCGCCCGACGCGAACGGTCGGAGGCGCCTGACGGACTGGGAGGCCGCGAGCCTGGTCGCCGACATGATCAGCGATCGCGGGCCGGGTGCATCGGGCGTGTACCTCTACGACAACAACCTCACGGGCGACGAGCGCTACACGGAGACTGCTGGCGGGCACCTCGCCGGCATCGCCACGGCCGCGATGGACGGCACCATCCAGCAGCCGGCCGTCGCAGGCGCCCTGCTGCGTCAGTATGCGATGGGCGTCGACCCGAACCGGCCGGACGACTGGATCGACTACGGCACCCACAGCCTCACCCAGCGACAGCGTCGGGCCGAGGAGTGGATGTCCGACAAGATCGACCGCTTCTTCCTCGAGTTCTTCGACGTGGAGCGGTTCGAGAGCGGGTTCCAGGACACGCCGAACGCCACGTCCGCGTTCGATGCCGACCCGGCCAGCACCCACCAGCGCTCCCTGGACGAGCTCCGGAGCTACGAGGGCTGGAACGAGCCCGACGGGCTGATGGTGTTCACGGACGCCATCGCGAAGGTGGTGGTGGGCGATCAGGACGTGCTGCACGGCCTGCTCACGACGCGGGACTTCTACATCCCGGCCACGAGCGACCCCGGCACCGACTACACGAACCGCATCTTCAACCTCACCGCGTCCATCCCGGCCGACCGTCCCGGGCGGTGGAACACGCTTCCCAACAGCGAGCGCGCAGGCATGCTCACGCACCCCGTGTGGCTCGCGGCCCACGGCGACGCGTTCGAAGATGGGCCCAGCATCATCCACCGCGGGAAGTGGGTGCGAGAGCACCTGCTGTGCGAGACCATCCCGCCGCTCGAGCTCGTGAACGTGGAAGCCCAGCTGCTCCCGTCCGACGGCACGCTCCGCGCCCGCGACCGCGTGCAGCAGAGCATCGAGGTGCACAACGAGTGCATGGCCTGCCACCAGAACATGAACTCGCTGGGGTACGCGTTCGAGATGTACAACCACGCGGGCTACCTGCGGGCCGACGACCACGGGTTCGCGCCCGATGGGTCCACCACGCTCACGAACGCGCCCGACCCCGCGCTGAACCGCTCGTACACCGATGCGGTCGACATGATGGAGGCGTTCGCCGACAGCCCCTACGTGAAGCGGTGCTTCATCCGGCAGACGTTCCGGTTCTTCGCCGGACGCGACGAGACGCCCGCCGATTCCTGCGTGCTCACCGAGATGGAGCTGGCCTACGACAGCTCCGGAGGCTCGTTCGTGAGCCTGCTCGAGACCCTCGCCACCCACGACACGCTGATGTACCGAACGAACGAAGACGAGGTGCTCCCATGAACCGCCGGAGCTTCCTGGCCGGTGCCAGCACGGCGGCCGGCGCCGCTCTCCTCACCCCGTGGTTCCGCCAGGCGCTCGCCGGTGGGCCGGCCCCGACGCGGTTCGTGTTCGTCGTGGAGGGCAACGGCTACGAGCCCGTCACCATGATGTCGACCGCCACGCGCGCGGCCATCGACGCCGCCACCACGCTCGATACCAGCGGGCGGCGCTGGTTCCCCACGTACTACCAGCACACCGCGCCGCTGGTCGTACAGCAGGGCGATCTCGGCACCGCACCCGCGCTCGACCCGCTCCTGCCGGGCTCAACGGGCATCGACCTCACGACGAAGGCGTCCGTGACGCTCGGGTTGTCGTCCACGGTCACGGGGGGCGGGCACACCACGAACTTCGGAGCCCTGAGCTGTACGCGGTCCACCCCCGGACGCGCGGGCGGCCCCACGATCGACGCCCTGCTCGCCGCCGTTCCGGAGGTGCGCCAGCAAGCGCCGTTCGACGCCGTGCGGGTCGGCGTGCACGCGAGCACGAACGCGCTCAACAACAGCACGTGTGCGTACGCAGAAGGCCGCGCGGCGCCCGTGCTGATGGACCCGGTGCTCGCGTACAACAACCTGTTCGGGTCGGTGGCCGACCTCGCCGGTCAGGAGGCGTTCGCACGGCGCGCCGACCTGCTGTCGTACGCCCGCACCGACGTGAACGCGGCGCTCGCCCAGTTCGGTGGCAACACGACGGAGCGCCAGAAGCTCGAGACCTACCTCGCGAGCCTCGAGGCGCTCACCGACCGCCAGCAGCAGCTCACCGCGCTCGCGCCCACACTGGCGGGCGTCGCGCCCGAAGCCCCGTCGACGAACCCGCTGTACGCGTCCGCCGACCCGCTCGACCACCTGCAGGCGCAGTTCGACCTCGTGAACGCCGCGCTGCTCGGCGGGCTCACGAACGTCGCCGTGATCGCGTCGGGTACGGGGGGCGCGTTCGATCTCGCCTATCCGAGCCTCATCGCCGATATCGGTCGCCACAACCTGCAGCACGGGGCCGCCGACCCCACGTACCTGTCGGTGATCCACGCGGCGACGCGCCGGCACGTCGAGATGATCGCGAAGCTCGCACGCTCGCTGCACTCCACGCCCGAGGGGGGCGGCACGATGCTCGACAACACGGTCATCGTGTACCTGTCCGACAACGGCGAGTCGCACCACAGCTCCGCCGAGGAGTGGCCGGTGCTGATGGTGGGCGGCCAGGGGCTCGGGTTCCTGAATGACGGGCGGTCCACGGTGTTCCCGGGCGTGCGCCAGTCCACGAACCGCCAGCTGTCGAACCTGTTCAACACCCTCGGCTACGCGGCGGGCCTCACACTCGACGACTTCGGCGCCGAGGGGAGCTCGCGCATCGCGCCGGGCCCGCTCTCCGAGCTCCGCACCTGATCACTTCCCGCGGCGGAACTCCACCTTGCCCGGCGCCATGCCCGTGCTGCGGATCATGCGCGTGAGCGTGGCGCGCACCGCCGGACAGTTCGTGCAGTGCATCGTCACGGTGATGGGGCCGCCGCGCCCCTCCTGGTACTTCGTGACGTGACCGTAGCTCTGCACGCTGAACGCGGTGTCGGAGCTCTCGACGAGCGCGCTCCACACCTTGTTCCCGAGCACCAGGGGCGAGCGCACCTCGAGCAGCAGGCGTTCGTTCGACAGCTCCCACGCCTGCACCTTGATCGGCGGGCCGTTGCCCTTGTTCGGGGGCTCCAGCACGAGCTCGGGCACGGAGTCGAACCGGATGGGCAGATCGATGTCCGCCACGTGCCCGTCGACCACGACCTGCGCGGACAGGCGGTCGCCATCGCGGCCGAGCTCGATGAACTCGCGCATCGCGAGCTCCCTCGGGAACGTGACGCGACCCGTGGGGGCGAGCACGGCGACCGGGTGCGTCATCGAGAGGCGCGAGGGCGGCATGCACGGCGTCGGGTCGAACCGATCGGGCCCGCACACCGTGATGGGCCGCTCCAGGCCGTCGATGTCGAGCCACAGGCTGTCGACGAGATCGAGCGACGGGTCGGCCGACCGGGTTCCATCGCGCCCGGCGGGCAGCAGGCGCACCTTCCCACGGAGAGGGTCCTGGAGCAGGCGCAGCAGCGCCGTGCCATCGCGCGCGGGGCTCCACTGGGCGCGCACCACCACGGCACCGGGCGGCAGACCCAGGGGGCCCTTCGCGAGGGCGTCCTGGACGGCCTCCGCGTTCTCGCGCACCCACGCGAACGGGGATTTCTCGATGCGCCGCGCAATCAGCCGCTCCTGCGCGGCCTCCCGGAGCGGTGCAGACGGAAGACGCAGCGCCCACTGGGTGAGCTGGACGGGATCGTTCGTGGCCGCGATGGTCTTCCGGGTGATGGGCACTCCGTCGAGCACACCGGCTTCGGCTTCGACCGCAGACACCAGGTCGCCGAGCACCACCCCCGCCGCGCTGTCCCGACCGAACCGCGCCGCGGCGGCGCGCAGATCGAGCGCCACACCTTCGAGCTTCGTTGGGTCCAGGGCCTCCGTGCCCCCTCGGGACTCACGGTTCACGAGCACGTCGAGCAGGGCCGAAGCGCGCTCGAGGTCGCGCGAGCCCCAGGCCGACACCCGGCGCAGGCCGTCGAGCCCGCCGAGCAGGGCGTGCCCGAGGTCGGCTTCGAGCAGCGGGTCGGCCTCGCGCCACAGCAGGCGGACGCACCTCGACCATCGGTCCGGCGGGATGCTCCCCTTCTCGAGGCCCTGGAAGAGCGCCTTCACCACCCTGCGGTCGGCGTACGACAGCGCCACGCCATCCGTTCGCGTGACGTCGCACACCGCGGGGTCGGCGGAGGTCTGCTCGAGGTACCCGACGATCAGCGCGTGCGGACGGTTCGAGTCGGCGAGCTGCGAGGCGCCGAGGTTGGGCTTGTAGCCGGTCGCACAGGCCATTCCGAGCAGCACCGTGCCGAGGAGCGCACACGCACCGGGTCGCATCACTCCTTCCCGAGCGACCGGTTGTAGGTGTTCAGCCAGCGGTCGACCTCGTCGGGCCGGTAGTAGGTGGTCGGACGGCGGGAGGCCGAGCGCTTGAGGCCCTGCCCGATGAGGTTCCCGAGGCTGTGCACCCCGCTCGTCAGCACGAGCCCGAGCCCGGTCAGCTGGACCGCATCCACGGCACCGGTGTCACCGTCGAGGTTCGCGATGCCGCCCCCGATGAACAGGCCCGCTCCGACGGCCCCGTAGCCCAGCGTGAGCAGGTTCGTGACGCGCGCGCGCTTCCGGAGCATGCGGCCCCGTGCGAGGTAGGCGGCCTGCGCGTCGCGATCGCCGATCCGACGCGCCAGCTCGGGCATCTGCACCATCACGCCGCGCTTGTCGTACACGGCCCACCCCTTCCGGACTGCGGCTCCGCGCTCGAAGTCGCGGTCGGACTCGCGGTACAGCGCCATCGGGTGGTCGAGGTTCACGCGCAGCAGGTCTTCGCCGTAGCGCAGGACCGCAGCGAGCTCGCGCTGCTCGATGTCCGACAGGGCCTGGCCTTCGCGCAGGCTGACGTTCATCGCCCCCAGGATCTCGGTGCTCAGCGCGTCGATCAGCTCGAAGAAGCGCTCACCGTCGTCTCCGATCTGGCCCACCACGTCGCGCGACACGACCACCTCGGCGGTCTCGGTGTCGACCACGCGGAGCGCGATGGAGATGGACGGCAGCTTCATCGAGAACAGCTCGCCCACCACGACGTAGTCGGCACCCGCGAGTCGTCCGGCACGCGCCGCCGTGCGCGGCTCGGTGAGGCCTTCGACCGTGAGCTGCTGCTCGGTGAGCAGGAAGTCGAGGGCATCCCGCTCCACGACGTCGACCACTCCGGATCCCTGGAACCGGGACACGAGGATCCCCGCCACACCGGGACCCGCTCCATCGAGCGCAGGATCTCCCGTGTGATTCGTGAGATCTGCGATCGCGACCGTCGGTGCCGCGAAGCTCGCGGCAATCATCCAGAGGACCAACATGGGCCCGCAGTGTGTCACAGTCGGCACGGAGGTGCGCGTGTTGTGGTTGGGGCTCTGGTCGTCGATCGCGGGAGCACAGATGGTCCCGCACGGGCACGAGGTGCCCACGTCCCTCCGGCTGCCCCAGAAGCTCCGGTACACGACCGCAGGCGGCAAGGTGAAGGACGGGGGCTGTGAGGCCGCCGTCGCGGCAGCGCTCGCGGATCTGCAGTCCGGCGTGAAGGCGTCGGAAGGCGACCATGTCATCGCCATCTGGCCGAAGGGCGGCCGCAACGCGTGGGAGCCGACCCCCGATCTCGAGTGCGTCGACAAGGGAAAGGTCGTCAAGGTCGACCTGGAGGCGCTCATCGCGCGGTCCGGCCCGGCACCGGTGTACCCCGAGGTGTCGGGGCAGGACGTCCTGAAGCTGATCGACGCGCTCTACGGAAAGTCCGGCGGGAGCTTCCTGTTCGCGACCCAGCTGTCGATCCAGGACTTCGGCGGCCAGCCCTGGCTCCAGCTGCTCCAGGCGCCCATGACCGTCGAGAAGCCCATGCGCGAAGGCCTCGTCGCGCCCCACGTCCTCAACGAGAACCTCATCATCCAGATGCACCGGTACGCCAATGCCGTGGCGTCCACACCCGCTCTCGCCGGGCTCGCGATGCAGCAGGGGGTCACGGTCGTCGAAGGCGACAAGAAGACCCACTACTCGGTCGAGATCCGCGTTCCCGCCGCGCCACTCGCGCGGTTCCACAAGGGGGAGATCACCGAGCGGCGCATCGTCGACCGGAGCGTCGTGTACTTCGAGTCGCCGACCACGCCGCGCAAGATCATCACCGTCCCACCCGAGAGCATCCGCGACCGGAAGTGACCCCCGCTCGCGGCGATTCGCGCTGGGGGCGGGCCTTCTGGTATACGAGAGCCACGCATCCACGGAGCCGACCATGATCTGGGCCCTGCTGTTCGGAGCGCTCGCCGCGGAGGCTCCCGAGGGGAGTCCCTTCGCCGATGTCCCTTTCTTCCACCATTCTTCGCTGAAGCCGACCAAGCGTGTGGAGCCGACCTTCCCGTCCGTTCCACCCGCGGAGGCCGCACAGCGCCACCGCTGCATCGTGTGGGTGAAGATCGGTGCCGACGGCCGGCCTGCCCAGGTCACCATCGTCGATGGCTTCGCGGGAGACGGCTGCACCGCACCCTTCCAGCAGGCTGCCACCGCCGCCGTGTCGGAGTGGAAGTGGAAGCCGACGAAGGTGGGCAAGGAGAAGGCCACGGTCCACACGCAGATCGCCGAGGTGTTCGCACCGCAGCAGTCCGCCCCGGTCATCGACGTGTCGCTGGAGGCGCGCCCGCCGCCCGAGCCCGTGAAGCAGCCGAAGCGCCCCACCGGGCTGCCCGGCGACCCCAACATGCCCGCGCCCCTCACCCCGTCGCCGCGCCCTGCACCGGCTCCGCCACCCGCGCCGGCTCCGCGCCCGCCTGCCGCCCAGCCGCCGCCCGCACCGGCGCCGGCACCCCAAGCGCCTCCCGAGCCCCCGCCTCCGATGGAGGCCCCGGCGCCCCCGCCGATGGAGGCCCCTCCGCTGCCGCCCGCACCCGCACCCCAGTAGCGCGGGTCAGCGCTCGAGCGCCCCGAGGTCCGGCGAGCCATCGTCCGGTCGGGGCTCGCTCGCCTGGTCGTCGACGTACTGTCGGAGGACCGGGTGCCCCGAGACCCCCGCCTGGAGTGGGCCCGCCGCATCGAGGGCCGGCGAGGAGGCCGTGAGCGTGAGGTCTCTGGTGGACAGGTTCGTGAAGCCGGCATCCGTGCCGGTGAGGACGCCCATCGTCGTGAGGGACCCGGTGGCCCCCGAGAACGACGGGCTGTAGCCGGCCTTCAGCCACGAGTCCTCGACGTTCACGTCTCCGTCGGAATCCACGAGCGCGAGGTTTCCGGCCGCGTACACGATGCTGTTCTCGACCTGGGCCACGTGTCCGGGCGACGACAGCCGGAACAGCGTGGTGTTGCCGGGACGCTCGGAGACGACGGTGTTGTGGAAGAACCACAGCGTGCCGTTCCGATAGTCGGCGGTGACCCCACTGTCTCCGCCGTAGTGCACGATCTGGCTGTTCCCGTCGTTCGCGGGCTCGACGAGCAGGTTGCCGTAGACGAACGTCTGGTCGTAGGCCGGGTCGTTCACGAGGTCGGCATGATCCGAGTCGACGAGGTCGAGCTGGCGGTTCCCCCCTTCGATCCGGTTGTACCGGATGATCGTTCCCGCCGAGCGATCCTTGAGGTTGTTCCCCCCGCACCCCGCGCACAGCGGCCCGTACAGGTTGTACTCGAACGTGATGCCGGCGGCCTCGGTGTAGCTGTTGTGCTCGTAGATCGAGCCGGGATTCCCGTTGTCGTGGATGTGGTTCGACGACACCGTGACGTTCGACGCCTGCCACGCGACGAACAGGCCGTTGCCGTTGTCGGTCAGCGTGGTGCCGCGGATCGTGATGTGGTCGCCCGACTCCACGAACACGCCGGACGCGTTGTCGTCGTAGGTGTCGGCGTTCCCGGCCTCGTCCACGAAGCCCGACGACGAGCGGGCCCCGCGCAGCTCGAGATCCTCGAGGTAGATCCACGAAGCGGGCCCGGCGGGCACGGAGGCTCCGCCGATCTTCACGATGCCGCGCGTCTCGCTCCAGTAGTCGAGGTCGAGGTCGGTGGTGGCGCCATCTCCCTGGATGACGGGGATCGCGCCCGTGACGGGGTCGCACACGCCGATCACGACGACGGGAGCGTCCTCCGTGCCGGGGGTGTTGAGCACCCACTTGGCCTGCCAGGGCGTGCTGTCGGCCCAGATGCGGACGAGGGTGTCGGGCGCCAGGGTATGCCAGGGCACGTCGTTCGGGTGTGCGTACGGCTGCCCGGGCCCGACATCGTAGACGGTCGCGAAGTCCGCGGGATCCCAGCGATCGACCGCGCAGCCCGTAGCCACCGGGTCGGTGTCCGCATCCGTGTCGGTGTCCGCATCCGCGTCGGTGTCCGCATCCGCGTCGGTGTCCGCATCCGCGTCGGTGTCCGCGTCCGCATCGGTGTCCGCGTCCGCATCGGTGTCCGCGTCCGCATCGGTGTCCGCGTCCGCGTCGGTGTCGCTGTCCGCATCCGCGTCGGTGTCGGTATCGGTATCGGTATCGGTATCGGTATCGGTATCGGTATCGGTATCGGTATCGGTATCGGTATCGGTATCGGTATCGGTATCGGTATCGGTATCGGTGTCCGCGTCGGCATCGGTGTCCGCGTCCGCATCCGTGTCGGTGTCCGCGTCCGTGTCGGTGTCCGCGTCCGCTTCGACCTCGGGACCCGCATCCTTGCCCGTGCACCCGATTCCCAGGATTGCGACCCACATCCAGCGTGCCATCCGACCTCCGACGGCCACTCTAGCCGAGGACGGTCGATTCCGGGCGCCACCGTGCATAGGGAGCACTCCCACCTGGAGCGCCGATGCCCACCCTCGGACTCGAGAACACCTACGCCGAGCAGCTCGACGGCCTCTATGTGCCGCACACGCCGCAGGGATTCCCGAACCCTGTGATGGTCGAGCTCAATCGCAGCCTGGTCGCGGAGCTCGGGCTCGACGAGGCCCTGCTCGATGCGCAGGGCGCCGCGCTCCTGTCGGGCACCCGGGTCCCCGACGACTCGCGTCCCCTCGCCCAGGCCTACGCCGGGCACCAGTTCGGCGGCTTCTCCCCCCAGCTGGGTGACGGCCGCGCGGTCCTCCTCGGCGAGATCGTCGACGTGCACGGCCATCGGCGCGACCTGCACCTCAAGGGGTCCGGCCGCACGGCGTTCTCGCGGGGTGGCGACGGAAAGGCCACGCTCGGGCCGGTCCTTCGCGAGTACCTCGTCGGGGAGGCCATGCACCACCTGGGCATCCCCACCACCCGCGTGCTCGCTGCCCTCACGACCGGCGAGACCGTCCATCGCTCCGAGCCGCTGCCCGGGGCCGTGCTCGCCCGCATCGCTGCGTCCCACCTCCGGGTCGGCACGCTCGAGTTCTTCGCCGTCCGGCAAGACCACGCCAAGCTCGCGCGGGTCGTCGACTACGCGCTGGCGCGCCACTACCCCGACGCCACGGGCACGCCCGCGGTCGCGCTGCTCCGCGCCGTGGCCGAGGCCCAGGGTCGCCTGATCGCGAGCTGGATGAACGTCGGCTTCATCCACGGCGTGATGAACACCGACAACTGCACGCTGTCGGGCGAGACCCTCGACTACGGGCCGTGTGCGTTCCTCGACCGCTACGACCCGTCCACCGTGTTCAGCTCGATCGACCACGGCGGGCGCTACGCGTACGGCAACCAGCCCGGCATCGCCCAGTGGAACCTCGCGCGCATGGGCGAAGCGCTCCTGCCCCTGATCGCCGACGACGAGGAAGAGGCCGTCGAGCACGTGCAGGAAGCGCTGCGTCTGTACGCTCGCACCTACCAGGACGCCCTCGTGGCGGGCCTGCTCGCGAAGCTCGGCTGCGCGGGCTCCCACCCCGACGACCCCGCGCTCCTCTCCGACTTCCTCGGCTGGATGGAGTCGACGCGGCAGGACTTCACCGGCACGTTCCGCGCGCTGTCCGCCGGGCTCCGGTCGGGCCAGCCCGCCTTCGACGATGCCGCGTTCCTCGCCTGGAGCTCGCGCTGGCACGCGCGGCTCGAAGGCGACCCCATGGAGCGGGCCGACCGCATGGACGAGGTGAACCCGGTCTACGTGCCGCGCAACCACCTCGTCGAAGAGGCCCTGGATGCGGCCGTCGCGGGAGACCTCGGGCCGTTCCGGTCCATGCTGGCCGTGCTCGAGCGGCCGTACACCGCGCGGGACGGCCTCGAGCGCTACGCGAGCCCGGCGCCCCCCGCATTCGAGGAGACCTACCAGACGTTCTGCGGAACCTGACCATCACGCAGCCCGAACCGGCCGGATCCGGTGGAGCCGGCTAAGGGGGCGCGCTGCCGAGGTGTGTCCGTGCGTTCGTTCTCAGCCCTCTCCGTCCTCCTCGTCCTCGCGAGCTGCTCCAAGCGGGCGTCCGACACACTCGTCGACACCGATCCGCCCGTCGACACCGACACCGTCGACACCGACCTCCCCGACGAGCCCGGCCCACGCGGGTTCATCGGCAGCCCGTGCCAGTCCGACGCCGACTGTCCGTACGCCGACAGCACCTGCATCCCCAACGCCAACGGGTACCCGGGCGGGATGTGCTCCCAGGCGTGCGACGAGGTGTGTCCCGACGCCGAGGGGCATCCCGTCACGTTCTGCGTGGCAGACGGCGCGCTCCCCGCAGAAGCGCCCACGCTCGGAGACGGCGCCTGCCACTCGCGGTGCGACTTCGGGTTCTTCCCCGAGTCTGGGTGCCGCGCCGGCTACGGGTGCGCTCGCGTGCCCCGCGCCAACCAGTCCGGAACCGAGCTCTACGCGTGCCTCCCCGGCGAGGGGGACGTGTTGCCGTCCTGCTACTACGAGCTCGGCGCGGCCGGTGTGCGGTTCGAGCCGACGGTGATCCCCGACCGAAGTCCTGCGGATCATCCCGAGCTGACGTGCCACGTGGAGGATCCCATCATCCTCCGGCCCCCGCTCCACAACGTCGACGTGCTCACGACCGCGGGGCAGTCCGTCGGGCTCTCGGGGTCGTGTGCGCTCGGCCACGCGCTGTCCGACACGGTGCTCGACGCCCGGAAGCACGGCGCCACCGCGCTGTTCCACCTGGGCACGCTCAACTGCCGCGTCATCGCCGGCACGAGCTCGCTGTCCGAGCACGGGAATGGCACGGCCATCGACATCTGGGGCGTCGAGCTCCAGGACGGCACGGTCTACTCCCTGGAGGACGACTGGGAGCACGACACCACCATGCCCACACAGCCTGGCGGGGTCTGGCTGTACGAAGCGGCACACCGCTGGTTCGACAACGACTACTGGAACATCCTGCTCACGCCGAACTACAACGCGGCGCACGACAACCACATCCACGCCGACCTCACGCCCGGGTCCGACTTCCTGGGCTTCACCGACGGCCGTTACATCGGCCCCGCGCCCTACGACGACTGATGCGGGTGGTGCTCCTGGGGATGCTCACGTCCTGCGCGTCCCGAGAGACCCGCATCGAGGGCGGCACGGAGGAGCAGCGCGCCATCGTGGCCGCGGCACTCGACGAGATCACCAGCGCCGCGTCGTTCCCGGTGTCGGTCCCGCGCATCGACATCCGCGAGATGTCCCGCGGAGACGGGCGCTACAACAGCGTCACCCGCAGGATCCGCCTGCGCCCGGTCGCCGACGACGAGCTCGCGACCAACACGCGCCACGAGCTGTGCCACGCGCTCGACCTCCAGGCAGGACTCGAGTCCCCGACCGACCCCGTGTGGGCCTTCCGCTCCGACGAGCAGCGCGAGGCCTACGGAGAGCGGCGCGGCCGGCGCGAGGCGTTCGCGACCGTGTGCTCCGCCGGGCCCCACGCGCTCGCCCTCGTGGGCGGGTGTACCCCCGAAGGAGCCGACCTGCGCGACGTGTTCGACGCGCTCTTCGATCACGTGCCCGCGGCCGACAGCACGGCCACCCTCCGATCGACGGTGACGCTGCCCTCGGGGTCCGAGCTGACCTCCGCCAGGGGCACCACCGGGGGCCTGGTCTGGCTGTCCTTCGAGACCGCGGGCGGCCAGGACGAGCGGTGGATCGACCCCGAGACGGGCCTGGACGGGCCTCCGCAGGGCCTCACGGTGGGGTTCGACCCGCTCGACGAGAACGCCAGAGCCGCCTTCGAGACCGCCGTGCCGGCCGTGTGGTCCACGGACCCGGAGGCCTTCGGCGTCCATGCCGTCGGCCGGATGTCGTGGCGGATGCCGATCGAGCCCACCGCACGCGCCCTGTTCGCGTGGGACGGCGCGACCCTCACGACCTGGTGCAACCCCGGGGACGACGGACTGCTCGTCGTGGGCGACACCCTGTGGATCGCGGCGCAGCGCGGGGACGTCGTCGAGCTCCGGCAGACCTCGTTCACCCGCTGAGGCGGGCAGGCTCCCGGACCTCCCGGTGGAACGCCAGCACCGTGTCGACGATGTCGGGGTTCTCGAGGATGCGTCGGTGTCCGAGCCCCGTGGTCGCGTGCATCCGGGCCCCGGGCCAGCGCGCGACGACCTCGCTCCCGCCCTCGAACGCCACCTCGCGGTCGGCGGTGTCGTGGACCCAGAGCATCGGCTCCGTGCGCCGGCTCGCGAGCATGGCCGTGTCGATGTCGTCGAGCGCCCAGCCATTCAGGCGCTCGAGCCTCGCCTTCTCGAGCTCGATGGCCGCGTCGTCGACCACGGCACCCATCCACGCGTCGAACCAGTCGAGCGGGTGGGCCGGGCCCGCGATGCCCACGAACGCTCCCACCGACAAGCCCCGCTCCACCGCGAGGATCGCACCGCAGCAGCCCAGGGAGTGCGCGATCAGGAGCTCGATGTGCCCTCCGTCTGCGACGGCCTCGAGCGCGTCGGCCATCGCGGGGAACGACGACTGCGAGCCCGGCGACTGCCCGTGCCCGGGGGCATCGAGCACGACCACCTCGTGACCCAGCTCCACGAGCGGCTGCACGAAGGCGTGGAGCTGCGCCCCCCAGCCTCCCCAGCCGTGCTGGAGCACCACGCGGGGACCCGAGCCGAACCGCCACACCGCCACCGGCCCGGACGCCGTGTCGAGGCGCTCCGCACGGCCCTGCGCGAGGCACGCGGCCTGCGGCTCCGTGAGCGGCTGACGTGGGGGAGACCGGAAGAACAGCCAGCTCGCCGTGCGGGCCGCGGTGGCCGGGCTCACGACGTTCACGAGGCGCAGACCCGACTGAATAGAACGAACGATCGTGCTTTTATTGAGGACAGGCTTGGTCATGTCGGCTCCAGGATCAGGCGCGAGCGCCGTTCAGCAGGTTCTCGAAAGCAGTGTCGGCGCGCGGGATGGCGTCGGGCAGCGCGAGCAGGCGGACGGTGAGGTGCAGCATCAGCGCGATGCTGTACAGGTCGAGCGCGAACTGACGGGTGTCGAGGTCGGCCCGGAACTCCCCGGTGGCCACACCCGTGGCGGTGACCGTCTCGATGACGTCGAGCCAGTCGCGCTGTTGGGACGCCAACGCGTCGCGTGCGTCGCCCGGACGGTCGTCGAGCTCCGTGATCGCCGCGACGAAGATGCAGCCGTGCTCCTGGCGGTGGAACCACGCGATCCACAGCCCGAACAACGCACGCACCCGGGCTTCGCCGCGAGGTGCACGGAGGGCGGGCCGGATCACCTCCTCGACGAACCGGTCGGACGCGTGCTCGAGCACCTGGACCTGGAGCGCCGACTTGGACTGGAAGTGCGCGAACAGCCCGCTCTTGCTCATGTGGAGCTCTTTCGCGAGCGTGCCGATGCTGAGGCCCTCGAGCCCCACCGTGCACGCGCGCGCCGACGCGAACTCGAGCACCGCTTCCCGGGTCTGGTCACCTTTTCCCATGCAACATGAATAGTACGACCGTTCGTTTTTGTCCACAGCGATCCGCGTCCCCGCTGTCCGATGAGATACAGAGCCCGCACGGAAGGGGGTTTCCGCATGGTCCGACTGCTTCACGACCTCCGCTGGGGGTTCCCGGTCCCCGGCGCACAGGTGCCGTGGGGCTCGGCGATGGCCCGGTTCGGCGTCGAGGGTGCGCGCCAGCTGACCCTCGACGGCACCGTGTCGTTCGCGGGGCTGGAGCTGTACGTGCCCACCCTGGTGGGGGGAACGAGGGATCTGGTGCGCGTCGTCACGTACGAGGTGCGCGCTCCGCCCGACCGCGCCGCGCTCGAAGCCGTCCTGGGCGAAGGTCGCGTGCAGGTCCTCCCGAACCACGGCCAGCCCCACCAGGTGGCGGAGGTGTGGACCTGGGACTGCGGGCACGACGTGAGCTTCGCGATCTCCGTGTTCGCCGCACAGCGCGGCGCCGCGATCGCCGGCGTGTACCTCACGTGCGAGGACGAGAGGCTCGCACGGCCGTACGTGGCGGCGCTCACGGACGATGCGCCGTGGAGGCGTCCGGGAACGGTCGAGGCGCTGGACGTGCGGGGGCTCGAGCCCTGTGCGCTCACCGACGCCCAGCTCGCGCTCCGGCGGCCCGGTCTGCAGCGGCCTGCCGACTGGGCGCCGACCGGGCTCTGGCGGTCCGCGGGCTCCTGGGGGCTCGCCGACGGCCGCGTCACCACCGTGTTCAGGGAGGGCACGCCGGTCGCTCTCGTGCACGAGCGCACGCTGCCTGCCCGCGGTCCGGGGGGCTCGTGCCTCCGGGCAGACGGCGTGGTCGCGCTGGTGTCGAGCGATCCGTACGGTCTCGACGGGCTGGTCTCACGCCTCGCGCGCATTTCCGGGGTCACCGTCGTGCTCGAAGTCCACCACGCCGACTGACGGTCCTCGGGCTAGGTTCGCCCGCATCGGAGGTCAGATGCCCACCCTGGTCGAACGCCCCACCGCCATCGAAGTCCCCGGCGGAAAGCAGATCCACGAGCACGTCGGACGCGTCGCGACGGGCGATCCGGGGGTGAGCATCGCGCACATGCGCTCGCCCGCGGGCTGGTCGGAGCCCGCCCAGCGCCCGGAGTTCCGCGAGATCACCCTCGTGCTGAAGGGCGCCGTGCACGTCGAGCACGACGGCGGCACGCTCGTGGTGCAGGCCGGGCAGTCCGTGATCACCGAGCCGGGCGAGCGGATCCGGTACACGACCCCGGAGGGCGCCGAGTACGTGGCGGTCTGCCTGCCGGCGTTCTCGCCCGACACCGTGCACCGCGAGGGCTGACGTCCCGGGACTCGCCCGACGGTTCCGCGCTCAGGCCATCGGGAGCGGCTCGATCGGGACCGGCTCGTCCGGCACACCGCGCACGAGGTCCGGGAGCAGCGTGCGCATCTGGAACGGGTCGAACCGATCGGAGGTGGTCGCGAGCTCCGCCATCGACCACCAACGGAACCGGAACGACACGTCGCGCGTGCGCCACTCCGGGTCGTCGGGCGCGGGCTCGAACGCGCGCTCGACCCGGGCGATGTGGAACCGGTCGTGGAAGTGCTGGCCGTACCGTTCGACCCAGCGAACGCGGGTCCACACGCAAGGCCCCACGACGGCGTCGGAGCAGCCCGTCTCCTCGTAGAGCTCGCGCAGCGCGGCCTCTTCGTGGGTCTCGCCCGCTTCCACGCCGCCCCCGGGGACGTACCACCAGTCCGGCTCTGGGGTGCCGGTCGGCCACGTCCTGAGGAGCAGCACCCGATCGTCGGGGTCGAACAGCAGCACGCGAGCCGTGGGTCGGATGCGGTCGGTCACGAAGCCTCCGTCCACACCCTACCCCCCGTTGGGGTCGCCGCGCGTGGGGGTGTCCACGACCTTCCATCCGCCGGTGCCGTCCGGCAGCCGTGCGTACGACTTCCCGTCGCCGAGCGCCGGCACGTCCACCTCCTCGACGAGCTCGCCCGAGGCGTCCCGCACCTTCAGCACGCCCCCGGGGATCTCGAGCCCCTCGATCACGCGGTACCCGCCGGCGGCGATGTCGGTCCCCTCCGGCACGGTCCACGGGGTGCGGAGCTCGAGCTGGACGGTCCACCCGCCGATGGAGTCGCCGGCATCGGTGCGGTTGCCGAGCTCGGCCCAGGTCGGACCGATCTCGTTGAGCCCGATCGGGGGAACGGGCGCACAGCCGACGAGCACGAACAACCCGACCCATCGCATCACGGGACCTCCAGGCGCACCCCCTACCCCGACCGCGCGCCGGCCGGATTCAAATCGTGCACAATTCAATTGTGCACAATACATATAGGCCAGGAGGTCGCCATGACCCGCTTCGCCCCTGTCCCCGCCACCCCGAACTGCGTGAGCAGCCGCACCGATCCGGACGATCCGCACTACGTGGCGCCCCTCCCCCACGCGACCGTCGAGCGCATCAAGGCCGTCGTGGCGGGCCTCCCGCGCACCGAGCTGGTCGAAGAGGCCGACGGATACCTGCACTTCGTGTCCACCACCGCGTTCTTCCGGTTCAAGGACGATCTGGAGCTCGAGGTGGAGGAGGACGGCGTGCACGTCCGGTCCGCTTCCCGGGTCGGGCACAGCGATCTCGGCGTGAACCGGAAGCGCGTCGAAGCCCTCCGGGCCCTGCTGTCCTGATGTCGCTCCGCCTCGACGATCAGCTGTGCTTCCCGCTCGTGGCAGCCGCGCGCGCGGTGCAGGCCGTGTACCGGCCGGTGCTCGCCGAGCTCGGCCTGACGTACCCGCAGTACCTCGTGCTGCTGGTGCTGTGGGAGTCCGACGGCCAGTCGGTGTCCGCGCTCGGGCAGCGCCTGCACCTCGACTCCGGCACCCTGACGCCCCTGCTCCAGCGGCTCGAGCGGTCGGGTCTCGTGCGTCGGGAGCGCTCCCAGCCCGACCAGCGCGTCGTGATCGTGCACCTCACCCCGTCTGGAGACGCCCTGCGCGAGCGCGCCGCGTGCATCCCCTCCCAGATCGTCGGAGCGCTCGGGTCCGCACCCGATGTCGACCTCGCGGCCTTCAAGGCCACCCTGCAGCGCCTGACCGAAGCCCTCGTCATGGAGCCCGGATGACCGCCCTCCTTCCCGACGACCCGCACGATCGCGCGCTCGTCGGCCACGTCCACCCGCCCACGTGGGTGAATCCCACGCCCGAGGGGCGCTACAACCTGGTCGTGATCGGAGGCGGCCCGGCGGGGCTCGTCGCTGCGCTCGGTGCTGCGGGTCTCGGCGCGAGAGTGGCCCTGGTCGAGAAGCACCTGCTCGGCGGAGACTGCCTGGTGTTCGGCTGCGTGCCCAGCAAGGCGGTCCTCAGGGTCGGGCACGCAGCACACGCGGCTCGTGACGCCGCGCGGTTCGGGGTGTCCACCGGTCCCGTCGACGTCGACTTCTCCGCAGCCATGGAGCGCATGCGGTCCATCCGGGCCGGCATCGCGCCCCACGACAGCGCGGAGCGGCTGAAGCGCGAAGGTGTCGACGTGTTCCTCGGCGACGCCCGGTTCACGGGGCCCGACACGATCGCGGTGAACGGCACGGAGCTCAGGTTCACCCGCTGCTGCATCGCGACCGGCGCACGCGCCGTGCTACCGACGATTCCCGGGATCGAGACGGTGGGTGTGCTCACGAACGAGACGCTGTTCTCGCTCACCGAGCGGCCAGAGCGGCTCACCGTGGTGGGTGCGGGCGTCATCGGATGCGAGATGGCGCAGGCGTTCGCGCGGCTCGGGAGCCAGGTCACGCTGGTCGACCCGTCCGAACGGGTCCTGTCCCGCGAAGACCCCAGCGCCAGCGCGCGGGTGGCGGCGCAGCTGGTGGCCGATGGGGTGACGCTCGCGCTCGGCACGGGCGTCCAGCGCTTCGAAGGGCCCGGCGCAGACGGGCGGATTGCGGTGCTGTCCGACGGAACCTCCATCCCGTCGGACGCCATCCTGGTGGCCGTGGGCCGGCGCCCCAACCTCGACCTCGATCTGGAGCGTGCGGGCATCGCCTCCACGCGAACCGGCGTCACGGTCGACGTGCATCTGCGCACGTCGAACCCGAGGGTGTACGCCGCCGGAGACGTGATCGGGCAGGCCCGGTTCACGCACGCGGCCGACCACCAGGCGCGCATCGTGATCGGGAACGCGCTGTTCTTCGGGCGCTCGCGGGTCGATCGCCTGGTCATCCCGCGGGTGACCTACACGGACCCCGAGGTCGCTGCGGTGGGCGTCTCACCCGCGGAGGCCGCATCCGACCCGTCCCTGACGGCGTGGACGGTGTCGATCGGCGAGACGGACCGCGGCCGCACCGATGGAGAGACCCACGGGTTCTGCACCATCGTCGCCGACGGCGCCGGTCGCATCCGCGGCGCGCTGATCGTGGGCGAAGGGGCTGGCGAGCTGCTGGCCCCGATCACGCTCGCGATGACCCAGGGCATCCCGCTCGGCCGCATCGCGAGCACGATCCACCCGTACCCGACGCGCTCCGAGGTGGTGTTCAAGGTGGCATCCGCCTACAACAAAGGGCGTCTGAAGCCGCTCTATCGGCGGGTGCTCGCCTGGTTCCTGTCCCTGCGCCGCTGACCGCCGGGTGCCTCAGCGGGGGCTCAGTGCGAGCGTGTCGAGGATCTGACTGAAGCCGCGTCCGGCCACCGCGGCGTCCTCGTCGGCCACGGTGGTCATCACGAACACGTCGCCCACGTCGTAGATGCGCAGCTGATGCGGAACATCCGCCGTGAGCGCCGAGATCGTGTAGCGGGCGACGGCCACCTCTCGCTCGGCTCCGGCGACGGTGCGGGACTCGCGGCCGAGCACGGGCTCGCTCACGGTGAGCGGCACCGACGACGCC